>NZ_JBIWNJ010000013.1:0-2280 GCF_044767165.1 Peribacillus sp. NPDC101481 | reverse complement strand
AAAGCGTTGGTTAAGTCCTCGATCTATTAGTATCAGTCAGCTCCACATGTCGCCACGCTTCCACCTCTGACCTATCAACCTGATCATCTTTCAGGGATCTTACTAGCTTGCGCCATGGGAAATCTCATCTTGAGGGGGGCTTCATGCTTAGATGCTTTCAGCACTTATCCCGTCCGCACGTAGCTACCCAGCTATGCCTTTGGCAAGACAACTGGTACACCAGCGGTGCGTCCATCCCGGTCCTCTCGTACTAAGGACAGCTCCTCTCAAATTTCCTGCGCCCGCGACGGATAGGGACCGAACTGTCTCACGACGTTCTGAACCCAGCTCGCGTACCGCTTTAATGGGCGAACAGCCCAACCCTTGGGACCGACTACAGCCCCAGGATGCGATGAGCCGACATCGAGGTGCCAAACCTCCCCGTCGATGTGGACTCTTGGGGGAGATAAGCCTGTTATCCCCGGGGTAGCTTTTATCCGTTGAGCGATGGCCCTTCCATGCGGAACCACCGGATCACTAAGCCCGACTTTCGTCCCTGCTCGACTTGTAGGTCTCGCAGTCAAGCTCCCTTGTGCCTTTACACTCTACGAATGATTTCCAACCATTCTGAGGGAACCTTTGGGCGCCTCCGTTACTCTTTAGGAGGCGACCGCCCCAGTCAAACTGCCCACCTGACACTGTCTCCCACCCCGATAAGGGGCGCGGGTTAGAATTTCAATACAGCCAGGGTAGTATCCCACCAACGCCTCCACCGAAGCTGGCGCTCCGGCTTCTCAGGCTCCTACCTATCCTGTACAAGCTGTACCAAAATTCAATATCAGGCTGCAGTAAAGCTCCACGGGGTCTTTCCGTCCTGTCGCGGGTAACCTGCATCTTCACAGGTACTATAATTTCACCGAGTCTCTCGTTGAGACAGTGCCCAGATCGTTACACCTTTCGTGCGGGTCGGAACTTACCCGACAAGGAATTTCGCTACCTTAGGACCGTTATAGTTACGGCCGCCGTTTACTGGGGCTTCGGTTCAAAGCTTCGCTTGCGCTAACCTCTCCCCTTAACCTTCCAGCACCGGGCAGGTGTCAGCCCCTATACTTCGCCTTGCGGCTTCGCAGAGACCTGTGTTTTTGCTAAACAGTCGCCTGGGCCTATTCACTGCGGCTTTTCTGGGCTATTCACCCTAAAAAGCACCCCTTCTCCCGAAGTTACGGGGTCATTTTGCCGAGTTCCTTAACGAGAGTTCTCTCGCACACCTTAGGATTCTCTCCTCGCCTACCTGTGTCGGTTTGCGGTACGGGCACCTTACATCTCACTAGAGGCTTTTCTTGGCAGCGTGGAATCAGGAACTTCGGTACTATATTTCCCTCGCCATCACAGCTCCGCCTTAATGGAAACGGGATTTGCCTCGTTTCCGGCCTAACTGCTTGGACGCGCATATCCAACAGCGCGCTTACCCTATCCTTCTGCGTCCCCCCATCGTTCAAACGATGTATAGGTGGTACAGGAATATCAACCTGTTGTCCATCGCCTACGCCTTTCGGCCTCGGCTTAGGTCCCGACTAACCCTGAGCGGACGAGCCTTCCTCAGGAAACCTTAGGCATTCGGTGGAAGGGATTCTCACCCTTCTTTCGCTACTCATACCGGCATTCTCACTTCTAAGCGCTCCACCAGTCCTTCCGGTCTGACTTCAACGCCCTTAGAACGCTCTCCTACCATCGACACCCTACGGTGTCAATCCACAGCTTCGGTGATACGTTTAGCCCCGGTACATTTTCGGCGCGGAGTCACTCGACCAGTGAGCTATTACGCACTCTTTAAATGGTGGCTGCTTCTAAGCCAACATCCTGGTTGTCTAAGCAACTCCACATCCTTTTCCACTTAACGTATACTTTGGGACCTTAGCTGGTGGTCTGGGCTGTTTCCCTTTCGACTACGGATCTTATCACTCGCAGTCTGACTCCCAAGAATAAGTATTTGGCATTCGGAGTTTGACTGAATTCGGTAACCCGTTGGGGGCCCCTAGTCCAATCAGTGCTCTACCTCCAATACTCTCATCTTGAGGCTAGCCCTAAAGCTATTTCGGAGAGAACCAGCTATCTCCAGGTTCGATTGGAATTTCTCCGCTACCCACACCTCATCCCCGCACTTTTCAACGTGCGTGGGTTCGGGCCTCCATTCAGTGTTACCTGAACTTCACCCTGGACATGGGTAGATCACCTGGTTTCGGGTCTACGACCTCATACTCATTCGCCCTATTCAGACTCGCTTTCGCTGCGGCTCCGTCT
>NZ_JBIWNJ010000012.1:0-7853 GCF_044767165.1 Peribacillus sp. NPDC101481 | reverse complement strand
GAACACGGCAGTTAAGCTCTTCAGCGCCGATGGTAGTTGGGGGTTTCCCCCTGTGAGAGTAGGACGCCGCCAAGCCATTCAAAAGATCAGCCATCCGGCTGGTCTTTTTTTGCGTTTATGAAAAGTATGAAGCCTTGTTATTTTCCATTATAGAGAAGACGTTATTTCACCCTTAGAAGGGTAAGTTGAGATATTATTTAGACATGGGTTAATCAATCAGATTGCAAATAACTGGATAATTGTATTTAAATAAGCAGGAGTACATATATTTTAGCTAAAAAGAAATTTATTCAGAAACTGGTAACTAAAAAAGTGGAGAATATCGGAAGCCTAATAAATGATAAAAAATACTTTGTGCCACAGCAAATAAAAGTATGCTTCATCTTTTATGAACAGTAACGAATCCAAGGTATGGCTGTGCTTTTAAGGTAAATAAGATCAAAAATAAGCACTTCGAAATCCAGGAATAATGAGTATGAGTAATTGCTCTATAGTTATTAAGGACTGCTTCATGAGTTTGACACAATTAAATTAGCGCAGTATAATAATCCAGTAGAACGATATACTAAATAAATTTAACTAATTAAATCTAGTATAAGGGTTAATTCAATACCTTTTGAATTTAGAACGTAATCGGTTTATAGTAGAACGATATACCAGTACTAATTTTTTAGTAGAACGATGTACTAATAATAAAGATTAGTAGAACGATATACTAGTTATACGAAAAGTTAGTAGAACGATGTACTAACTAAAGCCGGTTTACTTATTGTTTTATTTAGTACGTAATTTTGTTCTTAATTTTATGGTATGGGGCAAGGGGGCAACTTCTGAAAGTCTTAAGAATCAAAGTGTATTTCGATAATTTTTAATAGGGGTGTGTTACATGAAAAATCCATTTATAAAAATGGCCACTGGTTTATATATTAGCTATTTCATTTTAGGCATGATCAATATTATCATCGGGTCAAATATGGAAAATTTGTCCGATCAATTAAACACAAGTGCCTCAGGGATAAGTTACTTGGTTTCTGCTATAGGAATCGGTAAGTTAGTTTCCTTGTTTTTCGCGGGTAGACTGTCGGATAAATTAGGAAGGAAACCATTTGTCGTTTCAGCATCTTTTATCTACCTGATCTTCCTAATAGGCATACCTTTGGCTCCTAACTATACACTGGCATTTATATTTGCTGTATGTGCTGGTATTGCAAATTCATTTTTGGATGCAGGTACGTATCCAGCACTTATTGAGGCTTTTCAAAAGAAAGCTGGTTCTGCTACCGTATTAGTAAAAGCTTTCGTTTCAATCGGTGCCGCACTTCTTCCATTTATCATGGCGTTCTTTATAGCTAGAGATATGTTTTACGGGTATACATTCTTCTTAATGGCTGCTGTATATCTTGTTAATGGGTTTTTCCTGCTTAAGGTTTCATTCCCGGATCATAAAGCTCAAAGCCAAACTCAGAATGATGAACAAGCTGTTCCGCTTCAACAGCAATTCCTCTCAAAACCGAAGTTTGCTCAGGAAGGTTTGGCAGTCATACTATTAGGCTTCACATCAACTGCTTTATTCATGCTGGTTCAAGTCTGGCTCCCGAACTTCGGACAAGATGTATTGGGGCTAACCCAAGCTAAGGCTGTTCAATTGCTTAGTTACTATAGCATTGGCTCCCTTGTTTCTGTCATTTTGCTAGCAGTTCTATTGAATAAAGTAATTAAGCCCATTACCGTCATGATTATCTATCCGGTCATTGCAGCATTATCTTTATTGTCACTCATTTACATCCAGCAACCATTTATAACTGTTTTGAGCGCTTTCTTCATAGGGCTTTCAACTGCAGGGGTATTCCAATTAGCCATGACAATAATCACAGAATTCTTCCCTGCCAATAAAGGTACGATTACTTCATATGTAAACATTGCAGGTAGTTCAGCCTTTATCATTATACCTTTCATTACTGGTATCATTTCTAAGAGTGCTGGGTTAACTGCGGTCTTCTTGTTTGATGTGGCAATTGCGGCAGTTAGTATTTTATTGGCCGTATTCGTTGCCTATCGATACAAAAAGGTAATTAAGGTATCCAATTAATCAGTCTAGCCGAACATCAGTGGGGCATGAACCCCACTGATGATAATGATAAAAGGGGGAAACATCCATGCAAACAATCACGATCAAAGACGTAACGATCGGAGAAGGGGTTCCAAAGATCATCGTTCCTCTAATGGGGACAACTGAAGAGGAACTGCTTAAAGAAGTTGAAACGGTAAATGCGCTACAGCCGGATATCATTGAATGGCGAGTAGATGTATTTGAACAAGTCGAAAGCTTAGAAGCCGTTTCAGATATGATTTCAAAACTTAGAAGTGCTGTTCCAAATACTTTGCTGCTTTTCACTTTTAGAAGCTATAAAGAAGGCGGAAACAAGGAAATCAGCGATGTTTATTATTTCCAACTTCTTCATACAGCTATTAAAACGAAGAATATTGATCTTGTCGATGTGGAGTTGTTTTTTGAGGAATCATCAGTGAAGGAGACTGTACAGGTAGCTGAGGAAAATGGCGTATACGTAGTAATGTGTAACCATGATTTCGATAAGACACCGGCAAAAGAAGAAATCATTTACCGATTGCGTAAAATGCAGGAATTTGGCGCCCATATTCCAAAAATCGCTGTGATGCCCCAAACGGTTGGTGACTTACTCGTTTTATTAGATGCAACTTACACGATGAAAACAAAGTATGCCGATCGCCCATTCATTACGATGTCAATGTCGGGTAAAGGCCTGGTCAGCCGATTATCAGGTGCGGTGTTTGGATCTGCTTGTACATTTGGTGCAGGAAAAGAAGCATCTGCCCCAGGACAAATTCCTGTTACTCAATTAAGAGATGTATTGGAGATCATTGATCAAAATATTTAACTTATAATTCCTTCCAATAAGGAATTTATATAAAACTTAAAAAATCAGGGGGAATAGAACATGGAAAATCTAGGACGAATTAATGGGAAAACAGAATTAGTAGGATTGCTGGCAACACCTATCGGACATTCTTTATCACCTGCCATGCATAATTTAGCTTTCGATAAATTAGGCTTGAATTGCGCCTATTTAGCATTTGAAGTTGGAAATGAAGAGCTGGAAGATGCAGTAAAAGGGATGCGTGCATTAAATGTAAAAGGATTTAACGTATCCATGCCTAATAAAATGAAGATCCTTCCATATCTAGATGAATTGGCAGACAGTGCTAAATTTTCTGGGGCAGTTAATACAGTTGTCAATGTCGATGGAAAGTTCGTAGGGCACAGCACAGACGGAATGGGATATACTCGGAACCTAAAAGAACATGGTATTGATATTAAAGGAAAGAAAATGACTCTTATCGGTTCTGGGGGGGCTGCTACTCCAATTGCCATTCAATCTGCGCTGGAAGGTGTGGCGGAAATCAGCATTTTTGCTCGTGATGATGCTTTCTTCCCGCAAGCAGAAGAGAATGTACGAATCATCAATGAAGATATGAAGCACTTAAATGTGAAAGCCAATGTATACCCTCTTGAAAATGTTGAACAATTAAAGGCTGAAATCGCAACTAGTGATATTTTGGCAAATGGAACTGGCGTTGGCATGAAACCGCTTGATGGCTTAAGTGTCATTCAAGACGAATCAATGCTGCGTCCTGATTTAATCGTAACAGATGTTGTTTACATCCCACGTAAATCAAAACTAATGGAACAAGCTGAGGCTGCGGGTGCTACAGCTATTAATGGTCTGGGGATGATGCTTTGGCAAGGTGCACTTGCCTTTGAATTATGGACTGGTCAACAGATGCCTGTTGATTACATCAAAGAGCAATTGTTTGCAGAATAATACGATTCCACTCTGGGGATCATTCTCCAAATAGAGGTTTTTTCATACTTGATGTGCATCATTCGTTGATTGATTACATTAAATGAGTGCAGATACCTCAGAGCTAAGAAATGCAGGGAGTGAAATCCCTTGTTTTTCTTAGCGTTTTTTTTTTTTTTGAAAAGTCGTTTTCATTTAAATGGATAACATAAAAGGGGAGGCTTTAAAGTAATTACATTTTGCTTAAAGCGTTCTAGGGGAGAAACACAACGTGATTTATTATAGGGGTGTAATAATGAAAAATCAGTATTTTAAAGCGGCATCTGGCATGTATATTAACTATTTCCTGCTAGGGATGGTAAATATAATTCTCGCCTCAAACATGCCCTCTTTAACAGAACAATGGGATACAGACTCTACTGGCATTAGTTATCTTATTGCAGCAATAGGAATAGGCAGGTTACTCACGTATGGTCTCTCAGGAGTATTATCAGATAAATTTGGGAGAAAGCCATTGATCATAGTCTCTTCGGTAATAATGGGAGTTTTTTTATTAGGGATTCCATTTTCCCCCACATATGAAATGGCGTTTGTATTTGCTTTACTTGCGGGAATTTCGAACTCAGCCATGGATGCTGGTACATATCCGGCGCTAACTGAAATGTTTCCTGAATCTGCTGGTTCCGCCAGTGTTATGGTTAAGGCTTTTGGTTCACTTGGTGCAACCATCCTGCCATTCATCATCTTGTTTCTTACTAGGAATGAATTATTTTACGGGTTTGCATTTTTATTACCGGCTGTAGTCTACTTCTTGAATATGTTCTTTGTTTTGTCCGCTTCATTTCCAAAAAGCAAATCCGATGCTGTAAATCATGAGGAGGATTTGCATAGTAACAGGTTCATAACTGAACCTAAATTTTGGAGCGAAGGAGTGGCATTAATCATAATTGGGTTTACATCAACTGCGTTATTTACAGTTTCGCAAATCTGGTTACCGAGCTTCGGCCAGGAAGTCGCAGGGATGCCATCTTCAAGTGCAATTAAATTATTGAGTTATTATAGTGTTGGATCACTTATTTCTGTCCTGCTATTATCCATCTTATTAAACAAATGGATCAAGCCCGTGACAGTGATATTGCTTTATCCAATGATTACTTTACTTACGGTAATCATCATATTAACGATTCATTCACCCATTGTCTTAAGTATTTGCTCTTTTTTCCTTGGGGCCTCGACAGCTGGGATATTTCAATTAACCATTGCAATAATGACTGAACTCTTCTGGAGGAAAAAAGGAACTGTAACAGGAATCGTTGCGACGGCTTCAAGTTTGGCGAGCGTCATTTTACCAATTGCAACGGGTTTGATCGCTAAGAGCGGGGATATATCGCATATATTTCTTTTTGATTGCTTTATTGCAACTATTGGAATTCTAGCTGCAGCTTTTGTTTATTACCGATATAAAAAATTGACACAGCACCAGACCATATTTAACCATGGCTAATAAATATGAAGGATTACTTAAAACTCCATCTTCTAGAACTAGGGTGGCGTTTTTTTTTGGACTAATGAATATTTGATATAGATGTAGGGAGTGAGTATTAACCGATGGTATACCCATGTTCCGAAAGCAATGGTGTAATAATGACAGTAACTATATTATTATTATAATAAGAACATGATAATAATAAGTACATCAAAAATACATTCAAGATGGTGATTGAACTATGAAACAATCCAAAAAAGGGCGGGTCACGCTGCAACAGGTAGCGAAACATGCTGGGGTTTCTACATCCACTGCTTCCCTTATCGTTCGCAATAATCCTCGAATATCGGAAGCGACGCGACAAAAGGTATTAAAATCCATGCATGAACTGGGTTATGTATACGATAGAATTGCAGCCAACCTAAGGTCGCAGAGCTCTGATACTGTAGGAATCATTATTACCGACATATCAAACACCTTTTTTTCTGAATTCCTGATAGGCGTTCATGACGCATTGGATGAGGTCGGTTATACAGTGTTGCTGGGAACTACATTCGACTCGGTCGCCAAGCAAGACCATCTCCTTTCAACCATGATGGAACATAGGGTGGGAGGCCTGATTCTTTGTCCTGTCTCTGAAAGCTCACAAGATACAATTGAACGGTTAAATGAAATTGACACGCCAATGGTCCTTGCTGTTAGGGAACTACCTGGGGTGAATAGCGACTATGTAGGCATAGACTATCCAGAAGGAGCCAGGATGGCTGTTGATCATCTCCTTGGAAAGGGACATAAAAGAATTGCGCTCCTTGGTGGCATCAAGGAATCTTCTACTTGGATCGAGAGAATGGAGGGATACCGTGAAGCTCTTTCAAGTGCGGGATTGGAAGTGGATGAATCGCTGGTGATAGATAGTGCCCCTACACGGGAAGGAGGGCTGGAGGCTGTATTGAAAGTACTTGAGAATCCTAATCCGCCTACCGCGATTTTTTGCTTTAGCGACTTAATTGCTTTCGGTGTTATGCAAGGATTAATGATGAAAGGATTTACTCCTGGAAAAGATATAGATATCGTTGGGTTCGATAACGTTCCAGTCGCAGAAATCTATCATCCTCCGCTAACGACCATTTCCTCATTCCCTAGACGTATTGGAAAAGAGGCAGCGAATCTCCTGTACCAGCAAATGGAGAAAATTGAACGTGATCAACAGCGAATCATATTGAATCCAGAACTGATTATTAGAGAGTCTTCCTAATAAAGAAAAATAAAAAGGTGATTAGTTTACAGGAGGTTAGGTATCCATGCCTCTGTACCCTTTTCATCTTTTCTATTATTCTTTTATTGGGAAAATCGATTAAATGAAAGAGCGGGTCTTACTTAAGCGGTTCATAAATATCCCAGGCAACTTTCAATGAATCGACTATAAAGTCTGCAACTTCATCAACATCAAGATCATTGGTATTCACTTTTGAATGATGATAGGAGTATATTTCTTGTCTTGTGTAAAAGAGTTCTTCAATTTCCTCAAGTGACCGGCTTTGTAAAACAGGTCTACTATCAATAAGTAAGCCTATTCTCTCTTTCCAGTATTCCCAAGATAAGTCCAGGTAAAAGACAATGCAATTGGATAAACAGATATTCCGTATATCCTCTTGTAAAAATGCCCCGCCTCCAACTGAAATGATTTTCAATTGTTGTTGACTAAGGCTTTCAATTACACTTTTTTCTTTTTCGCGAAAAGCTTTTTCACCAAACTTCTTGAATATTTCTGTAGCGGGCATATTGAATTCCTTTTCAATTTCTTGATCTATATCAATAAAGTCCCTATATAATTTCCTTGCTACTTTCTGTCCGATCGTCGTCTTTCCTACTCCCATAAAGCCAATAAAAACGATACTTTGCATCCTCAAAGATGTGTTTTTATTAATCATTTATAAATCCCTCTCCCTACTATTTTTATAATGATTAAAAGTCTATCCTGAAATTTTTAAAATATATTTATTATAGTACAAGAAAGTAAAATTGTAAAAAAATTTTTTAATATTTGGACAATGGGATTTGTGATTTAACGGTTTATTTTAAAGCAATCTATTTGAAAGGAACAATCAATTTTTCAGTATTTGATTTAGGAGATCTGATTACACGTTTACCTTCATCTATATAGGTTGTTAATGCCCTTACACATCACTAGGAGGTTTTATTGGTTTTGCAAAAGCTTACTAGGTTGAAGGGAAATCATTTTCAAAGGGGTCTTTGATTTAATAAAATGGATGGAATTAATGATTTGCCGGATTATATGTTTTAAACGGAGGCCGGGGGAAGAAAGGCACATTTATTCCTCTATATAGTTGCTTAAATCATTTAATAAGGAATTGCATGAAATGTGTTGACTTTATGGTGGGAAAGGATTAATATAAATAAGCACCAACCAAGACAAACGAAAAACTTCATCGCTTTTGGCTGATTGCTGAAAGAAATAATAACTATTGACTTCTTACTATGAAAATGATAAGATGAAATGGTCG
>NZ_JBIWNJ010000011.1:0-13062 GCF_044767165.1 Peribacillus sp. NPDC101481 | reverse complement strand
GCTCTTCAGCGCCGATGGTAGTTGGGGGTTTCCCCCTGTGAGAGTAGGACGCCGCCAAGCCATTTCAAAAGATCAGCCATCCGGCTGGTCTTTTTCTTCGTTTAATACCAGATCAATACACCAAATGGATGTTGAAGGGATCAAAGGTGGAACCTTCCGGACTTGATCCATTCAAATATTAAGAATGGCACCTTAGCTTGGCTTATTTTAAGGAATTGAACAATGCAGGGGTAATCATCATTAGGCATGGTTTTCAACAGTTCTGCCCACCATTCTGTTTCATAACGAGCTATTATGCTAAGGTTATAAGAAATCAAATAATGGATCAAAAGTTCAGGTAATGAAAAAGCTGACGAATCTTTGTTTAGTGATAGCATGAACTGTCCTTCTGCTAAATTATATCGTATTGGGGACGTGGCATTATGATTGGGGACGCCATCTGTTTTAAAATGCAGTGTCCCAGGAGCTTCTGAAATACTGTAAACTTGATTCGTTTTTGCTTTCAAAAATTCTTCCAACCGACTGCTGGACATCTGATAGGTATCCAATACTGCTGAAGGTAATTGAAAGCCATTCAAAGATGGTAACATGGCGATGAAATTTTTCTTTGAAACAGACCATGTAAAGTTTTGCATATCTGGGATTTCCTTCATTAATGTTCCCATGGAAAACTTTTCACCTTCCAGATGCTTGATGTGAAATAACTTCTCGGCAATGCAGGTGAAAAGTCCATTCTTTTGCGTTTTCACTTCGTCCTTTAAAAATTCATATTGTTGTTTTTTCTTTTTTCTTGTTGTTACCCCATGGGCAAGCATCGAAGTTGATTCCGGATAGTAAGGATCAATCGTGAGCAGACATGCCTTTAATAATTGTGCGAATCCATAAAATGTAAGTATTGGTTGTATGGAAAGTGGTGCAATGGCAGCCTGATTATAATAAGTTTTAGCATGTTCAAGATGGTAAATAAATGGATAACAATTATCGTAACTTTTTATTTCCGCTTCTGCTATTTTTTCGTGCGTGTAACATTTTTGTAAAAAAAGTTGTGAGGAAGATGCGGAAAAAAAAGGTGTATATTTATCGAAATTATCATTGTTTTCAGGCATTGCAGCTATCCTCCGAATTAATAGAATAATCAAACTTTTATTTCTCTTCTTGACAGTAGTATGTCCTATTGATAACCTACAAATAATATTTTTAAGCAGGAGGGGAAAATAATGTGGGAAAATAAATTTGCAAAAGAAGGTTTAACCTTTGATGATGTCCTATTAATTCCAGCGAAATCAGAGGTTTTGCCGAAAGATGTTAACCTTCAAGTCAACTTAGCTGAAAACTTAAGGCTCAACCTTCCTATCATCAGCGCAGGAATGGATACCGTGACGGAAGCTGAGATGGCAATTGCCATGGCTCGTCAAGGCGGATTGGGTATCATTCATAAAAATATGTCCATTGAAGCACAAGCTGAACTGGTGGATAAAGTAAAACGTTCAGAAAGCGGTGTAATTACCGATCCATTTTTCTTAACGCCGGATCACCAAGTATTCGATGCAGAGCATTTAATGGGTAAATATCGCATTTCAGGTGTTCCTGTAGTCAACAATATAGAGGATCAAAAGCTTGTGGGTATCATTACAAACCGTGATTTGCGATTTATTTCCGATTTTTCCTTGAAGATTTCCAGTGTCATGACTGTAGAGAATCTGGTCACAGCGCCAGTGGGAACTAACTTGGAACAAGCAGAGAAGATTCTTCAAAAATACAAAATTGAAAAGCTTCCCCTTGTGGACGATAATGGTGTCCTTAAAGGACTTATTACGATCAAGGATATCGAGAAAGTCATCGAGTTCCCGAATTCGGCGAAAGATAAGCAAGGAAGATTACTTGCAGGTGCTGCAGTCGGCGTGACCAAGGATACAATGAAGCGTGTCGAAATGCTGGTTAAATCCCATGTCGATGCAATTGTACTTGATACTGCTCACGGTCATTCAGAAGGCGTCCTTGAAATGGTGAAGGAAATCCGCGGGACATATCCTGAATTGACGATCATTGCCGGTAATGTGGCAACAGCCGAAGGTACGAAAGCATTGATCGAAGCTGGAGCTGATGTAGTGAAAGTGGGAATCGGACCTGGGTCAATCTGTACGACAAGGGTTGTAGCTGGTGTAGGTGTTCCGCAAATCACGGCAGTCTTCGATTGTGCGACAGAAGCAAGAAAACATGGTAAAACGATCATTGCTGATGGCGGAATCAAATACTCTGGTGATATCGTTAAAGCCCTAGCTGCAGGCGGACATGCAGTAATGCTTGGCAGTATGCTTGCCGGTGTAACTGAAAGCCCAGGCGAAACGGAAATTTTCCAAGGCCGCCGATTTAAAGTGTATCGGGGTATGGGCTCTGTTGCTGCAATGGAAAAGGGATCTAAAGATCGCTACTTCCAAGAAGATAACAAAAAATTCGTACCGGAAGGCATCGAAGGCCGCCTTCCATATAAAGGACCTTTATCAGATACCATTTTCCAGCTGATTGGCGGCATTCGTTCAGGTATGGGATATTGCGGTACAGCAACATTGGAAGAGTTGAGGGAAAACTCTCAATTTGTCAAAATGACTGGTGCCGGATTAAGGGAAAGCCATCCTCATGACGTCCAAATTACAAAAGAAGCACCGAACTACTCAATGTAATGAATTTAACATATAATCGTCATTAAAATTTATTGTTAAAATAGACAGAGTCTGCGATTACTCTGTCTATTTTTTTTATTTTTTCTGTGATAAACTAGACAAGGTGTCAAGGGAATTACATAAAGTTTCTTCTTTGTAATAGAGATTAGCTTAAAAGTTGGAGGTATTGGAAATTGAAAAAAATCAGCAAGATGACCCTCATTTTCACTTTTGTTTTTGTTCTTGTTATGTCGCAATTTGCCTATCAACCGGGGGAAGCTGTTGCTGAATCTGATAATTTAGGTTTAAAAGCAGAGGCAGCCATCATCATTGATGGTGAAACAGGACAAATCGTGTATGAAAAAAATGCCGATAAAGTATTAGGGATTGCATCCATGTCTAAAATGATGACAGAGTACATCATAATGGAGTCAATTGAAAATGGGAAAATCAGTTGGGATCAAAAAGTTAAAATAAATAAATACGTACATGACCTTTCAAAAGCACCCAATTTGTCGAATGTCGGGTTAACGGAAGGTGAAGATTATACAGTTAAGGAACTATATCAAGCTATGGCCGTCTATTCCGGAAATGCGGCAACAGTAGCTTTAGCACAGCTAGTTTCCGGTAGTGAAAAGAGCTTCGTTAAGTTAATGAACGAAAAAGCGAAGGAATTAGGCTTGAAAAAACATAAATTCGTTAATGCCAGCGGCTTGAATAACAGCGATTTATTAGGGCAATTTCCTTCAGGTGATGAAGATGATGAAAATATCATGACAGCAAAAGATACTGCACTTCTTGCTTATCGTTTAATAAATGATTATCCGGAAGTGTTGAAAATCGCCAGCATCCCTAAATTGAAGTTCCGTGATGGAAAAGAATATCCGAACTTCAACTGGATGCTGCCTGGACTGATATTTGAATATAAAGGCGTAGATGGACTAAAAACGGGATCTACTGACTTTGCCGGATATGGACACACAGGGACGGTTATCCAGGACGGTCAGCGCTATATCACGGTGGTCATGAAGTCCACTAATAAAAACGAACGTTTTGCGGATAGCACTAAGCTTATGAACTATGCTTATGCAACCTTTAAAAAGGAAAAAGTCCTTCCTGCCAACTACCAGGTGAAAGGGAAAGAAACACTTTCTGTAGTGAAAGGCAAGGAAAAAGACGTTAAGATTCAATCTGAAAAAGCGATCGAGCTACTTGTTGAAAATGGTGAGAAAGACAACTATAAAACAGATTTAGTGATCGATAAAAACAAATTGAATGATGATGGTAAGCTGACTGCACCAATCAAAAAAGGTGAAAAGCTAGGTTACATCACAGTCACTCCTAAAAAAGGTGAAGATTACGGGTACATCAACGGAGATCAGGTTAAGGTTAACGTCGTAGCTGCTGAATCTGTTGAAAAGGCAAACTGGTTCGTACTATCAATGCGAGCGGTTGGCGGATTCTTTGGTGACGTATGGAGCAGTGTAGCTTCCACTGTTAAAGGCTGGTTTTAAGTTTCACGTATAAAACGGTTGCGTAATGTATAAAATTATAGTACATTATGGAAAACAATCTGATTATATAAGAAAGCATTGACAGGAAATAGTAACAAGTATTTCTTTCTATAGAGAGCCGATGGCTGGTGGAAATCGGTGTGAGAGTTTTGTGAATCCCTCCTGGAGCAGAGTATGGAAAGCCCTTTTGGGTCAGTAAGTACTTTCGGTTAAAAGCCGTTATCGTGATAAGTGGTAGGCGTTTTAGATAGGCCTTCAACTAGGGTGGCAACGCGGGTTAACTCTCGTCCCTTCTTCAGGGGACGGGAGTTTTTTGCGTTCTTTGATAAAACATAAAAATATTAAGGAGGAACTGAAAATGTTGGATTTGAAATATGTAAGAAATAATTTTGAAGAAGTGAAGCGTGTATTGCAATTTAGAGGAGAAGATTTGACCGATTTAGGTAAATTCGAGGAACTGGATGTAAAGCGTCGGGCTTTGATTGCTGAGACGGAAAAGTTGAAAAGCCAAAGAAATGAAGTTTCACAGCAAGTGGCTGTATTGAAACGGGAAAAAAAAGATGCAGATCAGCTGATTGCCCAAATGCGTGAAGTTGGTGACCGTATCAAAGGGTTCGATGATGAACTTCGTGAAGTGGAAGCCCAGTTGGAAACATTACTTCTTTCCATTCCGAACATTCCGCATGAAAGTGTGCCTGTTGGTGAGACGGAAGACGATAATGTCGAAATCCGTAAATGGGGAGAACTACCGGAATTCAAGTTTGAACCGAAACCACACTGGGATGTAGCCGGAGATCTAGGTATCCTGGATTTTGAACGGGCAGCAAAAGTGACCGGAAGCCGATTTGTATTTTATAGGGGCCTTGGTGCTCGATTAGAACGTGCATTAATTAGCTTTATGTTAGACCTTCATGTTGAGGAACATGGATATGAAGAAATGCTGCCACCATATATGGTTAACCGTGCAAGCATGACTGGCACAGGTCAATTGCCAAAATTCGAAGAGGATGCTTTCCGTATTGAAAGTGATGATTACTTCTTGATTCCTACAGCTGAAGTCCCGGTGACAAACTTCCATCGTGATGAAATCATGAGCATGGACGATCTGCCGATAAGCTATGCGGCATACAGTGCTTCTTTCCGTTCAGAGGCAGGATCTGCAGGTCGTGATACACGCGGGTTAATTCGTCAGCACCAGTTCAATAAAGTTGAACTAGTGAAATTCGTGAAGCCGGAAGATTCTTATGCAGAGTTGGAAAACCTTACAGGGCATGCCGAAAAGGTCCTTCAATTGCTAGGTCTTCCATACCGAGTGCTAAGCATGTGTACGGGAGATCTTGGTTTCACAGCTGCTAAAAAGTATGATATCGAGGTTTGGATCCCGAGCTATGGAACGTACCGCGAAATTTCTTCTTGCAGTAACTTTGAAGCATTCCAGGCTAGACGGGCAAATATCCGCTTCAGACGTGATGCAAAAGGCAAACCGGAACACGTCCATACTCTAAATGGATCAGGTTTGGCAATCGGCCGTACAGTCGCAGCCCTTTTGGAAAATTATCAGCAGGAAGATGGCAGTGTTATCATTCCTGAAGTATTACGTCCATATATGCGCGGTGCGGAAGTCATAAAACCGTAAGTCAAAAGGAATCAGCTTCCGATTAAAGAGGCTGATTCTCCTTTTTATCTAAGTTTGAAAATTATTTTAAAAAACTTTATAGAGGGCTTGACTTTAATTTTAAATCCATGTAATATAATAAATGTTGATACGGAGGTATACCCAAGTTCGGCTGAAGGGATCGGTCTTGAAAACCGACAGGGGAGTCAAATCCCGCGGGGGTTCGAATCCCTCTACCTCCTCCATAACTTATTAATAACCACAGCGCATAAATTGGATATCGATGAATTCCGTTACAGATATGTAACGGAATTTTTGTTTTCTAATATATTAAAAAACCACCGGATAACCGGTGGTTTTTCTGTTTATACATTTCGCAGCAACTTGGTTTGCTCCATATATTCGGCAATCCGTTTTATAAGAGGTTCGATGCTTGCTTCATCCTGCATAAGGTCATATTCGTTTATATTTAATCGAAGGACAGGGCAAGCGTTGAATTGATCAATCCATTCTTCGTAACGGCCGTGCATTTCCTGCCAATATTCAATTGGGGTATGCTGTTCCATTGGACGGCCTCGCTCTTGGATCCGGTCTAGGATATCATCGAGCGAACCTTCGAGATAGATAAGTAAATCAGGGTGCGGGAAGTATGGCGTCATTACCATGGCGTTGAAAAGGCTTGTATACGTTTCGTAGTCCACATCATTCATCGTGCCTTTTTCATAATGCATTTTTGCAAATATCCCGGTGTCTTCATAAATGGAACGGTCTTGGATAAAACCGCCGCCATATTCGAAGATTTTTTTTTGCTCTTTAAAACGTTCAGCGAGGAAATAAATTTGCAGGTGGAAACTCCAGCGATTAAAATCATCGTAAAACTTATCCAGGTAGGGGTTCGTATCAACCTTTTCAAATGATGTCCTGAATTGAAGGGCATCGGCTAACGCATTGGTCATGGTCGATTTTCCTACGCCAACCGTCCCTGCTATCGTAATGACGGCGTTGTTTGGAATATTATATTTCTTTCGTAAGTTCATTTGACTTTACTCCTTTGTGCAGGGCATTCTCTATTTGGCTGATTATCGTTTTCAAATCATCCTTGTTCCCGACAAAATCCAGCTCATCTCCGTTGAATGTAAGAACAGGGATATCAGGGTGCTGTTTCTCAAATGTTTTCATGAATGTTCGATAATCCGCGGATAACTGCTCTAAATATATGGAGGATATATTTTCTTCGAATTCACGACCTCTTTTACCGATTCGGGAGAGAAGAGTATCAAGACTTGCGTTTAAATAAATCACCATATTAGGTTTAGGCATATCCCGTGTTAAAATATTGAATATCTCAAGGTATTTATTGTATTGTTCGTTCTTTAACGTTCTTTCAGCAAATATCAAGTTCTTGAATATATGATAATCAGCCACCACGGCTTGGTCATTAGTAAGATACTTTTTTTCGATATCTTCCAATTGTTTATAACGGTTACACAGAAAAAACATTTCTGTTTGAAAGCTCCACTCATCAATATCTTTATAGAATTTCCCGAGAAATGGATTTTCATCGACAATTTCCCTTAATAATGAAATCTGAAAATGATCTGCGATAACTTTTGCAAGTGATGTTTTTCCCACGCCGATTGGTCCTTCGACAGTGATAAATGGGGTGGATTTCATCCAATCTGTCCTCCTTCATGAGGTATCAAGCTGAAATTCCCGGTCATAGGATTTTCGCCAAGAGATATTGTATCACAGACTTGGGACTTTAGTGACATTTTTGTCAGGTTGATAAAGAAAGAGAATGAAAGAGTGTTATTGGGGGATGTAGGTTAGTGCCCTTGTTCGATTGAAGGCTTAAAAGTCTTCGCCTTCTTTTATGGATGCCTTGAGAACATGGTTCATCATCTTTAATGCGTAATGATTATCTTCCTTTGATGCAGAAGCGATGCAATCCTTCGGAATCCATAATTTATATTCCCGCATGTAGGCATCATTGGCTGTGAATAGGACGCAGATGTTTCCGGCTATTCCAGTAATGATCAATGTTTCCACGTTTAATCGTTTAAGCAGTGTATTGAGTGCCGTCCCATAAAATGCGGAGTGCTTCGGCTTGATGAGAAAGAATTCGTCTTGTTGAGGTTTTATTCTTTCGATTAATGAGGCATTTCCTTCATTCTTACATCTGGCAATAATTTTATCGAAGTCAGCCTGCCATAAATCATAATGATCATTGATATAAATGATTGGAAAACCCTTTTCTTTCATTTGCTTTTTCAATTTCAAAATCGGATCGACGATAGGCTTCGTATGTGCCAGGAGCATATTCCCGTATTTGAAATCAAAATCATTGATCATATCGATGATAAGCAATGCAAAAGAAGGCGTTTCAGGTCGATTCATGGTATATCCTCCTATATTGTGAGAATTTACTTGCGGCACGTATGCCGCATGCGTTACTATTCATTAGAACAAGTAGTATGACCTTTATTTTGTCTTATATTTGTCTGTTTACTCCTACTTAATATAAGGGGGTTTTTTTTTGAAGGATGATGTTTATTACATGAATTTAGCTATAATGGAAGCGAAAAAGGCGCAGATGTTGAATGAAGTGCCGATTGGCGCTTTAATCGTGATAGATGATCAAGTTATTTCGACGGGGCATAACCTGAGGGAAACGGAACAGAATGCGACGGCACATGCGGAGCTGCTTGCAATCAACGAGGCTTGCCGTGCTACTGGCAGTTGGCGTCTTGAAGATGCAACATTATATGTAACGCTGGAGCCTTGTCCCATGTGTGCTGGTGCCATCTTGCAATCAAGGGTAAAAAGGGTTGTTTTTGGGGCCCATGACCCAAAGGCTGGCTGTGCGGGGACATTCATGGATTTACTCCAAGATGAACGCTTCAACCATCAATGTGATGTAACAAGCGGTGTATTAGGGGAAGAGTGCGGCTGGATATTGACTTCTTTTTTTAAAGAGCTTAGGAATAGAAAGAAAATGTTGAAAAGAGATCAAGCACTCAAAATTGCCGAGGAAAATAAATAGGTGAAAAACGAATGTTGAAATGAGGCTTTGCTTCATTTGATAAATTTGGAATCAAACTGTCCATGAACAACACTTGCGTTTTTTTTGTTACCTTAGTATAATGAATTATGCGTCGACATGACGCTTTGAAATTGGTATTACTTTTGCCGTGCTAGACGGGGAGGTAGCGGTGCCCTGTACTCGCAATCCGCTCTAGCGAGGTTGAATCCCTTCTCGAGGTTAGCATTCTGTAGGGCCTGCCTTAAGTAAGTGGTGTTGACGCCCGGGTCCTGCGCAATGGGACTCCATGAACCATGTCAGGTCCGGAAGGAAGCAGCATTAAGTGGAAGTTCTCATGTGCCGCAGGGTTGCCTGGGCCGAGCTAACTGCTTAAGTAACGCTTATGGTTGCTAATCGACAGAAGGTGCACGGCAGTTATTTTACATAAACAAAAAACTCATTCGTTTCGGGTGGGTTTTTTTTTATGCCAAGAAGGTAAAGCGCTTGGCATTTTTGAAAAAAATGAAGCAATGATAGAATTTCTTTTTAGACTTTGATATAAAGGAAATCAGTAATGTATAATAAACAAGGTGGAGAAAAAAAGGAGGGATTTCCGTGGGGTATCAAGCATTATACCGGGTATGGCGGCCACAACAATTCATTGATGTAGTCGGGCAGGAACATGTAACGAAAACGTTGCAGAATGCCTTGGTCGGGCAGAAGGTTTCGCATGCCTACTTATTTTCCGGTCCGCGTGGAACAGGGAAAACAAGTGCCGCCAAAATTCTGGCAAAGGCAGTGAATTGTGAGCATGCCCCGACAAGTGAGCCCTGTAACGAATGTGCTACCTGCCGCGGAATCACCGATGGCTCCATATCAGATGTTATAGAAATTGATGCAGCATCCAATAATGGTGTCGAGGAAATCCGTGACATTCGTGATAAGGTCAAATATGCACCGAACGCGGTTACATATAAAGTTTATATCATTGATGAGGTACACATGCTATCACAAGGTGCTTTCAATGCACTTTTAAAGACATTGGAAGAACCCCCGAAGCACGTGATTTTTATATTGGCGACGACTGAACCTCATAAGATTCCGCTAACGATCATTTCCCGTTGCCAAAGGTTTGATTTTAAAAGGATCCAGCCCCAAGATATAGTTGGCAGGATGTCACAGATCATCGCAGAAACAGGTGTTTCATGTGATGAACAAGCCCTGCATATCATTGCGAGGGCAGCCGAAGGCGGGATGCGGGATGCACTAAGCCTTCTTGATCAAGCGATATCCTTCAGTTCAGAGACGGTTTCTGTGGAAGATGCATTGACTGTCACCGGTTCTGTTTCGCAGGCGTTTTTAAGCCGGCTGGCAAAAGCTATATATGATAAAGAAGTAGCGGTGGCACTTGAAGTCCTTGAAGAATTGCTGGCCATGGGAAAAGACCCGGCTCGGTTCATTGAAGACATGATTTATTATTTCCGTGACATGCTTTTGTTTCAAACGGCACCGGCACTGGCAGAATCCTTCGAGCGTGTTTTGATAGATCCCCAATTTAAGGAATTGGCAGAAGTGATCTCTTCTGAATCGATTTACTCCATTATCGAAAGCTTCAATCAAACACAGCAGGATATGAAATGGACAAATCATCCAAGGATTTTCCTTGAAGTGGCACTTGTGAAATTATGTAATGAGCAAAGGCCAAATCAAAATGATAACGGGCAGCTACAGCAGCTGCAGCAGAAAATAGAAGATTTAGAGAAGAAATTGATTGAAATGCAGAAAAACGGCATTCCGGCAGCCATGACTGAAAAGCCTGCAGAGCAGGCTAAGGCGCAAAGGGCCGTTAAAAAGGCATATAAAGCACCTGCCGGAAAGATCAATCAAGTTTTGAAACAAGCTACAAAGCCAGGTCTTAATGCTGTGAAAAGTAAGTGGGGGGAAGTGCTTGAGCAGTTAGGACAGCAAAACCAAAAGTCATTGGCAGCTTTATTAACGGAGGCAGAACCTGTTGCTGCGTCAACTGAAGCTTTTGTGGTAAAATTCAAATATGATATTCATTGTCAAATGGCAATGGAAAATAACCGTTTCGTGGAAGTGATAGCCTCGATCATGCAGCAATTGACCGGACACCGAATGGAGATAGCTGGAGTTCCGGAGAGCCAGTGGCAAAGGTTGCGGGAGGACTTCATCTCAACACAGCAGTTCGACGGTCCCGAAGAAACGGAATCAAAAGAAGAAGACCCCTTTATAGCAGAGGCTAGGAAATTAGTCGGCGATGATTTACTTGAAATTAAAGAATAATTGGAGGTAAGAAAAATGGGTATGCGCGGTGGTAATATGCAGAACATGATGAAACAAATGCAAAAGATGCAAAAGAAGATGGCAGAGGCACAAGAAGAATTAGGTGAAAAAAAGGTTGAAGGAACTGCTGGCGGTGGAATGGTAACGGTCATCGTGACTGGACATAAAGAAATCGTCGATGTAATCATCAAACCGGAAGTTGTCGATCCGGATGATATCGATATGCTTCAGGATTTAGTTCTGGCTGCGACTAACGATGCTTTGAAAAAGGCGGAAGAACTGACAAACCAAACGATGGGACAATTCACTAAGGGAATGAACCTTCCGGGTATGTTTTAAGCAAGTTCAAAAGAAACTTCCTTTCAGGGGGTTTCTTTTGAAATTTTTAGGAGGAATTCGATGCATTATCCAGAACCAATTTCCAAGCTCATTGACAGTTTTATGAAATTGCCGGGGATTGGTCCTAAAACGGCTGCTCGATTAGCCTTTCATGTACTAAGCATGAAGGAAGATACTGTTTTGGATTTTGCAAAGGCACTTGTTAATGCTAAGCGGAATCTTATGTATTGCTCAGTCTGTGGTCATATTACAGATCAAGATCCCTGTTATATCTGCGAAGATCAAAAGAGGGACAGAAGTTTGATTTGTGTGGTTCAGGACCCTAAAGATGTAATAGCTATGGAAAAGATGAGAGAGTTCAATGGTTTATACCATGTACTGCATGGCAGTATTTCCCCGATGGACGGAATCGGTCCGGAAGATATAAATATTCCTGATTTATTAAAGCGCCTGCAAGATGAAACAGTGCTGGAGGTCATTTTGGCTACTAATCCTAACATTGAAGGTGAAGCGACAGCCATGTATATTTCGCGGTTGCTTAGACCTTCAGGAATCAAAGTGACCCGAATTGCCCACGGACTTCCTGTTGGCGGAGATTTGGAGTATGCGGATGAAGTGACGCTATCAAAAGCAATTGAAGGAAGAAGAGAAATATAAGGTAGCTGGGAGGACTTCACTTGTTCTTTCGTAAAAAAAAGAAACTTCGGAATGAATTCAATGATTCATTAATCGAAGAGCTTGAACAGTTGAAATGGAATTGGCATAATCAAAAATCATTACTTGAAAAAAGCGTTGATCCATCTGAGGAAGTAATCGCCCAAACGAGACTGGCGGAAGTGAAATATTTCTACTTATTCAGGGAAGTTAAAAGAAGGAATGTCCGCTTAAAAAGATGATAAGGAAATGGCTGTGAAGGATTTCGTATTCCTCATGGCCATTTTTTCAGTTCTTAATCCATCGATTCCTTCATATAAGTGTAGTACAAGCTTGCGGGGAGGAATGAGTTTGGAACCAGTTGTCTTTGTTGCCGTAATTGGCGGCCTGATTTTAATGCTCCTTATTATCGGGGCGCCATTAAGACCCGTCCGGTTCATAGGGCAGGGGATTATAAAGATCATTATCGGTGCAGCATTTTTGTTCTTTTTGAATACACTTGGGAATCAAGCGGGCATTCATGTCCCTATCAACCCTGTTACCTCGGCAGTCGCCGGCTTGCTTGGAATACCGGGAGTTGCCGCTTTGGCAGCCATTGGCTATTGGGTTATCTAAAGGAATAGCGTAGAAGTCATCGTATGAAAACCTCATGGATATTTCCTTGGGGTTTTTATCATGTTATAGTTTTTTTTAAAAAAACTAATTAAACCATTGACGATAACTCATCAACCTGATAATATATTAGGAGTCGCCAATAACGACATCACAAATTGCTCAATTAAAAAAACAATTTAAAAAAGTTGTTGACATTAGATTGGGTAAGTGATAAGATAATAAAGTCGCTTACGAAGTAACGACAATAAATTGCTCTTTGAAAACTGAACAAAACAAAGCGCCAACGTTAAATTTTAAGTGAGCACACACTATCAAAAAAGCAAATGAGCAAGTCAAACA
>NZ_JBIWNJ010000010.1:0-35603 GCF_044767165.1 Peribacillus sp. NPDC101481 | reverse complement strand
AAATGTTTGACTTGCTCATTTGCTTTTTTGATAGTGTGTGCTCACTTAAAATTTAACGTTGGCGCTTTGTTTTGTTCAGTTTTCAAAGAGCAATAATGGAGCGGGTGAAGAGAATCGAACTCTCATCATCAGCTTGGAAGGCTGAGGTTTTACCACTAAACTACACCCGCATTTAATTTTAAAATATTTTCAGAAAGAATGGTCGGGAAGACAGGATTCGAACCTGCGACCCCTTGGTCCCAAACCAAGTGCTCTACCAAGCTGAGCTACTTCCCGTAAAATATGGTGCGCCCGGCGGGAGTCGAACCTACAACCTTCTGATTCGTAGTCAGATGCTCTATCCAATTGAGCTACGGGCGCTAATTTCTATGATGTTATTGGTGCGGCCGAGAGGAGTCGAACCTCCACGGGGTTTCCCCCACTAGGCCCTCAACCTAGCGCGTCTGCCATTCCGCCACGACCGCGAAAGCGACTTTGTAAGTTTAACACCTTTTCAACTTGATGTCAAGAAGAAAATATCAGTGCGGGTGAAGGGACTTGAACCCCCACGCCTTGCGGCGCCAGATCCTAAGTCTGGTGCGTCTGCCAATTCCGCCACACCCGCGAAAATAAATGGTGAGCCATGAAGGATTCGAACCTTCGACCCTCTGATTAAAAGTCAGATGCTCTACCAACTGAGCTAATGGCTCTAAATAAAATGGCTGGGCTAGAAGGGATCGAACCTTCGCATGACGGAATCAAAATCCGTTGCCTTACCGCTTGGCTATAGCCCAATAATCAAATACTAATTAACAGCCAGGATAACATTATATCACGATAACATTATTTTAGCAAGTGTTTTTTTAAAAAAATGGCGGTCCCGACGGGAATCGAACCCGCGATCTCCTGCGTGACAGGCAGGCATGTTAACCGCTACACCACGGGACCAGTATTTTGATTATGTATAAGAAAGTGACCCATACGGGATTCGAACCCGTGTTACCGCCGTGAAAGGGCGGTGTCTTAACCGCTTGACCAATGGGCCTTGATAAAATATGTAACTGGCGGAGAAGGAGGGATTTGAACCCTCGCGCCGCTTACGCGACCTACACCCTTAGCAGGGGCGCCTCTTCAGCCTCTTGAGTACTTCCCCAAAAAAATGGCTCCGCAGGTAGGACTCGAACCTACGACCGTTCGGTTAACAGCCGAATGCTCTACCACTGAGCTACTGCGGAATAATGAAAATTGGGTTCCTTTTTCACGCTCAAGGACCTTAGTGTTTGTCGTTAAGAACAAGTTGTTATCTTGTCGACTCTTATGATTATAAAGAGGTTGCAACTTAAAGTCAAGGGTTCTTTTATGTTTTTTTATATTTTTGTTTTTTACTCCTTAAACCCTTGGTAAATCAATGTTCCACGACATTTACCACAAACGAAACGGGTAGTGTCGATTCGCTTTTTTCTTATATACACCTGCTGACAGTCTTCACATTTATATTGAATAGTATTCATCTTTTTCTTTAATTGGTTAGATGGCAGCGGCTCGCAAAATCTCGGTGCCCCCACTTTTTTGAGTAATTGCTTAAAGTCCGCATCACGATGCTGGTACCCCTTTTTTTCGATGTGCAGATGATAATGGCACAATTCATGCTTAATGATTCCAATCATTTCTTCCACACCGCGTTCATCAAGATACTTCTTATTGATTTCTATATTGTGTGAACGGAGCAAGTATCGGCCTCCCGTTGTTCGGAGACGTGGATTAAACATGGCTTGGTGTCTAAAGGCCTTTTCAAAGTCTTTCAACGATATTTCTTCCACTAGTTTTTGCAATTGCCGATTATCCATTTCCCCCTCCCTTTCCTTGGTAACATGACAACCTATTATAACATAGACTAATAATACAATAGGAAACTAAGGGAGGAAAAGCTATGCCTAATTGGTTCCAGAATCAAATCCGCAAAGCCTTTTATGAAAAGGATTATTATCAAGTGAAGATGTTGAATCAATGTTGGTTTTTTTATCAAAAAAAAGAAAGCCTCCGTTTATAAATTCAACTTTGCTCCATATAAAAAAACCCCTTCTACTATAGAAGGAGCTTACCGTAGGCTATTTTTGATCCTTTGGCTCGAGCATCGTTAAAGATACCCTTTGTTTTTTGGAGTCAACCAGTTCGACCCAAACCGTCACAACATCCCCAACGGCCACTACATCCAATGGATGCTTTACAAACCGGTTGCTCAGTTTAGAAATATGAACCAGTCCATCCTGTTTAACACCAATGTCCACAAACGCACCGAAATCCACAACATTCCTCACTGTACCTTGTAATTCCATCCCAGTTTGCAGATCCTCCATTTTTAGTACATCCTGCTTAAGCAGTGGTTTTGATAATTCATCCCGAGGATCTCTTCCCGGTTTCATCAAATCATCTATGATATCTTTAATCGTAATTTCCCCAATTTCCAAATCCTCGGCCAAATCAGCCGGATTTAGTTTGCCTAATTCTTCATTCAGGGCATCACTGCCTAAATCATCGGATGTGAATCCCATTTTCTTTAATAATTTATTCACGGCACTGTAGTTCTCAGGATGTATCGCCGTTTGATCTAAAGGCTCATCTCCATTAATGATACGTAAGAACCCTATACATTGTTCATATGTTTTGGCACCAAGCCGAGGAATCTTCTTTAATTCCTTCCTGCTTGAAAACTTCCCTTCCACTTCCCTTTTCTTCACAATATTTTGAGCAACCGATTTTGATAAACCAGCTACATATTGCAAAAGTGACGAAGAAGCGGTATTGACATTCACTCCCACCTGGTTAACAGCTGTTTCTACTACAAAGGTGAGGGATTCTGTTAACTTTTTCTGGGACACATCATGTTGATACTGACCCACCCCCACGGATTGCGGATCGATTTTAACAAGTTCAGCAAGGGGATCCTGAAGCCTTCTGCCTATCGAAACGGCGCTTCTCTGTTCTACTTGAAGATCTGGAAACTCTTCACGGGCAATATCCGAGGCTGAATACACGCTGGCTCCCGCTTCATTAACAATTATATATGAAATATTCCCTTTCACTTCTTTTAAAATATCTGCGATGAATTGCTCTGATTCACGTGATGCCGTACCATTGCCGATTGCCACGATTTCAACCGAGAACCGCTGAAGTATTTCAATCGTTTTTTCACGGGCAGCATTAAGCTTCGCAGCAGGAGGATGCGGGTAGATCACACTGATATCGAGAACCTTTCCGGTTTCATCAATGACGGCCAACTTACAGCCAGTCCGATATGCCGGATCAAGGGCAAGGACCACTTTCCCTTTAAGCGGGGGCTGCAAGAGCAGGTTCCGCAGGTTTTCAGAGAAAATATGGATAGCTTGATCCTCAGCTTTTTCCGTCAGCTCTTTTCTGA
Organism: Peribacillus sp. NPDC101481; assembly: GCF_044767165.1. Classification (NCBI taxonomy): domain Bacteria; kingdom Bacillati; phylum Bacillota; class Bacilli; order Caryophanales; family Bacillaceae; genus Peribacillus; species Peribacillus sp. NPDC101481. The sequence goes on along the minus strand of NZ_JBIWNJ010000010.1, from coordinate 32,206 downwards.
TTTCCCGTTCTACAGAAGGCAGGATCAATCGCTTGAGTCCATCCTCAATCGCAGATTTAAGAACAACTTGGGCTTCAGATTTGTTATTTTTAATGATTTTCCGCTCAAGATGACCAATGATGATTTCAGTCCGGGGCTGAATGGAGATTCGCAGAACTTCTTCCTTTTCACCTCTATTCAGCGCCAACACCCGATGCGGTACGATCCTTTGAACCGGCTCCTCGTATTCATAGTACATTTCGAAGATTTTTTTCTCGTCCTTCTCTTCATTTTTCACAGTTGAAACCATTTTTCCGGCTTTGAAAATTTCAGCCCTTATCCACTTCCTTAATTCTGCATCATCGGATATATGTTCAGCTATGATATCCTGCGCTCCAGCAATAGCCTCTTCAATAGAAGAAACTTCTTTTTCTGCCGATATGAATTCTGCAGCTTTTTCGCTAACACTGGCATGCATTGGACATTCCAGAAGCCAATTGGCCAGTGGTTCAAGACCCTTTTCTTTAGCAACTGTCGCTTTCGTTCTCCTTTTTTGTTTGAATGGCCTGTATAAATCCTCGACTTCCTGCAGTTTTGTTGCCTTCTCGATTTGTATCGTTAATTCTTCCGTCAATTTTCCCTGTTCACCAATCGAACGCGTAACTTCCGCTTTCCTCTGGCCAAGGTTTTCAAGATAGTTCCACCTTTCCATGATGGAACGAATCTGAACTTCATCAAGCGAACCCGTCATTTCTTTCCTATACCGAGCGATAAAAGGGACAGTGTTCCCTTCTTGCAGCATCTGTATGACGTTTTGGACTTGATTATTTTTCAAAGTTAGCTCATTGGATATTTGTTTAATCAGTTCTTTCAATTTATCTTCTACAACGATCATTATGTTTACCTCCAACCTTTTGATCTAATAAGTATAGTCTAGCAAATGAGTGATGAAGTTGCGAATTCAATACAAAAAAGCTCACTTCCGAATTATGGCGAAAGTAAGCTTCCTAAAATGAAAGTTGTATCATCTGCAGTTAATGGACTGCTTTTTAATATGCACTGTGCGTTCTTATCGATAGGGACCAGCCTTTTTAAAAAAGATTTAGCTCCCTTAAGTTCTAAACCATCGGAATGAAGGATGAATTTTGCATTTGGTTCATATTTGTAGCTCTGCGTCCTGTATGTTTGTTTCCTTCCGGATAAATACCCTGTAACAGGTAAAGGGTAAACGAGTTTATCGTCGCTTGGATTATACAGAAAAAAGCGGATGTTACCCACTGAACTGTATACAAATTCATTCTTGTCATAAAAAATCTTCAAAATCGAAACGGCTGCCCCCCGCTTATCGACTAAAACCTGGTTACATACTGCCATTAATGATTCTACATCCAACTCATGATTACGTTTAACTTCCTCGATGACGGCATGGGAGGAATCATAAGCATTTTTGCCGCTGCCTAGACCATCTGCCAGGACACACACAAAGTATTCTTTCGTATGAAGAAAGAAGTAATCATCACCACAATAAACCATCCCGTTTTTAGACGATTGAGAGACAAGGACTTCTATTTTTTCTTCCCTCAGAATATCTTTGATCACTGAATTAACTCCGAGTTTTCAGCATTAATGGCTTCTTGAAGTTTCTTGATCGCGCGGCGTTGGAGCCTTGAAACATGCATTTGGGAAATCCCCAGTTTATCGCCAGCTTCTTTCTGGCTTAAATTCTCTAAATAAGTATGTTGAATGATCATCTTTTCACGGTCACTCAGAACATGCAGCACCTTTTCAAGCACAAGCCGCTGATTGACCTTTTCAAAACCTTCATCGACATTCCCGAATATATCAAGTAATGTGACAGTACCGCCATCAGAATCCGCCTCAATAGAATGATCCACAGATAATGCTTGATAGCTTTTTCCCATTTCCATCGCTTCTAAAACTTCTTCTTCAGTCACGCCTATACTATCGGCTATTTCATCTATTCTTGGTGAGCGATGCAGAGTTGTCGTCAATTCCTCGACAGTCACCCTGATTTTCGGACCAAGTTCCTTAATTCTCCTTGGCACATGGACACTCCATGTTTTGTCACGAAGGAACCTTTTGATTTCGCCGATTATAGTAGGGACGGCAAATGCCTCAAAGCTCTTACCGAAAGATTCATCATATCGTCGAATGGCACCTAATAAACCAATCATGCCGACTTGGGAGATATCCTCCTGAAATGATTTCCCTTTCGCATACTTGCGGGCGATTGTTTCAACTAAACTTTTATAATGGATGACTAGATTACTCTGTGCTTCATCATCTTGATTCTGCTGGTAAGCTCTAATCCATTCATTTACCTGTTCTCTTTGTGCCTGATTAGGTTGAGACTGTTTTTGCATCCATCTCCACCTGCTCTCCTTCTAAAAACTTAGTCATAAATACTGTAACCCCATCATGCTGATGAATTTTAACATCATCCATCAGAGTTTCAATAAGGTAAAGACCCAAGCCTCCTTCTCTCAAAAGTTCGACTTTTTGTCCATTTTCGTATGGACCGAGTCCTTGACGAACTTCTTCGAAATTACAGCTCTTGCCACTATCAGAAACCATGACCTCCAGACGGTCAGGATAAAGGCCGAAACTTACTTTCACTTCACCTTTTTCAGAATCCTTATATGCATGCTGTACCGCATTTGTACAAGCCTCACTGGTAGCGATCTTCAAATCCTCAATTTCATCATACGCAAATCCCATCCGGCTTCCTATCCCAGAAAGCGTTAAACGAATGACACCGATGAATTCTGGTTTTGCAGGTATTTTCATTTCGATGTAATCATATACTTGACTCATTCTAACCCACCCTCTGTACCACTTTTTATATCAATGATATCTGCAAGACCTGTTATATCAAATAAACGTCGTAACCTTTCTGATAAGCCAACTAGTGTGAATTCGCCATTATGTGCCCTTACGCTTTTGAAGGCACCGACAAATACCCCAAGTCCCGTACTATCCATATAAGAGACTTCAGTTAAATCAATCGTAATCGAAACATTATCCTGCTCTGAAATCGGAAATAGTGATTCCCTTAATTTCGGTGCAGTATAGGCATCAATTTCACCTTTTAGTTTTACAACAAATTCAGTATTTAATTCATTAACATCTACAGTTATATTCATCCTTGACCCACCTCTTCAAATCCTCTTCATTCCTATATCTATACCCAGCAGAAACAATACTAAACATTTGATTTTAAAATTATTAATGTAAAATCATCCCTCAGTTGGAAGTTCTGCATTTTCTCTAATTGTTTAAATATATTATTCACCATTTCCTGGGCTTGCAAATGCATATTCTTTTTAATGAAACCGATAAGTGTTTCCCTTTCTATGAACCCATCATACGTCCGGCATTCCGTTACCCCATCGGATAATAAAATGATCATGTCTCCACGATTCACCGTTTTTTCATATTGGCGATACCTTGTTTTTTTATCAACTCCAAGCAACAAGCCCTTTGCATCCAAATCACTAAAAGTACCTGTTGCGGCATCATAGTAAAAGCCAGGTTCATGTCCGGCTGAAGCATAGGAAAATTGCCTGTCATGCGGATCATATAAACCATAGAACATGGTTATGAACATGCTTGGATCCACATTATGCTCCACAACACGGTTCAAACTCTCAAGCACACTATTCGGTTCATGACGATGCTCGGGAAGACTGTCCATCGCATATTTGATCATCGACATGCACAATGCAGCAGGAATCCCTTTTCCTATGACATCTGCTATCCCTACTCCTATACGATCATTTTCATCTTGGACGAAGTGATAGTAATCTCCGTTCATCTGTCTCGCCGGAACACTGATCGCTCCAATTTCAAGTGCTTTGATATCAGGAATTTTCGTTTCCAAAAGAGTATGTTGAACGTTTGCCGCAATCTCGATTTCCGTTTTCAGTTCCTGCTGTTGATGTCTAAGGCTTTGATGTTCACGGTATGCAATACCGTAGCCCATCATGACTTCCAGCAGAAAATCGAAAGAATCCAACACTTTTCCCGGTAATTCCGGGTAAAGTTCCATTAAGTTATTTTTATGCATACTGATGATTTCTTCTGGAGATATATTGTATTTGATATGTAGGCGGCTAATCTTTTGTCCTTGGTAGAGTGCCTGCTCATTTTGGTCTTTAAGATAAGTAGAAAGCGCCTCATGATACTTTTTCTCCATGTTCTCCCTAATATCCATATTCCCCCCCTAACGGAGCCATTTCGTAGCGATGATCTTAGTCCCTTCACCTGGTATCGAATCAATATCAAAGTCATCCATTAAACGTTTGGCTCCAGGAAGACCTGCGCCCAGTCCCCCTGAGGTGGTATATCCATCTTCCATGACTCTGCGGATATCCTCAATTCCCGGACCCTGGTCCTCTGCAATGATTTTCAATCCTGACTTCCCATTTATATTTAGCTTTTCTATGCTAACACTGCCTTGTCCAGCATATAGGTATATGTTTCGGGCCAATTCGCTAATGGCTGTTGTGATCCTGGCCTGGTCTACAGTACCGAACCCCAACTCTTTAGCGACATTTCTTCCGAGCTGCCTTGCAGCTACGATGTCCCATTCATTTATGATTTTTACGCAGGATTGGAACTCCATTCTTTAATCCCCCAATTCCTGTTGTAATTTCTCCAGGCCTTTCTCTAAGTCTAATGCTGTCAGAACATCATCGAGACTAATTCCCAGTTCAATTAATGTTATTGCAACAGCAGGCTGGATTCCCGTAATTACAACTTTGGCCCCCATAAGCTTAGACATGCTAAAGACATCGCCCAATACCTTTGCGATAAAAGAATCAATAAAATCTATTGAGGTAATATCTATAACAACGCCATTCGCGCTTGTTTCATGAATCTTATGCAGTAAATCCTCTTGAAATTGAAGGGCTGTCATATCATCCAATTCCCACTGTATAGAGACTAACAAGCAGTCATAAAGCTTCAATATCGGAATCCTCATACTTATCCCTCCACCTTTACGATCTTACGGCTCGTTGATTCCAACGCAACTTCTATCCCTTTTTTCAATGTATTTTTTGTAATCACTTCATTTAAATTAATTCCAAGATTAACGATTGTTTGAGCAATTTCAGGGCGGATGCCGCAGAGTATGCATTTTGCGCCCACTAATCGGACTGCTTCCGCCGCTTGAATGATATGATGGGCAACCATGGTATCCACGACCGGCACGCCCGTTATATCAATGAGAACAACTTCAGATCTATGCTTTACAACGCCGGTCAACAGGTTTTCCATTATCTGTTTGGCACGTTCCGTATCAATCGTACCAATCAGCGGCATTACCGTTATTCCTTCCAATACAGGAATGAGCGGAGCCGAAAGTTCTTGCAACGCTATTTTTTGCATGGAAACAGTTCTTTCCCAAGTTTGAGTATATATATTGACTATTTCATTATTTATCGGTGTGGCCCATTTATCCAAATGGTTAACAAGATTGACTTGATTTCCAGGAGTAACAAGACCCTTTTCCACCATACCATTTATGACAATTAACGTGAATTTATGAAGTCCTTCATTGACGAAAGTGAGAGGCCATCCCAATTGGACGACTTTCTCGGCAAAATCTGAAAGCTTCAATGTGAATTCCTTGTTTTTACTATCAACGTTCGTAATGATCATATCTATAAATTCACTGCTAGTTTGCGTGAACATTCGATCTGAAACGACTTTAATTAATCTTTCGTCCGTACTTTCCTTCATGATGCCCATCCACTCAGTAAGGATGTAATCTTGATTTTGCTTAATAAAATCGTAAACCAATTGATTCATAATATCCTCCCATTCTAACACAATTGCCTTGTTTCCCTGTCCACGTCACAAGGATGTTAACTAACTGTAATGTTATTTCCATTTGGATTTCCTTTGAATTTCCCCACTAACTTTTGCTTTTTTTTTAGTTATTTACAAAATAACTATATACCCGAAATTCAGGTAAGAAAAACATCAATTAATGAAAAGTTAGGGAGATACTATAAAAAACAATGACGTTCCATTCAATATCTAACTATATAATGTTTTTATTCGTCAAATTTTTCATATTTCCTGCTGTATAGTTTTTGGATATGTTAATGTTATTTGACAAAAAAAACACGATCCCCACAGTTGCAGGGATCGTGCCATCTAAATAACATCAAGAATGATTTGTATTATAATAACGCCCGGTTTAACGGGAAAAATTTTCTTTAAAACTCAATGAGGCCTAAACTAATTTGCAAAGCTTCATTGACTTTTTGCATCATCGGTTCGTCAAGATGCGTAATTTTATCAGTTAAACGCTGCTTATCAATTGTCCGGATCTGTTCTAATAAAATGACGGAATCCCGCTCGAATCCGTACTTTTTTGCATTAATCTCAACATGTGTAGGCAATTTCGCTTTTTGAATTTGAGCTGTAATGGCTGCCACGATCACAGTCGGACTAAAGCGATTACCAATATCGTTTTGTAAAATTAGTACCGGACGGGTCCCCCCCTGCTCTGAACCAACTACCGGGGAAAGGTCTGCGAAGTATACGTCACCACGCTTAACAACAATCAATGGCTCAGCCTCCGCTAACTAATCGTTCAACGCAATGACCAGCCTCGAATTCAGCCTGGAAGGCTTCAGAAGCAATCGTTAAGTTAATGGCCGCCATTTCAATATAACCGCGTTTCATCGATTCGCGAAACTCTTTCTTTTTACGTTCGCGAAGATACATTTTTGTGGCACGATAAATAAATTCACTGCGATTTACATTTTCCTCACTCGCATACCCATCTAACTCTGTTAAAAAATTTTGAGGTAATCGAATTAATATCTCTCTTGTTGCGCTGGATTCAGACACAAACATACACCTCCACCATCACTACACACCTTTATTGTATATATCCTTTTCAATATTACCATTAAAATGCCTATCTGCAAAGAGTATATTCTATTCTCAATCCTATTATCAGCATAATAAAGGAAATCTTATTCACAATCTTAGGATTTTTTTACAATCGGGTCATTCCAAGATGAAGTTGCGTACATGATTCACCTGATTGTCTTTTATATACACACGGGGCACTCTTGCTCCAATCATACATGTTATCTCATAGTTGATCGTTTCCAGTTTTGCCGCTATCTCATCGACAGTTATCGATTCATCCCCATCATTCCCCATCAGTGTGACCTCTGTTCCTACAGGGTATGGCCCAGGCAGCTTGATCATGCATTGATCCATGCAAATCCTCCCGACTATGGGTACTCTTTTTCCATCCACAAGAACTTCCTGACCTTGCAGCTTACGAATCCAGCCGTCAGCATAACCGATTGGCAAAGTCCCGATCCACTCATCACCTTCAGCCGTATATGTCGCTCCATAACTAACGCTTTCACCCTTAGCAAGCTGTTTAACCGCAACCATCTTCGTTCTCAATGATATAGCCTGTTTTAATGGGTATGGCAATATCGGCTTCATCTCCACGGAAGGACTCAATCCATACATGGAAATCCCCATTCTTATTGCATTCCATTCAGGATCGGTGAATCTTAAAGAAGCTGCACTATTGGCTGCATGAATATATTCAGGCTTTCCAGTCATTACGGAAAGCATCCCTTTAAATGTAGCAAGCTGCTTTTCATAATAGTCGGTCTTCATTTCATCCGCCGTCGCGAAATGAGTGAATATCCCTTGGAAATTGAAACAAGCCTCACGCTCAAGCAAATTTTCCACTTTCATGAGTTGACCTTTATCACGAATGCCGATTCTACCCATGCCGCTATCCACTTTTACATGGATTTGCAAAACTTGTCCCGGTTTCAACAAATCCTTTGCCTTTTCCAACCATGCTACATCGAAAACCGTCACGGAAATCCCATACTCGGCAGCAAGAGCCGCGCTTTCAGGCCTTGACGCCCCAAGTACAAGGATCGGAGCCAATATTCCCTTTTTTCGTAAGGCAAGAGCCTCATCCAAAAAAGCGACACTTAAAAAATCCGCCCCCGCTTCAAGCGCCGTTTTGGCCACTTCATAGTCCCCATGGCCATATGCATTCGCTTTAACGACAGCGAAAAGACTAACGCCATTTCCCAGTCTTTGTTTCATTGAAGAGATATTTTCAAAAATTTTATCCAAATTTACTTCTGCCCACGTATCTCGATGAAATATTTTCGTTTCCAAGACCATTTCCTTCTTTCCTACACTCACAATAAGATTCTTCCCAGTAGCGAAGTTTTCGTTTCATTATAGGAACATTCTATAACCAACCGCCAGAAAGATAAAGTGCTTTTTCACCTTGATTCTAATTTCCCAGCTGCGAGCCTAAATCAGTTGGAAGGATTAAAAATGTCAACAAGCTGCTTTCCCGCCTATCCTACCCAGAAGAAACCTTCGTAAGGAGACGGGAAACATCAGCTTGTTATGTAATCCTATTTGACTGGTTCTTCCCCAACCGAACGGGCGACTTCTATCATCTCTTCCTGTGTCAAATCCTTTGATGCAAGCATATAATCGACACCTTCAAAAGTCCATGCAATCGTATTTCCTGTCATGGCCCCGACAGTATAACCCAAATCAACCGGTTCTCCATTAACATTCGTCGAAACGGAAGTTTGAACTACCTCAGCTTTCTCCTGAACTAATGTAAAACTTTTTGTACCCTCATAGGTCAAAACGACACGTTCTCCCTTTTCCGTCGTAATTTCTTTTTCTTCCGTTAAATTCATATCACCAATATTGTCAGGGTATTTCACTGCAAATCCTTCATTTTGGACTTCTGCCATAACGGGTGCTTCAAGTTGTGCACTTGTCATGTTTTTCTTCATATCAAATGAATCCTTATCAAAAGTCGTATCGAATTTAACTTTCGAGAATTCAACTAGTACCAATGCGGTCTTATCAGGGTCCATGACTTTTACACTGACTGGGGATAAATCCTTTTTGTTTATAGTAATCTCTTGATATGGCAACATTTTATTGTTTTGGTAGCGTGTTTTCGTTTCAAAGACATAATGTTTATCCGTTTCTTTATATGTCGCACTTTTATCTTCCGTAATGTCTTTCACCAACGACTCGAACAAATAGGCCTGACTGCTGTTCTCCGGCCACTCGCTTTGAAATTTAAAACTTTTATTCAAAGCTGGTGTCAGAACATATACACCATCATCATTTTTCAAAATCATCTGGCTTTGATCCTTCTCTTCATTTTTCAGATTTACGCGGTAAAAAGAAGGGTCCTTATGCCAAATCTCCACATTATACACTTGAGGTTCCGTCCCCATCTTCAATGTCATCTTCGCGTTAGCTTTATATCCCTTCATTTCGCCAAGCTTCTCATTCAATTCACTCACTACGTCACTCTGTGATTTTTGGCCGCAAGCAGAAAGAGCAAGCAAGAGCATGATCCCTGCAAAAAGCATTACCATCTTCTTCATCTTTTCAACCCCTTTTTGTCATTTGAACGTAAAAGGGAGAGGAAAAGGCAGGATCCGGACATTGGCTCGACTGATGTCTTAGATTCCTCGGTATTTTAGGCACGGACCCATTCTCAGTCCGGCTAAAAACTTTTCGAGAGCACCTACTCTGCCATGTACCTTTTACCGGGCCTTGTCTCCCTATAGCACTAAATGTATATGAGACAACCTAAAGGTTTATGACCCGATGGACAAAACTCCATTCACCCTTCAATTACGACTTGAGCAACCGCATAATCCCGGCTGTGGCTAATCGAAAGATGGACCCCTTCAGAAAACGGCTTTGAAATCATCGGCTTTCCTTTATCATCCGAAATGATTTCAATATCCAAAAAGGATAAGTGCTTGCCTATCCCTGTTCCGTTTGCTTTTGAAAAAGCCTCCTTTGCCGCAAAACGCCCAGCAAAATACTCGACCTTCCTTCTTCCATTTAACTTTTCGAAAATCAAGATTTCCTTTTCTGTTAATATACGTTCCTTTAAACGGGGTTGCCGATTAATCAGTGTTTCCATTCTATCCAATTCAGTAATGTCCACGCCTATACCTTTAATCACTTTGACACCTCTTCTATTAATTTAATAAGCTGCATATCATTAGGAGGACTCTTTTACCTGAAAATGATAATATTGTATTTAATTAAAAACGATAACAAGGAGGAATTTATGTTTACAAGAACAGAAGGCTTCCGCGAATACGCAGATTCATATCGAGCTGTTACTGTGCTCATACTCATTATGATGATTGTATTCGTTCTTGTCCTCTTCCCCATATTTCCCGGCAATGTACTCTTTTATTATGGCGCAGGTGTGAACTTATACATCGCTGATGGACAATGGTGGCGTTTGATCACCCCCATCTTTCTACATAGCACGTTTACACATTTACTGTTTAACGGATTCTCCCTTGCCATCTTCGGTCCATTCCTAGAGAAATTACTTGGAACCATCAAGTTTTCAATCTTCTTTTTATCGACAGGTATCCTTGCCAATATCGCAACCTTTCTAATTAACCCACTGACATATAACCACGTAGGTGCTAGCGGAGCAATTTTTGGTTTACTCGGATTCTTTTTATATCTTGTACTTTTCAATAAAACCAATTTTACGAACAACGAAAGAAATACAGTATATACACTGACCGGAATTGCCGTCATCATGACCTTCATACAACCGCAGATCAACGTTATCGGTCATCTGGCTGGACTGGCAACCGGCTTTTTAACAGCTCCATTATATTTAAGAAAAAAATGGTAGGACAAACAGCCGACTCTTCCCTTCAATCATTGGGAGTCGACTGTTTTTTTAGGTGAATACCATGATTTAATTATTAGGCAATCCTTTTCTTCCACATCAGCAACCATGCCGACCCGGGAGGTGATTCCTGATTTGACCGACGCTGAAATCGTTGCTAATTCTTTTCGATTTTGAAACCAACTTTTTTTATATGTGATTGATTGAATTCTGCTTCTCTGCATGATCAATGTTTGCTTCGAGAAAAAACGGCTGCTCAATAGCAACAAATTCCCATCTATGCTCCATCCTGCATCTCTATATTGCATGTAAGCCCAAAAAATCGTCAACGGTACAAGCAAAAGGGAAAGATAACCCCAAGGACTTAAAAACCATACCAAGGCACCGATGATCGGGATGAGGTACAGAAACTTATGAAACACATACCGGGAAAGTGCACGCTTAGGTATCGGTGTCATCTCAATGGTTGTTTCATAAACCGGTAAAATTTCCAGGATTTTTTCATGTAAATGCCTCTTCCTGATTAAAGGGAACAGCATGATGGATAGACTTTCTTTATCTTCCATACTGCCTCCAGCATATTCAATATAAACCGTCGCCAATCCCAATGGCTTCCGAATCAAATTCTCCATGATCCGGATACCTTGAATTTTATGGATAGGGATTGTCAGCTGTCTTTTCTCGAGAAGCCCTCTGGAAATAACGATTTCCTCATCCGTTTTTAACACGGTAAAGGAAGCATATTTAATTACCATACTTAATGTGGCCAGTACATAAACCACCAGTAAAGCCACCAGAGCAAACAAGGTCAGAATGATGGTCCCCATTTCAATAAACTCTTCATAATCCTTAAATATCCTCTCAAAAGGTATCATTTCATCGAACTGTGAAATAAAAGCGATTGCCCCAGATAGGAAGACACCTACCGCTCCCGAAGTGGCAGCCATAACGAATAGCTGCGGCAATGTCTGCTTAAAAACGGAAGACGATTTAGCTGCATATCCTTTATTCGCAACTTCATCTTTATCATTACCAAAAATATTTTTCGCATTTTTTTCTTCACTTATAAAAGCATTGATTCGTTCAGCATCACTTTTGCTTATGGCTGATAATACAGCATCGGCCTGAGACCCGCCTGCCGTTTCAATATTCAGCTTCACTAGGCTGAATATCCTCTGGATGATGCCCTCTGATATATCTATGCTATGGATCCGATCAAACTTTATATACCGTTTCTTCCTTACGAAAACCCCGGACTCAATTCTGAATTCGCCCTCTTCTATGCGATATGTAAAACGTAACCATTGAAGGAATGCCATGACTATCAGCAAAAGTATAATAATGGCAATGACCAGCGGTTGTATCCATCCAGGAATTCCTTCATTCTTCCCAGGAATGACGACCACTAATAAAAAAGGGATGACTAACTCCTTAATCGATTTAATGATGTTAAGCAATACAGCTATGGGGTGAAGCCTTTTAGGATCAGACATCTTCTTCCTCCACACTTGCCATTCTCGAAATATAATGCCGCAATTCATCTGCCTCTCCAAGGTCCAAGGCTGGGATAACATGAAGGGTCGCTGCAGTGGAAATTTCAACGGAGGCTAAATCGTATTTTCTTAATAATGGCCCTTGCTTCGTTTCAACATGCTGGACCCTTATCATGGGGATGAGCGTTCTTTTAATGACGAAAATACCACTTTGGATATCAATTTCAGTATTTCTTACTTCGTAACGCCACCGCTTCCATTTCACCGACGGAATCAGAAAGATGGCCAGATAAGATTGGATTATCGAAATTATGATCAACGCTCCAAACACCCAATATGTCCAATCAAAAATGATTGTAAGCACGAGTACGGCGATGCTTATAATCCAGGTTATTGAACAGCTTATAAGACCACTGATTTTCCATACGGTCAAGGCCTTATTCGATATGCGATTTTCAGGTTCCATGTGCTTCTCCTCTTCCGGACAGGTAATGCTAATTGAATCATCATCATCCATCCTTGCTTTCATCCATTATACTATAATTAAATACTGGAAATTAACCCCTTTCCAAAAACCCTTAACCAATCGGATACCATTGCATAAGGAGATGCACATAAAAAAAATGCCGCTCAAATGAGCGGCATTTCCAATTCAATTAAATCTTATTCGTTTTTTCTCTTTTTTGGCTCGTGCTACGGTTTCCGTAACCATTCGATTTACGGTTCGCGCTTGGGCGTTTCCCTGATCCGCTACCGTAATCTTTTCTGCCTGAAGAACTGCGGCCATTGCGCTGTCTGTTGCCAGAAGAACTGCTTCCTCCGCGATTGCGACGCATTGGAGATGGAGATTCTTCCGTTAACTTGATAGGCGTTTGATCCGGTTCTTTTGTCATTGATTTAAGCATGGCTGCAACTAAATCCGCTGCGCTATGTTTTTGTAATAATTCTTCCGCTTGACCAAGGTATAAAGTTAAATCCTCATTCTCGATTGTATTAAGGATTTTTTCCGTTACTGCTTTTTGTTGACCTTCCAACGCTTCAGTTAACGTAGGAGTCTTAAGTTTCTCCATACGTTTTTTCGTTGTATGTTCAACTGCATGCAGTTGGCCTCTTTCTCTTGGTGTTACAAACGTAATGGCTATACCATGTTTACCCGCACGTCCTGTACGTCCAATACGGTGAACGTAGCTTTCCGGATCTTGAGGGATATCAAAGTTGTATACGTGAGTAACGCCGGAAATATCAAGTCCACGTGCAGCAACATCAGTAGCAACGAGTACATCGATGCTGCCGTCTTTAAACTTTTTCAAAACAGAAAGGCGTTTTGCCTGACTAAGGTCACCATGAATGCCTTCAGCCATATAACCGCGGATATTCAATGCAGATGCCAATTCATCGACACGGCGTTTCGTACGTCCGAAGACGATCGCAAGATCCGGTGTTTGAATATCGAAAAGGCGTGCAAGTGTATCGAATTTTTCACTTTCTTTTAACTCCAAGTAATATTGTTCGATACGATCCACTGTCATTTCTTTTGCTTTTACACGTACAAGAACGGGTTCCCGCATGAATCTTTCAGCAATTTTACGGATTGGATCAGGCATTGTAGCTGAGAAAAGCAATGTTTGCCTTTCGTCAGGAACCGTTGAAAGGATCAATTCGATATCCTCAATGAATCCCATGTTAAGCATTTCATCCGCTTCATCAAGAACTACAGTGTGAACTCCGCCTAATTTAATATTTTTACGTTTGATATGGTCTAAAAGACGACCAGGCGTACCAACGATAATATGTGGTTTTTTCTTTAAAGCACGGATTTGACGGTCGATGTCTTGTCCACCATAAACAGCAAGTACTCGAGCGCGTTTTCCGTAACCAAGCTTGAAAAGTTCCTCGGAAACTTGAATGGCAAGCTCACGTGTAGGTGCAATGACGATCCCTTGCACGTTTTCGTTATTAATATCGATGTTTTCCATCAATGGAATACCGAATGCTGCTGTTTTACCTGTTCCCGTTTGCGCTTGACCGATGATATCTTTACCTTCAAGTGCTAGAGGTATCGTTTGGGATTGAATCGGGCTCGCTTCTTCAAATCCCATTTTTTCTATTGATTTCATGGACGTTCTATCTAATCCTAATTCGCTAAACAATGTCAATGTTTTCGTACTCCTTTTTATATCGTAAATTTACACGTGCATTCATGGATCATGCACAGATGTTTTAGTTCAAATCCTCATCATCATGACGGATGTTCTTCTTTATCTCTTATAAAAAGTTTATCATTATCACCTAAAAGTATGTCTGCCTTTTAGTTCAAATGAACTCAATATGATTTTTTAAAAAGGAAATATACCAGTACGGACATTCACTGGCATTTTTAACTTCGCGCACGTGTAGACTTATCATTAACCTACGCTCATCTTTTTAAAAGTACATGTAACCAAAATTAAATTCAATATGGAAAATTAAAAGTAGCATAAACGGGTGTTTCACCGTTTTATTCAGGTGAGGGCTGCTGCACCTATTATTCATCAGACTTAAAAAGGCTGTATGAACAAAACTTGACGAGAGCCAAGATTCTTATACAAAACAGGCCCGGTGCGTTGAGGATTTGCAGAAGTGGAAAAGCGCTTAATGCGGCTTGATTCCCTAATAGCTACTAAAGCCGCCAAGAGATGCAGCTTTTATATATGACCAGACGCGAGGCCTATTTAATCTAAAATAATCTCAAGAATGAACTCATGAAACATGTAAGAACATACAATTTTGTTGCCTCAACCTGATTAATTTTAAATAATCATCAATGATAAGACATTTAAACTCATACTCATATTACCATTTTCAAACTGTTAATGCAATAAAGGATATCGCCCATTCAGAGTTACTAAAAACTTTTGGCAGTTTCAAAAATGAAAAAATTAGTCATTTCTTCCTGTTAAATATGCAGCTGCGACACTTTTGAGTAAGAATATGGCTTGTTATTCAATAATGGACAAAAACACACATGGACTGATTATTTCATCAATAGGTTCACCGTTTTACTATATCCATTTATGCGTAAGTGGATTCAATCTTAGACAAATTCAAAGAAAACGAGTTTGCCTACAGTTTTTTTATTTAAAAACCGTTCCAGTGGTTTCAAAATCCAATTAGGAGGATTTCACAAAACAGTAACTTAGTCCTTTTAAAATCATGGTTCGAGATGAAAGCATTCCGGCCTCTAGTCGACTTACTGTATCCATTTAAATTTTCACAAAACGATCATCCATTTATATATGATATGTGATTAAATCAAATAGTTTCAACAAACCTTTTTCAGGAAGGATTAGTTTTAATGATAAACACCCTTCCACGGTTCCCCACGTTTGAAAAAGAAAGGACTTATCATGAATTACCATTGAATTTACAGGTATATGGAAGCATTTGATTTTTGAAAATTCCATCTTTTTGCTTAAAAATTATAGCAAATGAGTATAAATGCAGTATGATTGACCTATCAACAAAATAACGGGGGGTTATATGAACATATTCACAATAGATGTTCCTATATGTAAGGATATTGGTCGAATCTTAAAGAAAATGAACAAGAAAGTCACCTTTTTGGAGGATCCACATAATCAAAGTCATCTATTCAAGAATTCAACAGACATGATGAAATCATTATTTATTTTACCTTTACACCTATCAAAAGACTCTTGGCAGCAAACTTCTTTGTACGCTTTGGCTGAATCTCACGAAATCCCTATCTTATTCATTTACAAACGCACTTCAGGAATGGAGACCCCTCAGACCTTACCGGAAAATACCTTTTATGAAACCATGGCGGTCCCTGCCGATTCAGTGGAAGTCCGAATTAAATTAAAGTCACTCCGAAACATCAGCATGCAGCTGTTTTCGGCAAAAATGAAGGGACAAGAGCTTGAAATGATACACCAAAAATCAGCAAGGAGCCTGAGAATTGCAAAGGGCATTCAACTTTCAGGTTTACCTTTGTCGATCAACAATGAAGATATAGAGGTCAAAGGCCTTTCCCAACCTTCAAGTGAACTGTCAGGAGATTTATTTTACTGGTCGGAGGTTGATGACAGGATATACGGCTTCATAATGATCGATGTATTGGAAGAGGGCATTCATACAGCACTTATAAACATGTCCATACGCACATTGATCCCCGACCTTATCAAACGTGTAAAAGACCCCATTTTCATAACAAAGGAACTGGAAAATCTAATGCGGGATTTATTTCAAGGAGTTAATCGGGAAAACAAAAACCAGGCTCGCATTACTGCCTTCATCGCATACGTGAATACAAAGGATCGGCTCATCGAATATGTGAATTACGGACTTCCTTCAGCTTTTTTGTATTCCCCATGCACCAACCAAATTCTCAATTTGAACGAAGGGGCCACCCCAAACGGACTGATTCCCGAATTGCCCATTAAAAAAATAGTCTTTCAGTATGAGCCAGGAAGCCGTTTCATCATCTATACAGATGGACTCTCTAAAACGCCCCTACCTTCCGCCATTGACCGATCTGACCATATCGAAAGGGAATTCATCGAAAATGTCCATCTCGATACACAAGACCTCCTTCAGGAGCTATTGGTCTCTAGGATGAGGCATTCAGTCATCAACGACGACATCTGCATTATTGCCGGGACACTTTTTTAAGCACGATAAAAGGGCCGTTTCAAAAAAGAAACGGCCTTATCCATGTTTTTTATTTTTGCAGAGCTTGAACGACTTCCTCCAGCTTCATGCCCCTGGAAGCTTTAACAAGTATGATGTCATTTTCCTGCGTAGACGATTTCAGTTCCTCTATAAGCTTCTGCTTATCTTGAAAAGGACGAACCTGCTCCGATGAAAACGCCTTGCTCGCTCCCTTGGCAATAAACTCGGCTAAAGGACCATATGTGAAGATCTTATCGATCCGCTCACTGGAAATCAATTCACCAATTTTCAAATGAAAGTCTTTTTCCTGTGGCCCTAACTCCAACATGTCTCCCAATACAAGTATCTTTTTTTCGAATCCAGATAAGCCCTCAACCAACTCCACCGCTGCCTTAACTGAAGTTGGGCTGGCATTATACGCATCATTGATGATTTTCTGCCCTTTCGCGCCCTCGACCAATTCCATCCTCATATTCGTTAATTGAATGGTCGACAGACCTTTACGGATCGCTGAATCATCCACATTGAATTCTTTAGCAACCAAGATTGCTGCCAACGCATTAAGAACATTATGATTGCCTAAAACGGGTATCTCATAATTGGTTTCCTTATTACCGCTTGCGATTGTAAACGTTGTACTGTCTGCACCTTGGCTAATGGTCTGTGGATATAAATCATTTTGTTCCGTGCGTCCAAAAGATATTACGTTTAAATCAGGAAAATCCTTTTTGATACGATCGCGGAGCAATGGTTCATCACCATGGTATATCAGCGTTCCATCTTTCGCCAAACCTTCGACAATTTCCAACTTCGCATTCGCGATTTCCTCGCGTGATCCTAAATCCAATAAGTGTGATTCACCGATATTGGTAATGATCGCTACATCAGGCTTTGCCATTTTGGATAAGAACTCGATTTCACCGCGGCTGCTCATTCCCATTTCCAACACAGCCGCTTCAGTATCCTCCGCCATGGAAAGCACTGTTAGTGGCAAACCTAAATGATTATTGAAGTTTCCACTTGTTTTATGAACTTTATAGGTAGTGGCCAGCAGCGCAGCCGTCATATCTTTCGTAGTCGTCTTACCGTTGCTGCCTGTTATCCCAATGACTTTTATATTCAACTCCTGACGGTAAGAACGAGCCAATTGCTGAAGTGCTTTCTCGGTATTTTCGACAATGATTATCGGTAAATCATTAGGAGGGTTCGGAACACCCCTTTGCCAAAAGGAAGCCGCAGCCCCTTGCGCTAAAGCCTGCTTGACATACTGATGGCCGTCAACCTGCTCACCCTTAAGCGGAATGAACAAACATCCTTCCTTAACCGTTCTTGAATCGATGGTAACCCCATTAATTCCTTTGGACTGGAATGGACTGATATCATTCAATCCCTCAGCCATTTCATGTACTTGTTTTAACGTTCTCTTTATCATTTTGTTCCTCCTACATTCATCGAACCGTTAATCGCTCTCCATTAACCAAACGAAGCAGAAACCAGTTTAAATCGCACCGGTTCCTGCTGATTGGAATCCATCAAATCAATGCTTGAAGGATTGTGAAGTTTACTGATACTTTACCTGCATGATCAAACTGTATATTTGATTTGTTGTTTTTCCTGATGACGTTCCAAGGCAAGTTTCACGAGTGTTTCAATTAACGCTGGATAGTCGACACCTGTATGCTTCCACAATAACGGGAACATGCTGAAAGGAGTAAACCCAGGCATTGTATTCACTTCATTAATATAAATTTGCCCTTCATGCGTCAAGAAGAAATCTGCGCGAACCAGACCAGAGCAATCCAATGACTTAAAGGCAGTAATGGCCATTTCGGATAAAGCAGCATACTCGCTTTCGGTTATCTCCGCCGGAATGACCATCGCTGAATTACCGTCAACATATTTTGCTGAATAATCATAGAAGGAAAAATCTTTCTTAGGGATGATTTCGCCTGCCACTGAACAAGATGGATCATCATTACCAAGAATACCAAACTCGAGCTCACGAGCAACGACCCCTTCTTCAATGATGATCTTCCGATCGAATTGAAAAGCTTCCGCTACCGCTCTTTCCAGTTCATCAGCATCATTACATTTGCTGATACCGACACTGGAGCCTAAATTGGCAGGTTTGACAAAACAAGGGTAACCCAATTCATCCGCTACCTTTTTAATGGCACTTTCAGTATTCTTCTCCCATTCAGAACGAATGAACCAAGTATATTTGACTTGAGGAAGTCCCGCCTGGGCAAAAATGTTTTTCATGATGACCTTATCCATTCCTGCTGATGAAGCCAAAACGCCATTCCCTACATAAGGAAGGTTCAATAGTTCCAGCATCCCTTGCACGGTCCCATCTTCTCCATTCGGTCCGTGAAGCAATGGGAAAATCACGTCATACCCTGTTGATTCACTATTTTCATCAGTTGAATGTGCCTGCAAGGCAAGAGGCGAGCTAGATTTATCCGATGTAAATGTCAAAGCCTCCACACTCTCGGCAGGTCCTGTTAACTTCGGTCCATTAATCCATGAACCCTCTTTTGTTATGTAAATCGGATATATATCAAACTTTGCTAAATCGAGAGCTTTAATGACCGCTAAAGCCGTCTGCATAGAAACCTCATGCTCCGCAGATTTTCCACCATAAAGCAAACCAAGTTTAGTTTTCATGAGTTATTACCCTCCAATATTCTTTTAACCATGTTCATTGTATCACTTTACACTAAAATGGTTAAAGCGAAACTTCCATCATTGGCGCTTTTCCAATGATGGTTAGTTGAGCCAATCGGGCATTTACAGGCTGTTGACCCACCACATTTCTTTTTCATTACATTTGCCGCCGCTTCCCTTACAGCCGGTTAATGCGGGGTAAAGCAAACTTCCATCATTGGCGCTTTTCCAATGATTACTATTAGGCGGAACACAGGTTAAAACCGCCACACCCTGCGCGCCGCCCTCTCTTATCTTTTATGCATGAGATGGTAAGTCTTACACCTGAAAAATTTCAAGAGTGTCAAATAATCCAAGCCACGAACCTCGGAAGTTGGGATAATCAGGAGAATGATGTATTTTTAATAACGCTTTCCCATACCCTTTCTTTTCGATTGAAGGTAATAAAGGCATCTGGCTCCTTAATATCTCTATCTGAAAAGTCATCATGCATTTCATCCATGTTTAAATAATCCCCTACAACCCATGCCGGTATCTCAATCTTTGTTCTTGTATACTTAACATGCCGAAAGGAAAAAACGAGCCCCTCTGCCAGAATATGAGCCAAGGAAGCAATGATTTCTGCCGGAATCGCCGTCAGCTCTCTTTTCTTTCTGATTCCAAGCCAAGTCCTCTCTACTTTTAAAAGCTCCAGCTTTAGCGGAATCAGGCTTCCTAACATCATATAATATGTCGAAAGAGAACGAAAATAAATTTTATTGAACCAGCCATCATCCTGGGCAAGGTACACAAATTGATTATTCAATTTACGGAAAAATGGAGGATCCAGATGAGTTTTTGCATGCCCTAAATATAATAGTTCCGCTATTTCCCTTCCATCCAATTCATCCAACCCTTCTCTTTCTTCAAAATCGATCCAACAGAAATCTCCATATGCCCGGACATTTTCTTTAACGAGCTTCGCAATATCTTCAGATGAAGCACTCTCTAGCAGGACATTCAAATTGTATTCCCCGCCATTGAATTCATGTTTCAATAATAAGATGGAATCCAACGTATATGGCAGCGAATAGACGAATTCACGAAAATTGAGTCCATTAAAAAGGACAAACCGTTCAGAAGCCTGCATATACATATATAAGATATCATTGCTATCATTCTTCATAACCTGACCCCCTCCGAGCTCTTAATCAATAATATTATTTTACCAAACTTTTGGGTTTTCACGTAAGTTATATAACCCCCAATATTAATCATCATCAGCACCATGTGAATAATGCGAAACATGTACTCCATATTAACCCAAATGTTAAGGGACACACTCGACTAGCTCAAAGTATCCATATTATAGTAAGAATGAAGGATTGGAGGATTAAATCATGGATAAAATTGAAAAAGGTTTTATCATTAATTCTTTTCATGGAGCCGTTTCCGTCTATGCTGATGCAACTAAAAAAATAGGTCTGTGGCAATCAGAGAAATATGCATTCGAAAAATATTTAAATCAGGAAGATGCAATCCTTGATATCGGTTGCGGTACAGGAAGGACCACCTTCGCACTATATAAAAAAGGATTTCAAAATCTAACGGGAATCGACCTGACTCCTGCCATGCTTTATGAAGCCGAAAAAATAGCCCATGAATATAACCTGGACATACCCTTTATCCTTGGCGATGCAACCGACCTCCCTTTCAACGACTCATCATTCGATAAAGCAATCTTCGCTTTTAATGGTTTAATGCAAATTCCCCAGCGAAAAAACCGCACATTGGCTTTAAAAGAAATCAACCGTATTTTAAAACCTGAAGGGCTCTTCATTTTCACAACACATGACCGTGATAAAAACGAAAATTACCTGAACTTCTGGGAGCAAGAGGAAATGATTTGGTGTGTTGGTAAACAAGATGAGAGGCTTTATGAATTCGGGGATATTTTCACATCCGGAAAGACGCTTCAAGAAGATACTTACCTACATATCCCAACTAAACTTGAAGTACTTGAATGCCTGGAAGAAGCACGGTTCAAAGTTATCGAAAGCTTTTATCGAAGTGAATTATTCCATGAAAATGATGATGTCATCGCTTTCTCTTCCGATTGCCGCTTCTGGATCGTCCAAAAGTAAGGAAGCGCATTTTAATTCAAAAAAAATCCAGAGTGACATTTCACTCTGGATTTTTTGTATTAAGAAACTTGTTCTAATTCTTTTTTGGAAGGCGGGTTGAATTGACCTTCCCATTTAGAGATAACGATTGCCGCAAGTGAATTACCGATAACGTTTACTACTGTACGTCCCATATCAAGAATACGGTCAATACCGGCAATGAATGCTAGACCTTCAATAGGAATACCGACAGTTCCCAATGTCGCTAAAAGAACTACGAAAGATACACCTGGTACACCCGCAATCCCTTTGGATGTGATCATTAACACTAGCATTAGCGTAATTTGCTCATACATGCTTAAATCGATTCCGTACATTTGAGCGATGAAGATAGCTGCTAACGCTTGGTATAATGTAGAACCATCAAGGTTAAAAGAATATCCAGTCGGAATAACAAATGTAGCAATATGTTTCGGACATCCCGCTTTTTCCATTTTTTCCATGATCTTAGGAAGAACCGCTTCTGAACTTGCAGTAGAGAAAGCAAGAATCAATTCTTCTTTTAGAAGTTTAATCAACGTAAAGATATTGAATCCGACAAATTTCGCAATAAGACCAAGAATGACTATTACAAAGAAAATCATTGTTCCGTAAACAGAAAGCGCTAACTTTCCTAACGGAATTAAAGATTCCAAACCGAATTTGGAGATCGTCACACCGATTAGTGCAAATACACCGATAGGAGCGAATTTCATGACCATGTTAGTTAGGTAGAACATTCCTTCAGCTACACCTTGGAAGAAACGGAATACTGGTTTACCCTTTTCACCGATGGCCGCAATACTAAGTCCAAACAACACGGAGAAGAAAATGATCGCTAGCATATCGCCTTCTACCATGGCTTTAACTGGATTGGATGGCACAATGTGAACGATTGTATCTACGAACGATTCATGCTGCTTAGTTTCTGCTGTATCAACATAGGTAGAAATATCAGTTTGTTCTAGCTTGTCCATATTTACACCAACACCAGGCTGGATGATATTCGCTGAAATTAAACCAACAGCAATCGCTATCATAGTTACTACAACAAAGTATGATATTGATTTAGCTCCAAGTTTACCTACTGATTTTAAATCGCCTACACCTGCAACTGCAACGATAAGACTTGACACAATGATTGGTACTACAATCATTTTAATCATTCGTAGGAAAATGTCTCCGAATGGCTGTAAAAAGTTTTGGGCCGTCTCACTACCATAAAAAATGGCACCAACGATAATCCCTAAAATTAAACCAATGAAAATTTGGCTAGCTAAACTTAATTTGAATTTCTTCATTTACTTTCCTCACCTTCCATAAAGTCTTTGATGCAAAAACATTTTTGTCTCGGTAAGGGAAACAAGATACTAATAAAAGAAAGTAATTTTTCTTTTTTTGAAAAACTCTGTCTTTACGCCGAAAAAAAAGACACTTCATGTGTCGATTTCTTATTGGCGTGAATATTCACACATGTTCCCTTAAAGACGCTGACGAGGTTAGCTGTCGGGTTAGGAATTGGAAACACAAATGCCCTTTCATTTCTGAATTCACCCCTAGCGGATAAAATCCACAAAAATGGGTCCCCCGTTCTTGGAATAAGATTAAGCGAGTTAACTTATAATAAAATATTATACTAAAAATGATAATCTGTAAATATTTATTCGCATTAGTTCTAGAAAAAATCTTTAAATATATCTGAATATTCTGTATTAGAGACTATTGTATCTATAATTACTCTTCCCGATTTTTAATAATATAAGTTATATTGATATATAATTAATCACTAATTTGACATCACCTCTCTTGATGAAAGAAGCGGTTATTTTTCCAATACGCCAAGTAACAGATATCTTACTTTTTCCCTAGAGGTGAATTTTTTATAAGTTGCTGCCTTCACTTTTCCAAATTGGATTGGGGTAATGAAATAAGAATGGTTCTTCGACACATCCGGCTCCATTAGAATGACGTCACCTACCGACGGTCCGTTTATGATTTCTTGCTTCCCTTCAGCCTTAAGCCCTTTTGTAATGTAATGTTTATCCACATAGCCATTTTTAGTCAATTTGTAAATATAAGGCTGTTTATGGTTTTTTATGGCTTCTATAGGAATGGAGGGTACACCGGCTTTCTCATTGGTTATTACAGTAAGATTCACTTTGGATCCCACCAACAAAGCTTCCGTTTCTTCACCTTCCGGTTCGATTAGTGCCTGAAATGGAAATCTGTTATCCTTTTTTAATGACGGCTCTTCAGCGGGATAGGAATGGATGCGACCTATCGTCCCTTTCAATGCCTTTTTTGAATCAGAGGAACTTGCTTTTATAGTCATGCCCACTTCAGCCTTTTTCATTTCCTCTTCAGAGAAATCCCCTTCAATTGCCATATTTGTTGAAACGATGGATATAATGGGATTATTCAGGTTTTTATTGATATTTTTAACTACACCATCAGCCTCACTCGTTGACACGATCGCACTGGACTGCTCCTCAATTGAAGTTATTTTAGCTTCAAGCATTTTCACTTTTTCATTCAAGCTGTTTTTTTCCAGTTCCTGCTTGTACATTTCTTGCTCAATGTTACTTTTAATAAGATCTGAGGAACTTGTTGTTATATCAATTTTCAAGTTTTTTTCCACAGATTCATCAATGGCTGCTTTTTCAGGATTACTGGTCATGGTCCCTTGATAGGACCTCAACTTCCCTATGTATTCCTCAATACCTGCAATTTCTCCCTCAGATGCCGTTTTCTCCGCTTCCAAGTTCGCTTTAAGAGCATCAAGTTCGGTCGTCGTATACTCAAACAACGAGGAGCCAGCCGTAATCTCATCGCCTTCTTTAACAAGGAATTTCTTAAAATCATTTTTCTTGGTGTCAAAATAGATATCATACTCTTCTACAGGTTTAATTACCCCATTTGTTTGAATAGTATCCGTAATTGTATCTTTTTTTACCTTAGTCCAGTTTTCAACGAAAACAGTTCGTTCCACTTTGCTTTCTTTTTTTTCAATAAGGTATAAGTTAACGGTTATTAAGACTATCGACGCAATGGAGACCGCTGCAATTTTCCATTTCCCGCTCATTCATTTCACCCGCCTTATACAAATACGCCTACTTGGATGTATGCTAAAAAGGCTTTAACAAACCATGTGGCCAGATAGAATAGAACAATCATTAAAAGGACCAAATAACTATTTCGTTCTGAAAACTCCTTTAAATAAAAATATTGCAGAGCAATAATAAGAAATTGAAAAATGGTGATTCCGCTGAAAAAGTGAATGAAATAATCATTTCTGAGAAAATACTGACTGATGATCCCCAATGAAAATGGATTGGCATCGCTGCCTATATCCATTAATACGAATAGAGGAATCAGTAATGTTTTTTCCACTAATTGCAAAACAAAAAGAATCATTTGAACGATGACTAATTTTATATATGGGATATCAGTAACGATCCAAAAGAATAGAGCTGATAAAAATATATATATGGAAGGGTCGATTATGCCTGTTATTATGTTGCCGCTCATAATCAGCAGCTTTGCTGCTTCGAATTCACCGGCACTCATTTTCGTGATTTCTTTGGAGAATGATTCTGAACCAATGCCAAAATATCCCCCAATGGCGAATACTATAAGACTAAGAAAATATAAAAATAGTAATTTCAATCCAAGCTTTGTGACTGCCTCTGCATTTTGAAGCTGATAACGACTCCGATGAGGCTCTAAAATGCCCTTTAACAATCTGACCTGGTACACCATATGTGGTCCTCCTGCAAAAATTGATATATCTTCATATATTTTATCTTATTTTGGAAACAATTGCAGAAATAAGAAATGAATATACAAAAAAAACACATAATCATTCCCATTCATATTTAATCCCACCATACTAATTTGGAGTTAATACTGACAAATGTCGGGCAAGGACTTTAATGCGTGCAGGGGTTCGTCTATAGTTCTCTCCATCCATATCCACATCAAGCGGCCTCTTGGTTTCAATGGTCAGGGTATTGGCATTTAAATAAGTCACCCCAGAGTCAGAGATCATATTTTGTGTCCATGAACGCTTCATCGCTATTATTTCTAAAAATGTACCAAGGCTTGCATTTTCCAAGATGGCAACACCGAAGAGTCCATCATCTGGACTAATCATGGGAAAGGGCAATAAATTGGTGCCGATAAAACAACCATTCAAAACCAAAATCATAACCGCTTCCCCTTCGATAACATTCCCATCATACTTTAGCTTATAGGAAAAGGGAGCATTCTCGCCAATTGTCCTTATAGCACTTAATAAATATCCTATCTTACCAAACCTGCTTTTTTCCTGCTCATCAATATTGCTTGAAGCATCTGAAATAAGCCCTACTCCCCAAAAATTAGAAAAATAATCGTTGTTGGCCTGCCCAATATCAATTGAACGAACTTTGCCATTCACTAATGCTTCCGCAGCTTGACGAACATTTTGAGGAATCTTTAATGTTCTGGAGAAGTCATTGCAAGTCCCTCCAGGTAAAACCCCAAACAGGGGCCGCCTCGGAAGCGGCGAAAGGCCATTTACACACTCATGTACCGTTCCATCTCCTCCTAATACGAAAACTACATCCATGTCTTCACCATATTCCAAGCAAAAACGGCATGCATCGCCCTTTTCCTTCGTTTGCAGAATGAGAAACTCATCAATATGTGGAGCTATTATCGGAAGACAACCCTCAAGATTCCTTTCGAGTTTATCATTACCGGCATTTTCATTATAAATCAGCATTCCCTTTTTCCATCGCATGATTTTCGCCCCCATATTATTGAAGTCTTCTTCCCATCAATTTTACCTTTTCCTAAACCTCCGCTTTTGAAACTCATTAAGATCAAATGAAAAAAAGAGGCTATACGCCCCTTTCGGTAAAGCTTTCATATACTTGTCAAATAATCCTTCATCATTAAGATAAGCTTTGAAGACAAGGGACTCCTTTTTTCATTTTTTTCCAAAAATAACAAAAGACTTTCCAAGATGATCGGGCTTGGACTAGCTTTTGAAAATTCCTCCTGGATTGCCTTTAAAGCTTCCATATTTTTACGTGTATCCATTCCCTCTTCTTTACGTGTTTCCACTTCCAGCATCCTGACGATGATCGAATGGATTTCTTCTTTTGGGCTCATATCCCGCATTGAGCATCCAGGTAGGGGAAATTGTTTCAATAATGGATCTTCCATGTTCTGCAGGCTTGCGATAATTGAATCCATCCGGTTCAATATGAAGCTAGGTAATAATTCCACATCAAAAGCATTTTGTTTCCTGATCAATATTCCGATATATCCTTTGAAAAGTGAGTCCAAAATTATGGTGCAATCCGGCAAAAGATCAGCTGAAAGTCCCGGGTATAACTCAATGATTTTACGCTTGAACCAAATCAAGCCTTCTTCATGGATATAATGTAAAAATTTATCTAGTTCTTTGCTGATATGAACCATTTGTTCCTGCATCATCATTTGAATCAAATTGGTATTTCCCGTCATATGCTCAATGTGAACTGTGATTTGCCTCATGAACTTGTCTTTACTGGACAATGAAGCATCCAGTTCAAGATCAAGCAATGAGTCCGTCAACGCTTCATAATAAAATTTAAAAATGGAGACCAGTAATTCTTCCTTCGATTTAAAATGATTATAAAAAGATCCCTTTGCTATCCCACACTTTTCAGCAATTTCCTGAACGGAAGTGGCATGATAGCCTTTCTCCGCGAAAAGCTCTACAGACTTATCTATGATCATCTTATTTTTTTCTTTCATCAAATTCATCCTATCTCTTAAATTTATCCTTTGGTGACCGATGGGTCACATCTCCCAAATTGTATCCCAAAACCCTTGAAATCACAACGTTAACACTAGCGATTATTATCTGTTGCAATCATAATCCATATACTATATATTTGAGTCTATGACCGAATAGTCACAATTTTATGTATGGAGGGTACAAGCTTGAATTCAATAATTAAGTTTTCATTAAAGAATAAATTGGCAATCTGGTTGCTTACGATCATCATCGTTGCAGCTGGTTTATACTCAGGTTTAAACATGAAACAAGAAACCATTCCAAGCATCTCGACTCCTTTAATAAGCATCTCCACTGTATATCCTGGAGCTGCACCTGAAGAAGTAGCAGATAAACTTACGGACCAGATTGAGCAGAAAGTAACAAATTTGCCAGGAGTCGAATTAGTCAGTTCTTCGTCCATGGCTAATGCCTCTTCCGTCCAGTTACAATATGATTATGATACGGATATGGACGACGCTGTAAAAGAAGTGAAAGAAGCTTTAGAGAAATTAGAACTGCCTGAGGGAGTGGATGCCCCAAGCGTCTCTAAATTAGAATTAAACGCTTTTCCTGTCGTCGCACTCAGTGTAACAGATAAGGGTTCTGATTTACCAGCTCTTACAAAAAACGTCGAAGAGGTGTTGGTGCCTAAACTGGAAGGGATTGACGGCGTGACATCCGTATCAATTTCCGGACAACAAGTAAATGAAGGCAGCCTTGTATTCGACGAGGAAAAGATGGCTCAATACGGGCTCGATGAAGATACCGTAAAGAAGGTTATCCAGGCCGCAAACGTAAACATGCCGCTTGGCATATATAACTTTGATGATAAAGAAAAAACGATCGTTGTGGATGGAAACATCTCCACATTAAAAGACCTCAAAAATATAAAGATACCTTTAACCGGCGGCTCTCAAACAGGAACGCCGGCACAAACCGGACCGGAAACCAATCAATCAACTCCTGACATGGCAACAGGTCCTGCCCAAATGCAAAATGTCAAATTATCAGACATTGCCGATGTTAAAATCACCGGTAAGGCCGAATCGATTTCAAGAACAAACGGTAGCGAATCGATTGGAATCCAGGTTACAAGATCACCTGATGCTGATACAGTTGCCATCGTAGACGAAGTAAACGAAGAAGCCTCTAATTTCAAAGAAGAGTTTAAAGGCGTAAGTGTACACACTACGCTCGATCAAGCTAAACCGATTAAAGATTCTGTTGAAACCATGATCAGTAAGGCACTCTTCGGCTGTCTGTTTGCCGTCATTGTTATCATGCTGTTCCTTAGGAACTTTAAAACGACTCTCATTTCCGTCATTTCGATTCCATTATCCCTGTTAGCAGCGCTTTTGGTGCTCAAACAAATGGATATTTCATTGAATGTCATGACACTTGGGGCCATGACGGTTGCCATTGGCCGAGTAGTCGATGATTCCATTGTCGTCATTGAAAATATTTATAGAAGAATGGCTTTAAAAGGCGAACAATTAAAAGGCGGCGAATTAATACGATCAGCCACTAAGGAAATGTTCATCCCTATCCTTTCATCGACAATCGTTACTGTAGCCGTATACCTGCCTTTAGCCAGCGTTACAGGACCTGTCGGGGAACTATTCATGCCATTCGCCTTAACAATGGTGTTCGCATTGGTCGCTTCATTAATAATCGCCATCACTCTTGTTCCGGCAATGGCAGA
The DNA here is from genome assembly GCF_044767165.1 of Peribacillus sp. NPDC101481. Classification (NCBI taxonomy): domain Bacteria; kingdom Bacillati; phylum Bacillota; class Bacilli; order Caryophanales; family Bacillaceae; genus Peribacillus; species Peribacillus sp. NPDC101481. The sequence goes on along the minus strand of NZ_JBIWNJ010000010.1, from coordinate 2,991 downwards.
CTCTTTGTTTAAAAAGGGACTATCTAAAAAAGAATTAAAATCACATGAAGAAAAACCAAGCAAACTATCAGCATTCTACCGAAAAGCACTGGATTGGTCGTTAAACCATAAGATAATCACTTTCGGTACAGCCATTGTATTATTGGTCGGCAGCTTATTCCTGATCCCAAGCATCGGTGTCAGCTTCATGCCTGCAGATGAAGAAAAAACGATTATCGTCACTTACACTCCCGCACCTGGAGAGTTAAAAGAAGATATTGAAAAGCAAACAGAAAAAGTAGAAAAATACTTCATGGATAAAGACGATGTGAAGACCGTTCAATACACACTTGGTGAAAGCATGATGGGCGGCGGCATGATGGGCGGCTCGAGTAACTCTGCTCTCTTCTATGTACTCTATGATGAAGACACTGAAGATTTCGGGGACAAAAAAGAAACCGTCATAAAAGAATTAACTGAACTTGATTCACCTGGAACATGGAAACAACAAGATTTCACGTCAACATCAAGCAACGAAACCACTCTATTTGTTTACGGAAATACACAAAAAGATATTGAACCGGTAATTGATGATATTCAAAATATCATGAAGAAAAATAAAGATTTAAAAGATGTTGATACAAGTCTTTCCGATGCTTATGAGCAATACACTCTAGTTGCAGACCAAGAAAAGTTAAGTGACTTTGGACTGACAGCTGCACAAATTGGCATGTCCATTGCCAATACAAATAAAGATGATGCTTTAACTACCATTAAGAAAGATGGAGAAGAAGTCAAAGTATATGTCGAGACAAAAGAAACGACATTCGAAGACAAAAAAGATCTTGAGAATACTAAAATTTCTTCTCCAATGGGAATGGAAATCCCATTGAAAGAGCTTGTGAAAATCGAAGAAGGCAAAGCTTCCGATACAATCAGCCGCCGCGATGGAAAAATTTATGCCGACGTGTCTGCAACAATCAAAACGGATGATGTGGCAGCAGTAACAGCAGATGTACAAAAGGAAGTTGATAAATTAGACCTTCCCGCAAGCGTCACTATAGACTATGGCGGAGTGACGGAAGATATCCAGGAATCATTCACTCAACTTGGTATCGCTATGTTAGCGGCCGTTGCTATCGTATACTTTGTCCTTGTCGTTACTTTCCATGGTGGTTTAGCACCAATAGCCATTCTCTTCTCCTTACCATTTACGGTAATCGGGGCATTGGCAGGGCTATTCGTTGCAGGTGAGACCATCAGCGTTTCAGCAATGATGGGTGTACTAATGCTTATTGGTATCGTTGTAACCAATGCCATCGTATTAGTGGACCGTGTTATCAAGAATGAAGAATCCGGGCTATCTACCAGGGAAGCTTTACTCGAGGCAGGTTCTACCCGTCTACGTCCAATCCTGATGACTGCCCTTGCCACAATCGGCGCTTTAATACCTCTGGCAATCGGCGCAGAAGGCAGTGGATTAATATCACAAGGTTTGGGGATTACCGTTATTGGCGGACTTGTGAGTTCTACATTGCTAACACTTGTAATAGTACCGGTAGTATATGAAGTCATAATGAAAATAGGTAAAAAGAAGAAAAAAACAGTTAAGTAAAGAATTAAGAAAGAGGGGATTCCTTATATTAGGAATCCCCTCTTTCTTGATTAAACAATGCACAATATGCTCTTATAAATACAACTTCACAGGCCCCCACGTCCTATTCGTCATTTCATTTCCAAGGAAATTTGTTTGTTTTAAATATATAAACAAAAAAAGGGAAAGAGCTCGCTTTCCCTTTTAATTTCTATGGATTAATGTTTGGTGAAAGTTTGGTCTATCGCATTTGCCAGGTCCAGCGATTTTTCTTTTAGATAACGCTTCGTTACGTTTAAGTCTTTATGACCGGCAAGCTTGGATATCGTTTGTATATCTATTCCATTATCCACTAACCTTTGGCAAAAGGTATGTCGCAGTTTATGTGGATGCACATTGTATTTTTTTAATATATATTGAACTGACCTCGGAGTGATCCTTTGATTATAGCTTGAGATGAATAACGGATCTGCTTTTTCTTTTAAAGAAAGAAGATAATTCTGTATATGCTGTATAGCCGATATTGTAAGGGGAACGGATCTATCGACTTCACCTTTTGCGTTCCTGACAAGTATATAATTTCGTTCTGTTTCCATGATGACGTCGCGGCCATTCAAGTCACATAATTCGGAGACGCGGATTCCTGTATGTAACAAAAGGTAGACGATGGCAATGTTTCTTAGGTTTCCTTCTGCTTCTATATCTCTTAACAGGATCTGCTGCTCATTTATGCTTAAAGTTTCAGGTACCTCAAGCTTGTGCTCCTTAACCTTACGTTCCACAGAAAGCATCACTTGCGGTTTACCTAAAAATTTAAAGAAAACATTTAAGGCGATATAGTGTTTTTCGATAGTCCCTGGGCTTTTCTTGCAATTTTCTAAATAATCAAGATAACCCTGAACATCTTCAGAATGAATCTCCATCAATATCTTTTGTGTCTGGTCACAAAACTGTGAAAGGACACCAGTATACGTTTTGATCGTATTAGCTGATTTGCCTTGGTCTCTCAACCATTCAGCAAACGAAAAAATCATTTCATCTTTAGCAGAGGTATCCATCGGCTATTCCCCCAATGACAGTTTCAGAACTACGTTAAGTTTAACATATATCCCTGTAGAAACGAAGAATTCTGTCCCTTTGTATTAATCAGATATGGATAATGCAGATAGAAGTAAGAATTTATATGCATCCATAGTATGCCCTACCATGTATACTGCATATAACATTGTTTATGGTCCTTTTACTTCTCTGCTTTTTAACAGTTTTAAAATATAAGATACTGAAGGATTGACAACGGCAAAAAAAGACCAGCCGGATGGCGGGTCTTTTGAAATGGCTTGGCGGCGTCCTACTCTCACAGGGGGAAACCCCCAACTACCATCGGCGCTGAAGAGCTTAACTGCCGTGTTCGGAATGGG
>NZ_JBIWNJ010000009.1:0-57114 GCF_044767165.1 Peribacillus sp. NPDC101481 | reverse complement strand
GAAATGTTTGACTTGCTCATTTGCTTTTTTGATAGTGTGTGCTCACTTAAAATTTAACGTTGGCGCTTTGTTTTGTTCAGTTTTCAAAGAGCAATGTCTTTCGGAACAGCTTATTTATAATAACATTTTCATTACTGCAAGTCAACAACTTTTTTAAAACTTTTTAAAGTTTGTAATCTGTTTGCAACTCGTTCGTAACGACAGATATAAATATAACACCATTACGTTAACTGCGCAATACCTTTTATAAAGTTTTTTTAAGATAATGTTGTTTTTCTTATAAACCCTAGAATCCACTGTATTGAAAGACATGAAATTATAATTAAAAAACAAAAACCGAATTGGACTTACCAGGATCAAGAGCTACGCCCATGATCCCGGCCATCCGAATTCGGCCCTGCAATCAAAACTCATTTTTGCTTATATTAGCGATGTCTCATTAAAGGGAATAACAGGACGTCACGTATAGAAGGAGAATTGGTCAATAGCATAACCAAACGGTCAACACCAATTCCCAGTCCGCCTGTCGGCGGCATTCCGTATTCTAATGCCTCCAAGAAATCTTCATCCATTTCATGAGCTTCATCATTACCTTGCTCTCGTTCTTTCAATTGAGCTTCAAAGCGTTGACGTTGATCAATGGGATCATTAAGTTCAGTGAAGGCATTTGCGTGCTCCCTACCTACAATGAATAACTCAAAACGATCTGTGAAACGGGAATCTTCCGGATTTTTCTTTGCTAAAGGAGAGATTTCCACTGGATGCCCGTAGATGAATGTAGGTTGAATTAACTTATCTTCGACCTTTTGTTCAAAGAATTCATTTACGATATGGCCGAACTCCATGGATTCCTTAACTTCAATCCCATTTTCTTTAGCAAGCTGCTGGGCTTCTTCTTTACTCATTTCAGTCCAGAAGTCCACACCAGTATATTCTTTTACAGCGTCAACCATGTGAAGTCGTTTCCATTCCGGTTTCAACTCTATCTCATACTCCCCATACTGGATGGTCGTCGTCCCAAGAACTTCTTGAGCTATATGGGCAATCAGGTTTTCCGTTAAGCTCATGATATCTTGGTAATCCGCATAAGCTTCGTACAATTCGATCAATGTGAATTCAGGATTGTGCCTTGTGGACACTCCTTCATTTCTGAAAACCCGGCCAATTTCATAAACTTTCTCCAATCCGCCGACAATTAAGCGTTTTAGGTGCAGTTCAATGGCGATCCTTAAATTCAAAGGCATATCCAAGGCATTATGGTGAGTAAGGAAAGGGCGTGCAGCAGCTCCACCAGCAACAGAGTGCAATAGCGGCGTCTCCACTTCAAGGTATCCATGATCGTCCAAATACCGTCTCATGGCTTGTACAATACGACTGCGCATGATCAACGTATTTTTACTTTCCTCATTTGTAATTAAATCGACATAACGTTTACGATAGCGTTCTTCAACGTCCTTCAAGCCATGAAATTTATCAGGTAACGGGCGAAGCGCCTTAGCAAGGAACACATACTCTTTAGCTTTAATGGAAAGTTCCCCGACTTTCGTTTTGAAGATAACGCCAGTTACCCCAACGAGATCACCAAGATCTGTTTGGTTGAAAATTTGGTAAGAATCTTCCCCTATGTTATCCAAACGGACATAGATTTGGATTTGGCCGCTAATATCCTGGATATGGGCAAATCCCGCTTTCCCTTTTCCGCGCTTCGTCATGACACGGCCAGCAATCGTAACTTCAATTTCTTTTTCTTCAAGTTCTTCCTTTTCTAATCCACCATAAGCACTGATTATCTCCTGAGTGTTATGTGTGCGTTCGAATCTGCTCCCGAAAGGGTCTTGTCCATTATCAATCATGGCCTGCATTTTATCGCGCCTTACCTGCAGTTGGTCATTCAATTCTTCATGACTCACGAAAATCATCTCCATCTTTATTAATAAATGCCTTATATAATTAATCAAAAATTCTTTTGCATACATATTTATTCTTACATAAAGTAAAGGAATTCAACAGCTTTTTATCTTAAAACATTGTTTATATACATATAAAAACTGCCAGGATTACTGGCAGTTAAGATAAGCGTATTATAGGAAAATAGGAAGGTAATGTCAAACATCAGACCATTTGGATATTTTGTTGCTTCGCTTCAATATCATCAACAAGTCCATAAAGAAGATTTACAACATCTTCCCTTGTTTCACAAACATTAATTCCTTTGCGAGCCTGAGCATTCCCTTTAACACCCTTTAAATACCAAGAAGCATGCTTACGCATTTCACGAACTGCTACATTTTCATTTTTCAACGCAATCAGTCGATCCATATGAAGCACGCAAACGTCCATCTTTTCACGAACTGAAGGTTCATCCATAAGTTGACCGGTTTCTAGATATTTTACAGTCCTGTAAATCATCCACGGGTTACCTAGGGCTGCACGGCCGATCATGACTCCATCAACACCCGTTTCCTTCAGCATTCTTTCCGCATCCTGTGGAGTTTCCACATCACCGTTACCGATAAGGGGAATATTAATCGACTTCTTCACTTCACGGATGATGTCCCAGTTAGCTTTTCCTTCATACATTTGAACTCGTGTCCTGCCATGCATTGAAACGGCTTTACCGCCTGCGCGTTCAACAGCCTGAGCATTCTGAATCGCAAAAACATGCTCATCATCCCAGCCAATGCGCATTTTAACCGTTACCGGCTTTTCAACGGCATCAACCACCGCTGAAACCATCTCATAAATTTTATTTGGATCGAGAAGCCACTTCGCACCCGCATCACATTTAGTGATTTTAGGAACAGGGCAGCCCATATTGATATCAATGATATCAGCATTTGTATTTTTATCTACAAATTGTGCAGCTTCGACCAAAGATTTCTTTTCACCGCCAAAGATTTGCAAGCTTAACGGCTTTTCTCTTTCATCTATATAAAGCATATTCATCGTTCTAGCATTTTGTAAAACGATTCCTTTATCACTGACCATCTCCGCACAAACAAGACCAGCACCAAATTCCTTGACGGTCAAGCGGAATGCCGAGTTGCAGACTCCCGCCATCGGTGCCAGCACTACTGGATTCTTCATTTCTATATCGCCTATTTTTAACACGTTGACCTCCTATAACATTCTTTCATTTATCGTCAGGTGGCTGAAGCTCCTCAATGGAAACATGAAGAATTTCCGCCACTTCCAGTAAAAATGCTTCTGAAGGGTTGCGGTTCCCTCGTTCAACTTCTCCCAGCAAGGAAACGGAAACACCTATTTCCCTCGCAAACCCTTCCTGGGTATAACCCTTTAACTTTCGAAAAGCGCGAATACGCCTTCCCCATTTTTCACCTTCCATAATCGAACTCCTTCTTTATCCGAAATCTGTTCAAGCAGGTCGCTCAAAGGTGCATCCATTTGCGGAAATGATATATCAGGGTCCACTTCCATTAAAGGCACGATAACAAAAGCCCTCTCGTGCATACGAGGGTGCGGGACTGAAAGAATCTCTGTCTCAATATTTTCTTGATTATATAACAAAATGTCAAGGTCTATAGTCCGGGGACCCCACCTAATTTCCCTTTTTCTTCCTAGATCTTGTTCGATTTTCATACACGCGTTAAGTAAGTCTTCGGGTTCTAAATCGGTTTCCACTTTAAGAACAGCATTTAAAAAACAGTCCTGGTCTTCATATCCTATCGGGTCTGTTTCATATAAAGAAGAGCAGGCCAACATCTTGATATGCGGATTCTCAGACAATAATTGGAAAGCTCTTTGGAATGTTTCAAGGCGATCCCCTAAGTTCGACCCTATTGAAAGGTAAGCAGTATTTATCACAATCAGCGTCCCCTTACAATCTCTATAGCAACCGACTCATAGTGGCCTGCTATCGGGGGATCTGGTTTATAAACCTTCACGGTGCAAGTCTCGATGGAAGAATATTTATTAAGTAGTTCTGAGGCAATTTTTTCAGCGACAGCTTCCACTAACTTAAAAGGTTCTCCCTCAACAACACTTTTACACACTTCATATAACTCGCCATAGTTGATCGAGTCTTCAAGCTTGTCACTCTTCCCAGCCTTGGCTAAATCAGTCTGAACGATTAAGTCCACTTTAAACCGCTGACCAAGCTTCGTTTCTTCCGGAAAAACTCCATGATAACCATAAAACTCCATCTTATTCACATATATCTTATCCATTTCATTCACCTTTTCCTAATAGAGCGTCCATCATCTTTGCAGCCCGGGCCATTTCCTTCACATCATGTACACGAACCATCTGACAGCCTTGTTGAATTCCATGGCAAATTGTAGCGGCAGTGCCTTCCATCCTCTCACTAGGCGGCAGGTCCAGAACATGGCCAATCATGGACTTTCTCGATGTCGCCAGCAGCACGGGATAACCTAATGATACCAGCTTATCAAGATTCCTCATCATTTCCAAATTAAACTTTAAATCTTTCGCAAATCCAATACCTGGATCGAGAATGATGTTTTCATCCTTGACTCCCGCATCCTTTACCAATATGATGCTTTCGAATAAATCTTGAAGTACATCCCGGACAAAATGTCCATACTCCATATTATCCCTGTTATGCATCAAGATAATCGGCACCTTATATTCCGCTGCAACCTTTGACATCAAGGAATCAGCTTTACCTCCCCAAATATCATTTAATATATGGGCTCCTGCCTTTACCGCCTCTTCTGCAACTCTTGATTTATACGTATCGACGGATATTGGAACCTCAATATTACGCGATATCGCCTCAATTATCGGGGCGACTCTCTCTATTTCCTCTTCATCCGATATCCTCTCATAGTTAGGACGGGTTGACTCACCGCCTACATCCAATATATCCGCCCCATCGTTGACCATTCGTTCGGCATGCTTCAAAGCAGCATCTATCCGATTATATTTTCCGCCATCCGAAAAGGAGTCCGGCGTAACATTCAAAATCCCCATGATTAAGGTTTTCTTGCTGTAATCCAATTCAAATGAACCGCATTTTATTTTTGGTGCTCCTGCTAATGACATCCAACGTTCTCCTTCGCCTAAAGAAATCTATATATACGAGTTTACCCATTTACATAGGTATAGTGCAAGCTCCATGAAAATCAGGGATACTTCTGCATACTTTGCCGCAAAAAGAAAAGCAAAGCCCCATAGGAACTTCGCTTCTCATTTAGTGTCTGTCTTACTCAAAGTTATATAATGGTGTACTTAAGTAGCGTTCACCATTACTCGGTATGATGGCAAGGACCTTTTTGCCTTTACCCAGTTTGTCAGCCACTTTAATGGCAGCTGCAATTGCTCCTCCAGAAGAGATACCGCCAAGGATTCCTTCCTCTTTTGCTGCGCGGCGGGCATAATCAAACGATTCCTCTGTATTTACTTGAATGATTTCATCATAGAGATCTGTATTCAAAATGCTAGGAACGAAGCCTGCTCCGATTCCTTGGATTTTATGGGGTCCTGGAGTACCACCCGATAATACTGGAGAGTCCGCAGGTTCAACAGCGTAAATTTTAATGTCAGGGAATTTTTCACGCAGGACTTCACCGGCACCTGTTATGGTTCCGCCAGTACCGATTCCGGCAACGAATGCATCCAGACCTTCATCTCCAAAGGCTTCAACGATTTCAGGGCCTGTAGTGTTCCGATGTACTTCAGGGTTGGCTTCGTTTTCGAATTGCTGTGGAATGAAGTAACCTTTTTCTTTAGACAGCTCAGTCGCCTTTGCGATTGCACCCTTCATTCCTTCAGGCCCAGGAGTAAGAACTAATTCCGCCCCATATGCGCGAAGCAAGTTACGGCGTTCCAAGCTCATCGTCTCCGGCATAACCAGAATTGATTTATAGCCCTTTGCCGCAGCTACCATTGCCAAACCTATTCCCGTATTTCCGCTTGTAGGTTCAATGATCGTATCACCTGGCTTAAGGGTACCATTATTTTCTGCCGCTTCGATCATCGCAAGGGCGATACGGTCTTTTACACTGCTGCCTGGGTTAAAATACTCAAGTTTCAAATAAATATCTGCACTGTTTTCATTTTGAAGCTTGTTTAACTTAACAATAGGTGTTTGTCCAATTAAATCGATTACAGAATTAGCTATACGTGCCATTTTCTCCACTCCCTTATCATTTCAATACCGAGTATGTTTATTGGTTTTATAATTTTAAAGTTACCAGTTTTAATAGTTCATTGTCAATGATTAAATACTATATTCTAAATTTTCTCACACAACCATTGACCTACTTTTCTTCCTTCAATCCATAAAACCATTCTACATCAAATTCGTCCCAGAAAATTTTCCCTGAGACCGGTGCCTGAATCTGTTCAAGAGCTATTTGGCGGTGAATCTTGTCTTTAACTTCTTCATATTCATACTGCTTGCCCTTTATTCTTTCATGCAGGTAGAGAACGGCCCAGCCATCCTCCGTTTGGATTGCATCACTCCACTTTTTCACCTTCAATTTCTCGGCAGCGGCAATGTATTCCTTGGAGACTTGCTCGTTATCCTGGGATATATAACCCATGTCGCCTCCTTGATTGGCAGTGAATTCATCAAGGGACTTCTCCATTGCCAAGACATCAAAGGAGACACCTTTCTCCAGTTCACGTATGACTTGGTCTGCCTGCTTTTTTGTAGAAGTGGTGATATGGGAAATATGGAAAGCAGTAGGAATTCTATAGATATCCTTATTATTATCATAATGACTCCGCATTGCCGATTCGGAAACCGAAACGTCCTTGGTGAGGAGCTTCTCGAGAAGGAGACTCGACTGAATTTCCTGCCTCAGTTGATCGTTACTTTTATTAAGGTTCTGACCGGCAGTCCCATACATCGTTTTCATCATTTTAAGTTCCCGATCAAGCTCTTCATCCGAAGTCTTCACTTTGTATTTTTCAGCTGCCTGTTTCACTACCTCTTTATCGACCATTTCCTCAAGTACATCTTCCCCATATCTTTTTTCGAGCTCATTAATCCATGCTTCCCGGGAAATATCCTTGGATCCAACCTTTGCGGCCGTTTCCTCCCCAATTACGGATTTTGAAATGATAAGTGGTTTTATGACAAAGATAATGATAGTCAATAGGTTCAACAAGGCAAGGCCAGCAATAATCGCCCGAAGCTTTTGTTTTGGCAAACCCTTATCCCCCGTAAATTATTTTTTTGTTTCTGCCTCTAATTTCTCGAGTTCTTCCTTCGAGAATTGGTAGGTCTGATTACAAAAATGACAATGCGCCTCCGCTTGTCCGTCTGTCTCAATGATATCCCGGATCTCAGCTTGCCCTAGGCTAATCAATGCATTCGCAATTCTTTCCCTGGAACATTGACAGGAGAATTGGACATCCATTTTTTCTAGTATATTCACATTGCCCTCACCTAAAATTTCGATTAGGATTTCTTCAGGAGTCATGCCACTTTGAATCATTTTGGAAACAGGAGTTATTGTGCTTAGTCGATTTTCGATTTTGGAAATCGTATCTTCGGATGTACCCGGCATCAACTGAATGATAAATCCACCCGCTGCAAGAATTGAATTATCCGGATTCACGAGAACCCCAACCCCCACAGATGATGGCACCTGTTCGGAAGTAACAAAGTAATAAGTGAAATCTTCACCTAACTCTCCCGATACAAGCGGTACTTGCCCCGAAAAGTAATCACGAAGACCAATGTCTTTAATAACAGTCAGCAATCCATCGGTACCCACCGCTCTCCTTACATCCAGCTTTCCCTGCTCATTCAAATCAAAGTGGGTTTGCGGGTGAGTGACATATCCGCGGACTTCTCCCTTTGCATTGCTGTCGACCAGGATGGAACCAATCGGTCCACCGCCCTCGATTTTAATCGTTAGCTTTTCTTCACCTTTTAACATTCCGCCCATCATAACGCCTGCCGTCATAGCCCGTCCAAGGGCAGCAGAAGCAGTAGGCCATGTATAATGGCGACGCTGCGCTTCTCCTACGGTGTCTGTTGTTGAAACAGCGTAGGCCCGTACCTGTCCTTCATAGCCTAACGCCTTTATTAGATAATCCTTCATTTATTTTGCTCCTTTCAAGCTTTGTATTACTTCTTCACTTGCTCACGATTACGTTTATAAATCAACTGCAGCCCCTTTAAGGTCAAAAATGGCTCCACAACGTCAATAACAGTGGACTCATTGGCAATTAAGGTAGCCAACCCACCTGTCGCTATTACCGTTGGTTCTAGATTACTTTGCGCCTTAATTCGATTAACGATTCCTTCTACCTGCCCAACATATCCATACAAAATGCCAGCCTGCATCGCGGACACCGTATTTTTCCCAATAATCCCTTCCGGCCGGCTGATTTCTATTCTTGGAAGTTTGGCTGCTTTTGAATAAAGTGCTTCCGTAGAAATATTTATACCCGGAGCAATGGCTCCGCCCATGTATTGTTTATCCTCGTTTATGTAGCAATAAGTCGTGGCCGTGCCAAAATCCACGATAATGAGAGGGCTTCCATATTCCTGAATGCCTGCAACCGCATTAACGATTCGGTCAGCTCCCACCTCACGGGGATTTTCGTATTTAATATTCAATCCAGTTTTTATTCCAGGTCCAACTATTAGCGGTTTAATTCCAAAGTATTTTTTGCACATGCGTTCAAGCGCAAACATAATTGGCGGAACTACCGAAGAAATAATGATCCCATCAAATTGATCAAACGAAAGACCCTCATGTTGCAGCAAAGACTTTATGATCATTCCATACTCGTCTTCTGTCTTGTGACGGTTAGTCTCTATTCGCCAATGATATTTTAAAATATCTTCATCGTATACGCCTAATACAGTATTCGTATTCCCAACATCCAATACAAAAATCATCGTTTCATCACTCCGGTAAATTATTCTCCAACATCATAACACACTGTTATTTCCCACGCTATTAGTCGCACTTTTCGAAAGGTACCCCAAAAAACCTTATCATAAAAGTTAAGAAAAGGGTATTTCCGAGGCGGAAATACCCTTTTGAATTAAGTCAACTTAAGACTTTTTATTGTCATCTTCGTTCGGGAAGGAAAGCGGCTGATCTTGAGGTGCACCTTCTTTGATTGGAGGGGTATTCAAACCTTCCTCCGTTATTTCAAGGTCCTCAGGTCCTCTTTTATCCAATGGATCTAATAGGGCCTCTTTTTCTTCCTTCTTCTTATTGATGTTCACCTTGACATTCTCATCAGTGGTTAAATTCCCATTCAGTGCAGTATAATCACGTTCTGGCAATTTACCCTTATGGAATAAACTTTTGATTTGTTCAGCATCAAGTGTTTCCACTTCAAGCAAGGTTTTTGCAACCAAATCAAGTTTTTCACGATTTTCAGTAAGTATCTTCTTACATCTTTCGTAAGCTTCCTTGATGATACGTTGAATTTCAAGATCGATTTCATATGCTATTGCATCTGAATAGTTTTGATCATTGTTGAAATCGCGGCCTAGGAAGACCTGACCTTGGGAATTACCGAATTGAAGCGGTCCAAGCTTACTCATACCATATTCCATAACCATGCTCCGAGCTATGCCCGTTGCACGCTGGAAGTCGTTATGCGCACCGGTGCTCACTTCTCCGAATGTAACTTCTTCGGCTACACGGCCACCCAATAGTCCTACGATTTTATCTTTAAGCTCAGGTTCCGTCATGAAGAAACGATCTTCTTTCGGCAGCATAACTGCATAACCGCCAGCTTGACCACGAGGGACAATCGTAACTTTATGAACGACCTCGGCATCATCCAGAACCAATCCAATAATGGTATGGCCCGCTTCATGCCACGCTACGATATTTCTTTCCTTTTTGGAAATGACACGGTTTTTCTTGGCAGGTCCAGCGATAACACGATCCGAAGCTTCATCCAAATCGGACATGTCGATCTTCTTCTTATCTTGACGGGCAGCTACAAGAGCCGCTTCATTCAGTAAGTTTTCAAGATCGGCACCAGAAAATCCTGGGGTACGCTGAGCGATCGCTTTCAAATCGACCGTTTCTGCTAAAGGTTTATTGCGTGCATGCACTTTAAGCACCTCTTCACGGCCCTTGACATCAGGTCGGCCTACCGTTATTTGACGGTCAAAACGTCCTGGACGCAATAATGCCGGATCCAATACATCAGCACGGTTAGTCGCAGCAATGATTATGATTCCTTCATTACCACCGAAACCATCCATCTCCACCAGGAGTTGGTTCAATGTTTGTTCACGTTCATCGTGACCGCCACCAAGACCTGCGCCACGTTGACGTCCGACTGCATCAATTTCATCGATAAAGATGATACATGGTGCATTCTTCTTAGCATTTTCAAACAAATCACGAACACGGGATGCACCGACACCCACAAACATCTCAACAAAATCAGAACCACTGATTGAGAAGAAAGGAGTTCCGGCTTCACCAGCCACTGCTCGTGCCAGTAAAGTTTTACCTGTACCAGGAGGCCCAACTAAAAGTACCCCTTTAGGAATACGGGCACCAAGCTCGGCATATTTGCGAGGGTCTTTCAAGAATTCGACGACCTCGACAAGTTCCTGCTTTTCTTCGTCCGCTCCGGCAACATCATTGAAGCGCACTTTTTTCTTATCATCATTATACAATTTCGCCTTACTTTTCCCGAAGTTCATGACGCGGCCACCGCCGCCGCCTTGAGCTTGGTTAAGTAAAAAGAAGAAGAGGATAAAAATGATTACAAATGGAATGATGGAAGTGAAAAATGTCACCCAGCCACTTGTCTTTTCTGGAGGTTCGACAGTGATGATGTCTTTATCCAGCTTGGTTACAGCGTCATTGATCCGGCTTTGCGAATACTCACTGAAAGGCACGTACGTCACAAAGAATTTGTTTTCCTCATAACCTTTGAGCTTTCCTGTGATTTCAAATACACTGCTTTCGGGCTGCATCGTAAGTGATGTAACGTCCCCACTCTCCAAATGCTTATAGAATTCATCTTGGGTCAATTTTACGTTTGGTTCATTGTTATTATTAAAAATGCTTACAATCCCAATGATGACCAAAAAGATCAGTAAATAAAATATGGTATTACGGAAGATCCGATTCATCCCTTACCTCCTCCCACGGGTAAACAAACTATAGTAAATACTATCATACAAAATTAATGAATTACAATAATTTAACACCGCTGTTTTTATCTGGTCTTCTCTTTCAAACAGGTACGATTAATTCGAGTAAATTTCAGGCTTCAATATGCCAATATACGGGAGATTACGATATTTTTCCGCAAAATCAAGACCATATCCGACAACAAATGCATCCGGTACGATGAACCCGGCATAGTCCGGAGTGATATCCGCTTTCCTGCCTGTTGGTTTATCCAATAAGGTAACGATTTTAATTGATTTTGCTTTTCGATAACGGAAAAGTTCCGCAAGATAGCTAAGAGTCAAACCGCTGTCGATAATATCTTCGATGATTAAAATATCCCGGCCCTCAACTGATGTATCAAGATCCTTGATGATTTTCACTTCACCGGAAGATACAGTGGAGTTACCATAGCTTGAAACATCCATAAAGTCCATTTCAAGATGTGTATCAACGCGTTTCAGTAAATCTGACATAAATGGCATGGCGCCTTTCAGCACTCCGATGGCCAACGGGAACTTACCTTGGTAATCAGCTTCAATCTGCGCACCCAATTCCCTGATTTTCTTTTGAAGTTCTTCCTCTGTTATTAAAACCTTTTCAATGTCGTTTTGCATGGTCATTGTAATTAATTGCCCCCCATGAAGAATTAAGCTTTTTTATATTCTAAGTAGATTAAAGATTTTTCATCAGAAATTATATCCGGCTCAACATTCGATTTCTTTAAACCAGGCAGCCAAATGACCGTTCCCGTTTGATCGATGATGACCGGCCACACATTTCTTTCTAGCATCGGGATCTTTTCATTAATAAAAATATCCTTTAACTTTTTAGTTCCACCTAATCCCTTGACGGCCATCCGCTCGCCTTCATTCCTGTTTCGGACTGTAAGAGGAAGCTGAACAGCTGATTCGGGAAGTATAAAAGAATGATTTCCTCTAAGTACCGGAATTTCTTCTTTTATATAGTGCGCTTTAATCTTATATCCATTCGGAAGAATAGTCTCACCGGGAATTTGTAATTTATAGGAATATTTTTGGCTTTTTTGCCGGAAAAACCTAAACGTGCAAGTTTGATATGATTTTTCCGCAATAAGGCCCTCCGGAAGATGCAATTCTGCAGATGGTTGAGGATTCAAAAACAAAACTAAAAGTTGGTCAATATGTAATGCCGAAAGCGATGAAGGTCTCTCCAAATAAAGATAGTTTAATATTAGTTGAATCGCCCTTCTTTGTAAAGGTTTAGGCATCGCGAGAACCTTATCAATCTGAATAACCGCTTGATCTTTATCCTGTATGATCCAAACATCGGACATTTTGCTTGAAACCAGGTTCAAAAAAAACTCTTCATCTTCATAAAGCTCTTCACTGAATCGTTGAAAATGCTCATGAACCTTGCCATTTTCTTTCTTTAAAAACGGAAGGACTTCATGTCTAAAACGATTTCTAGCATAGACACCGGTTTCATTGCTCGGATCAAATCTTGGTTCGATATCATGAAGGCCCGCATATTCGATTATTTGGCTTTTCGTGATTTCAAGAAAAGGCCTGATCAGATTTCCGGTATGGAAACGTCTCTTTATAGGAATACCTGCCCTTGCCTTCCCTGTCGCCCCTCTTGTTAAACGCATGAGCATCGTTTCGATTTGATCATCTCCATGATGCCCCAGGACAAGAGTGGAGGCTTGGTGCTTATCCATCATTTCTTCATAAAAGGCAAAACGCAGCTTTCTTGACGTTATTTGTGAACTTTCCCCCGTCTGTTTCATCCGGGCTGGAACATCGATCCTTTTTCCCTCAAATGTAATGCCCCACCGTTCACATATATGCTCGACATATTTATAATCCTCATAGGATTCTTCACCACGAAACATATGGTCAACACTCGCAACAATCATCTCGTAATGAAAAAGAGATTGAATTTCCTTAAGGATATGGAGAAGCACCAATGAATCCGGCCCTCCGGAAACGCCTATTAGCAACTTCGAGTTCTCCTTAATCAATTCGTTTCTATAAATGGTGCTCAGAACTTTTTCCTTTAACATACAATCTTCCTTCTTTATGAACAGGCATTAGTTTTATACGATTCAATCATGAAATGGTTTCAATTATTCCATGGCATTTCACCTAATAACTATATCATAACAACTGTTCATATATGTAAAGAACATAGAGCATCGAAATGATGGCAACCAACAAAAAAGTTTCAAAAAAACCGCCACTTTTCTTTTTTGAATGGTTTTGGGACCTTCTTGCTTGTCTCGTTGCAGGTTGAATTGTTTGTGACTGGCCGGTAGCTGCCTTGGTCGGACCCTTTTTCTTCGAGTGATTTTGCTTACTTAGCACCGTGACCAAATCCTCCCGCATTTGGAGGGCAGAATCATACTGCCCGTGAAGTGCTTTATCCAACATCTTTCTATATGGGTGCAATTCCTTTTTCTGCTTAATCAAGTCGTTAAGCTGTCTATACCCCTCCCCTTGCTTGTGGAAACGTCCAGGATAGGCCGAATTGATTATAATCATCGCCACAGCGAACAAGTCATATTGCGGATCTGCCTTTCTTGATCCAAGACCCCAGTAACCCCTGTCAAAGAACTCGGTGAATTCTTTAACAGATCGCCCAATTAAGGTGGTTCCGCCTACATCCACGCACCTCACCTTATAGGCTGGTGAAGTCACGATCAAATTCTCAGGTTTTAAATCGCCGAACACCCAGCCATTGGTATGCAAGGCAGACAAGCTGGTTAAAAGCTGAAGCATTAAGACTCCAATCCATGATGACCCTTTCTTATCGATGAAACGCAAAAAATCGTGTCCGTGGATATATTCCATGACATAAAAAGGGAGCTGCTTTCCTGTTTTCATGAAATCATCCGCTTCCAAAAAGGAAGGTCCAAGGGTAGACCCCTGGACCTTTGAAAAGGATTTTAGGATATTCATCTCCGAAATAATGGACGTCCCATTATCACTGAGCTTTAAAGCATAATGACGATTTTTGCTTTCAACCAAATAGACGATCCCGTTCGCTCCACACCCCAATTCCTTAATTATTTTGTACTGGTTCTTATTCCATTTTCCAGTGACCAAACTGCCAGGCAGGAGTTTACATTGATTCCTCAAAGTATTGTTCATCATCATGTGATAACAATCCCCTCAATGAACGTTTTTTATTGAAATATGTTAAAGCTTCACGAATGGCTGGACCTGTCGGAGTGAGTCCCCCTGTACTAAGCTTTGGAAAAGTTGCCGTCAGGGCTTCAAGGTTCGGGGTCCAATCCAGCAACTTTTCAACATCATTTCTTTTCCCAGGAAATACGAATACGGAAAAACTGCTGTCACCCATTCTTGCATTCATGCTAAGGGAAAGATCTAATAAGGAATCTTTTACTGTAGGCAGTTTATGTTTCATGCTTGCACTGGTATCAACAAGAATCAGTACTTCGAGCTTGCTCGTTTCCCCAAGCTCATCGACCACCTCCATCACTTCTCCTCGTTTATCCGGCGGAAGATCCTCCATCGTTTTTGAATCTCCAAGTATTTGTTGAAGTTCGCGATTGATAACTCCCTGTATAGTTTGAGTCATTGCCTTTTGTGTCACCATTTGGACGGTTTGTGACAACTGCTGGGAATAGACTATTTGACTTACGCCACCTCCTGAACCAGCAATCTTCTCGATCTCCTTAAGACCCTTTTCATCTATAACATCATTTTCCATGACACCTATGACATTGATTGTTATGCCTTGCTTCCTTGCTAATTCAGCCATGGCAGACGGCTCCTCACCATGATTTGAACATCCGTCAGTTATAAGCAAAATCTGTTTTAATGTTCCTGCTTTCATGATTTGCTCTCCCTTCCTATCAATTTGTTACCATAATTGACTAAAAAGGGGGAATTTATACGCTAAGACATCGCATCAAGTCACATCATGGATTGGAGTGATTGAAAAGTCTCTTTACCTTTTAACCTTCTTCCATTTCACCACCTCATTTTTTTGTTTTATTTATTATATATATAAACGGCCTACTGGGCCTTTTTGCGTTTTGGAGAAACGGGAATGGATGCCCATTTCGGTGTGTTATGCTTGATTTTCGATGTTACCACTGTCATGTCATCATCTATGATCCCTTTTGTTCGGATGACCTCTTCCAATATTAAATCAGAGATTTCCTGCGGATCGTCTGTTTCCATTTCCTTGATTTTCCGTTTAAGCCAGAACTCGATATTTTCAACATGTGAGGGGCCATCGAACACTCCATCGCTCATCATGATTAGTATGTCCCCTGCCTTGAGCTCTTCTGATACAACATCAACATCGAAATCCTGGATGATTCCCATAGGGAGGTTACTTGATTCAATTTTTATTATCCTATCCCCCCTTTTAATGAAACTCGGTATTGAACAGATTTTTAAAAACTTAGCCTTTGCGTCCTGAAGATCAATCATTGCCAAATCAAGAGTCGAAAATATTTCATCGGTAGTGCGTAGAGATAATACGGAGTTTACGGATTTAATGGCTATTTTTTCTTCAATTCCCGATTGTAAAAATTTTTGAAGCAGCTTCAATGTCTCTGTACTTTCAAAATGGGCCCTTTCCCCATTTCCCATTCCATCACTAATGGCTATTGCGAATTTGCCGCAGCCAATTTCCATGGTCGTATGACTATCTCCTGATACAAGCCCTCCCCCCTTGGCAGCATGAGCAACACCCGTTTCGACCGTGAATTTTTTTGCTGACCTAAATATCACCTCACATTGCCCGTTTGGATACGTTGCACACTCTTCTGAATGAACGACTATCGTTTCCCCTAAAATGTCAGAAAGCATAGGTGCAATCAATTTTTCACATTCCCCTCTGCCCTGGCAGTATGGGACACTCATTTCTATATCAACATTCCCTTGTTCTAGACTGTATATTTCTACATACCCTATGTGCAGTCCAAAATCCTGGATGGCTTCCAAAATGGATTCTTCATGTACATGATGATTCTTCCTTTCCCTTTGAATTTCTTTCGCAAAATCATCCATTACTGCCGAAACTCCCCGCAATTGATCCGCAACTAGCTTCCGGCTTTCCTTCACCTGCCTTTTTAATTTTTGGTTGGCTTCAAAATAAGTAAGCTCCTGTGATATCGCCCCAATGACCTGAGGGCCGCGGCTACAATATTTCCCCCATTCCTTCGAAGTCTTTTGGGGAAGCTGACCATTATTTTCACTTAATTGAAGCATAATTTCCTGCATGCCGTCATAGGTTGTATTAAAGTTCTTGGACCAGCACTGTTCCTTTTTAAAACAAAGCTGGCACGTCTTTTCCGTTACATTACTTAAGAAGTAGTCGAATTCTTTCTCATCTTCCTCCAATCTCCCCCTTTCATCCACTTGGGAAAAGCTATTTGAGAGCGCCTCAAATACATGTGAGAATTGCTCCACCCTTTGAGCGGTGACATCCCTCACTTTCCGGGCATACTGCTGCTGTTCATCAGAATTCTCGACTGTTCCTGGTATATGTTTCGCTATTTTGTTGATTATGGATGACGGTGTCAATATAAATAGGGCCACAGCTATAATTGATTCATAGAGGGTCACCATAATATTGCCGGTGCCCTCACCATATAAACCTATCAGTAACGTAGCAATCATGAGGCCCGCGGCAACCCCTATCTTCCTTCCCTCCTTCAACAGACCGCCCAGAAGCCCGGAAAAAGCGAGAAGGCTCATTTGATAGAGACTAGCAATACTTGCCAGGCTGAATATCAATCCAGTAACTACACCTACAGTGGAGCCTATGGCGGCCCCTCCCGCCAGCCCGAAGAGGAGGACCAAGTATCGCGAGAATATATGGTCGAGTGATAAATCGTATATCATCCAGCCTATGGTTCCGGTCATCACCGAAGCCAGCAGGATGATGATGCTGACGATTTCCTCCGTCTTTAATGATTGGGACTTTGTCCGAATGGTCAGCAGCGGGATGGACTGTATGAAGATTAAGGTTAAGATCATTGCGAGTCCCGCCTCTACTCCTATCATCATTAAGTCGTACAGCTGAATCGTTCGGAATACCAGATATTGCTCGGCCAGGTTGACCAGGAATAGTGAAGCAAAAACGTACATCGACATCGTCTTGAATTGTCCTTCCACGGCGGGCTTCTTGATCTTATGAAATAACAGGAGCAGAAACGCCGATGCAAAGATGACTAAACTATTAGAATAGTGAACGGTCAGCCCACCTGCAATCAATCCGAATAAAGCAAGTGGTGCCCTGTCACGTCTCATGAGAAACACGGCTGCGAAAAACGGAAGTCCAAATGGTGCCAGCTGTGAAAGAATTAATGCCCGTCCTAATAAAAAACCAATAATTGCTAAAGAGATACCTTTTTTTATGAATATGTCTTCCGTCTTCATTTGCAGTTGTTGGATCCAATTGATGGCCCCTGCCTTCGCTTCTTTTAACTGAACATCACCAAGAGGTTCCATCATAGGTCTTTCTACTTTTTCCATTTCAACACCCCATTCGTATTAGTGATTTTTATTATATAGAGGGCTTGTTTATTTTTTTGTCAGAATTTTATAAGCGGATAAGAAAAACGTTCGACGAAATTCTTCTTGAACAATCATTTGTATACAGGTTTTTGTGCCTTTTTTTCCAATACAGAAACGGGTGTTCTTTTTTTTTTGAAGAAAAGCAAAGTTTTTAGGTTATTTTTGCGGAAAATAACACGAATAAATAATCAGGAAATGGAAACCGACAAACTTTATTTTTTTTGTTGACATTTATTCTTCACGAATGTAAGATATAACTTGTGCTTCAGTAGCACTTATCATTATGGCGGCGTAGCTCAGCTGGCTAGAGCGTACGGTTCATACCCGTGAGGTCGGGGGTTCGATCCCCTCTGCCGCTATCTTTTTTCATGAAAATAATGGCCCGTTGGTCAAGCGGTTAAGACACCGCCCTTTCACGGCGGTAACACGGGTTCGAATCCCGTACGGGTCATCAAATACAAAAGCGCCTCTTTACACCTATCTCAGTAAGTGTAAAGAGGCGCTTTTTTTATGTTGTTGATAATTAAAAGAAGACAAGCCGGCAAGCTTGCCTTTATCTACACTATGAATAATTTCACAGGAAAAGTTGCTAAACTATTATTTTCAGCAGCAGTTTTATCCGCGTCTTCCTCCTCGACCTCCCCGTTTCGTTTCGGTGCTACGTTTAAGGGTCGTTAAGCGGTCTTCGCTATCTTTTAAGAATTTAGCCATTTTTTGCTCAAAGTTTTCCTTCGGTTGGAAACCATTACCTTTCGAGCGGAAGTCTTTGGAACGGCTGTCATTCCCTCTTCCTTGGCGCGGACGTGGTGTGTATGCAGGTTTTTGCTCAGCTTCAGGACGGTCTATCGCTTTTTTTATGGACAAGCCAATCTTGCCATCTTTAACATTGATGACTTTCACCTCAACTGTATCGCCCACTTTTAAATGATCATTGATATCCTTGACATAGTTATCAGCCACTTCACTGATATGGACAAGACCGGTTGAACCTTGAGGTAGCTCTACAAATGCACCAAAATTAGTTATGCCTGTTACTTTACCTTGTAACTTGCTGCCTACTTCGATTGACATAAAAAAAATGTTCCTCCTTAGAAATGTTAAAAAATCTCTTCACTCTATATTATAACGAAAGTAAAAAAACAGTGTCAATATTAGTCACTATCTTCCTTCCCTTTTGGAAGGGTAAATATGATTTCGCCTTTTTCAGATAAGAAATAATCCCGTCTGGCTATTTTCGCTATATAGTCGTCGTCATTAAGCTTTACGATTTCTTCTTTAAGAAGGGTCTCGTCTTTTTTCAATTCAGCTAACTTTCCCTTCAATTCTTCCTTCTGTTGTACTTTCTCATCCAGTGCAACATTTTGCGTTATGAGGGTGGAAACGGCAAAAATCAAAAAGACAGCGGCGAAAACTGAGTAAAGAGTTAATCTACGCATTAGACCACGCTTCTTTTTTTCTACGGTTTGTACT
This sequence comes from Peribacillus sp. NPDC101481, assembly GCF_044767165.1. Taxonomy (NCBI): domain Bacteria; kingdom Bacillati; phylum Bacillota; class Bacilli; order Caryophanales; family Bacillaceae; genus Peribacillus; species Peribacillus sp. NPDC101481. The sequence goes on along the minus strand of NZ_JBIWNJ010000009.1, from coordinate 38,000 downwards.
TTTTTCTCTTGTTGAGCGACGTAGGGATTTTCTATTTTTGCCACTTTCCTTTTACGCAGGCTACTCATTTTTTATCGCTCCTCATTTCTTTTTATTTCTCCATCTATTTAGCGTTCTAAATATAGAATTCTTTATTTTCAATAAAATCCCTTTTCCTTTATTATAAAACTTCCCGACGTTTTTCGTAACAAAAACCGGCAATAAATTCCATATATAGATCAAAATCCATTTTAATGGCCTCCAGAAAATATTCAAAATGAAAAGAAGTATTTTCCCCGCCCATTTTAATAATGCTAAAACGAACTTACATATCCCGAAGATAATGGCTATTACAGATACTATTACCCATTTTATCGGAACAAATATCAGCATGTGAACCGAATTCGTTATAAATCTCGCCAACTTTATCACAAGTATTATCAAAAACTCTAAAAAACGTTGATAGAAACCTTTGAAAAGTGCTTGATAAGCTGAAAAACCGCATAATAAGGCCAAAAATAAATAAAGGCGAAACTCTCCCTCATTCACTAAAAACAAAACATAAAAAATAAGGAGACCCTGAATGATCCAGAAAAGGAAGTCATGGATGAATACAATCCACCTTTTCCTTTCTGATCGTTTCAGGAACCGGCTATACGTATCCAGGGCAGCTCCAAAGCCACTGCCCATGCCTATCATCGCAAGCAACGTATAAAATTGAATCGTTAAGGTCATTTGAACAATTTGCCAAAGAAGCCTTTAGCTTTCTCCCCTGATTGCTCATCTAAATAAACAAGGTCGAAAATCTTTCCCTTAATGGAGACGATGCCTTTATCAACGTCTAAATTCTTCATTTGCAAGTTTTGGCCCCGGATAGATAAGAATCCCATTACAGTTTCGAGCAGAAACTCCTCATTATCAAAACTTTCAACTTGTTTGACACCGGTAATATCAAGCAAACGGCGGCCTTTCATCGTTACATCGTGCTCTTGGGTCGTTCCCTTTGTGTAACCAGCATTCGGATCATTATATTGGCTCATTTTTTCATCCCTCACAGTACCACTGATTTTGTACAAGTGTATGTCCGTAAGAGCGGAATTAGAACCAAGCCTGTCCTTACTCCTCCGCTAGCTTTTCTTCCTTTACGATGGTATACATATCTGCAGCCGCTTCTTTTTTGGTCGTTTCTTGAATTTTATCGACACGTACCGTAACGAGCTTTTGACCGAATCGTACAGTCAATTCATCGCCATCTTTCACATTTGAACTTGCTTTGGCCTGTTGTCCGTTAATCGTGATTCTCCCTTTATCGGCAACCTCTTTCGCAAGTGTGCGGCGCTTGATCAATCTTGAAACTTTTAGGAATTTATCCAATCTCATCGACATTAAAATCTCTCCCTTAATTAAAGTCCTTTAGCTTTTGCTTCATCCCAATATGAATCCAGTTCTTCCAATGTATATTCCTCAAACTTTTTGTCTGCCCTTTGAATGCACTCTTCTATATATGTAAAACGCCGGTGGAATTTCTGGTTTGCTTTGTAGACGGCTTCTTCCGCTTGTATGTCATAATAACGTGAAATGTTGACAAGCGCAAAAAAGAGGTCGCCCAGCTCTGATTTTATTCTTTCGACATCCATTTTCGGGCTTAATATTTCAGCTTCCAATTCCTGCACTTCTTCCCTGACCTTTTTCCAGGCTTCGGAAACCTCATCCCAATCGAATCCAACCTTCGCAGCCCTTTTTTGATACTCTTCGGCCCGAAGTAAGTTTGGCAGCGATTTCTCAATCCCATCAAGTATGGATTGCGATGCTTTTGTTTCGCTCCCTTTTTCATTCTCTTTGATTTTCTGCCAGTTCACTAATACATCTTCCTCGCCGTTCACTTCAACATCTCCGAATACATGAGGGTGGCGTCGAATCATTTTCGCCGTAATGCCTTCAATCACATCGTCTATCGTGAACATGCCCTCATCTTCACCGATTTGTGAATGAAGCATCACTTGAAGCAGGACATCCCCAAGTTCACCAACCATGCCCTCATCGTCCTCTTCATCGATGGAATCAATCAGCTCATATGCCTCTTCTATTAGATATTTCTTCAAGCTTTCATGAGTTTGTTTCTTATCCCAAGGACATCCGTCAGGACCTCTAAGTTCTGCGATGACCTGCCGCAGCTTAGAAAACTCCCTGTATCGTAAAGCTTCTTCCCTAACAGGCGGGACATAAACACTCGTCAAGTTACTTAACTCCATCTGACGGTCGAGCTCGAACAGAGCGCATCTTGTCACTTTTTCCTGACTGCTTCCTGCCGCTGTAACGATATATACCTCGTAGTCATCCGGTAGCTTTTCCATTAAAGTCAGCTTCACATTGGACGCACTGAATGCGTCATACACCTGTCCGATTATCATATGCTGGGTAATGTGCAAATCATCTGGTGAAAGATCTGTTCCATCCAATAGCTGGAACCCTTCGATCGGATCGATTTTAACAGCCTGAAACAAGGGATCAAGGAAACTTTGCCCGCCTTCCAGCTTAATGGCTATTCCAAGAGCCGGACCCTTTTCGAGCAAAAGCTGAACCGTTTTTTCCGCTACCATAGGATGCCCCGGAACTGCATAAAGAACGGAACGGTTTAAAGCCTCCTGTAATAATGTTCCGGCAATTTCTTCATATACCGCTTCAAATTGGTCGTGCTTTTCATATATCCCGTCAAACGCCGTGAAATTGATTCCTTCCTTTTTCAAATCCCCGATAACCGGATGATCAATTGTTCTGATGAAGCATTGTTCTGTTTGCAGCAATTTTTTATAAATTCCTAGTGGAAGCTGATCTAAATCCCCTGCACCAAGGCCTATTATCGTAATCTCATTCATGATTTCGTATACTCCTATTCGTTATAATAAATCGTTTAAGCTTTGAACCTGCAGGTATAAGTGCAAGTTCTTCTTCACCAAATAAGCCTGAACGAATGGCGGTCATCACAAAAACGGCTGCACCGATCCCTACACCGGTCAAAGCTTGAATCGTAGCTAACAACCGGCTCTCGCCTGAGGACATCAATTCGAATAAGCCATTGAATATAACAACCGCCGTACCCATGTAAACCGTACTCTTCAAGATTATTAACACGTGCTTCTTTTCAATTAATGTCTTTTTAATATGTACTCTCAATACCACATAAAATAATACAGACATGATCATAAACGCAAGCACTGTTGCCGAGGCTGCTCCCGCGATTTTGTAATGAGGCACCAGGACAAGGTTCAAAGCCCACTTGCTGACCACACCCACAAGCGTAATGATCACCGGTATGAACGAATAACCTAAGCTTTGAATCACTGCCGCCTCTGCCATTATGACGGATGTGAATAAAATCGATAAAGAGAAAATTGCTAAAGTAATGGTCCCTTTAACATCCGTGAACAGCATATGATTGACAGGCTCCATCGTCACCACCAGCCCGATCGCAGCTGCGAGTCCTATCGTCGCGCTTACACGAAGCGCCAATTTGATTTTATTCAATAATTCATGTTCACTTTTCCTCTGAACGAATCCGGATATTACAGGTACCAGTGCCAATGCAAAAGAATTAGCTACGACTGTACCTAGCTGAAGCAAAGGCTGTCCCCGGTCATATACCCCTTTCCATTCCTTGGCTTCCTTTTCCCCCATCCCCGTTTCCCTTAGTAGGGAATATAGGTGCAGAGAATCGACAAACTGAAACAAGATAAGGATCAAGCCAGTTATACAAAAGGCCAACCCTTGGAAAACCAGGACTTTGGAGATTCTGATGAAATTTACCGGTTTGATTCTCATCCGTAAAAAAAGCTTCCATTCTTCTCTTAAAATAACGAAAGCAATAAGCAGTACCAGGCCGGTCATGCCGCCGGTTATCGAACCGAGGACCGCTCCCTTGCCGACCACATAAGGAGAGTAGCCCTGATTCACGAATATCGTTGAAAGAACCAGTATCGTCAACACACGGATGCATTGTTCAGCGACCTGCGAACTTGCTGTCGGTAACATGTCGTTTATTCCTTGAAAATAACCTCGTAAAACAGATGAAATCGGCATTAATAGATATGAATAGGCAACGATTCTCAGCAGACCGGCTAAACGAGGATCCTTCATCCATCCTGCTATCCAATCAGCGCCAAGGAACAGTGCAGCAAACATCATGACTCCTATCGAACTTAAGACGACGAATGATGTCATTAAAATGTCGTTGACCGCAAAGTTATTTTTGGAAGACTCCCGTTCAGCAATAAGTTTGGATATGACTACCGGAAAGCCGAGTGTTGATAATGTAAAAGCAACACCGTAGAAGGGGTAGACCTGTTGATAGATATAAAACCCGATGTCACCCGCAATGTTCTGATAAGGAATGCGATAGGCCGCACTCAATACTTTTACGATAATCGCAGCTGCGCTCAAAATCAGCGCACCTCGAAAAAGTTCATTTGATGTTTTATTAGGCTTTTCAGCCATTCTTTTTCCCCTTTTCACTCATATGTGGTAGTTATTATAGCATAATTCTAATGGTTATTTTTCAATTCCAGCCATACTGTTAATTAATTTCCATATCCACTTCTTTTTTAGAAATTGCAAAAAGGACAGCGCGATTGCTGCCCTTTCCACCTTTAAAAATATAATGGCATGTCCAAGGTTACTGTTCCATTTGTCTAGCTAGGAAACTTGCTGCTGTTTCAACCGATTTCTGTTCCACTTCACCAATGGTACTATCTTTAGAGAAAATCAAGACGGCACCAATCGGGTCGCCACTCGCAATGATCGGAGCTGCAGTATAAGATTGGACCTCTTCATCATTGGAATCAACGAATGAAATTTGTCCATTTGGAGACTCCAGGACAGGATTTCTTTCTTCCATGATTTTTTCCACTAGTTCACTAACGCTTTTATTTAAGTATTCTTTTTTGGATCCGCCTGCCACTGCAATGTAAGTATCCCTATCACAAATCATAACTGGATTTCCAAGGCTATCATAAAGTGCTTCTGCATATTCCCTAGCAAAATCGCCTAATTCACTAATAGGAGAGTATTTCTTAAGGATGACTTCCCCATCCCTATCCACAAATATTTCCAGTGGATCTCCTTCACGGATACGGAGGGTCCTGCGAATTTCTTTCGGGATGACGACTCTTCCTAAATCATCAATTCGGCGAACGATACCAGTTGCTTTCATCTAATGTTGCCTCACTTTCATCTAATTGATTTGATAAATCCTCATTTTGTAGCAAAATCATCACCAGCTATTGTACTTAGTATTTTTCTAATGGTAAGTTCTATGCACTTTGAAAAAATTTTTCTTTTTGTTGCATTTTTTTACCATGGTACCTAAAAAAATTTCTTCAAGAGGACTATCATTCAATTTCAGTTTTTTGTGGCTTGAGTCTCTTTTTTTACATACTGTAAACCCTTGGTCATCTCAAATAAGATATTAAGCCATTTGCTTTGTTCTACGCCCTTTATGTGCAGGACCAGCTTCATTCTATTGCCGTCCATGCCGAAGCCGACCATACGGCCATACTTCGATCCCAGCTCGAACACCTTTTGTCCATCCACATCGCTGCTGACCTTTTCCCTAAGGATAATGCTGATTTCCTGCTTTAATTGTTTAATGCTTTCAATTCCGGCCTTTTCAGCATATACCTTCATTTCGGCAATCATGAATAAAAAGGAAACTTCGTCTGGATACTCTCCGAAACGATCGATCATTTCATCCTGTAATTCTTCCACTTCTTCAAGCGAAGCAATACCTCTGAACCTTTTATACATTTCTATTTTCTGATGTCCATCCATTATGTAGGCATCAGGGATATAAGCATCCACTTCAACATCAATTTCAAGGGTGTTCTTTTCTTCGGCTGGCTGGTCATTACGTTTCGCATCTACCGCTTCTTTCAGCATTTGTGAATATAGATCAAAACCGACTGAATCGATGAAGCCATGTTGTTGAGCCCCCAAGATGTTTCCAGCTCCCCTGATGGATAAATCACGCATCGCGATTTTGAACCCTGAACCCAATTCTGTAAATTCCTTAATGGATTGAAGACGTTTTTCTGCCACTTCAGTCAACACTTTATCTTTCCTATAAGTGAAGAATGCATATGCCACCCGATTGGATCGTCCTACACGCCCACGCAGCTGATAGAGCTGTGAAAGTCCCATTCTATCCGCTTCATTCACGATAAGCGTATTGACATTCGGGATATCAACACCCGTCTCTATAATGGTTGTACTCACCAAAACATCATATTCGCCTTCTAAAAAGCTGAACATGACGGATTCCAGTTCTTGCTCTGTCATTTGCCCATGAGCATAGGTGACACGGGCATCGGGCACAAGCATGGAAATTTCTTCTGCTTTTCTTGCTATATCCTCTACCCGATTGTAAAGGAAGTAAACCTGACCATCCCTGGCCAATTCCCGTTCTATCGCTTCCGTTACCAACGAGCCATTATACTCCATGACATAAGTTTGGATCGGGAACCGGTTCTCAGGCGGTGTTTCGATGACGGACAAATCCCTCACGCCCAACATGGACATATGAAGGGTTCTTGGAATCGGCGTCGCAGTCAAAGTCAGTACATCCACATTAGTTTTTAACCGTTTGATCTTTTCCTTATGTGTAACGCCAAAGCGCTGTTCTTCATCAATGATTAGCAATCCCAAATCGCGGTACACGATATCTTTGGATAAAATCCTATGCGTACCAACCACAATATCCACCGTGCCGGCCTTCAATCCTTTAATCGTCTCGGTTTGCTGTTTTTTAGTCCGGAAACGGCTCATATGACCAATCGAAATCGGATAATCTTGAAAACGCTCCCTTAATGTTTCATAATGCTGCTGGGCGAGGATTGTGGTCGGAACAAGAAATGCAACTTGCTTGCCATCCATTATGGCTTTAAAAGCGGCCCGGATGGCCACCTCTGTCTTCCCATATCCAACATCACCGCATAATAAACGATCCATCGGCCGTTCACGTTCCATATCCTTTTTGATTTCGACGATGGAACGTAATTGATCTTCCGTTTCGTTATAAGCGAATGATGTTTCGAATTCCCTCTGCATATCACCATCAGGTGAAAAGGCATAGCCCTTTGCCGCTTCTCTTTCTGCGTATAACTTGATTAAATCATCGGCAATATTCTCAACGGATGATTGAACCTTGCTTTTGACACGTTTCCATTCCGTTCCGCCTAGCTTATAAAGCTTCGGTTCCTTTCCTTCAGAACCGACATATTTTTGGACAAGATCAATCTGGTCGACAGGAACATACAATTTGTCATCCGCTTGATAACGAATATTCAGGTAATCTTTATGGACCCCGTTGATCGTAAGGGTCTCAATACCCAAGTATTTACCGATTCCGTGGTTAACATGAACGACATAGTCACCGATCTTCAGTTCGGAATAACTTTTGATTCGCTCCGCATTCGATAGTTTCTGTCTCCGTATTGATTTCTTTGACTTCTTATTGAATAATTCCGTTTCCGTTATGATACTGAATTTTTGCATAGGTAATTCAAAGCCGCTATTCAGACTGCCGCGTAAAATCTGTACTTTACCTGGAAGAATGCTGTCCGCATTAAACAGTTCTGCGGCCTCTATATCATAATCGGCCAAAACCGAATGCAGCTTTTTTACCCGTTCTTCATCCTGTCCAAGTATGACGACTGTGTATTTACCTTTTTTCCAACGTTCCAGTTCAGCTTTGAACACATTCATCTGTCCATGGAAATTTTGCATTTGTTTACTGGCAAAATTCAGGATATTCTGAGGATTCGTATGCGGTACATGCCGTAAAAACAATGAAAGGTATACAAACGGCCTGCTGGATTTCACTATTAATTCCTGCATGGGATGAGCCAATTTTATATCATGGATAATTTGTCCCTGACTTAAAAGGTCTGTGTACCAACCAGCCTCTTCCTTTTCCAAAGAATCATTGATTTCCTGGATTCTACTGATTTCATCTAAGAAAACCAAACCATTTACCGGTAAATAATCTATTAAACTAGCTGGATCCTCATACGCTAAACTTAAGTATTTAAAGATTTTGTCAGGTATATTTCCCATTTTCAGCTGTTCAAGTTCATAACTGATCGTTTGAACCAGCTGTTCCTTAGTTTTCTCGTCTTTAAGTTTTTTCAAGCTTTTACTTAATCCGCTCTCGAGCCTTGTTATAATTCTTTCGATATGCTCTGTCTCTAGCAAAGCCTCACTGACGGGACCAATCGTCACCTTCTTGAGTTTCTCGATGGATCGCTGATCTTCGCTTGAAAAGGTCCTTATTGAATCTATTTCGGTATCGAATAATTCAATTCGTATTGGATTAGGTTCGGTGATCGGATAAATATCGATTATACCGCCCCTGATACTGAATTCACCTGGAGAAGCAACCATTTCAGACCGGTTATAACCCATGGCAATGAATTTATTAAGCGTTGATTCAAGCTCGATGTCTTCCCCTAAATTAAATGCTAGCTGATGCCTCTTCCAAATATCCTTTGGAGGAAGCACACGACGTACCCCTGGAATTGGCGCAATGACAATCCCTTTTTTTCCTTCCGCCCAAAAGTTCAATGCCTCTACACGTTGAGCCCTTAATTCCGGGCTGGCTACACTCAAATCAGCCGCTATCAATTCATTGGCTGGATATATATATAATTCTTCCTCGGGAATGAAACTGGATAAGTCCTCATGGAATTTTTGTGCTTGCAATAAATTATGGGTAACCAATAAAATAGGCCTATTCGTCTTTTCATATACGGAAGCCAGCAATAGTGATCTCGAGGAACCTGTCAGACCAGAGACGATTTGCTCCTTAAGTCCTTCATCGATGCCGGCTATTAACGAATGAACATCATCTTGTTTGGAGAACAAGTTCTGTAATCCATTCATTTTATTTCCCCCCTCTCTTAACGTGCGAAAAACATTTGAATTCTTTGTATTAGAACTTGGCCATTTAACCAAGCGTCCTTTTTATTAAAGGCACTTTTTTGTGCCCTGGATTCCAGACAAACGGAAAAATGCTTTGGATTTTGTCCAAAGCCCTCTCCCGCTAATGAATAATATAATCGTTTTCATATAAATCAGGGTTTCTTTGCAGCGATTCATGACAGTCTTCACATATCGCCCTTACATGCATATCCCCTTCAGAATCATAAACGATCATCTCTTGTCGCTCTTCATCGGTAAGTTGATTAAAACCTAACTGCTCCGTACTCAGTGAGTGTGCCTCGATTGAGCCCAGCTTAGTTCCGCAATGTCGGCATCGATAATGGAGAGCCATTTGGTAACCCCCTATTTTAGTAATAGTGTTAGTATGTACAAAAATAGAGGGGTTTTATTCAGCGAAACAGGAAGATATTATTCTTTACTTATATCTACTCTCTGCTTATTGGTTATATTCGTTCATTACCTGTAGAAATGGTTTTTCCAACCAGGCTTCACAAGAAGCTGCACTTTTTTCGATCGTTGCACCGACATGATCCCATTCTTCAGGCGAAAAGCGCCCTAAGACATAGTCAGATACCGGAATACGGCCAATCGGGCGGCCAATCCCTATTCTGATTCGATTGAATTCTTGCGTACCCAAATGGGCAATTGAAGATTTTATCCCATTATGACCGCCTGCACTTCCTTTTTGACGAAGGCGAAGCTTCCCTGGAGGCAAATCAAGGTCATCATATATAATGACAACATCCGCGATATCCACCTTAAAGAAATGCATGACAGCCGAAATGGATTCTCCTGACAAATTCATGTAGGTTAAGGGTTTAAGCAATAAAACCTTTTCTCCCTTTACCATTCCTGCACCATAGATCCCCTTATGCTTTGCTTGATCAAGTGGGATCGACCATCTTTTGGATAACTCATCTATTACTTCAAATCCGACGTTATGCCGAGTTTTTTCATATTGTTTACCTGGGTTCCCTAACCCTACAATAATTTTCATGATTCACACTCCGTCATTACGGTTATTTAGGGAGTTACGCTGGGACGAAGTTTTTCCAAGATCATTGACCTTAGAAAAATAGTACCCTAATTTCAACCTTGCCTGCAAGCTACCGGAGAACTAATTAGTAAAAACCCTATTAAAGGAGTCGACCACGAAAAAATGGTCCGGCTTAAATGGATGATCCAGAGATTGAAAAGACGTAACTCGTTAAGAGCTACGCCTATTATATCACGATTCACTTGTTTAATCCCGGCATCATGACTCTGGTGATGCCTTGGTTTCCCTGCCTTCTTCATTTTCAGGGATACCGCCATCTTGCTGTTCACCTGTACTTATTTCCTCTTCCTGACGAGGAGCCAGAACAGATGCAACGACTTCTTCACCATCGTTGTCGATTGTAACTTGTTTATTCGTTTGAATATCGGATATGTAGATTGTATCTCCTACCTGAAGTTCGGTAACGTCAACATCGATGGAGTCAGGAATGTCATTAGGTTTAGCTGTAACCGTCACTTCATGAAGAGACTGCTGAAGGACCCCGCCGTCTTTCACGCCTTTACAAACACCTACAAGGTTAACGCGTACTTGTGCCTGTAATTGGGCGGACATATCTACAATTAAAAAGTCTGCATGATAAATGGAGTTCTTTATTGGATCCTTTTGATAGTCAGAGAGCATGACTTTATAATTCTTACCTTCCAAGTCCAAAGAAATGATTCCATTACGGCCTATTTCCTTGATTGTCTTTTGAAGCTCAATATTATTGACTGAAATGGCCGTACTGTCATTTTTATTGCCATATACTATCGCAGGGATTTCGCCGCTTTCTCTCAAATTCCTTAAATTAGAGTGTTTTGAATCCGTACGTTCTTTTGCAGCTAATATATTACTCATACATCCTCCGCCTTCCTGAATATGAATTGCAAGTTTCTCTATATTTAACATTTCCCTAAATGGCGAAGCATTAAACATGAAAGGTAAAATCCAAAGGGAGCAAGAAGGTGATAAACATATGGTAAACATAGGAATTTGCTACAAAAAACTTTTTTCATTTTTTTCTCTGATTCAAGCGTGAATCGCCTTTTTTTCCATTTCCCCCTCAACTTGCATCACCCGGTTAAGGATTTGGGCTGCTAGTGATGAATATTGAATGCTATCCTTTTTCCGCGGTCTCGGCAGATTGATTTCCTTATTCATGACGACTTTGCCTTCTTCGATTAATAAGACACGATCGGCAAGCATTACGGCTTCTTCAACATCATGTGTAACAAGTAAGGCAGTAAAGTCCCTTTTCCTCCATAGTTCCTCAATCAGCCTTTGCATGCCAATTCTAGTCAAAGCATCCAATGCCCCTAACGGCTCATCCAAGAGGAGTATGTCAGGTTGGTTCACCAATGCCCTCGCTAATGCCACCCTTTGTTTCTGCCCCCCAGATAAAACGGACGGCCACTCATTTGCTCGATCGGCAAGGCCCACTTGCTCCAGTAATTCCATAGCACTTGGCTTCCAATCCCCTTTTAAGCCTACACCAATATTTTCAAGGATTTTTTTCCAAGGAAACAGCCTTCCATCCTGAAACATCGTACGTGACGATCTATTTAATCCATTCAAAGGCTTTCCATTCACCAGTATCTGCCCGTCCGTCGGCTTTTCCAGTCCTGCCACAAGACGAAGCAATGTGCTCTTTCCACATCCACTTTTGCCGACAATGGCTACGAATTCCCCTTTTTTAAAGGTGAGGTCCATTCCCTTTAATACTTCAAACTCCCCAAAATTCTTTCTTACACCCTGCAACTCCAACGAATTTCCACTTTTCATGCAAATGACCTCCTCATTGGTATGATGGATGCCACTTTAAGCATCTTTTTTCAATTATTTTGGCCGCAACGTCCGATATTTTTCCCAATAAGGCATATAAGAGAATACTGAGAACAACAATATCCATCCTCATGAATTCCCGGGCATTCATAGCCATATATCCTATTCCGGAATTGGCGGATATAGTTTCTGCTACAATTAATGTGACCCACATGATTCCAAGGGAGAAGCGGATACCCACCAAAATGGAGGGAAAGGCTGCAGGGAGGATCACATTCCAGAATAAAGAAAAACCACTTAGCCCATAAACCCTCGCCGCTTCGATTAATTCCTTATCCACCGATTTCACTCCATGAAATGTATTTAAATAGATAGGAAACAGAACCCCTAGGGCGACAAGGAAGATTTTCGCTTCTTCTTCTATACCAAACCATAGAATAACCAGCGGTATTAAAGCTAAATGCGGAATGTTACGTAACATCTGAAGCGATGTATCGAATAAGGTTTCTGCAATGGATGATAATCCATTTAATAAACCCAGTACAAAACCAATGACACCGCCTATTAAAAAGCCGATGAAGGCACGCTGAGCACTGATGCCGATATAATCAATAAGTTCACCTGTCTCCAATAAAGCAACACCTGCTTGAAATACTTCAGTCGGGGCAGGCAATATCCGATCCGACAAAATCCCCCACAATGACAGCAGCTGCCAAGTTACCAAAAGGAGAATGGGCACAAGCCATGATATGAGGTGGAACCTATTGAACTTTTTGTTTAACTTTTTCTGCATCATCAATTTCACTTCCTTTTGTAGGATAGTGGTCATTAGCCAGTATTTCCCCGAATGGGCTAGTAGCTTTTGAAACGGGAGCTTGCTGCTGTTCAACAGGGAGCAAAGGGAATAATAATTCAGCAACTCTATACGCTTCTTCCAGGTGAGGGTACCCGGATAAAACAAAGGATTCTATTCCGATTTCTTCATATTCCTTCATTCTGGCGGCAACATTTTCAGCACTTCCGACTAGTGCTGTACCGGCGCCCCCGCGCACTAGACCAACACCCGCCCATAAGTTTGGACTGATTTCGAGTGAATCCCTGCTTCCTTTATGAAGTTGCGACATCCTCTTCTGTCCCACTGAATCAAACCGTTCAAAAATCTTTTGTGAATTTTCAATCATTTCATCATCCACATATTTAATGAGTTCGTCCGCTGCCTGCCAAGCTTCTTCTTCCGTTTCTCTTACGATGACATGCATGCGAATGCCGAATCTGACTTCACGTCCGTACTCTGCTGCCTTTTTACGTACCTTTTCAATTTTTTCAGCCACTTGCACCGGCGGCTCACCCCAAGTCAAGTAGACATCAATATGCTTTCCCGATATATCGATGGCTGGATCGGATGAACCTCCGAAATAGAGCGGTGGGTACGGTTTTTGTACAGGTGGCAACAGAATATTTCCACCTTCAACCTTTAAGTGCTCCCCTTCATATTCCACACTCTCACCAGACATTTCCCTTCTCCAGATATCAAGAAATTCATTTGTTTGCTCATAGCGTTCCCCATGATTCAGAAATACGCCATCACCTGCCAATTCGACCGGGTCCCCCCCAGTTACAACATTGATCAAAAGACGGCCATTCGACAACCTGTCGAAGCTTGAAGCCATACGCGCAGCTAAGGTTGGCGACATTAAACCTGGACGGATAGCAACTAAAAATTTCATTCTTTCCGTTGCAGAAATCAATGAAGAACCAACTACCCAAGCATCCTCACAGGATCGTCCCGTTGGAAGCAAAGCCCCTTCAAATCCCAAATGATCAACTGCCTGTGCAATTTGTTTTAAATAAGGAAGTGTAATCGCTCTCCCTCCCTTTGTCGATCCTAAATAGCGACTTTCCCCATGTGATGGCAAAAACCAAAATACTTTCATTTTATTTCCCCCTTAATTTTTTTTAACATCTGCAGATGCATCTAGAACATTAATTTTGCTTGGAATTAATTTAAGATTGTAAAATGTATCGGCAATATTTTGTTGATCATCCAAAACCGTACTGGAAATCTCCTCAAGTCCGTATTCTTTTCTATTTAATGTTTTTTCTAATGCCTCCACACTCATTCCAATTTCCGGAGATAAAAACTCAGCGACATCCCCTGGGTTTTCTTCAATCAATTTATCAACTTTTATCAGTTCTTCTTTGATGATCTTCAAAGCCTCTTCGTTCCGGGCAAATGAATCAGTTGCCAAGAAGAATTCTCGATTCGCAACCAGTCCTTCTCCATCCCGGATCGTTTTCGTTTCAAGCTCCAATTCCGCCGCTGATAAAAATGGATCCCATATTACCCAGGCATCGATTTGGTTTCCTTCAAAAGCAGCTCTCGCATCAGCCGGTGGCAAGTAGACGGGCTGAATGTCATCAAGAGTAAGACCTGCTTCCTCTAACGCTTTGACCAATAGGTAATGAACATTTGAACCTTTATTCAAGCCAACCTTCTTTCCCTTTAACTCTTTCACATTTTTAATGGGTGAATCCTTTTGTACGACTATTGCCTCTCCTGATGGGTTTGCCGGTTGATTGGCAATGTAGACAAGTGGTGCCTTGGCTGCTTGTGCAAATATCGGCGGCGCCTCCCCTGTGTGCCCAAAATCAATGCTGCCGACATTCAAGGCTTCAAGCAGCTGAGGTCCTGCAGGGAATTCAGTCCAATCGACGGTATATCCCACTTCTTTTAAACGTGTTTCCAGATTCCCTTTTGATTTTAAAATATTTAATGTCCCGAATTTTTGATAACCGATTTGGATGGTTTTCTCTGATTCTTTTGCGTCAGCACTTGTGGAGCTGTTCTTTTCCTGCCCACATGCACTCACTATCAGCATGAAGATGCAAAAAATGGATAGGAGCCATATCTTTCGTTTTTTCTTCATATTCTGCACACCCTTCTTAAACTATTTATATAAAAATAAAAGGCTCCTTTCCTTCACCGATAAGACAATAGGCAAAATGATGCCCAATGTTTTATTGGTAAGTGAAAAGGAGCCTTCGGTAGTCCGATCGGCGTTAACCAGTATGTACCTGCGTTAGTACAGTTTTTCATTCCATGAATATGAATTGAATTTGTATAGCTATTTTATTATTACTATTCTCATCTGTCAACTAAGAATTAAGTATTTTCTGAAACTTTTAAACAAAAACACGGCGAGCCCGATGGCTCGCCGTGTTTTTGTTTATTATGTTATCAATCGAATAATGTGCTTACTGATTGTTCCTCATGCACACGAATAATTGCCTCTGCAATCAATGGTGCTACAGAAAGTCCAACAATTTTATCGATTTTCTTATCTTCAGATAGGGCAATCGAGTTAGTCACGACCAATTCCTTGATCGTTGAATTTTGAATCCTTTCGATGGCAGGACCTGAAAGGACTGGGTGTGTACAACAAGCATAAACTGCTTTAGCGCCATTCTCCACAAGGGCATTGGCCGCTAGTGTGATAGTTCCTGCAGTATCGATGATGTCATCAATCAGTATTGCTGTCTTCCCTTCAATATTACCAATGATGTTCATGACTTCAGCCACGTTCGGTCTTGGACGGCGCTTATCGATAATGGCGATCGGCGCTTTTAGGCGATCGGCCATTTTACGGGCACGAGTTACACCGCCATGATCTGGGGAAACGATGACGATATCACTTAAATCTTTTTCCTTGAAGAAATCAGCTAAAATCGGAACAGCAACAAGGTGATCAATCAGAATATCGAAGAAACCTTGAATTTGTGGTGCGTGAAGATCTAATGTGATTACACGGTGGGCACCAGCCGTTTCTAAAAGATTTGCGACAAGTTTAGCTGTAATTGGTTCACGCGCACGCGCTTTACGATCTTGTCGGGCATAACCGTAATATGGCATTACAATATTGATCGTTTTAGCTGAAGCACGTTTAAGAGCATCGATCATAATTAAAAGTTCCATTAAATTTTCATTGACTGGTTGGCTTGTTGATTGGATTACGTATACGTCACAGCCACGAATACTTTCTTCAATATTAATCTGAACTTCACCGTCACTGAAACTTGTTACGCTACATTTTCCAAGTTCAACACCGATTGCAGCAGCAATTTCCTGAGCTAAATCGAAGTTTGAATTTAAAGAGAATACTTTTAAATTAGGATCTAAATACTGATTTGACATGATGACCTCCGTCGGTTATTTATTAAATTTCAAATTCTTTACATAATCTTCTTTGTTAACTTGACGAGCCCGGGCAACGGATAGGGCATCCTGCGGTACATCTTGCGTGATGGTTGACCCAGCAGCTACATATGCTCCTTCTCCTACCGTTACAGGTGCAACCAGATTAGAATTGCAGCCTATGAAAACATTATCTTCAATCTTCGTCAAATATTTATTTTTCCCGTCGTAATTCACGGTAATAGATCCGCAGCCTATATTAACATTCTCCCCAACCTCTGCATCACCAATATAACTCAAATGCGATACCTTGCTTCCTTTGCCAAAAACGGTCTTTTTAATTTCTACAAAATTACCGATCTTAACGGAATCCTTAATATCTGATTGAGGTCTAACATGTGCGAATGGACCGATTTTCACAAAACTTCCAATACTGCTTTCATGTACAACCGATTGGAGGACTTCCGTTCCATCACCAATTTCACAATTACTGATTTCCGTATTCGGGCCAATTAAGCAATCCTGCCCGATAATACTTTTTCCTTTAATGAATGACCCAGGGTTAATGACTGTATCCTGCCCGATTTGTACATCCGCTTCAATGAACGTAGTAAGCGGATCGATGATCGTTACACCATTCCTCATATGCTTTTCATTGATGCGTTTTCTTAAAACCTGCTCAGCCTGTGATAAAGCCACACGGTCATTCACACCCAATGTTTCCTCGAAATCACTGGATTGGAAGGCCGTCACCACTTCGCCTTCCTGTTTTAAGATTTCAATAACATCCGGTAAGTAATATTCTCCCTGGACATTTTCATTTGAAACTTTTTTCAGCGCGTTAAACAATGCTTGATTGTCGAAGCAATATGTACCGGTATTTATTTCCTTAACATATCTTTCTTCATCAGAGGCATCCTTATGCTCTACGATTTTTTCTACAAGTCCGCCTTCACCGCGAAGGACCCTTCCATAGCCAGCAGGGTTATCTGCATATGCTGTTAAGATTGTTGCTTTCGCCTGACTTTGCTCATGCAATGCTATAAGCTCTTTCATCGTTTCCGCTTTAATCAGAGGCGTATCACCGCAAATAACAAGGGTCGTACCACTTTTTACGGATAAAACGCTTTCCGCTTGCATTACAGCATGTGCCGTACCTAATTGCTGTTCTTGTAAGGCATACTTGCATGAATCACCAAGTTGTTCTTGAACTTTTTCAGCTCCATGGCCGATGACTGTTACAATTTCTTCTATTTGAAGTTGATTGACTTGATCGATAACATGTTGTACCATTGGTTTCCCGCAAACAGGGTGCAAAACCTTATAAAGCTTAGATTTCATCCTAGTACCTTGCCCAGCGGCCAATATTATTGCATAGCGATTACTCATAACAGGCCTCCATTTTCACCTTTTTATCCACTAAAAATATTATCTCAAATAGTGATTCTTTTCAAGGTAACAATTAAAAGTACATATAATTGTCAACCGATCAGGTGAAAAAAGTTCGATTTTCGACAAGGTTATAAATGTTATTATTGGACCTTGGAGAATTATTTCACATCATGGTCGATGTCATTTTCATTAACAGCATAATACAGAAACAATGTCCCCTGCCTTTTATAACACCAGCCAACCCCATTATCCCAAAACACTATCACGGCGCTCCATACCCTATGCACAAGCCAGTTGGGCATACTTCACCCTTTGTTAACTCCCATTCCGAAATCAGGTTACCAATTCGTTTCATCTTCAGCCAGATGGCTAGATTAAGTGGCATCCCTTTAATTCCACTTACAGGAATTTCAATATCTGGGTGGACAAAGGTTTAAAAATTAAAAAGGACGGGTACTTAAACTTTTGAAGATAACAACGTAGGTTTATAAATTCATTAGAGTAAATATCTGCATGATGAGCGGACAAGTTCTAAACTTATCCGATTTTGAATAAATAAAAAAGAGCACTACTTATGAAGTAGGCTCTAGATGCACGAATTATAATTTTAAAGTTTAAAAGTAATGTTATTTTAAGAAGCACCTGCTCCAGCTTCCTCTAATTCAGTTTCAAGTTCTCCCAATCGATGATATTCTGTCAAGACAGCTTCTTGAATTTTCCCGCGTGTCGAGGAATTGATTGGATGAGCGATATCCCGGAATTCTCCATCTGGAGTTCGTTTACTTGGCATTGCTACAAATAAACCATTGTTTCCGTCGATCACACGAATATCATGAACCACAAATTCATTATCCAGTGTAATTGATGCGATAGCTCTCATACGACCGTCCGTATTCACACGGCGTAATCTTACGTCAGTTACTTCCATTTAAGCTCACCATCCCTTTTTGTTGTTGTTAAAACTTAAAGTACATATTCAACAAAAAAACGTGAACTCCTTCTATTATCTGTAATTTTTTTAGAAAATTCAGCCTAGTTTTTTAAAATACTAAAAATCACCCTTATATTAAAGGAAAATTACCCATTACGAATTGCCTTTAAAAAAATAAAAAACGCCCGTTTATTTAACGAGCGCTACTACTTCTATTTCCACTAGTGCGTCTTTCGGAAGCCGAGCAACCTCTACACAAGAGCGAGCAGGTTTGTGAGCAGAAAAATATTCTCCGTATACTTCATTAATCGAACCGAAATCGTCCATACTTTTAATGAATACTGTAGCCTTAATGACAGTTTCCAATGAAGCCCCAGCTTCTTTCAATACAGCTTGGAGATTCTTAAAGACCTGGTGTGTTTGTTCCTTGACATCCCCTGTCACCATCTCACCAGAAGCAGTAAGTGGGATCTGTCCTGAACTGAAAAATAACTTATCCACGATCACGCCTTGTGAATATGGTCCGATCGCTGCCGGTGCTTCATCCGTATGTATCGTTTTCATGATATGATTCCCCCTATTCCTTTTTCGTAAAATAATTCCCTCGGCTGACATTGATTTTCTTGTCTCTTTCGACTACCTGCGTCAACTTGATTAATGAAACATAGTCCTCGACAAGACACTCCTCCGTATGTTCGGATTCGACCAGCACCGCAATTCCGGCAACTGTTGCCTTGAATTCATCCAATAGACTGACCATACCGTTGATGGTACCCCCAGCCTTCATGAAATCGTCTACAATTAATACATTCGAACCCTCAACCAAGCTTCTCTTAGAGAGTACCATAGTCTGAATCCTCTTTGAAGAGCCAGAAACATAATTGATGCTCACTGTAGAACCTTCCGTTACTTTATTATTCCTTCTTACAATGACAACTGGAACATTCAAATAATTTGCCACGGCGTATGCTAATGATATCCCTTTGGTTGCCATTGTCATGATGACTGAGACATTTTTCTTGGCATACATTGAGGCGATTATCCTTCCAACCTTATTCACGGTTTGCGGATGTCCTAAAATGTCTGTCATATATAGATAACCGCCAGGAAGCAACCTTTCGGGACTAGCAATCGTATCGCATAATCCGTCAATGAAGGCATTGGCTTCTTCTTCCTTGATGGAAACAATATATTTCACTCCACCGGCCGCACCTGGAACGGTTGTTAAAGATCCTATCCCGCGTTGTTCAAAGGTATCTTTGATGATCGTCAAATCTTCACTGATAGAGGATTTTGCCGAACTATACCTTTCAGCAAAATAAGTCAGCGAAACAAGTTCCCCCGGATGTTCTAATAAATAATTGGTCATATCGACTAGCCTCTCGCTGCGACGAAATTTCATTGAGACACCCCCTTTGTGAATTCCGAATATTATATAGCAACTATACCACTAATGTACGTTTCTATTCAAGGTTGTTTCGATCACCCAGTAAACGGACTGCATAGACTTGATCACAAAATCCGCGAAGTCCATTATAAATTCTTTGCATGCGCGAATCATGTTCCACCAAACCAAAAACGGTCGGACCACTTCCGCTCATCAAGACCGAATCTGCTCCAAATGTCTTCATTTGATCTTTAATGTTCGCAACCTCTGGGTATAACTGCAATGTCACCTGTTCCAGAACATTGCCCAACCCCTCGCATACATCGTGATAATTGTTTTCCATAATAGCCGTAATCATTCCAGGTACATCCGGATGCTCCATTTTTGAAGTTTGGAGCCTTTTATATATATCCGCTGTCGAAACGCCAATCGTCGGTTTGGCCAAGATGACCCAGCATTTTGGCGGTGCAGGAAGATGCGTGATTTTTTCCCCGCGCCCTCTGGCCAATGCCGTACCTCCGTATACACAAAATGAAACATCGGAGCCAATTTCAGCTCCTATTTCCGCAAGTTCATCCATGGAAAGACCTAGCTTCCACAGTCTATTTAAGCCCCTCAATGTAGCTGCGGCATCACTGCTTCCACCAGCAAGCCCTGCGGCTACAGGTATATTTTTCTCTATAGTTATAGAAACACCTTTATTGATTCCAAAACGTTCCTTTAGAATAAATGCGGCTTGATAAGCTAAATTCCGATGATCATCCGGAACAAATCGATTATGGGATAGAATTTGGATATGATTCCCCTTTATTTCCTTTAGTTCAATTCTATCGGCAAGGTCGACTGTCGTCATGATCATTTCCACCTCATGATACCCATCAGGCCGTTTGAAAAGCACATCCAAAGCCAAATTAATCTTAGCCGGGGCTTTTTCCATAAGCTTCAATATGTCCACCTACTTTAACGTTCTTAAAAGTTCTTGTCCTATTCTATCATATTTGTTTATATTCTAAAGGTTTTTTCATCGTAATTTCAATGTAATGAAGCTAAGATTGGCCTTTAGAGGGGAATAGACACATGTAGGCACATGGGAGAGCAGCCACTTCCTGAATCCCAAAAGACTTGCTACATATCCAAATAGCAATTACCGATACATAAAAAAACCAGACTCCTTAACTACAATGTAAGCAAAAATGAATAGAGCTATACATCGCATAAGAAGTCTGGCTACTTTCAACATGACGGCATGATACAATTAAGTGTTTATCTTACTCCTTGTTCACCAATTGACGTTGTGCTTTTTCGATAGCAAGTTTTACCATGTTACCTGCGTCCCTGGCCCGGATTCCTCCCCAGCCTTCTTTCTGGACAACATCGTAAAATCCAAGTTCTTTAGCCAATTCCTCTTTAAGACCATTTGACATAATCCCTTTTTTCCTGCTCAAGCGAAGCAACCCCTTTCACATGCCGTCACATGCCTAGTGTTTGCATCATAAGCTATTTCATTACATCCTTTTTAAGCCTCTATTGGGGCTCACAGGATATTTTATACAAAACAAAAAGCAGCAAACATAGTTGTTCGCTGCCTCGTCTAAGTTAAATCTCTTGTTGTTTGTTTAAAAATGTTAGTTCTACGGTTTCCGTTAAAACATCCGCATAGCTGTAAGATACTCTTTCAAACGCATTTTCATCTTGGTCGAGCTCAATTACAAAAACAGCCGGATAAGTTTCCGCCAAAGTTCCAAATCGTTCTACAGTCTTTCTTCTTCCACCGTTTGCTTTTAAGAGCAATCTTTTACCTAGGTTTGAATCAAGTGCAGTTTTAATATCAGCTAGAGTTTTTGGCATTTTCGGTCCACCTCACTAAGTTAAGTATATCACAATTCACAAATATACGCAAACAAAATAATAAATTATATCAGCACTTAAAAATGTAGTCAATATATTTTTATCTGAAATCCGGCAAAATCGCGAACAATTTTATTATATCCTGGGAAATGAAAAATTATGTAAACGAACTATTTCATTAATTATTAAACCGAATTTTCGTAGTTAAATCCTTACTTAGTGACATTACCAAACAAAAAAACCGTTTTTTTGTGAGGATATCCGAATTCTTCCCCACCAAAAGCAAGCTGCATTCTTTTAAAATGCAGCTCGTTCATTCTTCCTGAAATGGCTTGAAAGGCAACCCGGTCCGTAACACCCCTTTAGTCTCAATTCCCCCCAACCCCTTCTCTCCCGTTAATGTATTCCGAAGGACATCCCAAACATGAATATGATCGGAAAAAGGTGTAAAGCTTATCTTTCCGACGATATATACCGGATCAAGAGCATGTATATTAACACGGGAGGGAGAACTTGCAAAATTAGCCCCCGCTTGGATTAATGATTCAAAATGCGATTGACAAGCCCCGGCAAATATAATCAGTTGATCTAAATGGGAAACCCTCCTTCGTGCTTCTCTAACTGTCTGTACAAAATCCTTTGAGTGACGGTAGGCATTGATATCGGACATCGGTCCTTTTGATTTTGAATAGGCATCATGACCGGTGACAACAAGAATGTCCGGCCGATAATGGTCCAACAACCCCCCGATTCTTTGGGGCATTTCCTTTTCATTGCAATAGATGCCATTGACCGGAATACTGAATTTCTGATATAGTTCCATGCATTTCCTTAAGTAAGACGCATCCCCATCAACATGGAGGACCCTCCCTGGTATCTGAAAATATTCACCGCTATACCGATAGCCATTACTCGATTGATAGCCATTTTTTTGTTGTTGCAGCTCTAGATCTTGTGTTAATAATCGGTAAGATTGTTCTTGAAGTACCTCATTCGATTTTTGTCGATCATTTCTTTCATTATCATTAATGATCATTAAATCTTGAAAAGGTGCATCTGCAATCAGTCGGATATCTTCCCCATAAAGAATAGCTTCACGCCTTCCGTCAATATCACGGATATCGATTACCCGGAACAACACGTCGCATTTATAAGAAACCCGACCGACAATATCGTTTATTTGAATATTCATGGCCTCACCCCATGAGAAGACTTATTTTCAGCCCGCCCTAGTTTATTTTCATTCTTAAGTTATGCGAACCATTCTTGAATGGTGAAAGGTTGGGATTGATTACATTTTTGGGTACGGTTCCATCATGGTATGCCAATATCAAAATAAAAAAAGCCGGAAGCTGGGAGTGACCCCATTCCGACTTTAATCTTTCACATTATCTTTATTTGAAATTCGGCAATAACGCATCACTTAAGCGGCCAAATTCTTTGATGCTCAGTGTTTCTCCTCGTCTGGAAGGATCAACTTCTGCGGCTTCGAGAGCAGCAAGTATGAGCTCTTTTTTCGACTTACCATCCGGCAGCTGACTGATTAGGTTATTTAATATCGTTTTCCGGCGCTGTGCAAAGCTCGCCCGGGTCACAGTGAAGAAGAAGTCCTCATCCAGGACCTCAACGATTGGCTTATCGCGCAAGGTAAGGCGGATTACGGCTGAATCAACATTAGGCTGAGGCATGAATACCGTTTTGGGTACGATCATCACTGTTTCGGCTTCGGTATAATATTGAATCGCAATGGATAAAGAACCATATTCCTTTGTCCCAGGTTTTGCGGCAATTCGATCAGCCACTTCCTTTTGCAGCATGCACACGATGCCTCTAATGGGCAGGTCCTCGGACAATAGCTTTAAAATGATCGGCGTCGTGACATAGTATGGCAGATTTGCAACAACCATCAGGTCCGAGAAGCCAGCGAATTCCTCCTCGATTACCTTCTTGACATCTGCCTTGAGAACATCCCCGTGAATGATGTTTACATTGTTATAGGGAGACAGTGTATCCGATAAGATGGGCAGTAGACGCTGATCAATCTCAAAGGCCGCAACCTTTTTGCTGCTTTTCGCTAGTTGTTCCGTCAATGCCCCGATTCCCGGCCCAATTTCGATGGCGCCGCTTTCCTCTGTCAAATTGGCATGTTCGACAATACGTTTCAAGATATTCGTATCGATTAAAAAGTTTTGTCCTAAGCTCTTTTTAAAGGAGAATCCGTATTTCTTTAATATTTCTTTCGTTCTGACAGGGGTTGCAATATCCTTATTCATTATTTTCCTCCTGAATTATCTGTACCATCGCTTTCTCAAAAGCATCAGTTGATATTTGGAACATTTTTAGTCTCTTATATAACTGTTTACCATTGGTAAACCCGATTTTTAAAATAGATCCAAGTTTTTCCCTTCGTTCCTTGGCACCGGACCCGCCGATTAAACCTGCATCTATTAAATCCTGCTGTGAAATCTCTTCTGAAGCCTCTTCATCCATTAACTGGGCATCCTTTAAAGCATTACGAATCGCCTCAGGAGAAGCATGTTCCACACCAATTCCTCTACCTGACTTAGGAAGGGCTTCCTCCTTCGTTAAAAAGGCGTGTTTACATCCTTTTACTTGTTCTGAAATGATGTTCCTTATTTTTTGACCAGGAAAATCAGGGTCCGTGAAAATGATGGCTCCACGCGTCATTTGTGCAAGCCTCACCTGCTCGATACAGGACTCATTCACCGCGGAACCATTGGTTTCTATTGTATCAGCATTAACAGCCCTTTTTATCGCTACCGTATCGTCTTTTCCTTCTACAACAATAATCTCTTTAATCTTCTTCATGGTTTCCTCCATACAGAAAAGCGTAAGCGCTTTGATTAGCTCTTGGATAAACGTAACCGGTCCCCCGTAAAATTTTTCTGGATAGAGAATCCAGTCAAAATCATTTATGAAAGTTTACACACATAAATTGAAATCTTATGGAATAGTGAGACGTCTATCTTATTAAAACAGTTTTACATAGGGTTTTTCAACAAGTGGAAAATAAAACGCAAAAAACAGGAGACGAATTCATCTCCTGCGAGAGAAACCTTATTAGTCCAATACACGAACCTTTACTCTCTTTACACCCCAACGATAGGCATCATTTTTCGAGGAAAAGAAGACATCAATCCTATTTCCCTTTATTGCTCCGCCTTTGTCAGCAGCTACAGCATAGCCGTATCCATCTACATATACTTTCGACCCCAAAGGAATCACGCTTGGATCGACAGCAATGATCTTTGCACCCGGATTACTCTTAAGATCTACACCTGTAGACGTGACACCGGAACAGCCCTTACAACTGGCAGTATAAGCTGTTGATGATACGTATATTTCTTTTCCACTTGAAGAACTAACGTTAGTTACTCCGCGTGATGCCTGGGCAACTGTCGTTCGAGTTCCGACCGTTACAACTTTATCCTGCTTTTTATTAACTACTCTTTCTGAAAGTAATTCTCTTTTGACCTCTTTGCCATTTTCCTTAACAACTTCATATTTCTTGGAAATGAGTCCGTCTTTTCCTTCTTTGACAATTTTCTCTTTCCCTTTTGATAAAGAGTCATCTTTTTTTGTTATGACAGCAAAGTCAACTGGTTCTTCCACTACATCGGTGACTTTTTCAATTCGAACTACGTTTACCGTATTCTCAGCTTCAACTTTTTCGGTTAATTCTGGCTCAACTCGATCCAAATCATTGAGTTTTACTCCTTGTTGCTTTAAAAAGTCAGCGACAGTAGTCGAAGTTGACCATACCTGCTTTTCGTTTCCACCTACCACTAATTTCAGTGAAAAGGCTTTGTCTATGGCAACTTCCATATTCGCTTTCAGCTTCGTATTTTTTGAAGGGGTGATCTTATCCTGTTCCTTCACACTAAGATCTTGATCCTTTAAAAGATCTTCTACTGTTTCGGCAGTGGACCAGACTTCCTCCGTCTTACCATCCTGTACCATGACGATTTTTTGTGCAGGCTTCCAAACCACCTCTAAATCATCATCAACCTTCGTGGCTCTTGATGGATGGACATAGTCTGCGGCTTGAACGGTAATCTCTAAATCTTCCAACATATCATTTACAGTAGCCGCGTGTGTACGCACTACCTCTTTTTTTCCGTCTAGCATGATTGTTACTGTATCCTTTGTACCTTGATATATTAGTATTCCCAATGCTGTAGAAACAAGAATAGCACTGCAAATGGCAATTGCCATTCTCTTCTTCCCAAAAGGTTTGGGAATAAGGTTTTTCATAGTTTTTAATAGAATGAAAAACTCCTCCTTCCTCCCGGTGATTATATAGACTTAGTTATCAAGCTGTCAACCCATTCACTTCTCATTCAGGAAATTACTACCTATTATGCATATTCCATATTGAAAAGGAAAGGGTGACTTCTCGACATAATAAGCCTATAGTTGGAGCGAGATTTGTAGAAACTTTAAAATAATACGATTTTAGCTAGCGAACCCCGGGAGATATTGTAAAATAAAATGTCAGTTAATGCCGAATAACTTTTTGGCATTTTCTGTTGTCGCCTGGGATACTTCCTCGATTGTAAGTTGTTTGATTTCTGCAATTTGTTCAGCAACAAGCTTCACATACGAAGGTTCATTACGCTTCCCCCTATAAGGATGGGGAGCCAAATATGGACAATCGGTCTCTATCAGTAAACGGTCTAAAGGTACGGCCGCTGCCACTTCCTTTGGTTTTTTTGCATTCTTGAAGGTTACAGGGCCACCCAATGAAATATAAAAATTCATATTAATGCAATCCAAAGCCGTTTCCGCACTTCCGCTAAAGCAATGCATGATGCCTCCAACCCTTGATGCCTCTTCTTCCTTGAGTATGTTCACGATATCCGCGGTCGCTTCCCGATTATGGATGATAATGGGCAGCCCAACCTTTTTTGCCAGACGGATTTGCTTCCTGAATACCTCCATTTGAACATCTTTCGGTGATTTATCCCAATGATAATCCAGGCCCATCTCACCAATGGCCACAACCTTTGGATGGTTGGATAATTCCTCGATCCATTGTAAGTCCTCTTCTGTCATATCTATAGCATCGACAGGATGCCAGCCGACTGCGGCATACATGAAATCATAAGCTTCTATCAATTCCATTGCCCTTATAATAGTAGGCCGGTCAAAACCAACGACAACCATATTATTGACTCCTGCTTCCTTAGCTCTTTCTATTACTTCTTCGAGATCCTCGTTGAATTGTTCCGCATTAACATGTACATGTGTATCAAATAACATTATTTTTCTTCCTTTCTAGCACTATTTTATAAAAAAATGAAAGTTTTATGTTTCACATTTAGGTAACAAACAGATTACAAAGGACCTTATATGCCCAACTAATAATCCAGCACTAAAAACAAAACCTGTATAAAAGTACTTTTTCCAAAAGCATAAAGAAAAAAACATAAAAATGTTTCATATGAAACACCTTTATGTTTTCATCGGTTTATTTCACCTTTGAACCATTTGGAATCGATGAATCTATTGTAGCGACTGAGAGTACACCATCTTGGCTTCCCGCCAAAATCATTCCTTGCGATAGCTCGCCACGAAGTTTAACAGGTTTCAAATTCGTTACGCATATCACCTTTTTGCCCACTAAATCTTCGGGTTTATAATGCTGTGCAATGCCTGAAACGACTTGCCGTTTCTCATAGCCCAAATCAAGCTGAAGTTTAAGAAGCTTATCCGCCTTCTTTACTGGTTCAACTTCCATGACCTGAGCAACACGAAGCTCCACTTTTGTAAAGTCATCAATAGTGATTTCATCAACCTCGGGAATCTCCACTTCCACTTTTTCCTCGGCCTTAGGTGCATCGCCCTGCATTTGTTCTTTAATATATAAAACTTCCTCTTCCATATCCAAACGAGGGAAGATCGGATCTCCCTTCAAAACTTTTGTTTCAGCAGGAATTTGACCGAACTCCGCTAAACTGTCCCAGGATTTCAACACATCATCTTTGATGCTAAGCTGAGCAAAGATTTTTTCCGGTGTTTGCGTCAAGAACGGTTTCAAAAGGATTGCCGTCCTGCGTAATGATTCCGCCAAATGAACCATGACACTAGCAAGGTCCGCTTTCCTTGATTCATCTTTAGCAAGAGTCCATGGCTGGGTTTCATCGATGAATTTGTTAGTTCTGCTCACTAATTGCCAAATGGATGTTAGTGCAACTGAAAATTCCATGTTTTCCATTGCTTCCTCATACTTGCCTACCGTTTCTTGGTTCATTTCAAGCAAAGCCTTTTCGAATTCACCATTGGATCCATCGTAATTTGGAATTACACCATCAAAATACTTATTGACCATTGCAACTGTTCGATTTAATAAATTCCCTAAATCATTTGCCAGGTCAAAATTGATCCGTTCAACAAACCCTTCCGGTGTAAATACTCCATCGGAACCAAATGGAACTTCACGCAATAAATAGTAGCGTAAAGAATCCAAACCGTAACGATCAATCAATGTAACGGGATCCACTACATTTCCTTTTGATTTGGACATTTTACCATCTTTCATGAGAAGCCATCCGTGGGCAAAGACTTTCTTTGGAAGCGGCACATCAAGAGCCATTAACATGATCGGCCAATAGATCGTATGGAAACGCACAATTTCCTTTCCGACCAGATGTACATCGGCCGGCCAATAATTCAAGTATTTAGAATCATTATCCGTTCCGTACCCCAATGCCGTTATATAATTGGTCAATGCATCTATCCAGACATAAATAACATGCTTTGGATCTCCCGGCACCTTGATGCCCCAATCGAAAGTAGTACGTGAAACGGCCAGATCTTCCAATCCAGGCTTGATGAAGTTATTGATCATTTCATTTTTGCGGGATTCCGGTTGAATGAAATCCGGATTTTCCTCATAAAACTCCAGTAACCGATCCGCATATTTACTCATCTTAAAGAAGTAAGATTCCTCTTTCACCTTCTCAACAGGCCTGCCGCAATCAGGACAGTTTCCATTGCTTTCTTCCACCTGACGTTCCGTGAAGAAAGATTCGCAAGGTGTACAATATAGCCCTTCATATTGGTCCAAATATATATCACCCTGGTCCAATAGCCTTTTGAATATCTTGGCTACAACCTCTTTATGGCGATCTTCCGTCGTCCTGATGAAATCATCATATGAAATATCAAGCTTTTCCCAGAGCTCTTTAATCCCTGATACGATATTATCTACATATTGCTGTGGAGTGATTCCTTCCTCAGCCGCTTTACGCTGGATTTTTTGACCATGTTCATCAGTTCCTGTTAAATACATGACATCGAAGCCACGCATCCTTTTATAACGAGCCATGGCATCCCCTGCAACTGTCGTATACGCGTGCCCTATATGTAAATTACCACTCGGATAATATATGGGTGTCGTGATATAGAATGTTTTTAATTTATCTTGCACTACGTTCCCTCCTCATCTTTTGAAAAACCGGCTAAAGGATTGACCCAAGCCATAAGAATATATTTAAGTTATTATCTCTATTTTAACGCTATATGCGACAATAATCACTAATCTAATCATCGTGTTAATAGAATTAAGAAATTATATTTAAAAATAAGTGATCTGGACGTGACTACCCTTATTATGACAGCATTACCTCTTACCTCAACAAAATATACCTAAATTTCTTTTTTTGTGCAACAACTCACATATTCGTAAAGTTTTTCAGAAAATTATCCTTAATTCAGAACTTTTGTTTTGAAACTAAATTATATTAAACATATAATGATGAAGTATGTTTTATATGCACACTTTGTCGAAATCTGGTGAAGTGAGGGGTTCCTTGTAGTCTAGCTATTTCTTTACTTTTAAAGGCATAACCGATTTTTTCTCTTTAAAAGCCTTTTTGTTACACGAAATGAGCCATGCTATTTCTTACAAAAAAATGAAAATAAATCATTGACGAATTTGGGAATGGCTGGTATTATAAATTTATAAAAAAATTTGTCGAAAAATGGCGAAAAAAATAGAAAATAGGGTACTAGATTGTAACTGAGAGGAGAAATTATAAAAATGAAATCTACAGGTATTGTTCGTAAAGTTGATGAGTTAGGCCGGGTGGTTATTCCAATCGAACTTCGTCGTACATTGGGTATCGCTGAGAAAGACGCTCTTGAAATCTATGTTGATGATGAGCGCATCATCTTGAAAAAATACAAACCAAACATGACTTGCCAAGTTACAGGTGAAGTTTCCGATAACAACCTTACACTTGCTAATGGTAAATTGATCCTTAGCCGTGAAGGTGCAGAATTACTTATTCAAGAAATTCAACAAAACTTCACTGCTTCTAAATAAATGATATAAAAAAAACTTCCGACCTTCGGAAGTTTTTTTTATGTTTATTATTCTTGTATATCAATATGATACGCTTGATATACATCCCGTTTTTGCATATTGCGATCTTTTGCGACCTGCTTGATTGCGTCCTTTGAAGTGAATTGCTTGGTTTCCATATAATGATTAACATGACCGACGATGTCAAGGACCATCCACCAAGCTTCTTCAGGTTCCTCCTCCGACCATTGCCCTCCTTCTATTATTAAACAGAACTCTCCGCGAATTTCGGATTCCGTCGCCCATGTCAATGCTTCACTCACAGTCCCTCGAATGAACTCTTCAAATTTCTTGGTCAATTCACGGCATAATACTATACGACGGTCACCTAAAATTTCATGCATATGTTTCAATGTATCTTTCAATCGATGTGGCGATTCATAAACGATCCAAGTCGATTCCAATTTTTTTAATTTTTCCAGCTCCTGCTTTTTTTCTTTTGCTCCCCGCTGTAGAAAGCCATAAAAGTAAAAGGGCTGCGGAATCAGTCCAGATGCGATCAATGCAGTTAATGCAGCATTTGCCCCAGGCAACGGGATGACTTTAAACTGTTCGGCAATGGCTTCTTTGACCAGTTCATATCCCGGATCGGATATCGTCGGCAAGCCCGCATCACTTACCAATGCAATGACCTCTCCAGACCGAAGCCTCTCAAGCATCTGCTTTCCGCTATATTCCTTATTATGTTCATGGTAACTGACGATAGGTGTCGAAATTTCAAAGTAGTTGCATAATTTCTTTGTATTTCGCGTGTCCTCAGCAGCAATGACATCCGCTTCCTTTAAGATTCTTAAAGCCCGGAAACTCATATCCTCAAGGTTTCCTATCGGTGTAGGAACCAGATATAGAGCTGGCTCCAATCCTTCTTTTTCAAAACTCTTTTGCTGCCACATATCATGTATCCTCCTTTGCCATCCACTTTTGCTTTTGTTTTCTGGTTAATTGCTTGAATTTATATTCAGCCTGCATGGCCAATGTCTGTGTTTCGAATATTTCATGATAAATCAGTTCAACCGGGGTCCGGCCACGTGTATACTTTGCACCCCTGCCTTGATTATGAGCATCAATCCTGCGGTCCAAATTATTGGTATACCCAGCATAATAGCTTCCGTCCCTGCATTTTAAAACATAAAAATAATGCTTATTCCTCTCCATATAAAATCCTTCTGATTTCCGGATTATACTCATTTTGATCATTATATACAACAAGCGGAGGAAGAATCTTCAAATCAGGGTTGCCGTCCTTTATCCCTTCAATAAGAATCGTATTCGCTTCTTTTGAACTCTTTGGATAAACGAACTGCAGTCGCTTTGGTTCAATTCTGTACATCCTCATGAAATGGAGGATATCCATCAGACGGCCAGGTCTATGAACGAATGCCGCTTTCCCACCTTGACGCAACAACTGACTTGAAACACGCATGACGTCCTCTAGATTACACATTAATTCATGTCGGGCAATTGCAAAATGCTCATTTTTGTTAATTTCCTCGATAGATGGCGTCGGGAAATAGGGTGGATTGCAAGTAACTACATCATATTTGCTATACCCTATCTGTTTTGGTATTTCCTTTATATCCCCATGAATCATCTCGATCTGCGAGGATACGCCATTATAGTCCATGCTCCTCTGGGCCATATCATATAACCGCTCTTGAATTTCAACACCGGTAATTTGCCCTTTCGTTCTTGTACTCAGCAGCAAAGGTATGACCCCATTCCCTGAGCAAAGATCTACGATTTTCCCTTTTTGGATCGGGACATTTACGAACCTTGATAATAAAACGGCATCTAATGAAAAAGAGAACACCGACGGGCTCTGGATGATCCTTAATTTCTCAGCCAATAGATAATCCAGGCGCTCATCTCCTTTAAGTTCCACCATTGCTGTTACCCTCCTAATCATGTATGGAAAAAGCATGTATAGGGTACATGCTTCGACATAACTATCGTACAAAAAGGGGCCTGACTCATAGTATGCGTCAGACCCCGAATCACTATATATTGTAAACGGTCTATCTATCACGTAAAAGAGATGGAACATCTTTTATATTATTCCATTATCACTTCTTGTTTAAAAAAGATAAACAGAACAAGCAATCTCCTTCTTTTCTTAAACTGCCAAAATGCAGATTGCAAATGTGAAAGCCTTCTTGATAGATACGGGCTAAATTATCATAGCCTTCCCCGATATCCATAACCTTGTCCGCACTTGCAGTACGGTTTTTCACTTTCTGTTTGACCTTTACTGCAGCAGGAGCAGTTTCGACTTCCACAAGGCCCAACCGATGGCGCAAATGCTCGTTCTCCAGCTTGATCGACTGATTTTCCTCAAGGATTTCAGCTAAGTTCTGCTTCAATTCTCCAAGCTGCTTATATAATTGGCCTATCTGGGTTTCCATATTGGTCACCGACTCAAAAATATCTTTCTTATCCACGCTCTCCCACCACCTTAATAATCTGTGGCTTGAATAGAAACGGCTCCCTCTTTAAGAATCTCATCTAGAGTATACTCTAATACTCTTTCTTGCTCGATTAGTTCAATCTGAAGTACGCGTTCTAGAATATTAAGCCCCACTACCTTGCCTTTGCCACCAGGCGTATTAATCATTTCACCTAAATCAGGAAGCATTTCCTTCGCACTTTCATACTCATCATTTTCATATTTCAGACAGCACATCAATCGACCGCATAAACCTGAGATTTTTGTAGGATTTAATGATAAATTCTGATCCTTCGCCATTTTGATGGAAACCGGTTCAAAATCCCCAAGAAATGTGGAGCAACAAAGCATTCTGCCACAAGGTCCGATGCCACCAAGCATCTTTGCCTCATCCCTAACCCCAATTTGGCGCAGTTCTATGCGAGTTCTGAATATGGCAGCTAAATCTTTGACTAAATCACGGAAATCCACGCGACCATCCGCTGTAAAATAAAACACGACTTTATTTCTGTCGAAAGTATATGACACATCAACCAGCTTCATATCCAGTTTATGCTCCACAACCTTTTGACAACATATAGAGTAAGCCTCTTCTGCAGCCGCCTTGTTCTCGTCTACAATCAGCTTATCTTTTGCATCAGCGACCCGAAGTACTTTTTTCAATGGCAGGACAACATCGTTTTCATCTACTTGTTTACGGGCTGTAACGACTCTACCGAATTCAACACCGCGGACAGTCTCCACTATTACAAAATCGTCCTTAGGAATAGTGAATTCACCCGGATCGAAGTAGTATATTTTGCCCGCCTTTTTAAAACGGACACCTACAACATCATACAAATCATGATCCCTCCTGCAAATTCAGCACAAGCTGTTCCATCAACAGCTGTGGATTCGTGTTGGACATCAGCTTCCTTTTTGCTTCCAAAATGCAACCCATATGTTCAGCAAGGCGTCTTGGGGAAAGATGAAGAGCGTGAGTTTCAAATTCCTTCAGTTTATTTTGGAATACAACGAAGTCCTTTTTGTCCAACTGAATGTATAATAAATCCTTATATATAAGAAGTAACAAATCAAGACCTCTGTCAACCTGTTCTCTTTCTTTAAAGTGTGTGGACCAATCCGTCTGAAGGTACAGCAATGCCTTCAAGGAATTGATTTTTAACACTTCATATAATTTTACCACTATTTTTTGAGCTTGTACAAACCATTCATCATGGCTAAGCTCGATTCCAGCTTCCAGATTCTGTGTTATGTGTGCGATGACCGAGGCCAGCTGTGGTTCTAACTCCTGTTCTATCAGCTTCCGTCTCACATTCTCCGGAGATAATGGTTTGAATGAAATCACTTGGCACCTAGATAATATAGTCGGTAGAATCCTCTGAAGCTGTTCGGTCATCAATATTGCTACAGTATCAGCCGAAGGTTCTTCTAAAAATTTCAATAGACTGTTGGCTGCCCCCACCGACATTTTGTCCGCATCGGCAATCATATAAACCTTTCGATCTGCCTCTACGCTTTTTTTCGAAAACTCTTCCTGCAGCCCCTTGATTTGTTCTTTCTTTATTGAGAGACCGTCTTTTTCTATCAAATGGACATCAGGATGATTCCCACTTGAAATCCGTTTGCAATTCCGACAAAGTTCGCATGGCTCATAACCTGCTGTCGGGGCTTCACATAGTAAGCTTTTGGCAAAGGCAATGCTTATCTCTTGCTTACCTGTCCCTTTTTCCCCTTCAAATAAATACGCATGAGCCACCCTGTTCTTCGTTATGCTATTTTGCAGCATCGTCATTACCTGCGGCTGAATTTCACTCATGTCCTGCCATGTTTTATCCAAAACCATCAACTCACTTAAGTATATAAATTAATCAGCAAACCTTTAATCTCGCCAATCATTTCCAATATTTCAAGCGAGCTTTTCTCTTTATTAAGAATTTCCTCGCTTAACTCAACTAATCTTGCATCTATCGTTTCCACGGTTTTCAACGGCCGGCTTTGTCCATATTCGTTCCAGCTCGTAGATTGTTTCAGTTCCAGTCCATATTCAACCGCTTCTTTAACAAACCGTTTCACCAATGCTTTATATTTTGCCAATTCCCTAAAAGTACGTGACCTTACTAAACGCTGACCCGCACCTTCAATATCGCCTATCAAACGGTTTAATGTTTGGATTTGCATCTTTTGATCCTGTGTCTGAACCATTTGTTGAAATCTTCCATTCCCAGTTTGGAACTGTTTGGCATCCTGACGCGATTTATCAAGCTTAATAGGGATATCATGGTTGATTTTCATAATGAACCTCCCTGTAACTAACCGTTAAAATTGTAAAAAGTTTTCAACCGGCAGAACAAAAATGGTCGCACCGCCTACTTGAATCTCCACTGGGTAAGGTACATAGGACTCGGCATTCCCGCCCATCGGTGAAACCGGTGATACTAATTGGGATCGTGACTGACAATTCTGTTTGATTATCTGAATGGCTTGGTCAACGCGTTCATCCTCTGTGCCAATCATAAAAGTCGTATTACCTGATTTTAAAAACCCGCCAGTGCTGGCTAGCTTGGTCGTTCCGAAATTATTTTCCACTAATTGATTCAGCAGGCGATGACTATCCTTGTCTTGAACGACAGCAATGATCATTTTCATTCTCATCATCCTCCGGTTACTCTGAATTTTTACTAACTCCATTATATCAACTAGTCCTTGCCTGGAATAGTATTGGTTGAATAATATGGAAACCTATATATTCAGTTTCCCGTTTTTGCTAAAAAATCCAACAAGCTGGCTTTCGTTTCTTCAAGTACTTCATCTATTGTCCGGCCTGCATCCACGATGATGAAACGGTCTTTCCATCTATTTATAATGAATTGATACCCCTCACAAACTTTTTTATGGAAGTCGAGGGCTTCAAGATCCAGCCGGTTCACTTCCCTTTCCCCATTGGACTGGATACGTCTTAATCCCTCTTCTGGGTCGATATCAAAAAAGAGCGTGGCATCTGGCATCATATCTCCAATTGCGAATTTATTGATATTGTAAACTTCTTCTATATCCAAACCCCTTGCATGGCCCTGATAGGCTAACGAGCTGTCTATAAATCTGTCACAGAGGACAATTCCCCCTCGTTCCAACTCAGGAATGACCACTTCCACTAAATGCTGACGCCTTGCTGCTGCGTATAATAAAGCCTCTGTTCTCGCGTCCATGGCTGTATTATCTTTATTAAGGATCACTTCCCTAATTTGTTCCGAAATGGGTACTCCACCTGGCTCACGCGTTAATAGTACTTGGTAGCCTTCTTGTTGCAGAGCCTTGCCAAGCATTTGGGTAATTGTTGTTTTCCCGGCACCCTCAGGCCCTTCCATTGTTATAAAAATACCACGTTTCATCGATGTACCTCCAAGGTTCTTTGTTTGTAGTATAACATTTTAACCAGTCTGCCCGCTTTCATAAACGATCAATTCTCCGTTTGAAAGGGAGGAACCGCCATGAAACCTTGATCCCAGTTCTAGCAGGCTTCTCAAAATGGATATATGTTCAGGAGTAATCATTTCCCCGGACATAATCAAAGGGATCCCTGGTGGATAAGGAATGACCATCTCGGCAGATACCTCACCCACTGCTTTGTGTAATGCGACAGGTATTGATTTACTATGCTTCATGACGGAGTATGGCATTTCAAGTCCTGTCATCGACCTTCGTTCAGGCAAGCTTTCCCCAAGATTCTCTTCCTTGAATCCAATTCTGCCTTCAGTGGCACTTTTTATAGTTTGAACGATTTCATGAAAAGGAAATTCGGCATCCATTTTTAATAAGGGTAAAATCAGTAATAAATTATCACGATCAGCCAATTCCGTAAAAATGCCTTCGGCTTCACATAGCTGCTGTAACTCAAACCCGCTTAAACCATTTTTTGATTGAATGACCACTTTCAACGGGTCCGCCGCGATGCCTAGTGGCGCCTCCAGCACCCTTACTGTATCCAGGGCACCTAATTCGCTTCTGAAATCTAATATCTTTTCAATAAGGGAACTTTTATCTTCTGATGTAAAAGCGGCTAAGTAGGACCTGGCCAAGTCGAGCGATCCCATAATCGGGTAAGATGGACTGCTCGACTGAAGCATTTGTAAATAGAAGGCTACTTGATCGACATCAACTAAGGATGAATTCACATGAAGAAATGACCCCATCGTCATGGCCGGAAGTGTTTTATGCGCAGAATGGACAACTGCATCTGCCCCTGCCAATATGGCCGGCTTTGGAAACGGGCTTCCTAACTGAAAATGAGCGCCATGTGCCTCGTCCACCAGCACCGGAATCCCCTTTTGATGTGCGAGTCTTACCATTTCCGTCAAGTCTTCACCAAGACCATAATAATTAGGATAGGTAACAATGATCGCTTTTACATCTGGATGTACACTCAAGGCTTCTTCAATTAATTTTGAACTTACACCGCCAGCAATGCCCCATTTCTCATAATAAACCGGTTGTAAAAAGATCGGTTGTACATTCGCTAACATCAATCCATGTAAAATTGATTTATGGCAGTTTCTTTGGACAAGGACCTTATCGCCTTCCCTGCAGGTAGCAAGAATCATGGCAATGTTGCCTACGGTTGACCCATTAACGAGAAAATAACTCCGCTTTACCCCATATAGGTCAGCGAGTAGTTGCTCGGACTTTAAAATGGCGCCCTCTGGAGCATGCAGGTCATCTAAACCACTTAACTCCGTGGCATCAATACCAAGCAGGGAGTTATATAAAGCTTGGCCCTTTTTACTAAACACCCATCCATTTTTATGTCCTGGGACATGCAGGGATATTGGGTTTTTTTTTTGAAATGCACTCATTGCATCGAACAATGGTGTCTGAGATTGATTCATTTTTCTCTTCCCTCACGTCATAGTATTTTTTCATTTTATCAAATAAGTTCAATTTTATCTCATATTACGACAATAGGAAGGCGATTATGTATCCCCGAACAGTCTGGTTGCAGCTTGAAGCGTGTTGGCAAGCATTCTTCTAAAGTACCAAAAAAAGAATCAGAGACTAAAGAAACACACCATTTCTTTTTTCTCTGACTCTTTAACTTTCCACAAACTATTTTTTCATGATAATATTTCAGGATTAGTGATTTTTCTTAATTTCTTTAAGTAATATTGGTACTTGGGGTCGTTCGTATCCGTCCCGATCATATCCCTTTCGCATTCCTCGCAAATAAAAGTCGTATATAGATGTATACCCATCCCTTTTATTTCTTCACAAACCGCGCATGTTTCCCCTGCCGTTGTTTTGGTTGTTGTTGTCCCCAACATCTCCACCTCCATACCTGCATTCTCCCCAAAAACCATTGTTCGCATACATTAATTTAAATAGTTTAAGAGAACCGGGGATGCTTTTTACAATGTATGATGAAGAATTTCATTACGTGTATGTCTTTATAAAAGTTTCCATAATTGATAATCCCTTTATATCCAATGATTTTTCTTAGCATTATGCAAAAAAAAGACCAGCCGGATGGCTGATCTTTTGAAATGGCTTGGCGGCGTCCTACTCTCACAGGGGGAAACCCCCAACTACCATCGGCGCTGAAGAGCTTAACTGCCGTGTTCGGAATGGGAACGGGT
>NZ_JBIWNJ010000008.1:0-74976 GCF_044767165.1 Peribacillus sp. NPDC101481 | reverse complement strand
CACCCGTTCCCATTCCGAACACGGCAGTTAAGCTCTTCAGCGCCGATGGTAGTTGGGGGTTTCCCCCTGTGAGAGTAGGACGCCGCCAAGCCATTTATTAAGATCAGCCATCCGGCTGGTCTTTTTTGATGTTCGTAATTAAAAAAGTTTTTTATTTATGGGACAGCATGGGCTGGCCGTATTTTTGGTGAGCTAGAATTGGACAGTATTAAAATTGTGAAACCTTAAGGAGAAGAAAAAATAGCAGGTTTTGCTTTTGTCTTTTTAGGGTATTTATGTAAGATATTTTAACTTTAATGTTCAATGGGGTATGTAACTACATATAATTTGGAGAAAATGGATATTACAGAAAGAAAGTGCGTTTAAGTTGCAAAATGCATTATTCCTTGTATAATAATAGTCAAATATAGTCAAAGTCAGAATGGAGGAGGCTGAGTGAGAAACATATCTGATGTTATCGAAACTTATTTGAAGCAAGTACTTGAAATAAGTCAAAAAGATATCTTGGAGATTAAAAGAAGTGAAATAGCAGATAAATTTCAGTGTGTTCCTTCTCAAATCAATTACGTAATCAATACCAGGTTTACCATCGAGAGAGGTTATGTTGTAGAGAGTAAGCGTGGGGGCGGAGGTTATATACGCATCATGAAGGTGGAATCACAGGATTCCGTGCAACTTATCAACCAATTATTATCGCTTATTGGTTCCAGGGTATCTCAATCGATGGCTGAAGGAGTAATTTCACGGCTGATGAATGAAGACGTCATTAATGAAAGAGAAGCAAAGATTATGATGAGCGTCATAGATAGATCGGTGATTTATATCGACCTACCTGACCGCGATGAACTTAGGGCAAGAATTTTAACTGCGATGCTTACGACTTTAAAATATAAATGAAACTGGCAGAGGTGATGAACGTTGATTTGCCAAGAATGTCATCAAAGGCCTGCTACCCTGCACTTCACCAAAATCATCAATGGAAAAAAGACTGAAATCATGATTTGTGAGATATGTGCTCAGGAAAAAGGCGAAATATTCATGGATGCAGGTGGACCTGGTTTTTCAATAAATAATTTATTAGCAGGATTGTTGAATATCGAGTCGAATATTCAACAGACGAAGGCAAATGCATTTCCTAAAACGGAAGAGAGGCGTTGCCCGCATTGTCATCGATCTTATAAAGAATTTGTCCATATTGGTAAGTTTGGCTGTGCCGAATGTTATAAAACGTTCAATGAACAGTTAAATCCCATTTTAAAGAGGGTTCATAGCGGCAATACAGCACATATAGGGAAAATTCCAAAAAGGATCGGTGGCACCATCTATCTTCGAAAGCAAATTTCAGATTTGAAAGAAGTTTTAAAGGCCCACATTGATCAAGAGGAATTCGAGAAAGCGGCAGAGGTAAGAGATAAGGTACGTTCCCTCGAAAAAAGGTATGAAGCCCAAGAGGGAGGCGAGGAATTATGAGCTTGGAA
The DNA here is from genome assembly GCF_044767165.1 of Peribacillus sp. NPDC101481. Classification (NCBI taxonomy): domain Bacteria; kingdom Bacillati; phylum Bacillota; class Bacilli; order Caryophanales; family Bacillaceae; genus Peribacillus; species Peribacillus sp. NPDC101481. The sequence goes on along the minus strand of NZ_JBIWNJ010000008.1, from coordinate 73,498 downwards.
AAGTTTGTAGAAAACGCTTTGAGTTCCTGGATGAGTGCCGAAGGGCCGGAAATCGATATTGTATTGAGTTCGCGGATTCGGCTGGCCAGGAATTTCAAAGACTTTACCTTCCCAACCTCCTTTTCTAACGAAGAAGCTAAAAAAATCATTGAATTGGTCAAAAAAAGAATTGAAGAGGAAGTGACTCCAGAGATTGGGAAACTGGAACTTTTAGAGATTGACCAATTGCAGCCACTGGAAAAGCGCGTTCTCGTTGAAAAACATTTAATCAGTCCTCATTTAGTTGAAGATTCAGCGAAAAGCGCATGTCTCCTTTCGGAAAATGAAGAAATAAGTATCATGATAAATGAAGAGGATCACCTCCGTATTCAATGTTTAATGTCGGGATTGCAGCTGAAGGAAACCTTAAAGATTGCAAATGTTCTTGACGATTGGATTGAAGAATCCATAGACTATGCATATGATGAAGAAAGAGGATACCTAACAAGTTGTCCGACTAATGTGGGAACAGGATTAAGGGCTTCAGTCATGATGCATCTTCCCGGCCTGGTCCTTACACAGCAGATGAATAATATCATACCGGCTATCAACCAATTGGGGTTGGTGGTTCGAGGGATTTATGGAGAGGGCAGTCAAGCGTTAGGGAATATTTTTCAAATCTCAAATCAAATTACTCTTGGAAAGTCGGAAAGGGATATCGTTGAAGATCTAACAAGTGTAGTGCAACAAATCATAGCCCAGGAACGGTCAGCGAGGGATGCATTAGCGAGGACTTCCCACATACAATTAGAAGATAGAATTTTCCGTTCATATGGGATTTTGTCCAATGCTCGAATCATCGAGACCAAGGAAGCAGCTACCTGTATCTCCGATGTCAGGTTAGGGATAGATCTTGGGTATATAAAAAATATTTCCAAAAGCATTCTAAATGAGTTGATGATTTTGACGCAGTCGGGATTTTTACAAAAGTACGCAGGCGGCCCTTTAAGACCCCATGAAAGGGATATTCGAAGAGCAGCACTCATCCGGGAACGCTTGAATTTCACTGAATCTTCCTCCTCATAGAGGTCATAGACCTCTTTAGGGAGTATCAAATTTCATGTAATAGATATGGAGCAAGAATAAGCTTCTGCCATTACTTAGAGAATTGCCAGCAACTTTATTCAAAACGAAAATTCTAAGGAGGAATTCCCTATGATGTTTGGTCGTTTTACTGAAAGAGCCCAGAAAGTATTAGCATTAGCCCAAGAAGAGGCAATCCGTTTAGGTCATAATAATATTGGCACGGAACATATTTTACTGGGTCTTGTCCGAGAAGGCGATGGTATTGCAGCCAAGGCGTTATTTGCTCTTGGATTGGGTCCGGATAAGATTCAGAAAGAAGTGGAAAATTTAATTGGCCGTGGACAGGATACGGCTCAAACGATACATTATACCCCAAGAGCCAAGAAAGTCATTGAACTTTCCATGGATGAGGCAAGAAAATTAGGTCACTCATATGTTGGGACAGAGCATGTTCTTCTAGGTCTTATACGAGAAGGGGAAGGTGTAGCTGCCCGCGTATTGAATAATCTTGGAGTAAGTTTAAATAAAGCCAGACAACAAGTATTACAGCTTTTGGGCAGCAATGAATCAGGTGGTCATCAAGGTTCTGCCGCTTCAAATGCGAGTACACCGACACTGGATGGCCTAGCCCGTGATTTAACGGCGATTGCCAGGGAAGGAAGCCTGGATCCCGTTATCGGAAGAAGTAAGGAAATACAGCGTGTCATTGAGGTATTAAGCCGCCGTACAAAAAATAACCCAGTATTGATCGGTGAACCTGGGGTAGGTAAAACAGCCATTGCTGAAGGGCTTGCCCAACAGATCATCAATAATGAGGTACCTGAAATTTTACGCGATAAACGCGTAATGACACTTGATATGGGTACCGTTGTGGCTGGTACTAAATACCGTGGTGAATTTGAGGACCGGTTGAAGAAAGTTATGGATGAAATACGTCAGGCGGGTAATATCATCCTATTCATCGATGAATTGCATACATTGATTGGTGCAGGTGGTGCAGAAGGTGCCATCGATGCGTCCAATATCCTTAAACCATCATTGGCACGTGGTGAATTACAATGTATCGGTGCTACAACATTGGATGAATACCGTAAGTATATTGAAAAGGATGCTGCGCTTGAACGTCGTTTCCAGCCAATCCAAGTCGATGAGCCGACTATTGAGGAATCCATCCAAATCCTCAAGGGGCTGCGTGACCGTTATGAGGCACATCACCGCGTATCGATTACTGACGAAGCGATTGATGCCGCAGTCAAATTATCCGACCGTTATATTTCCGATCGCTTTTTACCGGATAAAGCGATTGACTTGATTGATGAAGCTGGCTCCAAGGTCAGGCTGCGCTCATACACAACGCCACCTAACTTAAAGGAACTTGAAGTGAAGCTAGACGATGTTCGCAAGGAAAAGGATGCTTCCGTTCAGAGTCAGGAATTTGAAAAAGCAGCTTCGCTTCGCGATACGGAACAACGCTTAAGAGAACAATTGGAAGAAACGAAAAAAACTTGGAAAGAAAAACAAGGGCAGGAGAACAGTGAAGTCACTGTGGATGACATTGCACATGTCGTGTCCAGCTGGACGGGAGTGCCAGTCACTAAACTGGCGCAAACAGAGTCAGACAAACTTCTTAATATGGAGTCGATCCTCCATGATCGTGTAATTGGGCAGGAAGAGGCCGTCATTGCGGTTTCTAAAGCAGTACGACGTGCCAGGGCAGGTTTGAAAGATCCTAAACGTCCAATTGGTTCATTCATCTTCTTGGGACCTACAGGGGTCGGTAAAACCGAGCTTGCACGTGCTTTGGCTGAATCAATTTTTGGTGATGAAGATGCCATGATCCGTATCGATATGTCCGAATATATGGAGAAACATTCAACTTCACGTCTTGTTGGATCCCCTCCAGGATATGTTGGATACGAAGAAGGCGGTCAGTTAACGGAAAAAGTGCGGAGGAAACCATACTCTGTCGTTCTGCTTGATGAAATAGAAAAGGCGCATCCGGATGTCTTCAATATCCTTCTTCAAGTATTGGAAGACGGAAGGCTGACAGATTCCAAGGGTCGTACTGTCGATTTCAGGAATACCATTCTGATCATGACATCGAATGTAGGTGCGTCGGCTTTGAAAATCGATAAGTATGTCGGCTTTAACATCCAGGATACTGGCCAGGACTATAAAAATATGAAAGGGAAAGTGATGGAAGAACTCAAACGTGCATTCCGTCCGGAATTCCTGAATCGTATTGATGAAACCATCGTGTTCCACTCATTAGAGAAGGATCATTTGAAACAAATCGTTACATTAATGTCAAATCAGCTTACTACCCGTTTGAAAGAACAGGAGATATACTTGGAGCTGACAGATGCGGCTAGAGAAAAAATTGCAACCGAAGGTTTTGATCCGGAATATGGTGCACGTCCAATCCGCAGGGCACTTCAGAAGCATGTAGAAGATTATCTATCCGAAGAGTTGCTTAAAGGCAACGTGAAAAAAGGGCAAACGGTCGTAATGGATGTCGTGAATAATGAGTTTGCAATCCGGCAAGGCGAGCCTGTTAATGTAAGTGAATAACCTGATCCTAAACTTCGAGGTACACGCAGATTCTTTTGCAGTGTACCTCTGTTTTTTATCTATAGGTAGATATGAGTATAAACGGGACAAGCAGAGTGAATATTTTTTTAAAAAAACTTAGCCTTAAGAAGGTTTAAATAAAACAGAGATATAATATCCTTAATATAGATATTTTTTCCAAAGGAAGAGGAGTAATTTATGGCTGTAAAAAAGAAAACAAAATTTATGTGTCAGTCTTGTGGATATGAATCCGCGAAATGGATGGGGAAATGCCCAGGCTGCGGTGAATGGAACAAAATGGTCGAGGAAACCGAAATCGTTAAGCCTGCTAGAAAGGGCGCGTTTACCCATTCGGAGGTTAGAGGTTCCGGGGAACGGGAGAAGGCAGCACCCATAACGACCATTCAATCAGAAAAAGAACCACGGATTAAGACGGATTTAATGGAATTGAATCGTGCTCTTGGGGGCGGGATCGTACAGGGGTCACTTGTATTGATCGGAGGGGACCCGGGTATCGGTAAGTCCACCCTGCTTTTACAGGTATCATCCCAATTGGCGCATAAACAGAAAAAAGTGCTATATATATCAGGTGAGGAATCAGTCAAGCAGACCAAATTGAGAGCAGACCGGCTGGGGACCATGTCGGAACATCTGTTCGTTTATGCTGAAACCGATATGGACTATATCCAACAGGCCATTACAGAGGTAAAACCGGATTTGGTCATTATTGACTCCATTCAAACGGTATATCATTCGGAGGTTACATCTGCCCCGGGAAGCGTTTCACAAGTGAGGGAATGCACAGCTTCACTCATGCGAATAGCTAAAACGAACGGGATCGCAATTTTTATCGTCGGTCACGTTACAAAGGAAGGGGCCATTGCGGGGCCGCGGCTGCTTGAGCACATGGTTGACACCGTTTTATATTTTGAAGGAGAAAGACACCATACATATCGAATTATACGTGCGGTCAAAAACCGCTTTGGTTCGACGAATGAGATGGGTATTTTTGAAATGAAAGAACATGGATTGGAAGAGGTAGCGAATCCATCGGAAATTTTCCTTGAAGAACGGTCGCAAGGAGCTTCGGGTTCCACAGTCGTCGCATCCATGGAGGGCACAAGGCCGGTGCTTGTCGAAATTCAAGCATTGATTTCACCTACGAGTTTTGGAAACCCAAGGCGAATGGCCACGGGAATTGACCACAATCGAGTTTCGCTTTTAATGGCTGTTTTGGAAAAGAGAGTGGGCTTGCTGCTCCAAAACCAGGATGCGTATTTAAAGGTTGCTGGTGGGGTCAAGCTTGATGAACCGGCAATTGACCTCGCTGTTGCAATAAGCATTGCATCAAGCTTCCGAGATAAACCAACAAACCCTGCCGATTGCATCATTGGTGAAGTGGGGCTGACTGGGGAAGTGAGAAGGGTGTCACGGATAGAACAAAGAGTGCAGGAAGCGGCGAAATTAGGGTTTGAGCGGGTTATCATACCGGCTAATAATATAGGGGGATGGACTGCGCCAAAAGGTATTAAGATCGTTGGTGTTTCATCGGTTTCGGAGGCTCTTAAACAATCGTTAGGGGGTTAAGTATGACAGATAAAAAAGGGTATGAGAAAACTAAATTGGAAATTCTGCAAATTGTAGCACCGGGTACCCCGCTTCGTGAGGGTATTGAAAATGTCCTGAGGGCAAATACAGGTGGTTTGATAGTGGTCGGATATAACGAGAAGGTGCGAACGATCGTGGATGGCGGCTTCGAAATCAACTGCAGCTGTACCCCCAGCACATTATATGAGTTGGCGAAGATGGACGGGGCCATCATTTTAAATGAAACGGCCGATAAGATCATTTTCGCAAATGCCCAATTAGTGCCGGACAATAGCACACCTTCCACTGAAACGGGAATGCGGCATAGGACAGCGGAACGTGTGGCAAGGGAGACCAAGTCGTTGGTCATCGCAATCTCACAACGTCGGAATGTCATCACTTTATATCAGGGCAATTTCCGGTATGCCCTTAAAGATATAGGAGTCATACTTGCTAAGGCTAATTTGGCCATCCAGACCCTGGAAAAATACAAGGTGGTCCTGCAGCAGAGCATATCGGTTTTAGGAGCGCTCGAGTTTGAGGAAATCGTGACCTATGCCGACCTTTTGCAGGTATTTCACCGTTATGTAATGGTGCTCAGAATCAAGGCCGAGCTACTAACGTACCTTAATGAGCTTGGTACGGAAGGAAGATTGATCCGTTTGCAAATGAATGAAATCCTGGCAGATATTGAAACGGAAGGAAAATGGCTTATCAAGGATTATACCTCCAGTAATGATGAAAATCCCGAGGAAATCATTTTTAGGCTTCAAGAGTTGGCCATGCAGGAAAAACTGGATGAAAGCATTCTTCTGAAGGTGCTGGGCTATCATGGATACATACATCTTGATGAGTCAGTACATCCCCGTGGTTACCGTATTCTTCATAAAATCCCACGCCTGCCGGGTTTGATCATCGAAAATTTAGTGAAACAGTTCGGAAGCTTTAGTGAAGTCAATAAAGCTACGGTTGAAAACCTTGACGATGTGGAGGGTATAGGCGAAGTCCGCGCCAATAAAATCAAAGAAGGACTCCGCATTTTAAAAAATCAGCTGGTCACAAATAGAAGGATGTAAGGAGCAGCTGGCCTTTTAACATTCACCTGAACCAGCTTGAAATTGGTTGGTGTTTATTTTTGACACTCAAAACTCAGGGTGCTAGGCTAATATTACGAAAAAGAGAAGAAGTCGTATTTGTAAATCCACTAATTCCTTAAGTGAATTTAACGTATATAATGAAAACGAATTTTCGAAGGTTTCATTTTATTTTATTGGTCAATAATGAGTAGAGGGAGGTGAAAGGGATGTTAAAACGCATTATACAAGCATGCTTCTTAATAGTCGGCGGAACACTTGGTATGTTACTAATTCCTGAATTATTAATTGTTTTACATGCAGACGATATTGCTTTATTAAACAATCCTTATGTAAGTGTACTGTTGGGTGCCATTATCTTTTATCTTATAACTTTTTGGGCAGTAGATCATGTGATCTATTTTATGAAGTGGCTGGAGGAACAGCTTGTTAAGATACCGATTACGGATATAATCTTTGGCAGCGTCGGCCTTTTAGTGGGACTGCTTGCGGCGTTCTTGGTTGGCTCCGCCTTCAGTGCCATCAAGGTTCCTATTTTAAATACAGTGGTACCTATCATCCTTACGCTTTTATTTGGTTATCTTGGTTTTCAGGTGGGCTTTAAAAAACGTGATGAGCTATTGAGTTTATTCATGAAAAGCAATAAGAAAAAGAATACTGATGGTGAAGCGAACGAAGAGGATGAAGAGGGGTATAGCAAGCGGCTTAAGATTCTCGATACTAGCGTCATCATTGATGGTAGAATTGCGGATATCTGTCAGACGGGCTTTCTGGAGGGTACCATAGTTATTCCTCAATTCGTTTTAAACGAGCTGCAGCACATTGCCGATTCATCTGATGCATTGAAAAGGAATCGCGGAAGACGCGGTTTGGATATCTTGAATCGAATTCAAAAAGACCTGCCGATTAAAGTGGAGATGTACGAGGGTGATTTTGAAGACATTCAGGAAGTGGACAGTAAACTGGTGAAGCTTGCCAAAATATCGGGCGGAATGGTCGTTACCAATGATTTCAATTTAAACAAAGTATGCGAGTTTCAAAACGTGGCGGTTCTTAATATCAATGATCTGGCCAATGCCGTTAAACCTGTTGTACTTCCTGGGGAAGAGATGAATGTTCAAGTCATCAAGGATGGGAAAGAGCAGAACCAGGGCATCGCTTATTTGGATGACGGTACCATGATCGTAGTCGAGGGTGGCCGTGATCATATCGGGAAACGAATCGATGTACTTGTCACAAGTGTATTGCAGACCTCTGCAGGCCGGATGATATTCGCTAAACCGAAACTATTAGAAAAAGCATTATAAAGAAGAGTAGGAGAAACCGTTATGTTTTATGAAGTAGTGATACCTGCAGCTGGACAAGGCAAAAGAATGAAGGCGGGCAAGAATAAACTTTTTATTGAACTATCGGGTATCCCGATCATTGTTTATACACTGCGTGTCTTCGAAGAAGATCCTGACTGTCGGGGGATTATCCTTTCGATAAACCCGGCAGAAAAGGATTATTTCAATCAATTGATAGCAGCGTATGGGCTTAAAAAGGTCAAGAAACTGGTCATGGGTGGCAAGGAGCGCCAACAAAGCGTGTATAATGGACTGCAACATGCAGAAGAAGACATCATCTTGGTCCATGACGGTGCCCGCCCTTTTATCAATCTTGGGCAAATCAGTGAATTGACTGCTGCCGCCTCCCTGCATGGAGGTGCCGTAATTGCAGTGCCCGTTAAGGATACGATTAAAAAAGCGGCAAACAAAGAGGTAGTGGAAACAGTGGAACGATCAAGCTTGTGGGCGGTGCAAACTCCACAAGCTTTTCGTGTATCCATATTAAAAAGTGCGTATGAACAGGCAGAAGCTGAAGCGTTTTTAGGGACGGATGATGCAAGTTTGCTAGAGCGGATCAATGAACAGGTAGTTATTATTGAGGGCAATTATGATAATATTAAAATTACGACTCAGGAAGACCTTTATTTTGCAGAAGCGATTTTACATAAACAACAACATGGAAAAAGATGATTGGGGAGAATGATATGTTTAGAATAGGACAAGGATATGACGTTCATCAGCTTGTAGAGGGCAGACCTTTGATTATTGGCGGGATTACGATTCCGTATGAGAAAGGTTTGCTAGGGCATTCTGATGCGGATGTCCTTCTGCATACTGTTGCTGATGCCTGCTTGGGTGCAATTGGTGCAGGGGATATCGGTAAGCATTTTCCGGATACCGATCCTGAATTTAAAGATGCCGATTCGGCAAAACTGCTGCAGTATATTTGGGCAATTGTAAAAAAAGAAGGATATTCCCTGGGCAATGCGGACTGTACAATCATTGCACAAAGCCCGAAAATGGCACCGTATATTGAGGAGATGCGAGGCAGGATTGCTGAACTTTTAGATACGTCGATAGACAGAATTAATGTAAAGGCGACCACTACCGAGAAACTTGGATTTACAGGCAGGAGCGAAGGAATCGCGGCACAGGCTGTAGTCTTATTGGTTAAATCAAACTAAATTCATTTTTAGGGTGGATGCCTTTATCCCAATGTATTTAAATGATAATATATACAATAGAATAGAACGACTGGGAGGTCTATATATATCATGAGCAGTGATATTCGAGTTCGCTATGCACCGAGTCCGACTGGACATTTACATATTGGTAATGCACGGACTGCTTTATTTAATTATTTATATGCACGAAATAAAGGCGGGAAATTCATCATTCGTATTGAAGATACCGACCAAAAGAGAAATATTGAAGGCGGAGAGGATAGTCAGCTTAAATATTTAAAATGGCTTGGTATGGATTGGGATGAAGGTGTTGATGTTGGCGGTGAATACGGGCCATATCGTCAATCCGAAAGGAACGACCTTTATCAGGAATTGTATCAAGAGCTTTTAGATAAGGGTTTGGCATATAAATGCTATTGTACGGAAGAAGAGCTTGAAGCAGAGCGTGAAGGACAGGTCGAACGCAATGAAACGCCAAAATATTCAGGGAAGTGCAAGCATTTAACTGAGGAAGAGCAAGCGGAACTATTGGCTCAAGGAAGAAAACCGAGCATTCGCTTTGCCGTTCCGGCTGGGAAGGTCCTTACTTTCAAAGATATGGTCAAGGATGAGGTTTCTTTTGAAACAGATGGCTTTGGTGATTTTGTTATCGTTAAAAAAGATGGCATTCCAACCTATAACTTTGCAGTGGCCGTCGATGATCATTTGATGAAGATTTCCCATGTCCTTCGCGGTGATGATCATATCTCCAATACTCCAAAACAATTGATGATTTATGAAGCTTTCGGCTGGGAACCGCCGGTATTCGGACATATGACGCTGATTGTAAACGAAAGCAGGAAGAAACTGAGTAAACGTGATGAGTCGATCATTCAATTCATTGAGCAATATGAAGAGCTTGGTTATGTACCTGAAGCGTTATTCAATTTCATTACATTACTAGGGTGGTCTCCGGTCGGGGAGGAAGAGATTTTCACGAAGGAAGAATTCATTAATATTTTCGATGCTGACCGTCTTTCTAAGTCACCTGCACTTTTCGATAAACAAAAGCTTACATGGATGAATAACCAATATGTTAAGCAATTGGACGTCAATCGTGCAGTGGAATTGTCAATGCCTCACTTAATTAAAGCCGGGAAGGTTTCAGAGACACTGACCGCCGAAGAAGAAGAGTGGGTACATGGGCTAGTTTCCCTTTTTCAAGAGCAGATGAGCTATGGAGCGGAAATAGTCGAGCTATCTGAACTGTTTTTCAAGGATGAGGTCGTGTTCGAGGAAGAAGCTAAGGAAGTGTTGGCTGAAGAACAGGTACCGGAAGTCATGAAAGCTTTCCTTCAGGAGATTGAAGGGCTTGAAGAATTTAACGCGGATGAAATCAAGAAGTCGATTAAAGCCGTACAAAAAGGCACAGGTCATAAAGGGAAAAAATTATTCATGCCGATAAGGGCTGCCGTCACGGGTCAAACACATGGTCCTGACTTGCCTAAGGCGATTTCATTACTGGGCAAGGAAAAAATTAAACAGCGTATTCAGAGTATTTTATATTAACAATTTGTCGAAAATGTAATATAGTATTTAATAATCTTACAAAAGAACGCGTAGATGGGGAGAAGTAAGTAAACGAAGCTTTTTAGAGAGAACCATAACCTGCTGAAAGTGGTTCAAGCCTCTCGTTTTCTGAAATGCACCCTTGAGTCCTTTGCTGAACTAACTTATAGTAGGCACAGGCGGAATTTCCTCCGTTACAGGGATTAAAGTTGGGGATGAAAAAACAGGAAAAAGCTTTATCTGGTTTTTACATTCCAAACAGAGTGGAACCGCGCTTCAAGCGTCTCTGTCTATTTGGACAGAGACGCTTTTTTATATGCTTTAAAAGCTTCAAAAGGGGATGTTGGAAAAGGACGGAACATAGGGGGGAATCATTTTGTTAAAGATGTTTAAAGAGGATATCGAAGTGGTTTTTGATCAAGATCCTGCTGCGCGCAGCTATTTGGAAGTCATATTGACGTATGCGGGTTTACATGCAATTTGGAGTCATAGGATGGCTCATGCACTATTCAAGAAGAAATTCTTTTTCCTGGCAAGAAGTATATCTCAAATCAGTCGGTTTTTTACCGGAATTGAAATTCATCCAGGGGCTACGATTGGCCGTCGTTTTTTCATTGACCATGGAATGGGGATCGTCATTGGCGAAACTTGTGAAATTGGCGACAATGTATCTGTCTTTCAAGGTGTAACCCTTGGGGGAACAGGAAAGGAAAAGGGAAAACGTCATCCTACGATAAAGGATAATGTCCTGATTGCTACAGGAGCAAAAGTGCTTGGTTCCATCACTGTTGGGGAAAACTCAAAAATCGGTGCAGGATCGGTTGTTTTAAAGGAAGTGCCACCTAATTCTACAGTGGTGGGCATTCCAGGTAAAGTGGTCATTCAAGATGGTATCAAAATCAACAAAGACCTAAATCATTGTGATCTTCCTGATCCAATCGCTGATCGCTTTAAGGAATTGGATAGTGAACTCAGGGCCTTAAGAGAGAAGCTGGCTGAACAGAAGCAGGAAGAAAGGAGTCTATAATATGGCGATTAAAATATATAACACAGCAACAAGAAAAAAGGAAACCTTCGTCCCGATTGAAGAGGGAAAGGTGAAGATGTATGTATGCGGGCCCACTGTCTATAATTACATTCATATAGGTAATGCAAGACCGGCAATCGTATTTGATACCGTACGTAGGTATTTGGATTACCGTGGATATGATGTGCAATTCGTTTCGAACTTTACCGATGTAGATGATAAGCTGATTCGCGCGGCAAAAGAATTGGGTGAAGATGTCCCGACCATCTCAGAGCGTTTCATTAAGGCTTATTTTGAAGACGTATCGGCATTGGGCTGCAAAAAAGCGGATGCTCACCCAACCGTAATGGAGAACATGGATGCAATCATTGAATTCATTTCGGCATTAATTGAGAAAGGATTCGCTTATGAATCTGAAGGGGATGTGTATTACCGCACTCGTAAGTTTGGGGGATATGGAAAGCTTTCACATCAGTCCATCGATGAGCTGCGAGTGGGGGCCCGTATTGAAATAGGGGAGAAAAAACAAGATGCCCTTGATTTTGCCCTTTGGAAAACGGCCAAGGATGATGAAATATCTTGGGAGAGCCCATGGGGTAAGGGTCGTCCTGGCTGGCATATCGAATGCTCCGCAATGGTCAAAAAGTATTTGGGCGATACGATCGATATTCATGCAGGGGGTCAAGATCTGGCTTTTCCGCATCATGAAAATGAAATTGCACAATCCGAAGCATTGACGGGTAAGACCTTTGCGAATTATTGGATGCATAATGGGTATATAAATATTGAGAATGAAAAAATGTCTAAGTCCTTAGGCAATTTCGTCCTTGTGCATGACATCATACAGAAGCATGATCCACAAGTGTTACGCTTCTTCATGTTATCTGTACATTACCGTCATCCCATCAATTATAGCGAAGAAGTGCTTGAAAATGTAAAAGCGTCCCTAGAACGCTTAAGGACATCTTATCAAAACTTAAAGCATCGCCTTCAAGTAAGTGATGGATTGACTGAGAATAATGATGTTTGGTTGGAGAAGCTTAATGAATTACATGAACAATTCATTAAGGAAATGGACGATGATTTCAACACAGCTAATGCAATATCCATGCTCTTTGAACTATCCAAACAGGCGAATTATTACTTGATGGAGAAAAACACAGACAAGGAAGTGATTAATGCTTTCCTTGATAAATTCAACATCTTATTTTCTGTCCTCGGTTTATCCCTTGAAGAAGAGGGGCTTTTGGATGAAGAAATTGAAGGGTTGATACAGCAGAGAATTCAAGCGCGGAAAGACCGCAATTTTGGGTTATCTGATGAAATTCGTGATCGCTTGAAAAACATGAATATCATATTAGAGGATACCCCTCAAGGTACAAGATGGAAAAGAGGGTAATTAATGCTTCATTACGATAGTAAGGTAGATGCAAAAATGCTGAACAGTCTTGCTTTAGCATATATAGGTGATGCCGTATACGAAACGTATATACGGCATCACCTCATTCAAAAAGGATCGGTCAAGCCAAATCTACTTCACAAAAAGGCTACATCTTTTGTAGCGGCTAAAGCACAAAATAAAGTCATCCACTTTTTCCTGGACTCAGGTTGGTTATCGGAAGAGGAATCCGCAGTCGTTAGGCGCGGCCGAAATGCAAAATCCGGTACGGTACCGAAGAATACAGATGTGCAAACGTATCGCTACAGTACAGCCTTCGAGGCACTTATGGGATTTTTGTATTTATCCGGCCGAATAGAAAGAATGGAAGAACTCATCAAAAAATCCATTGAATACATTGAAGAAGAAAAGGGGAGTAACCCATGAGCGAAGAATATATCATTGGCAGAAACCCCGTATTGGAAGCTCTTCGCTCCGAACGGGATATTAATAAAATTTGGATAGCCGAAGGCTCGCAAAAAGGCTCGATGCAGCCACTCATCGGTCTGGCGAAGGAAAAGAAGGTATTCGTGCAAATCGTACCGAAGAAAAAAATTGACCAAATGGCTGAAGGCATCCATCAAGGCGTTATCGCACAAGTGGCTGCATATGAATATGTGGAGCTGGATGATTTATTCGCAAAAGCGGCTGAACGGGACGAAGCACCTTTTTTCATGATTCTTGATGAAGTTGAAGATCCGCATAATTTAGGGTCGATCATGAGGACGGCTGATGCTGTCGGTGCCCATGGAATCATCATTCCAAAAAGGAGAGCTGTGGGCTTGACGGCAACAGTGGCAAAAGCCTCGACGGGTGCAATTGAATATATTCCGGTAGCTCGCGTTACAAATTTGGCGAGAGCGGTGGAAGAGTTGAAAGAGCGCGGGGTATGGATAGTCGGTACCGATGCGAAAGGCAGCGATGATTACCGTAACATGGATGGAAAGATGCCTATCGGACTTGTTATCGGCAGCGAAGGAAAGGGCATGGCACGATTAATGAAGGATAAATGTGATTTTCTCATCCGTCTCCCTATGGCAGGTCAAGTAACTTCGTTAAATGCATCGGTAGCAGCCGGTTTATTGATGTATGAGGTTTATAGAAAAAGAAATCCCCTAGGGCAATGATGAAATGAATATTCTGTTGGTGGACGGTTATAACATTATTGGAGCTTGGCCGGAACTGAGAGAATTAAAGGAACGGGATCTTGCTGCTGCAAGGGACCGGTTGATAGAAATGATGGCGGAATATCAAGCATTTACCGGATACCGTGTAATTGTCGTATTTGACGCTCAATATGTTCAGGGAATTGCCCGTATATTCAAAAATCACAAAGTTGACGTAATTTTTACAAAAGAAAATGAAACTGCGGATGAAAGAATTGAAAAGATGGCCATTGAACTGAATAATGTCAAAACACAAATTCAAGTGGCAACCTCGGACTTCACGGAACAGTGGGTGATCTTCGGCCAAGGGGCCCTAAGGAAATCCGCTCGTGAACTGCTTATTGAAATGGAAGAAATTCAAGGCGAAATCAAGAAAGATGTAAGAAAAACAACGACGATAAGACCCGTGGCTAAAATTCCTTTAAGTGAAGAAGTGGCAGAAATTTTCGAAAAATGGCGCCGGGGTAAAATATGAACCATTGACGGGTAAATTTTACCTGCTGTATAATATTTCTATCTGAGTCAGGTCAGGGGGATATAATGTGGGTCTCAAATTCGGAATGAAGCTGAACGAAAAGTATCTGCAGTTTGAGGATGATGAATTGATAGGGTTGGTGCACACTGGAGACAGTGAAGCGCTGGATTATTTGATCCAAAAGTATCGTAATTTTGTAAGAGCTAAGGCAAGGACTTATTTCTTGATTGGTGCCGATAAGGAAGACATCGTGCAAGAAGGTATGATTGGTTTATATAAAGCCGTCCGTGATTTTAAAGGGGATAAGTTATCTTCTTTTAAAGCATTTGCAGAACTATGCATTACAAGGCAGATCATTACAGCTATCAAAACAGCAACACGTCAAAAACATATTCCGCTCAATTCCTATGTTTCCCTGGACAAGCCCATTTACGATGAGGAATCGGATCGAACTCTAATGGATATTATATCGGGTACGAAAGTTTTGGACCCGGAAGAACTGATCATCAACCAAGAAGAGTTTGACGATATCGAATTAAAGATGGCCGAGCTCCTGAGTGATCTTGAGAGAAAAGTGTTAGCTCTTTACCTGGATGGACAAACCTACCAAGAAATTTCGGAAGAGTTGAACCGGCATGTTAAGTCAATCGACAACGCCCTTCAGCGGGTGAAAAGAAAGCTCGAGCGCTATCTGGAAGTAAGGGAAATCAGTTTATAATCCCTCCGCTTTTTCCGCTTAATTTCATCTGTCCCTTCTCCACATGGAAGTTTATTATTCACAAAGATTTTTAATGGTTGGCAAGTAAACCGATATTCTGATTTCCGGTGTCCATAATCGTCGAAACCTGCTTTGATATTGACAATAAAAAACAGCCGTGATAAGGTTTTATGGATATAGTAGATAGGATAGGTGTATCTAATGCGAAAAAAAATAGTTCTTGCCTGCACTGATTGCGGTACAAGGAATTATAGTTATGAGAGCAAACAATCGACAAGCGGCGAACGACTGGAAATCAAGAAATTTTGCAGTACGTGCAACTCACACTCGATTCATAAAGAAACGAAATAACCGTTTTATAAATAGATTGACAGAAGCTTCTAATGCTTGGAGGTACATTCATGAAACGTTTTACCGAATTTTTCAGCGGAGTCGCTCGCGAAATGCAAAAGGTAAGCTGGCCGAAACGCAAGGAGCTTACCAAATATACAATCGTGGTGGTAACGACTGTAGTATTTATGGCTTTATTCTTTACAGTGGTGGATTTGGGCATTTCCGAATTAATTCGCTTAGTTATTGAATAAGAGATTCGAAAATAAGGTATAATAGTGATAGAATAATATGTGTCAGCAGAAAAGCCCGGAAACGGGTTTTTTAATTTGTCTTTTTTAGTAAGTTCAAAATCGAGCACTGCTGTAATATGTTCATCACAATATATTCTAGTTAAGTCGGAATGACGCCGTATGGTTTTTTGGCTAAAACGTTCAAAGATAAAGATTAATAAAGAAAATGATTGATTGCAGGGAGGGAAGGACGTTAAAGTCCTAACACATGGAAAAGAATTGGTATGTAGTTCACACCTATTCAGGTTATGAGAACAAAGTTAAGGCTAACTTGGAAAAACGTGTTGAAACTATGGGGATGGAAGACAAGATCTTTCGCGTAGTAGTTCCAGAAGAAGAAGAAACAGAAGTGAAAGATGGCAAAAAGAAAGTGACCAAAAAGAAAGTATTCCCAGGATATGTATTGGTTGAGATCATCATGACTGATGATTCATGGTATGTTGTCCGGAATACGCCTGGAGTAACAGGTTTCGTAGGTTCATCTGGAGCTGGGTCAAAACCGACTGCATTGCTGCCGGAAGAAATTGAAGTCGTTCTTAAGCGAATGGGCGTAGATGAAAGTAAAATCGAAGTTGATTTTGAAATCGGTGATACGGTTCAAGTTAAGGAAGGGCCATTTGCAACATTTGCAGGACCTATTGAAGAACTTGATAAAGATAAAGGTAAAGTAAGGGTTCTAGTCAATATGTTCGGCCGTGATACACCGGTTGAACTTGATTTTAATCAAGTGGAAAAATTATAAACGGAAAAAAACTTGAAATTGCCTTTTGAAAGTGGTAAAATTTCAAAGGTCAGTATGTTTCAATTTTTAGGCCTCAACGATACAAGCATTCTTTATTAATATATAAAGAATTCAAGATGAGTGGGAGGGTATTACCCTATTACCACATCACGGACTTATAAGGAGGTGTGTCTCGTGGCTAAAAAAGTAATTAAAATGGTTAAATTGCAAATTCCTGCTGGTAAAGCGAATCCGGCACCGCCAGTCGGTCCTGCATTAGGTCAAGCTGGTGTAAACATCATGGGATTCTGTAAGGAGTTCAACGCTCGTACAGCAGATCAAGCTGGTCTAATTATTCCTGTTGAAATCACGGTATTTGAAGACCGTTCATTTACATTCATTACAAAAACTCCACCGGCTGCAGTATTGCTTAAGAAAGTAGCTGGTATCGAGTCTGGTTCTGGTGAACCTAACCGTAATAAAGTTGCTACAGTCAAGCGTGATCAAGTGCGCGAGATTGCTGAAACTAAAATGCCTGACCTAAACGCTGCAAGCGTTGAAGCTGCAATGCGTATGGTTGAAGGTACTGCTCGCAGCATGGGTATTGTCATCGAAGACTAATCCATGTAATTGCTATTTGTTTCTACGGGGTTGCGATTGATACTCGCAACCTTTATTCGTGGGAGGTCATTCCGTTAAAACCACAATTTAGGAGGATTTATATCATGGCTAAAAAAGGTAAAAAGTATCTTGAAGCAGCTAAGCTTGTAGAAGTATCTAAGGCTTATGCTGTAACTGAAGCAATCGAAGTTGCTAAAAAAGCAAACTTCGCAAAATTCGATGCGACTGTTGAAGTTGCTTTCCGTTTAGGCGTAGACCCTAAGAAAGCCGACCAACAAATTCGTGGAGCAGTTGTTCTTCCGAATGGTACTGGTAAAACTCAACGCGTATTAGTATTCGCAAAAGGCGAAAAAGCAAAAGAAGCGGAAGCTGCTGGTGCTGACTACGTTGGCGAATCTGACTACATCAACAAAATCCAACAAGGATGGTTCGAATTCGATGTAATCGTTGCGACTCCAGACATGATGGGTGAAGTTGGTAAACTTGGCCGTGTATTAGGACCTAAAGGTTTAATGCCTAACCCTAAAACTGGCACAGTAACTTTCGATGTAACGAAAGCTGTTAATGAAATCAAAGCTGGTAAAGTTGAGTACCGCGTAGATAAAGCTGGTAACATCCACGCTCCAATCGGTAAAGTATCTTTCGAAGATGCTAAACTAGTGGAAAACTTCACTACTATCTATGATACATTATTGAAAGTTAAACCTGCGGCTGCTAAAGGAACTTACATGAAAAACGTTTCTGTAACAACTACAATGGGCCCTGGTGTGAAAGTTGATCCTTCTTCTTTCAAATAAATAATTGACATACCAAAACTATTATTGTTATAATAAGTTTTGTTGTGAATAAATGAATACTATTTGTACCGTAGACAGTAGGTGCTCATTACGAGCTTAATTCCCTGCCGAGGTAATTCGATAATAATAGTCCTGGACTATGACTTTTGAAATTACTGCCTTCATGTCTGCAATAGAGATGAAGGCTTTTTCTTTGAAACGGTATAAATGTTTTCAAGCAAATCTACAGGAGGTGTAAGGATGAACGCAATTATTGAACAAAAGCAAAAAATCGTTGCTGAGATTTCTGATAAGTTAACTTCAAGCCAATCAACAGTAGTTGTTGACTACCGTGGATTGACTGTTGCTGAAGTAACAGAACTTCGTAAGCAACTTCGTGAAGCTGGCGTTGAGTTTAAAGTTTACAAAAACTCTATGACTCGCCGTGCTGCTGAAAGTGCTGAACTTAGCGCTTTAAACGAAGCATTAACAGGTCCAAACGCAATTGCATTCTCAACTGAAGATGTTATTGCGCCAGCAAAAATCCTTAACGATTTTGCGAAAAAACATGAAGCTTTAGAAATCAAAGCTGGAGTTATCGAAGGAAATGTTGCAACTGCTGAAGAAATTAAAGCTCTTGCAGAACTACCTTCACGCGAAGGCCTA
This sequence comes from Peribacillus sp. NPDC101481, assembly GCF_044767165.1. Taxonomy (NCBI): domain Bacteria; kingdom Bacillati; phylum Bacillota; class Bacilli; order Caryophanales; family Bacillaceae; genus Peribacillus; species Peribacillus sp. NPDC101481. The sequence continues at coordinate 54,890 of NZ_JBIWNJ010000008.1, read as the reverse complement.
CTTTCAATGCTACTCAGCGTGCTACAAGCACCTATGCGCGGACTGGCTCTTGCTACAAAAGCTGTTGCAGAGCAAAAAGAAGAACAAGGCGCGTAAGCTGACCGCTTATTTAGCCTGATGATTCAAAAAAAACCAACCATTTCGAGGAGGAAATAAAAATGACTAAAGATCAAATCATTGAAGCAGTTAAAAACATGACTGTTTTAGAATTAAACGACCTTGTAAAAGCAATCGAAGAAGAATTCGGCGTAACTGCTGCTGCACCTGTAGCTGTAGCTGCTGCTGGTGGCGCTGCTGCTGAAGAAAAAACTGAGTTTGATGTAATCCTTACATCTGCTGGAGATCAAAAAATCAAAGTTATCAAAGCTGTACGTGAAGTTACAGGTCTTGGACTTAAAGAAGCAAAAGAACTTGTTGACAACACTCCAAAAGCAATCAAAGAAGCTGCTTCTAAAGAAGAAGCTGAAGAAATCAAAGCTAAACTTGAAGAAGTTGGAGCTGGCGTTGAAGTTAAGTAATCTTGCATAAACAAAAAGCTCGCTATCACTGGCGGGCTTTTTTTCTTCATTTTTAAAGAAATGACGGAAATTAGCCGTTAATGGTTTGATAACGAGGACTTCGTTATTCCGACATTCCGGCATGCAAGCATCCATTCTTCAATTCTCTTCTCTCATTAAATCTTCAATATTCCTTTCTGATAGGGGGAGATGACTCTGACAGAGCATTACTACTCACAAAAACCGGATGTCGTAAGCAATCCGAAATTTTGGGATTTCACATTAAAGGGACGTACATTTCGCTTCAAAAGTGATAATGGTGTTTTTTCGAAAAAGGAAGTTGATTTCGGATCGCGTCTTTTGGTTGAGAGTTTTAACCTTAATGAGGCTGTGGAAGGAAATATTCTCGATGTTGGTTGCGGTTATGGACCAATTGGAATATCGATTGCGGCAGCTTATCCCGATAGAGCGATAGAAATGATTGATATAAATAGCCGGGCAGTTGAATTGTCAAAAGAGAATGCTGCATCCAATGGGATCGCAAATGTGAAGATTTACGAAAGTGATCGTTTTGACAAAGTTGCCTCCAATCAATTCGCTGCGATTCTTACGAACCCTCCCATTCGCGCAGGTAAAAGTGTAGTCCACGAAATTTTAGAAGAAAGCTATCGCAGTTTGGTAGCTGGTGGAGAATTATGGGTTGTCATTCAAAAAAAACAAGGAGCTCCATCCGCAATGGATAAAATGGAGCAATTATTTGGAAATGTTGAAGTGCCTGTTAAGAAAAAGGGATACTATATACTATTATCCAAAAAGGTTTGACTCTAAATTTTCGCTATGTTAGTATTATAAAATGCATATATATAATTCCGTAACTATGCAATTTTTATACCATTGGTGTATAATCAATGGATAATATGGGAAAAATATATAAATAATAGTTCGTTTTATGAGAAATAGTGGTTTTTAAAATAAAAACCATTTTCTTTTTGTCTATGGAAATGATTCCTTTTCCGAGGCAAATGGATCCTTATAACGCTTGATTTAAGGGGTGAATCAGTTGACAGGTCAACTTGTTCAGTATGGACGACACCGCCAACGTAGAAGTTATGCAAGAATCAGTGAGGTTTTGGACCTTCCGAATCTGATTGAAATTCAAACAGCTTCTTATCAATGGTTTCTAGATGTAGGTTTAAAGGAAATGTTCCAGGATATTTCTCCTATTGAGGATTTTACAGGTAATTTATCGTTAGAATTCATCGATTACAGCTTAGCTGAGCCGAAGTATTCTGTGGAAGAAACAAAAGAACGCGATGTTACGTATTCTGCACCACTTCGTGTGAAAGTGCGCCTTGTTAACAAAGAAACAGGGGAAGTGAAAGACCAGGATGTATTTATGGGTGACTTCCCGCTGATGACTGAAACAGGTACATTCGTCATCAATGGTGCTGAACGGGTAATTGTATCCCAATTAGTTCGCTCACCGAGTGTTTACTACAATGGGAAAATGGATAAAAACGGTAAGCTTGGATTCTCTGCGACCGTTATTCCTAACCGTGGCGCATGGCTCGAATATGAAACAGACGCCAAGGATGTTGTGTATGTTCGAATCGACCGCACCAGGAAATTACCGATCACGGTATTGATGCGTGCCCTTGGATTCGGAACAGATCAAGAAATCATCGATTTGATCGGAGACAACGAATACCTTCGCAACACTCTTGAAAAGGATAACACCGAGAGTGTGGAAAAAGCATTACTGGAAATCTATGAGCGTCTACGCCCAGGTGAACCGCCTACTGTCGAAAACGCGAAAAGTCTTTTAGTATCACGCTTTTTTGATCCAAAACGTTATGATTTAGCTAATGTAGGCCGTTATAAAATAAACAAAAAACTGCATATCAAGAACCGTTTATTCGGACAACGTATTGCAGAGACTTTGATTGATCCTGAAACAGGTGAAATCATCGTTGAAAAAGGTACAATGCTTGATCGTCGGACCCTTGATAGGATTCTGCCTCATATCGAAGCTGGAATCGGCTTCAAGACATTCCATCCATCAGGCGGTGTAGTGGAGGAGGAAACTCTTCTTCAACCTATTAAAGTGTTTGCACCAAACGATGCTGAAGGCGAAAAAGTGATCAATATCATCGGTAATGCCTATGTGACCGACCAGGTCAAAAACATTACACCGGCTGATATCATTTCTTCCATAAGTTATTTCTTTAACTTATTGCATGGTGTGGGAATCACGGATGACATTGACCATTTAGGTAACCGTCGTCTGCGTTCCGTTGGTGAATTGCTGCAAAACCAATTTAGAATTGGTTTATCCCGTATGGAGCGTGTTGTTCGTGAAAGAATGTCCATTCAGGATACGAATACAATCACTCCGCAGCAACTAATCAACATTCGCCCGGTCATTGCATCAATTAAAGAGTTCTTTGGAAGCTCGCAGCTTTCCCAATTCATGGATCAAACGAACCCGTTGGCTGAATTGACGCATAAACGTCGTCTATCTGCATTGGGACCTGGTGGTCTGACACGTGAGCGTGCTGGCTTTGAAGTACGTGACGTTCATTATTCCCACTATGGCCGCATGTGTCCGATTGAAACGCCTGAGGGACCGAATATTGGATTGATTAACTCGTTATCCAGTTTTGCAAAGGTTAACCCATATGGCTTCATTGAAACACCATACCGTCGTGTGGACCCTGAAACAGGTAAAATTACAAGCCAAATCGATTACTTAACAGCTGATGAGGAAGATAATTATGTAGTTGCCCAAGCGAATGTACGACTGTCAGATGACGGCTCATTCCTTGATAATGATGTTGTTGCACGTTTCCGCGGTGAAAACACCGTTGTTCCGCGTGACCGCGTAGATTACATGGATGTATCTCCTAAACAAGTTGTATCAGCTGCGACTGCATGTATTCCTTTCTTGGAAAACGATGACTCCAACCGTGCCCTTATGGGAGCGAACATGCAACGTCAAGCAGTTCCTTTGCTTCAACCGGAAGCCCCTCGAGTCGGAACGGGTATGGAGTATGTTTCAGCGAAAGACTCCGGTGCTGCTGTAATCTGTAAACACCCTGGTATCGTAGAGCACGTTGAATCACGTGAAGTATGGGTACGTAGGGTAAGTGAAGTAGATGGACAGCAAGTAAAAGGAAATCTTGATAAATATCGTCTATTAAAATTCATCCGTTCCAACCAAGGAACGTGCTATAATCAACGCCCTATCGTCAGTGTTGGCGACAACGTCGTAAAAGGTGAAATTCTTGCTGATGGTCCTTCAATGGAAAAAGGTGAGTTGGCACTTGGACGTAACGTATTGGTTGCCTTCATGACATGGGATGGATATAACTATGAAGATGCCATCATCATGAGTGAACGATTGGTTAAAGATGATGTGTACACTTCCATTCATATTGAAGAATATGAATCTGAATCACGCGATACAAAATTAGGGCCTGAAGAAATCACCCGCGATATCCCTAACGTAGGGGAAGATGCGCTTCGTAATCTTGATGAGCGCGGAATTATCCGTGTGGGTGCTGAAGTGAAAGACGGAGACCTCCTCGTTGGTAAAGTAACGCCTAAAGGTGTAACGGAACTGACTGCCGAGGAACGTCTATTACATGCAATCTTCGGTGAAAAAGCACGTGAAGTAAGGGATACATCACTTCGTGTACCTCACGGCGGCGGAGGAATCGTTCTTGATGTTAAAGTATTCAACAGAGAAGACGGCGATGAACTGCCTCCTGGTGTAAACCAACTCGCGCGTGTATATATCGTTCAAAAACGTAAAATCCATGAAGGCGATAAAATGGCTGGACGACATGGTAATAAAGGGGTAATCTCCAGGATTCTTCCTGAAGAAGATATGCCTTATTTACCGGATGGCACTCCAGTCGACATCATGTTAAACCCATTGGGTGTACCATCACGTATGAACATCGGTCAGGTGCTGGAGCTTCACTTAGGTATGGCTGCACGCGCACTTGGCATCCATGTGGCATCTCCTGTATTCGATGGCGCTACTGAGGAAGATGTTTGGGGTACGATTGAAGAAGCCGGGATGTCCCGTGATGCAAAAACCGTCCTTTATGATGGCCGTTCAGGTGAAGCATTCGATAACCGTGTATCAGTTGGTGTCATGTATATGATCAAACTGGCACATATGGTCGATGATAAACTTCATGCACGTTCAACTGGTCCTTACTCCCTTGTTACGCAGCAACCACTTGGTGGTAAAGCGCAATTTGGTGGTCAGCGTTTCGGTGAGATGGAAGTATGGGCACTTGAAGCTTATGGTGCTGCTTATACATTACAAGAAATCCTAACCGTTAAATCAGATGATGTCGTGGGTCGTGTGAAAACGTACGAAGCGATTGTCAAAGGTGAAAATGTCCCTGAACCAGGCGTTCCTGAGTCCTTCAAAGTATTGATTAAGGAGCTTCAAAGTTTAGGATTGGATGTTAAAATCCTCAATGCCGAAGATCGTGAAATCGAAATGCGTGATTTGGAAGATGAAGATGAAGCCAACCAAGCAGACAAATTAAGCCTTGATTCAGAAACTAAAGATATGGTTGCTTCCGAAGTAGGGGCACCTGTCAAAGAATAAAATTAAATATAAACATATCTAGTTATATATCACCCGCTCTGACTGGCAGCAAGATGTTCATTTGAAGATCATGCTGCCTTGTTAGAGCCTTATTGATTCAATCAACCATCATCCGGTGTAAGATTGCCTGATATTTGACGGCAATCAAGGGTTAAACCTGGAGATTAAAAGGGAGGTAGGCCCCTTGTTAGACGTTAATAATTTTGAGTATATGAAAATTGGTCTTGCTTCACCAGACAAGATTCGTTCTTGGTCACATGGAGAAGTTAAAAAACCAGAAACAATCAACTATCGTACGCTAAAGCCAGAAAAAGACGGTTTATTCTGTGAGAGAATTTTTGGACCTCAAAAGGACTGGGAATGTCATTGCGGAAAATATAAACGTGTTCGTTATAAAGGCGTAGTCTGTGACCGTTGTGGCGTTGAAGTCACTCGTGCTAAGGTGCGTCGTGAGCGTATGGGTCATATTGAGCTGGCAGCTCCAGTTTCACACATATGGTATTTTAAAGGAATTCCTAGCCGTATGGGACTTGTACTTGACATGTCTCCACGGGCTTTGGAAGAAGTTATTTACTTTGCATCTTACGTCGTAACTGAAACGGGCGATACAACTTTAGAAAAGAAACAGCTTCTTTCTGAAAAAGAATATCGTACATACCGTGAAAAATACGGTAAGAAATTCCAAGCTGCCATGGGTGCGGAAGCTATTAAAAAACTTTTACAAGATATTGATACGGAAAAGGAAGTAGAGTCGTTGAAAGAGGAGCTTAAAACAGCTCAAGGACAACGCAGAACCCGTGCAATCAAACGCTTGGAAGTGCTTGAAGCATTCCGTAACTCCGGAAATGAGCCTTCATGGATGATCCTTGACGTGCTTCCGGTCATTCCACCGGAACTTCGTCCTATGGTTCAACTTGATGGAGGACGTTTTGCCACATCTGATCTAAATGATTTATATCGCCGTGTTATCAACCGTAATAATCGTTTGAAAAGATTACTGGATCTTGGAGCACCAAGCATTATCGTTCAAAATGAGAAGCGTATGCTGCAAGAAGCTGTCGATGCTCTTATCGATAATGGCCGTCGCGGCCGTCCGGTAACTGGACCTGGTAACCGTCCGTTAAAATCTTTATCTCACATGTTAAAAGGTAAACAAGGTCGTTTCCGTCAAAACCTTCTTGGTAAACGTGTTGATTACTCTGGCCGTTCCGTTATCGTAGTAGGACCAAACTTAAAGATGTACCAATGTGGTCTTCCTAAAGAAATGGCGATTGAATTATTCAAACCATTCGTTATGAAGGAGCTTGTTCAAAGAGGCCTAGCGCATAACATCAAATCCGCTAAGCGCAAAATTGAACGTTTATCTCCTGAAATATGGGATGTGCTTGAAGAAGTTATTAGAGAACACCCAGTACTATTGAACCGTGCACCGACTCTTCATAGACTTGGTATCCAGGCGTTTGAACCGACGTTGGTTGAAGGTCGCGCAATTCGTTTGCATCCGCTCGTATGTACAGCTTACAACGCTGACTTTGACGGTGACCAAATGGCGGTCCACGTTCCTCTATCTTCTGAAGCCCAAGCCGAAGCACGCATGCTTATGCTTGCAGCACAGAACATTTTGAACCCTAAAGATGGTAAACCTGTCGTTACACCTTCTCAAGATATGGTATTAGGTAACTATTACTTAACATTGGAAAGAGAAGGCGCAATCGGCGAAGGTATGATCTTTAAAGATACAAGTGAAGCATTGCTTGCATACCAAAACGGATATGTACACTTACATTCCCGTTGTGCCGTACATGCATCATCACTGAATAATGAAACATTCACGGAAGAACAAAACCGCCAGCTGCTTATTACCACTGTCGGTAAATTGATCTTCAATGAAATTTTACCAAAATCATTCCCGTATATTAACGAGCCGACACGATATAATTTGGAAACCAAAACTCCAGAGAAATATTTTGTGGAAAAAGGCGCTAATATCCCTGAATTGATTAAGGCTCAACCTGCTATCGATCCTTTCAAGAAAAAAATCCTTGGAAATATCATCGCAGAAGTCTTTAAACGCTTTAAAATTACCGAAACATCCAAAATGCTTGACCGGATGAAAGATCTTGGATTCAAATATTCGACAAAAGCCGGTATTACCGTTGGTGTGGCTGATATTGTCGTTTTAAAAGAAAAACAAGAAATCATTACTGAGGCTCAAACCAAAGTGGATAACGTCTTGAAACAGTTCAGACGTGGTCTAATTACAGAGGATGAGCGTTATGATCGCGTCATTTCCATCTGGAGTGCTGCCAAGGATACCATCCAGTCCAAACTTATGGACTCACTGGACCGACGCAACCCGATCTTCATGATGAGTGACTCCGGTGCCCGTGGTAATGCTTCCAACTTTACGCAGCTTGCGGGTATGCGTGGTTTGATGGCCAACCCGGCTGGACGAATCATTGAATTACCGATCAAATCAAGTTTCCGTGAAGGTTTAACAGTGTTGGAGTACTTCATCTCTACACATGGTGCGCGTAAAGGTCTTGCCGATACAGCCCTTAAAACAGCCGATTCCGGTTACCTTACGCGTCGACTTGTTGACGTTGCCCAAGATGTCATCATCCGTGATGACGATTGTGGAACGGACCGCGGCTTGAAAATTTCTGCCTTAAGAGAAGGTACTGAAATAATCGAGCATCTTGAAGAGCGCCTAGTGGGCCGTTATGCAAGAAAAGCGATCAAACATCCAGAAACAAATGAAGTAATCGTGGCTGAAAACGATCTTATTACTGAAGATCTTGCTAATTATATTGAATCACTTGGAATTGAAACAGCATGGATCCGTTCTGCCTTTACATGTAACACCAGCCATGGTGTATGTAAAAAATGTTATGGACGCAACTTGGCTACCGGTCAAGAAGTTGAAGTGGGCGAAGCAGTCGGTATTATTGCCGCTCAATCCATCGGAGAACCTGGTACACAGTTGACGATGCGTACATTCCATACAGGTGGGGTTGCCGGGGACGATATCACTCAAGGTCTTCCTCGTATCCAAGAAATATTTGAAGCGAGAAATCCTAAAGGTCAAGCTGTCATTTCTGAAATTGAAGGAACGATTGTTTCGATCAATGAAATTCGCGATAAACAACAGGAAATCGTCGTTCAGGGTGCTGTTGAATCACGCACGTATACTGCGCCGTACACAGCGCGTCTAAGAGTAACTGTTGATACACCTGTCCGTCGTGGTGAAGAGTTGACAGAGGGTTCCATCGATCCGAAAGAATTGCTGAAGGTTACAGACGTGCTTACTGTTCAGGAATACCTGCTTCATGAAGTTCAAAAAGTATACCGGATGCAAGGTGTTGAAATCGGAGATAAACATATCGAGGTAATGGTTAGACAAATGATGCGTAAAGTCCGTGTGCTTGATGCAGGAGAAACTGAAGTGCTTCCAGGAACATTATTGGATGTTAACCAGTTCACTACTGCAAACACTGATGCATTGCTGACCAATAAATTACCAGCAACAGGCCGCCCTGTATTGCTAGGTATCACAAAAGCATCTCTAGAAACGGATTCCTTCTTGTCCGCCGCGTCATTCCAAGAAACAACTAGGGTCTTGACTGATGCAGCAATAAAAGGAAAACGTGATGAATTGCTTGGACTTAAAGAAAATGTCATCATCGGTAAACTTGTCCCTGCAGGAACGGGAATGCTTAGATACAGAAAAGCAAACCCTGTCGTTGTTGGAGACGAAAATGCTGATGCAGTAACAGTGGATTAAAGGGAAAAGGACCAGCTCAATAATTTAAACTGAAAACCGCGCTCCTGTTTCCTATAGGAGCTGATGGATCAGAAGGTTATTGAGCTGGTCTCTCTTATTACTCATGACCAGCTGAAAGGCACTATGAGAATTTGATATATTCCGTTTAGGCAAATTGATAATCTTAATAGAATTTTGTAAGGAAAACCTTTTGCTTGAATTATTTTTTTGAAAGAAGTTGACAGTATCCGACTAATAATGATACTATAGCAAAGGTGCTCCTATGTTACCCTGTAACTTTGGAGGATATGGACCATGTCTTATGAAAAAGTAATACAGGCAAAGTCAGTGATTATAGGGACGAAGCAAGCAGTTAGAGCTCTTAAAAACAATTTAATTCAAGAAGTTATCATCGCTGATGATGCAGATATATACTTGACTGGGCGTGTCGTTGAGACTGCCAAAGAATTGGATGTTCCTATCACATATGTTGATTCGATGAGAATGCTTGGCAAAGCATGTGGTATTGATGTCGGAGCAGCAACTGTTGCCATCAAAAAGTAAAGATGTTTTTGCAAATGTATTTGCAAAAACTTTGTTTTTACCCATTTATGAACCACCTGGATGTGTGGTACTAGAAATGAAAACGTGAAGGGAGGAAAAATGTAATGCCTACTATTAATCAATTAGTGCGTAAAGGACGCGAGTCTAAAGAGGTTAATTCAAAATCTCCAGCACTTAACAAAGGCTACAACAGCTTTAAAAAAGCACAAACTAACGTATCATCTCCGCAAAAACGTGGTGTTTGCACTCGTGTGGGTACTATGACACCGAAAAAACCAAACTCCGCGTTACGTAAATATGCGCGTGTACGTTTAACAAACGGTATCGAGGTAACAGCTTATATCCCAGGTATCGGTCACAACCTACAAGAACACAGTGTGGTTCTTATCCGTGGCGGTCGTGTAAAAGATTTACCAGGGGTACGTTACCATATCGTACGTGGTGCTCTTGATACAGCTGGAGTTAACAATCGTATGCAAGGCCGTTCTAAATACGGTACTAAGCGTCCGAAAGCAGCAAAAAAATAATCTTAAACAAAAATTGAACTTTCTTGAAAGGAGGAAATACAATGCCTCGTAAAGGACCTGTAACGAAAAGAGACGTATTACCAGATCCAATATATAATTCAAAACTTGTGACTCGCTTAATCAACAAATTAATGGTTGATGGACAAAGAGGTAAATCACAAAAAATTCTTTACTCTGCATTTGATTTAATCAAAGAACGTACTGGCAATGAGCCGATCGAAGTTTTCGATCAAGCACTTAAAAACATCATGCCTGTACTAGAAGTAAAAGCACGCCGTGTGGGTGGAGCTAACTACCAAGTACCAGTTGAGGTGCGTCCAGACCGCAAATCGACTCTAGGACTTCGTTGGTTAGTAAACTACTCTCGCCTTCGTGGAGAAAAAACGATGGAAGAGCGTTTAGCTTATGAAATCATGGATGCTGCAAACAATACTGGAGCAGCAGTTAAGAAACGTGAAGATACACACAAAATGGCTGAAGCCAACAAAGCTTTCGCACATTATCGCTGGTAAGATTAATCACTATAAAATCCTTATAGAAGGAAGGAGAAAGACAAATGGCAAGAGAGTTCTCCTTAGCAAACACTCGTAATATCGGTATCATGGCTCACATCGATGCTGGTAAAACGACAACAACAGAACGTGTTCTATATTACACTGGTAAAATCCATAAAATTGGTGAAACGCACGAAGGTGCATCTCAAATGGACTGGATGGAACAGGAACAAGAACGCGGAATCACGATCACTTCCGCTGCAACAACTGCACAGTGGAAAGGTCACCGTGTAAACATCATCGATACACCAGGACACGTAGACTTCACAGTTGAAGTTGAACGTTCTTTGCGCGTACTTGATGGAGCTGTAGCTGTACTTGATGCCCAATCAGGTGTTGAGCCTCAAACTGAAACAGTTTGGCGCCAAGCTACAACTTACGGTGTACCACGTGTCGTATTCGTAAACAAAATGGACAAAATCGGTGCAGATTTCTTGTATTCAGTTGGAACAATCCACGATCGTTTACAAGCTAACGCTCACCCAGTTCAGTTACCAATCGGAGCAGAGGATCAATTCTCTGCAATCATTGACCTTATTGAAATGAAAACTCATTTCTATGGTAATGACCTAGGAACTGACATCACTATCGGTGAAATTCCTGAAGAACACCGGGAATTAGCTGAAGAATACCGTGAAAAGCTAATTGAAGCAGTAGCGGAAGTTAATGAAGACTTAATGGAAAAATACCTTGGCGGCGAAGAAATCAGCATTGCTGAATTAAAAGCAGCTATTCGTACAGCAACCGTTAATGTTGAATTCTTCCCTGTTATTTGCGGATCAGCTTTCAAAAACAAAGGTGTTCAATTAATGCTTGATAACGTTATCGACTTCCTTCCATCTCCATTGGATGTACCAGCTATCAAAGGTACATTACCGGATTCAGAAGAAGAAGTGGAACGTCATTCAGACGATTCTGAACCGTTCTCTGCTTTAGCGTTTAAAGTTATGACTGACCCTTACGTTGGTAAACTTACATTCTTCCGTGTGTACTCAGGTACATTAGAATCAGGATCATATGTAATCAACTCAACTAAAGGAAAACGTGAACGTATTGGACGTATCCTTCAAATGCACGCAAACAGCCGTGAAGAAATCTCAACTGTATATGCAGGAGATATCGCAGCTGCTGTCGGATTGAAAGATACTACAACTGGAGATACTCTATGTGATGACAAGAATCAAGTAATTCTTGAGTCCATGGTATTCCCAGAGCCAGTTATCTCACTATCAGTTGAACCGAAATCAAAAGCAGACCAAGACAAAATGTCTCAAGCTTTACAAAAGCTTCAAGATGAAGATCCAACATTCCGTGCGCATACTGACCAAGAAACTGGTCAAACAATCATCGCTGGTATGGGTGAACTTCACTTGGACATCCTTGTTGACCGTATGCGTCGCGAATTCAAAGTGGAAGCAAACGTTGGTGCTCCTCAAGTAGCATACCGTGAAACTTTCCGTGGTTCAGCTAAAGTTGAAGGTAAATTCGTTCGCCAATCTGGTGGTCGTGGACAATTCGGACACGTATGGATCGAATTCGGTCCAAACGAAGAAGGTAAAGGATTCGAATTTGAAAATGCTATCGTCGGTGGTGTAGTACCACGTGAATATATCCCTGCTGTACAAGCTGGATTAGTTGATTCACTTGACCGTGGTGTACTTGCTGGTTACCCGCTAGTCGACATCAAAGCAAAATTATTTGACGGATCTTACCATGACGTTGACTCCAATGAAATGGCATTTAAAATCGCTGCCTCTATGGCACTTAAAAATGCAGCATCTAAATGTAGTCCTGTCATCCTTGAACCAATCATGAAAGTAGAAGTAGTTATTCCAGAAGATTACCTAGGCGACATCATGGGAGATATCACATCTCGTCGTGGTCGTGTAGAAGGTATGGAAGCTCGCGGTAACACGCAAATGGTTAAAGCGATGGTTCCTCTATCTGAAATGTTCGGATATGCTACATCTTTACGTTCTAACACTCAAGGACGCGGAACATTCTCTATGCACTTCGATCATTATGAAGAAGTACCTAAGAGCATTTCTGAAGAAATCATCAAAAAAAATAAAGGTGAATAATTGATTTTCATCTCTTATTAAAGTATAACTATCTTATGTAAGCTGTGATGGAAGAATTAGTCTTCTTTCACAGCCCCTATATACTTAATCTTTTATTTATAATTTTAAGGAGGAATTCCTAATGGGAAAAGCTAAATTTGATCGTTCAAAACCGCACGTTAACGTTGGAACAATTGGTCACGTTGACCATGGTAAAACAACTCTAACTGCTGCAATCACAACTGTACTTGCTAAATCTGGTGGCGCAGAAGCTCGCGCTTATGACCAAATCGATGGTGCTCCAGAAGAAAGAGAACGTGGTATCACAATCTCTACTGCACACGTTGAGTATGAAACAGCTACTCGTCACTATGCACACGTTGACTGCCCAGGACATGCTGACTATGTTAAAAACATGATCACTGGTGCTGCACAAATGGACGGCGGAATCCTAGTAGTATCTGCTGCTGATGGCCCAATGCCACAAACTCGTGAGCACATCCTTCTTTCTCGTCAAGTTGGTGTACCATACCTAGTAGTATTCATGAACAAATGCGACATGGTAGATGACGAAGAACTTCTTGAATTAGTAGAAATGGAAATCCGTGATCTTTTATCTGAATACGAATTCCCTGGCGATGACATTCCAGTTATCAAAGGATCTGCTTTAAAAGCTCTTCAAGGAGATGCTGCTTGGGAAGAAAAAATCCATGAATTAATGACAGCTGTTGACGAGTACATCCCAGAACCAACTCGTGACACTGACAAACCATTCATGATGCCAGTTGAGGATGTATTCTCAATCACTGGTCGTGGAACAGTTGCTACTGGTCGTGTTGAGCGTGGACAAGTTAAAGTCGGTGACGTTGTTGACATCATCGGTTTCAACGAAGAGTCTAAACCAACAACTGTAACTGGTGTTGAAATGTTCCGTAAACTTCTTGACTATGCTGAAGCTGGTGACAACATCGGTGCACTTCTTCGTGGTGTATCCCGTGAAGATATCCAACGTGGACAAGTTCTTGCTAAACCAAGCACAATCACTCCACACACAAAGTTCAAAGCTGAAGTTTATGTTCTTTCTAAAGAAGAAGGTGGACGTCACACTCCATTCTTTACAAACTACCGTCCTCAGTTCTACTTCCGTACAACTGACGTAACTGGTATTTGTAACCTTCCTGAAGGCGTAGAAATGGTTATGCCTGGAGACAACATCGAAATGACTGTAGAACTTATCGCTCCAATCGCTATCGAAGAAGGTACTAAATTCTCTATCCGTGAGGGTGGACGTACTGTAGGCGCTGGCGTAGTTGCTACAATCCAAGAATAATTGATTCATAAAACAATATTGGAAGGGACGCCTTCCGGGAGAAGCAGATGGGACGCCATCTGCTTCTTTTTTTTTCTTATTAATATTGAATCTTTCTTCTATAATACCTGTAAATAATGAAGTGTATTTAATGGGTATCATGAGGATTATTGAATTGAAGAAAATGGATATGAAAGACCTCGTAGAATGTACTTGTAAATACTTGTGATAGTATGTATAATAATAAAAGTGTGCTGCACAAGAAATATTCAAGTTTAACTTGCATTCAGCTTGTGTTTTATGTATAATAGACAATGTTGGTCTTTGACTGCGATGATATGGAAGGTTGCTGACACACCCGGCCGCTTTGCCATGGCGAGTGTGTGGGAAATTTCCATTGAGAAGGTCTATTTCAAAATAGGCGAAAAGGAGGGAAAATTATGGCAAAACAAAAAATTCGTATCCGTTTAAAAGCATATGATCACAGAATTCTTGATCAATCTGCTGAGAAAATTGTGGAAACTGCAAAACGTTCTGGTGCGGCTGTATCTGGTCCAATTCCATTACCTACTGAAAGATCGGTATATACGATCCTACGTGCGGTTCATAAATACAAAGATTCTCGTGAACAATTCGAAATGCGTACGCATAAACGTCTAATCGACATCGTTAATCCAACTCCACAAACAGTTGATTCATTGATGCGTTTAGATTTACCATCAGGCGTTGACATTGAAATCAAATTATAATTCATATAAATATGAACAATTACTCTAGGAGGTGTGACTTATGACCAAAGGAATCTTAGGAAGAAAAATCGGTATGACTCAAGTTTTTGCTGAAAACGGTGAACTTATTCCGGTAACAGTTATCGAAGCTGCTAATAACGTGGTTCTTCAAAAGAAAACTGTTGAAACTGATGGCTATGAAGCAGTTCAAGTTGGTTTTGAAAACAAACGTGAAAAGCTTTCTAACAAACCTGAAAAGGGCCATGTTGAAAAAGCAAATACTACTCCTAAGCGCTTCATTCGCGAATTCCGCGGAACGGATCTTACTGAATATGAGATCGGTCAAGAAGTCAATGTAAGTATTTTCGCTGAAGGCGATTTAGTAGATGTATCAGGAATTTCAAAAGGTAAAGGATTCCAAGGCTCTATCAAGCGTCATGGACAATCTCGCGGACCTATGTCTCATGGTTCTCGTTACCACCGTCGCCCAGGTTCAATGGGTCCTGTAGCTCCAAACCGCGTATTCAAAGGTAAACTTTTACCAGGACGTATGGGTGGAGAGCAAATCACTGTTCAAAACTTAGCTATCGTTAAAGTTGATGTTGAACGTAACCTACTATTGATCAAAGGTAATGTACCTGGTGCTAGAAAAGCATTGATCAAAGTTAAAACTGCTGTTAAAGCAAAGTAATTTCTGAGAAAGGAGGAGCAATAGAATGCCAAAAGTTACATTGTTCAACCAAACAGGTTCACAAGTTGGCGACATCGAACTAAATGAATCCATCTTTGGTATCGAACCTAATAATCACGTATTATTTGAAGCAATCATCATGCAACGAGCTTCCTTACGTCAAGGAACTCATAAAGTTAAAAACCGTTCTGAAGTTGCAGGCGGTGGACGTAAACCTTGGAAACAAAAAGGAACTGGACGTGCGCGTCAAGGTTCTATCCGTTCTCCACAATGGCGTGGCGGTGGCGTTGTTTTTGGACCAACTCCAAGATCTTACGCTTACAAGCTACCTAAAAAGGTACGTCGTTTAGCTATTAAATCTGCATTGTCTGCAAAGGCATTGGAAGAGAACATTTTGGTACTTGAAAGCTTGTCTTTCGAAGCTCCAAAAACAAAAGAATTTGTAGCTGTACTTAAAAACCTTTCTGTTGATACTAAAACGTTAGTAGTTACTGACGGTTTAGATGAGAAAGTTGCTCTTTCTGCACGTAACATCCCTGGTGTTACTGTAGTTGAAGCTGATGGTCTTAATGTTCTTGATGTTGTTTCACACAACAAATTGATCTTGACTAAATCAGCTGTCGAAAAAGTAGAGGAGGTGCTTGCATAATGGATGCACGCGATATCATTAAGCGCCCCGTAATCACTGAACGCTCTTCAGACGTAATGGCTGAAAAGAAATATACTTTTGAAGTTGATGTTAGAGCTAATAAAACTCAAGTTAAAGATGCTGTTCAAGAAATTTTCGGCGTTAAAGTTGAGAAAGTAAACATCATGAACTACAAAGGTAAATTCAAACGCATGGGCAAACATGCAGGCTATACTAACAAGCGCCGTAAAGCTATTGTTAAATTAACTGCTGACAGCAAAGAAATCGAGCTATTCGAGGCTTAATTCATTAGAGAAGGAGGGAAATACAAATGGCGATTAAGAAGTATAAACCTACCTCTAACGGTCGACGTAATATGACAACTTCCGATTTTGCTGAGATCACTACAGACAAACCGGAAAAATCATTACTTGCTCCTTTACACAGCAAAGGCGGCCGTAATAACCAAGGTAAGTTAACAGTTCGTCATCAAGGTGGCGGCCACAAGCGTCAATACCGTATCATCGATTTCAAACGGAATAAAGATGGTATACCAGGACGCGTTGCTACTATTGAGTACGATCCAAATCGTTCTGCAAACATTGCATTAATTAATTACGTTGATGGAGAAAAACGTTATATCCTAGCTCCGAAAAACCTAGAAGTAGGTTTGGAAGTTATGTCAGGTCCAGAAGCTGACATCAAAGTGGGTAACGCACTTCCTCTTATTAACATCCCAGTTGGTACAGTAATTCATAACATCGAACTTAAACCAGGAAAAGGTGGACAATTAGTCCGTTCAGCAGGAACTTCTGCTCAAGTACTTGGTAAAGAAGGTCGTTATGTACTTGTACGTTTAAACTCAGGTGAGGTTCGTATGATTCTTGCTACTTGCCGTGCTTCAATCGGTCAAGTTGGTAATGAACAACATGAACTTATCAACATTGGTAAAGCTGGCCGTAACCGTTGGTTAGGTAAACGCCCAACAGTTCGTGGATCTGTAATGAACCCGAATGATCACCCACACGGTGGTGGTGAAGGTAAAGCGCCAATCGGACGTAAATCACCAATGTCTCCATGGGGTAAACCTACTCTTGGATTCAAAACTCGTAAGAAGAAAAATAAATCCGATAAATTTATCGTACGTCGTCGTAAAAAATAACGGGATTGAGCTACGGTTCATATATAGAACCGTAGAACAGTCACGAAGGGAGGTACTCGCATGGGTCGTAGCTTAAAAAAAGGGCCTTTTGTTGATGATCATTTATTGGTAAAAGTTGAAAAATTAAATGAAGCTGACAAGAAACAGGTAGTAAAAACTTGGTCTCGTCGCTCAACAATCTTCCCGCAATTCATCGGACACACAATCGCCGTTTATGACGGTCGTAAGCATGTGCCGGTTTATGTAACAGAAGATATGGTAGGTCACAAACTAGGCGAATTCGCGCCTACACGCACTTATAAAGGTCACGCAAGTGATGACAAGAAAACAAGACGTTAATGAGAGGAGGGCATCTCATGCAAGCTAAAGCTGTCGCTAAAACAGTTCGTATTGCTCCTCGTAAAGTGCGTTTAGTCGCAGATTTAATTCGAGGAAAACAAGTAGGTGAAGCAGTAGCGATTCTTCGCTTAACACCAAAATCTGCTTCTCCAGTCGTAGAAAAAATTCTGAAATCTGCTATCGCAAATGCAGAACATAACTACGAAATGGATATTAATAACCTAGTCGTTTCAGAGGCATACGTTAACGAAGGACCAACATTAAAACGTTTCCGTCCTCGCGCTCAAGGTCGTGCGAGTGCAATTAACAAACGTACTAGTCATATTACAATCGTTGTATCAGAAAAGAAGGAGGGGTAATCTGTGGGTCAAAAGGTAAATCCAATCGGTATGCGTATCGGGATAATCCGTGACTGGGAATCCAAATGGTACGCTGATAAAGACTACGCAGTTCTTTTGCATGAAGACATCAAAGTTCGTGAATATATCGCGAAACGTCTAAATGATGCTTCTGTTTCAAAAGTTGAAATCGAGCGTGCAGCTAACCGTATCAATGTATCTGTCCACACTGCTAAACCAGGAATGGTTATCGGTAAAGGCGGTACTGAGGTCGAAGCACTTCGTAAAGCTTTGAACCAGTTGACTGGCAAAAGAGTTCATATCAATATCATCGAAATTAAAAGAGCAGATCTTGATGCAAAATTGGTTGCAGAAAACATCGCTCGTCAATTAGAAAACCGTGTTTCATTCCGTCGCGCTCAAAAGCAAGCTATCCAACGTACTATGCGTTCTGGAGCAAAAGGAATCAAAACACAAGTTTCTGGTCGTCTTGGCGGTGCTGATATTGCTCGTGCTGAACATTACAGCGAAGGAACAGTTCCACTTCACACACTTCGTGCAGACATAGATTATGCTCATGCTGAAGCAGATACTACTTACGGTAAGCTAGGCGTGAAAGTTTGGATCTACCGTGGAGAAGTTCTTCCTACTAAGAAGAAATCTGAGGAAGGAGGAAAATAATATGTTATTGCCAAAACGCGTAAAATACCGTCGTGAACACCGCGGTAAGATGAGAGGGATGGCTAAAGGCGGCACTGAAGTTCATTTCGGAGAATTTGGACTTCAAGCTCAAGAAGCTTCCTGGATCACGAACCGTCAAATCGAAGCAGCTCGTATTGCGATGACTCGTTATATGAAACGTGGAGGGAAAGTTTGGATCAAAATCTTCCCAAGCAAACCTTACACAGCTAAGCCGCTTGAAGTACGGATGGGTTCCGGTAAAGGTGCTCCTGAAGGTTGGGTAGCAGTAGTTAAACCGGGCAAAGTTATGTTTGAAATCTCTGGTGTATCTGAAGAGGTGGCAAGAGAAGCATTGCGCCTTGCAGCACACAAACTTCCAATCAAATGCAAGTTTGTAAAAAGAGAGGAAATTGGTGGTGAAACAAATGAAAGCTAATGAAATCAAAGATCTAACCACTGCTGAAATTGAACAAAAACTAAAATCTCTTAAAGAAGAACTATTTAATCTTCGTTTCCAGTTAGCTACTGGACAACTTGAAAATACAGCTCGCATCCGTGAAGTTCGCAAATCGATTGCTCGTATGAAAACAGTTGTTCGTCAAAGAGAGATCGGTGTCACTAATCGATAATGAATGGAGGTTTGCAGAATGAGCGAACGCAACCAACGCAAAATCTACACTGGACGCGTAGTATCCGACAAAATGGATAAAACAGTTACAGTTGTTGTAGAAACCTATAAAAAGCATTCTTTATACGGTAAACGCGTGAAATACTCTAAAAAGTTTAAAGCTCATGACGAGCTAAACGAAGCTAAAGCAGGCGACGTAGTACGTATCATGGAAACTCGTCCACTTTCAGCTACAAAACGCTTCCGTCTTGTAGAAGTAGTAGAAAAAGCAGTAATCATTTAATATAGTTCGGATTAAGCTAATTCCGAAGGGAGGTACCGTACATGATTCAACAAGAATCTCGTTTAAAAGTCGCTGACAATTCTGGTGCTCGTGAAGTGCTAACAATTAAAGTCCTAGGTGGTTCTGGCCGTAAAACTGCAAACATCGGTGATATCATCGTTTGTACAGTCAAACAGGCAACACCAGGAGGCGTTGTTAAAAAAGGTGAAGTCGTTAAGGCTGTTGTTGTCCGTACAAAACGTGGTATGCGTCGTCCTGACGGTTCTTACATTCGTTTCGATGAAAACGCATGTGTAATTATCCGTGACGATAAGAGCCCACGTGGAACGCGTATTTTTGGACCTGTTGCTCGTGAATTACGTGACAATAGTTTCATGAAAATCGTTTCTCTTGCTCCAGAAGTTCTATAATATGTAAAATTTGTATAAAGCCTTTCAAGGAGGTGCCAAGCTAATGCATGTTAAAAAAGGTGACAAAGTCGTAGTCATCTCTGGTAAGGACAAAGGCAAACAAGGAACAATTCTTTCTGCATATCCGAAACAAAATCGTGTGCTTGTTGAAGGAATTAACATCGTGAAAAAGCATTCCAAGCCATCTCAACTTAATCCACAAGGTGGAATTATAAGCAAAGAAGCTGCTATTCACGTATCCAATGTAATGCCACTTGATCCTAAATCAGGTAAACCGACTCGTGTTGGATATAAGATCGAAAATGGTAAAAAAGTACGCGTAGCTAAAATATCAGGTGAATCTTTAGATAAATAAGTCATAAATGAAGGGAGGTACACTAAGCAATGAGCCGCCTTAAAGAAAAATTCAGAAGTGAAATTACACCGTCATTGATGGGTAAATTCAACTATCAATCAGTAATGCAAGTACCAAACATTGAGAAAATCGTTATTAACATGGGTGTGGGTGACGCAGTTTCTAACTCGAAAGCTTTAGATACAGCTGTTGAAGAACTTACATTGATCACTGGTCAAAAACCAGTTATAACAAAAGCAAAAAAATCAATCGCAGGTTTCCGTTTGCGTGAAGGTATGCCTATCGGAGCGAAAGTTACATTACGTGGAGAGCGTATGTATCAATTCCTTGATAAGCTAGTATCTGTATCTTTACCGCGTGTACGTGATTTCCGCGGCGTTTCAAAGAAATCCTTTGACGGACGTGGGAACTATACATTAGGCGTTAAAGAACAACTTATCTTCCCTGAGATTGATTACGATAAAGTGAGCAAAGTTCGTGGTATGGACATCGTTATTGTAACGACTGCCAACACTGACGAAGAAGCTCGTGAACTACTTACTCAAGTTGGAATGCCGTTCCAAAAGTAATCTCTAAATAAAGGGAGGCGAAATCGTGGCTAAAAAGTCTATGATCGTAAAGCAAAAACGCGAACAGAAGTTTAAAGTACAAGAATATACACGTTGCGAACGTTGCGGACGTCCACATTCAGTACTACGTAAATTTAAACTTTGTCGTATTTGTTTCCGCGAACTTGCATATAAAGGACAAATTCCTGGCGTTAAAAAAGCTAGCTGGTAAAACCCGAGTTTGGGAAGGAGGTAAAATATAATGGTCATGACAGATCCTATTGCAGATATGCTTACTCGCATCCGTAATGCGAATATGGTTCGTCACGAAAAACTGGAAGTTCCTGCTTCAAAGATCAAAAAGGAAATTGCTGAGATCTTAAAAAGTGAAGGCTTCGTACGTGACTTTGAATTAATCGAAGACAACAAACAAGGTATCATCCGTATCTTCTTAAAATACGGTGCAAACAACGAACGTGTTATCACTGGTCTAAAACGTATCAGCAAACCTGGTTTGCGTGTATATGCAAAAACTGGAGAGGTACCACGCGTTCTTAACGGTTTAGGTATCGCAATTGTTTCTACTTCTCACGGAGTTTTAACAGACAAGGAAGCTCGCTCTAAACAAGTTGGCGGAGAAGTTTTAGCATACGTTTGGTAATACATTTTCACAAGAATGGAGGTGCACATTATGTCTCGTATAGGTAAAAAACCTATTGAAATCCCTGCAGGCGTAACAGTTACTGTTACTGGAAGTGAAGTAACTGTTAAAGGTCCTAAAGGTGAATTAACTAGATCATTCAGTCCTGACCTTTCAATCGTTGTTGAAGAGAACGTGTTAACTGTTACACGTCCGTCTGACGAGAAGACTCACCGTTCTTTACACGGTACTACTCGCGCGCTTATCTCTAACATGGTTGAAGGTGTATCAACAGGTTTCGTAAAATCACTTGAACTTATTGGGGTTGGGTACCGTGCACAAAAGCAAGGTAACAAGCTTGTCCTTAACGTAGGATATTCCCACCCTGTAGAAATAGAGCCAGAAGCTGGCGTTGAAGTCGAAGTTCCTTCTAATACAAAAGTAATCGTAAAAGGTGCAAGCAAAGAACGTGTAGGAGCTCTAGCAGCTAATATCCGTGATGTTCGCCCGCCTGAACCGTATAAAGGTAAAGGTATCCGTTACGAAGGCGAATTCGTTCGTCGTAAAGAAGGTAAAACTGGTAAGTAATGCCGCATAAGTAAACGAAAGGAGTGACGTAAATGATTACGAAGCTTGATAAAAATGCTACTCGTCAGAAAAGACATGCGCGTGTACGTGCTAAACTTTCTGGAACAGAAGCTCGTCCTCGTTTAAATGTGTTTCGTTCAAACAAACACATTTACGCACAATTAATTGACGATGCAAAAGGCGTAACATTGGCAAGTGCTTCAACTCTTGATAAAGAGATCAATATCGAAGCAGGTAGCAATGCTGAAGCAGCTCAAAAAGTTGGCGAACTTATTGCGAAACGTGCTGTTGAAAAAGGTTTCAAAGCTGTGGTATTTGACCGCGGTGGTTACCTCTTCCATGGTCGTGTAAAAGCATTGGCTGACGCTGCTCGTGAAAACGGCTTAGAATTTTAATGGATAAGGAGGGACATAACAGATGCGTAGCATTGATCCTAATAAAT
Organism: Peribacillus sp. NPDC101481; assembly: GCF_044767165.1. NCBI lineage: Bacteria > Bacillati > Bacillota > Bacilli > Caryophanales > Bacillaceae > Peribacillus > Peribacillus sp. NPDC101481. The sequence goes on along the minus strand of NZ_JBIWNJ010000008.1, from coordinate 32,525 downwards.
TAGAACTTGAAGAACGCGTAGTTACAGTTAATCGTGTAGCTAAAGTTGTTAAAGGCGGACGTCGTTTCCGTTTCACTGCACTAGTTGTAGTTGGTGATAAAAATGGTCATGTTGGATTTGGTACTGGTAAAGCTCAAGAAGTTCCGGATGCTATCCGTAAAGCTATTGAGGATGCTAAGAAAAATCTAATTACTGTACCGATGGTTGGTACTACTATTCCTCACCTTGTGAACGGTCGCTATGGCGCAGGTCACATTCTATTGAAACCAGCTTCTGAAGGTACAGGAGTAATTGCTGGTGGTCCTGTTCGTGCGGTACTTGAATTAGGCGGAGTTAGCGATATCTTGTCTAAATCACTAGGTACTAATACACCTATTAATATGGTTCGCGCAACAATTGAAGGATTGAAGCAATTGAAACGTGCTGAAGACGTAGCTAAGTTACGTGGAAAATCAGTACAAGAACTGTTAGGATAAGGAGGGAAATCGAATTATGGCTAATAAATTAGAAATCACCCTCACTCGCAGCTTGATTGGTCGTCCTGAAGATCAACGTGTTACAGTTAACACTTTGGGTTTACGCAAAATGCATCAAACGGTTGTTCAAGAAGATAACCCTGCGATTCGCGGTATGATTACCAAAGTTGCTCATCTTGTTACTGTAAAAGAACAATAAAATAATTTTTAACTTAACAAGGAGGTGCCAACATGAAACTTCATGAGTTAAAAGCTGCAGAAGGTTCTCGTAAAGAACGTAAACGTAAAGGTCGCGGTATTGGATCTGGTAACGGTAAAACAGCAGGTAAAGGACACAAAGGACAAAACGCTCGCTCCGGCGGCGGTGTGCGTCTTGGATTTGAAGGGGGTCAAACTCCTCTATTCAGACGTTTACCTAAACGTGGATTTACCAACATCAACCGTAAAGACTATGCTATCGTGAATCTTGATACGTTAAATCTTTTCGAAGACGGTACTGAAGTAACACCAGCTCTTTTACTAGAGACTGGGGTTGTAAGTAAAGAAAAAGCAGGAATCAAAATTCTTGCCAAAGGAAGCATTGAGAAAAAGCTTACTGTTAAAGCTCACAAATTCTCGTCTACTGCTAAAGAAGCTATCGAAGCTGCTGGCGGTAATACAGAGGTGATCTAATGTTTCGCACGATCTCCAATTTTATGCGCGTGGGTGAAATAAGGAATAAGATTATTTTTACCCTTCTAATGTTAATCGTCTATCGCATCGGTACATTTATACCTGTACCGCATGTGAATGCCGATTTTCTCGCTGAACAGGACCAGCTGAGCGTCATCGGTCTTTTAAATACCTTTGGCGGCGGAGCACTGCAAAACTTTTCGATTTTAGCGATGGGTATCATGCCTTACATCACGGCATCCATCATCGTTCAGCTGTTACAGATGGATGTTGTTCCTAAGTTCACTGAATGGTCTAAACAAGGAGAAGCAGGGCGCCGTAAATTAGCACAATTCACTCGTTACTTCACTATTATCCTAGGATTTATCCAAGCAGTTGGTATGTCTTATGGGTTCAATAATATGTCAGGTGGACAGTTGATTGAAAATCCTGGAATTGCAACATACTTGCTTATTGCGACTGTCTTAACGGCAGGAACAGCTTTTCTTCTGTGGTTAGGGGAGCTGATCACTGCTAAGGGTGTGGGTAATGGGATCTCCATCATTATCTTTGCTGGTATCGTAGCTAGTTTGCCAACTACGGCAAATCAGATTTACGCCCAACAATTTGAAAATGCCGGTGATCAATTATTCTTACGAATCATAACGATTATCCTCATTGTTTTAGCAGTATTAGCAATCGTGGTTGCTGTTATCTTCATTCAGCAGGCATTACGTAAAATTCCTATTCAGTATGCGAAACGTGCTGCGGTAGGTCGTACACAAATGGGTGGCCAGTCTACTCATTTACCATTGAAAGTAAATGCTGCGGGGGTTATTCCGGTAATCTTTGCAATGGCATTTATCATTACTCCCACTACAATCGCTTCTTTCTTTGGAAAGAACAGCGTGACTAGTTGGATATCAACAAATCTTGATTACACCAAGCCAATTGGTATGATCATATATGTTGCTCTTATCATTGCTTTTGCGTATTTTTATGCATTCATTCAGGTTAACCCTGAACAAATGGCTGAGAATTTGAAAAAGCAAGGTGGCTATGTGCCGGGGATTCGTCCAGGTAAGAGTACACAAGAATATTTAACACGTGTTTTATACCGTCTGACGTTTGTAGGCTCTATATTTTTAGCCATCATTGCCGTTTTACCGGTATTTTTCATTAAGCTTGCTGATCTTCCTCAATCTGCACAGATTGGTGGAACCAGTTTGCTGATCGTAGTGGGGGTTGCCCTTGATACGATGAAGCAGCTGGAATCACAACTTGTGAAGAGACACTATAAAGGCTTTATAAAGTAATGAGTTTTGGGAACGGCTTGTTCCCTTTACCCATTATAGAGTTTGAGGGGGAAGAAAATTGAATCTAGTGTTAATGGGTCTGCCGGGTGCTGGTAAGGGCACTCAAGCTGAACAAATCGTAGAAAAATATAATATCCCTCATATCTCTACTGGAGATATGTTCCGAACAGCTATCAAAGATGGAACAGAATTAGGTCTAAAGGCGAAATCATTCATGGACAAAGGCGAATTGGTACCTGATGAAGTTACCATTGGCATCGTACGCGAACGGTTAAGCAAGGAAGACTGTCTCAAAGGATTTTTGCTTGATGGATTTCCACGTACTGTGGCACAGGCAGAAGCACTTGAGGGCATTCTTACTGATTTAGATCGCAAAATGAATTTTGTCATTAATATCGATGTTGATAAAAGCATCTTAATGGAAAGATTGACAGGACGTCGTATTTGCAAATCTTGTGGTTCGACATACCATCTTGTATTCAATCCTCCTGCTAAAGATGATGTATGCGACCGTTGCGGCGGAGAATTATATCAACGTGCCGACGATAATGCAGAAACGGTTCAAAATCGCTTAGATGTGAATTTGAAACAAACCAAGCCACTTCTTGATTTCTACGGAGATAAAGGATACTTGGTGAACATTAACGGACAGCAAGATATTAATAAGGTATTTGAAGATATCGATGTGTTGCTTGGTGCTTTACAAAATTAATCATTCGTATTGATTTATGAAATTCATACCATTTTTCTAACTTACTAGTTAAACTTGGTGCATTCCTATAATACAAAGGGTATAATGGATTTCGCGAGAGCATTCGCACATTTATTAATCAGGTTCTTGTACTTGGTATTCCCTGAATTGGGCGATTACTTTTTAAGTGATCTTCATGGACATATCCGGTCGGCAAAATTGATGAAGAAATGCAGTGACTCTATTGGGATTCCTAAAGAGTCGTGATATAGAGGGTTGAAAGAAGCTATGTCAGGCGTGCGCCTTTCAAACATCTCCCATGCTATTCAAACCTATGTCGAGACTAATTGCTTCTCTATTTCGAGAGTATGTCGGTCACGGAATCGGTCAAGACTTACATGAGGACCCATAAAATCCTCATTTCGGTCCAACTGATAAAGGTCCTCAGTTAAAGCCTGGTTCTACAAAATGGTGAATACTTGATGCAGAATTGTAAGACTTATGAGGATGATTGGACTGTAGTAATGTTGACGGAAAGATGTGTACCTTTAATAGGTTCACGCATAGAGAAGGGAGAATCACTTTAATGGCGAAAGATGATGTAATTGAAGTAGAAGGCACAGTACAAGAGACTTTGCCAAATGCAATGTTTAAGGTAGAATTAGAAAATGGTCATACTGTTTTAGCTCATGTATCCGGTAAAATTCGTATGCACTTTATTCGCATTTTGCCTGGAGATAAAGTTACGGTTGAGCTTTCCCCGTATGATCTAACTCGCGGCAGAATCACATACCGGTTCAAATAATCCGGTTTCGCTCCGATCTGTATAAGGAGGTTAGATAGCAATGAAAGTCAGACCATCAGTCAAACCAATCTGCGAAAAGTGTAAAGTTATCCGCAGAAAAGGTAAAGTTATGGTTATTTGCGAAAACCCTAAACATAAACAAAAACAAGGCTAAATAGAAGGAGGTGCACTCAAGCATGGCACGTATTGCTGGAGTAGATATTCCCCGTGACAAACGTATTGTTATCTCATTAACATATATATATGGTATTGGAAAACAAACAGCGATCAAGATTCTTGCAGAAGCAGGCGTTTCTGAAGAAACTCGCGTTCGTGACTTAACGGAAGACGAATTGAACAAAATTCGTGATATCATTGACAAGCTTAAAGTAGAAGGCGACCTTCGTCGTGAAATCTCCCTAAACATCAAACGTTTAATGGAAATCGGTTCTTACCGTGGTTTACGTCACCGTCGTGGTCTTCCTGTCCGCGGTCAAAATACAAAAAACAATGCTCGTACGCGTAAAGGACCTCGTCGTACTGTAGCTAACAAGAAAAAATAATTAGTAAAGGAGGTTACTTTTCATGGCACGTAAAACTAATACACGTAAACGTCGTGTGAAAAAGAATATAGAAACTGGTATTGCACATATTCGTTCAACATTCAATAACACTATCGTTACGATCACTGACTCTCATGGTAATGCTATTTCTTGGTCAAGTGCTGGAGCTCTAGGATTCCGTGGATCTCGTAAATCCACTCCGTTCGCTGCACAAATGGCTGCTGAAACAGCTGCTAAAACATCAATTGAACATGGTATGAAAACTCTTGAAGTTACAGTTAAAGGACCTGGTGCTGGACGTGAGGCTGCTATTCGTGCACTTCAAGCTGCTGGCCTAGAAGTAACTGCAATTAAAGATGTAACTCCAGTTCCACATAACGGATGCCGTCCACCAAAACGTCGCCGTGTTTAATTTTTCTGTATAGATTTTGTATTCCTGTCAATAATGGGATATAATACTGAGTTTGCGTTCTTACAGAGGATTAATTTTCAGTTGTTGCGCACAGCGGGAACGTATACATGGGGAATTTCGGTTTAAGTGAATTCGTTTACTTGCCGGGGTTTTGACGTTTTGAAGGAGGGTTTATTGATGATCGAAATAGAAAAACCAAAAATCGAAACGGTTGAAATCAACGACGATACCAAATACGGTAAATTCGTCGTAGAGCCACTAGAGCGTGGGTATGGTACTACATTGGGTAACTCCTTACGTCGTATCCTTTTATCCTCACTCCCAGGTGCTGCTGTCACAGCTATACAAATTGATGGAGTGCTACATGAGTTCTCAACAATTGAAGGCGTCGTGGAAGATGTAACATCTATCATTCTTAATGTGAAAAAACTAGCTCTTAAGATTTACTCTGATGAAGAGAAGACGCTGGAAATTGACGTTCAAGGTGACGGAGTCATCACGGCTGCTGATATCACTCATGATAGTGATGTAGAAATTCTTAATCCGGATTTATATATTGCTACAATTGGTAAAAACGGTCATATGCGTATGCGTTTATCTGCACGTCGCGGCCGCGGCTACACTCCTGCTGTTCAAAACAAGAGAGAAGACCAGCCAATTGGTGTAATTCCAATCGATGCTCTTTACACTCCAGTTTCACGCGTATCTTTCCAAGTTGAAAATACACGTGTTGGACAGTTGTCTAACTTTGACAAGTTAACGTTCGATGTTTGGACTGATGGCAGTACTGGTCCGCAAGAAGCGGTAGCACTTGGAGCTAAGATTTTAACAGAGCATTTAAATATCTTTGTTGGTTTAACCGATGAAGCTCAAAATGCTGAAATCATGGTTGAAAAAGAAGAAGATCAAAAAGAAAAAGTTCTTGAGATGACGATCGAAGAATTAGACCTTTCTGTTCGTTCTTACAACTGCTTGAAACGTGCTGGAATCAATACCGTTCAAGAGCTAGCTCATAAAACGGAAGAAGATATGATGAAAGTACGTAATCTAGGACGTAAATCACTTGAAGAAGTGAAAGCGAAACTAGAAGAATTAGGCTTAGGTCTTCGTAAAGACGACTGATAACATGGCGGAATCAATCCATTATGTTGTGAGCCTTGTTATAGACACACAATATAGAACTTCAACAAAGGAGGGAATCTCTAATGGGTTACAGAAAGTTAGGACGCACTAGCGCACAACGTAAAGCATTACTTCGTGATTTAGCTACGGATCTTATTATTCATGAGCGCATTGAAACTACTGAAGCACGTGCAAAGGAATTACGTTCTGTAGTAGATAAAATGATCACTCTTGGTAAACGTGGTGACTTGCATGCACGCCGTCAAGCTGCATCTTTCATCCGTAACGAAATCGCTGACGCTGAGAATGGCACAGATGCCCTTCAAAAACTATTCAGTGACGTGGCTCCACGTTATGAAGAACGTCAAGGTGGATACACTCGTATCATGAAAGTTGGTCCACGCCGCGGTGACGGTGCACCAGTCGTGGTTATTGAATTAGTTTAATAACAACGATGAAAAAGGGCGGGACAAATGAATATACTCACTTGTTCTATGCCCTTTTTCTTTTTTTTAAATAGAAATTCTGTACTTTAGAAATTCGCATTGAGTGTTACGATGGCTGGCGGAACCTGTATCATGCAGGGAGCCTTCACGTCTAGCTCAAGCATCCCTTCCCGCTTTTGATAAGCGATTATAAGATAACCTGTTTTTCGTAACAGGCCCGCTATTAGCTGCTCTTAATTTACCGAAAATTCTTTCGGTGGAAGGGGTGCAGCGTTTTTTTATATTTTCAGAAGGAAAATTACTATATTTATATTGAGTGAGCAGAGTTTAGTTTAGACGAGTGCAGTCGAGAATGAGGAGGGCCACATGGTGAAGAAGCTGGTTTCTTTAAATAATATTGTTTTTAAATATGAGGGTCAGTCTCGAAACGCCTTGGATGATGTGTCTTTTGATATTCATCAGGGGGAGTGGCTTGCGATTGTCGGACATAATGGCTCTGGCAAGTCGACATTAGCGAAGTTACTGAATGGTCTTCAGTTCGCTAACTCAGGTACCATTACGATTAATGATCAACTTTTGACAGAAGAATCAGTTTGGGATGTACGCCAGAAAATTGGCATGGTTTTTCAAAACCCAGATAATCAATTTGTAGGCACTACAGTTCAGGATGATGTGGCTTTTGGTTTAGAAAACGCCGGTGTTTCTCAGCAGGTTATGGTGGAGCGTGTTCATGGTGCGTTAAATAAGGTTAAAATGAATGCCTTTCTTAATCAAGAGCCGCACCATCTATCCGGCGGTCAAAAGCAAAGAGTGGCAATAGCAGGTGTAATAGCCCTGCAGCCAGACATAATCATCTTAGATGAAGCAACCTCCATGCTTGACCCAAGAGGCCGTGAAGAAGTGCTTGAAACAGTTAGGGAATTAAAGCAGGAAAACGATATTACTGTCATATCAATAACCCATGATCTTGAGGAAGCTGCGAAAGCTGATCGAATGATAGTCATGAACCAAGGTCGGCTATATCGTGAAGGATCGCCTCAGGATATTTTTGAATTAGAGGAAGAATTGATTGCTCTTGGTCTGGATATTCCCTTTTCAGTGAAACTAACCAAGGAGTTACAAAAAAATGGTGTTCGTGTAGTTGATGGGCATTTGACAGAGGAAGAGTTGGTGAAGGATTTATGCGAATTACACTCGATGATGTAGAATACCGCTATCAGGTGAATACTCCTTTTGAACATCTAGCTCTGCATGATGTCAATATTTCAATGGAGCCGGGAACCTATACCGCAATCATCGGGCATACAGGGTCCGGGAAATCCACGCTACTGCAGCATTTAAATGCTCTTTTAAAACCGACGAAGGGTCGGGTTTTCATTGGGGATCGGACGATTGAAGCCGGAAGAAAAGAAAAGGCTTTGCGGCCAATAAGACAAAAGGTCGGAATTGTTTTTCAGTTTCCGGAACATCAGTTATTTGATGAAACGGTTGAAAAGGATATATGTTTCGGTCCTATGAACTTTGGCGTTTCTGAAATTGATGCGAAGAAACTGACCAGGAAAGCCATCGCGCAAGTCGGTTTGAATGAGGAAGTTCTTGAAAAATCTCCATTCGACTTATCCGGCGGACAAATGCGACGGGTGGCCATCGCTGGGGTCCTTGCCATGGAGCCGGAAGTATTGGTGCTTGACGAGCCTACAGCGGGTCTGGATCCGCGAGGACGCAAAGAAATCATGGATATGTTTTATGATCTGCATAAAGCAAGAGGCATTTCAACGATTCTGGTGACTCATAGCATGGAGGATGCAGCCAAGTACGCGGATGACATCATTATCATGCATAAGGGTACGGTGTTCAAAAAAGGAACCCCCCAGGAAATTTTCTCGGAGCCGGAACAATTAATGGAGCTTGGCCTGGATGTTCCTGATACGGTCCGTTTTCAACTAAAGCTCCAGAAGGAACTTGGTGTTCGATTTGATCACCCATGTCTTAATATCGGTGATTTAGCGATAGAAATAGATAAAGCCATGAAACGGGGGAACCGCTGATGCTGGATAAAATGATTATCGGGCGTTATGTCCCTGCAAATTCACTGATTCACAAGATGGATCCAAGGGCTAAATTGCTCCTCGTGTTCCTGTTTGTTTGTGTCGTCTTTTTGGCGAATAATGTCGTTTCTTACGGTTTGCTTGCTGTATTCACCATCCTATTGATCATTCTTTCCAAAATACCGCTTCGTTATCTTTACAATGGGTTAAAACCAATCTTTTTCTTGATCGTATTTACATTCCTTCTCCATATATTTTTTACGAAAGAAGGGGATTTGCTTTTTGAATACGGTTGGTTTGAAATCTATGAAGGCGGTCTGATTCAAGGGTTTTTCATATCAGTAAGATTTACTTTATTAATCCTTGTTACGTCACTTTTAACTTTGACGACATCCCCGATATCCATTACAGATGGAATGGAAGAGCTGTTGGGGCCCTTGAAAAAGTGGAAGATGCCTGTACATGAACTGGCATTGATGATGTCCATTGCCCTTCGTTTCATTCCAACGCTAATGGAGGAAACGGAAAAAATCATGAAGGCTCAAACTGCAAGGGGCGTTGACTTTTCATCTGGCCCGATAAAGGACAGGGTTAAATCGATTGTACCGCTGCTTGTTCCTTTATTTGTTAGTTCGTTCAAACGGGCTGAGGAATTGGCAACTGCCATGGAATCAAGAGGATACCGTGGCGGGGAAGGTCGCACGAAATATCGCCAATTGAACTGGAAGATGAGTGATAGTCTTTTGATGGTCTCAATCGGTGTTCTTACGGTCATGTTATTTTTATTACGTTCATAATAAGGAAGAGAACTATGCCAAAATATAAATGTGTGATCGCTTATGACGGCACGGATTTTGCTGGTTATCAGGTGCAGCCTGAGAAGCGCACCATACAAAGTGAATTCGAGGCAGTCTTGGCCCAAATGCATAAAGGCACAATTATAAAAGTGACTGCTTCTGGCAGGACAGATTCAGGGGTCCATGCAAAGGGGCAGGTACTTCACTTTGAATCGCCCCTTACATTCCCTACGGAAAATTGGGTAAAGGCGTTCAGCGCCCTTCTTCCGACCGATATCATCGTTCTGGAAGTCGACATCGTGCCTGACGATTTTCATGCAAGGTTCCATACGACTGGGAAAGAGTACCGTTATATCATAGCCCGCTCTAAACTGCGGGATCCGTTCCAGCGAAATTACGCTTATCATTATCCCTACCCATTAGATGGGGAGGCGATGAGGGAAGCAATCTCCTACTTGATCGGGACACATGACTTTACAAGTTTTTGTTCGGCTAAAACGGAAGTGGTCGATAAAGTTCGAACGATACAAGTGATGGATTTTGAAGAGAGCGATGGTTACATGGTTTTCCGCTTCGTTGGCGAAGGTTTTTTGTATAACATGGTGCGTATCTTGGTTGGGACGCTCCTGGATGTCGGCAGCGGCAAGATGTCACCCCATGATATGAGCGGGATTTTGGCCAAAAAGGACCGCAGTTTTGCAGGGAAAACTGCACCAGCCCAAGGCTTATATTTATGGAAAGTTTTTTACAAATAAAATTATTTTCGAAGTGATACCAGTTTTTTTACAACTGGGAAACGAGATGAACTCAGTAATGGAGCGGTTTGACGCTACACTGACCTTTTTATGGAGTTGCAGAGAGTGTTTTATAGACAACTTATCCTAGTGTAACATTCCCTTGACAATGAATCTGGGAGAAGTTAATATAATATGGTATGTATTTTAATCCCACGATAAGCCCCGGAAGTTTATTGTGATTGAAAATAAATATAAAAAATTAAAAAGTTTTTTAGGAGGTTAACCATGCGTACGACATTTATGGCGAAAGCTAATGAAGTAGAACGTAAATGGTATGTGATTGACGCTGAAGGCAAAACTTTGGGTCGCCTTTCTACTGAAGTAGCATCCATCTTACGTGGTAAACATAAACCAACTTTTACACCGAACATTGACACTGGTGATCATGTAATTCTAATCAATGTTGAAAAAATCCACTTGACTGGTAAAAAATTGACTGACAAAATTTATTACCGTCACACTATGCATCCAGGCGGTCTTAAAACTAGAACTGCTCTTGAAATGCGTACAAACTACCCTGAGAGAATGCTTGAACTTGCTATCAAAGGTATGCTTCCAAAGAATTCTCTTGGTCGTCAAATCTACAAAAAATTACACGTATACGCTGGAGCTGAGCACCCACACGCTGCTCAACAACCAGAAGTATACGAATTACGCGGATAATTACTAAGGAGGTTACTATCTTGGCACAAGTTCAATATTATGGTACTGGTCGCCGTAAGAGCTCAGTAGCTCGTGTACGTTTAGTACCAGGCGAAGGTCGCATCGTTATTAACGGTCGTGACATCAATGAATATATTCCTTTCGCAGCATTACGTGAAGTTGTAAACCAACCACTAGTTGCAACAGAAACTACTGGAAATTACGACGTTCTAGTAAACGTTAGCGGTGGTGGATACACTGGTCAAGCTGGAGCAATCCGTCACGGTATCGCTCGTGCATTGCTTCAAGTTGATCCAGAATACCGTCCATCTCTTAAAACTGCTGGTTTACTAACTCGTGACCCACGTATGAAAGAGCGTAAAAAATACGGTCTTAAAGGCGCACGTCGTGCACCTCAGTTCTCAAAACGTTAATTCTATTACCGTTTCGAAAGGCTCTCAACCATTTTGGTTGGGAGTCTTTTTTATGCTTGAAAATCGTTTTGACCACATTTTGACCACGAAAATATTTTTTGACCACATCATAGCTCCATGAATCTTTGGAACTTAGCAGCTGTTTGCTCTTTAACGGTGTCTGTTACGTGTGTATAGATGTTCATGGTCATTTGTATATCAGAGTGGCCTAACCGCTCTTGAACTTCTTTTATACTTGCACCAGATTCAAATAAAAGGGAAGCATGGGTATGCCGTAACCCATGAATAGTAATTCTATGAAGGTTGTGTTTTTTTATCACTATATCGAGCTTTTCATTTGGATAGGCTAAGCGGAGTGGAGAACCGTCATCACGGGTGAAAATAACTTTATTATCATCACAGTCATGAATACTAGCTAGATTAGCCTCATTTTGCCGTATACGCCACTTTTTAAGCAAAGTAAGGGTATTGGTGCTTAAACTAATTAAACGCTTTGATTCTTTTGTTTTTGACGTTTGAAAGATGAATTCACCCTCAGTGTGAAAAAGTGTCTTGGTTAAGCGAATGGAACCACCCTCAAAGTCAATGTCATCCCATGTAACTGCTAATAATTCCCCTTTACGTGCGCCAGTATAAATTAGTAGGTGAAAAAGAACATGGTCACGAAAAGTTAATTCATATTTTGTTATTGATAAGAACTGTTTTATCTCATCCTTTCTCCAGTAATTCCGATCATCATTTTCACTTTCCTTATTAATTAATTCTTTTTGCTGTCTAGGTATACTGACATGCTCCAAGGGGTTCATTGATATAATGTCCATTTTTATAGCGTATTTAAAAACTTGGTTGGCTTGAATTTTAATATCATTAACAGATGTAATTGAATGAGCTATTTCGTTTATCATTTTTTGACAGTAGGATCTGGTGATATCCTTCATTTTCAATTTACCGAAGCGGGGCAGGATATGCTTACGAAATTTTGATTCAATACTTTTCTTTGTGCTGGTCTTAATGGTTTTGGAATGATTTAAAAACCACTGTTTGAATATGTCATCAAAAGTTAGGTTATTATTGTTTATTAATATACCATCTGCTATTTCTTGTTCAAGCTTACGTGCAGCTTCTTGTGCTTCTTTCTTCGTTTTGAATTTTCTACGTGTTGTTGTTGTTTTTCTTCCCCCTGTTTCTGGGTTAACGCCTATGTCCATTTTAAACATCCACAATTGACCTTTTTTCGTTGTGTACTTTTGGAATGATGCCATTTCTTTCTCCTCTTTTAATTTATAAAAGTTTAAATCCCTCATTGCTATATACAACCCCTATTACGAGATTCTAAATGCTAGCAAAGGAATAAATGCTCCCTCCTACTCCTAGAGGGTTCTTCATACCTCGGGTAGTGTCTCGAGTAGTGACTCGAGGACACTTGATAGCATAAGTCTATCTCGAGGTTGTCTTTTATCGGTGGAGCTTCCGATCTTCTTCTACTCGGTTGATGCTACAAAAACACCTACTGTAATGTTATCTTCAATTTGATGTTTGACTCTAATTCTTCAACTTTATATTCCGCTTTTACGGCTTTTAAAGTCTCTTCAACATAGTAAGCAATTTCATCAACAAAAAGTTCTTCAGTCTTTTCAATGACAACTTCACCTTCAGCTTGTAATGTGATTAATGCTTTCCCAACTTCTCCTAAGATACCATTCATTTTTATCATCCTTTCAACGTTAATCGTTTCTACTTACAACTTGCGATTAGGTAAAAAATGCTCTAGTCATAAATCCCTCTTTACGTAAATTTCAAAGAGTTCATTAAGATGTTTATCTAGTTTGTGCTTTTCTTTCAAATATGCTATTGCTAATTCATTTGAATCTGAGTAGCTAAAAGTTGCCCCTGTGCTATCCCATCTAAATTTATTTTTCATACTAAAAATAAATCTAAGAACTTCACGCAAATGTTCTAACTCGCTAATGTTTGCTATCCCTAATTTTAAATCTCTGCGTGTTATTAAATATAGTTGGTCAACTATATCTGTTATCACCTCTCTAATTTCAGGGGAGGCTTTGCCAAGAAGCTCCTCAATACTTTTAAAATTACTATGAAAAACATATTCATCATAGGTTCTTTGCTCATTTCTACCGGCTAAGTAATCAATACTTACGTCAAAAAAATCCGCAACCATTTCAAACGTTTCAAAATTGGGTTGTCTGTCTTCACGTTCATAATTACCTAGTGTTGTGAACGGAATGCCTAACTTATCGGATAATTGCCTTAAAGTCATTCCTTTCTCTTTTCTTAATTGCCTTATTCGCTCTCCATACAAGGTAACGTCCCCCCTAATGAGTAATTACCTCTTCATATTACACACTTTGAATACAAAAGACAACTTGAATTTCTCATTTTGGGATGTTAATATCAATTTTGTACCCATATTGGGAAGTTCGAGGGGGTGTTTAAATGGAATGTTTTAAACTCATAAAGCTAGAGCATTACTTGAAAATTGATGGAAGAAAAATTCAGGTAGCAAGAGCAGAAAAGGGTTGGACAATAACTAAGCTATCTGATGAGTCTGGGGTTACAAGAAAAACCATAGGTGCGATAGAAAAAGGCAACAAAAAGAAAATCCGTTTTTCAACGATTCATCAAATTGCCTTAACGTTAGGAAAAAAAGTTGAATACTTTTGTACTCAATGAGAAAAAGAGAAGAAATGAAAGAAGGTGAGTTCAAATGAATTTTAGTTTTGAATTACCAGAAGGCACAGTAGTTACTACTCGAACTGTTTTAAAAGAAGTGATAAGAGAAATGTTGGTAGAAGTGCAAGGAGAAAATTTAAATGAAGATATTATGACCATTCAAGAGACAGCAATTTATTTAAAAGTAAGTGTGCCGACAGTTCGAGGCATGATAGCAAAAAAAGAAATTCCTTTTTTTCAAAGAGGGCAAGTAATCCGCTTAAATCGTTGGGATGTAAAGGAATGGTTAAGAAATAACTCAAAAAAGGGAATTTAGAAATGAAGCAGGTGAGGTGATTTGGCTAACGTTCAGTTGGAGCGCGGCTATACAAAGATAGCTAATGAAATATTTGAGGAAGCAGCCAAAATTAAATTAAGTCCGACACAGTACCGTTTGTTGTTTGTAGTATGGCGGTTCACCTATGGTTTCAACAGAAAAGAGCATATTATGTCACTAAATTTTCTTAGTCAGGCTACTGGGTGTGACTCTCGGCAGATACAGCGTGAGTTAAAAAGGCTAGAAGAAAGAAAAGTAATATTTCAAAGAATTAAATCAGGAAGCTACAGGAAAATTTCTTTTAATAAAAACCATGATGAATGGGTTGGTAAAACAGACATTGGTGAAATAACCATTGGTGAAACAAACAATGCAACCTCTGGTGGAAATGTCAATGAAACCATTGGTGAAATGGACAACCAAGAAAGAAATAAAAAAATATCTAAAGAAAAAGATGATAATAGAGACAAACCTGTACCTTATTTGGAATATGAAAAACTTTTTGGTACGCCTTCACCTATTTTGGCGGAGAGCTTTATTTATTGGATTGAAAACAGTCAATTTCAGGAACCAGAAGAAATCATATGTGAAACGATTAAGAGAGCGAAATTGCAAACGCCAAATAAACCAGCGGCATATATTGAGTCGATTCTGAAAAACCTTCATAATCTTGAACTTTTTTCATTGGCTGCTATTAAAGAGTACAATGCCAAATTTGATGCCAAGGTTAGAAACAAAAAAAATGGTGATGTTCCAGCCCTTAGGGATATGTTCGATAAATCGAAAAATGTTAACAATCTGTTAACTGATGAAGAATTACAGGAAATTCAAGCGATGGAAGAAGAGTTTCCATTTTAGGGGGTATGTTATGAAAGATGCAACATCATCTCTGCCTGATCCTTTCAGGCGATGTATGAAACACTATGTTGCGGAACTTAAAGACCGTGACGATTATGAGGCTAGGATGTCTGAAGGAGAATGTGCGTCTTGTAGACGGAAAGCAAACAAGCCAGAATATCGGATTTTCGGGCAAAAAGAGTGGAGGTCTGCTTATAAAGAAGGAGAGATTGAATGTAAAGCGTGTGCTGATCAGAAGGAATTGGACAAGGTTTTAGAGAGAAATAAAACTGGTTTGCATGAACAATTGACTAGTCGTTTTGAAAAAGAATATTGGCATATTCCAGATGACTTGAAAAATGCTGGCTTCAAGAATTTTAAGGTTGACGGCTACGGTAATGTTTCTGAAGCGAAGAAGGCGGCAATGGATTATGTAAAAACATTTGCTGCATTATATCCAGAAAATAGATACAACCTTACGATTATGGGCCCACCAGGGACGGGGAAGACGCATCTGGTAACAGCTATTGCCAGAACGTTGAAAGAACAGGAATTTCTAGTTATGCTGCTGACGACAGGTGCACTTCTTTCAAAAATAAAAGCCACCTATCAAAAAGGGGCTAGTCAGACAGAAGAAGGGATATTCAATTATTTAAGAAAAGCCGACCTTTTGGTATTGGATGATTTGGGGTCAGAAGCAAGAAGTAAAGATGAATTTGATTGGAGTAAGAACAAGCTGTTTGAGATCATCAACCTCCGAATAGGGAAGCCAACAATCTACACCAGCAACTTTAACGAACAGCACTTACCGACTGCCATCGGAGAGCGAGCCTTCAGCCGATTATATAATAACAACAAGTTTATCGAACTTGTTACAGACGATTATAGAAAAAATTTTACAATCGAATAAGTAGTTGAGGGTACCGCTGAATATAGATAAAAATTCAAACAGAACCATATAGTAAGCCCACAGGCTTTAAGGCCTCCTTTGAACTATTGGGCTATAAAAAGCTAAAAAAGGCAGGCAGGGTTATTCCAGCAGCCTTAGGAGGTTAATTTGGGAAAGGGGATATACAAAAAAGTAATACGTAGTGGTCGAACATTCTAATTTACTCTGTTTCAACCATGTTCTACATCAAAATAAGCCTGAAAGACTCACTTTTTGTATCAAAATTAGAGGCGCGAGCCCTTGATATAACAGTATTTTAAGGGTGTGAGAAAAATATGAGCATACTAAAAGGAAATATACGCTTGAAACGACCACAAGACGTTCGGAGGTTACTTGCAAGGGTTATCAATGAACTAATGCAGGAAGAACCTACAAGTATCGACCGAGCAAGAGTAATTGCTACTTTGTCGAATAGTATTATAAAAGCAATGGAAGTAGGAGAACTAGATGAACGTTTGCAAAAAGTTGAAAAGCGGTTAGGAGTTGAAACGTCATGAGGCTACGTAACAGAATCCTGAAAATAGAAAAGGTGTTACCACCGGCTGCAAAACAGGGCAGTGAACTACAAGAGCAAGGACGTGTAATTGAGTGGCTTGTTCAAAATAGTAAAGAATTTATGGAATGTGTTCGCCAACTTTTCCGCTTACAATGCAAAGTAGGTCAAAGCATAGAAAATTGGGAACGGTGGAAAGAACCTTACCGAGAACAAGCTGATATCTACTCTAACCGTATTAATGAGCTTATAAAACAACATACTGCACAAATATGGGATATTTCAGAAGCATAAAAAGGCCTTCCGATACTATTTTCGCTAATACATCCATTACGGAAAGTCTCCGCATTCTAGCTTAATAATTGGTTCACCACTTGGTGTGTATTGGTGCGTGTCTTCCGTGAAGCCAATTTAGTTAAATAACATATGAGTCTTTGTAAAATAAAACGACCATCTTAAAAGATGGTCGTGAAACTGTATACTTCCTTTATTTCAAGTACGTAAAAGAAGAATGTAACATTAAGTTAAATATCTTTAAATTGTCATGGTAAACTGCTTAACACTATTGTTTATTTGGTTAAGGATATCCTTTATATTCATTGCGAGATGATACGCAAGGAGTGGAGGGACGGCATTCCCTATCTGCTTGAACATTGGACCTGCCGGCCCGCTAAAAACAAAATTATCTGGAAAGCTTTGAAGCCGTGCCGCTTCCCGAACCGAAATTGATCGTGCTTGATCTCCGTCTGGATGAATAAATGCTAAACCATCCTTGTGCAAATGTGCAATGATTGTAGGAGAGGGTCTATCAAAGTCCATTTTTCTATAAAAATCTTCAAATCCATTCCGCAATCTAATTGGAATTAGGTCTGGATCAAGTTCTTTCAACTTCTGAAACGGCATTAGTATCCTAAATAACTCCCTGTCCCTATCATTGTGAAAACGTGATTTATGGTTATAAAGGTACCCTTCCTTAAAATCATTATCACGTCTAATTTTTTTTGTGTTAGCGTTCAGGAGTCGCAAGTATTCTTTTTTTTGTGGAGTATACGGAACAACATATTCTCCATCCTTAATATCAAGGGCAGGTAAATCTCCAATAGCATCTCGAACTGTGAAGAATTTCCCGTCATTTACAACAGGAGTAGGGTGGTCAAATTCTATCTCTATATCTCGACGTACCCCAAAAAATATCACCCGTTCACGATTTTGTGGAACTCCAAACTCCACCGCTTTGACAATCTGCGATTTAACGTTATAGCCCAGAAATTTCCCGTCAGGATCATTAAAATAAAAGTCTTGTTCAATGTTTTCCTTAATAGCCCCACTTTGCATGGAATAGAGTCCAGGTACATTTTCCATTAAAAACATCTTAGGCTGAAAATACCGAACGTACTTTACAAATTCCTTATATAATTTATTCCTTGGGTCCTCTCCAAATTCACCAAGGTTTTTACTTGTACCTAATCTTGTTCCTATCAAGGAGAAACCTTGGCAAGGCGGACCTCCTATAATTAAGTCAAATTCTCTTTCATTGGTATTTTCAGCAAGTTCCTGGGGGCCTAATTTTGTTAAATCACCTTGAATTATTTTTGTCTCGGGATGATTCAGACGTTGAGTTTCACATGCCTTCTCATCTATTTCCACCGATACCGCCAAATTAAAACCTGCCTGTAGAAAGCCCTCACTTAACCCTCCACAGCCTGCAAATAGGTCTAATACTTTGTACATCTAAATCCCCCTTCCTGTAAAAAAATAATAATCTCTATATATACTGGAGTGTTTTGTGAATTATTAGAGTGAAATAAAAACATCATAAATGAACTATTATACCATGACCTAAAATATAATGTGCAGTTCATACCTATTGTATTAAAAACATGAAAACTTGTACATATGTTCGCTTAATATAATCTTTAATTATAAAGTCATTAGGTTAAAACCAAATTTATTACTTATTAATTTGTGAAAGAACATTCAATTTGTTTAAATACCCGTTTACGTGGAAAAAGAAATTTAAATTAGAAAAAAAATGTTTCTTAATTTAATTTACCAGATATCGACCAGTTGAAATATAGGTATATAAAGTAAAAACAAAAATTAACGTATTGCCATATTGAAGTGATAGGAATAATATGAAATTATCAACTCCAAATAAATGAACTGGAGGTAAAATATGTCTAAATTCACTCTGGAAATGAATAGGTATTTTTCTGCCACAGTAGGTGCCTACTCTTTGGTTACAGACCGTGAGGCAACAGGTGATAAAAGTGTAACTCTTGATAGGTATGAAAAAGAAGTGATTTTCTCAGCTTATCATCCAGATTCCTTTGAAAGAAGAGGTGGGGCTGAATCAACTGGCTATGACTCTCACAAAGAATTTATTTTTCATGATCGGAATCACATTAGGAGCAAAATAAAGTTGGCAATTGTGTACCCGAAAAAAACAGGACAGGAATTAAGGCTTTATTTTTCTAAGCCTACTGGGTTCGACCCCCAAGCAGGTGAATATTGGTATATCTTTAGAGATGGCGATGATGTTCCACACATTGGAGTAATGGATTCATTTGTTTGGGAGAATATTTTTCAATCGAAAAGTTACGATCCGTTTCTTTTTAAGTCTCAACAAAACTTTGATGACGAAGACGATTCATATCAAAAAGAGGTTGGAGCGGCTATAGCTGGCCTTCCTATTTCTACTTCTAACCTTAAATATCGAAGGAGTTCAACTGTAGCAAAAAATGCACTTAAAGCTGCAAACTATTTATGTGAAGCTGAACCTTCACATGTGACGTTTAGTACTGCAGCAGGTTTAAACTATCAGGAATGTCATCATCTTATCCCAGTCTCTTTACAAAACCACTTTGAAGCTGGGCTTGACGTGGAAGAAAACATCGCTGTATTATGCGCTACTTGTCACCGATTTCTGCACTATGGAAGAGGTGAAGAAAAGTTTGAGTTGTTAACCAAGCTATGGTTGGCCAAAAAGGACGGTTTGGACCGACGCCAAATTAAAATAAGTTTTAAGGAGCTATTATCTATATACACAGGAAATGGGCTGTTGTAAGTGGAGAAAAAAATAACCACATCAAAAGCATACCAAACACAAGATAAAGATAATGAAGATCGCTTTAATGCTTTTATAAGGACTGGCATAGAAAACTAAGTCGTCGTTTATGAATGACCGTTTTAGATTCCATTGAATAGCGAAATTAAGAATAGCGAAATAAAAATGGAGAAGTAGTCCTAGCATCAGTTATAGAAACTACAAGATGTGACTTTGATGGCACAGTCAGTAAAAATTATATAAACGCAATTTTAAACAGATTCGAAAAAAGAAGAGAAGGGCTACTTGTTTGCACATCAAGTCTCCAATATCCGAATATTAAAAAATATGTAAAATAATATATAATAGAAATAACAACCGGATAAAAAAATGGGGGCCAAAGCATGCAAGCACAGGTTACAAATTTACAATCTATTATTGAGGGGACGAAACAATACCTGGTGCCACTCTTTCAGCGTACGTATAGCTGGAAAAAGAAAGACTGGGAGAAGATGTGGCAGAATATTAATGAGCTTACTGAAGCAGATAACCCGCGTGATCATTTTATTGGATCAATAGTGACGGTTCCAACAACGTCTGTTCCTCACGGCGTTGCAAAATTTCTGCTTATTGATGGGCAACAACGACTTACCACAATATTTATCATCTTGACTTTACTTCGGAATAAAGCAGAAGCAGAGCTATCGGAAGAAATTAACAATACACTACTCGTAAACCCGTATAAAAAAAGTAATGACCACTTTAAACTACTACCTACACAAGTAGACAGGGAGCCATTTCAAAGATTGATTAGTGGTACGAAGGAAGAAAATGATACTAAAAATAGTATTATTGAAGCATATGAGTTTTTTGAAAAGAAATTAATCAAAAGTGAGCTTGACGGTCAGAAAATAAAGGATGCTATTACAAGTAACCTGTCCCTTGTTAGCATAACGTTGGATCCGGATGAGAATCCTTACTTGGTGTTCGAGAGTCTAAATGCAAGTGGTCAAGCACTAACCCAGGCAGACCTCATAAGGAATTACTTTTTCATGAAAATACATACAGATTTTCATGACGAGGTACATGCAACATTATGGAAGCCTATGGAGGATGCACTAGGGGTAGATCTTTTGGAGTTTGTAAGGCACTATCTTATGAGAGAAGGGGCCTTTATAAAACAAAGTGATATTTACTTCTCTTTAAAAGATATAGTTGATGAGGAAAACGCTACAAACAGTTTAAATGAACTTAAGCGTTATTCTGATTATTATATTAAGATTCTGTCACCTACGGCTGAATCAAACTTAACTATTAGAAAGAGCTTGTCTCGGCTGAAAAAGTTAGATACAACTACTGTATATCCGTTGTTACTAAACATGTACGGATATTATGAGGATGATAAAATTAAGGATACCGAATTTGCACAAGTTTTAAATATTATCGAGAATTTTCTACTTCGACGTTATATTTGTAGTTTACCAACAGATCGACTAAAGAGTATCTTCCCTCCATTACATTCGCATGTACTTAATTCAAATTCAAAAAATTATGTAGATGGCGTTAAAGCTGTACTTCAGTCCAAGGATTATCCAAAAGATCATGTGTTCAGGCAGAGATTATTGGATGCAAAATTATACGGTAGTAGCGACAAGATTAAAAAGATTACATTTATCCTACAAGCTATCGAAGAGTCGTATTATCACAAGGAGCAAGTATCATTCTCAGACTTAAATGTTTCTGTGGAACACGTTATGCCACAAACTATAACATCTGAATGGAAAGAGCACCTGGGGGAAGAGTGGGAGACTGTACATGATTTATATAAAGATACTCTTGGTAATTTAACCTTAACTGGCTATAATTCTGAACTCTCTAATGCAATTTTTAATAAAAAAAAGGAGCATTATAAGAAAAGCCACCTGGAGGTTAACAAGTATTTTAGGGATACAGAAAATTGGAGAAAAGAGGACATCGAAAGGAGGGCAAACTTCCTGGCGGACAGGGCATTAAAAATCTGGTCATATTTTGGCAATGAAAGTATTGCTGAAGCTAGTATAAAAGAAAACGTGATAGGTAAGTCTCCCAAACAATTGTATGTTTTAGGAAAAAAATATTCAGTAACATCGTGGAGAGATGTTATAGTTCAAACCCTTAATTCAATTATGTATCTGGAGCCGGAGAAGTTTGAAAAGCTTATAGTTCGATACCCAAATCTGATAACAAGGGACTCCAATAAGTTCCATAGAACTCGAAACCTAAATAATGATTACTTTATTAATGTTAATTCTCTAACATCAGACCAAATTTATCGATATTGTTTACGAATGCTTGAAGCGGTGGATTTACCATTAAAAGATTTTAAGGTAGAAACTGATGCCAAAACTATCGGAAGGGATCAGCTTTCATTGAATTTCGACTAAGAGAAACAATTAATAATATATGGGTATTATTCTGTTAATCATGGGTTGTTATTAAAGATAAATGGAAATGAGTGTTTTAACCCTCAATCATTTTTTCGAATAGAGCTTAAGTTTAGTTTGTAACATCTAAAAGGTATTAATAAGAGACAATTTAAAAATGAGTGAGCTGCAATGTAATTAGTGGCACATTTTTTGTTAAAAGGTCAGCGCTTAACAAAGTAATGTTGTAATTCATTTATTTCAAAAATGTTACTTAATGGTTAGTGGTAGTTCTAATGATAATTAACTAAAGGGGATTATGATGGAAGTACTTAATATTTACCTTGATACATCAATATATATGGGTTTGAATTTTGACTTTAATAATAAAAGAATAAAGACATTAAAGGAACTTGTTGAGGACGGTTTAATAATTTTATATACC
This sequence comes from Peribacillus sp. NPDC101481, assembly GCF_044767165.1. Taxonomy (NCBI): domain Bacteria; kingdom Bacillati; phylum Bacillota; class Bacilli; order Caryophanales; family Bacillaceae; genus Peribacillus; species Peribacillus sp. NPDC101481. The sequence goes on along the minus strand of NZ_JBIWNJ010000008.1, from coordinate 10,167 downwards.
ACCTCAATTACTGAGAGAGAAGTTTATAATAATATTAAGAAGAGTGTAGAGCATTCAAGACAATATATAAATTCCCTCAAACAAGAAGGGAAATTACTGAGGAATACCCCCCAATATGAACATATATGGGATAGAAAAACAATTGTTAATGCTCAGGTAAAACTTGAAGAAAGTTTTAAAACTTTCCTAGAAGAAGCAAAGGTCCAAAATATATCTATTAACTCAAAAGGTGTTTATGAAATTTTTGATAGATATTTTGAATTGAAAGCGCCTTTTAGTGGACAGAAAAAATCTGAATTTCCAGATGCATTTGTTCTTGATTCCTTAGCTGAATGGTCCAAAGAAACCAAACAAAATCTATATGTAGTAAGTGCTGATAATGATATGAAGAATTATTGTGAGGATAAAGCTAACTTGGTAAGTGTAGAATCTCTTGAAAAGATGTTAGATATCGTCTACCACAATGATGATGTTAAATATACTTATGTACAAAAAATATATGACGATTACTCCGATGAGTTTATAGATTACATGAACAGTTCCATCGATCAACTATTATTTGATACTTACCATCTTTTTGGAGATGTTGAAGTTAAAGAAATTAAAGCCATTGAAATGGACGAAGATCCTTTGGTAATGTCAATCCAAGATAATAAAGTTACTTTAGTTTATAATGCGGAAATTTCTTATACCATCTTGGTAAATTACCTTGATGAAACATTATCTGTTTATGATCGAGAAGCAGGAAAATATCTTTTTACCGAATATGACAGTAAAACTGTTGAAGATATAGAAAGCATTCAAGTCGAGATAGAACTAGATGTTACAAATTATGAGGAATTTGAATTTGAATTTGATAAGGTAATCTTTAATAAGGGAGATACTGTATATATTGATTTATCTGCTGAATATGATGAATTTTAAAAGCTATGAAAACATTTACCTTTCTCGAGATGAACTGGATAAAATTTCATTGACTAATAAGATACCGCAATTTGTTGTATTGAAAACAAATGAAAGGTAATCGAATTACCAAAATCTATCGGACATTATGTCAAAGCAAGATAACAATTGACAGTTGAGTTAATTAAATAATACCCTCCTTAATTAGCAGGGTATTATTAATTTTTGACCACATTCTGACCACCAAACATATAGAACGGTAAAGTATTTCACTTCATTTTTCATAAATAAAGTCTGACGAAACCTTAGCTATTATAAAAGTGTTTTTGGTGTTTATTCCTAATTATATGCACAAATTAAAGAGCGTAAAAAATACGGTCTTAAAGGCGCACGTCGTGCACCTCAGTTCTCAAAACGTTAATTCTATTACCGTTTCAAAGACTCTCAACCATTTCGGTTGGGAGTCTTTTTTTATGCCCGGAAAAGTGTGTCACTGGAAATATTAAAAAGCATATCTGGGATCTCCCGGATATGCTTTATTTTAAATACTCCATTTAATAATTTTAGTTATGAGATTCACCTTGGCTTTTTTTGATTACGGTCTTTCCCGGCATGAAGCATGCAAAAATTAATGCCACAAAAGATAAGATTAACATGAAAACATAGGCATCACTTGAGCCAAAGATGGAAGCTAATGCCTTTAGTTGAATAGCTGAAATATTTTCATTTTTCATTGATAGCTCAGAGGCATGCGAAGTTGCCTGCATTGTATACACTGTGATGACAACTGCCGTTCCAATAGCACCTGACAATTGGCGAATGGTATTATTTACAGCTGAACCATGGGAACCCAATTCTCTTGGTAAAGCATTCAACCCTGCTGTATTTAATGGCATGGTAATAAAGCTCAAGCCAATTCGTAATATAATGGTACGAACCATTAAATAGCTATAGGTTGTGGATTCGTTTATATCTATGACTCCCCACATCGAAACAATGATAAATACCAAACCTGTAATAAAGAGCGGTTTAGCACCATATTTATCATACATTTTACCTGTGACAGGGGATAAGAAGGCATTAATCACAGCTCCAGGTAATAACAGTAAACCTGCTTCAAATGCTGTAAAACCTCTTCCGTTTTGCAAGTAAATGGGTAAAAGAATTAAATCAGCATACATGATCATCGTAATTAGTACATTGATGAAAGATGTGAGAGTGAAAATTTTATAATTGAATACAGATAAATTTAATAATGGATCGCTGGATTTCATTTGTCGTAAACAGAATAAAGTCGACACGATCATTCCGACGAGTATTGCAGTAATGACAACGGGATCATCCCATCCCTTGCTTCCTGCGCTACTAAATCCAAATAATACACAGCCAAAACCAATCGTCGATAAAGTGACACTTATGATATCCAATTTTGCTTTTGTTGTCTCGGCAACATTCATTAAATATTTGAACGCTAGAACTATGACGATTAATATAAATGGCATTAACCCAATAAATAGCCATCTCCATGAAACATATTCAATGATAAAACCAGATAATGTAGGGGCTATGGCTGGAGCGAAAATCATCGCAAAGCCAATTGTCCCCATAATGCTTCCACGCTTTTCGCTAGGATATAAATATAAAATAACTGTCATCATTAGAGGCATAATAATCCCGGCACCAATTGCCTGAATCATTCTTCCCGTTAACAGCACACCAAAATTCCCTGCACATGCACAAAGTAAAGATCCGATGAGCAAAAAGAACATCGAGCTAATAAATAGCTGCCTTGTTGTAAACCGTTTCATTAAAAAGGCAGTAATCGGCACTAACACACCATTCACTAGCATAAATCCTGTTGATAGCCATTGTACAGTTGCGGCCGTTACATGAAATACATCCATTAAACCACTCAATGCAACATTTAATAGTGTCTGATTTAATGTTGATAAAAAACACCCAGCGATCAATACAATTAATAAAACTTTTTTATTTCCTTCCGTTATGTCCACTTCTGTCGACAACCCCTTCATTTTTGACTTGCATTCTCAACACCGTGTCGATAAAATCGATGGTAACAAAAAAATATGTTGCTTACCATGAACAGTTTTTTTGAAAATGTTCACTAATCGACATAGAAATATATGCTGTTGAGAAAGTCAGGGAAAAATCTATAAAGGAGTTAAAAATGTCTATACCAAAAAAAGAAGATCCTCGTACAATTCGGTCAAGGGAAATGTTTAAGGACGCTGTCATTGCTCTCTTACGCGAGGACCCCATAATTTCAAATTTAACGGTTCAGAAAATCGCAGACAAAGCAGGATTAAATCGGACAACATTTTACCTGCATTATCAGGATATTCAAGATTTACTAACGCAAATCACCGATGAGATTTTAAATGAGCTTTCCGATAAAATTTTTGCTTTAATACATGCAAAAGATTTATCAGAAAAACAACAGCTAACACAATTGCTTGATTATTTATATATTCATCGGGATTATTTACTTATTTTATTTAAAACGAATCAGTTTGAGGACCAGTTGTTTTCATTGTTAAAGCAATTAGTAGAAATTAGAAGGAAGAATACCAAAAAGGATCTACCTGCTGAATATGTTGACATTGACATTAAAACAGCCTCATTGGTAGGCATTATAATATGGTGGTTAAGAAAGGGGCTTCATTTTAGTTCAGATTATATTGCCAATCAAATATATTTAATGTACAAGGTGCAATGATGTTGGGGGTGTTCTTTGTCCGGAAAAAGATTTGTCCCATTTTCAGCATCAGATCCAAGTAAAAGGCCGCAGCGGCGTTGGTGACGGGTGTGTTCCATTTGTTTACACTTGAGTTTATTTATGTAATACAGAATTTTTTGTAAAATCCATATTTATTAAGTTCCTGTTTAGGAGTATGATAATACTTAAAAAAGAAAGAGGACTTCATATGAATTCAACATACTCACCAATTGAAACAACTAAAACAAAAGCCTTGGTCATCAATGCGCTATTCATTGCATTAACTCTTGTAGCGACAATGTTCATCAACATCAAGCTTCCAATAATGGGTAACGGCGGCCTGATCCATCTTGGTAACGTTCCCCTTTTTATAGCAGCCTTGGTATATGGCAAAAAAACAGGAGCGATAGCAGGCGCCTTCGGTATGGCCTTCTTCGACCTTTTCTCTGGTTGGGCAGCGTGGGCACCGTTTACATTCGTCATCGTAGGTACAATGGGCTTTCTAGCCGGCCTTATATCCGAAAAGGTACCGGGCAAGAGAGAATGGGTATACACTATGGCCGTTGCCGTTGCATTGGTTATAAAAATCGTCGGCTACTATTTTGTCGAGGTTATTCTTTATGGTAACTGGATACAGCCATTTGGCTCCATCCCAGGAAACGTGATGCAGGTCGTAATAGCCGGTATAATTGTAGTGCCGCTTGCTGGTAGATTAAAGAAAAGAGCTGGACAGATATAAAGTAAAACATGGGAAACCATTTCAAAACATTGTGTAGGCGCCACCGATAGAATTTAGGACAGTTTAAAAGTTATATCAAAGGACATCCGTTTACCATGGATGTCCTTTTATCTTAATAGATCTCAAATAGTATTGATCAAGGTTCAAAGAGACACACGCAGTGAGCGACCCAAGTCGACAAGGTCAGCCTCGGGTAGCGGCCTGAGTGGCGAGTTATGGGTGATAGTTCCGAGTTTTCTGCCATTAAACATCATCCGAAATGTTCAGTTTGCCCTTTGACCATGGAAGATAGCATTTTGCATATCGATACGCATTATTAAATTACTTGCCAAACCTATCCTTATTATTTTTTGCCAATGGAATAAATGAATGGTTCAAAATAGAAGGCTAAAACTAAATTATGTCTTGGGAAATAATTTTGGGAAATGGGGAATTGCCCCGGAGGTGAATTATGGCTGTGATATTAGGTTTACAGGAGATGCAAAGGGAAAGGCAATTGAAGTTCGAACGCAGGCTGCTCAGGGAACTTTCTATCGAGGATATGAAGGGAAGGATTCAGCGTTACTTCGGACAGGACTTGATGGATGTTTTGGAGGAGGGCTACTTTGATGTTGCCATCGAGGCTTATTTATTAGGAGCCAACTATAGTAAGTTTGGCTATTATGGTGAGTCGGAAGAAGATGTTAGGTCCAGGTGCTGGAAGGAAGAGAAATTTTTGGTGGATACTCTTTTTAACTTCATTTTGTATTGGCGGGAAGTTACGGCGAATAATGCTTTTGATGAGGGTTTGTTTTATTGCTGTGAAGGATTTGTAGGGGATTGGTGGCTGGACGGCTTTAAGACTGGTGAAAAACGATATAAAATGAAACTGCATTAGGAAGGCAAATTCCCATTCCTTGTTCTATTTCCATGGTTTGTCCCATACTTTTTAGTAGAGAGATCATGGAAGGGGAACGGTCATGCGCAGAAAGCTGAAATATACAGGAATCGCTATGGGATTGTTTGTCCTTTTTTTAATTGTAACTTTTAAATTTGTTGAAGATGATTCTTGGGACTCCTGGAACCTTCCGTTGGCAGGTAAGGTCATCATTCTGGATGCAGGTCACGGAGGAATGGACGGCGGGGCAAATGTACAAGAGATTATGGAAAAGGAAATTGCCCTTTCCGTTTCATTAAAGGTCAGGGACTATTTGCAGGAACAGGGTGCCCTTGTCATCATGACCCGTGAGAAAGATGAGGATTTGGCACAGGGAAATACAAAGGGGATCCGCCAGCGAAAACAGGAGGACTTACGGAATCGGGTTGAAATGATCAATGATTCGGAAGCGGACTTATTCTTAAGCATTCATTTGAACTCTTTTCCATCAGCGTCATCGAAAGGTGCCCAGACCTTTTATACAAGCAGGTTTGAAGAAAATGAACAGGTGGCAAAATTCATTCAGACTGAAATCATCAGGAACCTGGAAAATACAAAGCGTGATGCAAAAACGATTAATCATGTGTATTTGATGAATTATGCTAAGAAGCCGGGAGCGCTTGTGGAAATTGGCTTTCTTTCCAATACCGAGGAAAGGGAACGCCTTGTCAGTGATAAGTATCAAGAAAAGGTTGCCAGCTCGATTTATATGGGGATTTTACGGTACTTTACAGAGGGAAAACTATCAGAAGAAAAGTGATGTCTGGGTCTTGTAAGGTACAAGGCCTCTTTATTATGGGAAAATAATCAGGTTTTTCATGCGGGGCAGATAATAATCTTTCTTTCCGTAATATGTTATACTGAAAAATGGGAAAATAAAATTCAAAGGGGTGCTCGACTTGCTAACAGAAGAGAAAGTACTGAATTTATTAAAGGATCTTAAAGACCCTTTTCTACATAAAAACCTTGAAGAGACAAATGGAATTATAGAAATCAAAATAAAACCTGAAAAGAATCATGTAAGTGTTAAACTTGCGATTGCGAAAACGGGGACCGCCGAGCAAATGCAAATGCAATCGGAAGTTGTGGACTTACTGAAAACGAACGGAGCGGAATCGGTAGGCATCCGTTTCGCGGAGCTTTCTGAAGAGGAGTTAGCCAAGCACCGTGAAAGCATTCCTCAGGATGAAGCGGACCAAGGCTTGCTTGGCCCTAACAGCAAGACACAATTCATCGCGATCGCCAGCGGTAAAGGCGGAGTGGGAAAATCTACGATTTCAGTGAATTTCGCCACTTCACTTGCTCGTTTAGGTAAAAAGGTCGGACTGGTTGATGCCGATATTTATGGATTCAGCGTACCTGATATGATGGGGATAACAAAAAGACCGGTTGTTCGCGGGGAAAAAATCATTCCTGTAGAACGGTTTGGCGTTCAAGTTATCTCAATGGGCTTTTTTGTAGAGGATAACGCGCCGATCATATGGAGAGGGCCAATGCTGGGGAAAATGCTCAACAGTTTCTTTAATGAAGTGGAATGGGGAGATTTGGACTATTTGGTCCTTGACTTACCGCCGGGTACAGGCGATGTTGCTTTGGACGTTCATACGATGCTCCCATCATGTAAAGAAATCATCGTTACGACACCGCATCCGACTGCAGCCTTCGTTGCTGCAAGAGCTGGTGCCATGGCCATCAAGACAGAACACGAAGTCATTGGTGTCATAGAGAACATGTCATTCTTCGAAAGTAAAACGACGGGTGAAAAAGAATATGTCTTCGGAAAAGGCGGCGGAGAGAAGCTTGCAGAAGAGCTTCGTACAGAAGTTTTAGGTCAACTTCCCCTGCAACAGCCGGATTGGAACGAAGAGGACTTTGCTCCATCCATTTACGCAGCGGACCATAGGCTCGGCAGGATTTACGAAGATATTGCTAAGAAAGTCATTGAAAAACTACAATAAAAATAAGGCTGATTCCGATTGGAATCAGCCTTATTTCATTCTTTTTACTTTTTCTCCTTCTCAGCCGCTTTAGTGGCTGCTTTATCCAATTTCTCTTGCATTTTAGCCTGGACGAGAGGACTCTCCATGGTTTCGATGATCAGCTCTTTGTAGACCGACCGCATCTCCTTGGTTTTTAATAACTTATTCATTTCTTTTTCCATATCCGGTTCTTTCATTATTTCCATGAGCATTCCACGATACTGAGGATCGGCAGTTAAGTCCTTCAATACCTTTTTATGTTCGTCTTCTAATGCTTTAGCATACGCGGAAGCGAATTCGGGATCATTAAATGTCTTTTTCCAAAATTCCTTCCCTTTATCTGAAGTGACCATATCTTCAATGGATTTCTTAATGTCATCCGAATCCATAATAAGTTCAGCTTTCGTTTTGTCGTCAGTAATGATATCCTGGATGGCTTTTTTTCCATCATCTGTTTTCAAGATATCTACGACCATCTTCTTTGTCTCTTCATACTCCATTTTTTCTGCGCCTGCTCCATTTTGAGCACAACCGGAACAAACGAGTAAGAATGACGTGAAAAGCAAAGCAACTCCCACTCTCATACGCAGGGCCCCTTTCATCCTTCTTACTGTTAATATGGTTCCAATCGGCGATATTATTCCTTGGTGGAATAAGTGGATTTTTCCAAATTTGGTTGGTACAATTAAGGAAATGAAATAGAAATGTATGGAGGAAAACAATGAACAGCCGTAATTTAGTTAAATTGTTTTTAACAACATTGCTTATAGGTGGTGTAACGGGCGGAGTTGTAGGTTTCTTGGCCCGGTGGAATGAGTTTAAGCCTTATTTCTCTTCTTTTGATGCCAGTGCCATCCTATCAACTTTTATTTGGTTATTCGGTGTTGGATTAATTTTCAGTGTCATAAGCCAAGCTGGCTTTTTTGCCTATTTAACGATACATCGTTTTGGTCTCGGAATATTTAAAAGCGCTTCCTTATGGAATGCCGTTCAACTTGTACTCATTCTTTTTGTTGTTTTCGATCTTGTTTACCTGCGATACCTTAGCTTTGGTTCAGGCGAGGGGATCAGTTCCTACATCGTGTTAGCATTGGTTGTATTGGCCTCGGGGCTTGTTACAGCTTATTTCAAAATGAAACAAACGAATAAACAGTCATTCATCCCGGCTTTGTTTTTCATGGTCGTGTTCACGGTGTTGGAGTGGATACCTGTCCTAAGTGCCAATGATGAAAGCTGGCTTTACTTCATGCTGTTTCCATTGCTGGTCTGCAATGCTTATCAATTATTGGTCCTGAGCAAATTGATTGAAATTTCACAAAAGGAATTGGCCAGTAAAAGAGGGCGTAAGCAAACTCCGGCAAATGGAAAGATGAAAGCCGGTGAACTTGGTGAAGGCAGATAACCTATATGTATGCCGGGCCATACTTGAGGAAGTCAAAACATAAAAACTGCGTACTAAAGGTTCAAGGAGACCATTAGTACGCAGTTTTTTCAGTCAGCGAATTTCCTCACTGCTTGCTGATGAATTGGAAATCATCTCTGAAACGTTAACGAAGTTTAAATTTTTTGTTCGAAGTTCACTTATTAACTCCGGTAAAGCCTTATTCGTTTGTTTTGCTGAGTCTGAAGCATGTAATAAGATGATATCACCCTTTTGGGCCTTGGTGATGTTCTGTACGATCCGGTCCACACCCGGATTGGTCCAATCCTTTGAATCGATGCTCCAATGGACAACGGTGTATCCGAATTTCTCGCTGATCTTTAAGAGGCGTTTATCAAAGTGTCCGGTGGGAGCGCGTAAAAGTTCTATATTCTTTATATTAAGTTTTTTAAATGCTTCCTGGGCTTTAGAAATATCCCGGATGATTTCCTGATCTTCCATTTCGGAATAATCCTTATAATCGTAACCAAGGATGCCGATTTCATATCCTTCTTTCACAATTTCCGCTACTATGTCCGGATGACGTTCAGCCCAGGATCCCGAGAGGAAAAATGTGGCGGATTTAATCTCTTCCCTTTTTAATGTTTCTATTATCGGAGCGGCTTTCTCATCACCCCAGCCGATATTGAACGTGATCGCAACATTCTTTTCCCCTTTATAAACAGCTTTCGGCCCATCATCTGTAGAAAAAACGGGAGCATGAAGAATGTTTTGTACAAAAAGGAACCAAGCGGTAAAAAGTGCCGTAAGTAATATTAACGAATAATATTTGATCTTCTTGGCTTGAAGCACCATGAAAAATTTCATTAATCCATCCCCTTGTCCAAAGTACTCTTGTCTTCAAATTTATGCGCGAGGATTATTGTTATGCAAAAAAGTCAGTTGAAAATTCATAAAAATGCTGGCAATGGGGAATGCTGTCTGATGGAGGTGTGAACCATGCTCGGTTTATTGATTAATGACAAGGAAAAGATGGAATTGGAGTACCTTTTAAAAAGAGAGATGGATGAAATACTATTCGATCTGCAGGATGACAGAATCGATCACTTGGTCAAAAGAGCTATAAACGAGAAATATAACATCCTTTTCAGACTGTTTAAAAGGGTGAGCACCGAGGAGGAATGCCTAATCTATATGAGGGGAAAAAAGAATTTGTCTAAGTGGAATCAGTCATGAGATTCAAAAGTGAATTATATTCAAAAAATCTATTGACTATTGATTTATACGCTGGTATATTATAAAAGTTGCTGCAACGTAAAAGCTTTTGAAAAAGAATGAAAAAACTTTTTTAAAAAAGTTATTGACGAAGTAGTAATAAGATGTTAAGATATTAAAGTCGCTAAGAGATGCGGCGAACAAATTGCTCTTTGAAAACTGAACAAAACAAAGCGCCAACGTTAAATTTTAAGTGAGCACACACTATCAAAAAAGCAAATGAGCAAGTCAAACATT
>NZ_JBIWNJ010000007.1:0-86139 GCF_044767165.1 Peribacillus sp. NPDC101481 | reverse complement strand
ATGTTTGACTTGCTCATTTGCTTTTTTGATAGTGTGTGCTCACTTAAAATTTAACGTTGGCGCTTTGTTTTGTTCAGTTTTCAAAGAGCAATTTCACAATCGTTCTTTCGAACGGCTGTTTATTCATCATAACACTTTATTGATTAGTTGTCAACTTCTGCGAAGTTTTTAACTTATTTTAAATCGCTGTGTTTTTCAGCGACCATTTCATCTTATCATTTTCATAGTAAGAAGTCAATAGTTATTATTTCTTTCAGCAATCAGCCAAAAGCGATGAAGTTTTTCGTTTGTCTTAGTGGTGCTTATTTATATTAATCCCATTTCAGTTTAAAGTCAACTCTTTTTTCCTTTTCTTTTATTTATACCCTGCAGCCGGTTATTATAGCTTCTTCTGTTTATCAACAATGCAAGGAAAGTGCTTATATAATGGTAAGAATGGCAGCAATCACGGGATAGACCTAACTAAGTATCTTTGTATCTTTTTTTAATGCCTGTTTATAATGAAATTTGGCATATAACCAAGTTGACTTCATAATTTTCATTATGATATTATATAACCAAGTAAAATAATCGGAATAGTTAATTTTAATTTAAGTATAGCAAATTAAAGGAGATGGGATTATGACAGCAGCAATGGTAATACCAGGTGCGGAACCTTTTTTCTTACCCGGCAATTCTATCGGCATTCTTATTTGCCATGGCTTTAACGGAACGCCACAAAGCGTAAGATATTTAGGTGAAAAATTTGCCGCCAAAGGCTTTACTGTCTTCGCTCCTCGACTGGCGGGCCATGGGACGGATGAATATGAAATGGAAACGAGTACTTATCAGGAATGGATACAAGATGTTGAAATGGCTTATGCAAAATTAAAACGAACCTGCACCCATGTATTCGCCATCGGACAATCAATGGGAGGCGCCCTTGTTCTCGATTTAGCTACAAAAGTGGCTTGTGATGGAATTCTCACCATCAATGCCGCTCTCGAAGTTCCTGAATATGAAATATACCGTAACCAATCGGTTCCACGCTTCGTTCCTGAGGGCAAACCTGACATAAAAGACGATACAACTAAAGAAATCACAAATTACCAGGTTCCGTTAAAAGCGATTAATCAATTGCTTGATATAATGGAACATACCAGTCAAAAACTAATAGACGTTTCGTGCCCGATTCTTATCTTCCATTCTCCAGAAGATCACGTTGTACCAGACTCATGTTCCTACCAGATTTACGATACGGTCATGTCCGGGGATAAAGAGATGGCGCCCCTTGAAAATTCATATCATGTGGCCTCGTTGGATCATGACAAGGATCATATCATTGAACGGTCATATCAGTTCATTCAAAGGTTAAGCAAAAGGGCTATAATCGCTTCTTAAACTCCTTTTTCTCCATATAAAACAGGTTTATCCGTACACTTCATGGGTATATACAGTATATAAAGAAAAAGGAGGTAACATGATGAGCGGTTTATCAGACAAAGTAAAAGGTGCTGTAAATAAAGTTAAAGGTGAAACGAAAGACCAAGTCGGAAACGCGAAAAATGATCCTCACTTACAAGCAGAAGGTAAAGTCGATAAATTAAAAGGCAATCTCCAAGATGGCATTGGTAAATTAAAAAATGACCGTTAATTGCAAATAGCCGAATATATGATTCACTCTCTTAACATATCCCCCCCTTTTATAGAGAAGAGGCGGCAGATAATCTGCCGCCTCTTCCTTGTTCAATTTGCTTGAATAACAACAACACACATATCATCCGGTTGATCTTGCTGCATTTCCGGGGACATCAAAAAATCGATAGGGGGAGATTCTTTACAATCGAACCATCTCGTCGAGACCGCTTCTTTTATTTGGTCGAGTCCTTCCGTCCCTTCTCGATCTATCGCTTCCATGACTCCATCCGTAAATAGCATGAGCTGAATCTTCTCTTCATAATGAATGACTGACTTCTCTATTTTCATTTCGGTGAAGAACCCCACAGGGCATGTCCCTTTTGAAAGCGAGGCCACTTTTCCATCGTCCATTAAAGCAAAGCCCGGAGGATGTCCGGCATTCACATATTCCACAGTCTTTTGCTCTGTATCAATGACCATATAAATCGCGGTAAAATAATAATGCACTGGATTATCTTCTTTATTAAGGGTACTCATCCAGCGATTCATTTCGTTTATTACTGCCACCGGATCAGTATGTATCCTGATGGCATCCCTCAATACGGAGGAAATGAACATGCACACAAGTGAGGCGGATATGCCATGCCCCATCATATCCAGCAGGATGATCCCATACCGACTTTCATCGATGCGATGCCAATAGTACATATCCCCTGCCAATTTATTCGCAGGTAAGTATGATGCCCTTATGGTTAAGTGATCATTTATAATGGGTTCACTTAATAAACCACTTTGAACCTGCATGGAAAGATCCAATTCATTGCGGATTTTTTCATCCTGCATTTTATGCCAATCTTTTTCATATTTAAGTCTTAACCCCACGCGAATCCTCGCAAGTAAATCTATTTTATTGATAGGCTTCATAATATAATCAATTCCGCCAACATCAAGTGCCTCGGCAACCTTGTTTGAATCTTCAAGGGCGGTCACAAAAATTACGGGTATATCTCTAAGGTGAGGAATGCTTTGAAGTCTCCTGCACGCCTCTATCCCATCGATCTCCGGCATCATGATATCGAGCAGAATGATATCAACTGAAGTCTCTTTAGGTTGCGGACTATCCACCTGTAAATATTCAAACATCTCAACAGCTGAAGTTAATGATAGAAAATCCGTATAGCCAGCTCGTTTTAGAATTTTCTCTATAACGAAAAGGTTAACCTGGTTATCATCTACGATTAAAATCGTCATTCTTTCATTCCCCTTTTGGCTTATATCGAGCGGCAACATTTATCTTTTTTATATGGATCAGTACTTTCATAAAGCTCCCTTAATAGGGATTTTCCTATTATATTATAACGAAGTTCAGTCTCTTTTAATAATAATAAACAACGGCAGTCATTCTATTTGGAGACCAACTCATTATTTATACCCCTTCTTCCGTCACCTTAAACATAGAAATGAAAAAAAATCGAAAAATAATGCACTAAATTAAAAAGAAGGAGTCCGCTTATATGCGGACTCCTTCTTTTTACAATTTCCGATAAATTCGTTCCTTTGAGTCAAAGTCCTCATAATCTTCCGAAAAGGATGATGTATGAAGTGTTTCCTTGCTGCCAACCGCAAGAAAGCCGTCTTTACAAAGGCTGTCATAAAACAACTGATTAACATAGGTCTGCAATTCACCGGTAAAGTAAATCATCACATTCCGGCACATGATGATATGAAACTCATTGAACGAACCATCAGTAACTAAATTATGCTGGAAAAACACAATGTTTTTAAGGAGATTCGAATCAAGATAAGCATTTTGATAATCGGTTGTATAATACTCCGAAAATTCCTGGTTGCCTCCAGCTTGCAAATAGTTTTTCGTATAAGACTGCATTCTATTTAAAGGCAATATTCCTTTTTCCGCATGACGGAGGACTTCATCATTCATATCAGTGGCATAAATCCTCGCCTTATCATAAAGTCCTTCCTCCTTGAGGATGATCGCCATGGAAAAGGCTTCTTCACCGGTTGAACATCCCGCATGCCAAATTCTGATTTCCGGAAGTTTTTTCAGGAGCGGTACAATATTTAAACGAAAGGCTTTAAAGAAATCCGGATCGCGAAACATTTCAGTGACATTTATTGAAAAATCTCTCAATAGCTTCTCGACATACCCTTTTTCATATAAAACCATTTCAATCATTCCGCTGATCCTGCGAACATGGTCCAGCCTCATTCTATTTTCAACTCTTCTTTTTATTGAAGAACGCATATATTTGCGAAAGTCAAAGCCCGAAACGGAATAGACGGCCTCTAACAATAATTCGATTTCCAAGTCTTCTCTTTCTTCAATCGTTAATGTATCCTTCATGCAAAACCTTCCTTACCCGTACTATCAATCAATTAGTCAGCCATACCCTTAGGACTGATAGCAACTGATCCAATTTTAACGGCTTGCTGACATAGTCGGAAGCGCCGGCCTTCAGGCACTTTTCCCTGTCGCCTTTCATCGCTTTCGCAGTTAGCGCGATGATTGGAAGATCCTCGAACTTACTTTGCTCGCGAATTCTGGTCATCGTTTCGTAACCGTCCATGCCTGGCATCATGATATCCATCAAAATGACATCTATATTGTTTCCTTTTTCAAGGAGTTCCAAACATTCATAGCCGTTTTCAGCTGTAAGGATTTCCATCCCCTCATGCTTCAGCGCATTCTTCAGGGCAAATATATTACGGTGATCATCATCGACGACCAGTACTGTTTTATTGCAGAATGGTTTGGCCTTATCTCGATCTTCTTCATCCACTATAACTACATCCGGTTCTCCCTGACCGTCAAAAGGTGCGGCGGCAGAATCATCGTTGTTGGCTGCTGCCACTTCTGGAGAAGCAGCCATTGCTTCGCCGATATTTTTGTAGCCTTCTGGCATGCTTGGAATAAAGAAAGTAAAGGTACTGCCTTGCCCTTCCTCACTATCTACAATGACCCAGCCTCCCAGAAGTTTGGCGAACTCCCGGCAAATCGATAGCCCTAGTCCTGTACCGCCATATTTTCTCATTGTAGCTCCGTCACCTTGCTGGAACGCTTCAAAGATAAGTTTTTGCTTCTCTTTAGAAATTCCGATGCCCGTATCCGTCACCTTAATTTCAACCCAATTGCTAGCTCCTTTTGTCTGTATCCATTGTGCTACATTTTCTTCATCAGCTTTTTTGATTTGGACAGTCACAGAACCTTTTTCCGTGAATTTAAATGCATTGGATAATAGGTTTTTCAGAATTTGCTGGAAGCGCTGTTCATCCGTAAAGAAAATATCCGGAACGTTTTTACTTTTTTCTATTATAAAGTCAATGTTCTTTTTCTTCGCTACATGATCGAAATTACGGTGCAATTGCTCTGGAAGCTCACTCAAATTCATTTCGTCAAAGACTACTTCAAGCTTTCCGACTTCGACTTTCGATAAATCCAAAATGTCATTGATCAACGTTAATAAATCTTGACCTGATGAGTTAATGACCCGAGCGAATTCCTGTTGCTCTTCGTTTAATTTACTATCATTCGGATCTGAAAGCATTTCTGATAAAATCAGGATACTATTGAGCGGTGTCCGCAATTCATGGGACATATTCGCCATGAACTCCGATTTATATTTGGAACTTAACTTTAATTCCTCCGCTTGTTTTTCAAGATTCAATTTTGCGACTTGAAGCTCTTTCGATTTTTCTTCAGTTTCACGATTTCTTTCTTCTAATTGTTCATTGATCATTCGCAATTCCTCAGCCTGTGTTTGCAGTTCCTCCGATTGGGCTTGCATTTCCTCTGACTGTGATTGCAATTCTTCAGATTGAGCCTGTAACTCTTCGGTCTGTGCTTGTGATTCTTGCAATAAACGCTCTATTTCCATCCGGCCCTCAACATTATTAATCGTGATGCCCAGAGTATCAAGAACCTGGTTCAGGAAAGTTTTTTGCAGCTTCGTAAAGCTCTCCAAACTCGCCAGTTCGACCATCGCCACCACTTCATCCTCAAAAACGACCGGCGCAATGACAATGCTTTTCGGGTTTACCTCCCCTAATCCTGTCGTAACCAATTGAAAATCTTCAGGAATATCTTCAATGACTTTCGATTCCTTTTCAAGGGCGCATTGTCCAATTAAACCTTCGCCAAGACGGAATTCACGCCTGCCTGAATCTTCGCCATCTCCCGCAAAGCTTGCAAGCTTCACAAAACGCATATCCACGCCCTCGCCCCGTTTGACGTAAAAAGCTCCAATTGAAGCTCCCATCATCGGTGCAAGTCTTGTAATGAACCGGTCAGCCAGCACCTCCACATCAACAATGCGCTGATACATCGTTGCTATATCTGCAACACGGGTCTGGATCCAGTTCTGTTCACTGATCTTTTCGGTGAAATCTTTCTCTTTTTGATTATAGATTTCAAGCGATCCCGCCATTTCGTTGAACGATCTCGCTATATCACCAATTTCATCAGTAGTCCGAACCGGAACTCTCGGTATGACCGATAAGTTTTTATAATCGATATTTTTGATGACCTTCGTAATCGATTGCAGATCTTTCGATGTACTGCGGATCATCCAAACAACCGTTACGGAAATAACCAAAATGCTGAGAATAACCGCAAAAATTACAAAACCAATCATATCTTCATAGGTTTGTTTCGAATTGTTTAAGGTATCGTTCATGACACCTTCCTGGTAATCCTTAAATTCATCCATCGTACTGATGACTTTCGTTCGTTTTTCCCTTTGGTCGTCCATCAGGCTTGAAAGATCATCCGAAGAGTTTCCAGATTTTATCTTCTGGATGATTTCAGCCTCCGTTATGGAGTAAGAAGCATATTGAGTCTCGAACTCTTTCAATAATTGCTTCGCTTTGACCTTATTTAACGTACCTGATAACCCAGCAATTTTTGATTCAATCAAATTATGATTCTCATTGATGATTTCGAGGCTCTCTGCTCTTTCTTTTTTGTTTGCATCATTAGCTGCAAACAGGATCTCACGGTCCGACCTGGAAAACAGCTGACGGATTTCCATCGAAGCTGAAACTTTTTCATAGCGATTTTCAACTATCTCAGTCATGCTGCTCTTTAAATTGTTAAGCGTAACCATCATGAAAGAAAGTAAAATAGCCAAGAAAAGCAAGATCAAACCAAATCCCAACATTTGCTTCTTCTTAAAACCCATTTTCCCGCCCACCTTCAATACTTATTTATACCAGCCATAAATAAACGGCATTGCAAAATAAATCTTAATACTATCATTAGTATTACTTTTGAAGAATTTCCTTATATTCTTTGAAACTTAAAATGATATATAGATAGATTCATTGCTCAAAGTCAATTTTAACATTTTCCAAGCTAAAATAGTTACCTACAGTGTTATTTTTAATGAATTCATTTTCCAATTAAGTAACAGTCTGCCTTGACCATTGTTCTAAACACCGAATAGACATCTTCGTACATAATAAAAGCCGAAAGTTTCCACTTTCGGCTCTAGTTGTAATCCTGCTTTATTTAATCTTCTTCACTTCAACATATAAAACATGGTGGCCGTCCATTTCCTTTACAGTAAATTCATATCCGGCGTATTCGATTTTATCCCCGACAGCAATCTCGAATCTGCCTGTCAGGAACCAACCTCCCAATGTATCGATATCTTCCTCCGGCAAATCGATCGCAAGGGTATCATTGACATCTTCAACCAATGTTTTTGCGTCGAATACATAATGCCCTTCATCAATCTTTTGTATGAGCGGACGTTCATCCTGGTCAAATTCATCACGGATTTCCCCGACGATTTCTTCAAGTATGTCTTCAACCGTAACAAGACCGGCAGTTCCGCCATATTCATCAGTCAAAACAGCCATATGGATCCGTTCCTTCTGCATTTTCAGCAGCAAATCATGAATGGCGATCGTTTCAAGAACACGGATAATGGGTGTTACAAAGGAATCCACCGTCAAAGCTGTTACATTATCTTCTGTAATCGTCGCTGTATAAAGTCGCTTGATATTGACCATTCCCACGACATTATCTTTATCACCGTCTATGACCGGATACCTTGTGTATTGTTCTTCCTGAATCAGTTCAACAACTTCCAATAATGGCATGCCCTTTTCGATAACGGTCATTTCCGTACGCGGAACCATGATTTCATTGGCAATGCGCTCATCAAATTCAAATATCTGATTGACATATTTATATTCTGATTGGTTGATCTCACCGCTTTTATAGCTTTCCGATAAAATGATGCGCAGCTCTTCTTCGGAATGGGCCATTTCGGACTCGGACGCAGGCTTTAATCCGAACATGCCCGTCAGGAGACGTGCAGAACCATTCAGTAACCAAATGAATGGGTACAAAATGCGGTAAAAGAGGATTAACGGCTTTGCAAATAGCAAGGTTACCTCTTCTGCCTTTTGAATCGCAACAGTTTTCGGTGCAAGTTCGCCGACAACAACATGAAGGAATGTTACAGAACCGAAGGCGATCAGGAACGAGATGATGTGACTTACGGACTCCTCTAATCCCCATTTAGTGAACAATGGTTTTAAGATGGCCTCGACCGTCGGTTCACCCAATACCCCTAAACCTAAGGCGGTTACCGTAATCCCCAATTGACAGGCAGATAAGTATTCATCGATATGTGATGTCACTTTCTTGGCTGCAAGGGCATTTCTATGCCCTTCCTCAATCAATTGATTGATTCGGGAACTTCTGACTTTCACGATTGCAAATTCCGATGCAACGAAAAATGCGGTTAATGCTATTAATACAGCTACTGCTAATAATTTTATAAATATCTCCAATATGTGCGGGTTCGCCATATTGTGCCCATCCTTCTGACCTTCGGATTAGACATGTACGGCTAAATCCCAAGCACCTCCTGTATAAATGGTTATTTTCGTTTCAAAAAGCGATTTTTGCCTAATCAAAACCCTTTAGCCTATTTCGTTAATATGCACCTTTGTGCAAAAAACTATAGGGATAAATTTTAATCATACCAGCAACACTAGCAATGATTGGATTAAGGCCATGCTTTCGCGGGATATCTGTTTTTTTAGAAGAAGCTCACTTTTTCCGTCCTTTTCAATCAAGCTAATGAATTCCTGAAGTTCCTCGTTCAGGCCATCCATTTTATTCTTGAGTTGAAGACCTTTTTCCTCAATTGCTGATGTGTCTTCCTTATCCTTCTTAAGTAATTCTTTAATATCTTCCAATGAAAGGTTTTCTCTTTTGTATCCCTCGATACGGCGAAGCCTTTCAAGTTCACCGACTGAATAATAACGGTAATTAGAGGCGGAACGTTCTGCTTTAAGCAAGCCTAGGTTTGTATAATAATCTACAGTTCTTTTCGTAACATTCGCCATTTCCGCCAACTCGCCAATTTTTAAAGTCTCGTTCCCAACATAACCCCTCCTAACCGTCACGTGATGGTTTGACAAACTGAAAGTATGTCTTTTTCCTCCATGACGTTTTATTCTATTCCCTAATCGTACATTATTTTAATTGAAATGGAAAATATTTATTACCTCTTTACCCTTCATTGGAAAAACAAAAACCGATTAATTGAATAATCGGTTCAGACTGTAGACAAACTTGATATTAATTAAGATTGCCTGCATTTTTGAGAATGTATAAAATATGAACGTTGATTGGAACGTAGGGCACTCGCTTTCCGCGGGCGGTCCGAGAGCCTCTTCGGTTTGCCTGCTGGGTCTCCGTGAGCACGCTTTTCCCGCTGGAGCCTCGAACACCCGCTCCAATCAACTTTGTATAAAAAATTAAGATGGAACCCCTTTTGTCTATAAACTCAAACCGATTAATGGTTTAATTTATGATCTATTCCACAGATTTATTTTTTCGTTTTAACTGAGAATTGATTGCTCAATATCTTAGGACCGCATTGGCAAAGGGCAGAATGCTTTAGCTTTTTTATTGGTGTTCCGCATGTTTCACAAACTTTTGCTACCATTTATACTGTCCTCCTCACTTTATTTGCTTGTTATACATATTATACTACTTTATTAATGATAATCAATACTAAATTAAAATTATTATAAATAAGGTTTTATCTTTAATTTGTTAGACTTCACATATGATTAAAATAAAGATAAAATATAAACAAAACATATCAGGAAGGTTGGTATTAGTATGACGAGTGAAATCCGTTCCATTCCCCGTCCTTTAGTACGAACGAATCAATGGGTCATTTTGTTAAGCGTAGCCACCGCCTTATTAACGGGACAAATGTGGATATTAGTGATTCCTTTAACTGCAGGACTTTTAGGTCTTCTCTTCAATTTCAATCCAGTGATGCGTCTCGCCAAGCTCTTTCTTAAAAAGAAACCCTCCGATTATATTCCTGAAGATCATTCACAGCAACAGTTCAACCAAGCAATAGCTGTCGTTTGCTTAGGACTTGGATTCATATCTTTTTTGCTGGGTTGGGATGTTACCGGTTATATATTCACCTTGATGGTCGGATTGGCTTCTCTCATAGCCATCCTTGGATTCTGCATCGGCTGCTTTATCCTTTATCAATGGAAGCAATATTCCTATCGCCGATCTATTCGCTAATACCACACACAAATGGGACTGACATGCATCAGTCCCATTATATTATTCGGTTGTACGTAAGGAATTACTCTTTTTGACCCAAATGGTCGCCAAAACAATCAGCAAAATTAATACAGCTTGCGGCACCAGCGTTTCCATTGTTGGATAAAGACCTATCGTTTCTACAAACGGAAAGGAACTGATCGTATTTGTCTGTATCACCTGTGAAACCTGAAGTGAATGAATGGAGACTCCAAGAATCTTGAAAGCCAATGCATATATGAGTACCGTTGCCGCTTTAAAGAATAGGGTCATCGGTAATTTCACACTATAGCGCAGCATGATGAAACCAATTACCACTAAAATGAGGAAGGCAAGGAAAATCCCGCTCAGCAGCTGCTTTAATTCCATATAAGGAGCCATACCGGCATAGAAGATAATCGTCTCGGCCCCTTCACGGAATATGGATAGAAAACTGATCAAAGCGAAAGAGATGATGCTTCCCGTAGCAATGGCTTGGTTCATTTGCTTGTCGATATACTGGTTCCATGCATGAACATTCGATTTACCATGAAGCCAAAGACCAATTGTCAACATCATCGATACGGCTATTATCCCAGTGATTCCCTCAATATATTCCCGGCTTGACGCAGCCGTGATTTGAGAGAAAACGATATTGATTATGACCGCCAATATGGAACTGGCAACTAAACCCGCACCAACCCCTGTCCAAATCCATTTTTGTTTGTCCGCTTGCCCGATTTTCTTTAGGAAAGACAGCAATGTAGCTACAATTAAGAGTGCTTCCAACCCTTCCCGCAAAAGGATCGAAGCGGCATCCCATGTCGTATATCCCGTATCATTAATTAAAGGGAGTAACCTTGTGTTTAAGTCGGAAACGATTCCCTTCGCTTCCTCCGCCTTTACCTTTTTCGATTCTAATAGGCTGATTGCGGTCGGGACTTTCGTTTCCATATCGCTGTAAAGCTTGCTGTCCCTTGTGGAGACCTCCCCTTCGACATTAGGCCAAATTGTCAAGATCTCATTTAGCTGATCAACGGCAGAATCGATGTCACCCTTTTCAATATCCGTTGCACTTCCTTGTAAAAGTTGCGTTACATCCCCAAGGGAATAGGTATTCTCCTGGCTTCCTTCTTCAACTTTACCAGCAAGGAAATCCTCGATTAGGCCCTTCAATTCAGCTAGATTTTTTTGGGCTTTTTCCGAATCAGGTGGGTCTTGGGTAATCGCTATCCGCACAAAGGCCATTTTCGTTTCAAATTCACCATATGCAGCAACACTTTTCTCCCTGACAATGACCTCTGCTTCGGTCCATTGACTCAGAAGGCTGGTATATTGAACTTTAGCTTGATCAAAGTCACCTTCAGTTATCGAAGCTTCCAACTTATCTATTAAAGGTAGTATTGCTTCTAAGCGTTCTTCATAGTCCGTCTTGTCAACAGGGTTTTCGTTGGTATCATAAATAACAAGAGTACTGGATAATGCCGATAATCGCTTCTTGATTTCATCTGTGGAGGCTTGGTCTCTCACAGCACTTTTTACCGCAGACAGCCTCTCGTCGACTTCCCTCGCACTCTTGCTGTCCGTTTTTATCGTTTGCCAATCTTTCTCGAAAAGATCGATATTTTTCGATACTTCCTCAAGGTCTCCGGATTTTACCTTCATTAAACTATCGCCAATATAAACAAAAAGCTGATCATGGTTTTCACCCGCCGAAACAACCCTTACAGCCGTCGAAAGAAATAAAAGGCTGACGATTAAAACCAAAATCCCACTCTTCCATTTAGAAACGGTCATACTGGTCCCTCCTTATTCATGAACTAAAATCGCCAACTGGATAATTTCCATGCTGGCGATTTTCACGTCCTCATTTGAGATTATATTTTTCCAAAAAGGGAATCCCCAATATAGCCACCCTTTTTCACACCTGGTAAACAAGCGAACATGGCACTGCCCTTGTGAACGATATATTCGTTGAGCTTATCATTTTTCGCCAGTCGCTCTTGTATGGGAATGAATTGTTCACTTGGATTTCGCTGAAAACAAATGAATAGCAAGCCTGCATTGAAGCTCCCTGTTTTAGGATCCATTCCATCTGCATATGAATATGGACGCCTCAATATCTTTGCTTTTCCGTCCCCCCTGGAGAGACTCATATGTGAATCTTCCGGAATGACCCGATTTCCATTTGGATCTTTAGCTTCAAGGTCCACGGTATCGAACTCATTCTTCATTCCTAATGGAGCTCCACTGTCACGATGACGGCCAAACGTATTTTCTTGTTCTTTCAATATTGTCCGGTCCCAAACTTCAATGTACATCTGGATTCGGCGCACCACCATATAACTGCCCCCAACAAGCCAGTCAGGACCGTCCTCACCCTTCACCCAAACATGCTCATTCATTTCATTGTCATTATTCGTATCCGGATTGACAGTCCCATCCTTAAACCCGAAAAGGTTACGAGGTGTCGTTTTTTGTGAATCGGCTTGCTTAGTCCGTTGAAAACCTGTTTGTGCCCAATGAATGATCGTTTTCCCTCTTCCGATCCTCACTAAGTTCCGGACGGCATGAAAAGCCACTTGGAGATCATCTGCACATGCTTGAATACAAATATCCCCACCGCTCCATTCTTCTTCTAAAGCATCTAAAGGGAATTGAGGCAGATCCTTTAATTCTGCAGGCCTTTTCGATTTCAAACCAAATCGATCTTTGCCATCCTTCGAAAACAGGGTCGGACCCACTCCAAAAGTGATCGTTAAATTGGAGGGTGATAATTCTTTCGCTTCCCCCGTATCCTTTGGGGGCATATTCGTATTATGTGATGCTTCACCAATCAAATTCCCCTCAGTCATCTGAGCCGCAGCCTCTGTCCAATCCTTAAATAACTGGATTAGGTCTGACCTTTTATCTGTGGTTACTTCCAATGATGCGAAGTAAAGGTTATCTTGCGCCTCAGTGGTGATACCGGCTTGATGTGCTCCATAAAAAGGAACGATATCCTTAGTTTGTCCCTTTGCCCTTTGTTCAGAAAGTGTCAGCAGCCCGCCAAATCCAGAAGCCCCTATCACGACTCCGATTCCACCAACTCCTGCCGTTTTCAACATATTTCGACGACTCACTTTTTTTGTAAAAAGTCCGGTTTCATCTTTAGGCGTATGTTCTTTCAATTAAGATTCCTCCGTTACAATCCCTATTTGCGAAAGTGGTTCAGCCAATGCATCAATTGCTTGACTTAACTCCTTGACTTCAGATTTCTTTAAATCCGTATATGAGATGTAGCCATCCCCTTCTTTATGCTTTTCAAGCAAGCCGTATACATCGTCAAAACGTTGTTGGATTTCCTCAGCAAGCTTCGCGTCCTTTTCTTTCAGCGCTGGAGTAAGCAGTTCATAGATCTTTTCTGCACCTTCAACATTTGCAACGAAATCATACAGGTCGGTATGGGAGTATCGGTCTTCTTCTCCTGTCACTTTGCTCGTGGAAACTTCATTCAATAAATCCACCGCACCCGTGATCAACAAATCAGGTGTTACCTCAACCGTTTCAACTTTGGCTCGAAGCAAATTGACGTCACTCATTAATTGTTCTGCATACTTTTCGTAGCCCTTTGTTGTATTTTCTTGCCATAGCCCCATTTCAATCCTATGGTAACCGCCCCAGTCTTCATCTTTGACATCCCCTTCACGCGCATCGATTTTGGGATCAAGATCCCCAAATACTTCAGCGATTGGTTCCGCTCTCTCATAATGCATACGGGCTGGTGCGTATAATTCCTTCGCTTTTTCAATATCACCGGCAGATACGGCCTCAGTGAATTCTTCCGTTGCGTTTACGAACTCTTCTATTTCACCGATGGCATATTCCCGGTACTCGCTAGATACATCATCAAGCTTACTCGCACTTGCTTCTTTGGCATTATCATCTGCCGGCTTGGCTTCTTCCTTTTCCTGCGCACAGCCAAATAATAGGCTGGTTGATAGTAAGACCGCTAATGACGCCTTTGCTTTTTTCATAGTGTATTCTCCCTTTTAAATGATTTGTAGATTCATATTAGCAGATAATGAAAATCATTATCAATATATATTTTACTGGAAACGTGACATTGTTCATTCTTTTTTAAATAAATTTCACTCTACTCCTTGTATTATTGATAAGAAACTGCCAGCTGGCTAAAAATAAAAAAGGCAGCCTGCATACCGGCTACCTTTCCCGTTCACTCATTAATTTGTCATTTTCTTTGTCCATGATTTTTGTGATATCCTCAACAAATTGATTGATCAATATTAGCTCTTGTTCATTATAAGATGAACATAACTCCTTGGTGGCCATAGAAAGCGATTGATAGTGCGATTTGATCTGTTCCTGCCTTTCGGGTATCGGTGCAATCATCACCCGTCTTCCGTCCAATTGATCTCGTTCTCTTTTAACATAACCGGATTTCTCAAGGCGATTGATCAGTGCCGTGACCGATCCCGTGCTCAATCCTGTAATTTTGGATAATTCACCGGCCGTAATCGGTCCAGTTTCATTCAATATTTCAGCACTCTTTAAGTCCGTATGGGATACACCTATTTTGTGGGCCATATTTTGTTGAAATAATACGGATCTCATTCCATACCGCTGCAATCTGTGTGTTAAGCTCTTTAGCAGAGCTCCATTCACCTTATTATCGCTTGACATAAAATGCCACCCCTTTTACACTTAAATTTATCTTGATTTTCAAGATAAATGTTTTGTTTCATCTTAACGTTTACCCTTCAACCATGTAAAGGAAATTCATGAACTGGTTGATACGAAGGAGGAAAATAAATGAACGCTCAAAAAAAACAAAAATTCATTGTTGCCGGTTTACTATTGGGTATCTTGATGTCAGCAATGGATAATACGATTGTTGCGACTGCAATGGGAACGATCGTTTCTGATTTAGGCGGATTCGATAAGTTTGTATGGGTGACATCTGCCTATATGGTCGCCACGATGGCCAGTATGCCGATATTCGGTAAGCTTTCCGATATGTATGGAAGAAAGAGGTTTTTTATTTTTGGACTTATAGTCTTTTTAATCGGCTCCGCATTATGCGGCATGGCCCAGAGCATAGTGCAGTTAAGTATCTTCCGTGCAATCCAAGGGATAGGCGGAGGCGCTTTGATGCCTATAGCCTTTACGATCATTTTTGATATTTTCCCACCTGAAAAACGGGGGAAATTAACTGGACTTTTCGGTGCTGTGTTTGGGGCATCAAGCGTATTGGGACCACTTTTAGGCGCTTATATCACTGAATATTCCAGCTGGCACTGGATTTTCTACGTCAATGTTCCGATTGGGATCATTTCTTTATTTTTCATCTGGAATTACTACAAGGAGTCACCCAACAACCAAGAGCAAAAAATTGATTGGGGTGGCGCAGCAACACTCGTCATTGCCGTTATCAGCTTAATGTTCGCTCTCGAACTGGGCGGGGAGTATGGCTGGAGTTCCTCTCCCATCATAGGCCTGTTTGCCAGTTTTTTGGTTTTCTTCGTTACATTTTTCTTTTTCGAAAAAAGGGCAAAAGATCCAATCATTTCATTATGGCTGTTTAAAAGGCGATTATTTGCCACTTCTCAGATCTTAGCCATTCTTTATGGCGGTACATTCATTATATTAACCGTCTATATCCCGATTTTCGTGCAGGCAGTTTACGGTGGTTCTGCAACAAATGCCGGATTGATCCTAACTCCCATGATGCTTGGTTCTGTATTCGGCAGTGCAGTTGGCGGGATATTCAATACAAAGACAAGTTTTCGCAACTTAATGACGGTTTCTGTCATCTGTTATTTTGCAGGAATGCTTCTATTAGGAACCATCACCCCTGATACCAGCAGGACTTTATTAACTTTGTATATGATTCTGACTGGATTTGGCATGGGCTTTTCCTTCTCCCTTTTGCCTATTGCGTCCA
Source organism: Peribacillus sp. NPDC101481 (assembly GCF_044767165.1). Lineage (NCBI taxonomy): Bacteria > Bacillati > Bacillota > Bacilli > Caryophanales > Bacillaceae > Peribacillus > Peribacillus sp. NPDC101481. The sequence goes on along the minus strand of NZ_JBIWNJ010000007.1, from coordinate 69,985 downwards.
TTCACAACTTGGAACCTAGATTCAGGGGGTCGGCCAACTCAACAAACTCATTCCTCCGTTCATTTGGGATGACACTCGGTGTAACGATTTATGGAGCGATTCAGACCAATGTATTCCAAAGTAAAATGACGGATGCATTTAAAGGAATGCAAGGAGGTCCGGATACAGCCGGCTTGATGGATGACCCACGTCAGCTCTTCCAATCGGATGCACGTGCCGAGATTCCGGACTTTATCCTGGATAAAATCGTTCATGCGATGTCCGATTCGATATCATTGATATTCACCTTGGCTCTCATTCCGATCGGTCTTGCAGCAATCACGGTATTCTTCATGGGTAAAACAAGAGTGGAAACACCTTCAAAAAAGGAATACTTACACTAAACAAAAAGCGCTGCATTTGCAGCGCTTTTTGTTTTTCATCTCCCTTCTATAAATAGGAAGTGAAGATAGTCGAAAGATCATACCGAGGTGAGAAGTTTGAAGGACGTATGTTTTGGAGACAGTTAAACCAGAGGCATTTCTTATATTAGGGTACATTATCCGAACTCTTGGCTAAGCTAACAGAACCTTGCCATACTCAGTGATCTGCATAAGCATATGGAAGAGGATATGCTTGTGCAGCCATAAAACAGTAAAAAGGCAAAGCATGTCGCTTTGCCTTTTTGCCTTACAGACTTTTCACTTCCACGTTTTCCGGAAGCTTGAAAGGGTTTTCGGTGTTGATCCGGTCATAAAACATCATCCCGTTTAAATGATCTAACTCATGTTGAAACACGATTGCAGCAAAGCCCTTCAGCCGCATCTCTATTTCCTCACCATTACCATCCAAAGCTTTGATTTTAACCCGTTCATAACGAGGTACATACCCCTTAATGTCACGGTCGACGGAAAGGCAGCCTTCACTTTGCGGTAAATAGATCATTGTGGCAGAATGGCTGATGATTTTCGGATTCACAAGGGCATATTCAAACAGCTTCCCTTTTTCATCGGGAAAATACATGACGAACATGCGTTTATTCAAGCCTATCTGATTTGCAGACAACCCAACTCCTTCACGTAAGTTGTACTTCTTTTGGAGTTTTGGGTCCTGGCTGTTTTTCAGGTATTGCATCATGCATTCCAACGTTTCACGATCTTCATCCGAAATCGGCAGGCTAACTTCATCCGTTACCTGACGCAGAATGGGATCACCTTCTCTAACGATATCCTTCATCGTAATCATATAGTCTTTTATAAATTTACTCATAGAACTTCACACTCTTCTACCATTTTATTTTTTCATGACTTAGACCATTTCACTTTAGCATTTCGCATTTAAAAAGTCTAATATGCCGGTTAGATTAAATATTTCTAAATTCCGGACTCTTTAAACTTTCGTAATAAATATTATTTCTTGGCTTTAACATTATTTACCTTTAATTTAAGGCATAAAGACCTATAGATAACATGTTTAAAAATTTTATACTGAATATATATACTTAAAGGAGATGAAAAATTGAACTCGAACTCTAAATTAGTTTCGAAATTGCTGCCGTTCCTGACGGCTCTCATTGTGATAATTTCTGGAATCAGTTGGTATGTTGTTACTCAGTCAAAGGATATGGTCATTCCTTTTTCCTCGGTGGAAAAGACGATTAAAGCCCAAGATGGAGCCCTTGTCACCATTGAAGAAAAAAGAAATGGCACTCTTCACATCTCCACACCAGATGGAGAATACGTTTCCAGTATTCCTCCCAACAGTCAAATGATCAATAAACTTGTCGAAACTTATAACGTTCAATATTCTTTTTCATCAACTAATAAATCAGCATTATGGATTTTAGGCGGATTAATGGCGGCTCTCGTCACAACCGCTGTCATTATACAGAAAAAATCAAAGGGCGGATTGCGGATCGGCAGTAAAAAACAAAGCCTTTCCACCCCAAAGCCCCTGCCAGAGATAACTTTGGATGATGTAGGCGGTTTGCAATCCGAAATCAAACATGAAATCCTGCAGACACTCACTACACTAAAGGAACCTGAGCGTTCAGCTAAAATTGGAATTAAGCCGCCTCAAGGCATTTTATTATACGGCCCCCCTGGAACGGGGAAAACCTTGCTTGCACAGGCAATCGCAAAAGAGCTTGGTGCAAACTTCTTCTCAACGAGCGGTTCAGCCTTCAACGAAATGTTTGTTGGAGTCGGTGCAGCCCGTGTCCGCAGCCTTTTCCAAAATGCACGTAAGCAATCGCCAGCTGTCATTTTCATCGATGAAGTCGACGCATTGGCTGGTAAAAGGAAAGCTCATGGCGGTGAAGAAGGCGAAAAAACGTTAACTGAACTGCTAGTGCAATTGGATGGGGGCCATCCAAATGAAGGGATTTTATTCATTGCAGCGACCAACCGGAAAGATATGCTCGATGAGGCATTTCTACGACCAGGCAGGATCGATTTCTCTTTCCAAGTTCCACTTCCGGATACACAAGGAAGAAAGGAAATCATCAATATCCATACGAAGGGTAAGCGTCTGGCGACAGATGTCCTTGCTTCCCTGGATGAGTTGGCTGAAAGTACATCCGGTTTCTCCGGTGCTGACTTAAGCTCCCTGTTCGATACTGCATCACGTCATGCCCTGAGGAATGAACAGGATATGATTCGTAAACAGGATCTTGATTACGCCATTGATCGCACGATACTTGGAGCGACATCACGTACCTTGAATGATGTGGATACGAAGCGGCGCGTGGCCATCCATGAAAGTGGACATGCCTTGATCGCAGCTTTGACAAAGCCCGGTTCCGTTCGAAAGGCAACCATCATCCCGCGTGGGGAAGCCCTTGGGTATGTAGCGCCAATACCTAAAGAACTCCATCTGGCAACAGCCAGTGAATTGCTTGATCAAGTCAAAATGATTTTAGCAGGCGGCGTGGCGGAAAGAATGTATTTAGGAGAACATAGCATCGGTGTAGGCGGGGATGTGCAGCAGGCGAAACATCTACTTGAACAAATGGTCGATACCGGAATGCTTCAAGATGGATTTACCCTCACCTTTAATAAAGGCGAGAAGGAGCAAAAGATGCAGGAATTATTCACGAAAGCGATTTCTGAAACGGAAATGTTGATTGACTCGAATCGCCTACAGTATGAAGAGCTTGTTGAAGAGTTATTGAAAAAAGAAACACTTGAGGGATCTGAAGTTCAGCGTATCGTTGATGCAGCAGAAATAACCAGCATATGCTCGAATGCATAATACTCTTTTCCGCTGAGTCTTAAGACCTAATATTTAGAGCCTGTTTTCAATAAAACAGGCTCTTTTTTTTGACCATATACGGAAGCAATCCGTAAAGCAGAAATGAATGCTGGGAAATTAACCAGATCCTTTACGGTTTTTCCTGCCCTTGCTGCTGCAATCCAAAGAACAATCCTTTCTTGGTTTGTACTTCTTCCCGCATTGACTACATTTCTTTAATTCATATTTTATGTAGGCTGTCCCTTTACAGATCTGGGAACAGTATTTAGCATTTTCATTATAACTTTTAAATCCACGACCACATATCTGGCAAAATAAATGGGCAACTTTAACTCTATTAATACTCCGCCAATCGAAGGTCCCAGAATGGCACCGAACCTGCCGATTCCAAGTGCCCAGCCAAGTGCTGTCGATTTAATATAAGTTGGATAGAAAGTTGAAATATATGCATTGTTTAATTTGCGATCCTATGGATGCCGCCCCTGCTACTGCAACCAAGAAATATAAAACGATTGTTCCCGGTTTAAAACCAAGTAAAATTAAACAAATGGCGCCAAACGTAAATAAACTGGATACTAGCGGAATGGCACCTATGAAAAACATCCACTGCCAACCTAGATCCGGAATCACTTTCATTCCTAATAGCGACACCAAAATGCCTCCGATCGAATAACCGCTAAACATGACGCCCACCATTATATTTTTAATGGACTTAGGTGAATATTCCGAAGTAAGAACGACCAACAAGGGAGGATTCCCCCCAAGGCCCAGCCCAGCCGCAAACCGGTAAATGGCAAAATCAACCGGCCCTTGAGCATAACCTGTCAATAACGTAAATGTGCCAAAAAGTGCGACACAAGAAATGATCATTTTCTTCCTGCCCACTTTATATCCACTCCCACTTCTGCATCATGCACGGCACAAACGACATACTCACCGGAATGGGAAATATTATAATGGAACGATGGAAAATTGGATGAAAAAGGCTTCCCAAATGAATTTGTCATCCAATCCAGTCCTTCCTTAACTGGACCGTATCGTTCTTTAAGAACAAACCGTACCAACAAAGAACGGTACGCATCATCCAACTTGACGAACCTTTTCACCCGATTTTGCCTTTCGGCTGAAACATGGACAAGCAGCTTATTTAAGTCGGACTCCTCTTTCTTTAGAGGCAATTTACATATATATAATTCAACCATTTCTCCTGCCCCTACTCCTTACTGCAGCAAAATGAAGGGGAGGCCACTGGTTAAAATCACAGTGACCTCCCTCAACCCGATACATTAACTGAATGAGTGAACTTACCCGCTTTTGACCGGTTTTACATCAAGGGAATTAGCCCTGTCCTGTTTCGGTATGGTGGCCTTAAAATCATCCTTCTTTAAACGCATCGCAAATAATAGGGCTATGACGAGCAAAATGGCAGAACCGAAGAGAGCGAATTGATAGGATGATAAGTTAACATGCCCATTCGTTCCCATCGTGTCAGCGCCCGCTGCCCCCAGGATGCTGGCTAGGATGGCGACACCCATCGCAGAGCCAATCCGGTTTTGAACATTGAACAATGTGGCGGCCATCCCCATCGAAGCCGAGTTGATATTAGTGAAAGTGGAGTACTGTATGGCCACAACTGTATGTCCCAAACATACGCCGACGCTAAATAATAGGGCCCGAAGGAACCACGGGTTGGCTGTCGGCCCCACGAGGCTAATCAAGGTATAAATGATGATTGTGCTAAGCAGCCCCAACTGGATCACCTGATGTATGCCCAGTTTCTTTGTAGTCAAAGGCATCATCCGGGATGCCACCATCAAACCTATGGCTTCCGGGAATGTCGTCAGCCCGCTTTCCAAGGCTGAAGCACGAAGCGCACTTTGATACATTAACGGGAACACAAAGAGCATCCCCAATAAGCCGGCCATTGAAAATAATGAGATGATGCCCAATGTCCGAAACAATCGATCAGATAATAAACGCAAATCAAGCATCGGCTGGTCCACTCGCAGTTCCAATAGAATAAATGAGAGAATAAGAACTGCACCGATAATCCCTGTATACATGATAATGGGGGAGTCCCATCCTTTTGATGGACCTATGTTCATTGCATACATCAGCATGGAAAAGCCTGAAGCTGAAAGCAGGAATCCCGGAAGGTCCAACCTGCCAGCCGTAGGCTCTTTATGTTCTTTTAAAAACAGTACACCGATTAACAGGACCATAATCCCGAAAGGAACATTTATATAAAATGCCCAACGCCAAGACAGCTGCTCCGTGAAGAACCCGCCAACGATCGGACCAATGGCTGGTGCGAATGCAATGGGCAGCACAAGGGAACGGGAAACCTTTGGCCGTTCCTCCGGAGAGAACGTTCTGAATAAAATCGCCATTCCCACCGGTGTCAGAATCCCGCCTCCAGCCCCCTGCAAAACCCTGAACAAGTTCAAGGTTTGCAGATTATTGGCAAAGCCGCATAAAAAGGAAGCAGCCGTAAAGACAGCCAATGCAATCAAGAAGATCTTCTTGGTCCCAAATCGATCCCCTAGCCAACCCGCTACTGGAAGGAAGACAGCCAGGCTAACTAAATATCCAATATTAATGCCACTGGTTGAAGAAGGATCTAGGTTAAATTCATTACTGATTGTCGGGAGGATCACATTGACAATCGTCCCGTCCATCGAAACCATGAACATCGCTATGACATAAACGATGCACACTACTATTTTAGGGCCCATTTGTATCCTTGTTTTCATTTTGTTCCATCAATGCTAGCAACTAGTTTTATGTATTTCCAGCAGTCCTCTCGATATATCAATGACCAGCCTTCTGGAATAACCAAAAAGGCGGGCCAAAGGGAATGCCGACCTTCTTCATTTATAAATTCATTGTAGATCCCATTTTCATTCACGAAACGGTTGGTCATCAGTCATTGTCCTCCTTCATAATTTTTTCAAATTCTTGATAGTGAATGTTTATTAGCAATCTCCCAGCCCAACTAATAATGATAATCATTATCAATTGGAACCTACAGGTAATGATATATATTTATAACTTAATGGTCAAGTGCCCTCCACGGATTTACTGAGAAAGACCTATTTCTTACCAGGCACATTTCTCTTCAAAGCAAAACGTATGGCCCTGTTAATCAAAGGCGGCAAAACTGAAAGATGCCCCTCTTCTTCAAACTCCTTGAATTGAACATTCACTCCGCTATCTTTTAAGGATAATCGTTTTGATAATTCCAAAGCATTTTCGTTCATGCCGCTTTTATGGGTGCCCTCCAGTTCACCCACGCCAAGCAATAAGGAAATATCACCATTTCCTTGATTCAATCGGGAAAGAAACCTATCCTCCTCCTCACGGAACCACTTTTTGTTCCAATGGAGAGATGGGCTCCCAGCTATGTATGTTTGGAAAGCATACGGATTTTCAAAAAGAACATATAAAGCGAAAAGACCGCCAAGGGAATGCCCGAAAAGCGTTTGGCTATTGTAATCGACCTTATACCTTTTACCGATTTCCGGTTTTAAATCGTCTTCTATGAATTTCAGAAAGTTTTCCGCCCCTCCATGTGAAGGCCATGGACTTCCGTCTGGTCTTACTGGTAACTCGCTAACCGCAACGGGCAGAGTGAAATCATAATAACGTTCAGAAGAAAATGGTGCATTGGTGGCATATCCAATACCCACAATGATGGCGGGAACCACGCCTGACTTTTCCGGCCGGCGCGATTGCAATCGTACCGCCTCAACCATCGTTCCAAATACCGAATTGGCATCAAGCAAATAAATGACTGGATATCCCGAGGGTGGCGGCTCTTCCAATGGTTTTGATACAAAGATTTGGTATTCACGTTTCCCGGCACTCGACTGCATGGGAATCTGTTGAGTTCCTTTGATCGTAACCTCTGTGCTGGCAGCAGTTTTGTCCATTACGCTTTTGTCCATTTTTTTATGCATCATCTAAATGAATTCCTCCAACCTCTAATACTAGTAATTTTATTCAGGTAATTTTTAAAAGAATATCATTGCACAACACCGATAATGATAATCTTTCTCAATGAATATATCAACATACACCGATAATTTTTCCCTATCATTTTACAAAAAGGAGCTTTCCCACCCCCTTTCCCCACCGATTTTCAAAGCCTTTTTGACATACCAAAAACATCAATATGGAAAATTATTCTTGAAATAATTGAAAATTAATTATATATTTAATAGCATGTTGAATTGATAATGATAATCGTTATCACTAACACACGTCATTTTGTTAAGCTATTGTTAATTTCAACAGGCAAAGGAAGTGAAATAGATATTCAACCAATAAGGATTTGTTTTCGATCCTATGAAGCAGCGATAAATGATATTTAATATATTTCAAAAAGGGGAATCGACTAATGAAAAAGCAATTATTCGTACTTGGAATGGCAACAGTATTCAGTTTAGGACTTGGAGCTTGCGGCAATGCCGAAAAGACTTCCGAGGATGCTTCACAGAAGAGCAAGGTAACAGATACGGCGAAAAAAGAAGCAAAGACCCAAACCGTCACATATCTGGATAAGGAGTATACAATCCCAGCCAAAGTCACCAGTATCGCCACTGCTAGTTTAGAATCAATGGAGGATGCAGCCATATTAGGGATTAAACCTTCTGGTGTTGTTACTGTAGGTGGAGAAATACCTGAATATTTGGCTAAAGACCTCGAAGGTGCTAAGTCGATCGGTGAAAAAATGCAGCCGAACTATGAAACTATTCTTGGGATGAAACCTGATGTGATCATGTGGTCATCTAAATCCCCAGCTAATGTGACGGAACAATTGGAAAAAGTGGCACCAACATTCCCTTATTCACATATTTCGACAAATTGGGAAGACAACCTGCGGTTAATGGCCAGCCTTGCCGGAAAAAAAGATCAAGCTGAAAAAATCATCACAACCTATAATGATGACGCCGCAAAAGCAAAACTGGAAATTGGTGAAAAACTGAAGGATAAAAAGGCTTTAGTGGTGAGAATCCGGAACGGCAGCCTATTCCTATATCCTGAGGATGTATATTTCAACCCGATAATTTATAAAGATCTAGGCTTGACTGTCCCTGAAGAAATTAAGCCTATTAAAGCACAAGAAATGATTTCATTAGAAAAATTTGCAGAACTGGACCCAGATTATGTCTTCTTGCAATTCTCGGAAAGTGAAAATGCACAAAAACCGGAAGCGTTAAAAGATTTGGAAAACAACTCCATTTGGAAGAGCATCACGGCAGTAAAAGACAATAAAGTGTTTGTAAACTCGGTTGACCCCCTTGCTCAAGGTGGAACGGCTTGGAGTAAAACAGCTTTCCTGAAGGCTGCAACGGAAGAATTAGCTAAATAAACAGTAAGGTGCGTTGATTGATATGGCAAAAACAAATTCATTACCAATAATAATTCTTTGTATGGCACCTCTATTGATTTGCTTCTCCATCGTATTATCGATTTTATATGGTGCCAAAAATATAGATTCCATAACGGTATGGAATGCCATTTTCCACTATGACTCGAGTAACGTTGACCATACGATCATTATGGCTTCTCGCTTGCCTAGAGTTTTGGGTGCCCTACTCGTCGGGGCATTTTTAGCCATATCAGGAGCACTCATGCAGGGGATGACAAGAAATTATCTTGCATCCCCTTCAATCATGGGAGTGACGGATGGCTCTGCTTTCGTAATTACACTTTGTATGGTATTTGCTCCAGGTATGTCTTCATTCCAAATGATCCTCTTTTCCATGTTAGGTTCTGCATTGGGAGCCGGAATTGTCTTTGGTTTTGGGTCGCTGCTTCCAAATGGATTATCACCCGTTCGAATAGCCATAATCGGAACTGTGATCGGGACATTTTTAAGCAGTATTTCTGCTGCCATAGCATCCTATTTCCAAATTTCCCAGAATGTAAGTTTTTGGTATAACTCGAGATTGCACCAGATCGATCCCAATGTACTAAAATTGGCGATACCGTGTGGAATGGTGGGAATCATCCTCGCCCTATTCATCTCAAAATCCATTACGATATTATCTTTAGGCGAAGAAATTTCCATCAATTTAGGTCAGCGCACAAAAATAGTAAAAGCTGTGGCCCTCCTTTCCGTCATTTGCTTAACGGGAATCGCAGTGGCGCTTGTAGGGAAAATCGGTTTTGTTGGACTTATCATCCCCCACATCACCCGGTTTTTAATTGGAATAGATTATAAGTGGATCGTTCCATGTGCTGGGGTAATCGGTGCGGTTTTTCTAGCTCTTTGCGATGTCTTGAGCCGGTTTGTTAATTATCCATTCGAAACCCCCATAGGAGTCGTTACTTCCCTGATCGGCATTCCTTTCTTCCTGTACTTAATTAGAACGAGAGGAGGAGAAAAGAATGGATAAGAATACTCGGTGGCGCTTCACCATTACGATGACCATCATTTTATGTTTAATCGTTATTACAAGTTATTTTAGTTTGATATCCGGTACATTCGACATGACCGTCAAAGCTGTCCTTCAGACATTATTCAGGGTGAATCCAGTTTCCGATTTTGATTTGGTCATCTTTGATTTCAGGCTCCCCCGCATTGTGATCGCCGGTTTGGTGGGAGTGAGCTTAGGAATTGCAGGGACTGTCATTCAAGGGGTTACGAAAAATGGCTTAGCCGATTCCGGTATTCTCGGTATTAATGCCGGTGCTGGTACGGCCATTGTCATTTTCATGTTTTTCTATCAAGGTCAAAACAGCGGCTCGGACTGGTTCTCCATTATGAGTTTTCCGCTATTCGGTTTGGTAGGCGGGCTTTTGGCAGCCCTATTGATTTTCCTTTTCTCTTGGAAGAATGGCACCCTGGACATGGGCCGCCTTTTACTGACCGGAATCGCCATAGGCTCGGCATTTGGTGCCCTTTCCTTATATTTATCATTAAAAATGAAGTCAACCGATTTTGAAATGGCAACGGTTTGGCTTTCAGGAACGATATATGATGCGAACTGGAAATACATCGCATCGATGTTACCATGGATGATAGTCCTGATTCCGATTATTAAGAAAAAGGCGTATTTACTGGATTTGTATCAGTTGGAAGAATCGAGCGTTAAAAGTTTGGGGGTTTCAGTAGAAAAGGAAACGATCATCCTTTTACTCTGCAGCATCGGATTGGTGGGCGCCTCCGTTTCAGTATCGGGAAATATCGGATTCGTAGGTTTAATGGCTCCCCACATAGCAAAGCACCTTGTAGGTATCCATCACAATCAGGTAATTCCAGTATCGGGAGCAATTGGCGCATTGCTGGTGATCGCATCCGACTTTATCGCAAAAACCGTTTTTGCACCGGCTGAATTGCCAGTTGGGATCGTCATCTCAATTATTGGTGTCCCATATTTTCTTTATTTACTAATTAAAGCTAAATCGTAGAAGGAGAGATGATCAGTGAGTATTCTCCGCATGGAAAATCTAGAAACGAATTACGAGAAATTCACGGTGTTCAAAGACTTGAACTTGGAAATAAAAGAAGGCCTGGTCACTACCATCATTGGTCCTAATGGCTGTGGTAAATCCACATTACTGAAAACGATAGGCCGCATTCTAAAGCAAAAGAGCGGAAGCGTTTTTTTACAAGGTCAGGATTTACATAAGATCCATACGAAGCAGATTGCCAAGCACTTGGCTCTACTTCCCCAAAACCCGGTTGCTCCAGCCCAATTGAAGGTAGAGGAGCTTATTTCATATGGAAGGTATCCGCACCGCAATAATGTAAATAAATTAATGAAAGAAGATAAAGAAACGATTGAATGGGCCATGGATATCACCAAAACCCTTTCATTTAGAAACCGGGAGATCACAAATCTTTCCGGTGGTCAAAGACAAAAAGTTTGGCTAGCGATGGCTTTAGCACAGAAAACGGAGATTTTATTATTGGATGAGCCGACCACCTACCTTGATATGGCTCATCAACTGGAGGTTTTGCAAATAGTTGAAAAGCTTAATAAAGAACAAAAAATAACGACTGTCATGGTGCTGCATGATATTAACCATGCGTCCCGGTTTTCACATGAAATCATAACGATGAAGGAAGGAGAAATCGTTAAAATCGGTACCCCCACCGAAATCATTACACCTCCCGTTTTAGAAGAAGTCTTTCGTATTCATGCAAGGGTCATGATAGATCCTGCCAATGGGGCACCCGTTTGTTTTGGTTATGACAATTTATCACAGCAAGAAGTATATAAAGAAGCCGTTTCATCCAATTGAAAGGTGTGCTTCTAAAAGTGGTTCGGAAAACGTATATTTCATCAAATGATATTCCCGAATCAACTGACCCAAACCAACTCCTCAAGTTCGGTTTCCATCTGAATTTTAAAAACATAGTTGATTGGAGCGAATGTGTGAGACTCAGCAGGCGCAAGCCAAGGAGGCTCCACGATCGCCCGCGGAAAGCGAGTTTCTTGAGTGAAATCAACATCCAAATTGTACAAGCCATAAAAAAAACTGCAGGCAAACTCGCTTTTCATTGAGTTTGTCCACAGTCTAAAGGGATGTCGACAATGTCGACATCCCTTTTTTGATAAATTTATAGTTTTTCCAACTTGATGATATCTGGTGTATTTTGTTTCTGGATCCCTGACTTTTGCAATTTCACTGCCGTTCCTTCAGGTAAGTTAGTGAATATAATAGGAGTGACCGTTGATGGGGCATTCCGTTTTATGAAATCTAAATCAATTTCCAAAAGAGGTGTTCCTTTTGTTAGTCTTTGACCCTCTTGTACAAGAGATGTAAACCCTTCTCCATTTAATTTAACTGTATCTAAACCAACATGGATCAAAATTTCCAGACCATTATCCATTTTCAATCCCAGTGCATGTTTTGTCGGGAAGATACTTAGCACTTCCCCATCGATTGGGGATACTAGTTTTCCGTTGACTGGCTCGATAGCAAAGCCATCCCCCATCATTTTCATAGCAAACACTTGATCGGGAACTTGTTCTATCGGTAAAACCGTTCCTTCAATTGGAAGGACAAAGTCATTTACACCCAAAGCTTGGTTTCCCTCTACTATATCCTCTGCCACTTGTGCAGATGGAACTGCTTTCACTTGGCTTGGGTCGACGCCATTCTTGACAAGTTGTTTCATTGCATTTGCAACGAATTCAACATTCGTTCCAACAATGACCTGCACACTCGATTTATTCAACTTCATGACACCGCGCGCACCATGCCGTTTTAAGGCTGCTTCATTCACATTTCCTGAATCGGCCACTTGTAAACGCAAGCGTGTTGCACAGTTATCAATTAGCTTTATATTCTCTTTACCGCCAAGATCTTGAATGAAAAGCGATCCCATATCGGTATATTTATCCCCTGTTTTCACAATAGTTTCTTCTTCCACTTCTTCCTCATCGTCTTCACGGCCAGGTGTTTTTAAATCCATGACCTTGATGACAAAATAGAAAATCACGAAGTAAACTGCCGCGTATACTAAGCCAATCGGTATTAACCATAGCGGTTTTTGCGCAATACCAAAGTTCAAGAAATAATCAATGGCTCCTGCGGAGAATCCAAAACCATGATGGATATCCAATATAACAGCAAGTGCCAGGGAGACCCCGGTTAAAAGGGCATGTATTACATATAACACCGGTGCGATGAACATGAACAGAAATTCAATCGGTTCAGTGATTCCTGTAAGGAAAGAAGTGAAAGCTAACCCAACAAGCATCCCCGTCACCAATTTACGTTTCTCTTTCTTTGCAGCTGCAATCATCGCTAATGCCGCAGCTGGAAGACCGAACATCATGATCGGGAAAAAGCCGGTCATGAAGGGCCCAGCAGTCGGGTCCCCTGCGAAGAAACGATTTATATCACCTGTCGCTCCATTGTACTCACCAAAGACGAACCAAACCATACTATTCAAGACATGATGCAGGCCTACTGGAAGCAATAAGCGATTCAAAACGCCGAATACGCCGGCACCCAATGCCCCTGCACCTGTAATCCAGTCACCAACACTATTGATTACATCTTGAATCGGCGGCCAAACAAAACCGAATATTGCCGCAAGTATAATCATCGCAAGCGAAGTGATGATCGGGACGAATCGTTTCCCTGAAAAGAATCCAAGCCATTCAGGGAGTCTTATGTCGGAGTATCTATTATATAGAAGAGCGGCAACTATACCGGATATAATACCGCCTAAAACAGCCATGTTGATATCTTTATTAATCGCTTGTGTACCATTCGTTAAAACAAAGTAACCAACAAGACCTGCCAATGCCGCAGCACCGCTTCCATCTTTGGATAATCCAATCGCTATACCTAAAGCGAACAATATGGCAAGATTATCAAAAATGGCTTGTCCCGAGGCAGCCATAAATGGAATATTGAGTAAATCCGGTTGCCCTAAACGAAGCAATAAAGCCGCTGCTGGCAAAACAGCAATCGGTAACATTAAAGCCTTACCTATCTTTTGTAAAAAATTTAACATCGAACTCATCTCCCTTGTTCCTAACTTCTTTTGATTCAGCAGAACGAAAAGACGTATAAAGCGTTTTCATTTTATCAATATAATAACTTTTCTTTGGCTTATACTAGCACAGAAAATATATAGATGTCTATACCAATTCACTTAAAAATATACTAATTTCTTCGAAAAAAAAGCAAAAAATGCTTTTTTAATCCTGATATACCCTAACTGGTCTAGACAACTTTTAATAAAAACGATAAAATGAGGGCAAAATATATTGACTCATTCATTAAGTTTTACTTTCATAAAGGAGATTATGTATGAAAACATTCATTATTAATAATCTAATAGTTCATAGCGAAAAGGAAACATACAAAAATGGGTATATTAAAGTCGTGGATGGAAAAATTGCCGAGGTTGGTCCAGTCAGCCAATACAAACAGGACGATGATGCCGAGGTAATTACTCTTTCACCGGATTATCAGGTAATTCCCGGTGCGATCGACATCCACATTCACGGAGCATCCAATTCCGATGCAATGGATGCCACACATGAAGCATTATCCACAATGGCAGAGACTCTTCCCAAAGAAGGAACCACCAGCTTTCTGGCCACTACAATGACTCAAACTGCCGAAGCCATTCAATCAGCACTTCTTAATGCTGGTAAATATATCGAAAATCAATCACAAGAACACGCTGAAATAATTGGAATCCATTTAGAAGGTCCTTTCATATCACCGGTCCGTAAAGGAGCACAGCCTGAAGAGCATATCGTTGACCCTGATGTCACTCTATTTAAAAGGTGGCAGGAAATGGCCGAAAATCAAATCAAGCTTGTAACGCTTGCTCCTGAACAACCAAACGGATTAGATCTTGCCGCTCACTTAAAGGCAACTGGCGTCGTCGCTTCCATTGGACATTCAGATGCAACATATGACCAAATCGATGAAGCAATCCAAGCAGGGACTACCCACGTTACACATCTTTATAATGGGATGCGGGGACTCCATCACCGTGAACCCGGTGTTTTGGGAGCTGCTTATCTTCGAGACGAGCTATATGTTGAACTTATTGCTGACGGCATTCATTGCAGGCCGGAAATGATCAAGCTGGCATATAACCAAATTACCAGCGAACGAATGATCTTGATAACGGATTCGCTTCGTGCCAAATGGCTTGAAAAGGGAACCTATGATTTAGGCGGTCAGCCTGTGTATGTTAACGAAACGAAAGCAACGCTTTCAGATGGTACACTAGCCGGCAGTATATTGAAAATGAACGATGCCATCAAGAACACAATGGAATATACCGATTGTTCCATGACTGACATTATAAAAATGACGGCGGAAAACCCTGCCAAACAACTTCGGATTTTTGACAGAAAAGGAAGCATCCAGGTCGGCAAAGACGCCGATCTTGTAATATTGAATGACCGCTTGGACGTTGAAATGACGTTCTGCAGAGGAAATATAGCTTTTAAAAAGGAGAATGTATAATGAATATCATACAAGTGCAGGACTACATGGAAATGAGCCGGACAGCCGCAGAAATAGTGATCGGAAAGGTCAAAGGAAATCCTAATATCAAATTGGGCCTTGCAACAGGCGGTACCCCTAAAGGAATGTACGATAATTTGATTGAAGATCACGTGCGCAATCATACATCTTATGAACATGTAACGTCTTTTAATCTTGACGAGTATATCGGTTTAAAACCAAATGATCGAAACAGTTACCATTATTATATGAATGACTCCCTATTCACTCACATCAATATAAATAAAGAGCGCACTCACCTGCCAAATGGCACAGCAGATGACACCAACGGAGAATGTAAACTGTATGATGAAATGATAGATTCCGTCGGAGGGATCGATCTTCAGATACTTGGCATTGGGCAAAATGGCCATATTGGTTTTAATGAACCTGGAACTTCCTTCACATCAGGAACACATGTCGTGACACTCGAGGATTCAACGCGCCAAGCGAATGCACGTTATTTCGATTCCATAGACGAAGTTCCTACACATGCCGTTACGATGGGCATTTCAACAATCATGAAAAGCAAAGAAATTCTGCTGTTGATATCTGGTGAAGAAAAAGCCGAAACACTGAAGAAATTGATACACGGTGACATTTCAGAGGAATTCCCTGCATCTATCCTAAAAAAACATAATAATGTTACAATTATCGCAGACCAAAAAGCGTTATCCGGAGTATTAATACCCTAAAAGGAGCGAAAGTCGATGATTGATAAAAACTCACCTCTTCCGATTTATTTTCAAATCGAAGAACAAATAAAAAGACAAATAGAAAACGGTGAGTTCCAAGCGCACGATGCCCTTCCATCTGAACGTGAATATGCCGAGCAATTCGGAATTAGCCGGATGACCGTCCGGCAAGCCATAAATAATTTGGTGAATGACGGATACTTATACCGTCAAAAAGGAAGGGGAACCTTTGTCGCCGATAAGAAGTTGGAGCAGCAGCTCAATGGGTTGACCAGTTTTACCGAGGACATGAAAGCCAGGGGTTTGAACCCAAGCAGTAAGCTGCTGAGCTTTGAAATCATTCCGGCCGATAAGAAGATTGCCAGTGAATTGCACATTTCCCTTTATGCTCCCGTTTATGAAATAAAACGCATTCGGTTGGCTGATGATGTTCCAATGGCGCTCGAGACCGTGTACATGTCTGCCAATTTAATTAAAGGATTAACGGAAGAAATCATTAACCTTTCTCTTTACCAATATGTGGAGAACTACGTTAAACTTAAAATAGACTATGCTACACAAACGTTGGAATCATCGATTGCTTCTGAATTAGAAGTCACCCATTTAGCGATTCCAAAGCACTCACCCATATTATTCATTCAAAGGCATACGTTCCTGATAGATGGAACTCCCCTTGAATATGTTAAATCGGCTTATCGTGCGGACAGGTATAAGTTCAGTATCAAAATAAGCAGATAAAATTGATTATTTTCAATCGGAGGGTGTCACATATATGAACTCATACTTTGAAGAAGTGCAGGCTTTACTCACAATTGTGGAAGAACAGGAAAAGCAATCAATTAAGGAATCTGTGGAACATATCGCAAAAGCAGTGATGTCAGATGGAATCATCCATTTATTCGGAAGCGGGCACTCTCATATTTTGACCGAAGAGGTATTCTACCGGGCAGGTGGGTTAGCGGCAATTCGTCCTATTTTCTTTGAAGATTTGATGCTTTTTAAGGGTGCTTCAAGATCATCCCAACTTGAACGGCAAAATGACCTATCAGAGAAATTCATGCATGATGAGGATATCCGTCCTGGTGATGTCTGTATCGTCATTTCATCATCCGGCGTAAATCCCGTTCCCATAGATGTCGCCACTATCGCAAAAGAAAAAGGGGCCTTCGTCATTGGACTAACATCACCGGAGTATGCAAAAAGTTGTCCTTCGCGGCATAAACAGAAGCATTATCTCCACGATGTCGTTGATTTGGTCATAGACAATCATATTGCCAAAGGTGACACATTACTGAAATCAAATAATATACCTTTTGGTTCTGGATCGACCGTGGTCGGGGCCGTTCTCCTCAATATGATTTTCACGCAAGTCATCCAAACGATTATTGAGTCAGGGGAGACCCCTCCCGTATTCCTAAGCAGTAATATCGAAGGGGCAGATGAACACAATCAAAAGATCATCGCGAAATATAAAACAAGAATCCCCCAATTATAAATCGATTTAGACAAAAAAGAATACATAATTAAAGAAGGCATCCATGCGGATGCCTTCTTACTGTAGACAAACTCGAAGAAAAGCGAGATTGTCTGCAGTTTTTTTATTTGAATATGTTTCCGGAGCCGCAGTTATTCGTCATCCGGAGCTTTTTTCGGCCGTCCACGCAGCTTTTCGTCCTTCAACACACTTTTTTTGGCCGTTCACGATTTTATTCGACCTACCACGCTCTTTATTCGACCGTTCACGATTTTATTCGACCTACCACGCTCTTTATTCGACCGTTCACGATTTTATTCGACCTTCGCATTCAACACTCATTAAATTCGCTCCTTTTCACCAACTGTCTGCCAAGCCCTCTTCAAAGCAAGCAATCTAGCGGAGTTATTCGGCCAGGAGTGTCGCAAATTTATTCTATCTAGGGAGGTTCCATCCATTCAAGAAACTCCATTCAGTCGAAAAAACTGAAGGCATCCATTCGGATGCCTTCTTTAATTTAAGTTTATTCCTTATTTTTCAAAAACGGCCACCAATTCGCGCTTCCGAACGTCGCAACCATCACTGGAATAAACAATGGCAATATGACAAACGCATATAAAGCAAGCCCCACCAATATTAAAGTGGCTATCTCCAAGAGCGATAAAACTCCTGCTGGCATCATGGCAGCAAAGGTTCCGCCAAGAATTACGGCTGCCGAGATGATCACCGTTCCCATTTTTCTCATGGACAGTAACATCGCTTCCTTGACCGGTTTATCCTTCCATTCGTTAAAGCGATCCATCAAGAAAATGCTATAGTCAATGCCAAGAGCAATCAAGATGACGAAAGCAAAGAAAGGAACTGCCCAGCCGATGCCGGCGTAACCGAGAATATTAACAAAAAGCAACTCGGTAATGGCTGCCGCTGTATAATAAGTCAAAACGAGCGATACAATCAAATAGATCGGCATGACCAGGGATCGCAGCATGAAAAAGAGAATGATTGCGATACCCGACAGCATCAAAACGACCGTCCGTGAGAAATCCTCCTCAGACATCATGCCCAAGTCATGATGTGTACTTGTGATTCCCCCTATCGCCACTTGCGCATTTTCTAGCTTTGTATCTTTCGTTACTCTTTCAACAGTTGCCTCGATCGAATCAATTTGCTCGATTGCTTCATTGGAATATGGATTCGCCTTGAACACCACATCCATGGTCATGGTTTTACCGTCTTCAGATAAATACGCGTTCAATGCTTCCCCGAATTCTTCGCTTTCGACTACTTCTTTGGGAATGTACATGCCTGTTACCGTTTTATCCGTTTTTGCCAGCCCTGATAAATAACCCTGTGCGGACGATAGTCCATCATGGACTTCATTCAGGCCATCGGCACTTTCATTTAAGCCATCTGTCAAATCAGTAAGTTGCCCGCCGAGGCTTGAAAAACCATTTAGGACTTCTTGCTGCCCATTACTTAAGCTAGTAAGGCCGCCTTTAAACCCTGACAGATTATTTATGACTTCCCCCTGACCATTGGCCATCGTGCTTAGACCTTTTTGTAAAGTGTCAACACCTGAAATCAATTGGTTCAGGCCCTCCCCGAGAGATGTTTGACCGTTTACGATTTGTGCCATATTTTCGTTCGCCGTATTCAAACCGCCGGACACTGAACCAAGATTCCTATTTAGCTCGGCAAGGCCTGCTGCCATGGGCTCCAAGCCACCCTGTGCCCCTTGCACTGTTTGCTTGATCGTTTGATAGGACTGATCCGCCTGTAATTCTGGATGAGTGGCTTCCATTTGCTCAAAGGAAGGATTTAAGCCAGCAAGGCTTTGTGATACGCCCGTAAGATTAGTTTGAATCTCTTTGTATCCATCTGTGAGCCCTCTTAGCCCATTAGCTGATTGTTTATAGCCTTCGAGGAGCTGTCCGCTTCCGGTGGCGAGCTTCTCCAAGTTTGCCTTGACCTCATTCAGTCCATTTTTTATATCCCCAGTCCCTGAAGAGCCATCGCGAATGCCTGCTTCAATGCTTGTTAACGCCTTCTCCACCTGGCCTACACCGCTCTTTAATTCATTGGTCCCGGATATTAGACCCCCTATTCCGTCCGTCGCTTGCTTCAACCGCGGTCCTGAATCTGAAAGCTCACTGCCTGCCGTTTTTAATCCATCACTTATTTGTTTAATGCCTTCATTTCCTTCTCCGATTCCCTTCTCCAAAGTTTCGGCCTGGTTCGCTACAAATAAATCCTTAATCGGTTCACCTGCCGGGCGGGTCATGGATCGAACTACATCGACTTCATCCACCTTGACGACTTCCTGGCTGATTTTTTCAGCAAGTGCGACGTACTCTTCCGAATCCATGCGTTCGTCATTCTTTATGACAATCTGTGTTGGCATGGATTGTCCTGGTCCGAATTCATCGGAAATGATATTAAATGCCATGATGGAAGGAACATCATCACCCGCTTCTTCAAGGGAGTTATATGAAATCTTCCCATCATACATAAACAAAAAGGGAACACAGACGATTGCAACGATCATTAGCGCCAACAATGGGCGGTTCATGGAGAAGTTACCGAGAATTCCCCATAGTTTACTTTCACTGTGCTCAAGTTTCCCTTTTGCCGGCCAGAATAGCTTTTTGCCAAGAACCGCCATGAAAAATGGAACGATCGTATAGAGGGCGATCATTAAAATAAAAACCCCTATGGCAACGGCCGCCGCAGATTGATAGAGCTTAAAAGTAGAAAAACCGATTGCCGCAAAACCAATCATTACGGTCAGCCCACTGAAGAAGACCGTCTTACCCGCAGTTCGGTAAGTCGCAACGATCGCTTCAGGCAATGACTCCTGTGACGATAGCTCTTCCTTGAAACGACTAAGCAGCAGGATGCAATAATCAGTCCCGATTCCAAATAAAATACCTACCAGGAATATTTGGGTGTAAGACGAAATCGGAAAGTCCCATTTATCCACCAGGAATGAGACGATTGATTGTGAGCATAAATAAGTGAAACCTACCGTTACCAACGGAATGATCGGTGCCACCACTGAACGGAAGACTATCAGCAATACAGCCAGAATGAAGACAACCGTGATGCCTTCAGTTTTCTTCAGCCCTTCTTGGGAATTGGCATTAAGATCTTCATCGATCATCCAGCTGCTTGTGTAATAATGCTCGACATCCACTTGCTCCAGCTCTTTATAAAGGGCATCGATCACTTCCTTAGCTTCTCGGTCCCCCTTGACCATCGTGATGGACGTCAAAACCGTCGTTTCATTCTCCGAGACCAACTGACCTTTTAGCGAGGGCTCTTTAAAATGGGTCATGACCTCTTTGATGCCAAGCTCTGCTTTATTCTTTTCAAGGTTTTGGATCGCTATCTCAATCTCTTTCAATTCCGAGGAAGACAGCTTCTTATCACCATGAAATACGAGGGCCACTTGTGACTCATCCTTATCCTGGATCTCTTTCATTAGCTCATTGGCCATCCCAGAGGAGTACTCTGCCGGTACATCCAGCTGCCCCTTATTCCGGACAAGGTCCGCCATATTCGGTGCCGCAAACAATAGACCTGCCGTAATTGCAACCCAAGCGATAATGACCAGCCATCTTCCCTTTATGATCCCCCTCATTATATTTCCTCCCATTCCTCATTCTTCATTTGTATTAAAATTTGTGCAAGCTTCTCATATGTATCAAGGAATCTAACGATCTCTTCATAATCGAATTTCGTCATGATGCTCTCTACCAACTTATGAATCTTATTTTCCGTTTCCTGTAACAATGCTTCCCCCTCTTTTGAAAGCTTCAAGTGAAAGACCCTTCGGTCAACCAGGTCCTGTTCCCGTTCTATCAATCCTTTGCCTTCCAGCCTATTGATGTTGGATGTGACGGCACTCTTATTAACATAAAAGGCATCACTGATTTCCGTCGATGTACACAACCATTGTTGTTGAATGAACCGTAAAGTATAGTATTGTTCGTTCGTCAGCACATCACAAATCTGGTCTTTTATTAAAAGCTCCCCCATCTTATTGACATAGAAGGAAACCTTCATATATCGATCAATCAATCCAGTAACTTTTACATTAGTCATCGTTGTTGCACCTCCCAAAAAGTAGTTCAGTCATTTAACTATATGTAGATTACTATTGTTTTATTTATTATGTCAATCCCATGACAGTTTATTATTTCCAGTTTAACTTATGGTAAATAAGGGAAAACCCAAAGTAAGCATACAATCTACTATTCTAAAGGAGGAAATATAAATGACTCAATCAACTATCGAAACTCAAACGAATAGCAAACTTTTAAAAGGGATTCTAATCGGGGGGCTTGTTGGTGGTGCGTTGACCTTACTTGACTCCAACACAAGAAATAAAGTAAAGCGTTCAGCCGTCCTTTTAAAAGACAACTCCATGAATATGATTGAACAGGTCAAGGAAAATCCCGGCGAAATGAAGGAACAGATGGTATCAGGAGTCAAAGGGGCAACCGAGACGATTAAAGAGGCAATCAATGACGTCGAAACACTATATGAAACCGTCAATGAAGACGTGGTGGGTAAAGTATCAGAAGTAAAGGATATCTCCACTGATGCCCTTGGTACAGCGAAGGAAGCAACAAGTGAATTAAAAGACATCAGTTCAAAGGTGGTCGTAGCCGGTAAACAGCTGAAAGAAACGCCAGCACAATCATTGAAATCCGATAATGATAAAGGTGAAAAAGAGAGTGATGAAATCGTTAAAAAATCAGGATTATCCAATCAAAAGTCCATCTCATCCAACTTCTAATATATAAAAAAGCTGAGGCATTATGCCTCAGCTTTTATTATGCTTGTACAATTTGGACAGAACCATACCTATGGAGTTGAAGGTGTTGCTTTGGGCCAATTGGATTGGGGACATCATTCGATGAAAGGTACACCATTACCCTTTTGTTTTTTCATATATCCTTCACTTGATACCTTAGTTAGAGTCCTCCAATTTATTCGTTATCTCATGGTCTTTTTTCACTTCAGCTAACCAAACGGGATATTCCTCTTGTAATCTTTCAGAAAGAAGCGTTTCTTTAATTACATCTTTACTGTCTTCTAAATTAGCTTTTTTTGCTTCCTTCTTACCGGTTACTTTTATGATATGGTATCCATATTCGGATTTAACTGGATCACTGACTTTATTTATATCAAGATCAAAGGCAACATTTTCAAACTCTTCCACCATATCGCCTTTCCCAAAATACCCTAGGCTTCCACCGTTATCCGCCGTTTCGGTATCAGTGGAATATTCAGCTGCCAATTTAGCGAAATCACCGCCATCTGCGATTTCTTTCGCAACCTTTTTAGCCGTTTTTTCGTCTTCGACTAAAATATGACTGGCTTCCACTTGTTCCGCTTGAGCAAATGTATCTTTGTTATCTTCAAAATACGTACTGATTTCTTCATCCGTCACGGTAATTCTCGGTTCTACCAGTTTTTTCGTTTGCAGATAAACTACGATGTCCTTTTTTAAGGCTTCCATTGAAGAACCGCTTGCTTCCAATTGCTCTTTTAGCGACTTTTCATCACCATAGGACTCTACCATAACATCGATTTCTTTCTGGATTTCATCATCCTTAATTTTAATCCCTGCTTTTTCCGCTTCCAATTCAACCAATTTATTCGTAATCAACAGGTCTAAAGTATCTGCTCCGTATCCCGCAACAAGCGCGTCATACAGCTCATCCTTATTGATTTTCTCGCCATCGATACTCGCCATTGTCTTATCCGTGGATGAAATCATCGCAAATGCCATGATCCCGCCAATGATTAAAATGCTCCCTGCCCAAATATATGCCTTCGTGCTCCTTAATAGTTTCATGAATACTCTCCCTTAATTTTTCTATAATGATAGCTTGGAATTATTAATTAATCCTTAAGATTTTAGTTCCACCTTCAATATGCACCAACACAATCATTATACTAACATACTTATATACCTACATATATTTTAGAGTATTTCCTTCTGCTACCATTTTACATTGAGACTTTGGTTGATCATTACAAAAAAAGATATTATACCGTTATTTCGCCCTTTGATAAATAGGTAACAGAGTGCAATTCGGCTTTCACTCGTGAGTTTTGGGCTTTTACTCGTGGATTTGGAGTAAATACTCGTGAAACACATAATCGAAAAAGCATGGTGTACGGAGGGAATTCCTACACCATGCTTTTTTTGTGTGTTATTTACGATGCATCTTGAATTCAAGGAAGAGTTCGTTGTAATGGGCTAAGTTTTTCTTCCCCAGGTTTTCGTAAACTTCCAGTTTCTTTGTCAGTTCCGGAGATGGATAGAAACGTTCATCCTTCACCACTTCTTCAGGCATATATTTCAGTGCTTCTTTATTAGGTGTCGAGTAACTTACATATTCCGCGTTCTGTGCTGCAACTTTCGGGTCCAGCATGAAGTTGATGAACTGGTGAGCAGCATCGACATTTTTGGTTGTTTTCGGGATGACCATATTATCAAACCATAAATTGGACCCCTCTTTTGGAACAACGTATTCGAGATCTTCGTTTTCAGCCATGATTTCAGAAGCAACTCCCGACCAAACAAGGCCAATCGCCGCTTCCTGGGCTTCCAATAGCATGCGGCTTTCATCTCCGACGATCGCTTTAATATTCGGGGTGAGGGCATCTAGTTTGGATTTTGCCTCTTGAAGGTGTTCTTCATCTATATCATTCAATGAATAATTCAAAGAGTTCAAGCCCATGCCCATCACTTCTCTAGCTCCATCCGTCAAAAGGATTTCATTTTTTAAATCTTTATCCCATAAATCCGCCCAGGCCGTTATTTCCTTTCCACCGAGCATCTTGGAATTGTAAACAATTCCAACCGTTCCCCAGAAATACGGCACGGAATATTTATTCTCCGGATCGAATGGCAGATCGATGAATCGCTCATCGATATTTTTCAAATTCGGAAGCTTGGAATGATCCAAGGGAACGAGCAAGTCTTCTTGCCTCATCTTATCGATCATATACTCAGACGGAATGGCAATATCATAAGTCGTACCGCCCTGTTCGATCTTTGTCATCATGGCCTCATTCGAATCAAATGTCTCATAAATGACCTTTATGCCCGTCTCTTCTTCAAAACGTTCGATTAGATCGGTATCGATGTAATCTCCCCAATTATAGATGGTAAGCGTATTACTGCTCGTAAATCCCTGCGATGAATTCAATCTTGAAATCGCATATAGAAGCAAAGCCGATACGAGGGAGATGATCAAAAACATTTGGACAAGCCTTTTCATCGTTTCCCCCCCATTCCCGTTTGCCTTACACGTTGAGTTATAAAGTAATAAACGACAACCAACAGCAGTGTCACGACGAACAGCAGTGTCGACAGTGCATTGATATTCAATGAAATTCCACGGCGTGCCAATGAATAGATTTCCACAGAAAGAGTGGAGAAGCCATTACCGGTCACAAAGAACGTAACCGCAAAATCATCAAGTGAATAAGTCAATGCCATAAAAAAACCAGCAAAAATACCGGGTAGGATGTATGGAAGGATGACCTTCGTCAATACATCCCACCGGCTTGCCCCTAAATCCCGTGCCGCATCAATTAAAGTAGGGCTCATTTCCTGAAGTTTCGGAAGGACCAGAAGCACAACGATTGGGATACTGAAGGCGATATGCGACAACAGTACCGAGTAGAATCCAAGCTTGATCCCGGCCATCGTGAATAAAATCAGGAAGGAAGCACCGATGATCACATCGGGACTGACAATCAATACATTATTCAATGACAATACCGTATTCTTAGCTTTGCTGCTCGTAAAGGACCGAATTCCAATTGCCCCTATCACCCCGATGATCGTTGCGATCAGTGCAGATAATAAAGCAATCACAAGTGTATTCAATACAATGATCAACAGCCTTGTATCTTGGAACAGCTCCTTGTACCACTCCATCGTGAACCCTTTAAAGTCATACATCGTTCCACCGCTGTTAAAAGAGTAAAAGACTAAAAAGAAAATCGGTGCATAGAGTATGAGAAAAATCAAAACGAGAAACGCTTTTGATATTGGTGATAATTTATTGCCCAATTTACACACCCTGCTTTCGGTTACCCGTTACAAACATAATCAGGAACATTATAATAATCAAAAATACCGCAATTGTGGAACCCATTCCCCAATCCTGTGTTACAAGGAAGTGCTGCTCGATAGCCGTACCTAGCGTAATGACGCGGTTACCGGCAATCAGTCTTGTAAGCATGAACAATGAAAGTGCCGGGATGAAGACTACCTGGCATCCCGTCTTTACACCATCTATCGTCAATGGAAAAATGACTCGGCGGAATGTCATCCATCTGGACGCCCCCAAGTCATTGGCCGCATCCAGAAGGGTTGGATTCATTTTATCAAGCGCATTGAATATCGGTAAGATCATGAACGGGATGAAAATATAAACCGAAACGAATATGAAGCTGAAATCAGTAAAGAGAATCTGCTGCTTTCCGATTCCTACCGCCTCCAGAAAACCATTTGCCACACCATACGTGCCAAAGATACCAATGAAGGCATAAGCCTTCAAAAGTAAATTGATCCAGGAAGGCACGATAATCAGCAAAAGCCATAGCTGCTTATGCTTGGTTTTCGTTAACAAATATGCTGTCGGATAGGCGACTAAAAGGGATATCCCCGTAATAAGGAACGCATACCAGAATGAGCTTAAAGTCATTTTTAAATATACTGGCGTAAAGAACTTTTGATAGTTAATCAAAGATAAATTGCCTTCAATATCAAAGAAGGAGTAGTAAAGGATCAACAAAATGGGTGCGATAACGAATAAAGCAATCCATAAGACATATGGTATGAAGTAAATATTACGGGATATTTTATTCTTCATGACTTTCCCCATCATGATACGCTTCCAGACGCTTATCGAATTCCTCTTCAGTTTCACCCAATCTCATGACATGGATGGATTCCGGATCGAAATACAGACCTATTTCATCCCCAACTGCCACTTTTCTCGTTGATTGGACAAGCCATTCATTTCCATCATGGTCATAGCAGCTGATTTCATAATGAACTCCGCGAAATAGCTGGGAGTCCACACGAACTTGCAGTTTCCCGCGATTGATGGAAGTAATCTCTAAATCTTCCGGGCGGATGACAATATCGACAGCCTCATTACTGTTCAATCCTTGGTCGACACATTCGAACTGTCTGCCGACGAATTCCACGAGGTAATCTTCAATCATTTTTCCTTTTACAATATTGGACTCGCCGATGAAATCGGCAACGAATCGATTCAGCGGTTCATCATAAATATCCGTAGGGGTCCCGCTTTGCTGGATTTTCCCTTTGTTAAGGACAAAAATCTCATCTGACATCGCTAATGCTTCCTCTTGGTCATGAGTGACGAAGATAAACGTGATTCCAAGCCTCTGTTGCAGCTCCCGCAATTCATATTGCATTTCTGTACGCAATTTTAAATCGAGG
The DNA here is from genome assembly GCF_044767165.1 of Peribacillus sp. NPDC101481. NCBI lineage: Bacteria > Bacillati > Bacillota > Bacilli > Caryophanales > Bacillaceae > Peribacillus > Peribacillus sp. NPDC101481. The sequence continues at coordinate 43,077 of NZ_JBIWNJ010000007.1, read as the reverse complement.
GCAGATAGCGGTTCATCAAGAAGGATGACTTCCGGTTCATTAACGATCGCCCTGGCAATCGCCACCCGTTGCCGCTGACCGCCGGACATTTCCCTGATCTCCCGTTTTTCATAACCCTCCAAATTAACAAAGCTGAGGGCTTCCTTCACCTTTATTTCCACTTCCGAGTTTTTCATTTTTTTAATCCGAAGACCAAATGCTACATTTTCAAACACATTTAAATGCGGAAAAAGTGCATAATCTTGAAATACCGTATTCACTTGCCTTTTATTGGCTGGCACATCATTGATCCTTTTTCCTTCAAAGTAAATATCACCTTTGGAGGCTTCCGTAAATCCGGCAATCAAACGAAGGATCGTAGTCTTCCCGCATCCGGAAGGACCCAAGAGCGTATAGAACTTCCCTCTCTCGATTTCAAAACTAACATTATCGAGAACTACCGTATCATCATCGAATTGCTTCGTAACCTGATCGAAGCGTATTATATTCCCGTTTGCCATAGCTCTTCCCTCTCTCCATTACCTTACTCATCAATTTTCAGCGATTGCATTTGATTTGAATTCTATAAGTATGATTCCGTCACCACGAGTAATAAATCGGAAGGACCTTCAAAATCATTGATGATTTGATGTTCATCTGAAGCATGAAAATAAATCGACTCCCCTGCCTTGACGAAATACGTATGTTTACCAAGCTTTACAATGACTCTTCCGTTTAATACATAGCCGAATGTTTCCGACAAGGATGGTTCAAATTGTTTGAACTCCCCCTTTTCCTGGAGAGTCAGTCGAATAGGTTCCATTTCCTTCTCATTCGATTCAGGCACGAGCCACTGGATTTGATACCCGCGTTCTTCATCGATGAAAAACGTTTGTGCCTCTTCTTCATACACTACCTTTTGGACTTGATCCTCTTCATCGAAGAACTGCTTCGGCGTGCAGCCAAGCACTTCTAAAATATTGAAAAGAGTTTCAATTGATGGGGAACTAAGATCCCTTTCCAACTGTGAAATATAACCTTTGCTTAAATCCGTTCTTTCTCCCAATTCTTCCTGGGTCAATCCTTTTTTCAAGCGAAGGTTCTTTATTTTTTTTCCAATTTGCATCATATTTACCCTCAACAGTTTACTTATAGTAAACCCACAGTAGATAAAGTTCTATATAAGTAAACTTTCTGTTTAATTTTACGAATATCATTATACAGGAAATGCCGGAAACTTCAAACGGAATTTCCAGCATGCATAAAAAATGGACTGCCACCTGGCAGTCCATTCTGATTTACTATTGGAAATGAAATGAATCAGGTATATAGAATAGGTAACCTCTCGTGAATCTTCCATTTTTTTGATGATCTTCTTTCCGTACATTGTACTAAAAAATATCCTCAAATATGTTTGGTGGCCTCTTCTAATCACGTTTTCAAAGAGACTCTAGGATATTATTATCATACCTGGTGTTACGATCGTGACGATTACAAAATCGTTCTATTGCTCAATTGATCTAAAGTAATCATTTCAAGGATTTAGCGGAAATGTTTTAGAAAGTATTTTTATCACCTTAATTTTAAAACTAGGCAAAAGGGTTCTAATTAAAAGGGAAAATAAAGTTGATTGGAGCGTAAGGTACGAGACTCCTGCGGGAAAATCGCGTCCAGGGGAGACCCCGGCAAGCGAGTGCCTCGAGTGGAAATCAACGTTCCAATTTTACAAACACTCAATTTCCCTCGAGTTTATCTACAGTCTGAGACCGCCATCTGGCAGTCCCCCTTTTACAACTTCAGACATATTTCTTGTGCTTTCTTTTCCCCATCAGCAATACAATCCGGGATTCCGACACCATTGTATGAACAGCCCGCAAGTAAAACATTCGGATAATTCTCGGAGATTTTCTCCTCCAGGGATTGAACGATTTGAGGATGTTTAATATGGTAGTTCGGCATATTTTCATGCCATTTCGTCACTTCACTCGTAATTGGATTACCAGAAATACTTAGACTGTTTTTAATGTCGCATAAAGCCACGGTGATCAATTCCTGGTTAGTAAGGGACCGTAATCGTTCATAGTCCGGACTTGAGCTTTTATAAAAAAGCCTTACCAAAAGCTGACTGTTTTCAGAAGTATGCTCCCATTTCCGGCTTGTCCATGTACATGCATTGCAGATCAAATCACTATTATCACCTGCAATGAAACCTGTCCCGTCTTTAGGAAGCATGCTGTCCGGGATATCGAATCCAAGATAAACGCTAATCATCGAACTATTGATCAAGCCGTCGAAGTCCTCATCCAGCTCCCGATCTCCCAATAATTTCTGGGCAACGGTATGCGGTGTACTCAACACGATAAAGTCCGTTTCGAACGTTTCACCGTTTGCCAATGAAATGATATACCCCTCATCATTTCTTCCAATTTCATTTACACGGACCCCTTTTAAAATCTCGACCATATCGAGGCTTTCTTCAATTCGTTCAACCAATGTTGATAAGCCATTTTTAAACGAAAGGAACTTCTTATTTCCCTTGCTTTGGTATTTCTGCTTATTTTCCGAAAGACCTCGTATTATACTGCCATATTGATTTTTATAATCCAGCATCTCTGGCAGTGTTTTGGCAATGGTCAATTCATTTAATTTTCCTGAGTATACACCAGAAAGGACAGGCGATATCTGCTTTTGCACCAATTCCTTGCCTAAGAAGCTTTCAAGAAATAAGCCGATGGAGTCATTTTTCGTAAAGGTCTCATTTTTTGTATAGAAATCCTTTAAAGCGTCAACCTTGCCTTGGGCAGAAACCAGATCACTTTTTGCCAGCGACTCCAGGCTCATTGGTATTCCAAAAAGGGCATCATCGGGGATTCCCTTCAGCACCCCGTCTGTATGGATGAATGACTTTCCCGTCGCATTATAGACAACTTGATCCTCCAGGTTCAATTCTTTAAGAAATGGTTGTATATTTTGTTTCCTGGCGACAATCGAATCAGCACCCGCTTCAATTTTAAAAGGTCCTTCGTGCACAGTCCTTATTTTACCGCCAAGCTCTTCATTTCCTTCTATTAATATCAATCGTACCGGGAGACTCCTCGCTTTAACTGTTTTTTGTAAATAATACATGGTTGATAAACCGGTAATGCCCCCACCTACGACTACGACTGTTTTCATTAGGACTACACCTCGATTAACGAATTTTGCATTAAGTAAAGTGTACCATAAGGCAGCGGGATTATTAAAAGCAGCCCTTCTAAATCACTGGTTTAATAATGAAACCTGTAACAAATTGGACAAAAAAAGACCTCTCCTTTTGGAAAAGTCTAATCCCTTACTCCATATCCTTGTTCATCGTAATCTAATCTATACTCCATTATTTCCATCAACCCGCATCTGCCTACTTTTTGAATCCCTGTATCCTGATACCCCACTTTTGCATAAAGCGTTTTTGCAATTACGTTCATGGCGTCCACTGCCAGAATGATCGAATCCTTGTTTGGAAAAATCCCTTTTGCGAATTCCGGAAGGATTTGCAAGGCCTTCTTCGCAATCCCTTTGCCCTGATGTTTTTGATCAACAAGTAATCCACGGAGTAATATCGCTTTTTTATCGCTGGTGAAAGGGGCGATGTTTTCGCCAATGTGTAAAACGAAAAAGCCAACAGGGGTACCATCGGCCAATATTACAATAGGGTGCCTGTCGCAATCTACCCGGCAATATTTCAGTGACTCTTCCGGCAAAGCCGAAAAAGGGGTTTGTGTACCCGGTAAATAAAACTGGGAAAGCTGGTGAAGATGTTCCGGTAAATAAGGCGTTAAGGTGATGGTCTCGATTTCCATTTCCATTAAGTACAGCCTCTTTCATCAATTATTGGATACATTAATGATTCGATGCCCCTTCCGATATTTCCTTCACAAATCGGAAGGAGCACTGCCGAATTTATCGGCAGTGCTCCTTTTGTTAATCAGTGTGTATTTTCATTGATTGTCAGTGCTTCCCGTAAATTGATTTGCTGGCGGAGTATGTTGGCAACATCACGGGAGATTTGTCGTTTTTCAAACATATCCTGCACTTCGTCCCGTTCTGCCTGGATCGCTTTATAGAACAGCTCTCTTTCATATTCGACCATTTTACTCGGGGTACGGCCTCTATTTTCACGTTTGCATTTTAAAATCAACACTTTATACTCGTCTATGATCATCGAGGATGTCTTATGATTATCGGATGTAATTCCGGCTTGTATCTCTTGGATGGCAGCTTTATACATCCTGATTTTAAGATCCCTGACCTTTTCCAATCTCTCAAGATTGATTTTTCTTATTTCACTTTTATTAGGGAAAAATAATTTTAAAACCCTCAGCATACTTCTTCTGAACAGCGTTACTGACCTGAAAAAGCGGAACTTCAGTCGATTTGTTACCGCACCTTCCATACGCTGGATGTATTCCTTGCATATATACGCCGTTTCCCGGTCCACTTTTTCATCCTTAATAAGTTTATCCAGGAATCTTTGCTCTGCTTCAAGGGCCTTGAAGCGAAGATCCTTCTCTTCTTCCCTTAATGCCGCCGGTTCTTTCTCCTGTTCTACATAGGACAGTTCATTGATCTTCGTACAGTACCTGGAAATGATCGATAAAGCCGCTTCCCGGTTTTCATCTGTCATTTGGGACTCAATCACCCGAATAGCAGCTTGATGTGAGTGAATGGCAGCAGCTTTCGTTTTGTCAGACTGCTTGTCCACCACTTCCTCTTCTTCTGACCCTGCCACGATTGGAAGAAATACACTCGCAACAATCAGTGTCAGCAATATGACACCTGCTGCAATGAAAATGATTAACGAACGCTCAGGAAAAGGACTTCCATCTGCCAACACATATGGAATCGAGAACGAACCTGCTAAGGTTACAGCTCCGCGAACACCGGAAATGGTAATGATTCCAGCAGCTTTGAAGTCTGGTTTTTGGGCTCCCGCTTTTTTCGTCATCCAGCCAATCGACCAGGCAGCCGTAAGCCAAATGAATCGTAAAGCGAAGAGGAAAAGTGTAATGATCACGATATAAAGGATCACTTGTCCATTATTGAAGGCTGGATCTTGAAAGATAGTTTTCGCAACGCTTGGGATTTGCAAGCCAAGCAAAACGAATACAAGGCCATTCAATACATATAAAATGACGGACCATGTACTCTTTGAAACGACTTGAAGTTCTACAGTTGGTGATATTTCCCGATCTCGTTCAATGGCATGGACAATTCCCCCAGCCACGACTGCTAAAATCCCAGAAAGGTGGAAATGTTCCACAGCGAGGAAAATAATAAAAGGAGTTAGGATTTGGATCAGCATATGCATCGTGACGTCTTCCATCCCTAAACGGCGAAGAAATACACGAAGCCTGATAATGATGAAAGCTAGTATCGCTCCACCTACAAACCCACCAAATGCAATCCATATGAAACTGAAGGTTGCGTCGACTAGGGAGAAAACACCAGTGACTGTAGCTGCAACGGCAAACTTAAAGGCAACTAAACCTGAGGCATCATTCATTAGCCCTTCGCCTTCGAGAAGGTGCATGATGCTCTTCGGTAACTTGACCCGACTCGCCAAAGCGCTTACTGCCACTACATCCGTAGGTGACAAAATGGCCGCTAAAGCGAACGCTGCCGGCAATGGTATCGAAGGGATCATCCAATTAATTAAATACCCGCCTGCCCAAACCGTTATGAATACCAGGCCTAGTGCAAGCATCAAAATGGGTGCTCTCAACTTCCATAGTGCTGTTCGTGGTACATTTTTGCCATCATTGAATAATAGGGGTGCGATGAATAATAGCAAAAATAATTCCGTCTCCATCTCAATATGCATACCCAGGGGTAAAAGTGCCAATATGACACCCAGTGCTATTTGTATTAATGGTACAGGTATAAAAGGTATAAAATGGTTAATTACATTAGACACTCCAATCAATATAAGAAGCGCTAATATAACAAGAAAAAACTCCATACAAACATCAAACTTCCTCTCTTCTATAATCATAACTATAAGCGTAACATATTTATACCCAGTCATTCATGCATTAACTATTCTAACCTGGAATCCCCCTGAATAATGATACCTTTTATAAAAGCGAAGGAGCTTACGTTGTGCACGATGAACACCGCAAACCACTCCATCAATAAGCCTTGGGTAACCGCATAGAAAAAAAAGCTGATTGGCTAACCCATGATCAGCTTTTCCCAGTAAGACAATGAACCCACATAACAAGCTATTTAGTTCCCGGGACAAAGAGACGAAGATGTTTGTGCAGTACATTTGCCTGGAAAGGAAGAAGAATGCCTTCATCTCCATCGATATTGACTGCAAGATCATCTGAAGTAGTTAAATGGAGCTTGGATGTTTTAATATATTCAACTTCGTCATTCCCCATGATCTCCCCCCTAATCAAACTGGGAATGATCTTGACGATGAGAGGAAGAGATAAATCCTTAATGATGAATGTGTGCAGCTTTCCATCATTCACTTCCGCCTCTGGTGCAAGTTGTTCGAAACCGCCGACAGAGTTAGTCATTGTTGCAATTAGTAAATGAGCCTCGCCCATCCACTTTCCCTGATCATGTTCAACCGTTAAAGGAAACGGAGTCTTTTTAATGATCGCTTTTGCTCCTTCAATGAAATATGCAAAAGAACCAAGACGGGTTTTTTGTTCAACGGTAACATTATAGGTGGCCTCTGCGATTGCCCCAACTGCCAACACATTCATGAAGTAACGGTCATTGATCTTCCCTATGTCCGATTCCTTAATATTCATATCCTTCAAAATCTCGATGGCAGCATTGGGATTCAATGGTATTCCCAAAGATCTAGCAAAATCATTGATGGTTCCTAGTGGAATGATTCCGAAAGTAGGCCGATGCTGCTGCTCACCCAAACCATTCACTATCTCGTTCACCGTTCCATCCCCACCCATGGAAATGACAGCATCGAACATATCTGCACAGGCCTCCTTAGCAAAACCCGTAGCATCCCCCTCTCCTTCCGTTTTACGAACGCATACCTCATCAAAAATTTCACCAAGTGCCTTTTCCGCTTTCGGCAAAATCTTTCCTGCTTTTTCCTTACCTGAAGATGGATTGACGATAATCATCGCTTTCGACATATGCTACCTCCCATTTTTGTACTTCTACTAGCAAGTTACCTCTTTACTGATGTATTAAAACCACACAGACAGGAACTTACACATAATCGCTGCTGCTTGAATTTTGCTGAAATTTTAGAACAAGCTCTTATATGTTACATCGACTGTGAAACAGGCATTAATTGATCACTGATTTTCCTGTTTCCCATCTGTTACATTAATGCCTATCACAACACATTGAAAATTGTCTGTCCGTTTCGTTCCCTCTTTGTTTTTTCGTTTTATAAAAAGCGTCATTTCTTCCATTTCCTACTTGCCATGAAGGTAAATTCAAAAATAAACAGATGATAATTCCCTTACCTATAGGGTTTTTAGACAATCAGCGAAAAAAATTTCAAATTTTCTGTAAAATACCTATACATTTTCCAAATTCGGGTATATACTGTATTATAACAACAAACAAACAACAAAAACTGTACTATAAAGAGGGGGAGCGAGACATGCAAGCAAATCAATCGGATTTACTCATAATCGATTCATTTAAACATTGCCCGGAATGTGGTGAAACACATGTGGACCACTCAGATTCCTATCTGATGGAATGCGATCGCTGCCTTTCCAAACGTGAAGAATAAAGCGATCGGAAAATATATCTAACATTAAAAGGAGGAAATCATCATGCAAATGAAAAAATCCATTGAGTTTTTTAACAATATCCCTGCTAAACATTGCCCCGAGTGCGGTGACCATATTATCGAGCATGCTGAATCCTACTTAATGGAATGTGACCGCTGCCTTTCCAGACGCGAAGACTGATTAAACCATATCAAAAAGGAGGAACCATCATGCAAACTATAAATCCACTGGAATTCTTCAGGACACTGCCGCCTAAACAATGTACGGAATGCGGAACCCATATCACTGAACAAGCTGAATCCTACTTAATGGAATGTGACCGCTGCCTTTCCAAACGTGAAGACTGATTAAACCATATCAAAAAGGAGGAATCATCATGCAAACCAAAAACCCATTGGAATTCTTCAGGACACTGCCGCCTAAACAATGTACGGAATGCGGGACCCATATCACTGAACAAGCTGAATCTTACTTGATGGAGTGTGACCACTGCCTTTCCAAACACGAAGACTGATTAAACCAAATCATAAGGAGGAATCATCATGCAAACTAAAAACCCATTGGAATTCTTCAGGACACTGCCGCCTAAACAATGTACGGAATGCGGGACCCATATCATTGAACAAGCTGAATCCTACCTCTTGGAATGTGACCGCTGCCTTTCCAAAAAAGATGAATATTAATATAAGATGCTGACATCAAGATGCTATATAAGCCATTTTGATGTCAGCATTTACCTTGTTTTCTGCCTCCCCTTCCCTGCATTCAAAAAAGGATGTCCTTGGGACACCCTTTAGTCTTACTTATCTTCCAATATATTTGTCTACATATTTCCCTCTGACCTTCCTGCTGCTGTATTGTAAGAAGTCCAATGCAAAAATCATGAATTCTAGGCCCAGACGCTTATCTGAACGCATAAAATCAGAACCTAGCAGTTTCTCCAATTTTTCAAGTCTATGATATAGCGTTTGCCGGACAATGAATAGTTGTTTCGATGTTTCCTGTTTAGAACCGTTACAGGCAAGGTAGGTCTTTAAGGTAGGCATTAACTCACCATTGTTTTGCTTGTCATATTCAATGACAGGACCTAAATATTCGTACACCGTTTCCTCCAGATTACCATGCTTATTTATGAGCGATATCATGCGATGCATATGTAAGTCCTGATAAAAGATGCTCCTGTTATCCTCCGGTAACGTATCCTGAAGCAGCAAAGTTTCACGGGCCGTTTCATAACTTTTATAAATCTCACTTAACCTTTGAACATGCTTACCAAACCCAATGGAAAGCAGACCCATACGATTACGCCCGCTTACATCCATTTTCATGATTCGATCCACCGCGCTTGTAACCCTTGATTTCCAATCTTCAGATGAACGATTATCACCTAAAATAAAAACAAGATGCTGATGTATTTCCATGGAAAATATCTGAAAGCCGTACTGTTCAAAAACAGTTCTAAACATTATCTTAAAATAGGTTCCATCTAATTTTGCGGAGTTTTTATTATACTTTGGGTGTTGTTTGCAAATGCAAACAATTCCGCCATCCAAATGCATTTTCGGATCAATATAGGAAAGCCTCTCCCGGATTGCTTCATCACTATATTCACCTTCAATCCAATTTGTAAGCCATATACTTTCTTCCGACATTTTCTTTTCTTCAATATATAACTCCCTTAATAGATGCTGTGCCAATGCGGTAGCCGTTCGATCCAAAATCAGTGAATCAAAATCAGTCAACTCTCTGCCGTTGCTGCATATGAGCAATTCAGCATAATTTTCACCAAGCACTCGAATCGGCTGTCCAAGAACGGTTTTATCCATGTTCCGCTTCTCTTCGTATATGTCCGCCACCATTTGATAGGTTGTTTTTTTCTTTATTTTTGGAAAGCTGGCTATATCATTTTCATTAAAGATAAGAATAACCTGTACATTTAAATAGCTGTGGAGAAATTTTAGAATTGGTTCATAATGGTCAATTTCGAGGAGATTTTTATTTAGCTGCTGGGAGTAGCTTTCTAAGTTGGAGATCATTTGATATTGTTTATTGATGATAAGGGAATGTATATCCTGCGTGATTTCTACGAAAGGGACTTCTTCATGAAATAGGATGATAGGGAATTGCCGTTCATTTGCGAGATCGATGGCACATTGCGGCACTGCCATGGTGTTGGCGCCAATCTCTATACAGAGTCCAGCTGCATCGCATTCAATTAACTGTCTTAAGTAGGATAGAAATGTGTCATCGCAGTCTTTCCACCCTAAACCGGTAGTCAGTATCAGTTCGTTTCCATTTAACAAATGGCTGATTTGTGTGACTTCCATGCAGTGGACCCACTTCACTTGACGCTTTATCCCACTTCTGCCTGCAATTATATCCGTCAGATCAAAATGCTTGCGTGTTAGAATTTCCTCGATTGTAATCGATGTATTCATCCAGCCACATCCTTTTATAAAACTGCTTTAAAATCTATTATAAACGGACAACCCTTAAATCTCCAGACACTTGTCAGAAAATCTAACGTCAAAATTCTACAAAAAACTCGAACAAAAAGGGCCCATTCGTAAGGAATAGGCCCGGTACATGACGATTTCAATTCAATTTTTTTTTAAAAAGCAATGTAGAGAAGTATTTCCTTCCTTCCGGGGTTTTGATGTTCAATTGCTTCCATTCCTGCTTCGTTCCTTCAATCAGTTCAAAATCGAGAAAGGCTCCACTTAAACTTTCGGAAACCCGGGTGATTCGATATCCTCTTTCAAGTAAAAAATCGATTTGTTCCCTTTCTAAGCGATAGTCTTGATATTCGGACATTTCCATTCCCCCCTTTTTCAAACGTTCTCCTTGCCGGTCGTAAAAGCCATCTCTTCCTCAAGTTCTGGACCTTTCCCAATTATCCAATCCCTGCCGACGGAAATGCCTAAATATTTCTCATCGCTCGGATCAATGATTTCAGCTTGTTCATATCGCTTGAACCACCAATACTTAGCTAATATAAAATAACTTGCACCGCCGAGAAGAAAGCCAATAATAAACGAATAATTTGAAAAAATCGTTGCACCGATTCCTCCAATCACCCAAGAAATGATTCCTGCCCAATTCACTCCATTCAAGTATTTATACTGGCCTTCACTTTCATAGAGTTCTTGTACATTCACTCTCCGTTTACGAAGGAAATAGTAATCCGCTACCAGGATGCCGACAATGGATGCCAGGATTCCGCCTATTATTAATAAAACTTCTATTATGATGCCGAACAGGCTCCATGGCTGAACTACTATCCCAATCACCCCCGCTACAACGACTCCCGCCCAAAATGGCATTTTAGGACCCATGACATTGGAGAAAATGGTAGCTGCGGGAATGACATTGGCCGTAGTATTCGTCGACCATTGAGCAAATACGATCATGATCAAAAGGACGCCGAGGGCAATTCCACTTGCTGATCCCTGTATGGCAACTACAGGATCATAATTAGAAACAGCCATATAAGAAACCGCCCCGATAATCACCATGAACGTCTGAGTGATGGGATAGGTGATAATATTCCCAATTATTTGCCCCTTATTGCGCTTGAACCAATTTTTTTCATTTTTTGGTGCCTTTATAAAGCGGGAAAGCGTTGGCATATCTGCAGTCAACGTGCCCCAAAATCCCATATTTGCCATAATGACGACCATGAAAGCCGTTGCGGCGGCCCCGCCAGTGACCGGACTTTCAATCCAGGACCATACATCTCTTCCTTGGGCTACAGCCTGATCGGATAGGGTGAAATACATCCAGCCGGAAATTAAAATGATGACGGGCGCCGCCAAGTCGGCGAATCGTTCTATCGACTTTATTCCCATTGCCGTGTTGACTAATTGTAAAACGGCAAAAATGAGGAAGCAGATAAACCAATTATCAAAATCAAAAAGGGTTGTGAAGATAGCGTTCATTGCAGTGGCTCCAAAGTAAGTATTTAAGCCGAACCAGCATGACGCTACAAAACCGCGTACAACCGAAGGGATGTGGGTGCCAATCGTACCGAACGGCGCCCTCATATAAACAGGGAATGATATTCCATGTTCAACACCTATATCCCCTGTCAGTGTCATCAAAAAGCCGAGAACCACACAGGCAATGACCGTTGCAAGAACGACCCAGCCTAAGGATAAACTTTGGACACCGTTCCCACCGATTGCGAAGGCAGCCAATACTACAGCCATGCCCACCCAAATGAAACCAAATCCGGCTGCACTTATGTTTTTCTCACTATGAGGTATAGGCAGCAAATCGGGAGACTTTAAATAATCTTTCTTCTCACTCATAGAAAATCCCCCTAATTTAATTTGCAAGATTCCTTACCAAAGTTAGACTGTAAGCTTTTTCCCTGTATCCGGCTTCAGCGCCGCATTATATTTTGCCCGTTTCAGGAATTGCCCTTTTCCAGCTTCGCCTACAAATTGTTTGTCTTTAATGACGAATTGACCTCTCGATAAAACGGACACCGGTTCACCTGTAATTCCCATACCTTCAAAAGCATTATAATCTACAGCCATGTGATGGGTTTCTGCAGAAATGGCTCTTTCAACTTTCGGGTCAAAAATGACAATATCAGCATCCGAACCTACCGCTATCGTACCTTTCTTCGGGAATAATCCAAATAGCTTGGCGGCACGCGTGGATGTCATGTCGACGAATTGATTCAAGGTAATACGCTCTTTCATGACCCCTTCAGAAAAGAGGATGCTCATGCGATCCTCAATCGTTGGCCCGCCGTTCGGTATTTTCGTGAAATCTTCACGTCCAAGTTCCTTCTGTCCCTTAAAATCAAAAGAGCATTGATCGGAGCCGATCGTTTGCAGCTGGCCCGTTTTCAAAGCATTCCATAGCACTTCCTGGTTTTTCTTCTCCCTTAACGGCGGGGACCATACATATTTAGATCCCTCGAAATGGGGCTTTTCAAGATAAGATTGGTCAAGAACCAGATATTGCGGACAAGTCTCCCCCCAAATATCCACCCCTTTATTTCTTGCCTCAGTAATCTTTTCAACCGCATCTTCACAGGTGACATGAACGACATAGAGCTGGCCATTTGCCATTTCCGTAAGTTTGGCAGCCCGTCCAGTTGCTTCCCCTTCAAGCTCTGGAGGCCTTGTTAATGCATGGTAAATTGGATCGGTGTTACCTTCAGCCAGCGCCTGCTTCGTAAGATAATCGATGACATCGCCATTTTCAGCATGAACCATGACAAGTGCCCCAAGTTCCTTTGCTTGCAACAGAGTGCGGTATAGCGTGGCATCATCAGCCTGAAAAACATTCTTGTAAGCCATGAACACTTTAAAGGAAGAAATCCCTTCATTATCGATGATGCTCGGCAGCTCAGCCAATACATCATCATTAATCTCACTGATCATTAAATGGAAACCGTAATCTATGGCCGCTTTTCCAGTGGCCTTTTCATGCCATGTTTCTATCGCTTTCTTTAACGGCACCCCTTTTTCGGTCAAACAAAAGTCGATGATCGTTGTCGTGCCTCCATATGCAGCGGCAATCGTCCCCGTTTCATAATCATCCTTTGTCGTTGTCCCGCCAAACGGCATATCGAGATGTGTATGCGGATCAATGCCCCCCGGAAAAATATAAGCGCCTTTTGCATCAATGATTTCAGCCCCCTCAGCCGGGAGGTCCTTGCCAATCATTGCAATCTTCTCATTTTCAATCAATATATCGGCTTGATACGTATCTGCAGCCGTTGCAATCGTTCCATTTTTAATGATTTTCTTCATATTAGACCCCTCCATCATTTTACGAAATCAACACTTTCACTGCTTATGCCCCCAAGGAACGATTGGCGTTCATTCCACGTCATTGGCGGTAATTCATTTGTCAATTCGATCATATCGATCGCCCCATCGGCCGGACAGACGATCGAGCATAGATTACAGCCTACGCAATCTTCTTCGCGCACTCTCAAAAAGGAGCTGCCTGACGTGTCCTTGAACATATCTATACATTGATGAGAAGTATCTTCACATGCAATATGGCATTTATTGCAGTTAATGCACACATCATTATTAATGCGCGCAACGACCTTATAATTAAGATCTAAATTCCCCCAGTCGGAATAGCGCAGTACGGACTTACCGACAATATCCATCACGGAGGATATCCCTTTTTCATCAAGGTAATTGGAAAGTCCATCAATCAAGTCTTCTACTATTCTAAAACCGTGATGCATGGCAGCCGTACAAATTTGCACGCCAGTCGAACCCATCAATAAAAATTCCACCGTATCCTGCCAATTTGAAATGCCGCCTATTCCGGAAATGGGAACATTGATCTTATTATTCCTTGCACACTCTGCCACCATATTCAAAGCGATCGGCTTCACAGCGGGACCGCAATACCCTCCGTGAGCACCCTTGCCGCCTACATGGGGAATCGTATTCCATGAATGGATATCCACTCCTGCCAAGCTGTTGATCGTATTGATCATGCTTATTGCATCCGCACCGCCGCGCACCGCCGCTTCAGCCGTGACCGTAATGTCGGTTATATTCGGTGTAAGCTTGACGATGACGGGTTTGGATGCAGCTTCCTTGGCCCAGTATGTTTGCTTTTCCACAAGTTCAGGAACCTGTCCCGAAGCAGCTCCCATCCCACGCTCTGCCATACCGTGCGGGCAGCCAAAGTTCAACTCGTAACCATCGACCCCTACATCTTCTATGCGCTTGATGATTTCATGCCACTTTTCCTGTTGCGGCTCCACCATCACCGATGCAATGATTGCATGATCAGGGAACCTTTTCTTCGTTTCATATATTTCTTTAAGATTCACTTCAAGCGGACGATCCGTAATCAATTCTATATTGTTGAACCCGGCAACTCTCTGTCCATTAAAGCTGACCGCTGCAAAACGTGATGAGACATTCAGGATGGGGTCACCCAATGTCTTCCAAACGGCTCCTCCCCAGCCAGCTTCAAATGCGCGCTGGACTTGATAACCTGAATTAGTAGGTGGTGCTGAAGCAAGCCAAAAAGGATTGGGAGATTTAATACCTGCAAGATCAATTGATAAATCAGCCATGATAAGCCTCCTATTTTTCATAGTTATTAAGCAATATCCACCGCTTCGCCCATCAAAATCGAGTCAATTTCATAGGCTGTCTTTTTCCCTTGCTGGGCAGCTGAAACAACCATTGCCTCACCTTGGCCTTTTCCGAAGATCACGTCACCGCACGCAAAGATCTTTTCATGCGATGTCTTATAGGAATCACCATCCAATGTAACGACACCATCATCATGTTCAATGCCGAACTGTTCAATCAATCCTATATATCTGGATTGGCCTATAGCACGAATTACCCCATCGACCGGTATGACGAACTCCGACCCGGGAATTTGGACTGGACGGCGCCGCCCATCTTCCCCTGCCTCGCTAAGCACCATCTTCACGCACTCGATGCCCGTAACCTGACCTCTTTCATCCGAGAGGATCCTGGAGGGTGCAGTCAGCCAGTGAAACCCGACACCTTCTTGTTTGGCAAACTCATATTCAAAATCATAGGCTGTCATTTCCTTTTGGGTACGACGATAAATAATGCTCACCTGTTCGGCGCCCAGGCGTACAGAACAGGTTGCGGCATCGATCGCCGTGTTTCCAGCTCCAATCACCGCCATCTTCTTCCCAATGAATTTATCAGTGATTGCCCCTGTTTTCGTTGCTTTTACGAAATCGATTGCATCATAAACTTCAGCCAAATCCTCCCCTTCAATTCCAAGCTTAGGGACATCGGACATGCCGATAGCTAAAATGACCGCATCATAGTCGGCAGTCAGCTGGTTTGCGGAAACATCCACTCCGACCCGTGTATTCGTTTTAATATCAACATCCAAACTCTTTACTTGTTCAACTTCCCAATAAGAAATGCTCTGAGGCAAACGGAACGATACAATCCCGTAAGTATTTAATCCGCCTGGATTCTTTTCAGCTTCGAAAATGGTTACACTGTAGCCAAGCAAGGCTAACTCCCTTGCTGCAGACAAACCCGCGGGACCGCTTCCTACAATGGCAACTTTTTTGCCATTCTTCTTCCCGGCCTTGAATAGGGCTTGTTTATTTTGGATGGCCCAATCTGTGGAATAACGCTGGAGATTGCCAATCATGATTGGCTTTGTAGAGTGGTTCAGGACACATGCTCCCTCACATAACTCTTCAGTCGGACATACCCGAGCACAGCTGGCACCGACAGGATTGGCAGTCATGATCGTCTTGGCCGACCCTTTAAAATTACCTGAAGCTATCTTCTTAATAAAACCTGGAATATCTATTCCCGTCGGACAGGCTTGGATACATGGGGCATCATAGCAGTATAAACATCGATTCGATTCTTCCAAAGCTTCCCTTGGGGATAACCCCCTCTCCGCTTCCTGAAAGTTAATCTCTAGACCACCTTTTAACGGGCTCGTCATACTCATCCACTATTTCTCCTTCCAAACATTTATTTTTGAAAAATAAAAAGGGAGGAATTGCATGCATTTCTCTCTACTGTCCTCATATTTAAACGATTGAAATGATTGCCAACATGGTTTCCGTCAATTTATTCAGCTAACAAGTCATGGCGATTTCCCAGCCAAAATTCTCTCGTTTTGTTTATTATTTCTATCATTCTCTCACTGGTCACTCCTCTATCCCTGCTTCCTTCTAACACAAAAAGCCCCCCCTACTAATCTTAAAAAATCAAAACCTGATGATAAATCAGAGAATTGAGTATTCTTTATTTTATAATGTTGAAAAGCAAGTTACATTATACAAAGTGTAAAGTATTTCCAGATGCTAGATATGCAATATGTAATATTCATGTTATATTTCCTAACAATAAATGATAAACATCGTCATTTTTCTACATTCAAACTCACGTTTCATCATACTTCCTGATATTATTTGGATGATTTGTTCCAAAACCTACTTATCAACACTTTGTCCACATAAAAAAAAGCCCAGAAACTCAATTCAAGGTTTCCTGGGTCTTTTCACTTTTATCCACAACTTATTCACATATTATATGGTGATATTCTCTTTGTTTTTGCGGAACAGAAGCATTTTAACAAAAGTTATCCACATACGGAAATCAACTTTTCCACTTATCAACAAACCGTTAACAATTTATCAACAGGCAGGCTCATTCCGGATGAATAACGTATCGTTTATATTTCTCATAATCCGTTTTCTTGCACTCAAGCTTTATTCGATATCCATTTGCCTCATATTCAGTTTCCGTTATGTGACCATTTTCATTGAAATAGGAAACCAGCTGCCCTTGATCATATGGAATCAGCATTTCACAGTGAGTATAGTCGACAAAAATACGCTGGCGAATTTTTTCGATCAATTCCTCGATGCCGACTTTGTTTTTTGCTGACATATATACAGAGTCACGATTCACCTTAGGGATTTCCAAATCGGTAAGGTCCGCTTTGTTATAGGCAAAAATCGTCGGAATCCCTTTAATGCCTATCTCATTTAAAGTCTTATCCGTTATCTCTATTTGCTGCTCATGATTTGGATTGGAAAAGTCGACAACATGGATCAACAGATCCGCTTCCACCACTTCTTCTAGTGTTGATCGGAATGCTTTTACGAGATGATGGGGCAATTTAGACACAAATCCCACCGTATCAGTCAATAAAAATTCCTTATTATCCGGCAGCGGAATGTTTCGGACGGATGTTTCAAGCGTAGCGAACAGCATATCCTTCTCAAACACCTGCTTCTCTGCTGTTGGATGGAACATTTCGATCAAAGCATTCATGATCGAAGATTTACCTGCATTGGTATAACCGACCAAGGATACGACAGGGATGGCATTCTTTTTCCGCTGTTTCCTCTGCGTTTGCCGGTGTGCAACAAGGTCTTCCAGTTCCTTATTCAATACACTTATATTTTCCTCGATTCTCCTGCGGTCAAGCTCCAACTGCTTTTCACCTGCACCCTTGTTTGTACCGACCCCGCCACTCTGACGCCCTAATGACTCCCTCAAACCTACAAGACGCGGGAGCATATACTGCAGCTTCGCCACTTCTACCTGAAGCTGTGCTTCCTTCGTTTTCGCCCGATGCGCGAAGATGTCCAGAATCAAGATTGTCCGGTCAATCACCTTGCAATCCATGTCCCTCTCCAGATTGCGAAGTTGCGAAGGGGAGAGCTGATCATTAAAAATGACGACATTAGCTTCTTTATACTCAACGAGATTTTTTACTTCCTCGATTTTCCCGGTACCGATAAAATGTGATGAGTTCACCCGATGCAAATTTTGTGTGATGGTCCCTGCAACCTCTACCTCACATGCTTCCGTTAAATTGGCCAATTCCTCCATCGAATACTCAAAATCCCTTGAACCGTTGAGATTAACTCCAACCAAGATAGCCCTTTGCTGTAATTCCATCATTTCAAATCCTTTCCGTACATACCTTACTCCCTATATTATACTTAAACAAACCTATCATGCTGCCTAAAAGTCAGCCACATTGTAGCATACCAGACATCGCCTGCATAACGATTGCTGCCAAAGCAATATTCTTCATTGAACCTCCTTTTAATTTCAACAAAAAAATAAGAGGACCGACTGCTTTTTTCAAAGTTTCACATGAAACAATTGGAAAGTTCATAAATAAAAGCTCCCTGGTGCACCTTAAGATGCGCCAGGGAGCTTTTATTATTCTATTCTTTTATTCTCAACAACCTAAGACTGTTCAAGGTCACTAATAACGTCGCACCCATGTCGGCAAAAATCGCCATCCAAAGTGTTAACCAGCCCGGCGCTATCAATAATAAGGCCAGGATTTTAATCACCAATGAAAACGTGATGTTCTGCTTTATGATTTTTAATGTTTTGCGGCTTAAGCGGATTGTATAAGGCAGCTTCGATAAGTCATCACCCATTAAGGCGATATCGGCAGTTTCAAGGGCCGTATCCGTGCCCGCCCCGCCCATTGCAATCCCTACCGTGGAAGCTGCCAAGGCCGGAGCATCATTGACACCATCGCCTACCATGGCCACTCGATCATATTTTTGTTTCCATCGTTTGATCATGTTCAATTTATCCTGCGGCAATAGCTCCGCCTCAATCTCATGAACGCCAGCTGCCGCTCCAATTGCTTTAGCTGTTCCGATATTATCGCCAGTCAGCATGATCGTTTTTTCAATGCCCAATTCATGCAGTTTCCGAATCGCTTCCTTACTGCTTTCCCTTATTTCATCTGAAACTGCGATCAGTGCCAGGAGCTTTACTTGATCACCAAGCACCATCACCGTTTTCCCTGTATTTTGAAAGCCGCTGATTAATTTAAGCACATCCTCAGAGTAAACTATACCTGGCTCTTCTTCAAAAAGATGGGGCTTACCAATGTAATAGATTTCTTGATTGATTTTCCCCTTTATGCCTTTACCGGTGATCGCAGTAAAATCCTCTACCAATAAAGAATGATAGTCCACATCGTGGTTTTCCGCCTTTTGAAGAATGGCCGTGGCAAGGGGGTGCTGTGATCTGCTTTCTAAAGCAGCAGCGATAGCCAGCACATCCTGTTCATTCAACACATCAGATAACAACTTGAAATCAGTCACTTCAGGTACGCCCTTTGTTAAAGTACCTGTTTTGTCAAACGCGATCGCCTTTAAGGCTCCTGCTTCCTCCAAATGGACCCCGCCTTTAATCAGCACACCATGTTTCGCAGCATTTCCGATAGCTGTCACGATGGCGATGGGAGTGGAAATGACCAAAGCACAAGGACAGCCGACAACCAGTACAGCCAATCCCCGGTAAATCCATTCACCCCAATCCCCGTTCATCACAATCGGGGGTAATACGGCAATGGCCAAGGCAATGAGCATGATGGCCGGCGTATAGAATTTTGCGAATTTATCCACGAAGGCTTGGGATGGGGCTTTTTCGGCCTGTGCTTCTTCAACAAGATGGATGATTTTTGCAATCGTCGTATCCTCGACTCGCTTCGTGACCTCCACTTCGAGCAGCCCTTCACCATTTAAGGTTCCGGCAAACACTTCACCCTCAACCGTTTTAAAAACCGGCTCGGATTCCCCAGTAATGGCTGCTTGATTAAGTGTCGAGGCCCCTTTCATGATCCGGCCATCCATTGCAAGCTTTTGACCCGGTTTAACGATCATGATGTCGCCCACTTCAATCTCATCAACCCCAACCATCATTTCGTGATGCCCTCTAAGGATCAAGGCTTCTTTAGGTGCGATGTTCATTAATGATTCGATGGAATTACGTGCTTTATCCATCGAATATTTTTCCAATGCCTCACTTATCGCAAATAGAATGACGACGGTAGCGCCCTCGCCCCATTCACCAAGCACGGCCGCTCCGATGATGGCAACCGTCATTAGGGTGTGCATATCAAAGCGAAGCCTTACAAGGTTTTTCAATCCATTGAAAAATAATGAATATCCTCCAACTATGATCGCAGCTGCATAACCGATTACCGGCATGATGCTTCCATCAGCATATCGATTATCCAATATCCAGCTGACCAGCAATAGGATAACCGAAAACATCACTTTAATATTTTCTTTTTGCTTCCAAAATGGTTCCTTTTGCGTTACCAGTTCCTGTTCACCGCGGATCTTCAGGTTATCAAAGGCTCCCGCCTTTTCAATCTCTTCAATGGTTGCGCTGCCCTGTACCGAAATCTTCGACGCCCCAAAGTTGATTTTGGCATCATTCACACCCTCTAGTTCACGGACATTGTTCTCAAATTTAGCCGCACAATTCGTGCAGGATAGACCCTGGATACGATATGTTTTCATTGGGGACTCAGTCATCGACCCTTACCTCCTGCTGATGTTCTAACGCAATCAGAATCAATTGCTTTATATGGTGATCATCTAAAGAATAAAAAGCCAGCTTTCCTTCTTTTCGGTATTTTACGATTGCGTGTTTATAAAGGGTCCGAAGATGATGTGACGTTGTTGCCATCGAAGCACCAATGATATTGGCCAGATCGCACACACACAATTCCTCGTCCGTGCAGAGTGCATAAGCTATCTTCGCCCTATTTTCATCGCCTATAACTTTAAACAGCTTCGACATGCTGGATATATCCACCTGGCCCATTTCTACTTGAATGCGGTTAACCTTCACTTCATCATGCAGGTGAACATCACATATATCTTTCAGTTCCGTCATCTTCTCACACCTCTCATTCAAATATTCGTTTGATTATAATATAACACAATTCCCTGAATATTCAAATCTATGTTTGAATGTATAAGAATCTTTTCTCCTTCCCAAAGTTAATGAAAGTGCCCTTATGTCTTTATATGTGGGCCATCGTTTTTTTGTTTCACATCGGAGTGGCTCCCCTGGAATTTTGCTGAGATGTCCCCTTTCCTATATTCAGGCAAAAAAAAAGAAGGGGCATAAATTCCTTTACCCCCTTCAATCCAATGATTTCAGTAATTACCTATCG
The DNA here is from genome assembly GCF_044767165.1 of Peribacillus sp. NPDC101481. NCBI lineage: Bacteria > Bacillati > Bacillota > Bacilli > Caryophanales > Bacillaceae > Peribacillus > Peribacillus sp. NPDC101481. Next base: position 21,856 of record NZ_JBIWNJ010000007.1, on the reverse strand, counting down.
GTACCTTGATAAGTATAATATATTTAATTTAGTATTTTTTAGAAAAACTATGATATACTTAGTCAAACCTTTTTAAGCGTTTTACTTTACTTGTACCATTTACCCTGCTCATCGTTGAGCAGGGTTTTTTGTTATGTATTTTCACAAAACAAAAAAAGACAGACCCTATAACAAGGATCCGTCTTTTTTGTTTTTGAAATTATGCTTTTTGAACGTTAGAAGCTTGAGGTCCGCGTTGACCTTGTTCTACTTCAAAAGTAACTTCTTGACCTTCGTCTAAAGATTTGAAACCTTCGCTTTGGATAGCTGAGAAATGTACGAATACGTCGTCTCCGTTTTCGCGTTCGATGAATCCAAAACCTTTTTCTGCGTTAAACCATTTTACTTTACCTTGTTCCATTGTTGTTGCCTCCTAGTGCATTTAAGCACAATGTATTACTATCCTTGCTCTAAGTCATCATCGAAAACGAAAAGTAGTACTTTTAGTATCCTTAGTACCGAACAAAAATAATTAAGACTAAGCATAACATTAAATGGTAGCGATTGCAAATGGTTTGGTTAAACTTTTTTCCAGCAATTTTTAATACTCTCTCAATTCGATGAAAAAATAAGCAGTAACGAAAGTGACTCTATCTATTACACATGAACTCTTACATGCATTCATCCAAACAAAAACCTCTCGTTATAACGAAAGGTTTTTGTAGATGATTACATCAAATATTTATTTTTCGGTAATGAACTTTTCTACCATTTCTTCTAAAATCGCCGATTCATTTGCTAAATCTTGATTTTGCTCCTTCAATCCAGTCATTATGGTATTTTGTTGAATGGCAGCTGCCGAGATTTGCTCCGTCGTTGCGACTCCTTCTTCTGAAATCGCTGCAATTTCCTGAATGGATGCCAGGCTTTCATCCGAAGACTCATTGATTTTTTTCGAATGGGCGGCTAATTGTTCCGTGCCTTTCAGCAATTTCTCTACGGATTCAAATATCTTATTGAAAATCTCGCCATTGTTTTCCACTAAGGAAACACCATTTAATATATCCTGAAAACTCTCATCATTATTTTGGATGACTTTGGCTGTTTGTTCATTAATCCGCATAATGGATTCTGAAATGATATCGATGGATTCATCTGTTTGCACAGCCAATTTTTGCACCTCTTGAGCGACTACGGCAAACCCTCTGCCCGCATCCCCAGCCCGTGCCGCTTCAATGGAAGCATTCAGGGATAGCAGGTTCGTTTGAGAAGCAATCACCCTAATTAGACCAATCACTTCATTTATCTTCACTACATCCTCTTCCAGGCTCACCAAATTGGCTTTATTCGCTTGGCCGTTTTCCATGATTTTATCCATCTGGCCCGTTACATCTTGCACTTGCTTACTTCCTTGTTCAGCAAGTGTATTCGTATGCATCGTAAATTCATTCATTTCATTCGTTTGCTCGTTCATAAAACGGATTGTATCCGATAAGTCACTGATCATATTGGAAATTCGATCAATATGATGGGCACGTTCTTCCGAAGCTTTTGCTTCTTCCGTTGTCCCCGTCACTATCTGTCCATAGGATTCCACCATCTCTTCAAAGGATTGCTGAATGGACACTGTCGTTTGATTCATCGTTTGGGCATGTTCACGGACATTCTGGATAATATGCGCCAAACTTAATCTCATATCTTCAAATCCACTTGACAGATCGCCAATCTCATCCCGTCTGACAACGGGAATCGATTTACTTAAGTCCCCTTTTGCCATTTCATTCGTGTAACCAACAAGTTCATTGACGGGTCCCGAAATCTTTTTCCCGATGACAACGGCGCATAACACACCTAATATAATGGCACTTGCCAGAAATAAGATATTATAGAATATCATTGTACTTTTCAATTCATCAATGAATTTTGCATCCATATCGATTCCGACAATCGCATCCGTTCCATCGATTGGCGTAAAGTATGACTTGTGTGTACCCCACTTATCTTTATATATTTCACTTAATACATCTTTTTTTCCATCTATCGATTTTGCCTGTTCCGGCGTGAAGGGGGATTCCACCATGTAGTCCTCGCTGCCGTTCAGGGCTACGATCATGTCGGCATCGTTCTCCCGCTTCAAAACATAAACATATTCGATTCCCTTTTTATCTTTAACAAAGGCATCCAACTCACGCTTAATCTCTTCTCCCCGTACCGAAGCCTTGTTTATCAAAGTGGGATTGAGGCTTGCTGCCAAACTGTGGGCATTTTCAGAAAGACGATCATCGAATTGCGGAAGGACATTCTCATTGATCATTTTATTAGTAATATAGGAAAAGCAAAGGCCCATGGCCCCTGCGAAAAGTACGAAAGGAATAATATAAAACAAGAATAGTTTTGCCAATAGAGATTTTTTAGGATTCAGCTTTGAAAATCTCATTTCCATGTCCCCCTTAGTTGAAAACCAGGTGTTTTATAGTCAAATATGGTATTAAATCCAAATGAAGCAATCGGAGATTTTTATTCAAATCCTCACTTCTATAAAAGATGATGGCCATGCTCCGGTCATTTGGGAAAGGAAGCTGCCTATATTCCAAAACATGTTCGAATTCATGACGAAGTCCTTCATGATCAATACGCGCAACATCTTCCAGATTTATTTCCAGTGGAACCTCTGCAAAGAAAAAGCTATATATATGATCGTCCATCTCTTCCAATATCCGATTCCAATCCGGTTTCGTTCCAGAAAAATAGTGTTCATACATATTCATTCCATAGGCATGGTAACCTAGATCCGTTGTACCCGCCCCGGCAAAACGCAAGGGATTGATTTCGATGGGTATCACCCGATTTCCTTTTTTGCGAATTTCAAAGTGTACCGGGTAATTCCTTAGTGGAAGGACCGTTTGGATATTCCTCATGAACTTCAGTGCATCATGATAGATTTCATTAATGGCCAACTTCGAAGTATAATAAATTCGATCGGAAGTATCGTAATCATCCCTGAATAGCCGCTTAAAGACATTCAAAATGACCGGTTCACCATCTTGATTGTAATAACCATCAATCGCATACTCTTCACCCTGAATCCACTCCTCTATTAAAACGGTCTGGGAACCGATCACCTCTGAATCATATAACCCATCCGAATGAAGTAAATCCGCTTTAAGCTGGTTCACGGCTATATCCCAATCCTGCTCATTCTTGACTTTGTGCACCCCTACACTTGAATAGCCAATATTGGGTTTGATAACTACCGGAAACGGTATTTGATTTTTATCCAGGTCACTTATAATGGATAAATCAATATCTTGGAAATAGAAATCAGGATATAAAGATTTCGTCAAATTTCGTACCTGACTCTTATCCTTCAATAACTTTGACCAAATGTATTCATTGCTATTCGGTTGATAATGCCCTAATAATGTTATGCCATTTTCAGAGTTTGTAAGAATTCTTTTGTCCATTTCCATGGAGTTGAAAAATTCTGTATCCTTTTGAATGTTTAGCTTTTCTGATGTTAATGTGTCTCCCCATTGCCCTTGTTCCAGCACTGGAATCTGCTTTTCCTCTAACACCTTTAGAAGAATTGGCGACACAATGGACTCATTCAAAATAATCATTTTTTCCACCTAACTTATACTGTTTTTTGTATCTCCATATTTAATCGGTTAAAACCGGTAAGTTTTTAGCTTATATAGGTATTTATTATTAAAAATCAAAATATCACTATATCTTTTTACCTATTCGACATAAGTTGAAAATTATTTGAGGACAAGGGAAAGCCCGGATCTAGCCCCGGGCTCTCCTTTTTCCTATGCTCATGTTAAAGGAACTCCTTCATTCTTGTACATCTACAATAATACTTGATCGTTTTTCGATTTGATGCCGAACTTGAATAGGGCATACCCTAGCATTCCGCCAAACGTATTTAATAGAAGATCATCCACATCAAAGATGCCGATATTAAAGACAGCCTGAGCGACTTCGAAACAAAGACTTACTTTAATGGAAATACAGCATGCCCTCTTTAGATTTATATATCCCTTTCCAATAACGAGGGGTAGAAATATACCAAAAGGAATGAATAATGCGATGTTTCCTAGCAAATTGAATATATTGTGATATGTACTATTTTGGACAGCAGTCACTATTTCATTAAGCGGCATTAAATTACCGAACAATAATAATCTATCCTTCATATTTGCTGGGTTTTTTAGATTACTTTGAAGCTGTCCCAGAAGAAAAGTTATATCAATATGGCCAAACTTAAATAAAATGACTTTAATTAGCAAAAATATATAACTAGCAAACAAAGCTGGAATAATGATATGCTGTATTATTATTTTCTTCATTTCTCTTGCCCATCACGTGGATGCACAGAAGAAAAAGCAGTCACGATGACTCCACCCATATTATCTCCAGATACTTCATACGCGTTGGCCTGTACCTTAACCGTCTTTTTTGAGGATACAGGATAATAAGTGACTTCATATTCCACACCCATTATGGTTCCCCCAATTTTCTTTTTCGCTTTTATATAAGTAAGGTATTCTTCCAAAGTAAAATTCTTTTTCTGCATGATTCTACTATGGGGAAGACCAACATAGCGGAAATGCCATGGCTCATATTCAATTCCTGTAATAGCCTTTTTATTTTCCGGATAACGTAAAATAAAACCGTATTTCGAAGCATTCTTTTGCAGCCACCTTCCTTCCGGGGCTTCATTCATACCTGATAAGGTGGAACCTATATCAAGTGATAGCCCTAAGTTGTGCTCACTATAACCAGCTGGCAAAGCAAATGCAGACCCCTTTTCTTGATAGAGCTGACTTTGCTCCTCTTCATTCCGATACCCGCTGCTAATCATGAAATGACCGACATTATCTTTTTCAGCTGCACGAATCATTTTCAAGAATTTCTCTGCCACACCCTGTGACAGGCGAATCCTTTCGTCCAACAGACCATATCCCTCTATTAGTTCTTTGTGTTGAAATAGATTAACCACATCAGATTTGATCCCTCCCCGTTGTACAGGATGTTCCTTATTGACCAATAACAAATTCCCTTGGTAAACCTGGTCCTTAGCTATTTCTAACGTTACACTTTCCTTCGGAACCCTTAGACCATGTCTTTCATCAATAATTTGAAAATCACCGTCAGATTTATATTCGTTTACTTCACGTGCAAACAGCAAAAATAAAACAAACAAAAAAACCCACTTCTTCATGAACAGTCCTCCTTACCTTCTTTCTATAGGTTAGGAAAAATAGTTTAAAAAAAGAGTGGGGAAATTATAAAATTTTTCTTAAATCACTGCGGTAATCGCACTTCAAATAGAGTCTGTATAGAATCGCTTTTAACGGATATCGTTCCATTATGCTGTTCGACAATATTTTTTGCGATGAATAAACCGAGACCTGTGCTTCCATCTTTATGGGACCGCGCCTTATCATTTGTGTAGAACATATCAAAAACATAAGGTAGTTCTTCCTCAGGTATACAAGTTCCATAGTTGATAACTTGCACCACAACCTCCCCTTTATCAGTGAAACCAAGGATATCCACGAACTGTCCATCGTTTCCATAACGTACGGCATTGGTCAATAAGTTTTCGAATACACGTGCCAATAGGTCGCCATCACCTGAAATATCTAAATGCGATGGAAGAGTCAATCTTGCACTCAAGTGGTTTTTATCGAAGAGTGGATATAGTTCTTCACTTAATTGAATGAGCAATTCACTTAAGTTGAGGGATTTTTTCTCTAATGGAAGCATGCCATAGTTCATTCTGGTTATTTCAAAAAGTTCATCAATAAGTTTCTCTAAACGTTGGGATTTCGTATAAGCAATCTTCGTAAAATGCCTGATTCGTTCTGCAGGTAAATCTTCTTCTCGAAGGATAAAGTCCAAATATCCCAAAACGGAAGTTAGAGGTGTACGTAAATCATGGGCCAAGTTCAGAACCAATTGATCCTTACTGCTTTCTGCAAAATCGCCTCTTTCTACGGCTTCTTGTAATTTCTCACTAGCCCGGTTAATATCTTCCGCTATATCCTGGAACTCATCTTTTGATAAGATGTCGACTCTGCTTTTAAAGTCACCATTTGCGAGATCATTGATTCCATTGGAAATCTTATTAAAGTATGTCGCATAAGGTTTAGTAAGAAAAAAGAAGAATAGTATCGAAAGTGGGATAAAAATGATTAAAAAGAAGTTTAGATCTCCATATATATTCATGATCAAACGCAGACGGAACAATGGATCTTCGACCTTTACATTCGTATGATAATAAAGTTGAAGGCTTTTATATATCAGGAAGGTAATGGTTCCGGCTATCAACATACTCAATGCAAGCAATACAATCATTTTAGCCCGGAAGCTTCGTAACATGTCAGCCATTGAATTTATATCCCACTCCCCAAACTGTCGTAATGAACTTGTTTTTATTTTTATCCTCGCCAAGCTTTTTCCTTAGCGTACGAATATGAACCATGACAGTATTATTGCCCATTTCATAATACGCTTCGCCCCATACATTCTGAAAAATACTTTCCGCACTATATACTTTTTGGGAATGACCGGCTAAGAGAACCAAAATATCGAATTCCTTCGGAGTTAGTTCGATGACTTCATCATATAGTATCACTTTGCGCTGATCCGGATAAATGGTCAAACCGCCGACTTCCAATATAGATTCGTTTTCGTTTGAGGCTTTATTCAACTGCATTGCCCGTCGCAATTGCGCATTCACTCGTGCGACCAATTCCATTGGGTTGAAAGGCTTGGTCATATAATCGTCCGCCCCCATCACCAATCCGGAGATTTTATCCAGATCGGAACTTTTTGCACTAAGAAAAATGATAGGCATTTGATATTTCTCTCTAATTTGACGGGTAACTTCATAGCCATTCAACTCCGGCATCATGATATCCAAGATGGCCAAATCTATCTTCTGATCGCTAATAACACGAATGGCCTCTTTCCCATCCGATACCTTGATATAGTTATATCCCTCTTTCTCCAAATGCAAAGCGACCAGGTCAGCAATTTCCACCTCATCATCAGCTATCAATATGGTAATCCGCTTCATCTGTATCTTACTCCCTTTTACATATTCCCATTACTATAATTGTACTCCATTCCATTCCATTCCGATTTTCCAAATTGCTACTGGTGACCCATTATAACTGATATGCCTTGCCATTAACCATGAATTTCATATACCTTTACCTTCTTAGTCCCCTGAATATTTCAGGCCAATTTTTTTATAGTATCTTAAGAAGAAAAATCCACACACTACTGATCAGCTTTAACATTTCATATTTTTAAAACTTTTTCATTCAGAGAACAGTGACGGTAGTATTGAAGAAAAATAGAAAGAAAAGGTTCACCAGAATTTTCGTGGAATAACTAAGAGTAGTTCATATTCAATTCACAACTTTTTTATATACTTCTCTGTAATGAAAACCAAGAAAGGATGTATTTACATATGTCAGAAGCAAAAAATCAAAAAGGATGGCGCCAGTTCATTCGGTTGGTTCAACAAACGAAGCCTTCTAAACTAATGATAGGGCTAGCATTAGCATTAAGCCTAGGTACAACAGGTGTAGGTTTAATGGTCCCTCTATTCACAAAAAATCTAATTAATGATTTTTCAATCAGTTCACTAAGCACTGAACGGATCACACTTCTCGTGCTTGCCATCATCGTTCAAGCATTGGCCAGTGGATTTTCCATCTATTTATTAAATCGGATCGGTCAATCTGTAGTGGCCGGTATCCGCGATCAACTATGGAAAAAATTACTCGTATTACCCGTGAGTTATTTTGATGAATATCCATCGGGAGAAACAGTCAGCCGAATGACAAATGATACAACAGTAGTGAAGGGATTAATCTCTGAACACCTCTCAAATTTCGTTACTGGAATCATTTCCATCGTAGGCTCCATGATCGTGTTATTCGTTCTGGATTGGAAAATGACATTATTGATGTTCACTGCAATTCCGCTCTCTGTTTTGATATTAATGCCATTAGGGAAAAAAACGCATAAAATTTCAAAAGGAATGCAGGACGAGACAGCAAGCTTCACCGCAGTCCTTCAGCAGGTGCTAACGGAAATACGCCTTGTTAAAGCTTCGAATGCAGAAGCTTTGGAATATCAAAATGGAAAAAAGGGCATCCATAAATTATTTCAATTCGGATTAAAAGAGGCAAAAATCCAAGCATTGATTGCGCCGCTAATGAGTTTTGTCATGATGGCATTACTCGTGCTGATTTTAGGTTATGGGGGAATGCGAGTTTCTTCAGGAGCCCTGACAGCTGGAGCTCTAGTTGCATTCATCATGTATCTTTTCCAAATAATCATGCCAATGGCTCAATTAGCCAGTTTCTTTACACAATTCCAAAAAGCAACGGGTGCAACAGAGCGCATCATTTCCATTCTGGATTCAGTGGAGGAAGAAGATGCAATGAAGCTAGTTCAAAATATAGGTCAATCAATCAGCGTGGAGAACCTGAACTATAGTTATAATAATGGAGAACAGGTACTTAAAGATATAAGCTTTAACGTTGAAGCCGGAAAGGTCACTGCAATTGTCGGCCCAAGCGGCAGCGGAAAAACGACCCTTTTTTCATTATTCGAGCGTTTCTACAAACCACAGCAAGGGTCCATATCCATAGGCGGGGAAAACATAAATGATTTCACACTCCTTTCATGGAGAAGCCAGATTGGATATGTTTCACAAGAAAGCCCGATTGTATCAGGTACAATTCGAGATAATATTTGTTATGGTATCGAGCGGGATATAACGGATGGAGAATTAAATCAAGTGGCTAAAATGGCGTATGCAGATCAGTTCATTTCTGATCTGCCGAACGGATATGATACAGAGGTTGGTGAAAGGGGCATGAAATTATCAGGCGGTCAAAGACAAAGAATCGCGATCGCTCGTGCATTTTTAAGAAACCCCAAAATATTAATGCTTGATGAAGCTACCTCCAGCCTGGACAGCAAATCAGAAAAAGTGGTTCAACAGGCATTGAATGATTTAATGAAAGGCCGAACAACAATAGTCATTGCTCACCGCCTATCGACCGTTGTTGGTTCAGATCAAATCATCTTTCTGGAAAAAGGGAAAATAACGGGCAGCGGAACACATAAGGAGCTATATAAAACGCACTCATTATATCGCGAATTCGCTGAACAGCAGTTAAACAAACTTGAACTGGCCTAATTCACCGAAAGGAAAGAAGAAGGATGACAAAAATATTGGTAGTCGATGATGATGCACATATTCGCGAACTTATAAACCTGTTGTTAAGAAAAGAAGGCTTCGATCTATATGAGGCCTCAGACGGACTGCAAGCATTGAAAGTAATGGAGAAAGCGAAAATCGATTTGGCAGTCATCGACATTATGATGCCTAACATGGATGGATGGCAATTATGCAAGGAGTTACGGGAATTTAGTGATATCCCCATTTTAATGCTGACTGCAAAAGGGGAAACAACACAGAAAGTAAAAGGTTTCGGGCTTGGGGCAGATGATTATCTTGTAAAGCCATTTGAACCGATCGAATTGGTTCTGAGAATAAAGGCATTACTAAAACGCTATAAAATCACTATTTCACAAACATTAAATATCGGCGAATTAAAGATGAATCGCAACACACATGAAATTTCATTCAAAGAACTGGAATATACGATTCCCTTAAAAGAATTCGAATTGTTGTTTAAATTAGCAAGCTATCCTGGAAAAACTTTTTCCAGGGAAGATCTTATCGAAGACATTTGGGGCTATGATTATGAAGGTGATGAACGAACTGTCGATGTTCATATTAAAAGAGTGCGAGAACGGTTTCCAGAATCGCAATTCCCCTTCCGGATTAAAACGATTTGGGGATTGGGCTACCGCTTGGAGATAACGAGATGAGAAGCAATCGATTTTTCAAACAAATGTTTGGCACGCTGTTTTTTGTTACGTTTATTTCAATTTGCTTTTCCGCCGGTTATTATATCATTGAACTATTGCCCTTAAGGTTAACTGATTATGTTCGGTTTCTGGCCACTATCATGACAAGCATCGCAATCATGATATCCATCGGTTATCTTATCCGCGCTATCCATCACAATAAACGGGTAAATATTTACCTCGAGATCATAGATGCCTTAAGGAAAATAGCAAATGGCGATTATAATGTACAATTGGATTTTAAAATGGAAAAGAAAAACGAAATGACGGATATCATTAACCACTTCAATCACATGGCCAAGCAATTGAAGCAAATGGAAGAAATGCGGCAGGAATTCATCTCTAACGTCTCACACGAAATACAGTCGCCCCTTACCTCCATTGTAGGATTTGCCCAAGCTCTTCAATTTAATAAGCTGACACCCGAAGAACGAAATCATTATCTTCATATAATAGAGACAGAGAGCAGGAGATTATCTAAATTAAGTGATAATCTTCTAAAGCTTACATCCCTTGAATCCGAGCATCATCCTTTTGAAAGGACAAATTTCAGGGTGGATCAGCAAATACGAACCATTATTTTGGCTTGTGAACCCGCTTGGTTGGAAAAAGAACTCGAATTGGATATATCCTTAGAAAAAGTTCCAATAGTTGCAGACCAGGATTTAATGAGCCAAGTATGGACAAATTTAATACACAATAATATCAAATTCACCCGCCATCGCGGAAAGATCACGATTCGATTAAAACAGATAGATGACCTGGCATCCATAACGATATCCGACAATGGAATCGGCATTTCCGAAACGGACCAGTTCCATATATTCGAGCGATTCTATAAAGCCGACCTGGCAAGGGACCGCTCAAAAAGCGGCAGCGGTCTAGGCCTATCCATCGTGAAAAGAATTATAGAGATGCATGAAGGGACCATATCCGTGAAAAGTGAACTCGAAAAGGGAACGACCTTCACCATTCTGCTTCCTATTTCGTGAAGGACTTTGTGATTTTGAAGTTTATTTTAAATCCATAGTAATGAAAAACAGCTGCAATGGCAGCTGTTTTTCATTACTATTTGATGGTTTAGTATAAAGTTTGATTAAAATTAATTCCACCCTTAATAATCCAATTTATTATTTCCGCCAAAAAGTTGAACAGTCTGCCTTATCAAAAATATTAAACTCGATCATTTTTTCAAGTAATGAGTAATCAACCGGGCTGTCCCACTTGATACGTACCAGCTGCTTGGTGTGATCATAGCCAGCCTGCACGATTTCATCAGAGAAATGATCGATCCCTGCCTTTTCAGGGGCAACAGCCATATGATGTTTGGCTACGCTAAAGCCAATAATATATGTGTCATGATCGGTAAACATAGGCTGATTCCACGCAATTTTCGGCATTAGATTTGGAAACTTCTTAGTTACCCAAGCCAAGACCTCTTCCGTTCGTTCCCTATGTTGCGGGTTATCAATATTCGCTAAAAATTCTGCAAAGACTTCCATGTCATTCTCCCCTAAATTAAAAAATTTTTATGAAGACTTCATTTTCAACATCGCCTAAATTTAATGCCAATACGGGTTTCTTTCAACAATGCACCATAGGAAGATCATTAACATTGCTCTATTGGATGCCGTTATTACCTACCGATGGATTTGATAGATTGCATTAAACAACTTTATTGTCACTGCACACCTTTTCCTATTCCTTGGCATGCTTTAAACCGCTTGTCAGCTTGAGAGGTTCTCGTTGTTTTGGACATTAAAAATACCCCTTTGGCTAATCATAGCCAAAGGGGTAAAGCTTCGCAACTTTTTATAAACAGTTGAACTTTATTTAGATCTACATTGCATTCATTGTAACTTACTCAACCGTTACACTTTTCGCAAGGTTACGCGGTTTATCCACGTCACATTCGCGGTGCAAGGCTGCGTAGTAAGCAATGAGCTGCAGCGGGATAACAGAGATAAGGGGTGTTAATAGTTCATTCACTTCCGGGATGACGAAACGGTCATCCTCTTCTTCAAGCCCCTTCATGGAAATGATGCAAGGGTTGGCGCCACGGGCAACCACTTCCTTCACATTACCACGGATGCTTAGGTTGACGCCTGCTTGCGTAGCAAGTGCTATGACAGGTGTACCTTCTTCAATCAAGGCGATCGTTCCATGTTTAAGTTCTCCGCCAGCAAAGCCTTCAGCCTGGATGTATGAAATTTCCTTCAGCTTAAGGGCCCCTTCAAGAACGACATAGTAGTCAAGGGAACGGCCGATGAAGAAGCAGTTTCTCGTAACGGACAAATATTCACGAGCAATTTCTTCCATCTCTTCTTTCGAATCACATAGGGCTTCCATTGCAGTCGCTACGATTCCAAGCTCTTTTACAAGGTCGAAACCATACTCCATGTTACGGAATTGGCCAGTTACATTTGCCAGGATGGATAAGACCGCAACTTGAGCTGTGTATGCCTTTGTAGAGGCAACGGCAATTTCTGGGCCAGCATGCAGCAAGAGCGTATAATCCGCTTCACGTGACAATGTAGAGCCAGGTACGTTCGTGATGGTCAGGGCTTTATGACCAAGCGCTTTGATTGACACTAATACGGCACGGCTATCTGCAGTTTCACCACTTTGTGAAATGAAGATGAATAACGGTTTTTTTGATAATAACGGCATATTGTAAGTGAACTCCGATGCCACATGTACCTCAACCGGAATTTCAGTCATTTTTTCGATGAATTGCTTACCAATCAACCCTGCATGATAGCTGGTTCCGCAAGCGATGATATAAATACGGTCAGCCTCACTTACGGCTTCAGTAATATTATAATCGATTGCAAGTTTACCTTCTTCATTTTGGTATGCTTGAATGATTTTACGTATTACAGCTGGCTGCTCGTCGACTTCCTTGAGCATATAGTGAGGATACGTACCTTTTTCAATATCACTTGCATCCAGTTCAGCAGTGTATGGAGCACGCATGACTTCTTCGTTGGAAAGGTTCTTGATCGTTACCTTTTCATTTGTCACGATAACCATTTCCTTATCCATCAGTTCAAGGAATTGATCTGTGACTTGCAGCATCGCCATTGCATCCGAAGCGACAACGTTAAAGTCTTTTCCGACGCCGATCAGCAGCGGGCTTTTATTTTTTGCGACTAAGATGGTTTCATCATTTTCAGCATCCAATAGGGCAATTGCATATGAACCCTCTAATAGAGTGAGTGTTTGACGGAACGCCTCTTCCACTTCCATGCCCTCGTTCACGAACTTCTCTATCAGTTGAACGATGACTTCCGTATCCGTTTCACTTTTAAAGGCAACATCCTTCAAATATTCACGTTTTAGAATCGCATAGTTTTCAATGACCCCATTATGAACTAAAGTCAATCGACCTGAATTACTTTGGTGTGGATGGGCATTTTCACGGCTTGGCACACCATGGGTGGCCCAGCGCGTATGTCCAATTCCGGTTTGTGCCATAGTATTATCATCCACGGCTGCTCGTAAGTCCGCGATTCTTCCCTTTTCCTTAAAGATTGTCACGCCTGCTTCATTTCTCACAGCAATCCCTGAAGAGTCATAACCGCGATATTCAAGTTTTTCAAGACCTTTTAATAAAATTTCCTTTGCATCGTTAAGTCCAATATATCCAACAATTCCACACATAATTTCTGTTCCTCCAACCGATTCGAGGGAACAGGAATGCACGGGGGCATCCCTGCCCCCTCATCTCTAATATATTTTTATAAAGGAAATGCCCTAAAGCACTTTTTCCCATTGTGCATTTCCAACCCTTTGTGCAGTAAGTTGCCCTACTGTTTTAAGATTGGAATTATTGCGGCTGTGCACTTCAGCCGGGAGGTATCCGCCGATCATTCGATAAACCTCCTCCTCGTCAACTAAGCCATTTCTCGTCCAGACTTAGTTCAGGCGCTTTTGTGAATCCGTTTCTCCTTGCCTACCCTCCTTTTTAAAACAGCCATTTTCAAGAAAATGAGTTGTAAATCAGGATAATCATACCTTAAATAAGGGACATAGGTCAATTCTTTATTACCAAGACCTGCGAAAAAGAACTTCTTTATAAAAATATGCATAAAAGGAAATTTAGTTCCTTTTATGCATAGGATTGGTTATTCGTTTATTCCCATTTCCGCTCTTACAACTGCGACGATGCGATCTACATAATTAGTGCATTCCTCAACTGTCGGTGCTTCAGCCATAACACGGACTAGCGGTTCAGTACCGGATGGTCTCACCAAAATACGGCCATTTCCGTTCATTTCCCCTTCAACAGCCTTGATGACTTCCTGTACCTTTTCATTATCGGTTACAGCGTGTTTATCGGTAACTCTGACATTGATCAGCGTTTGTGGATATTTCTTCATCTCGCCAGCAAGCTCCGATAAGGTTTTTTGGGTATCGCTCATGATGTTCACAAGCTGTAGACCCGTCAATAAGCCATCACCTGTCGTGTTATAGTCCAGGAAGATGATATGTCCGGATTGTTCACCGCCAAGGTTATAGCCGCCTTTTCGCATCTCCTCGACCACATAGCGATCACCCACTGCCGTCTGGGCGCTTTGTATGCCATGCTCTTCAAGACCTTTATAAAAACCAAGGTTGCTCATGATCGTAGAAACCACTGTTCCCTGTTTCAGACGGTTATTTTCTTTCAAGTATTTCGCACAGATATACATGATTTGGTCGCCGTCCACGATATTTCCTTTTTCATCTATGGCAATGACACGGTCTCCGTCACCATCGAAAGCAAGTCCAACATCCGCACCTTTTTCTTTTAAGAATTCAGCAAGTGCTTCAGGGTGGGTGGAACCTACCTTATCATTAATGTTCAATCCATTTGGCGATGCCCCCATAGTAGAGATGTCTGCATCAAGATCTGCAAACAGGTGCATGGCCAAGGCAGATGTCGCCCCATGTGCACAATCAAGAGCAACATGAATGCCTGTAAAGTCTTCATCCACTGATTGTTTCAAGTACTGGAGATACTTTTGCCCTCCTTCAAAATAATCGTTCAAATGGCCTAAATCTCCGCCAACCGGGCGTGGAAGCTCATCCTTTTCCATATCTAATAGTGCTTCAATTTCCGCTTCTTGGTCATCGGATAACTTAAACCCATCCGGTCCAAAGAATTTAATGCCATTATCCGCTACCGGATTATGCGAAGCGGAGATCATGACACCTGCTTCAGCACTTAAGGCCTTTGTTAAATAGGCAACTCCCGGTGTCGAAATGACCCCAAGGCGCATCACTTCAGCCCCAATGGATAAAAGACCGGCAACAAGCGCACCTTCCAGCATTTCACCTGAAATACGAGTATCGCGCCCTATCAGCACTTTGGGTTTTTCTGTATTTCTAGTAAGAACATAGCCACCAAAACGGCCTAGTTTAAATGCCAACTCCGGTGTTAATTCGCTATTCGCTATACCCCTTACTCCGTCTGTTCCAAAATATTTACCCATCTTTATCGCTCCTTCTTCGAATCGTTACTGAATTAAATGATGTTGTTAAAGCAAGGTCATGTCTCTTCGTCTTTTTGTGTGATGGTGACCGAGATCGTTTCAGAATCCAGTTCCCATTCCATTCCCTCAGGCACTGATACCGCCAAATCCACATCATGCGTACCTTCATCTAAATTACTCACATCTACTGTAAGATTAATGTCGTCTTTAGTTATTTTCTTCAAATCATCCGCCTCACCAAGCAAAGTGATGCTAGTTACATCGGATTCCAATTCGGCATTTTGGCCATCCTGTATGCCCACAGGAACAATTTGTATATTGTTGAAAGTTTTGGACTCAACGGCAGCCGTTTCATCTTTTTCTTTTTCTTCTTCTTTTTCGACTACTGGCTCTTCTTGTTTTTGTTCAGTTTCAGGTTCTTCCTCTTCTACGACTGGCTCTGAACTCTCTTCATCCACATCAACTTTCTCGGTGCGAATCTTGACCTTTGCCTTACCCAAGGACATTTTTTGTACACTTTCCGGTTTATTAAGATCGAGTTCCAATTCTGTATCACCATCGATTTTCGAGATATTTACAGGAAGATTTATTTCATCTATTTTCTCCAGTTCCGATTCCGAACCGAATAAGGTGACCTCTTTTGGGTCGACACTCATACTTGTGATCCTGATGCCATCCTTTGTCTTGCCAGTTTGCTTCGGTTCTATCGAAACCGTCTTGGAAGGAATGCTCACTTTTAAGGAAACGGCAACTGAAGATGGCTCGATCGTCACATCCAGCTTATTCAAGTCTCTGTCCAGGGCTTTAACGGTAGCCTTGGCGTTCACCGTTTCGCTAAGTCCCTTACTTATTTCAAGGTTTGCCTTTACATACGAAATTTGTTCAATCGCATCTTTAGCACCCGTAATTTTGACAGTTTTCGGGCTGACTGTTGGCTGACCAGCGGTATAACCTTCTTCAAGTAAAGAGCTATTATACTCGGCTTCAACGGAGAATTCCTTCGTCACCCGTTCCTGAACGTTGACTTCGGCATATTCCGGATCGATCGTCGCCACTAACTTTTCATTCAACTCACTTATTTTAAATGTGACAGTTCTGTCCCCCATTGAGATTGCAGGATCGGAAAGGTCTACATACACTTTAAAGTCCCTTTGATTTTTCGCATTTATCAAGAGGCTTTTTGCTCCCTTAAGCGTAACATCAACCGTCTCCGGCACTCCGCTCACCACTAGATTCTCACGGTCATAGTACACTTCAACCGGTACATTTTCGATGGTCTCCGTACTGATTTCAGGGGCTGTCGATAAACCAAGCGATTTTTTATCCGACTCCATCTCAAAGTTAATGGAAATGAACAAAAGTGCTGCCAAGGCGAAAGCTACGATTCTCATAAACCAAGCGCTATTGGTGAATTTATCCATTCTTTTTCCCCCTCCAGTTAAAGATGCTTGAGGAAGTTGATTTGATGTTTTCCACTACCAGTTCACTTGTAAGCATGGCCCTAAATGATTCTTGATTCAAATCCCGGTAAAGTTCCCCGTTTTTAGTGACGGATATTCCTCCCGTTTCTTCTGAAACGACAATCGTAAGACTATCCGTAACTTCACTCATGCCTATGGCTGCCCTATGCCGTGTACCAAGTTCCTTTGATATGAATGGACTCTCTGATAATGGCAAATAGCAGGCTGCAGCCGCCACTTGGTTATTTTGCAAAATAACTGCGCCATCATGGAGCGGCGTATTAGGGATGAAGATATTAATGAGCAGTTCTGAAGAAATGTAGGATTTCAGGGGTATCCCCGTTTCAACATAATCCCCAAGCTCCGTACCTTTTTCTATCGTAATCAAGGCTCCTATACGCCTTTTTGCCATATAGGTGGACGCCTTTAGGATTTCCTCGACTAAACGCTCTTGCTGATTCTCTTCTGGAACGGTGCCCCTTGCAAAGAGCTTCCCGCGTCCTAATTGTTCAAGTGCCCTTCTCAGTTCAGGTTGAAAAATGACGAGAATCGCCAATACTCCCCAATTCATGACTTGTGCCATTAACCATCCGAGTGTATTGAAACCAAACAGGTTGCTTAAGCTTTTTACAATGACAATTACAAAAATTCCTTTTAGCAGCTGAATAGCCTTCGTGCCTCGAATAATAGTTAACAATTTATATATCACAAACCATACAAGGAGAATATCAATGAAATTTACTACATAGTCCCAAACAGTCAAATTGGTTAAAGACATGTTGTTTCCTCCAGTCAGTATTACTCCAAATACCAATTACAATCTTTATACGATAACCTTAATAGTATACCATTTTTTAAATGATACATCTAAAAACTAGTGTGAGAAATTTACACAGGAAAAAAGAACCATGAATAATGGTCCCCTAAAAAAATAAAGCTGGGCGAAGTCACCTTAAATGAAAAACGGTGCCCTCACCCAGCTTCTATTCCCTATTCTCATCTTTAGCAGGAACCAACGAGGTTGCAGTGTCCTTTACTTTATACCACATCCACTCAAAAGCTTGGTCAATAACATGGATGCTCCCGGTCACATTCCCTGCCTTAGACATATATTTATGCCCATTTATGACTGTTACATCTCCCTCTACTTCACCATCTATTTGAATGTTACCATTTTGAACTACCACATTTCCCTTGATTGTCTCACCCTCAGGCACAATCACCGTTTCACCATCGACCACTAAGTTAGGCTGCTTTGATACTGAAAAATGTTCGTCCTGATTATAAGTCGAAAAAACAGATCCTGTCATCAATATGATGAACATCGCTGCCGCTGTCATGAAGGGATGGCTTTTGAACCAACGTTTGGCACCTGTTGTTTTCGTTTCCTTTGGCAATTGAGCCATAACCTTTGCTGTAAAGTCATCCGGGGCCTTTATATGGGAAGTGCTTTGTACAAGAGCGACCGCCTTTTTCATTTCATGAAAGTAATCCCGGCATTCAGCACAGTTATTCAAGTGCTCCCGTAAAACTTCTTTATGCTCCGGTTTGATGTCCTCATCTAAATAATCATGCATATATTCAATGATTTCCTCATGGCAGTTCATTTTTCTCACCTTCTTTTTATAAATGGCGTAGTTGTTTACGCAAGGCTTCCCGACCGCGATGTATCCTCGTCTTAACCGTACCGACCGGCAAATCGAGTATTTCACTGATTTCCTTTAGTGATAGCTCTTCAATATACTTCAATACTATTACCGATCGGTATTTCTCGGGCAATTTCATTATTTCCACTTGAATCGTTTCCTGCAGTTCTAAAGATTCAACTTCTTCCTCGGGTTTCGCCATATCCGATGCAATTTGGGAATACATATTCAATCCCTCTGTTCCTGCCACCTCTGCATCTAGATAGTAGTCCGGTTTTTTCTTGCGAAGCCGGTCAATACAAAGATTGGTCGCAATCCTATATAACCATGTAGAAAATTTCATTGTTATATTGAAACTCCGAATATTCACGTAGGCCCTTACAAAGGCCTCTTGCGCCAAATCTTCTGCTTCTTGCCTGTTTCCGAGCATCCTGAAACATATTTGGAAAACTTTGTCCTTGTAAATTTCGACAATTTCCCCAAATGCATTATGGTCTCCCTTTAATACTTGATTAATTCTCTCTTTAATGAGTGCATCCATTTTCCGGTATTACCCCCGCTCATGCGGCTATACGATTACTACGAATCGTAAGCTAAAAGGTTTCAAAAATTTAATACATTAATTTTAACAAAGTTTTACATTTTATGTTTAAGAAAAAAAAAACAGGGCTATATAGTAAGAAATTGTAAAATTCAAGGGAGTGATTCTCTATATGACTGCTGAACAAATTTTAGACCATATTGAACAATACAGACAGAAGATGATGTTTTTGGCTTCCCGTTCTTCGATGGTGGATAATGAGGTTGTTGAAGTTAGCAGTAAACTGGATTCTTTAATCATCCAATACATCCATTTAACTAAAAATGGAGATCCCACAGACAGAAGTGCTCTAAAGTGAATACGGATATACGATTGCAACCATCTATCTATAACTATGTTCCTGTTACATACACCCTGGAAAATAAACCTACGTCTTCTAGCATATAAAAAACAGTAACCCATTACAAGCCGGTTACTGTTTCTTTTAATTTTCAGTTATAATAATTTTTCTCCAAATAGGGAACCCATTAGGGCCACGGCAACGATCGCCGTCTTATTTCGCTCATCTAAAATGGGATTCACCTCTACGAATTCAGCTGATGTAATCAAGTTGGATTCCGCAAGCATTTCCATGGCCAAATGACTTTCCCGATAGCTTATACCACCAATCACCGGTGTGCCCACTCCGGGTGCATCTGCTGGGTCAACTCCATCCAAATCCAATGAAAGGTGGACGCCATCCGTTCTTTCCCTTAGGTAATCAATGCATTCTTCCATGACCCGTGTCATTCCCAAACGGTCAATCTCATGCATCGTGAATACCTTAATCCCTTTCTCACGGATAAGTTCTTTTTCTCCTTCATCCAATGACCTTGCCCCAATTATTACGATGTTTTCCGGTTTCACTTTTGGAGCAAAACCATGGATATTTATTAGGTCCGGATGTCCAAGCCCGATACTGACAGCCAGGGGCATACCGTGTATATTCCCGGATGGTGAAGTATCTTCCGTATTTAAATCCCCGTGTGCGTCGTACCAAATCACGCCTAATTTTTCATAGTGCTTTGCGACTCCTGCCAGTGTACCTATGGCTATCGAATGGTCTCCTCCCAATACAAGCGGAAAGGAGCCTCCTTCTATTATTTCATCAACTTTTGTGGCAAGCAGGGTGTTACCCTTTGCTACAAGCTGTAAGTTTTTTAGATTTGTCCCAGGCTCATCTGCACTTTCAGGACGCCCCACAATTATATCCCCTAAATCCTCTACTTCTATATTCAATCTTTCAAGCCGCTCGACAATCTCTGCGCAGCGAATGGCACTAGGTCCCATATCCACCCCTCGCCTTGCTTGACCAAGGTCCATAGGCAACCCGATGACGGAAATTTTCTGAATAGACATACAATTCCCCCTTTCCACCATTTTATAGCGTATATGCCGGTTGGTTCAACTCGACATTTCCATGTATAAAGATGCACGTTTTCCTATCACATATGTTTTTGGTGAAAAAAGATCTTTCTTGCGATTAGTATACCCAACTAGCCTTAAACAAAAAAAAGTCTTAAACCATTTTTGGCTTAAGACGTAAGTTTTGGTGTATGTAGTTGATGGTGGAGCCTAGCGGGATCGAACCGCTGACCTCCTGCGTGCAAGGCAGGCGCTCTCCCAGCTGAGCTAAGGCCCCTAAGGGATATGAAATATATTAAGCGGAAGACGGGATTCGAACCCGCGACCCCAACCTTGGCAAGGTTGTATTCTACCACTGAACTACTTCCGCAAATGGCTGGGCTAGAAGGGATCGAACCTTCGCATGACGGAATCAAAATCCGTTGCCTTACCGCTTGGCTATAGCCCAATATATGATATGCAATAATTAATATTCAACAAAATAAAAAGGTGGTAATCATATAATTCCCCAATATAGAGAATATATAACTGATCCACAGGATTTTATTAAAATGGTGGAGGGGGGCAGATTCGAACTGCCGAACCCAAAGGAGCGGATTTACAGTCCGCCGCGTTTAGCCACTTCGCTACCCCTCCGCAATATATGGTTGTAAGTGGTGCCGGCAAGAGGACTTGAACCCCCAACCTACTGATTACAAGTCAGTTGCTCTACCAGTTGAGCTACACCGGCAAGTAAAGAATAAAATGGTGGAGGATGACGGGATCGAACCGCCGACCCTCTGCTTGTAAGGCAGATGCTCTCCCAGCTGAGCTAATCCTCCGGATTAATGATTTGAAATGGTGACCCGTACGGGATTCGAACCCGTGTTACCGCCGTGAAAGGGCGGTGTCTTAACCGCTTGACCAACGGGCCGAACTGTTTTGTGTTCATAGATAGAATGGGAAGCTCCCAAGCGGATTCGAACCGCTGACCTCTTCCTTACCATGGAAGTGCTCTACCTACTGAGCTATGGAAGCATATGGCTCCGCAGGTAGGACTCGAACCTACGACCGTTCGGTTAACAGCCGAATGCTCTACCACTGAGCTACTGCGGAATAATATAATGTTTCCTAAAACCCATTTGAAGATTTAAATGAACAGCCTGGCAACGTCCTACTCTCACAGGGGGAAACCCCCAACTACCATCGGCGCTGAAGAACTTAACTTCCGTGTTCGGAATGGGTACGGGTGTGACCTCTTCGCCATCATTGCCAGACTATATTCATTTTTGAAGAATTTTCATTCCTTCAAAACTAGATAATAAGAAGGTATTTCATTTTTTAAAAAGCGTTGGTTAAGTCCTCGATCTATTAGTATCAGTCAGCTCCACATGTCGC
>NZ_JBIWNJ010000006.1:0-87658 GCF_044767165.1 Peribacillus sp. NPDC101481 | reverse complement strand
GAAATGTTTGACTTGCTCATTTGCTTTTTTGATAGTGTGTGCTCACTTAAAATTTAACGTTGGCGCTTTGTTTTGTTCAGTTTTCAAAGAGCAATATTTTCCATCGCTTTTTAGCGACTTAATTAGTTTAACACCTTTCAAACATAAAGTCAACAACAAGTTATTATTTACTTGTTTATCTTTTTTGTCTCAAGCGGTGTATTTAATATATTAGCACTTGCATTTAGATAAGTCAATGCAATCTTTTAAAAAGTTACTTCACTTTTTTATGAGCCAACTTCTTCTATATATACACCACATTCTTTCTATAGAAGCCGGACCCTGTCATTGATCATCAAAAAAAAGGAGGGCAGCTGATTATAGCCACCCTCCTGTTATTAATGATTATTTATTAATGGTAATTACGTCCGCTTCTTCTCTATCTACATTTCCTGCCTTTTCGATCTTCACACTTTCACCTTCGGAAAGGTTAGTGAAGACGATTGGCGTAATGATAGAGCTGGCATTGTTTTTGACATACTCTATATCAACTTTGAGCAACGGCTGTCCGCTTGTCACTTTATCTCCTTGAGAGACTAGCGCTTCGAATCCTTTGCCTTCTAACTTAACTGTATCGATCCCGACATGTATCAAGATTTCACGACCAGCTTCGGAAACGATACCGATTGCATGTTTAGTCGGGAATAGGTTAACGATCGTACCGTCTACAGGAGAAACAACCAACCCTTCCTCAGGTACGATGGCAAATCCATCACCCATCATTTTTTCAGCAAAAACAGCATCAGGCACTTCCGTGATCGGTTTTAATTCCCCTTTAATAGGAGAAACAAAGCGCTCGGAAACTTCATCCGTCCGTAAAGGTTTCGGGATGACATCCTCGATTTGCTTTTCCACACCCACTTCAGGAGATGCTTCTACTTTACGAGGCCTTTTTCCATCGATGATATCTTTCATTTGCCCCTTGATCGTTTCTGAACGAGGTCCGAAGATTGCCTGGATATTATTGCCCACTTCCAGAACTCCAGCGGCTCCAAGTTTCTTCAGCCTATTTTTATCAACGTTACCGATGTCATTGACCGATACACGAAGACGGGTAATGCAAGCATCCAAGTGAGAAATATTTTCTTTTCCGCCCATAGCATCCAAGATATCCCCAGGAAGACTTCCAGCTGTACTTGCAGACCCTTCCGCTTCCTCATCCTCTTCCACTTCACGGCCAGGAGTTTTAAGGTTAAACGTCCTTATCGCAAATCGGAATCCGAAGTAATAGATAAGCGCAAAGACCAAGCCAACCGGAATAACGATCCATGCATTGGTTTGCGGATTAATTAAACCAAACAGTACGTAATCGATCAAACCGCCCGAGAACGTCATCCCGATTTTCACATCCAGTAAATGCATGGTCATGAATGATAGACCTGCAAACAGACAGTGAATCCCGAAAAGTACCGGTGCAACAAATAAGAAGGCAAATTCAAGTGGCTCAGTAATCCCAGTAAGGAAAGATGTAAGTGCCGCAGAAGCCATCAAGCCCCCGACAATTTTCTTTCTTTCCGGTCTTGCTTCATGATAAATGGCCAAAGCCGCAGCTGGTAACCCGAACATCATGAATGGATATTTACCAGTCATGAAGGTACCTGCCGTTAAATTCTGTACGCCATCTTTAATTTGAGCCATGAAGATAGCTTGGTCTCCTCTGACTGGCGTTCCCCCGCCTTGAGGGATATAGCTGCCAAATTCGAACCAGAATGGGGAGTAGAAGATATGATGCAATCCAAAAGGAATCAGCGCACGTTCTACAACCCCAAACACGAAAGCTCCCAGAGTCAGGTTAGCACCCAACATATTTTCGGAAAATGAATTTAACCCCGATTGAATCGTCGGCCAAACCAAGATCATCAGCAATCCAAGAATAACTGCGCTTGCGGCTGTTATAATTGGTACAAAACGTTTACCTGCAAAGAATCCTAAATAAGAAGGCAGTTCAATTTCATAAAACTTATTATACATAACAGCAGCCATGACACCGACAATTATACCGCCGAACACACCAGTTCCCAACGTCGGGATTCCCAGAACATTGCTATACACCGCACCATTGTTCGCAATGTCGGCAGCGTCAATGCCAAGAACGGTTCCCATCGTTACATTCATAATCAAGAACCCGATAATCGCAGCCAGTCCGGCAACACCATCTCCGCCAGCTAACCCAATTGCGACCCCCACAGCAAATAACAAGGGAAGATTCCCAAAAATAATATTCCCGGCATTCTCCATTACCGATGCGACCATTTCCACTCCGCCACTCGCAAGAAACGGGGCGATATCCAACAAAGTTTCGTTTTGCAATGCATTACCAAACGCAAGCAAAATTCCGGCCGCTGGTAAAATGGCTACAGGAAGCATCAAAGCTTTTCCGATTTTTTGCAAAACACCAAACAACTTCTTAAACATAGGTTTTCCTCCTCTTTACTGTTATTCCATGCTAATAAAACGGTTACATTTACGATGGTATTCATCTTCCCACGCATCAGAATTCAAATACAAAAAAGGCATAAGCAAAGATAGGATTGAAATGAAAATTCAGGTATATAATACCCTCTTTCATAACAATCATTCTCCTCACTTATGCCTGATCGAATCAGTAACACGTAAGTTAATGTATGTTTATTTAATTTTCTTTTGTAATCGTTGGATATGCATCGTTAGATAGACAGCTTCCGCATCACAAACCGGTCTGCCTAATTTCTGCTGCATAATCTTTATTAGCTTCCAAGAGATATTGTAACACAAAGGATATTCTTCTTTCAATAGCATTGCTATTTTTTCGGGTTCCTCTACTTTTTCGCCAGCCAACACCCTGTCTATCATGAATCTTAAATGACGGACCAAACGTGAATAATCAATGCTATCCTTATTAATTTGTACGTTGAGCTGTTCTTCAACAACTTGGATAAGTTGATAGATTAACTGCGAATGCTGATTGACTTCCGATAAGTCTTTATTTGATATTGCGCTATGAATATGAAGCGTAATAAAACCGATTTCCCCTTGGGGCAGGCCTATGCCTGTCTTATCTTGAATTAATTCTACTACATCAACAGCAATATCATGTTCAAAAGGATAAAGGGTTATCGTTTCTTTCAAGAATGGGTTTTTGATAGTCATTCCTTGTGAAACACGCTGAAGGGCGAACAATAAATGATCAGTTAAACCGACATGTATATGTTCATTGAGTTTTCCAGTTACTCGGTCGTTAATGAGATGAATGGATTCTATAATGGCAGCTTGAAGATTTTGATCGATCTGCGGCAAAAGTTTTTTGTAACTTTCCTGTTCCTTGACATTTTTCAGGACAAACGTCTTCTCCGCAAGTTCCGGACTTAACTCTTCGCCTTTCTTTCGGTTGAAGCCTAAGCCCTTTCCAATAGAAACGACTTCTCCATACGACGGATGCGTGGCAATCACCACATTATTGTTCAAAACCTTTTCAACGATAAAACCATTCATTTTTCTCCCTCTTTTTTTCTCAAAGTCATCCCTATGCCCCATACAGGATAAAGTACTTAGTACTTAGTCCTTTTACTATACACGATATGAGCTTTCTCTTACAACATGAAAGAAGAGCCCTGAAATCAGGACTCTCCTTACTTATTGCCTTATTACTTCAAGAAAATGAAATATAGTAGGAAAACGACTCCAAGCCCCCACATGATTGGGTGAACCTCTTTAGCTCTCCCTTTCATCGACATGGTGATCGGATAGAAGATGAATCCGCAAGCTATACCTGTCGCAATCGAATATGTCATAGGCATCATGATAACCGTAAAGAAGGCCGGAACCGCAATTTCAAACTTCTGCCAGTCAATATTTTTAAGTGATGATGCCATTAACACTCCGACTATAACCAATGCCGGCGCAGTCACCGCAGATGTAACCACTGATAGAAGCGGGAAGAAGAATAGGGATAGGACAAACAGCAATCCTGTCACTACAGCCGCAAAACCGCTTCGAGCACCAGCGGCAACACCCGATGTAGACTCTACATAAGATGTCGTGGTGGATGTACCAAGAATTGCACCTGAAACGATGGATAATGAATCAGCAAGTAATCCTTTTCCCACTCTAGGAAGAACATTATCCTTCATTAAACCAGCTTGTTGCGCTACAGCCACCAACGTACCTGCTGTATCAAAGAACGCTACAAACAAGAAGGTCAGTATCACGATTAACATTTGACCAGTGAAGAGATCACCGGGATTTCCGAAGGCATCGAACGCAACCCCGAATGTAGGCGCTATGCTAGGAACGGCACCGATTATTTTCTCCGGCACCGGAACTTGTCCAAAAATCATTCCTGCTATGGCTGTAATGACCATCCCTATGAACACGCCGCTTTTGACGCCTCTCGTCATCAAAATGACGGTTACGACAATTCCAAACACAGCCAATAAAGTATTTCCTGATGTCAAGTCGCCCAGTCCTACAAGAACGCTGTCATCATTCGTGATGATTCCAGCATTCTGAAACCCTACAAACGTAATGAATAAACCGATACCGGCACCAACTGCGTATTTCAACTCGACTGGAATTGCATTAATGATTTTCTCACGTATTCCCGATAGGGAAAGCAAAACGAAGATAATACCTGAAATCAATACTCCCGACAAAGCCGTCTGCCAAGGAATTCCAAAACCAAGCACAACGGTAAAAGCAAAGAAAGCATTCAATCCCATCCCTGGTGCAAGCGAGATTGGATACCTGGCTATGAGTCCCATCAATATCGAACCGATTGCGGCTGCCAAGGCGGTCGCTGCAAAAACCGCTCCGTAGTCCATTCTCAATTCATCCGGATAGTCCTCGATGCTTTGTAAAGTCAGCATCACAGGGTTAACAACCAGGATATATGCCATTGAAAGGAACGTAGTCAGTCCACCAAGTATTTCACGGCGATAATTAGTTCCCAGCTCATTAAACCGAAAATAATTTTTCATTATGAGTCTCCCCTATCATAAAATCGTGCCAACAGAAAATGCCCCATTCGCTTACGAACGGGGCTTGACTGCGGTCATGTAAAGAAGTGGCGGTTTATCCGCGCCAATCCTTCCACATCGTAGTCAAGCCGTTCACGGCAGCTTGGTAGAAACTTTTGGGCCATATCCCCAATATTATACGACAATTATGTTTTTTTATTATTATAGGTATAGTGTATCAGTCACTAAAATAATCGTCAATATATCTAACGAATATTTTTTATGTAATTTTAGGCAATGTTCGCTTTTCGCTATATATTCCTTACTTATTATGGCTATATCTTCGCCAACATACGTAAAATGTAAGTAATCTACATATTCAAATACTATTTTAACCGAAAAAATCAGTGAAGGATATTTCCTTCACTGATTGGATGATTTTAATCTTCTATTCCCACTCAATCGTTGCAGGTGGCTTAGACGTAATGTCATAAACTACGCGGTTTACATGGTTTACTTCATTAACGATTCTCGTTGAGATGATTTCAAGTACATCCCAAGGGATTCTTGCCCAATCGGAAGTCATTCCGTCAATGGATGTAACCGCACGGATCCCGATTGTATAATCATACGTACGCGCGTCGCCCATTACCCCAACGCTTCGAATGTTAGGAAGGACCGTAAAGTACTGCCAAATTTCGCGTTCCAAACCATTCTTTCTAATTTCTTCACGTAAGATATGGTCAGATTCACGAACGATTTCAAGTTTTTCATCTGAAATTTCACCTAATACACGAATACCTAAACCTGGACCCGGGAAAGGTTGACGCCAAACGATTTCATCCGGAATGCCCATTTCACTGCCAAGTGCACGCACTTCATCCTTGAATAGAGTGTTCAAAGGCTCAATCAATTTAAATTGCATATCTTCCGGCAGACCGCCAACGTTGTGATGCGATTTAATTGTTTGTGCAGTGGCTGTACCACTTTCAATAATGTCTGTGTAAAGTGTACCCTGTGCAAGGAAATCAATTCCTTCAAGCTTCGTTGCTTCATCATCGAATACGTAGATGAACTCGTTACCGATGATTTTCCGTTTTTGTTCCGGATCTGAAACGCCAGCAAGTTTCGATAGGAAACGTTCTTTTGCATCGACCTTGATTACATTCATATTGAAACCTTCCCTGAATGTTTCCATTACACCTTCGGCTTCCCCTTTACGAAGTAATCCATGATCGACGAAAATACATGTCAGCTGATCGCCAATCGCTTTATGGATCAATACAGCAACAACGGATGAATCCACACCGCCGCTCAATGCGCATAACACTTTTTTATCTCCGACCGTTTGGCGGATTTTCTCCATTTCTATTTCAATGAAGTTCTCCATTGACCAGTCACCTTTACAGCCACAAACGCCGAATACGAAATTTTTCAAAATGTCATTACCGTATACGGAATGACGGACTTCAGGATGGAATTGCACGGCATATAATTTACGTGATTCGTCACTCATAGCCGAAATTGGGCAAGACGGGTTCGTCCCATCAATTTGGAAACCTTCAGGCGTTTCCACCACTAGATCACCATGGCTCATCCAGACGATCTGTTCTTTCGGCAGGTCACTGAATAACTTAGATTCATTTTGGATGGCAAGTGTCGCTTTTCCGTATTCACGGTTTTTCGCTGGTTCCACCTTACCGCCAAAATGTTTAGTCATAAGCTGCATGCCATAACAAATACCGAAAATCGGAAGGCCCATTTCGAATATGCGTTCATCACAACCAAATGCATTTGCATCATAAACACTATTCGGACCCCCTGAGAAAATGATTCCCGTTGGATTCATTTTCTCGATTTCTTCTACAGTAATTGTATGAGGATGAAGCTCACTGTACACACCAAATTCGCGGATACGACGAGTGATCAATTGATTATATTGGCTTCCGAAATCAAGTACTACGATCATTTCCTGGTTTTTTTGCAATTCTGTTTTCCCCGGCACAAACGTCACCTCTATCAATGTAATTCACTCATGAAATCGAGTGATAATTTCTTATAAAAAATATTATCATAAAAAAAGAAAAACTAAAAATCCACCCTCAAAAATACAGAAAAAGTATAGACGAAGGCAGATTTTCAGCTTTCCTGTTAAAATCCGCCTTCATAGTCAAATCATTTACGGTGATTCGGTAGAAACTTTCGATCCATATTATCGAGGATATATGAAGGATATATTAGTTTAAGTTAGTTTTTGTTATTGTATCAATATAATAAAAACCTGGTCAAGAGCTAGTTTTTCTCATCAAGCTTTCCCAACCCTCTTGAAAGTGCTTCCATTCGCCATCTTCCACGTCTCCACGATATATCATTAACTCGTATCCAGCCGTCAATTCACCCATCTCATCCGTATCATACGCTGCATCCACATAGGCGGCGTACTCCCTTAATGTTTGCCCCTCCGGACGAACTAAACCAGCTCGTTTTAATTGTTTCAATAAAATTAAATAGGCTGTCGAGAAATGAGCACCGGTTTTCTTTCTATAACGAAGAATCTGCAGATGAGGAATCCACTTCCTTCTAAAGAAATAACCAATAGAAGCGAAAATCAATACACCTGATAGTGAGATGGCAGTCCATTTTAAGAACCCACCCATGTTCCCGATACCCGTTTTCACGGATGATTGAGTTTCCCTATCGGGTGTATCCTGGCGTTCCCTGGTCTCTATCTTATTTTGCTCTGAATTATTTGGAGTTTCTTCAGGCTTCTTGATCGCTTCCTGTTTCAATTCCGAATCGTAAAATTCAACTTCCCCATTGAAACCCTTTGTCGGCTCGAAGGGAACCCAGCCTATCCCTGAAAAATAAACCTCGACCCAGGAATGTGCATTATTATTGGTCACCTTATAAACGGATTCGCCATCAAGGATTGATTTTTCCCCTTCCGTATAGCCCTTTACCCACCTTGCAGGTATATTGGCGGCTCTTAGCAAAACAACCATTGCACTTGAAAAATTATCGCAATACCCTATCTGTGTCTCGAATAAAAATTGATCGACATAATCTTGATTGCTCTCCGGATACGGAATATCATCCTTAGAATAAATGAATTCAGGTCCGTCAAAATAATCCTCAATGGCTTTTGCTTTATCGTACCAATTCGCTTCATTCCTCGTAAGCCCGGATGCCAATTCATATATCCGGTTTGGCATTCCCTCTGGAAGCTGCGTGTTCTTTTCCATTAATAAATCCATTGATTCGTCAGGTTCCGTCACTTTCCTTAACTCAGCTATATCAAAACTCGGCATATCATAGACCAACTCATACTCTTTCATGGACAGTCGTTCGCCATTATCCTTTTCAGAAATAACTTTGTCCATACCCTCATAATATTTGAAACCCGTTCCGTTTTTGCCCTCAATCTTTTTTAAATACCCGGACTGCGGATGAAGGATATGGGAATATGATTCCGTCATGGACACTTTTGCCGTCATTTCTTCTGTCCTCACCACTTCAGGAACGTCGTAAATATCTAAAGATGCCATATCCTGCCCGTTGGAAAAAGTGTGAAAGTCCGTTTCCAGGATGGAAACCCACCCTTTACCGGTATAAATATCCTTGTTCTCGACTTTCCAGTAATGTCCTTCAGGAGCATTATTATAAAAAACGATGGAACCATCCGGCTCTATCGAACCGCCAAGATCCGAATCATCTTCATCATATCCGACACTTTTACGCTTCGAACCACCTTCTTCTTTCCCTGCTTTATCAGAATAAGAGGTAATATAAGGCACCGGGTCCGGCCACTGCGGAGAGAGCTTTGGGGCAGCGAAACCTACAAGGACACTCACCAAAATCATGCCGGTCAGCATTAAGATCCACTTATTGATGAAAGCCATCGTAAACTTGATCCGCTCCTGTATCGTAAGTCGCAGCAGGGACAGCAGGCCTAGCATCAAGAACCCGATGATGATGATTCTGATCATTGCCTTATCGCCCACATAGGGAGTGAATGTATCAAGTACAGATATAAAAATCACCGTTAACATAAAAAAGAAAAAAATGCTTTGCCTTACCATCACCCAGTAATGGATCAAATACGTTACAAGCCACAGAAGGACAAAAAATAGAAACGTTCGAAATGGATTTGTGATCAGCTCCCAATTACCATCATATATAAAACCAAGATTGGCCGTAAAATCCGCTAGGAATCCTTCCTTCAGCCATGATAATTGCAATAAAGCGCCTTTTGAATGGAGGAACTGCAATGAAATCATTATATAAGCACTAATGAGAATAAACCGGATTGACCAATGTATGCGGAAATAATGCAGTAGCAGGGAATAGAGCAAAAATACGATAAAAATGATGATATTACCTGTATCTGTGAGTTTATCGACAGGCCTCAACCATTCAGTAATCAACAACAGACCAAATACATACATGAGGACGTGCATGAAGCTTTCCAACTTTGCGGTGGTGACATTCATTTCGCCATCACCTCTGATCTGCCAGACTTTAGTTGGCCATGTTCAAAAAAGCTAACCTTTATCCCCCTCGAAACAGCTGCAGAGCTTGACAGCCTTTCCTCATCAGTAAGATCCGCTTGTTTCTTCATACATAACATTAATCCCTGATTAGGCCGTAAAGCACTCAATAGGTCCACCTTTTCTAAGGTTAAGTCTGATACGATGAATATCACAACAGCATTTGCCGGAAGAATTCCCTTCCTGATTTTTTCGTTCAAATCGTTTTCCACTCTCGGCTCTTCTTTAACAAGTCGGTGAAAAATCTTTCGTTTCTGGCTATTGCCCGCTGCTGCAGGTATGATTAACCTCGATCTCCTGCTCACATACCCAATTTCCATGCCTTTCTTTAACAGGGCGTGTGCAATGGAAGCAGCCATTTCAATGGATTCTTCGAATAAATCCGACGGCTTTTCATCAAGCATGATGAATACATCCCGGTTTTTCTGCACTTCGAATTCCTTCGTCATGATTTCACTCGTTCTGGCCGTCGCCTTCCAGTTAATCCATGACAACTGATCGCCTGGCTGATATTCCCTTACCCCGGAGACAACTGAATGTTCCCGTTGTGTCTTCTTTGCTGAAACCACTGCCCCCTGATTGAACACTCGATCAAGATCACTGTAAGCAAGCTCATGATAACGAGGAAAAACAGTTATTTTCATAGGTGAACTATATATCGCTTCCTTTTCGACTAGCCCGAAAAAATCCCCAATCCAAAAGCGGATCGATTGAAACGAATGCTCTCCGCGCTGCAAGTTTTCCAAGGTATATGACATGCTGAAGGTACGCTTGAATCCCGGAAAGATAATTATTTTCCTTTGGAATCCCCTATCTTCCATCTTCTGAGGCAATTCCTCCTCTACCACCATGAATAATAGGGGCAGCCGATTTTTACGGGTAAAGGTCAATGCTATTTCAACAGATTCGCCGGCCTGGCATTCCCTTTTATTGACCTTTCTCTCAACGGTAAGATCATGCAGCGGATAAAACAGCAGAATCAAAGCGTACACAGAAAACGGCAAAAATGAATAAAAAATGAACCAACTGACAAAACCACCTTGAAACATGGCATAGCAAAAGGAAACGCTCATGAGTAATACAAGTCCTATCACACTTATATTTCCTCTTAAAATGTTGATGAATTTACGCATTAGGTCACAGCCCGCTTCACTGGCACTTGAGTTGTCGCGACAATTTCATGTATCACCATTCCAGCATCGTAGCCATCATAATTCGCTTCAGGTTTCAAAATAAGCCGGTGGGAAAATACGAATGGAACTAAATATTGAACATCGTCCGGCAGGACATAGTCCCTTCCCTGGATCAGCGCGTAGGCCTGGGCTGCCTTCATCAACGCTATCGATCCACGCGGGCTCACCCCTAAATAGACCCCTCCATGCGAACGTGTTTGATTCGCCAATTCAACAATGTATCGTTTTATTGTGTCATCCACTATCACCGCTTTTACCTCATCCTGTAATTCTATCAATTCATCCAAGGTGATGACGGATTCCAGCTCCTCAAGCGGTGCCGTGTATTGAGCTCTATGAAGAACCTCTATCTCTTCTTCCACACCGGGATAGCCCATTTTCATTTTTAATAGGAATCTATCCAATTGAGCCTCCGGAAGCGGATATGTTCCCTCATAATCGATTGGATTTTGTGTCGCCATTACGAAGAACGGCTTCTCCAATCCTCTTGTGACACCATCAATCGTCACACTTGCCTCTTCCATGGCTTCAAGCAATGCAGACTGAGTTTTCGGCGAGGTCCGGTTAATTTCATCGGCTAAAATAATATGTCCCATTATCGGACCTGGCCTAAAAATGAATTCTTGTTCCTTAGGATTGAAGATAGAAACACCAGTAACATCAGAAGGAAGTAAATCAGGCGTGAATTGAATTCGTTTAAAGCTTGCACCTATTGATTTTGCCAGTGCCCTTACCATGACTGTCTTTCCGACGCCCGGAACATCCTCCAATAAGACATGTCCGCCGGAAAGGAGTGCCACGATGCTTAGTTCGGCTATATCCCGTTTTCCGATAATCACCTTTTCAATATTACCCATAACCATTTCCAGTTTTTGATTGACCTGCTTATAAATCATTCTCTACCTCCCGGGATTCACAATATCACTATTGCATCATACCTTCTCTATATCACGAATTTTACATTAAGCTCCAATTAAACCTTACATTGTAAGTTTACTAGATAATCGGTAAACCATAAACGAATTTGTACTAAAAATATTAATGCTGCTTAATGAAAAAGGAATGTTAAACTGTTGATAAGTGAACATGAACCAACGATGACGTCCATTCGTTTAATGAAAATTTCACGTCACGAACTGGACCAAGGATCGGGGAAGCTTTTGAACTTGCAGCAAAGACTGTTTATCCTGACTTGGTCAAATACCGATAGGATGCGCCAATAAATCGGCGCATCGCAGTTTGTAGACAAAAGGGAACCGGAATTAAAAAATTTCGAACCCCTAGGGCAATGAAGCCACGCCTCTCTGATTTGTATATTCTTTTTCTGTTTATGCTAAAATGAATGCAATCCACTCATAAGATATAAGAGGTACTGATCATGTATAAAAAATTCTTCATTTTGATCTTCGCAGCCGCCCTTCTTTTAGGGCTTATTAAGACCGTTATGGATATGTAGCAAAAAAGCCCGATTCCTGACTTATCCAGGAATCGGGCTTTTTTCATTTTCGTTTAACCTCTCCATTCAGTTTCCCCATTTTTGGGATAAGGACAAAAAACAAACAAACGACCAATAGTGCCAAAACGATGCCAAGCAATACCGTCAAGTCAAAATTAAGGGAAGGCTCTGTTTTTTCTTCGCTTCTCGTTCGAACGCCTACCTCCGAGAATAATCCAAGCTGATCTGCTTTTGAAGCGATGGTATTATTTTGATTCCCCGTTACCGGAGACAGAAACAATGAGTCCTCCACCGAGTCAATGACATCATATTTCCCTCTTTCAAAAGTGAGGTCCTTTTGTTCTTCAGGCAGTTTCCGCTTCTGCTCCAACAATCCTTCTTCATGGAAATACTCCGTTTGAATATCAATATCGTTTTCTTGATATTCATTGGGCTCCACCATGGGTTCATCTTCCGCCCCGCCATTAGGTGCATGGCTAAAAAACAGGATGAGCAAGACAGGCATTACGTATTTATTCCACTTCATGGGCCATTGCTCTTCTTTCTGTAAGACGCTTCACTATATATGGAATGATAGTTGCAATAAGCGTCAGCACAATCAAGATGATACTAGCCGGAATGAATGCCGACTGATTTCCGAATTGTATGGACATATATACATCTGCAACCGGATGGTCTACATTGAAATTAGGCATGATTAAATCCAATAATGGAATGGTAAAGAAACTGATCAAGCCAATCACCAGGATAGCACCTACGAACGGCCCAATCGAGAAGGCAAGCCTGGTAAACGCTGAACAGAAGAATAAAAGCAGGACGGTGAAAACGGTCCATTTAATCTCCTGCATATCTCCCAGTGGATAGATCTTCAAACCATACATGCTGATGATTAAACCTACGATCAGATTCAATAAGGCAAACAAGGCTGCATGCACCATCATTGGAATGGTTTCATAGTGATGCAGGAAGAAACCGATCAATAACCCAGAAATAAGTATGATCACCAACATGACGATCGGTGGGATATTAACCTTTTCCTGATGCAGGACTTCCCCGCTGATTTGTACAGGATTTGCTAAATATTCGTACACATACCCGTTCTCCTGATCATCGACTAGAGTGTTATTCAAGACACTATAGACGTCCGTCTTTATTTTTACGGTCGAGTCTACATTTTGGGACCAATTATCATTAAGCTGATCGGCCCTTTCCTGTACGGATCCAACTTTCTCTTGCAGGTCTGCTGTATCCTTCGTGACCGTGTCCTGCCGTTCCGCTACAGAATTGACAAGCTCGGAAATGAAGCCGACAGTTGTTGCCGTATTGTCTTGAAGTGATACAAACATTTCTCCGTCAAGGTTAACTGGCGGTTCGGCCTCCATTTCAGGAACTTCCATTTGACCTGACAAATTGGCAGACACTTCTTGAGCCTTGCCGGTAATTGCCGCTAATTCAGCTAAAGTAGCTTTCTGCCCCGTTTCAACGTTAGCATCATATTCTTTCATATAACCCATAATGGAATCTGAGAACATCCCGAAGTTCTCATTGACTCCTGCTAAACTGGCTTTAACGAGCTTCGCTTCTTCATCTACGTTTCCGGAAACCCCATTTTTCAAGTTTTCCAATTCTTTTATATTGGCTGCAAATACCTTTTCTACATTTGCTTCCGTGACTCTTTCAGCCAATTCACCGTAAGATGAGAGTGAACCGTAATAGGCAAGGAGGGTAGTTGAATCCCGATTCGTGATAGGGTTTTCAAAGGCCTTCACCAGCACCGCTCGCCTTTCTCCCCCCACCTTTTGAAGAAGTGACTGTTCGAGAGCCTTGATTTCTGCGATGGCCTCGTCGATTGTCATGCTTTGGATGTCCTGTAATTTTTGAATATCTTCCTGTGACTTTTTCCATTGGTCACCTAAATCCTTGTAATTCGTGCCGAGTTCATTATAATCAGCTTGTAATTGCGTAAACTGCGCCAGCAGTTCATTATATGAATCTACCAGTGTATTAAACTCCGTGATCACTTGATTATAATTTCCCGTTCTGCCGTTTACCGTTCCGCTGAGATTATTGATTTCAGCTTGGAGTTCCGCTGCAAGGATGTTGATTTGTTCAGCAGTTCCTTCACTTCCTTCTGCCGGCACCAAACTTTCAAGTGCCGTGTTAATCCCAGTGATTTGATCCAGCAGTACCTGCAGTGACAGTTCATCAATCGGATCCTTCTTTTCAGGTGCGGCAACCGATTCACCATTTTCCGTTTCCGTTTCAATATCTTCTATAGGCTTCGTACCTTCACCAATAACCTCCCCATCACCAGAGCTGCTTGCAAGATTCCCCCTTTGCGCAAGCAACGTAGACTGAAGGTTATCAAGACCCGCCTCTTCCGATTGTTTCAATTGTTCAATCGAGCTTTGTTGATCTTGAGTGATTTTCGTAATCTGTTCTACTTGTTTATCCTTCATGCTTGTTGAAAATTGTTCCAATTCATTACTGCTAGAATCGAGTTTCTGCTGCATGATCCCAACATTCTCACTAATGCCTTGATCATTAAGACTGTATTTCGTATTCATCCCTTGCTGAATCTCAGGTATTGTTTGGTCACCCTCATTCAGCACCTTGTCATATGATTGTACACTCTCCTTGACAAGCTGCTGATTTTGGGCAGAGGTTTTCTCAAAAAGGATACTTTGAGCTTTTTGATATTCCTCAAAAGAAACAACATCTTTCACAAAGGAAGCCATTTGAGTCTTCGTGCTCCCTATTTCATCCATTGTTTCATTACTTGTTTTGCCAGCATCCTTCGTCTCGGCAAAGACTCCTTCAAGCATGTCCTTATGCTGCTTGATTTCCCCGGCAAGGCTTTCCGAGCTTGGAGTATAAAACTCATACATCGTGTTTTGAAAAGCGATTTCTTTAGCAAGGACATTATCGAACTTCTTACGGATGTCCTCGACTGATTGGGAAACATAACTCCAATACTGTGTTGAAATATGCTTATTCATTTTGCTCTTTGTCTTCTCTAATTCCTTTTGTACCTTTTCCATGTTCTCTGCATTCAAACTAGGTTGTACCTTGTACTTTATCCCTGCCTTGATAGGCTGTTCATCATCGAATGTATAAATATTCTCTGAAAAATCGGATGGAAAATATATGACTGCATCATACTTTTCATTTGCAAGTCCACTTTCCGCCGTACTCCTATTTACCACAAACCACTCATATTCAGAATCCTTGTCCAGTGTAGTAACAAGCTCTGAGCCCATATAAATGGGATTATTGTTAAATTCAGTGCCATTATCTTCGTTTACAATGGCGATTTCACGAGAAGCCGTTTCTGTCTTTTTCATTGGATTTTGGCCAATATAAGAAAAAAACAAGATTGGCAGCGCTAAGATCACCAGTATTTTACCGATTAACAGCATCGGTTTTATTTTTTCAGACACTCTCTTGCACTCTCCTTCTTTCTTCACTTAGTGGAATTTGGATTTTACTCTCCTGACCATTGAGCACAAAGTATCCGTAACCCGGCTGTATTTCTTCTTCTTTTCTTGAATAAGAGAGGGTATACAAGCTTTGGTCCGATTTTTTAAGAAGCAAAACAGCCTGTCTGACTTGTTTCAGTTCGGTTGTTAACGAATCATATCCTTTGGTGAAGTCGTTGGCATTTCCAGCGACAATCATACTAAACCCAAGATGGCTGTATTGTTTCATCAAACCGCTGATCCTATCCTGAATCCTGCCGTCGATCGTTTGTTGGATCCTTGAAATGCTATCTATGATAAACATGATCCTTGGGAATTCCAGTTGCTTCATCGGTTTCATTTCCAATGCCGCTAGATAACTTCGTTCACGTTCTTCAAATATTCCAGTGATATGATCGAGCCATTCGGTTATCTGATCTTTTGTTTCTACATAGCGCACCTTCTCCTCTATGGCATAAGAAGATAGGCCACGATCAACTCCGTCAAACAAACCAATTTCCCCAATTGTCTGTGGAAGCAATGATTCCAAGAGTACTTTAAGAACATTCGTTTTCCCTTTACGTGACTGCCCTACAACAAGCAGGAATGGATTGGAATTCAACTCCAAGAAAACAGGTGTAACGCTTTCCTCTGAAAGTCCGATTGGAATGGAATCCTTCTTAATGGCTTGTGAGCAGTAACTCTTGAAGCTGCTGGAATCAAGACGTGCCGGTAACATCCGAATCGCCGGCGGTTTGGCCATTTCCTTATATTTAACCTTATGCTCTGCCACGGCCTGTTTCATTTCTTCCAAAACGGCTATATCATCCGCTCCATCTGCTGGAAGATAAACCTGCATGAGATAGGTTTGGTCCTTCTTCACTAACGCCCTTCCCGGTACAGGTTCATTTTCATAAGGGGTTCTTCCCAAAACCGAATATTGTTCCGAACTGTCCATTAAGTAATGGACGACCTTCGTCTTAAGACTATTCATTAACGGCTGGCGAATCGCATTGATTCTCGTTGCCGTTAAAATCATGAATATTCCAAGTGATTGTCCATCACGCGCAAACTGAACGAATTGCGCTTCCTGGTCCTGCATCTCATCCTTCACTAAGTCAAAATTGTCGACCACAATATAAATAATCGGCAATTTATCTTCCACTAATGCATTATAAAGCTTTATGTTACTAAGCTCCTTTTCTGAAAAAAGCTGCTTACGCCTTTCCATCTCCGCCTTCATGAATAACATGAATTTTTCGATTTTCCTTAGTTCATCGAACCTAAAGTATTCCCCAGTATGAGGCAGCTGGCGAATTGGCAGTAAAGCGCTATTCCCGAAATCGAAAATATAATAATGCAATTCCTCAGGACTGAATTGATCTGCAAAACTAAAGAGAAGTGTCAATACGGTGGTTGACTTGCCGTACCCAGAAGAACCAAAAATCCCAACATTCCCATCTTCAATCCAGTTATAGACATAATTTGTCTGGCTCTGCAATTCGGGCTCATCCTTCATTCCCAGGTGGATTTGATTCCTCGTCAGGCTTCTTTCAGCATTTCTCGATAACCGATCTGAAAGAGGAGGCAGCCATGGGCTTGCCAACTTCTTAATCTCCATTTCTTCCTGTGTCGCCACAATTTGATCCGCCACGGCTTCAATTTCACTGATCTTTTCTTTCCTCTTATTAGTTGTTTGTTCCGTTACGTTTGAGATTTGAACAAGACCAAGGTCTGTGACAAGTGCCACTTCATCCTCAGATCCAACCGTATCCTCTAAGTATGGTGCACCGCTCCACGCAGACTGGAACAATTCATAAACCTCGTTATTACCTACCTGCAAATATCCCCGTCCGGTGACAGTGATATTTGCCGCATCGCTATTTTTAAGAATTTCCTTACTATCATTGGCATCTTGCACTTTCAAGGAAATTTTAAAGCGGGCATTGCTCCAAATCTGATTATCAATAACACCGCCCGGCTTTTGTGTAGCAAGAATTAAATGAACTCCCAAGCTCCGTCCAATTCGCGCCGTACTCACTAATTCGCGGATGAAATCGGGTTCTTCGTTTTTAAGTTCCGCAAACTCATCTGATATCAAAAATAAATGCGGTAACGGTTCATCCGCTTTGCCTTCTTTGTATAAATCCGTGTAATCGTTGATATGATTGACTTCGTATCGATCAAACATGCGCTGGCGTTTCTTCAATTCGCTATTGATGGAGGCTAGTGCCCTGGCACTGAAGTTCTTGCTCCCCTCAATATTCGTAATGACTCCAAGCAGATGCGGAATCTGCCTGAATGGCTGTGCCATTCCCCCGCCTTTATAATCAATGAGCAAAAAGGCAACTTCATGCGGATGATAATGAACGGCTAATGAAAGGATGTAGGTTTGCAGTAATTCACTTTTCCCCGATCCTGTCGTTCCAGCAACCAAACCATGGGGGCCATGCGCCTTTTCATGCAAATTCAATTCAACCCTATCCGTTTTCCCTTTCAATCCAATCGGAACAGCCAAGGATTTGGAAGACTGATTGGTCCGCCAGTTTTGGCTGATAGGCAGATCTTCCACTTCTCGAGCTTTCAATAATTCCAAAAATGATACCGTTTCTGGTATGGAATTATTCATGCCTTTTTGATGATCAAGTGAACGCAGCGTACGTGCAAAACGCTCATTCCCTTCTTTTGAATGTGCATCAAGTATAAATGGAGTATGAACGGCCTTCGTTTGCTGGATGAGAATCTCACCCTCAAAATCATTGATATACTTCACTAGCGTATGGACATTTTCCGTCAAACTCTCTTTTGCATCCGCTGCAAAAATCGTCGAGATACCTAAATCGTCTGTTTTACCTTCTAAATATTCCAATATGACATGCTCCGCAATTAAATTACGATCCGTGACAATAAAGACAAAGTGGGGAGTGAATCTCACTTTCCCTTTATTTTCATCCAAATCTCTTTCCCTCAAAAGCTGATAAATCGAGGTCAGAAGCTGGTCACGTGACTGCTCATTATATATAAAGCCTTTTGCATAGGCATGCGGCAATTGAAAATGAGGCAGCCATTTCATCCATTCCCATTCCTGGTAATCCTTCTCCGGAAAAATGGCCACAAAACGAACATCATGATAACTATGAAAAAAGGCCAGTTGCCCAATCAGTTGCTGCAGCTCCCGTTTAACAATCGATTCCTTTCCGACCAGGCCCATCGATCCGCTTGATAAATCGATCGATAACGGAAGATCATCCAGGTTTTTGTATACATCCACAAGTTCCTGCGACTGCTCAAGTAAATCATCTATATCCCGATTGGACATATCACTGCTATTTACCGACACCTGATAACTTGATGGTATGGTCGCCGTTCCGATCTTAAAGTGCAGAGCATCTTCACTTTCCAAAGTTCGCTCCCATATACGGTCGCTAATACTGTCAGTCAGCAGCTTCATCCTTTCAAATGAAGGGTAATGATAGAACAGCACATTCTTTTGTTTTTCAGACAGCTCTTGCAGTTCTTCCCTCTTCTGCTCTAAATACCTTGTATATACACGTTGACGTTTTTCTTCTCTGAGTTTTTGCTTCTTTTTGTCTTTAAAGTATTGTACCGTCGAGGTAACTAAAGTCGTTGTGAACATAACAATCGATATGATGATGAAAATGCCCCGAGGCTGAATGACCGTGATGACCCCCATGACGATTAGCATCATTAAAGGCGGCATAAGGATCAGCCATAACCCTCTATTATTATCTTCCGATTCTTGGCTCGGAAAAGATATCGTCACTTTCTCGTCCGGCAATTCGTAGATCATCCTTGGTGTCCGGCGATATTGCGGATAGTTTTTTTTCATTTCAGAGATTGGCTTCTTCATTT
Source organism: Peribacillus sp. NPDC101481 (assembly GCF_044767165.1). NCBI lineage: Bacteria > Bacillati > Bacillota > Bacilli > Caryophanales > Bacillaceae > Peribacillus > Peribacillus sp. NPDC101481. Next base: position 68,158 of record NZ_JBIWNJ010000006.1, on the reverse strand, counting down.
TAGCTAATGATGTTTCATAGCTCTCGGCACTATGAATCATCAATAAGTCGCCTTCAATCAACCTTAGCACCATATTCGGCCAGCAAATGAGATCACCATTTTGAATGGGAACAGCTTTCGTTACTCTTTCACCATTCAGGAATATCCCGCTATTTTCCTTTGGCATGAGTAGCCACTGCCCTTTATGAAGCACAAAGGAAGCCCCATTGCCGGAAACAGGTCCTTCTTTACGGATAGTCGCTCCTGCCTGGGCCGATAAAGTGATTTCTTTCAAGTTGCCTATATAATAGAGGCTCTCTTCCAATTCTCCTGCCGTATAAAAAATCTCGACCTTTTCTTCTCCTTCGTGAAAGGTGAAGCTTTGGAATGGCTTTACATCACCAAGCTTCATGTCCTCTCTAAACACCTCATATCCATCAAGTCCTTCAGGTTTATTCAGCTTGATAGGACCATGTTCAAAGGGAATGGAATATATGGTGATCGTATCCTGCTTTGATGGCCCAATCGTAATTGGACCGTTATGATTTCCCTTGATCGTATAGGATTGGTAGTTTCCCTTAGAATAAATCCATAATAAACTCATTAAATCTCACCTCCGCAAAAGGCCCATTGCTCACTCTTTGCTTTTCTCTTTTTCTTCAGATGATTTATTGGAGGAATCCTTACTTCCCTCTTTCTCACCAGAAGCAGGTTCTTTTTCCGCTTCTTCTTTTACAGCAGGCTTTGTTTCCGTTTCGCCTTTGTCCTCTAAAGTCGACTCTGTTGAAGGCTGGTTCTCATCTTGCTGTTCCTCCAATTGCTCTTTCAATTCCTTTAGTTCCTTTTCATATTGGGATAACTCCGTATCGACTTCTTTAATTTGCGTTTCCTTTTCTTCCCCGGAAAGGTTATCGTCCAACTTAATCTGTTCTTTCAGATTTACGAGTCCATATATAATCAATTCACGATCCTCCATGATCCTCGCCAAATCGATCGCGTCCTCACTCATGCCCCTGCCTATATAAATCCAATATAAAAGATACTGGCTATCAGTCTGCAAAGTGATTGCATTTTCTACATTCTTCTTTCTGACATCATCCAACGGTTCATAAGCGACGTAAGACTTCGCCAGTTCATATTGAACGACATAAGGCATTTTTTTCGGATCGTAGTTCTCCAACCGGTCAATGACTTCACTGTATTTTTGTTTTAAAAAGCTTTCACCGCTTTCCACATATGCCTCCTGCTTAGGTTGGGAGAAGAATAATGTGTAAATCGTAAACAACAGCAGCGGCACTAGAACGATCACCGTACCCCAAAGTGTATAACGGCCCGTTTTCCATTTCTTTTCGGGGATATGCACAAATGCTTTTTCTTCCTTCTCTAAATCTTCTATCCGATTTTGAATGACCGTGGAAAGTTCATCCCAAGTCCCCGTCGCCAATATGCTTTGTGATTCGCTCGATAGTTTCAGGGTTTTATGGTAAAGCAGATACTCTTCGAATGTATACTGCCCATCCACAAGCGCTGAAATCGTTGCCTTCGTTTCTTTAAATAGCTCATCCTGATTATGCTCATAAGGAGGCAAACTGTCTTTTACGCCATAATGCAGGAAATATGGGGCCAAGCTTGAATCAAAAACGATATTTTCCGGACAAACGACAAGTTGCAGGCGACTCAATTCATGATTCCTGATTTTCTTCAAGATTTGATAAGACGATAACCATCTACTCAATGGATTTTTATCTTTAGCTTTTGAAAAAACAAAAAAAGAGGCTGGTGGATTTACTCTGATCTGCACCTCGTCCTCTGTCACTTCTATATGTTTCTGGAGAGCATCATCCGCTTCATGAATAAGCTGTAATTCCAGTGGGTCTTGCATCGATAATTTTGCCCGTTGGAAAACGAACAAATGCCCATTATCATCCTTCATCATTGCAGCTTCTGTTTTTTTCTCCAGATATGAGGATTTTTTCTCATCCATTTTATGTAACTCCTTTACCCCTGCTAAAGGGCTTTAGACTTTTTTCCTATAAAGAGTCCACACTGATCCATTAGAGGATCTCTAGGCGGTCCCCCGTCGTAATTCCGCTATCAAGCAGGGTTTCATAACCTGAACATACGAACTCCTTATTCTGGACCCGCACCCAATAGCCTTCTTTAGGTGCACTGGCAATATCCTTTACCTGCCATATGATTTCCACAACCTTTTTGATGGAGCGGTAATTCGACACTTGCAAATCAAATACTTCCCCTGTATACCTGTTTAAATCGATCGTTAGTTGAATATATATTGAAACCACCTCTTTAATGCAAAAAAGCACCACGATCTTCATAAAGAGTCGCGGCGCTTTTTCCTAGAAATTTCTTTATTTCATTGACCTAATGATTATCCGCGAATTTGACTAGCAATCTGATTATCTGTGTCTTCAAGGATTTGAGCTGATTTATTCAATTGTTGAGAAACTTCATTCAACAAGCGAGCCATATCCATGAATGAAGGCTTTAATTCTTCGTACTGGCCTACGAAAGCCTCACTGGAAGAACCTTCCCAAATACCAGTTAAATGATCTCTCATTCTATCTAAACGACCAATCATATCCGTTACTTGTTGGCTCTCATTATCATATTGTCTGGCTACATCTTTCAGTTCTGAAGGTGTTACGCGAATTTGTGACATAGAAAAAAACTCCTCCTTTTATCTTATATAGTACATTTTAATAGAACCATACATTTTCTGCCATATAAATAACCACAAAGTCGAAAAATGGTAAATTATGATTATACAAAAAAACCTAAATATGGCATTACGAAAGTCTATGTACCTGTTTTTCCATATTTCCAAACCCATTTTTTAAATAATTTTAAACATTTTACTTTTTTATGGTAAAAAAAGTTCCTTATACCCAATATTTCCGAGCCATAACCCAATAATATGGTTTTCATCATAATAATAGTGACTTTAGACTTTCTTTTTAATCAAACGTTTGATTAAAGTTTTAAGGCCACTATAATAATTCGGCCTGACTCCGATCTATTTATTCAACAGAAACAGGGCATATCTATTCCCAATGGTTCTGGGAAAAGAAACAGCCTTTATAATTAATACATGATTCAATGTCATATAACCCGTTCCAAGAAATGTTTCACAAACCGAGCACTTTCCACATTCGTACAGACGCGGATTCTTGATTCGCCATCCTTTTGACCGATTGTCCTGCCTGTTTCTTCACCCTCGGTCACCACCTTGACGTTCATCCATTCTGCACTCACAAAACTTGAATCAATCGCAACCCCGACTGCAAGCGGATCATGAAGGGCGCAACCGCCCAAACCTGGATGGGAGTTTTCATATGCTTTCATATAATAATCGGTCATTTCCGCTAAAAATTCGGCGCTTTCCTTACCAGTGGCACGCCAATCATCAAGCTTCGATTTCAAAAGATATGTTTGCAGCGTCACATCAAGCCCCACTAGGGTGATTGGCAGTCCTGAAGCAAATACCTGATGTGCTGCTTCAGGATCTGATATTATGTTCGCTTCAGCATAAAGGGTTACATTTCCTGGTACTTTTACGGCACCGCCCATAATAACGACCTCTTTTACTAAGGACATGGTCATTGGGGCCTTTTTAATCGCCAATGCGATGTTAGTCAGTGGTCCAACTGCAATAATCGTGATTTCATGCGGTCGGCTTTGCACCTGATCGATAATGAAATCCACTGCATTTCCTTGTGATGCTTTGATGGTTGGTTCAAACCGAAGGGTATTTCCTAACCCGTCTTCCCCATGTACATGCTTGGGATACCTCTTCTTCCTTCCGCGTACCAAAGTTTGGTCAGCACCTTCAAAAACCGGAATGCGCCTATTTAATTTCTCCAAAACGGCAAGAGTATTGCGGGTCGATTCAGCAACGGGCACGTTACCAAAGCAAGTGGTAAATCCGAGCACTTCCAATTCAGGGGAATTTAAAGCATATGCCATCGCCAGGGCATCATCAATCCCAGTATCTACATCAAATATGATTGGTTTCAATATTTCCACACCTTCCAAAACACTTTTTAATCACTTTCATATGTATAAAGAATCACTGTTTTCCAACTGAATTTTAACATTCAACGATAGACACTTCCACAGAAAGTTAGGAATAATCATAATTTGCAAACAAATGACAATGCCAGCTGGTTCTTGTATCTACCAATAAAAATAGTTGACCACCCATAAATATCAATGATATAAAAAGTGAAAAGAGAAGTTGTACCTTAGTAGTGACCTAACTCCTTTTCAACTTGTTCGATGCAATTACTTCTACTCCAAAGGTAGTTATGAATACATGCGTTACGAATATGATATCCAAGGTGGAAAAAGGATGAAAATGTTTAAATTGATTGAAGATGATCCTTCTGCGTATAAAAAAGGAACAAAATTCTTTTTAATATCACATTCAGAATTCATTGGCGTGAAAAGTTATGTATTATTGGCTGAAGATATGAAAGGAAAGATTGAAGTAACTGAAGAGGAATTGATGAATAAATTCGTTTCCATCCATTGACCCCAAGCGGCTAAACTTAAAAAAGAGGGAATTCCATTTCTGAAATTCCCTCTTCTTTCTTATTTTAAGTCTTCAATCGAATCAATATCTACGTATTCAGGTACGACCAGACCAAGCTTTGTTCCTTTTAAGTTTGGTCCAAGGTCAACAATTTCATCTTTGTACTTATTATAGTATTCAAGATGTGTTCCCGGGAGCCATGCAGCCACCATGGCGTCCGCACTTCCGTTTGCTACGCCGGCAAACATCGGCCCCACTTCAACCTGACTTAATGTTACATCATAGCCATTCTGCTCCAGCACTTTGCTAATCACATTGGTACTGGCAATTTCAGTGTCCCAGGCAACATAAACCAGTTTGATCTTTTCACCATTTCCTGATTGTGCTCCTTGGGTCCATTTGGACACTTTGTCCTGATTTTTCTTTATCCAATCTTCTGCTGCTTCTGAAGGAGACATCCCATCAGCAACCTTGACCATTACATCTTCCATATCTTTTGTTTCCCAGTAGAATTGATCAAGAATTTTATAGGCACCTGGTGCATCCTGTTCAAGTCCTTTTCTGGCAATGGAATTGATGTTTTCAGCCTTGCCGAAGGATCCATTCGGATCTTCGAGATATTTCAAGTCATATGTCGAGAACATCCAATGTGGTGACCAGCCAGTAACGACGATTGGTTCTTCTTTATCAATCGCTTTTTTCAATTCTGCAACCATTGCTGCCGATGACCCTTCAACCACGTTCCAGTCATCCAGCTTATAATCATCAATAGCCGTTTTAGTCAACTTCATTATTCCTGCTCCAGGTTCAATTCCGATGATTTCATAATTGGCTTTGGCAGCAAGACTGTTTTGATCCCCGTCCACTGCTTTTTCTTTTGTAAAAGTACTGAATAGTGCAGTACCCACAACAAGTAAAGCCAAAATCGTAAAAATGATTTTCCTGCTTACGATATGCTCGTAAGCTGGTTTACGAAGGTTTTGCGTGATACGATCGAGTATGATTGCAATGATTACGATGGATAATCCTGCTTCAAATCCTTGCCCCACATTAATTTGGCTGACAGCCCGGTAGACATCCGCCCCAAGTCCTGGTGCTCCAACCAAAGAGGCTGTAACAACCATGGATAGTGCCAGCATGATGCTTTGGTTAACTCCTGCCATAATCGTTGGAGTAGCCAATGGTATTTGTACTTTGAATAACTTTTGGCTGCTGGTTGAACCAAATGCATCAGATGCCTCTATCAAATCATTAGGCACTTCCTGAATCCCAAGATTGGTCATTCGGATTGTTGGTGCGATTGCGAAAATGAATGACGCGATGATTCCAGGCACTACCCCTATTCCAAAGAATAAAATCGAAGGAATCAAATAAACGAAGGCAGGCATCGTTTGCATGAAATCCAAGATTGGGGTTACGATATTGCGCACGGTTTTATTTTGGGCACACCATATTCCGATCGGTATTCCGATCAATATGGTGAGGAATCCTGACAAAATAACGATTGCCAGTGTTTGGATGCTTGATTCCCAATAACCAAGATTATCAATCAATAGTAAGCTGATTAATGTAAATAATCCTAATGTCCATTTGCTTGTATAGGTAACCAGAAGGGTAAGGACGATGATTAAAATGATAGAAGGTCCTGCACTCATTACATCGACCAAGATATTCAATAAACCCTCAATCACATTTGTTATAAATGTAAATAATCCAGCAAATACAATGGTAATCCAATCCACTAAAGAATCGACCCATGCTCCTAGTGGGATTTTCGGCATATTCATTGAATTATTCACTCTCCATTTCATTCAAGGAATCTTTATTTCCGGCCAAAGCACCGATAACGGCACCGCGAAGAAGAATTCCTTTAATTCTGTTCTGATCATCGATCACTGAGATTGGCAAGCTTGAAGTCGCCATCACATCCATGAGGTTTCCAAGTAATTCATCCTCTTTTACAGTTGGGATATCGGTTGTCATCACTTCAGAAATCGATTGGTTATTACTCATTGCCTGACGTGCCTGTTCAGCAGTCACGGCCCCCAATAACTTCTGCTTCCTATCAACAACGAAAATGCTGGAATACCCTTGTTTGCGCATGATTTCCAAGGCAACCCTCGGGCCTCTGTCCACCGCAATCTTCTCTGGGCGTATCATCACATGAGAGGCTGTCAATACTTTTGATAGATCAACATCTTCCACAAACTTCTCGACGAATTCATTGGCTGGATTCATCATGATTTGTTCAGGGGTACCCAATTGAATTACACTTCCATCTTTCATAAGGGCAATTCTATCCCCGATCCTTAATGCTTCATCAAGATCATGGGTAATGAAAATGATCGTTTTTTTGTACTGATCTTGTATTTGTATCAGTTCATCCTGCATATCCTTACGAATCAATGGATCAAGGGCACTGAAGGCTTCATCCATCAGCAGGATATCCGTATCACTGGCGAGTGCCCGGGCTAACCCAACCCTTTGCTGCATACCGCCGCTAAGCTGTGATGGCATCTGATTTTCGTAGCCTTTCAATCCAACGGCCTCAAGAGCCTTCATCGCATTTTCATGACGTTTTGCCGGATCCACTTTTTGAATTTCGAGCCCGAATTCAGCGTTTTCCAATATCGTTTTATGCGGAAATAAAGCAAAGTTTTGAAAGACCATGCTTATTTTCTTTTGTCTGACTTCCCTTAACCGGGCAGCATTCATCTTCACGATATCTTCATCATCAATTAAGATTTCACCCAAAGTGGGATCGATCAAACGATTGAACATGCGGATCAAAGTGGATTTCCCGCTACCTGACAGGCCCATGATGACAAAAATCTCGCCGGGATAAATCTCGAAATTAACATTATTCACTCCGACCGTTTGTCCCGTTTCTTTCAAGATTTCTTTTTTCGTTTTGCCTTGCTTCAATAAGTCTGTTGCTGCTTTTGGAGATTTGCCAAAAATTTTCGAGACATTTCTGACTTCTACATACGGCTTCATCAAGTCACCTCATTCTAATAGTTGCCCATATGATATTCAGTTTTGCTGAATTCCCCCGTTTTATGCGAGTGATGATTATTTAATGCACAAGTACCTTGAAATAACCGAAAATCTACCCCATTACTTTTTCTTCAAAAAAAGCGGAAGTGACACTTATTCAGTGGCACAGGGCATAACGTGCATAGAAAAATAATCTATATTTATTATTCCCAAGAAGTACTTCTTTACTTGGATTATATTATGTGTGATAAATTGAGCATTTCAAGTAGGAAAAAAAGAGGTGCAATCACAACTGAGGAAACAAGCAGGCACAACATATACCAACTGTAATATAAACGATTCCACTTAGAGTTTTGTCCAGATGGACTTACGACTACCCTCTAATGTATTTCATTTCCTTAACCAGGTGGAATGGTACTTGCAGTGCAGTATAACACCAAAACGCATAGAAATATGATTATGGGATTCCCAATGTGTCTAATTGGAGCTAGCAGGGAAAAGAAGTGCAATACAACTGAGGAAACTAACAGGCACAGCATATACCAACTGAAATATAATGGTTTTTTATTTTAGGGTTTTGTTCAGTCCCAGCACACGGAATGAACCTGTATCCCTAAAGTACTTAATTACCTTAACAAAGAATGAATATAAATTCAAATGATGTGGGGCGGAATTGTTGTGTATATACGTTAAGATGGTACACCATATGAAAGTGGCATCATCCCTCTATAAACATTGACTTAGCAACGGTTTAAGCAATAACCGGGGCATCGAAACATTTTTTCAGACCCACGATTTATCATTTTTTTAAAATGGGAAATAATCTTACAATCGAATACTCTTCGAGGGCAAAACCAGAAGTACAAAAAAACGATATATGGCTACTTAGTTATAGATTGCTTTCTTTCAATTAATCCATTCATAGAGCTTCTTTGGCTGTACAAGTTTTCAATGTTGCAAAAGATATTAAAAAAAATACAGCCCATCACTAACATGTATTTTTACTAAACCGGTGTGATCAATCGCTACACCTCTATTGCCTAACTGTTCATTATCAAGATTTTATTTTCAATCATTTTTTGTGATTTTAAAATATTTTTTATGAGGTTGTACGGCAGATAACAACCGTATTCCCCCAAATGATATCCTAACATCCCTAGAGTTCTTGTTAAACAAAATCCTAATCTGCCCCTTTAGATTAAAAAAACTATTAATCTTTATCTTTTTACAATCTGATAAACCAATAAAATATTATCCACTGAAGAATGAGCCCATTCAATTATATTCGTATATGCATATTATGAGCTTACACCAACAATGGGAGTATTAGCTTCATTAGATGACGCTTTGCTATTTGGTAAATCGTCATTTCCAAGAATCGGAATAATGGTGAGCGATAAATAATGATTACACTCATACACTTCAAACAACCGTTCTGTTAAGCTAAGTAACCTTTATCCTCTTTATAGAAAGATAATAAGAAGTCTTAATGTTTGTATACTCGGTTTGTATACAAGCCTACGTAATTCCCGTCAATAAAATCGTAAGTTTCTGATTTTTCAAGTAAAAATGCATTCATACAGGAATAGATAATTTCTTAATGAAGCACCCACCAAATAAAATTTTTATTCTCTAGAATGATTTCTGATTGTATAAAACTTTTTAAGAAAAGCTAAAAATCACGCTCCATATTTTAAAGAATGGTGAGCGTAACTTGTAATACGGCGGTCTTACCACAGGAGGATTGATGAAGATGTATCCATTAAAAAGAGAAAAAATAGAATCGAACTCTTTTTTTGAAATAGACAAAAGCTTTACTCCCATCCCTTTTACTTGTAAATCATGTGGGGAAACCTATGATGAATCTCTTATGAAAATAGAATTGAATGTATGTCCGAAATGCCAATATCACTACCCCGTTACAGCTTATGACCGCATTTCAATGCTTACAGATAGTAGTTCTTTTTCGGAATTCAATAAAAGTTTAATTTCCGTTGACCCGTTGAACTTCCCTGAATATACAGATAAATTAATTTCTGATAAGAATAAGACTGCATTAAATGATGCGGTTATTACTGGGGAAGCTTCCATAGGTGGCTATCCGGTTGTGATTGGTGTCATGGATTCTCGTTTCCGTATGGGAAGCATGGGATCAGCAGTCGGTGAAAAAATCACAAGAGCCATTGAGAAGTCATTAAAAACACGAAAACCATTTATATTGTTTTCAGCAAGCGGCGGAGCTCGCATGCAAGAAGGAATTCTTAGTCTCATGCAGATGGCAAAAACAAGTGTTGCTTTAGAACAACTAAACTACGAAAAAATTCTTTTCGTATCCGTTTTAACCAATCCTACAACGGGTGGAGTTTCTGCTAGTTTCGCTTCATTAGGTGATATCAATATTGCCGAACCACAAGCTTTAATTGGCTTTGCAGGAAGACGCATAATTGAACAGACTATAAGAGAAGAACTTCCAGAGAATTTTCAGACCTCTGAATTTTTATTGGAACATGGGCAACTGGATATGGTTGTAAATAGGAATGAATTAAAACAATCATTAACAACCATTTTAAAAATCCATCATCTCAATTTCAGGGAGTGTTTTAAACGATGAATTTGCAAGAATTAAAACAACTGGAAAATCAAATTGCTGAACTGAAAGAGGTGTCTAAAAAGCATAATCTTGACCTTAACGAAGTATTAAAAAATCTTGAGCAAAAAGTCAATGAAATCAAAATTCATCTTAATGAAAATATGGGAGTTTGGGATAAAATCCAACTATCTAGAATTCAACAACGCCCAACTACTTTAGATTATATCCACCATATTTTTGAAGACTTTATTGAACTTCATGGTGACAGACTTTATGGGGAAGACCCTGCATTAGTTTCAGGAATAGCTACCTTCGAAGGAATGCCTATAACTGTTTTAGGAAATCAAAAAGGTCAAAATACAAAAGACAATATCTATCGCCGTTTTGGCATGTCGCAACCTGAAGGCTACAGAAAAGCCATAAGAATTATGCAACAAGCCAATAAGTTCAATCGCCCCATCGTAACATTTATTAACACGCCAGGGGCCTTCCCAGGACGTGAGGCTGAAGAACGTGGACAATCTCAAGCTATCGCCCACAATCTTCGTGAAATGGCTAGTTTTGGAGTACCAATCATCTGCTTTGTAGTTGGTGAAGGTGGGAGTGGTGGTGCGTTGGCTCTAGGGATTGGTAATCGAATCTACATGCTAGAAAACACATTTTATTCGGTTATTTCACCTGAAGGAGCAGCAGCAGTGTTATGGAAGGATGCCACACAAGCAAAACGAGCAGCTGAAGTATTGAAAATTACGGCTAAGGACTTGATGGAACTAGGGGTGATTGATGAGGTCATCAAAGAACCTGTTGGAGGAGCACATATTGACACCCCACTTCAATCGCAATTTATCAAAGAAACATTACGAAAGGCATTACAAGAACTTGGTCAATTAGATAAAGGCATTCTACGCCAACAGCGTTTTGATAAGTTTCGCAAAATTGGTGAGTATATGGAAGAAAGGAAATTTAATTAAGTAGATGAACCATTATTTTCCAACATGTTCATAGACCATTTCATATAGTCGATAGACTTAACAATACCTTCATATATCTTATAAGACAAAATATATTATCAATGTCTTTCCTCCCCAATTAACCTGAATTATTATATATCCTATTGTTACAATATTCATGGCCATGCCAAGTAACCCTCCAAACTCTTTTGGAAGGGCTTATCTCTGTTTTACAAAACTGTTAATTAATCTATATCAAGGTAAATTCCTTTCCTATTAAACAAAGCATAAATTCAATGAACCTCTCCAACTTTATCGAACGACTTCACGTTTTAATTCTTCTGAATATGTTTTAAATGTTTGTCCCTTTTCCTCCATAAAAAAATCCCCTCCAGGTAGATTATTAAGGACATCTTGTCACTCTACTTGTAGGGGGATAATGGGATAATACTTCTTAAAAAAGGAATATCCCTAAAATGAAATTGATATAGTGCGTATTGATTCAATCATCTCCAACTGTTACTTCGGATTAATCAACTGGAACCGATGATCATTTTTTCATCACTTCAAATTATTGTTCGTTTTGTTTCTTGGCGGTAAGAAACCTTGTCATTTAAAGGCTGCTAACGATCCTAACAAAGAAAGTTGTATTTTTAAATAATTAATCCATATAAATTATTAAAAGAAGGCTCATGTCTATTTTGCATTCCTATGTTCATCAAAATCAATTTTGCAATCCTTTAGCGGAACTACTTTTGTTTTCTTAATGAACTTATATCCAAGCCACATTACCAGAAAGAATGGAATGCCAAGATAGGCAGCGAACACACTGGCCCAGTTAATTTCATCTCCAATGAAGGCCTGATAGTTTTGCGCCGATAAAACGAAAAAGCAAAGGGCAAAGGAAAATATCGGCCCAAAAGGAAACCATTTTGACTTATAGGGAAGATCGTCCAGTGAATACCCTTGGGCAATATAGGCTTTTCTAAACCGATAATGGCTCGCCGCTATTCCCAGCCAAAATATAAATCCAGTGACCCCAACAGCATTCATAAGCCAAATATAAATAACTCCATCACCGAAAACGGAAGCAAAAAAGGCCAGCATCCCTACAAGTGAAGTGACTGCCAGTCCCCAAATGGGAACGCCGCGCTTGTTAAGCTTCCCAAAAATACGCGGTGCCAGCCCTTCTTTTGCCATTGAGTACAACATTCGGCTCGTCACGTAAAGACTCGAATTTCCAGCGGATAATACAGCTGTCAAAATGATGGCATTCATCACGGAAGCAGCGAATGCCAGTCCCACTTTTTCAAACACCATCGTAAATGGGCTAACCATGATCGTGTGTCCTTGCAGACTGCCATTCGTATAAGGAACGATCAGTCCAATAACAAGTATGGCCAGGATGTAAAAGAGGAAGATTCTCCAGAAAATGCTGCGAACTGCACGAGGTACATTTTTTGCCGGGTTTTCACTTTCGCCGGCTGCAACACCGACTATTTCTGTACCTTGAAAAGAAAATCCAGCAGCAATGAAAATACCCAATGTAGCCAAAAAACCACCGGCAAATGGAGCGTCACCAACTGTGAAGTTTTTAAAACCAATCGCCTCTCCATTCATGATTCCGAATATCATCAATATTCCTACTACTATAAAAATGATGATGGTTGCCACTTTAATGAGGGAAAACCAATATTCCCCTTCGCCATACCCTTTAACGGATACGTAATTCAATAAAAATATTAAAACTAAAAACAAAGAACTCCATAAAAAAGACGAGCTGTCAGGAAACCAAAATTTCATTACCATCGTTGCGGCAGATAGTTCCGCGGCAAGTGTCATCGCCCAAGTGAACCAATAGTTCCAACCAAGCGCAAACCCTAATGCCGGGTCGATGAAACGCGAAGCATAGGTGCTGAAAGCTCCGCTGACCGGCATGAATGATGCCAGTTCTCCGAGGCTTGTCATAATAAAATAAACCATTATACCAATTACGGCGTAAGCGACCAAAGCACCGCCAGGCCCTGCAGAGTGAATGGCCGGACCGCTTCCGAGAAACAGCCCTGTACCAATTGCACCGCCTAACGATATCATCGTAAGGTGGCGAGCTTTCAGCTTCCTTTGTAAAGTATTTGACGGCTGGTTTTTTTCATTTATGACAGGTGGTTGCAATTGCCGATTTTCCAAATTAGATTCCCCTCCAAAATGCATTTTTAATCTAGCACGAATAGGTAAAGCCAATCATTCCATCAATGGTCATTTCCTGCATTTATTACTATTTCAAGGTCATTTTCTCTAATGCTGAGACCTTTTTGGATTTCTGGGATCTATATAGCATTTACATAACGATGTTAGGCTTAAAACCCAAAGGGCTATAAGCCTAACGTTCATTCGGATATTCCGCACTTCATATTATGTTGTAGGTAAACTTCTATGAATAAATGAATTCCAATCGATTTGATGTAACCAGCTTGCCGTTGCTTCAATATCTTTAGAAAAGATACGATCTTGTGTAATGCTTGGAATGAGCTTTCTTGCTTCCGTATAAAACTCTTTTGTAAACGGAGCCATCTTTTCTGTTCCGCGGTATTCCACCGCCTGTAAGGCACAAATGAGCTCAATCGCCAAAACGCGGCGTACGTTCTGAATGATTTGATGTGCGTGTCGGGACCCAATCGTTCCCATGCTTACATGATCTTCCTGGTTCGCTGAAGATGGAATGGAATCAACACTTGCAGGATGGGCGAGTGTTTTATTCTCAGAAACTAGTGAAGCGGCACAATATTGCATGATCATCGCTCCCGACTGCAAGCCAGGTGACGGACTTAAGAATGGCGGTAAATCATTCAGCTGAGGATTGACGAGTCGCTCAATGCGGCGCTCTGAAATGTTCGCAAGCTCTGCAACAGCGATTTTCATGAAGTCCATCGCAAATGCAATCGGCTGGCCATGGAAGTTACCCCCTGAAATAACCTTTTCCCCATCGTCAAAAATAAGCGGATTATCCGTCGCTGCGTTCATTTCAATTTCCAGTTTTTCTTTTACATAATCAAGTGTTTGCCATGATGCCCCATGCACTTGCGGAATGCAGCGGAGCGAATAAGCATCCTGTACCCGCAGTTCCCCTTGCTTCGTGATGAGCTGGCTGCCGCTGATCATGCGACGAATCCGTTCCGCGACCTCTGTTTGCTGGCGGTAGCCTCGTGCTAGATGAACATCGGCATCAAAGGCATCTTCTATGCCGCGTAAACCTTCTAACGTCAGTGAAGCGATCGCTTCAGTTTGATGTGCCAGCTGTTCGGCTTCAATGTAATTGACGAGGCCCATCCCAGTCATGGCCTGTGTTCCATTTATTAATGCAAGACCTTCTTTTGCTTTAAGAGTCAGAGGAAGAATGCCTTCCTTCGATAAAGCTATGATGGCCTCCATTCGCTCTCCTTTATAAAACACTTCCCCTTCTCCCATCAATACTAGCGCCAAATGGGAAAGCGGCGCCAAGTCCCCGCTTGCTCCAAGAGATCCTTGCTGAGGGATGACCGGATGGATATTTGCATTCAAAAGATCGATCAAACGTTCAATGACGACAGGACGCACACCGGAAAACCCTTTTAATAGCGCATTGGCACGGAGAAGGACCATAGCTCTCGAAACGACCTCAGGAAACGGCTCCCCGACTCCGCAAGCATGGGAATGAATCAAATTCCACTGTAGCTGCTCTGCGTCCTCTGCATCAATCAATACATCGCTGAATTTTCCAAAACCTGTTGTGATGCCATAGATGACTTTCTTTTGCTTCACGATATTTTCAACCGCTTCCCGGCTCTTTTCAACTTTCTTGACACTCTCGGCAGAAGCCGTGACAAATGCCTCCCCATATAACACTTTTTTCGCTTCTTCAATCGTTAAAGTTTGGCCCGTTAACATAATCATTTCCTGCACCCCTATTCTTTTTTTAAACAAACAAAAGGAGGCCGTATTGACAGACTTATCCAGTCTTTCAATACAGCCCCCTATTTCACTAAATAACTATAGGCTTTTAATTATTTAAATGTGGTTAATTCCCAAGCCAACGGCTTCATGTTCAAATCCCCGAACCGGTGCTCCAATCGTTCCATACACGGCGACAGCAATCCATTCACCTTCGTCCCCGTTTTTAAACGGCCTGCCCCGAACGATGGCAAACCGAAGGCCCGCAGTCCTCAAAAGACCGCCAAGCTCAACTTGGCCGCGTGTCACTCCTTGGAGTGCTTCGATGATCGCATGATACAGCGCATGCATTTCACGATACATATCGGGATTGACTAATCCAAGTCTTTTCGCTGATGTCTCAATGGCCGCAACTATTTTCTGCAGCTCCATTGAACCGACTTTACCTTTTCCATAAAGCCAATCCATCCGCTTAAGGTCATTCGTCAATATGACTTCTTCTTCTTCGTTCGCAAACGCGTACATGATTGCATGGCGCCCGATTCTTCTGTCGAATTCCTTTGTCATGCAGGTACCTCTTTTACAATTTTCTAAATACACTAATAACTAAATATTATTGTAAGCGGATACAAGCCGTTCGGTCAATATATTTTTTAAAATAGTTCTTTTAGGGGATGATTCATCACTCCCGAGAGCCGCTTTCTGTTCGTACAGTTCTCATCAAAATTCTTTGAAAACTGCAAAAAAACCCATCCTCATAAACGTCCTGAAAACGGGCTTTTTTTCTGCAACTTTTCTGTACTTCTTCATATTTATTAAATGTTTTTCACGAGTAAATAGATAAAATACGGCGCTCCTAAAATTGAAACGATAATCCCCACTGGCAATTCCATCGGGGCCAGCGACAATTAAACATGCCGATCGCATCATCGTTGTACAAAATGGGGAAATCATCGAACAAGGTGCCCATGATAATTTGCTCCATCAAGACGGAGCATATAAAAATCTGATCCTTGCCCAAACTGTATAGAATAGAGCTTGGCTAAAAGAAATCCATAAACGAGAAAAAAGGCCTCCCAACATTATTGGGAGGCCTTAAACTTTATGGGAAATATACATTCATTCATTCGTTTTCAATGCTTCATAAATTGCAGTTACAACACATCCATAGCTTCCTGTTGTGAAGAGGTCGCCAAAAAACTGATTGGAATTGGCTACAGGGTTAACGAGCGGAGAGTGCTTTTTATTTGTTAGTAACACAATCCCTAAATCCATTTCCGGATCAATGATCGTGACCGTCCCAGTCCATCCAGTATGACCGTAGGCACTGTCGCTCGCATAAGGGCTGAACATCCATTCCATGCTAGCATCGCCATTTCGTCTCCACCCAAGCCCATATGTAGGATTCATCTCGGAAGGTGCGACGAATTCATCGATGGTTTCTTGATCAAACAACATATGTTTACCGTATCCCCCGCCATTCAGCATCACCTGCAGAAGGACTGCCATATCTTCCGTATTGGAGAAAAGACCGGCATGCCCTGAAACGCCTCCCATTGAATAAAATGCTTTTTCATCATGTACTTCCCCTTGAAGTGTGTATGTGCGAATGTTAGGGAAGTCTATCACGCCATCACGGGTGTTGCCAAGCAATTCAGTTGCGGCAAAATCCTTTGGCTTAAAGCCCTTTTGAAGAGGATTGAACTTAGTATTTTTCAACCCAAGCGGCTTGTACAATTCATGTTCAACATACGCATCAAGCTGCTTACCCGTTATTTCTTCAACAATGGCACCAAGCAGCATATAATCGACATCACTGTAGACATTCTGTGTTCCAGGTACATATGTGAGCGGTGTTTTTGAGATGAACTCGATGGTTTTATCCCGCTCCTGGGAATAAAGTTCTTTAGAAACCTTTGGATTATGGTATTGCGGATCGGGTCTGAACCCTGCTGTATGATGAAGAACATCAATAATCCTCAGATTGTCCTTTCCTTTGATTACATCCTTCTCCGTGTCTTTGAATTCAGGAATGTACTGCTGGACTCTTGCCTGGATATTTAGCTTGCCTTCGCTGACTAATTTTTGAATGGCAAAATTGGTTGCATACATCTTCGTGTTTGAAGCAAGGTCAAACAACGTGTCATTTTCCATCTTCTGAAACTTCTTAAGAGGCGTATGTTCATTAAACTTCTGTTTGTACCCGTAGCTTTCATTTTTAACGATTTTTCCGTCCTTTATGACAATCAGGGCAGCACCGGGGAAACCGGCTGCCACTTCCATTTCAATAAGCTGATCCACTTTTTCCAGCTTTTCAGACGAAAAGCCCGCTTCTTCCGGTTTTTTTGCTTTCTCTAATATTGGATACTGGCTTGCAGTCTCCTTACTCACAGCGGCTTCATGATTTGGATTTTCATTAGCAAAAGACACGGATGGTGCTAGTAAGGAAAGTGCCAGAATTGAACTAATTGTGCAGCTTGTCCATATATTCATCATTTTCCACCCCTTTGAAATCACTTTAGAAAATAAAGAGCAACTTTAGCGAAAGATAATAATCTCATCCATTCCGTTCTTTTTTCACCAGGATTCACAATCCGATAAAGTGTTAATCGTGTATGTTCCGGGTTGCGATTGGGGTATCTTATTCTCAAGTTGATAAATGCGACATTTCCCAAAATCAGTTAATATTTACAAATAATTCTCAATTTTCAGTATATGTTATTTCGAGCATCATTTCAATTTGATATTGATATTTTTAAAATTATATTTCAAATCGTGAGCATAAGTCATCCACAGTTCAAAGAAGAAAAACCAATGTTTATTAAAGCTCACTATTATCAATGAGTCATTTGGATAAATCGCTGATATCCATTTCGCCTCTACTTTGCGAAGTATAAATTAATGGCAAATACGGCTAATGGCTTTTTAACTTCATTGCATAAGAAACATAGAAGATATTAATACTATTTGAGAAATAAAGGAATTCCAGCTGCTATCTGAGACAAGTTTAGGGTGATGAAAATGTGGAAAACGATTGTTTCCTACCTTCCAGAATGGCAGGTTTTTATACAGGCTTTCATTGTGTTTGTTATTCCGTATCTAATCAGCAAATTGTTTAATTTGCTTCGCACCTCAAAGGATGAGTGATGATGATGAAAGAGTGGATATCAAAGATTGGTAAAAAAGGAAAGGGTAACGAAAAAGACAAACAAGAAGCATATACCTCCCAAGATTCAACACATCAGTTTACAGATAATCTTAATTTTAATCTTGAATGTGTTAAGCAAGAAATTGGCCATAATTGGGATGTCCATTTTCGGGAATTTAATTTAGGGCGTACCGGTATACGGTCAATCATCATTTTTGTGGATGGAATATCGGACAAAGATCTCATTGATAAGCATATTATGCCATCATTGATGGTTGATTTTTCAGCAGAATATAAACAGAACCTTCCCTACCTCAAAGGAAGCATTTCAAAAGAATTCATAAAAAACGAAGTGTTATCCATTAGTGAAATAGAAGCTGTCCGTTCCATTAAAGAATTAGCATCTAAAGTACTAACAGGTTCTACTGCTCTTTTAATTGATGGATCATTGGATGCGCTGATCCTTGGAACTACAAAACTTAAAACAAGGACGATCGAAGAACCGGTATCAGAGGCATTAGTCAGAGGCCCACGGGTCGGTTTCACTGAATCATTGAGTGATAATACATCTTTGTTAAGGGGTAGTGGTGAAATTGAGAATTTATCGTTAGTAAAATTCCAAGTAGGAAAGCGTTCAAAAAAAGACTTAGTTGTCGCTTACATAAAAGATATTGTTGATCCCGAATTAGTTCAAGAGGTGGAAAGCCGAATTAAGAAAATCGATATTGATAATGTTCCTGAATCAGGTTATGTAGAGCAACTTATCGAAGATAATTACCTTAGTCCTTTTCCGCAGGTACAGAATACAGAGCGTCCGGATCGCGTGATCGCTGCTTTAATGGAAGGTCGAGTGGCCATCTTATTAGATGGGACGCCCTTCGCTTTGATCGTTCCAGTAACATTAAGCATGATGTTACAATCACCGGAAGACTATTATGAAAGGTGGATTCCTGGTACATTCATCCGTATGCTTCGTTACCTCGCAGCTATTCTGGCTCTTTTCACACCGTCTTTGTATATAGCTTTCATCTCATTTCATTCAGGGATGATTCCGACCAAACTGGCCATCTCCATTATAGGAACCAGGTCCGGGGTTCCGTTTCCAGCACTTATCGAAGCATTATTCATGGAAATAGCCATCGAAATTTTGAGGGAAGCAGGACTGCGATTACCTAAGCCAATCGGTCCCGCAATGGGAATTGTCGGAGGTTTAATCATTGGGGAAGCTGCTGTACAAGCAGGGATCGTTAGCCCTGTTTTGGTGATTGTAGTAGCTTTAACTGCTATTTCATCATTTTCCATTCCGCACTATAGTATCGGGATTACATTACGGATGCTTCGTTTTCCCGCAATGCTATGTGCTGCCACATTTGGATTATACGGGGTCATTCTCTTTTTTCTTTTAATGGCCAGCCATTTAGTTAAATTAAAAAGCTTTGGTGTGCCCTATTTGAGTCCAGCCGTTCCTTATCGCTTAAGTGAGTGGAAAGACCTGATGGTTCGCATGCCACTTATGATGATGAAACGCCGTCCAAAGATGATGCATACAAAAAATCCCATACGCAAAGGATAACCTATCGGTGAAAGGGTGGTTAAAGAATGATTCTCAGTCCGAAAGACCAAATTACAACTCCTCAAACAGCTGTCATTGTCATCAACTTTGTACTCGGCACAGGATTACTCACCCTACCCAGATCAGCTACCGAGAAGGTGCATACACCAGATGTATGGATAAGCGTTATTTTAGGCGGGATTATCGCGATAATCGCGGGGGTGATCATGGTCAAATTAAGCCAACAGTTTCCCGAAAAAACCGTTTATCAATACATCAATGAAATTGTAGGAAAATGGTTGGGGAGTTTACTTAGTTTAGTTATAATACTTTATTTTCTTATGACTTCCGGATATCAGCTCCGTGCAATGGCTGAGGTAGTAAGGTATTTACTTCTTGAAGGTACGCCTACATGGGCAATTACCATGATTTTCATGTGGGTAAGTCTTTATCTCATCATCGGCGGAGTTAACCCCCTCGCCCGTCTTTTTGAGATTATATTACCTTTGGCAGTTATCCTTTTTTTGGTTGTTACCTTTATGAGCTTCAAAATATTTGAGATCGATAATCTGCGTCCTGTATTAGGAGACGGAGTCATCCCTGTACTAAAAGGAGTAAAAACAACGGCTCTCGCTTTTTCAGGGCCTGAAATCATGTTACTGCTTGTTCCGTTTATGAATCAGCCAAAAAAAGCAGTAAAAGCCCTGCTTGTTGGAGTTTCCATTCCATTGATTTTTTATGTGATAACGGTCGTAATGGTTATCGGGGCATTATCTGTTGATGGAGTGGTCCTGAGAACATGGCCGACACTGGATCTTATACGGAGTTTTGAAATCTCCGGTTTAATCTTTGAACGGTTTGAATCTTTATTGCTCGGGGTTTGGATCATGCAAATATTTGCTACATTTACCATCTCATACTTTGCAGCTGCTTTAGGGCTGGCTCAACTTACGAAAAAGAGCATTCACCCATTTATGTATGGCTTGCTTCCGATTCTATACATCATTGCCATGATTCCGAAAAATATGAATGACCTATTTAAACAAGGGGATTTCGTCGGCCATATGGCATTATTTTTATTTGGTTTACTCCCGCTTCTCCTGCTTATTATCTCAAAAATAAAGGGAGGAAAATATGAAACAATCACATAACAATACGCGCCCCCTCTACATTTCCCTCTCTGTTCTTTTGTTCTTATCCCTTACAGGATGTTGGAGCAGTCATGAAATTGAAGAGCAAAGTTTAGGTATAGGTTTGGCATTCGATAAGGCCAAGCAGTCCACTATCGAGAAAAAGTTAAACGAACAAGGGGGGGGTTATTCAAAAAGGAACCTGATTACTGCAACCTATCAATTTATCACTCCACAGGTAGCGAGTTCGACAACGAAACAATCCGGACCACAACAAAAATCTTATATTAACGTTTCTGAAACTGGAGATTCCCTCCATCAAATGGTTCGTGAATTATCATTGAGAAGTGAACAACCCGTAACCGCTCACCATATGAAAGTGGTTGTTATCGGCGAAGATCTTGCAAAATCGTATAGGTTGGAACAATTACTTGATCAAAACTTTCGAGAAAGTGAGATTAGACCAAGCTGTCTTTTGCTCATAAGTAAAGGAAGAGCAAGCAAAACACTGGAAACAAAGAAGGCAGGAGAAATTCCAGCGTTCCGTCTGGCTGGCATTGTAGAAAATGCATATCGAACAACGAGGATTTTGCCCCCCATGTCACATATTAAAGTAGAAAGCAAGATCAAATCAGAGTCTAGTTTTCTGATGCAAAAAGTTCTATCAGCAGATGGGCAAGTCAAATTTGCCGGAGCTGCCGTAATCAATGGAAAGACGCACAAAATGACTGGTACTTTAAATGAAGAGGAACTGGAGGGCGTAACATGGATAACAGGTAAGGGAAAAGGCGGTGTAGTGAAAAGCTTTGATAAAGAAACCGGTGAGCCGATTGTATATGAAATAGAGACCATGAAAAGCAGTATCATACCACGTGTTAAAGGAGACAGCATCTCTTTTGATGTAAACATTGAATCAGTGGGTAGACTGTCTGAAAATTGGGTGGTTTCGGGAAATTCTTTTAAAAATGAATTTCTCAAAAAAGCAGAAAAATCATCTGAAAAAGAAGTGAAACGCTTGGTGGGTAATGTATTAGAAAAAATGCAAAAAGAATACCAAGTGGACGTTGCTGGCTTCGGAAATAGATTGAGAATTGAGCACCCCAAAGTATGGAATAAGGTCAAAAAGGATTGGGACCAAACTTTTAGTGAAGCTCCGATCAACTACGATGTAAAATTAACTCTTAATGATTATGGAACAACAGGAGGATCAAAGAAGTGAATCCTCTGAGCTTCTAGCATTAAATGTTGGAAATGAAACTATTTATACATATACGATGAGCATGAAAAGGCCTCCCACAGTAAACTGCGGGAAGCCTTTTGATTTTCCCAACGAAAGATCAGCTTAATTCCACTTTAGTAATTTCAGATAAATAATCCCCACTTAAAATCGAGCCTTCGTCTGCAACAACATATTCAATAACAGTCGGGCTTATGGTTCGAATATAAACAAAGGCCGAATCATCCACATGCTCAATTCGAAGCTTTTTCCTCTGTGCCTGCTTAATATCAAGCTGGTTGGTACTAGCTTCCGGCAGGCTTGTGTAATAAATTTCAAAATCTTCTTCTGACGCATCAATGAAAAGATGCCATTTTTTATACTCTTCTTCTTGATCAATCATTGTTTTTAATTTACCTTTTCTCCCGATGCCAAGAAAATACTTGAACTTTGATTCACCATTCACCATATCGCGGTCAATAACTTTTATACTTCCGCCTTTTCTGCTTTGTACAAGTCCAAAGGCAACGCCCGTTTTTCCTGTAGGAGCGGTTAATATATCTCGGTTAATCACTCTGTTTCTCTCTTCTTGCTTTAAATAAGCGCCTTCTGTCCCCAGTGGCGGGAGAATCTCAAAAAGATCAATAGATACTTCTCCCCAGTTTTGAGTGCTCTGCACTTCCCTTTCAATCCATTTATTAAATAGATTCATGACGACCGGGGATTTACTTGAATTACCCGCAAGCAGGATATTCACTTTATTAATTCTACTGTGTTCTGACCGGGCAAAAGCGCGCCTTAATGACTCAAAGAAATTTTTAATGCCTTTTTCAATTCTTTCCTCAATCAGTTGTTCCATTTCATCTTGATCGATCAAAAGTTCCACATTGAGTTTTGCGTGACCCGCTTTGTCAAACAAGTCAGCCCGGATCATGCCTTTTCCAAACTGTTCTTCATACCGTTCATGCCTTTCCCAAAGCGGCCTTAATTTTTCTACCAATTGTTTCGTATTTAAATAGGATTCTTGTGACTCATTTATCAGCGTTTCACTTCCGGGAAATTTCACACATTCTGCTGGGAGAGTAAAAGGAATGTTTAGCTCACGCATTGTTCTTTGGTTGTTTTTAAACACTTGGAACGCCAAAAGCTCTAGCATGTTCTCCCCACCTAAATAACGGTCCCCTCCCGCTGCAAAATGCTCGATGACATAATCATACCTGCTTTCTTTCAAGCCCGCTTCACGCCAAATCCCAAAATCAAAATCTGTCGTTCCTCCACCAAAATCAAACACGCCATAGTATGTTTTTTCATCCTCTTCAGGTTCAAACCCGTATTCCTGTAACGCACAAACGGCATAGGCAGCAGGTTCACTCGCCCCAGCGGTGACACGAAACTTTTTCATTAATTCTTCATCCTGCTGAATCGGCATAGGAAGCGTCTTTTTTAACCCACGCTCAAAGCACTTCAGAATTTTTTCCCTTACCTCTTTTTCATACGTCACCGGGAAAGATAAGGTGTAGTCCAGGTAAATTCCATTGTTCTGGTTATTGATATACAAACCGAGGTAGTAGGCATATAATTCAATTGGATTGATTTCCTGATCGGTTAAGTCCAAAAAGGAACGCAGTACAACGGCATACCCCCTCTTGTCCTTTAATCGGAGTTCGTTATTCTTTTCTCCAGCCCACTGCTTTAAATTATTCAATATAGAATAATAATGGTCACTCTTTCCATTCATCAAGTTGTTAAGGGCATTGTGGGAAACTGTCACATCCTGCCACCTTGTATCCGGTCTTCCTTCTTTTTCTTGATAAAGCTCCAGGAAATGTTCTAAATCGATAAATTCGATCACGGTTGGATTTTCATAATGCCAGTCTTGTACTTCCGTGTTAAGGTAGCCAATCCCTATACGCATGGGAAGAGTAAAATCACTTTCTTCTTGATGGACGACCACTGTACTTTTCGTTCCAAAGTCAATACCAACTATGCCGTCCTCCCTGATATCCATTTTAGGGTTTCTGGCCATTATTTCTTCGTTCAGTTTTATCGTTAAAGGTTTTTCAGCAGAGTGGACAGGCCATAAATCCCAATGTCCCCGGTTTGGATCTGTTAACATCTTTTCATCATATGTATCAATATCAGCTCTTACTTTTTCAGAGTTTAAAAGCTTCTCATAAAAAGTGTTGGAATCGATAGCGATCGATGGCAATTCTTCAAGAAAACTTTCCTGATCTAAACCCTTTAATTGATACAATTCCAGCAAATAATCATACTCCTTCTGGCGTTCTGCGCTTAATCCGCTTGGAACTAATCGGTTTTCCAGCCAGAGATGGAGAGCCTTTCGGTCATTGATTTCAAAGGCATTTTCCCCATTTAAACGGAAAACGGGAACGAAAAATCCCTTTCCCAGCAAATTGTTTTTTTGATTTACTACATCGTAGCTTTGAATGTCGTACCCGTTGGATTTAAACGCTATCGATTTAGAAGAGTTAGCCGTTTGATTGGCAAATATCCTTGAAATGGAAGGATTTTTACTCGCGGAATAATCGTCTAAAGCTAGTATTCTCTTATATACAGGGTGATCGGTTGTATTGAAACTTTTCACAGCCTCTTCCCGTGTCATGACATCACCATTAAAACCGGAAACGTCCAGATGCTTTTTGTAGTCAAAATCCTCTTCCACTAATTCATAGTATTTTCTATAAGGAAATAAAGCTGCGATGTTGTGATCATATATAATATTCCCGTTATTCATGTAAACCCATCTGGAACGGAGCATCTTTTTAATGTCTTGAAAGAAGCTCGCTTCATCCTTGAAGAGGGTTTCTTCTGCACTCTGATATAAATGGCTGATTAAAGATTTCAATTCTTTATAAGTCATTGAAATGGCAGAGACCGGAACGGTTTGGGAATCAGGTGAGAATAGAACCTGCTCTTCGTTCTTATTCATTAAGTATATGGAACTGTCTATGTTGTTTTTTTCAGCTAAGCTTGTTACGTTCTCATGCGGCTCTTTATCTTCTATCGTTTCTTGTTTTTCAACTTCTTTTAATAATTCTTCTGAAATTGCATCACCAGAATCCAAATAACATATCAGATCACCAATCTTGACTATAGTGTCCTCCGCTACATTCAATTCTTTAAGGGTTCCTTCCTTTTCTGAAAAGAGGTCAAATTCGATGCCCTCACAGCTGAATTTGGCTAAGCTTTCGCCAACCGTAATATAATCGCCTGGCTGTTTATACCATTGCATAAGAAGGATTTTTTCAATGCCTTCTTCAATCTCTGGGATAATAATCGATGTCATTGTATTTCTCCTTTAATATCATTCTCTTTTTCGCCTGCTAGATTCTCACAACCGATTTTTTTATGGTTTTACCATTAATGCTTATATAACCCGGCAGCAGGATGTCCGTAATGTTCCCTGATATTTTGCTATTGAGGGCCCTTATGTACAAGTCTTCCCTGAAGACCTCATTCATTTTCACTTGCTGTATTTTATATAAAGGGGTATCGTATGTTTTACCGTATTCTTGAAAGAAATACATAAAAAGGGCGAGCAAAATCTCTCTTTCCTGCTCTCTTCCTTCCATAATCTCGTTTTTAATAAAATCCCACAAAGATGAAATGTTTTCATATTGCACACCACAAACAATGAATTCCTGCACCGACCCGCCCTTGAAAATTCCTTTTAACGAACTTTTAGTGGTTTCGGATAATTGTTGAACAGCTTCGTAAAGTTCTTCCGCTTCCCGATAGTCAGCTCTTCTCTTTTGCAATTCAGTATAATAGGCTTCCATTTTCACATTTAGATGGGTAATCTTTATTTGGTACTCACTAATTTCCGCTTTCTTCGACTCAATCTCTTGTTGGAGTCTTGCTATTTCTTTTTCTTTTCCTCTCAGCAGCTCCTTATATTCCCCCATTTGACTCAACGAGGCCGCTTCAGCTATTGCTTTTATCTTTTCAATGACCCTTTCGTCTTGAAGGGAAACCATTAATGACTCAATAAAACCATCATCTAACTCTTTATTCATCTCTTCACTCCTTTCAAAGTGTTAACCAAACCTATTCGCTCTGTATATGTATGAAAAGGTTTTTTGGCCATAGAAAAATCCCCTCCCAGATAGACTGTTAGGAGAATACAACCATAACTTATATTCCAAGAAAGCAGTAGTGAGATTACTTATTTTCAAAAATGCGTATATACCGTATTAATGAAGTATTGATAATATGATGCTTACTATCACTTTTCACAATAAAATACTCACAGTGCTCCATCCTTTTCAAGACTTCTTGTAAAACATCCTCTTTTTTACTGCTCAATCCTTTTTTTATTTTCTCCCACTTAACATCAGCGTCAAGAGTATAACAAACATTGAATTCCTTTAACAGGTTAATCTTCCCCTTAAATGCTTTAGTTTCTTTATCTGTTTTTATTGTTAATATCTAATCCGAATTCAATAATCAACAGTATTAAATCATGTGATTTTTCCTCAATCCGATATACTGTCTCCATAGTTCTACTTAATAATATTCGTTATGATCATATTGTTTAAGTGGGTTGAAATAACTAGGGTTAAACCTGCTTACTGGATAAGAAAAGGCCACCCATCAATAAACTGTGGGAGGACTTCAACTTTAAAGACATTCACATGTTAGATGAGCACCGATGATTACACATGCTCCCCATCCTATACAAACGCGAACAAAAAAAGCCCTTCTCGTTTGAGATGGCCTCTAGTTATGCTGTTTCAGCGCAATCATTTAACTTTTAAATCGCATTGCTTGATGCTAGTGGATTCTTGATTGTTCGCATACATGTTTGTATGGGAGCTTAAACAAATTATCCATAACAGCAGTAACACAATCCTCGCAATAATAATTGACGAACTCTCTACCTTGTTCAAAAAGTGGTGTCATCGTATCTATGTCAGCCCATTTAAAACAGTAAATACACATTTGCCTCATGATATATCACTCCTTTTTCATGCAGAAATAATTGGTAATAATCAAAAGAAGAATATGTGCTACCTGTCGACATCATTCATGAAACGCTACTCTTTCTTCGTAAGTAACCCAGACCATTAATAGGCACAGCATAGAAATAAACCGCTATCATTTATATACCACTTTACCTGAATATTAAACCACCCCAAAAACATTATTCGTTGCCGTCGATCTTTTCACCAAGATTCTTTCTCTTTTGGTGGAATTTCACCCAGGATTAAAATTTGCGTTTACTCCGTTTCCTGATTGGAAATAACATAATAAATCTTTTAACTATAAACAGAGTAGGAGTGATATTTTTGAAAAGGCATTCCAAAAAAATCAAACATAAAGCAAAAACTACTTTGAATAAAATAAAGACTAATATTAAGGAAACATTATTTGATATCTCAGACATTCGAGCAACATCTGTACAGCAATTGGCTGATTTTATACAACATCACCCTGATACAAAAGTCACCAAGAAACAAATGCTTGGAATTTCCTATGCCTTCTATAGTTTAGAAACAGAAGGGTATCATTATTATTTAGAAACCAACAAATCCAAAATTTTGCAGTTGGATGGGTATTATAAGAATAAAAAAATGGTATCTTATCGATCATATAGGGATTATTATCAATTAAATACACCATTTAAATTTCCCATCTAAAATTTTGAGTCTAAGTTATTTAAAGGCTTGTACAATTTGAACATTGTTTTACCTCTCAAGAAACTCACTTTCCTCGCAGGAGTCTCACACCAGTTCCAATCAACTTTGTTTTAACATTTAAATGGTCCCCTTTTGTTACATAAAAAAAGAGCTGCCAAAGCAGCTCTCTTTTTGAAGCAAGGTACCTTCTCCAATTCATGAACGGTCATTGAAAAATGCTTGTCTCTTTTGTCTCTTTCCATCACTGCCAGTTTGTGTGAAAGACCCCTGCTAAATCACGTCGCTCATAGGTATGTGCCCCAAAATAATCACGTTGTGCTTGCAGTAGGTTAGCATTTGAAATGCCTGTACGATAACTATCGTAATAAGTAAGTGAAGAGCCTAAACATGGAAACGAGATGCCAGAATTTATTCCCTCGCAGACAACCTTTCGCAATCCTGCCTGGTAATTTGCAACCTTTTCAGCGAAATATGGTGAAATCAATAAATTGGCCAGATTCGGCTGCTCTTGATAGGCTTCGCTAATGACATTTAAAAATTCTGCCCGAATGATGCAGCCGCCGCGGAAAATAAGCGCAATATCCTTTAAAGGCAAGTCCCAGCCGTTAAGTTCAGAACTCATTTTATATTGAGTGAAACCCTGCGCGTATGCACAAACCTTCCCCATATATAATGCTTGCCTAATATAGTCAATCCACTCATTTTTATCTAATTGTTGCTGAACGTTCTCAGGCCCTGTTAGAATGTTTTCTGCATGAACCCGTTCTTCTTTTAAAGCGGAAATGTAGCGAGCAAACAAAGACTCGGTAATAATCGATGCTGGTATTCCGTTATCAATTGCTTGCATACTGGTCCATTTCCCTGTGCCTTTTTGTCCTGCCTTATCAAGAATCACATCGATCAAGGGTAAGCCCGTTACTTCATCTTTCTTCCTTAAAATTTCCGCTGTGATTTCGATTAAATAACTTTTCAGTTCGCCTTCATTCCATGTTTCAAAGATGTCAGCAATTTCATTAACCTCTAAATGCAATTTTTCTCTTAAAAAAGTATAAGCTTCGGCGATTAATTGCATATCTGCATACTCAATCCCGTTATGTACCATTTTCACAAAATGACCTGCCCCTTTTGGACCGATATAGGTACAGCAAGGAGCATCATTTACTTTGGCTGCGATTTTTGTCAGGATTGGAGCTACTTTTTCATAGGCCTCCTTATCTCCGCCTGGCATGATTGAAGGTCCTTTTAACGCACCGACTTCCCCACCGGAAATACCAATTCCTACATAACTGAATCCTTTAGATTTCAATTCATCATATCTGCGTTCAGTATCTTCGTAATGGGAGTTACCGCCGTCCATGATAATATCGCCTGATTCGAGATGAGGAAGTAATGAAGTGATCACCGAGTCGATCGGTTTACCCGCAGTCACCATTAGAAAAATCTTTCTCGGTGTTTCCAGTGACTGAACAAAGTCTTGGATCTCGTAATATGGATGAATCGACTGCCCGTCCAATTCAGCAACAAGCTGATCCGTTAAATCTCTTGTGTAGTTATAGACAGCCACTTGTTCCCCTTTACTAGCCATATTTAAAGCGATATTACTGCCCATTACCCCTAAACCAATGACACCAATTGTATTGTACATTTTATTTCTGCTCCTTCTATGTAAGAATAATAGGCAGTAAATCCCTGCCATAAGTGGGGGATTTACTGCCGGGAAAGGCTTATACAAATAAGCTTAGTAATAGAATAAATCCTAATCCAGCTACTGAAATAATTGTCTCAAGCAAAGTCCACGTTGCAAATGTTTCTTTCATGCTTAAACCAAAATACTCTTTAAACATCCAGAAACCAGCATCGTTAACGTGTGAAGCGATTAAACTTCCCGCTCCTGTCGCAAGTACAACTAGAGCAAGGTTAACGTCCGTCTGACCTAACATCGGAATAACTAAACCAGCTGTCGTTAAGGCTGCAACGGTAGCAGATCCCAATGAAATACGCAGGATTGCCGCGATGATCCAGGCAAGCAAGATTGGTGATAATGATGTTCCTTTGAATAATTCAGCTACATAGTCACCTACACCGCCGTCGATCAATACTTGTTTGAAGGCTCCGCCGCCCCCAATGATCAAGAGCATCATTCCGATATGCAGAATCGCTGATGTACAGGATTCCATAATATCTTTCATAGGAATCTTTCTTGCTAACCCCATTGAATAGACCGCAAATAATAAGGAAAGTAACATGGAAGTACCTGCTTCACCAATGAAACGGATAGCTGCCAGTAAACCATTATCTTCAAATCCGATTGTTTTTTGCATCAAAGTGATAATCGTAGCAATTGACATTAATATAACCGGAAGTAAAGCGGTAAATACACTGATTCCAAATCCAGGTGTATCTTCAAGTTTAAAAGATTTTTGTTCTCCTAAAGAGGCAATGCTGCCTGTTTTCGTAAATGATTCAGGTACTAATCTTTTCGCTATTTTCGTAAATACTGGTCCAGCCAAAATAACGGTTGGAACCGCAATGATGAAGCCATAAAGTAAAACCTGGCCAATGTCTGCACCATATTCACCAGCAATAACGGTTGGTCCTGGGTGTGGCGGTAAGAAACCGTGTGTTACGGATAATGCCGCTACCATTGGAATACCAAGATACAATATCGAAACTTTTAATTCCCTTGAAATCGCAAAAACGATTGGAATCAATAATACTAAGCCCACTTCAAAAAATAAGGCGACACCGATAATAAATGACGCTGCCACGACAGCCCATTGAATATTCTTTTCCCCGAATTTTTTAACAAGGGTCATGGCAATGCGTTGCGCTCCGCCTGAATCTGCGATCAACTTACCCAACATCGCTCCAAGTCCAAAGATTAACGCTAAGTGGCCAAGTGTTCCGCCTAATCCAGCTTCAATGGTTTTGACAATTCCGTCAAGTGGCATCCCAAGTGCTAAAGCCACTCCAAACGATACAATGATTAAGGAAATAAAGGTGTTTAATTTTAAGCCCATTATTAAAATTAATAAGGCGACAATTCCTAAAGCGACAATAACTAATGGCATTGTAATCCCCCCATGTCTTTACTTTGCAGCATTTATTAAGTTTCTTTGATAATCCGCAATCTGTGTATACTCGTTTTCCAATACCCTTGATAGGTTAATGAAAATCGGCAGCAGCTGCCTATATTCTTTTACAGAATCGGCTATCGGTGTGTGCTTGTGGGTATTGCCTATCATTTCAGAAACTACTTCGAAGGAATCAATTTCCCCAGCGGCATATAACCCTAATATACAAGCACCAAGGCATGAACTTTCGTAGCTTTCTGGAACCACGACTTCCGATTCGAAGATATCGGACATCATTTGCCGCCAAACAGCCGACCTTGCGAAGCCTCCCGTAGCTTGAATTCGGGTCACGGGACCGTCCATGCATTCGGTTAAGGCTAAAAATACTGTGTATAAATTGTAAATGACTCCCTCTAGAGCCGCTCGAATCATATGTTCTTTCTTATGCGACAGTGTTAATCCGAAAAATGAACCCCGTACGTCCGGATTCCATAATGGTGCACGTTCACCTGCAAGATATGGATGGAATAACAATCCATCAGCGCCTGGTCTTACGCGTTCGGCAATCTTGGTCAAAACTTCATAAGCGTCGATTCCGAGTCTTTTAGCCGTTTCCACCTCAGAAGAAGCAAATTCATCGCGAATCCAGCGAAGGACCATCCCGCCATTGTTTACCGGCCCGCCAATCACCCAATGCTTTTCCGTTAAGGCATAGCAAAAGATTCTTCCTTTTTCGTCTGTTTTCGGCTCGTCAATAATCGTCCGAATCGCACCGCTCGTCCCAATCGTGACAGCGATTTCACCTTTACGGATAGCGTTTACACCTAGATTTGAAAGGACACCATCACTTGCCCCAATGACAAAAGAGGTTTCTGGATCAATCCCGATCTGTTTGGCTAAATCCGGGTCACAGTTATTAAAGATTTTTGTTGTTGGTACGAGTTCAGATAATTGATCACGCGTTATTCCAGCAATTCTTAGGGCTTCCTCATCCCAATCCAAATTTTTGAGATTCAACATGCCCATCGATGAAGCAAGGGAATAATCGACCACATATTGATCAAAGAACTTTTTAAAGATATATTCTTTAATCCCGATATATTTTTTAACATTGGTTGCGATCTCCGGGCGATCATTCACGATCCAGGTGATCTTGGATAATGGTGACATCGGGTGAATCGGTGTTCCGGTTCGTTTGTAAACTTCATGCCCATCTAATTCATCCTTTATTTTATGGGCCCAAGCTTCACTGCGATTATCTGCCCAAGTGATGCATGCGGTTAGCGGCTGGTCATTTTCATCCATAGCTATAACACTATGCATCGCACTGCTAAATGAAATGAATGTTGGTTTTTTATCTGGATGCTGCTTCGTTATATTTGAAAAGGCTTTCAGAACAGCCTGGAAAATCTCCTCAGGGTCTTGTTCCGCCGTTGTCATATCCGGTGTGTAAAGAGGATAGCCAATATTCTCTTGCTGGATGACATCGCCTTTTTTCGTGAATAGTACAGCTTTTGTACTTGTTGTACCGATGTCTACACCTAACATATAGCTAGTCATTTTCTTGTTCGACTCCTTTTGAAAGCATCTGTTGGGCCATCCATAAGTCTTCAACTTTCTCTTGAACATCATCAAAGTTTTCATGTAACGACTTAATCATGATGTCTCGATCTTTTGTTTTGATCGCA
The DNA here is from genome assembly GCF_044767165.1 of Peribacillus sp. NPDC101481. Classification (NCBI taxonomy): domain Bacteria; kingdom Bacillati; phylum Bacillota; class Bacilli; order Caryophanales; family Bacillaceae; genus Peribacillus; species Peribacillus sp. NPDC101481. The sequence continues at coordinate 35,695 of NZ_JBIWNJ010000006.1, read as the reverse complement.
TCAATATAAAGTTGATGATTATTTATGATCCGTGTAAAGTCTTCATACTTTTCTTTAAAACGACTGCGCATGGATAGAAGAATCAAACTTTCCATCACAGGTTTTAAATTATCCCAGATCATCAGGATGTAGGAATGATCGATAGATCGAATGATCGTTTCGTGGAACAGAACATCCTGATAGGAAAACTCATCCGCATCAAGGTATTTTATGGACACTTTCATCATTTCCAATATTTTACTAAGTTCCATTACCAATTCATTCGTGTTCATCCTTACTAAACGTTCAAATACAAACGTTTCGATGAGTATACGTACATCATAAATTTCTGAATACTTTTTTTCTGTTAAACCAATGACGACCGCACCCATTCTTTCTAATCGGATGATATTTTCAGAGGCCAGTATTTTTAACGCTTCACGAACTGGTGAGCGGCTTACACCAAAATCAGCAGCTAATTTATTTTCAGATAGGATGGCACCGCTTTCAATCATCCCCGAAATAATACGCATTCTAAGCTCGGATGTAACACGATCACCAGCTGAAGCTTTTGAAAGCCATTTTACAGGATAAAGAAATTCCTTTGATTCAGCCATATATTCACCTCTATTAGAGTTCAAGTACACTTGTATACAAGTATTATAATCTTAAAATAATTAGTAATGCAAGTTTTTTAAATTCAATTGGATTCTCGTTAATATAGTCAAGTTTATTGGGAGTTTAGAAGGTTCTGGGGCAAAAATAATGACGAACCACAGGGTGGTAATATCTGTTAATCAAGGGATTAAGCAGCTACTCTGAACAACTTATGAATGAATCCAACGTCATTTTGGGCAGACTTTGCCCGTTGATGAGGTTAGTACCCTATTAGAGATTGCACGTTACTTGTCCGGCTAGTATAGGTTGCTACTTGCGGGGGATCTAGCTGCCTTCCAGATAGCCCTCATTCACCTATAAAAAAAGCTATCACTGATAAACCTGCTTGCGTTTGTCTTCGGCCTTGCCTTGTTCTCTTTGACTTGCTTCTAGGTCTTGTTGTGATGTTCGAGCGAGCACAGGTCGCTACTCGCGGCGATTTAGCTGCCTTCAGTACTATCGTAGGTTGTCCCTCATTCACCCCTGTATATTTCTTTAGTACTGAAATGTAGGTGGTACTGCATCAATTATTATTCCGATTGTGATTGGCTTCCTGGCCCAGGGCGGTAATTTTGCTCCTGCACTTACCCCTATTGCTTGTATAACCTTCGCAGGAGCACTGTCCTACATTTTCTTGGTTGGTAAAATCGAAAGGGGGCAGGATTTTGCTGATGTTGATTTACGGCATGGTAAGAAGTTATCGAGCTAATTATGAATGCGTAGAATATCTACAAACAACAAAGCAGTGCATCCCGAAAATTTGGGATCACTGCTTTGTTGTTTGTAATTCAAAGGAGCAGGAAAGAAAACTTCTTATACTCTAGAGGCCTGTCTCTTGATAAGGCTAAATAATATAGAAGCTAAATGCAGTAATTATTGCTTAAACAAGCTTTTTGCAAAAGGCCGATAAGGAGTATTATTTTGTCGATATCTACTCAGAATTTGTAGATATTTCTCGGGAAATTGTTGAAATTTGAAAATAGTGATTGCGAATAGTTGGAACAAAGGAATTTCTACTTTTGATTTGTTTGCCTTAGGTTTAAATAGTTATTAACGGAAATTAACACCTGAATATCGTAAAGGAGACTAAAATAAAGGTAATGAATCCTTTTCTTATTGAAGTAATGCTTCGTAATGGTTTTTTTGTTGTTCAGTTTTAAGCTGTGACATGTCGTTTGTCAGTTAGATGTTCATTTCACGTGTAGCTGTGAGTTCATTGGTTAAAAGATTAAGCTCTCTTTTAATTGAATGAGAGCATGGGTTAAATTGTCATATGTATCGGGTATCGCTATCTCTGTTTTATTGGTTCCTTCTCATCTTACTTTTTCTTGATACAAGGGTCTTTAGCTATATCGTTTAGGGGGCTGCCCGTATCGCGTAACACTTAAGCGTTTCGATGTCGGATTGAACGAAGGAATGTGCATTTACATATTTTAACAATTAATATCCATTTCGCTCTAAGTTTTAAACATACTTACGAACATTGATTTTGCATCTCCACTTCTTTGCCACTTCCTTGAAAGAGGATCCTCATTCATTCGGATGTATATACTGTCGCATATCGGACCTTCCTTTCTATTAAAGATGAAAGTTCCTTGGATTTATTTTCATGTTATATCGCCCAGCGATACGAAACACACAAAAGAACAGATAGGCCCCTTTCTTGAGGAACACTATTGAGGACATAGATCTTGCTGGAGCTGGGAAACCGTTGGTTTAAGCTGTGACATATCGTTTGTCAGTGGACGTTCATTTCAAGCGTAGCTGCGAGTTCATTGGTAAATCTCATTTATTTGTTTGGAATTATGGGTTAAGTTGTCATATATATCGGGTATCGCTATCTCTGTTTCATTGGTTCCTTCTAATCTATCTTTTTGTAGATACACAGGCCTTTAGCTGTACCCTCTAGGACTTGTCCGTATCGCGTAACGCTATGTGCGCTTCAATGTCAGATTGAATAAAGATAGGCAACCACCATCTTAAAACCTCATATCCGTTTCGTTCTAAGTTTTGACCATACTTTTGAACAGTGGGTGTGCATCCCCTCTTCTTCTTCCACTTCCTTAGAAAAGAATACTCGTTCATTCGGATGTATATCATGTTTGCATATCAAACGCCGCTTTTCTATTAAACCTAAAGGTTCGAATTTATTTGCAAGTTATATCGCCCAGCGATACGAAACACACAAAAAAAGCCGATCTATCCCTGTCTGGAGCACCTCTAGTAAGGATGACTCCTGTTTTTGAATGCAAGGTGTATTTTGTTTTAGATGCATATCGCTTAAACAAATCCCCAATGAATTTCAATTGAGCCTTTGGTAGAACGTCCGCTACATTGGTATCGCCGAGCATTTACATAACAGGTGCCAAATCCTGTAAAGTTGAAAGATTCTTTCTTAATTCTATTTTTCAGCTACGCGAATCATATATGACACTATGAATTTTTAGGATTCGCATCTCTATGCTTTTATCCATCATTATTTATTTAAAAAATATTTATTAAATGTTTCATCATCAATAACAAATCAATACACAGCTAGGCAAAAAACCTTAACAGTCACCTTATTTTCTGAATATGGAGAAAAGCGCCCGCCATTTTTCGGAACGTTTTTGTATAGTCTCTTCTAAACGTTTATTAAATTCATTTTGTGAACTCCATTCCTTTTTCTGTTCGTCCCGCATATTTTGTATTTCTTTTTGTAAGAGTTCACTTTTTTGTTTTTCTTGTTCCAGCAATGTTTCGTAATGGGTATTTTGTTGTTCTGTTAATTGTTCAATTTTAGAATTAGTTCTTTGCGCTGAATTTCCAATACTAGAACTTATAACATGATGATCTTGCTGGAGCCGGGAAACCTTTGTTTTAAGCTGTGACATATCGTTTGTCAGTTGGACATTCATTTCACGTGTGGCTGCCAGTTCATTGACTAAAAACATTAAGACCTCGTTTAATTGATTGGGGTCGTGGGGTGAATTTTCATATGTATCGGGTATCGCTATCTGTGTTTCATTGGATCCTTCTAATCTTTCTTTTTGTTGATATACAAGGTCTTTAGCTGTATCGTCTAGGGGCTTGTCCGTATCGCGTAGCGCTATAAGCGCTCCGATGTCAGATTTAACAAAGATACGTCGATCTCCATCTTTCAAAAACTCATATCCATTCCGCTCTAAGATTTGACCATATTTTCGAACAGTGGGAGTTGCAATCCCCACTTCTTCTGCCACTTCCTTGGAAGAGAAAGCTCGTTCATTCAGTTGTATATCGCGTCGCATATCGGACCTCTTTTCTATAACTAGTTGTATCTGTAGTCTACCTGACCTTAAATTTTCTGTCTAGATAAGTATAGCCTATCCAGAAGTCGTTAGGGATAGCGATAAGATTTCCTTTTCCTTTCTTCTGATTTGTTTACTTACATTAGCATTCCATACCATTCAAATTGATGAAAGACTCGTGAAAATGCTGAAACACAATAAGATTAAGCAAAAAGAAATAAAACTTCAGAGAATCGTTCCTTTACACCAGTTTGGACCGATTCTATTATTTTTTCACACTAAAAAAAGCTCGACCCAAATGGCACATTATATGCCTTTTGGGTCAGCTCATTTTTTCATTATTTCATCAGCTTTGCTACTGGCTTCGAAAGAAGCAATAAAACAATACCTAAGCCAATTGTTACAAAACCAATTACACTGAAGATTTCCAGGTAACCTAAAGACTGCGTATATGCAGCTAATTGTCCGGCTACCATATTAGCTACCGCGGAGCTTGCCAGCCATACTCCCATTAGAAGAGAGGCAAGCTTGATTGGAGCAATTTTACTTACCATTGATAAACCAACTGGTGAAATCATTAATTCGGCTAATGTATGAAGGAAATACGTTACAATCATGAACAGGATGTTTACTTTCAGCGCTGTATCATTTCCTGTATACATAACAGCAGGAAGCAGTACCAAGAAACCTAAACCAACAGTGACTAAACCAAGAGCCATCTTCGTTGGGGTTTTTAAGTCACCTCGTTTTGAGCTGCCAAGCTTGTACCATAATGCAGACATAATTGGCGCTAAAATCACGATGAATAATGGGTTCAATGATTGGAACCAGGCAGTTGGAACCTCAAAACCAAATACATTCCGATCAATTTGGTCATTAGCATACAATGTCAATGAACTTCCTGCCTGCTCGAAAGCGGCCCAGAACGCAATAACGAATACTGCCAAAATAACGATAGCCGCTGTACGTTTTTGTTCTCTTTTCGTTAACGGTGCAGCTGACTTTTGACCAGCTGTAACTTCCGGTTTGCCAGTAGGTTCTTTACCGATATCGCCTAAATAGCGATTTCCTAATAAGTTGAAAACTAACTGCCCTACAATCATGCCAATTGCTGCTGTCAAGAACCCATATTTATAGCTCATCAGGCCAACTACTAATGGTGCGAAGAAAGCCCCAACATTAATACCCATATAGAAGATGGTGAAAGCTCCATCACGACGCGGATCGTTGTCTTCATAAAGATCACCAACAATTGTCGAGATGTTTGGCTTGAAGAAACCATTACCGATAATCAATAAACCAAGACCAATGTAAAGCGCTGTCAAACTCTGACTTGAGAATAGTGAAAAGTTACCAAGCGCCATTAAAATACCGCCAATCGTGATTGCCAATCTTCTGCCTATGAAACGGTCAGTCAAGTATCCGCCAATCATTGGCGTAATATAAACGGCACCAGTAAAGAATCCGTATATGCCCATAGCCGTAGATTTGTCGACCCCAAGCCCGCCATTTACAACAGTTGCTGTTAAGTAAAGAACAAGAATTGCTCTCATTCCGTAATAGCTGAAGCGCTCCCATGCCTCAGTCGCGAACAGCATATACAGTCCTGGAGGATGCTTTTTCCTGGACTGGTTTGGCTGCTGAACATCATCTTTTAAAAGTGCTTGCATAATAAAGTCCCCCTAAATATGGTTAAATATTAAACCATCCACCAATCGTTACTTTCACAAAATAATTGCATGGTTTTTATTTTAATATATAAATTATTGATTTCGTTCCACGTTCCACCTACGCCTAATACGATGATGCCGACGCATGCCATCCACCCCACCATCAGTAAGCGTTTACATTTCTAAACTTGACTCTGGTGCAAAAGAAATCAGATAGCAAAATCTACATGAACATTAACTAATAAAATTCATTCATTTTACTCGAAGACATTCAATGAAGACATTTAAATTTCAAAGAATATTTAGTGTTGTAAAATAATTTTATATTATCAGAAAATATAAAAATACAGAAAAAAAAGAAAAAAAGTCCTACTGCATTAGCGGCCTGTGCAGCAACGGAGACCCCCATTATAATAAAAAAAACTGCCTTGTTTTAAGGCAGTTTCAGACTGTTGACAAACTCGATTTTAATTAAGATTGCCTACATTATTTTTGAGGAAGTTTAAAATATGAACGTTGATTTCTCTCCAGGCACTCGCTTTCCGCGGGCGCTCCGAGAGCCTCCTCGGCGCTCTTGGCGCCTGTGGGGTCCCGCTTTTCCCGCAGGAGTCTCGTACCTTCCGTTCCAATCAACTTTGTTTAAAAATTCAGATGAACCCCTTTTGTTTACAAACTCAAACTGCCTTGTATTAAGGCAGTTTTTTACTCAACAATCCATTGATATAAATTTTTCGGTCTTCCTATTTTTTGATAACTCACAATAGTTTCCACTTTTCCTTCATCAAGTAAATGCATAATATAGCGATAGACGGTCGGATAAGCCAAACCAACTTCTTTAGAAATTGTATCAACAGAAAAAGGTTCACGATTAGAATTCAGAAAACCACTAACGTGACAAAGTGTTTTCTTACTAATTCCCTTTGTTACAAATACATCCTTTTCTTCACTGGGCTTTTGCTGCGGAGCTGATTGAGTTAATTTTGCAAGGCGAGCATGCAGTTGAATTCTTGAAATCAAATCAGGCGCTTTTACAGGCTTTAACGCAAAATCCGTTGCGCCTGCTTCAAGAAAGCGATCAGCAATTTCCTGTCGTTCATCGACTGTTAATACAAGAATCGGAACATCAGCATTAAGTTTACGAAGCTCACCCACTGTTTTTATTCCGTCCATTTCCGGCATATGATAATCAACTAAAACAACATCTGCTCCTTTTTCTGCAAACACATTTAACCCTTCTTTTCCGTTGTTAGCCGTATCTACATTCCAGCCGGCAAATTCACAAATTTCTCTTAGCATATATTGAATTGATGCATCATCATCAATGACTAAAATGTTCATCTTGACACACTCCTCTCAGCTAGTTTAATCCAAATTATTGTCCCGTGCCCAAGCTTGCTGTCAATTTCTAAAGATGCACCATGTCCTTCAGCAACTTGTCGTACGAAAGCTAACCCCATCCCTGGATGCGATTTCGTACTAAACCCAGCTTTCCATATTTTCAGCTGCTCTTTAGGTGAAATCCCTTTCCCATTATCTGATACGCCCAACCAAAGTTCATTTTCATAGGTTTTCACCTTAAGCAAAATCTTGCCATCCTCTATTCCATTCACTGCATCGTAAGCATTGTCAATTAAATTCACTAATGCCCTCGTCATTCGGATTTTATTAATTAAAATTTTAATTTCAGGATCTGTTTGAAACTCTACCTTCAGATTAAGATTTGTCCCGCTCAGTCTGCTTGCTTCGACGTATTCAACTAAATCTTTTATACGGCACCAATGTTTTTTATCATCATATAAAATCTCGGAAATCATGTCGCTAACGGAATGAATCGATGATGAAACCTTTTGACAATATTCTTTAATTTTAGAATCGTCCACTTTCAAACTAATTAAAGAATTTAGCCCCTCAATTGCTGTGAGAGGTGTTTTTAAATCATGGACCAGATATAGTGCTTCTCGTCCTGATCTTGACTGCATTGCTTCCAACTGCGCATAATGAAGCTCTTGCTTTATCCGCCACTTTTGTTCAGCTAATGAAAAATACACAGCTAAAATAACAGCATTAATAACAAAAATTAAACACAAAGTTAAACTGTACAATGTTAATGATTGCTCAAATCCAATTTGAACCGCTATATCTTTTAATTCCTTTGAAATCGACCCTTGGCCAAATCCATATTTAGATAAAGAAGGAATCTCATTCAGCCATTCAATCCCAAAGATTAATTGGGAACAAATAATCGTTTTAATAATTGGCTTTAGCCTATCCTTTTCAAAGGCTTGCAATAATAAGATGGCTAACAACAATAACAATGCATATGCGCTAAATGAGTATGTTAAAGAATAATAAGCATTTATCACGATATAGTCGAGAGGAATAACAATAAGAGGAATGATAATTTTTAACCATGGACGGTTTAAACGATCACCGATTTCGTCTCCCAACAGCAATGCACCAATATAATGAAACAAAGCTAAAACTGTATTTAAAGAAATTAACAAAAAAACGGCAAGCATTAACTTATTTCCTGTTTCTTCACCTTCTCTTAATAAAATAAGCAAATCAGTAAGACCAATTTCGTCAGGACCCAACCACGATAGTAAGAATACCCCGAATAAAATCACTCCGATTTTCATCCATATTGTCCAAGACTTCATAAGACTAGATATCATAATCATTTCACCTTTAATAGACTAATTGCCTATAGAATAGAATGATAACCATTCTTTCATTTCGTATTTATTTTAAATTTATGTATTCCCTTGCATAATCTCATTATACGCAATTCATAGTAATTGTGAAAATTATAAAAAAATGGGTCCGTGGATGAGCCACCCTCTATGGAGAAAAGCTACCCTATAGACAAAAAATTAATTATTATAACGTCAAATCATTCTGGAATTATTTACCTACACTACATTGTTTTTTCCATAGAAAAAACACCGCCACATTGATTGGTTGATATTTAATATCTACTTTTCAACGAAAGGTGTTTTTACTTTTCTCATTTTTCAGGTCAGTGTAACTATAGAAAAAGGGGTTTTCTTTCTTTAGCTTTTGCATATTTTGTTAGTTTGCCGAAATAATATAATATACTGATGCTTGTTGAGATTATCATACTTTATTGTTCCAAGAGGTAATTACATAAATCAACTTGAAAATATTGATTTCTCAAGGATTTAATTAGATAAATAGGGTTCACATCAATATTTACATGTAACAATGCCTTTTCAAAGGTATCCATGGACACTGAAGGATTATCTCCTAATAATGATGCAATGACTGCTTCATATTTACCCTTTTGGTAAGTACCTTCCTTTTTATCTTCTAAAGCATGAAGTATATCAAAAATTACCTTTGAATCCTTTTCACTCAAATCATTATTCAAAATGAAATGAAAAAAAGTATATTGTTCAGGATTTTTATCCAAAGCAATTGTAAGTAATAACTTTTGATGATATTTCATCTTTTTAAATTCATCTATTAACTCATCCATTAAATTCAACTCCTACTATTATAATACCCAAAGTGCAATTGCCCAAGCAATAGATCTAGCAGCACTTGGTGCAAAGCCTAATTCATGTATCATGAAATCAACTAATCTTGCTTCAATTTTATTAGACATTCTGTCTAATGCATCACCAATTTCAAAAGCATGTTTTTTCAAAAGCTTACCATTGGCAGGTGATAAGCTACCAACAATTTTGCTCATTGCTGTACCACCATACTTTAGTGCATACACTACAACTGTCTTTTTAAATCCCCTTTTTCTGGACTCAATTTCTAATTGTTGAATAATTTCAGATGACATTTGAGTACCATCATAAGGATTGACGGGGTTGGCCTGTTGCATTAACACACTTGTTGGAGTTGATTGGTAAGCAATGACACTTTCTATTTCTTCTAGGCTGATTGGGGTTTGCTCGGTTACTATTATAGAACCAACTTCAGTATTTGTTCGAATTGTTGATTCATTTATTTCAGAAGCAGAAGCTTTTGAAAATGGAGCAAAAGCTGAAAGTAGAAAAATACTTGTAACAGCTGGAACTATAATTCTCTTAACACCAATATCTCTAACTCTAATAATTTTCATTGTGGTCAAACTCCTTTTAACAATGGGATTAGGGTAAGTGTTTCCTCACTTCTTACTTTATTCTAATATATTTAGTAAATCCTCTCGTTCCAAAAATGAAACGATATAATTTACATTTAATAATTCCCTTATTTTTCAGCGATGCTTCCCTGGTAGAAATCATGTATTCCTTATACCGGTTCAAGAATCGGTGAATCATTTTCCTTAAAATGGTCAGTTTTACCGAGAACAGGCACTATTCGTGTGACAAAAACACTATATAACCATATTGGGAAACATTAAATTTTAATACCAAAAACAAAGGGTTCTGTACGTACGATTAAGATTGATGAAATGCTGTTAACATGTTATAGAAACACCGAATAGTTGATACCCAGCTTAAACGGCTTCCGAAAAAAGCAGGAATGGAAAAGAACATCACTCCACACTTATTTAGGCATACCTACACTTCACTATTGATTGAAGCTGTAGTAGGAATTAATAAAATCCAACAACGATTAGGTCATATAGAATTCAAATATAAAGAAAAGGCCTCCCACAGTAAATTGTGGGAGGCCTCAGACTGTAGACAAACTCGATTTTCATCGAGTTTATCTACAGTTTTGTTGCTTGTACAAATTTGGACGTTGATTTCCACTTCAGGCACTCGCTTTCCGCGGGCGGTCCGGGAGCTTCCTCGGCGCACTTGCACCTGTGGGGCCTCCCTTGGACTCGCTATTCCCGCAGGAGTCTCGCACACCCGTTCCAATCAACTATGTAAAAATTTAGATAGAACTCCTTTTGCCTATAGTCTTTTTTGTTTTAAAATAGATCTATTAAAACCTGAGGTGATGAGGATACTTTCGAAACTTAATTCTATTCAGCAAGATCAACTTGAAATAATTACTTTAGATCAACTGGTGCCGGCGAACCAATTGGTTCGAAATTGAGGCTTCCATTGACTTCACTTTCATTTACGACTTAGTGAAAGATATGTATTCAGAGGTAGGATGCCGCAGTATTGATCCAGTTATTTTAGTTAAACTGACATTCACTCAATATATCTTCGGTATTCGTTCCATGCGTAAAACGATTGACATTAAACCCAAAATTGATTTTAAATCTACCTGTCTTCCTTTATATTCAAGTATCACATCTGAAGAAAATGGCGTAACCATATTAACTAAAAAGTTCGTAGGTTTTCATGAATTCCAGAATCACTAATAATTGTATATATTTTCCCAACCATTTTATTCCTCCGTCTTAAAAAAACTCTTTTATTTTATAAGTGAAGAACTTCAATAATTCTCTTACTTTGTCACGACATTCTCTACAGTAAAATCGTATTCCTTCAAGCCCTTAGAGATGAATAATATAATGTAATTAAAAAAGCCTCTAAGTTTTGGATTTCACAATTCTTTGCTAGTTTCAGAAATGTACCTTTTAATGTATCCCCGTTCTATATCTTCCAACAACCTAGAATAATTCACTTTTGTATAATCTGATACATCCACTTCATATAATTTCCCTAATTCAAACGTGTCATATCCTCTTGTTGTACATCTATTTATAAATTCCTCATAGATCAATAAATTATCTGCATTACTTCTATTAGCTATATGATCCCCTTTTTTATAGGAAGTCACGATATGACTCAAATGCCTTGTCGGATCCAAATCTCGTTTTTTTTGCCGTTCAAACAAAATATCTAAATCTGCAATTAACCGAATAGTAACGACCTCATAACCATATCTATCTACTAATTGCTGAATATGAGGCTTTTGTTTCTGACTAAAAGGATAATCAGACATAATATTGTCGCCTACTTGCATTTGCTGTTCCATTATTTCATAGTACTTCGCCCATGCTATCTTTTCTATTTTCTGCTTTTCTTCTAAATTACGATAACCATATATATCACAATAATATTCTTTCAAGTCATCCTGAGAAAGATTATAAAATGACCCTAATTTACTATTGATGATATTACTCAAGTAGGTTTTCCCTGTTCCTGGTAAACCTGCTAATAAGATTAAGGCTTTATCCATCTAACCACCTCATAATCTAACGAATAAAGAAAGAGTACTAGGAATACCCCGTACTCTCTTTATTATCCATCTTCTCCAACTCCTACGAAATGCCCAATGAACTTTTTTTACTATTTTACCTGAAGCTTACGATCTTCTTTATTCATGAAGATTCCAATTTTATGTTTGACAATTTCTTTTACTGCCTTATTACATGGAATGATATTATGTCGTAATGATTTAGTTACTTTTGTTTCTCCGAATGTTTCTTTCGCTGTTTTCGTCCATGCTACTAACAACTCAGTACCAACATTAAATTTACGAATCCCATTATTTATTAATTCATGAATATCCATTTCATTAACACCTGTACCTCCATGAATAACTAAAGGTATATCTACTACAGCATTGATTTCTTTTAAAAGCGGTAGATTTACTTCTGTTTTAGATTTATATTGGCCATGATTAGTACCGATTGCAATGGCCAAAGCATCAACCCCTGTTGCTTTAACAAACTCTTCTGCATCTTTTGGGTCAGTATAAACCTTATCATCTTCATCTACATGAATCCCTTCTTCAGTACCACCAATTGTCCCTAGTTCGCCCTCTACTGAAACACCATATTTGTGTGCATATTCTACTACTGCTCTTGTTTTCATAATGTTCTCTTTGAATGGTAAATGAGAACCATCAAACATCACTGATGTATAACCTTTATTGATTGCCTCTTTAATTTCATCAAAATCCCTTGCATGGTCTAAATGCAATACCACATCTACCATTTCATTTGTGGCCATAGTTTTACATACAGCAACAAAATTTTCATAACCGATGTATTTCGCAGTATCTATACTTGTTTGAATAATAATTGGTGCTCCTTGCTCTTTTGCTGCACGTATCATATCAGGTAACATCTCTAAATTATGTGCATTAAATGAACCAACTGTATAATTCAATTCTTCAGCCCTAAGTGTTACTTCTTTTAGTGTTATATACATAATCAATTACTCTCCCTTTATACTTCTTTTATTTTCTTCCTTATCGAACACCACGCGTAACCTCTTTAGAAACTTGCATCATTTGATCCATTTTCTTTAGATATATCTGTAATAATTCTTCATCATTCACTTTTGCTGCTTCTGCACGCTTCTTGTTATAAAGTTTTAATAAAGTTTTGTAACCTTCGCCTAATGACTTTTTAGCCTGAATACTTTTTTCTAACGAATCTATAGCATTATTTTCTTCACCAAGTTCATTAAATGCTAGGCCAATCTCCTCATGAATTTTTGCTTGTTCTTCTCCAACTGTTTGATTTACTTCTTCTTTTTTAGTGGAGATAATACGTACTAACTCTTCTTTTCGTTCTACTGTTAACACTACCTTTTCGGTTGTTTCTTTTTTCGGTTCTTTAGTTTTTTTCTTACCAAATCCAAACATTACTTGAACCTCCTTTTCTCTTTCAACATCCTAGAAAGCTTTTAAAAGTGGACCAATGAGCCATGCATATAGTAAAGCAGCTGTTACTGTATCAACATCTGTAGCTGTTGCATTGACAAATCCCATAGAATTGAAAGTCGTTACTAACAGTGCTGGTAATAATGTAATGAAGAAACCATGTACAATACCACCAATAATTGCACCGCGAATACCACCTGTTAAGTTACCGAAGATACCGGCAGTCCCACCCGCGAAGAAGGCTGTCAAAATACCTGGTAAGATCATTGCCAACCCAAAGACTGGTAATACAAACATCGCAATAATTGAACCTATAGTAGTTGTGATAAACCCTACAATGACTGCATTAGGGCTAAATGGAAATAGGACTGGACAATCTAATGCAGGCTTTGCATTTGGAACCAACCGCATGGCAATCCCTCTAAATGCCGGAACAATTTCACCTAGTAATAAGCGAACCCCTGCTAGTAATACATACACTCCAACTACGAATTGGATAGATTGTAAGAAAGCAAACATTAAGTAGTTTGTATTTTCTGATAATTCAGAAGCGAACTCATTACCTGCGAATGCTGCTGTAATAATATAGAGAGGAGTCATTACCACCATCAAAGATAGATAGGTATCTTGTAAGAATTCAAATTGAGCTGGTAATTTCAAATCTTCAACAGATTTTTTCTTTTCGCCTTTTCCCCCAACTAGTTTCGCTACACCTGCTTCAAACACATACCCAACCGTACAAAAGTGTCCTAATGCAATATCATCCATACCAGTAATCTTACGAACAAATGGTTGTGCAATCGCAGGCATCGCTACCGCAAAGACGCCCCCAATGAAACCGCCTATTAAAATCAATGCAACACCACGTAGACCTGCAAAGTAACCAAATACTGTTGTCATAGTAGCCATCCAAAGAATTGCCTGACCAGTTAAAAAGATGTATTTCCATTTAGTAAACCGGGCAATTAAAATATTAAAAACAAAGATAGCTAAGAAAGTTAGTGCGATATCACGACCCAAGCCTAACTCATTCATTGCTTGGCCATTAATGGCTTCAATCGAAGGAATAATCCCTTGCATATGGAAACCTTCTGCAAAAATTTTACCGAAATATATTAAACTACCAACTATAATGCTAGATCCGGCTGACAATACCATAAATCCTAACATCGTCTTTAACGAACCAGAAATAACTTGCCCCGTTGATTTCTTTTGCAAAATTAACCCCAACATAGCAATCAACGCGATTGTGACTGATGCCTGTGTCAAAATATTCTCTATAATAAAGTTGACTACACCCATTTTCTCCCCCCATCTCTAGCTATCTCTATTTATTTTTAAGCTAAAACGCCTTTTTCCCTTAATACCGGGGTGATTTTTTCTTCAATCTCTAGTTTAGATACAATATTTCTCAAATAAACAATTGTCGTTTGTTTTGGATCAACTGAAAATTTCTCAAATTGGGATTTGAAATTCTGTGCCGTAATAATAATATCGGGTTTTACTGAAACAGCAGACGAGATATCACTATGATCTAGCTTGGCATTAATACCCAACTTGCTTAATACATCCTCTGCCGCCATTTGACAAGCAAAACTGCTTCCTAAACCTGCTCCACATACAAATAAGATATTTACTTTTTTCATGTCACACTCTCCTCTTTCATTTTTTGTTTTATTTAATTCATCTTCTCCTACTTGCATCTACACCAATTGTAATGACCACAGCTTTCCTCATTCCATTACTTCACTTCCATATAACACCTGATTAAACATGGTTACATCTTGTGCTGTAATTAACTGGTCTAATTTCTCTTCATCATTAATTAACTCAATCAGATTTTTCATCACATTTAGATGCGAATAAGAATCCACTGCGGCTAGACAAAAAACAATTTTCACCGGATCATTATCCGGATTACCGAAATTCACCGGTTCCTTTAACGTCATGACACTAATACCTAATTTATTTACTCCATCTTCTGGCCTTGCGTGTGCTAACGCTAAATGCTTCCCTACTACTATATAAGGCCCATACTCTTCAACAGATTTAATCATGGCGTTTATATATCGCTCTTCAATGACCTCTTCTGTTAACAATATCTGGGCAGATTTCGTAATCGCTTCTTTCCAGTCTTTACATTCTTGCTTTAGTAGAATGTTGGAATCCCTCAAAATATCCTGCAACATCGGCTGTATCTCCCTTGTATTAATTTTTAAATGATGCTCTTTAAAAGTCTCTTCTACTTTCTGATAGCTTTCCTGTGTTACCGTACCGCCGCTTTCTACAATTAACATAAGAATATCCTGCATTAGCAATGTGGCATCTAACTTATTGGAAACGATCCTTCTCTTATTTTTATTTTTGAGTAAAAAATCTTTAATTTCCTTCTTATCACTTTCTCTTAATATTGGATTAAGCAATAATACGGGTTTTCTTGGATAATCAATTGAAATGGTCGTAAAAACTAAATCAACATCAAGCTTGTCTATAAAGGCTAATTCAAACGAACTCAATACTGCTACTATCTCGATATTGAATTGCTCTTTCAAATTCGCAGCCAATAGCTTTCCAGTTGAAATCCCATGATTACAAAGCACAACAGCCTGATAAACATATTGTTCTTTCTGTTTTATTTGGCTGGCAGAAGTTGAGAAATAAACGGTCAAAAACCCGATTTCATCTTCTGATAATGGTTTTTTTATATAGTCCTCTATTTGCTTACCAAAGCATGTGACTGCCTGATAAATCTCGGCAAAGGACTCCTTAATAGTTTCTTTCAACGGATTAAATACCTGTAAATCGTTCTTCGCCCTGCTTAATAACCCTGTGATATGCTTATACAAACCTTCATACAAATCTTCTTCTCTCTGAGAAAAGGGGATTCTGGTTACTTTTTCTACATGCTCAATTAATTGAATAGCTAATAATTGTGCGGTAACCCAATCGAATGAATTATTCATATCTTTTGGATTAAAAGATTCGATTGTAAAGGTAGTATATTTTATTTCATTCAATGATGGATATAAACCAAACTCCATACAGATGAAATCCACAAAATTTCTGACAGGATCTTCTTTTATCTCGGCTCTAACTTTGGCTAATTCCCTAAGGTTATTTCCCTCTTGCAACCGCCTTACCCATATACCTAAAAATAGAATGCTTTGATTTCGATATACATGATTAATCTCCACTCTAGACTTTTCAAAGACTTCGTCATAATGTTCTCCAATGACCCTCAATGCACTTGTATCCAAATAATCAAGGACAAATTGATCTGCAAAGGTATTCACTGTATCTCTATCTCGGTACCCTAATAGTTTGGAAATATCCGTAACACTATTAATTACGTCGTACAACATAGTGCGTATTGATCGTTCATCTCCTTTTAATACAATCCCTTGCTTCGTTAAACTCACTACAGAAATGCCATATTCCTTTAAAAACTGACGAAGCCTTCTCATATCCTCATCCAATGTACTTTTCGATACCTGCAGTTTTTCTTCCATTTCAAAAAGCATTGTCCTTTTTGTGGTATCGGCAATATCTAAAAGTAAGGCAAGAAAACGTTCATTGGGCCTATAATAATCCGTTTCCCTATCATCACCAATTTTCAATTGGAGCTTTCCGCGGTCCACATCAGACAGATCTAACTTCAACCCCTTTCCCCTTATCGTCGTAATGGATGGATAGTTATTTTCAGACAGATATTTATTAATCAGGACCAATTCGTTTCGAAAAGTACGCTCACT
Source organism: Peribacillus sp. NPDC101481 (assembly GCF_044767165.1). Lineage (NCBI taxonomy): Bacteria > Bacillati > Bacillota > Bacilli > Caryophanales > Bacillaceae > Peribacillus > Peribacillus sp. NPDC101481. Next base: position 18,811 of record NZ_JBIWNJ010000006.1, on the reverse strand, counting down.
AATATTGAACTCTTTACTTAAATCCTCACAAGTCAAAAAGGTATTTACTTTCAAAAATCTGGTAAGTACTCGTTGAGACCGTTCTTTCATGATAGTAACCCCTTTCATAATTTGATTATAAATGGACATATTCAAATAGTTTAGTACATCTTTTTGCAACTTCAATCTGCAAAAATGTAAGCGTTAACAATATTATCAATCTACAAATCAAGGTATGGCGGTGACGAATTTACTATTCTGCTATCCAACTCAAACGTAAACAGAGCTCACGAGGTGGCTCAACGAATATAAACAAATTTATCTGATCCGTTTTATAAATGTCATAATGAGATATTAGTGATACCGAGTATCGGAATTAGTATTTTCCCTGAGCACGGTGACAGTTTTGATGCGCTCATAAAAAACGCTGATTTAGCCATGTACTTAGCCAAGAGTCTCGGGAGTAATAATTATCAAATTTATACGGATGATTTACAAGAAAAATCTCAACATGAATTTGAAATGTAAATCAACCTGCGTAAAGCCTTAGAAAGAAACGAATTCATACCATTTTATCAGCCGCAAATGAACCTTGAAACAAATGAAATAATTGGGGCTGAAGCATTAATTCGATGGAATCATCCTGAGAGAGGAATGATTGCCCCAGCTGATTTTATCCCCAAAGCAGATGAAACCAGTTTGATTATCCCTATAGGTGAGTGGGCATTACGTACGGCCTGTATGCAAAATAAGAAGTGGCAGGACGATGGCTTTCCGCCAATAACGGTAGCGGTCAACATATCAGCAAAACAATTTTTTCAATCGAGGCTGCCTGAAGTGGTTCGAAAAGTATTAAATGAAACGGGACTTGAACCCAAATATTTAGAGATTGAGATTACTGAAAGTATGAGTTTGGATGTTGAATCCGCTATTTCAACACTGATTGAGCTTAAAAAAATTGGTGTTATGATTAGTATCGATGATTTTCGAACGGGATATAGTTCGCTTAATTAGCTTAAACGATTCCCAGTTGATAAGCCTGAAAATTGATCAATCCTTTATGTCTGAAGGTACTCATGACTTAAATGATCAAACCATCATCAAGACTATTATTCTAATTGCACAGTTATTAAAACTTCAAGTCATCGCTGAGGGCGTTGAAACAAACGATCAAGTAACCTTTCTGCTTCGGCATGGGTGTGTCGAAGTTTTTTTACCATTGTCCATATCCACTTCGGATCAATTTCATATAATTATTAGAGTACTAATATTAAATGGAGTTGAGGGATCTGAATGAGTATGAATGTTCTAGTGATTGCCGCTCATCCCGATGATGAAATTCTTGGAAGCGGCGGAACGATAAAGAAATTAATTAATCATGGCTATAAGGTAATCACAGTGATTGCCGCCAAGGGACGTAAGGAAGAGGAGCAGCACATTCAGCCATTAATGCAGCAAGCTAACAAACACTTAGGGGTAGACGAGGTCCTATTTTTGGAATTCCCCAATCTATTGTTGGAAACAATTCCTCTTCACAAAATCGCCAAAGCGATTGAAGCTCTATTGGATAAGTATAAACCTTCTATAATTTTCACTCATCATTATGGAGATACAAACAAAGACCATCAAATTTTGTTTCAAGCAGTCATCACAGCAGCCCGGCCGTTGCCTGGAAAACAACCGATTGAGATCCTTTGTTTTGAAACGGTTTCTTCCAGTGAATGGAGCCAGCATACGAATGATAAGGAATTCAAACCCAATTATTTTGTGGATATTACAGATACCATCGATGACAAGCTACAATCTCTTCACCATTATGATATAGAAATGAGACCATTCCCTCATCCACGTTCATATGACGGAGTGAAATATTTAGCGCGGGTCAGGGGAATGACGGTTGGGGTCGAATTCGCAGAAGCTTTTGAAATCATAAGGAGGGTGTGGAAGTGACAGGAAAACATCAAAAGGACCAGCATTTTGTGCCGACTCTTTTTCCTTACCTAATCTCAGCTATGGATCAATATTATGAGATTAATGAAATATTTGAAGAAGAACAAGTGGTAGAAAGGCAGCGAATCCACTCAGCAGAAATTCAAAACAAAAAAATGAAAATATTAATCACAACGTTTTGGGAGTATCCAAGTATCGGTGGACTGCAAAACTATATCACAACACTTAAAAACGGCTTGGAAAAATTAGGTCATAGTGTCCATGTAATAGCACCAAATCATTTTCCATCTAAAGAAATGGAGGTATTACGAACTAGATATTCTGAGGAATTTACACATTTTTTTATCAATCGGTATGGCAGCTGTAATGGAAAAATTCTACACAACATTAGCAAACTATATAGTTACTATACGATGTTAAAGGATATTGACCTGGAGCAATATGATATTATCCACGCACAAGATCGATATACAGCTAATGTAATAGGGATACTAAACCGATCCCTTCAAAAACCTCTTCTTTTTACACCTCATGGATTTATGACCCACAACAGATTAAAGTTTAACTTGATGGAAAAAGGGTCGGTTGAGGAAACCTATTTTTCGGCCATTGACAGACAAGCCATTAAAAATGCTAATCAATTAATCATCGTTTGTGATGTCTTTCGCCCAATTCTAATAAATTTAGGTGCGGAGGAATCTAAAATGACCACTGTTTATACTGGAATTGATTTTGGTGGATGGAATATTCAGAAAAAAAGGAAAAAAAGCCAATCTAAAATGGTGATAACTTGTGTCGCACGCCTTCGACCACGTAAAGGTCATATGTACCTATTTGAAGCCCTTGCGCTTATTAAAGACAAGCTGAGAGATGTAGAAGTCCGGATAGTAGGCGATGGTGAGATGAGAAAGCAGCTCGAGAAGCAGGTTAATGAGTTGGAGTTGAAAAACGTTTCCTTTTTAGGCAGCAGAGAAGACATACCTAAATTGCTAAGTGAATCAGACATATTTATTCTGCCAACCACAAGCGATACGCTGCCAATCTCAATTATTGAGGCAATGTTTACCAAACAAGCAATTCTTACTACCAATTGTGGCGGAATCCCGGAAATTATTAAAAATAATTATTCAGGATTTATTGTTGAACCAGCTAACCCAAAGAAGCTTGCAAAAAAGTTATCGCTCTTATTACGAAAAAAATCAATTAGAAAAGAATTAGCACGCAATGCACAGGCATTTGCACTAAAACATTTAACCACTAGTAACATGGTCAAAAAGATTGAAAAAGTCTATCAATCATTATTTTGAAGGAGGAAAGAGCATGCTACATGATGTTCCAGCCGTTGTTCTTGATCTAAGTGCAACCGGTATAGGGATTGTGAGGAGTTTAGCGAAAGAAGGAATAAAGGTATATGCGTTTGATACGAGCGGAAAATATGAAATCGGTAAAACTTGGTTTGCCACTTGCGGAATTTGTCCGAATCCAGTTAGTGAGGGACCAGCATTAATACTATTTCTTACTAGACTGTCGCAAAAGTTTGGACAAAAGCCAGTCCTGTATGCGGGTTCTGATGACTTTGTTCAGTTTATTTCAAAAAACAGATTTGTCCTTTCACACTACTATCGGTTTCTATTACCTAATCTCACACTTGTCGAAGCTGTATTAGATAAAAGATTAACGTATGAATTGGCCATGAAATCAAATGTGCCATGCCCCAAAACTTACGCTATAAATAATGAAGATCAATTTGAGCAAATTATCAATCAAATTACCTTCCCTTGTATATTAAAACCAGTTTATTCTTCTCATTTCCGCTCAAATATCGATCATCGTCTTTATAAGAAAGCCATTGTAGTAGAACGTCCTTCCCAATTGAGAGAAGAATACCTTTTTTATCGCCCATACGGTGAACTAATGATCCAGGAAGTCATTCCTGGTGCGGAGGATTGTATTTATTCCGTCAAGACTTTTTTTGACGAACAAATGAATTTAATTGGCTTGTGGATGAACCAAAAATTACATCAATTTCCCCCTCATTTTGGATCCACTGCTCTTGCCCTAAGTGTTAGGGATGAAGAAGTCATTCAACTTGCTACTACCTTTCTAAAAGATATTCAATTCAAAGGCTTGGCTATTGCCGAATTTAAACGGGATCCAAGAGATGGGAAACTGAAATTCATCGAAATCAATTCAAGAATAGGTTTAACTCAAGCATTATCGATTGCTTGTGGGGTTAATTTGGCTTACTTGTATTATTTATCCCTTACCGGGCAAAATCCATCACCAGTGACAGAGCAGAAAGAAGGGGTCAAATGGGTTTACTTCGTCCGTGATTTTCTTTCCTTTCGCCAAAAACAAAAAAATGGGGAAATGAGGTTCGTTGAGTGGATAAAGAGCTTATATGGAAAAAAGGTTGAGGCTCTCTTTGCTTGGAATGACCCTCTTCCATTTGTTCGGAGTTTTGTTTCCCATTTGCGAAATTTATGGGGGAGACAGTAAAAATGATAAAAGAGGGAGGGAACTTTCTATTTGAATAGTATAGAAGAAATTCTTAGCCGTTGGAAACAATTTGATTGGGAAAAAAAGCTTAAAAATGTCCTTGGTAAAAAAGTGAAATTAGTGGAAGAAAGAATAGAATGCCTCAAAAATTCACGTGAAAGGACAAGTATTTGGAAGTTGGTTCTAACTGATGGCACGGAGTTCATTCCCATCGTGCTTAAAATATACAAACTTCCACTGAAAGAAAATCATAGGTTGGAAATTAATATGTATCAAAAAGCTTATTACATTTATCACGAGATTATGCCGCGTTTGTATTGGCTTGAACCGAATGTAAATGGGAATGAAACATGGATGTTTACCGAATGTTTGAAGCCGTTACGAGGACAAATAAAATTAGCTCCAAATCATTTGGAACGAATTATCCCCACGGTGGCAAAGTTTCATGCCAAAACCTTTGATAATCAATTTGTGAGGCATGCAGATCTTTTCGACACCTCTCTTCCCCATTTTGATTCTGAGGAGAAGGTAAAGGAAAGGACTAAAGGGGTCAAAAAAGCAATGGAAAACCTAGATTTGGCAATGAAAGATCCTAACTTAAAAGAATTGGTGGAACCAAGGTATAAAATTATCAAAAGAATATTAAAAAAAGGTCCGGTTTTTTTTCCCGAAATTACTAAATCTGGCCAGTGTCTGATCCATGGCGACCTCCATGTCCACAATATTTGCTGTGAAAATGCGAATGATGATGAGGAGAACTGGAAAGTCTCTTTGATTGATTGGGAGTCAGCGAAGCATTATCCTTGCTGGTATGATTTGGTCGTTCTAGTCGAATTATTAATAGATTTTCGCTGGGATTGGCAACAAAGCGAAGAGGAGATTCGAAGTCAATGTGTGCAAGTTTATTGCCAAGAAATGCTAAAATATGGGATAACCTTCAGTGAGGATCCACTGAATCTTCTTAAAAAGGCGTATTTACAAAGAACCCTAGAAAAAAAGCTTTCTAGCCATTTGCAAAAGGTGTTGGATGGAGGAAAAAGCACTCTTCTCAAGAGATACCTTGAAAAAATTGAGGTTTGGGGAAAAGAACTTGGGTTATATTAGTGCATCGCACGAATTCATAATACTATAAAGGAGTTTTATGCATGCAAAATATTATACGGTCTTCTCATATATATAGAAATGATAGTTGTGAGTCCGGATGAAGGGTACTCGTTACAGGCGAGACTGGATTTATTGGTTCACATGTTGTCGAATTATTAATTCAATCAGGTTATGAACCGCTAGTAGTGGATAATTTACGTTCAGGTAAACGAGAAAATGTGCCTTCTCACGTTTGTTTCATTGACCTGAACATTTCTTCACCACAAATAGAAGATGCTTTTGCTCGAGAAAAACCGTATGTAGTGATCCATTTAGCGGCACAAGTGGATGTTGCCTACTCGATACAAAATCCAGTTGAGGATGCTAATCAAAATATTCTTGGAACGATTCGTTTGCTTGAATGCTGCAAAAAGTACGATGTGAAAAAATTCATACTTTCCTCATCTTGTGCAGTATACGGAGAAAAAGACGATTGCAGTATAATGGAAACACTTTCCATTCAACTTCAATCCTATTATGGTATTAGAAATGTATATTCAAATATTTAACATACTTCATAACGTACCTTTTACCATTCTAAGATATGCCAATGTTTATGGTCCCCGCCAAACTTCAAAAGGAGAAGTGGGAGTGATTTCTATTTTTTAAGAAAATCCTTAATGGGGAATCTCCCATTTTTTTGGAGATGGAGAGCAGACAAGGGATTTTGTGTATGTGAAAGATGTTGCTTTGGCCAACGTGCTGGCCATTGAAAAAGGAACAAATGAAATCTTCAATATTGGTTGTGATTCGAAGATAAGTATTAATGAACTTTATCAGATGATTACATCACTTACCTCTATAAATATTCACTCCCTCTCCATGCCCGAACGTAAGGGAGATATTCGCTATAGCCGATTAGATAATACCAAAGCTTCTTATCTTTTGGACTGGAATCCGGCTTATGATTTGAAAGCTGGATTAAATGAAACTTTAAAGTATTATAAAGGTTTTTAAAATTATAGGCGCATTTGAAGAAATATCGAAAAAAAGGAGATCAGAAATGAATGATTTTGAAAAAATAGCAGCCATGAAAAAAGGCGTTGTAACCGTTCAAGACCTGAGTGGTTACACAATGCTTGGAAAGGGGGCAGATGGATCCGTCTTTCAATTGCCCCCTCAGAAGTGCGTCAAAATTTTTGTTAATGAAGACACACAAAAAAAGGAATTAAATGCACTGCAAAAAGGACAATCGTCTCCAATTATTCCTAAATTATATGAATATGGTTCTAACTATATAGTGATGGAGTTTGTGAAAGGTTATAATCTTAAGCATTATTTAAAAAAAGAGAAAAAACTCTCAGAGGCAATTGTGGGGAAAATATTATCGATGCTGGATGAAATGAAAACTGTGGGTTTTACGAGACTAGATATTGAAGTTCGCCACATTTTTTTCAATGAACTAGGGGAAATAAAAATAATTGACCTTAAGAGGGCATTTAATACGGTCAGATCTGTCCCTACTAAATTGTTGACTGATTTAAAAAAGATTGGATTTTTGGAAGAGTTTTTGGAACATGTGAAAAAGCTTCGCCCATCCTTATATAAGGAATGGAAAAACTTAGTGACTGATAAAAAATAAGCATGCCTCAAGCCTTCAAAATCAAGGGCATTTACAACAACCTGATCCACTTCGGAAACCTTCATGTTTTTTTCTTTATCTCTTCACTCGATTCTGTTGTTACCATGGTGACTGTAAATTGCTGATCGAACTGCTCTTCTTCCAAAAGTTCTACGGGTGGTTGCGTCTTGATTACTTCACCTGACTTTTCAAGCACCTCAAATACCATAAACACCCTTGCCGCTTTTAAAACAGTCCTCACGCAACCCTATCGAAATTTCGAAGCTGTTGAAGCCTTGATCTTTGGACTGCTGAAGTACTGTCCATTCAAATTCATCGTACTCTCCCGTTGTCATTTCCTCATTTTTCAAGAGCGACAGAAGCTGCAACCTGTGCAATTGAGGAAGACACGGGGGACTCCCCTTTTTCAATCAATTCAAATTTAGGACAAAAAAGGAAGCACAACTAGCAGCGAACAAACTTGAAGAATCAATTTTAAACGGTGGAGTAATTCGGGAGTCAACCATCACTTTCGAAACTTTTGCAAATGAGTGGCTAGAATACTATGGAACTCAAGTAAAAGTGAGTAGCGTTAGAGCCCGTAGGATAGCTATGAAGCATCTTGTATCAACATGGTGGCACCTTCCGCTTCGTAAGATTACAAAACATATGTATCAATCTCGAATCAACGAACTAAATAAGGAATTTAGCCATAACTATATTGACAGTATCCATACGACGGGAAACATGATCTTCAAGCATGCTATCAGGCAAGACTTGATAAAGACAAATCCAACCTATGGTTTTGTCATGCCCAAAAAGCATGTGACTGTTTTAGGATATCGAGGAAGACGAGGTTAAGGGAAAGTTTCTTGAGTTAAATGAACTGAAAACCCTTCTACGTATCACAAAAGAACAAGGATTATATCTAGACTATCTATGTTTTGCTACTTTGGCATATACCGGTATGCGCTTAGGCGAAATGTTAGCATTAAAATGGACAGACCTGGACCTTACTAAGAAAACTATAAGAATCACCAAAACATACTATAATCCAAATAACAAAAGTACAGGTTATCAACTCCTAACCCCAAAGACAAAAAAGTCAATCCGCACAATCATGATTGACGATGGACTTGTCGCATTATTCAAAGCACACAAGCGTGAGCAGATGGAATTAAAAATGAAAAAACGGTTAGTATATGAGGATCAAGATTTCATTTTTGCAGAAAACACCGGTCATCCAAGGGTTATGAAACAAATGGTATTGCGTTTACATCGTTTACGTTTAATGAATCATTTGGATGTAGACAAGCATATTACCCCCCACAGCTTTAGACATACTCATACATCCCTTCTCATTGAAGCTGGGGCAGGCGTAAAAGAGATTCAAGAAAGATTAGGGCATTCAGATATAAATACGACGATGAACATTTACGCTCATATGACAAAAAATATCGAAGAAAAGACCTCCCATAAGTTCAGTGAACTTACGAAAGGTCTCCTCTAATTGGTTGAAGTAAAGTTGTTTAAAAACTGAAAGTTAGCAAAAAGTTAGCATTTCACTAATCTCCACCTTACAAACCCCTATATACCAAGGGTTCTAGGCGATGATTACATCATGCCGCCCATTCCGCCCATTCCGCCCATGTCAGGCATGCCCATGCCGCCAGCGCCAGCAGGTTCTGGTTTGTCAGCAACAACAGCTTCTGTTGTTAAGAACATAGCTGCTACAGAACCAGCGTTTTGTAGAGCTGAACGAGTTACTTTAGTAGGATCGACGATACCGGATTCGATCATGTTCACCCATTGTCCAGTAGCTGCGTTGAAGCCAGTGCCTACTGCTTCGCCTTTAAGGCGCTCTACGATTACAGAGCCTTCAAGTCCAGCATTGTGAGCGATTTGACGAACAGGCTCTTCGATGGCACGAAGAACGATTTTCACGCCTGTTGCTACGTCGCCTTCAGCTTGAATTTCAGCGATTTTATTGTATACGTTAAGAAGTGCTGTACCACCACCGGCTACGATACCTTCTTCAACAGCGGCACGAGTGGAGTTCAATGCATCTTCAATACGAAGTTTACGTTCTTTTAATTCTGTTTCAGTAGCTGCACCGACTTTAATTACCGCTACGCCACCAGCTAATTTAGCAAGGCGTTCTTGTAATTTTTCACGGTCGAATTCAGAAGTTGTTTCTTCTAATTGAACACGGATTTGGTTTACACGAGCTTGAATTTGAGCTGTATCTCCAGCTCCTTCAACGATCGTTGTATTTTCTTTTGTAACAACCACTTTAGACGCACGGCCTAATGAATCGATTGTTGCAGATTTAAGGTCAAGACCGATTTCTTCAGTGATTACTTCGCCGCCTGTAAGAGCTGCGATGTCTTCAAGCATTGCTTTACGACGGTCACCGAATCCAGGAGCTTTAACCGCAACAGCGTTGAATGTTCCACGAAGTTTGTTCACAACAAGAGTTGCAAGCGCTTCGCCTTCTACATCTTCAGCAATCAATAATAGCGGTTTACCTTGTTGTACAACTTGCTCAAGTACAGGAAGGATTTCTTGGATATTCGTGATTTTTTTATCTGTGATCAAGATATATGGATTTTCTAGTACAGCTTCCATTTTATCTGAATCAGTAACCATGTATGGAGATGCATATCCGCGATCGAACTGCATACCTTCTACTACGTCCAATTCAGTTGTGAAACCTTTAGACTCTTCGATTGTGATGACGCCGTCGTTACCAACGCGCTCCATTGCTTCCGCAATCAGTTGGCCGACTTCTTCATCAGCTGAAGAGATGGCAGCAACTTGTGCAATAGATTCTTTGTTTTCAACAGGTTGGGAAATGGCTTTCAATTCTGCGATTGCAGTATTGACCGCTTTCTCGATTCCCTTACGGATACCCATTGGGTTAGCACCAGCTGTTACGTTTTTAAGACCTTCGCGGATCATCGCTTGTGCAAGAACCGTTGCAGTCGTTGTACCGTCACCAGCTACGTCGTTTGTTTTGCTTGCTACTTCAGCAACCAATTTCGCACCCATGTTTTCGAATGCATCTTCCAATTCGATTTCTTTAGCGATCGTCACACCGTCATTAGTGATAAGCGGTGAACCGAATTTTTTCTCAAGAACCACGTTACGACCTTTTGGTCCAAGCGTTACTTTAACTGCATCTGCAAGTGCGTCCACACCACGAAGCATGGAGCGGCGAGCTTCTTCACTAAATTTAATTTCTTTAGCCATTTATAAGTACCTCCCTAAAATTTTAAGAAAATTTTCGTTCAGTTAAGTATGATGTATAATTAGCCGATAACAGCTAGAATGTCGCTTTCACGTAAAATTAAGTATTCAGTGTTTTCGTATTTAACTTCAGTACCTGCATATTTTGAGAAGATAATTAGATCGCCTTGGGCAACCTCTAAAGCAACACGTTCGCCATTTTCAAGGACACGGCCAGTACCAACTGCTACTACCTTACCTTCTTGTGGCTTTTCTTTAGCAGTATCAGGAAGAACAATACCGCTTGCAGTTTTTTCTTCAGTTTGAACTAGTTCAATAATAACGCGATCACCTAATGGTTTTAACAAGTGAAACAACCTCCTCATATTCTCTTGGTAATTTGTTACATGATTATTAGCACTCTTCATCATCGAGTGCTAACACATTTATAATATTAAATAAACCGAGCCTTTTTTGCAAGTATCTTATTGAAAATTTTTTATTAATTTCTGATAAATTACGGGTAAACTACTTTAGCATAATGATTTCCTTAACAAAGTTATTTAAATGTTTCGTTAGGGGTACCTTTAAGTGGTGTTCTGCCTCAATTTTTGATACCATTTTGGAGTATGCGTTTATAGCTTGTCCCCATATCAGGAACGTTCCGAGCGGAATGGGTGACTATAAAAGGAGTTTTCATTTTTGAAAAAAGAATATTGGTTCGTCATCATCACTTATATTGCCATGCAATTATCCAGTATTGTTGGGGTACCCATTTTCATGCTGATCGGGTCTTATACCGGAATGCCGGCTGATGAACTCCAAGTGAAATCTGCAGCATACTGGATAGTTTTCAGTTTTCTCACTGCTTTATTCTTGATTCTTTTTTTAATGAGAAAAGATATGAGGGAAAAGTTGGACACGCGAAATCAAACTTCCGTTTCCATGTCCATATTATGGGCAATTGCAGGAGTGTTCATGGCTCTTTTTGCGCAAAGCATTGCCGGCAGCATTGAACAAATGCTTGGGGTGGAGTCTGAATCTGAAAATACGCAGCAACTCATTTCACTCATTTACAAAGTCCCCGCGGTCATTTTCGTCACTTCAGTAATTGGACCTATATTGGAAGAATTAATTTTCCGGAAAATCATTTTCGGATCACTTCATAAACGCTTTAACTTCTTTATTTCAGCTTTAATCAGCTCAGTTATTTTCGGCTTGGCGCATGGTGAATTTGAACATCTTCTTTTATATACGGCAATGGGCTTCACTTTTGCTTTCCTTTATGCAAAAACAGGCCGCATTCTCGTATCAATGAGCGCTCATATTGCGATGAATACGCTTGTTATCATCCTTCAAGTGGTATATCGGGAGGATATAGAGAAGATGATGGATACTGCACAGGCCTTCATCGGAGGTTTATTATGAAACGTCAATCACCCTTATTCATGGGCATCATCTATGCAGGCTTAGGAGCTCTTTTTACCGCTATCGCGATTCAAACCGTCAATTCTTCTGGATGGGGACTCTTCGCCTACATACTTGTCCTCATTGCGACTCTTGACTTTGGATCGGGCTTACGCATGATCATGCTGCACTTTAAGATTAAAGCCGCACAAAAAAATAAGAAAAAATAAAAAAACGCTGCAAAGATGCAGCGTTTTTTTCATTCCTCCAAGGCGGCTTCTTCCACTACCGGATAATGTTTCAGGAAGTAGATGAGCGACTGAAGCTCCACGGCCAGGTCAATATGGTGAACCCTTATGGATGGAGGCACGGTCAGCCTTGCAGGTGTAAAATTCAATATTCCTTTTATATCAGCTTTGACTAGACGATCGGTTATCGTCTGGGCTACCTGTGCAGGCACTGTCAATATAGCTGCAGTGATATTATTTTCCTGCAATAACGTATCGATTTGATCCATATGATAGATGGGCACATCAGCTATCCGCTTGCCGACTTTTTCTTCAGAAACTTCGAAAGCCATTTCAATTTTTGTATTATTATTTTTCATGAAATTGTAATTTAAAAAAGCGGTTCCTAAATTTCCTACCCCTATTAAAGCGACTTTGGTCAATTCATCTTGATCTAGTGTTTTTCTAAAGAAGGATAATAAATAATTGACATTGTAGCCGTAGCCTTTTTTCCCAAGCGCGCCAAAGTAGGAAAAATCACGGCGTATGGTGGCAGAATCCACTTTTACAGCTTCGCTTAGCTCTGCCGAGGAAACTCTTTGCTTGCCTGAGGAATGTAAGTTCTTTAAAAATCGATAATACAATGGTAACCTTTTGGCTGTTGCCTGCGGTATCTTTGGGTCATGGTTCATTGTTCTTCCCCGCCTTCACACATGCTTTTCAACTTAATTCTCTATCTGTTTGTTTTACTTGTCTTTTATAATCGTTACTGGAAACTCCGCCTGTTTTCTCCACTAAGAATGTAGGCCCGATCACCATTCCCTTGTCAATGGCCTTACACATGTCATAAACGGTCAAGGCAGTCACGGATGCAGCTGTTAACGCTTCCATTTCCACACCTGTACTCCCTTTTGTCTTAGCTTCCGTTTCAATCCTAAGTCTGTATCCTTGTTCCTCTTTTTCCCACTCAAAGGCTATATTGACCCCTTGCAGTGCAATGGGATGGCACATCGGAATGATATTGGATGTATTTTTGCTGGCCATTATTCCTGCAACCTGTGCAACAGCCAGTACATCACCTTTTTTCATTTTCTGGTTCGTGACCAATTCATATATTTCATCATTCAATAAAATGCTCGATTGAGCTACTGCCGTCCGGGTTGTTTCAGGCTTAGCACTCACATCGACCATTTTGGCCCTGCCCTGTTCATTAAAATGCGTTAAGTCTCCCATTTAAGTAACCCCTCCTAAATCATACACTATTATTCCACTTTATGTAACAGCTTTTGTTTTACCATGGAACCAAGCTGTTGCCGATAATAACTAAAATACGTTACACTATCTATAATCAATTGAGGTGAAATCTATGATTTTATTACAAATCAATCAACTATCGAAATATTATGGAGCTGAACTTATTTTATCAAATATGAAGCTCGAAGTTCAAAATAAAGATCGAATTGCACTTGTCGGCCGTAATGGCGCCGGAAAATCGACTCTGCTAAAAATCATAGCCGGGAAGATTTCCCATGATGGCGGTGAAATTATCAAACCAAAAGGCGTCACAATCGGCTATATGGCCCAGGATACGGGATTGGAATCCGAACTGACCATTTGGGATGAGATGCTGACGGTATTCACGGACCTTATAGAGCAGGAAAAGGAACTGCGTCGCCTTGAGGCGGATATGGCCAGACCCGAAATCTTTGAAAACGAAACGATTTACCAAAAAGTGCTGAATGAATACGACACTTTGATGGTCGCATTCAAAGAGAAGGGCGGTTATCAATATGAAGCGGATATCCGTTCCGTATTGCATGGGCTTCAGTTTGCTGACTTTGACTATTCTACCCCAATTTCCACATTAAGCGGCGGGCAAAAAACAAGGCTTGCATTAGGAAAGCTGCTTTTAAGGAAACCGGATATATTGATTCTGGATGAGCCGACGAACCATTTGGATATTGAAACCCTATCTTGGCTTGAACAATATTTACAAGGGTACCAGGGAGCTGTGCTCATTGTTTCCCATGACCGCTATTTTTTAGATAAAGTAGTGAACCTGGTATATGAGATTTCCCGGAATAACATGAAAAAATACTATGGTAATTATAGTTCTTACCTAGAGGGAAAAGCGGAAGATTATGAGCGGGACATGAAACTGTTCGAGAAGCAGCAAGGGGAAATCGAAAAGCTTCGCGACTTTGTCCAACGTAATATCACAAGGGCTTCGACCACGAAAAGAGCACAAAGCAGACGCAAGCAGCTCGAAAAGATGGATGTTTTGGACAAGCCGCAAGGGGATGAAAAATCCGCGAATTTTTCTTTCCAGATTGAAAGGCAAAGCGGAAATGAAGTACTCCACCTCCAGGACTTGGCTATCGGATACGAAGGGGAAACGGTATCAAGGAATATTAATTCCCGGATGACAAAGGGAGAGAGCATAGCTCTTGTTGGCCCAAATGGAGTTGGAAAATCAACTTTATTGAAAACGATCATTTCTAAGCTGCCTGCACTTTCTGGGGAATTCCGTTTTGGAACGAACGTAGAAGTCAGCTACTACGATCAAGAACAGGCTAACCTTGTTTCCAATAAACGCGTACTCAATGAATTATGGGACGACTATCCCCTTAAACCGGAAAAGGACATCCGAACCGTACTCGGTAATTTCCTATTTAGCGGGGACGATGTTTTGAAAACCGTTTCCACACTAAGCGGGGGCGAAAAGGCTCGGCTTGCTCTTGCCAAAATGATGATGCAAAAAGGTAATTTTTTAATTCTTGATGAACCAACGAACCATTTGGACCTCGATAGTAAATTGGTGCTTGAAAACGCTTTGATCGATTATCCAGGAACTATTCTTTTCGTCTCACATGACCGTTATTTCATAAATCGGATAGCAACGAAAGTGATAGAGCTCTCCAAAGACGGCAACGAAGAATTCCTCGGTGATTATGATTACTATTTAGAGAAGAAACAGGAGCAAGCGGAAATCAAAGCACTTGAACAGCAGGATCAGGCTAAAACTTTAGATGCAGCTGTAGAAAAAACAAATTACAAAATTGATAAAGAAGCAAAAAAAGCAGAACGCCAGCGAAAACGGCGCATTGAGGAAATCGAGGCAGCCATGGAGCGTCTTGAAACCGAAATAAGCGAATATAATGACCTCCTTTGCGATCCAAATGTTTTTCAGGACCACGAAAAAGTGATGGAAGTCCAAACAAAGCTTGATAATGCACAGGAAAAATTGGACCAGCTGCTCGAAGAATGGGCCGAACTTGAAGAATGACAAATGACCGGGTCAATCGACTCGGTCTTTTTCACTTCAAATTAAAAAGTTATCCACAAACTTGTTAACAATTCACTTACCGTTTATTAGCCAATAATTTGGGTTATACACATTATCCACAGAAACATATCCACTTATCCACAAAAACACCACTTTATACACATGCAGTAGGTTGATCAAAAAAACTTTATCCACAGAATATTCTATTATTTTATTAACACGATAAAAAGACAGGATGCCGAAGTGTGGAATCCTGTCTTCTCGTCAATTAAAATGCTTCTATATCCAATCCAGGATTTCCGTTCAAATCCAAACCAGATCGTTTTCCTTTTTCAAACATGACACTGCCAGCAGCACCGATCATGGCGGCATTGTCCGTACAAAGATAGAGGGGCGGAATGGATATATCCATAGGTAAATCCTTAAAAGCTTCCGTTAATGCTTCCCTAAGGCCTTTATTTGCCGCAACTCCTCCAGCAAGCAATACCTGCTTCACATTATATTCCTTTGCAGCTTTTACAGCTTTCATTACAAGCACTTCTATCACACTTGCTTGGAAACTTGCCGCTAAATCTTTAGGTTCGATTTTTTCCCCGCGCTGTTCTGCATTATGCAAAGTGTTGATCACCGCCGATTTCAACCCGCTGAAGGAAAAATCATAGCTGCCATCCAACCATGCCCTAGGCAGTTTTAAAGTTGGTGAGCCTTCTTGCGCAAGCCTATCGATATGAGGACCGCCAGGATAAGGGAGCCCCAATGTTCGAGCCACTTTATCATACGCCTCTCCTGCTGCATCATCCCGCGTCTCCCCTATCACCTTGAAAGAACCTGGCTCGTCTAAAAGCACCAATTCTGTATGACCTCCCGAAACGACTAAAGAAAGCGCAGGGTATTCGATCTCCTGAATAAGCCGATTTGCATAGATATGACCAGCGATATGATGCGTACCGACAATTGGTATTCCATGTGCGAAAGCTACAGCCTTCGCCGCATTCACGCCTATTAATAGTGCCCCAACAAGGCCGGGGCCTTCTGTAACGGCAATGGCATCCAAGTCTTCATATGTCACACCGGCTTGCAGCAGTGCTTCTTCAAGAACAATCGTAATTTGTTCTACATGATGACGGGAAGCTATTTCAGGGACGACACCGCCAAAACGTTTATGGCTTTCAATTTGTGAAGCCACGACATTACTCAGTATCTCCGTACCATTTTTTATGACAGCTGCCGCAGTTTCATCGCAGCTAGTTTCAATACCTAATATAAATTGATCTTGTTTCATGAAAAATTCACCCACATAACATAAGCATCTTCTTGATTGTCTGTATAATAATTTTTTCGGATTCCGCCCTTTTGGAAACCTAGTTTTTCATAGAGCGAAATGGCTACTGCATTACTGACACGGACCTCTAGCGTCATCCTCACCACACCCATCGAAATGGAGATTTCAATCATCTTCCTGAGCAAAGCTTCTCCTAGCTTTTGCCCTCGGTATTCTGGCAATATCGCTATATTGGTAATGTGCGATTCATCAATGACGATCCAGGCACCGCAATAACCGGCGATTTTACCTTCATCCTCTATCACCATGTATACAGCATATTGATTATGATTCAATTCATTAAAAAAAGCTTCCCGGCTCCAAGGCAAAGTAAAGGACTGCTTTTCCACGTTTAGCACTTGATCGATATCTTCCGTATTCATCTTTCGGAACGTCAATGTTTTACTCATAATAATCGGTCGCTTTCCTTGTTTATTTCCCCTGCTGTTCAAGCCACTTTGCTTCTGCTTCAGCCATGCGGATATAATTCGGTACAAACTGGTGAACATCCACTTCAGTCTTATCAAGACCAATGAAGGCCAGTTCGCTTGGCCTTGAATTATATGACTGTACCGGAGCAAATACCGCCAATTCCCCTAATGCATCCGTAATTGCATCCCGATGGATGTCCACATCTTGACCAACAAATAAAACAGGACGATTTAATTCCTTCAATTGACTCGCCCACTCAGAGGATAGAATATTACAATCTTCTATGACTGTCTTTAAAGAGTCCTTTTCCATTTCATATAATCCAGTATAAATCTGCCCTCTTCTTGCATCGAACAAGGGAGAGATCACCCCGTTAAAATATCGTCCATTAGCTGCTAAAACCTCTAAGCTGGAAACACCTGATAAGGGAATCTGAAGCGTCCAGGCCAAGCTTTTCGCTATCGTCACTCCAATCCTGACCCCTGTATATGAGCCTGGACCTTGAGCGACCACAATCTTAGTCAATTCCTTCGGTTTAGTATCACAATCCCTCAGCAGTGTCTCAATTGCCGGCATTACCCGCACCGAATGATTTTTCTTTAGGTTCGTCGTATACTCACCAATTACTTGATTCTCGTTTACCAGTGCAATCCCTAATGTAAAATTCGATGTATCTATAGCTAAAACCTTCATCAAATAATCTCCTTACATAACTTTACATATCGTTCGCCTTTGGCTTCCAAAACAATACGCCGGCTGGTATCGCCCAGACGATAGATATAAATGGTCAAGATTTCCTCTGGAAGGTGATCCTTTATTAAATGGGCCCATTCAACGACAGTCACACCATCACCATCAAAATATTCATCAAAGCCTAGATCTTCTTCCGATTCACTTACCCGATATACATCCATATGATACAAAGGCAAGCGACCCATGTATTCCTTTATTATCGTAAAGGTAGGGCTATTCACCATTCTGGTAACACCTAGTCCTTTAGCCAGCCCTTTTGTGAATGCCGTCTTCCCTGCACCCAAGTCACCTTCTAATGCCAGAACATCTCCACTGGAAAGCTTTTGTGCCAATCTATGCGCAAATTGCGCAGTTTCTTCCTCACTCTGAGAAATCCATTCAACATGTTGCATATATCAATCACCTTTATCATTATTAGGAAACGTCCTATAGTTCATGTCTATAACCATAAACGCAATATTATGGAACAAAAACCATTCTATATGTAGTTTACCTTGTTTCAAAAGAAGAAACAAATAAGTTAAGGACATAATTATTCGAATTTCAGATAAAACAAAAAAACGAAACCTAAGTTTCGTTTTTTTCATGATTGCGGGGACAGGATTTGAACCTGCGACCTTCGGGTTATGAGCCCGACGAGCTACCGGACTGCTCCACCCCGCGACGGTATGAATGTTACTTTTATAAATATAGTATTCCCATTTATTTAAAAATAATACAATGATTATAGCTTGGCGGCGTCCTACTCTCACAGGGGGAAACCCCCAACTACCATTGGCGCTGAAGAGCTTAACTGCCGTGTTCGGAATGGGAACGGGTGTGACCTCTTCGCTATCGCCACCAAACATTTAATCTTTTAGCACATTTATTATCATACCATGTATGAAATCAAAATGCAAGAAGAAATTTTCATTCCTTCAAAACTAGATAATAATAAGAAGGTATTTCATTTTTTAAAAAGCGTTGGTTAAGTCCTCGATCTATTAGTATCAGTCAGCTCCACATGTCGCCACGCTTCCACCTCT
>NZ_JBIWNJ010000005.1:0-173372 GCF_044767165.1 Peribacillus sp. NPDC101481 | reverse complement strand
AGCGAAGAGGTCACACCCGTTCCCATTCCGAACACGGCAGTTAAGCTCTTCAGCGCCGATGGTAGTTGGGGGTTTCCCCCTGTGAGAGTAGGACGTCGCCAAGCAGGTTTCATATGGAGGATTAGCTCAGCTGGGAGAGCATCTGCCTTACAAGCAGAGGGTCGGCGGTTCGATCCCGTCATCCTCCACCATTTTTACACCTGCCGGTGTAGCTCAACTGGTAGAGCAACTGACTTGTAATCAGTAGGTTGGGGGTTCAAGTCCTCTTGCCGGCACCATTTTAAGATAGTACAAGCACGAGCCATTAGCTCAGTTGGTAGAGCATCTGACTTTTAATCAGAGGGTCGAAGGTTCGAATCCTTCATGGCTCACCATTTTATATGCGGGTGTGGCGGAATTGGCAGACGCACCAGACTTAGGATCTGGCGCCGCAAGGCGTGGGGGTTCAAGTCCCTTCACCCGCATCTTACATGCGGAAGTAGTTCAGTGGTAGAATACAACCTTGCCAAGGTTGGGGTCGCGGGTTCGAATCCCGTCTTCCGCTCCACTTTTCGTATGTGCCGGGGTGGCGGAACTGGCAGACGCACAGGACTTAAAATCCTGCGGTAGGTGACTACCGTACCGGTTCGATTCCGGTCCTCGGCACCATCTTAATATGCGCCCGTAGCTCAATTGGATAGAGCATCTGACTACGAATCAGAAGGTTGTAGGTTCGACTCCCGCCGGGCGCACCATGTTTATTGCGGGAAGTAGCTCAGCTTGGTAGAGCACTTGGTTTGGGACCAAGGGGTCGCAGGTTCGAATCCTGTCTTCCCGACCACGTGATTTTTAATGAATGGGGCCTTAGCTCAGCTGGGAGAGCGCCTGCCTTGCACGCAGGAGGTCAGCGGTTCGATCCCGCTAGGCTCCACCATTTTTCAATCAGATACTTATATTATATTGGCGGTGTAGCTCAGCTGGCTAGAGCGTACGGTTCATACCCGTGAGGTCGGGGGTTCGATCCCCTCCGCCGCTACCAATAAATATAAGGACCTTTAGCTCAGCTGGTTAGAGCAGACGGCTCATAACCGTCCGGTCGTAGGTTCGAGTCCTACAAGGTCCACCATATTCACTTTTTAATGCCGTGGAGGTATACCCAAGTTCGGCTGAAGGGATCGGTCTTGAAAACCGACAGGGGAGTCAAATCCCGCGGGGGTTCGAATCCCTCTACCTCCTCCATTTTTTTAAAAAGCAGCAAGTTGTTTTTAAACAACCTTACATAGAGGAAGCGAAAAAACTATATACACGAAAACTTGATGCAAATAGTTTCATTATTACCGTCGCGGGGTGGAGCAGTCCGGTAGCTCGTCGGGCTCATAACCCGAAGGTCGCAGGTTCAAATCCTGTCCCCGCAATTATTAGGTCCCGTGGTGTAGCGGTTAACATGCCTGCCTGTCACGCAGGAGATCGCGGGTTCGATTCCCGTCGGGACCGCCATTTTTTAAATTTAATACAAATGTGGCTCAGTAGCTCAGTCGGTAGAGCAAAGGACTGAAAATCCTTGTGTCGGCGGTTCGATTCCGTCCTGAGCCACCATATCTTTCATATTACGGCGGTTGTGGCGAAGTGGTTAACGCACCTGATTGTGGTTCAGGCATTCGTGGGTTCGATTCCCATCAGTCGCCCCATTTCGCGGGTGTAGTTTAGTGGTAAAACCTCAGCCTTCCAAGCTGATGATGAGGGTTCGATTCCCTTCACCCGCTCCAAATATGGGCCTATAGCTCAGCTGGTTAGAGCGCACGCCTGATAAGCGTGAGGTCGATGGTTCGAGTCCATTTAGGCCCACCATATTCATATTGTTCCGCAGTAGCTCAGTGGTAGAGCATTCGGCTGTTAACCGAACGGTCGTAGGTTCGAGTCCTACCTGCGGAGCCATGGGGAAGTACTCAAGAGGCTGAAGAGGCGCCCCTGCTAAGGGTGTAGGTCGCGCGAGCGGCGCGAGGGTTCAAATCCCTCCTTCTCCGCCATTTGGCCCGTTGGTCAAGCGGTTAAGACACCGCCCTTTCACGGCGGTAACACGGGTTCGAATCCCGTACGGGTCATAACAAAAAAGGAAGCATACATTCATGTATGCTTCTTTTTTTCATTTCTTTTCATTGATATAACTATCTTTTTGTTTATAAGGGATGTCCCCAAGCTGGGAATCGATATTTTCTTCTTCTAATGTATCTTCATATTCCTTTTGCTTCTTGTTCGGTATATCCACCCTGTTTTTTCCTTCGATGTCATTTGCTGCAAATCCTTCATAGTCTTCTGGAAATCCATCCGTTTCATCCTCGGTTTTATAAAGGTCATTATAATTGTCATGATCGCCGGTGTAATCAGATGGCGTTTCGGATGTACCGAATTTGGCGACTTCACCAAAGCTATCCTCTTTATCCACTACTTCATTTCCATGACGGTTTTCAAAATGATCACCCTTGGATGGAATCAATATATCCTCTTCCACTGGTCGCTCTTGTGTATTAGGAACTTCCGGGGCATGCTCGACACAGTAGAGGGTGCTTGGGATCGCTTCAAGCCTCTCGATGGGGATTTCCCTATTGCAGGTTTTACACTGGCCATACGAGCCTTCTTCCAATGCTTTTAATGCTTCCTCGATTTTCTCCATTTCTGATTGTGCATGCTCATCGAGTGCTTGATTCCGTTCCATCTCGAATAATTCGGTTCCTAGGTCAGCAGGATGATTATCATAAGATGATAATTCCCCTACGGATTCCGTCTGGCTTTTATCCAGAACGGATTGTTCATCATTTTGAATTCTTCTACTTAACTCATTTTTTTCTTGAAGCAGTTCATTTTTTAATTTTTGCGTTTGTTGTTTCGTTGCCATATCCGATTCACTCCTTCTAAAGTCCAAATCTCATTTTATATTGGTAAGATGGTTGTATTATCTATTACCCGAATTGGAGTATAGGAAAACAATATGCAACGGAAGATAGAAAAAAGGACTGAGCGGATGAGCTCAGTCCTCGGAGATTATATAAGATAGCTGATGAATAATCCAATGGCCATGAGTAAGCCAAAGAAGGTGTTCGTTTGGGCCGTGGCTTTCATTGCCGGGACCATCGTGATCGGCTGCGTTTTGCCTACGAAGCCTTTGATTGCGGCCATGGCCTTCGGTATGCTAAGGAAGGCAAGGAGAATCCACGCCGTTACGCTTCCGGTAAGGACTAGCCCAACAAGCCATAGATAAGAGAAGGCGAACATGATTGCCATGAATGTCAGGGCGTTTTTCCTGCCCATCACTACAGGCATCGTTTTGCGCCCATGAGCCTTATCTCCATCATGGTCACGTAGGTTATTGGATAAGTTGATCAGCCCAACCAAAATCCCACTTGGAATGGCAATTAAGATGGCTGTTGAAGAAACATCACCGGTTTGAATGAAATAGGCGATCAAGATTATCAAAAAGCCCATGAACAATCCAGAAAAAAGTTCCCCGAATGGTGTATATGAAATGGGCAGGGGACCGCCTGTATAAAGATAGCCGACAAGCATGCAAACCAGTCCTACTGCAGCAAGCCACCAAGATGATGCGGCACAGATATAGATTCCAATTATCAAGGCGATGGCATACATGCATAGGGCCAAGCTCATGATTAGTTTGGGGGTCATCCCATGACGGACGATCCCGCCGCCGATGCCTACGGATTCCTCCGTATCCAAGCCTCTCTTGAAATCGTAGTATTCATTGAATAAATTGGTTGCAGCTTGAATCAGGATACTGGCAATCATCATGGCAGCGAATAGTAACCAATTCACTCCATCTTCCAAAAGTGCAATCACAGTTCCAAGTAAGACTGGGACAAAAGCTGCGGTTAGTGTATGTGGACGTATTAACTCCCACCAAATCTTCCAGGTCCGTTTAAGGGGAAGTCCATCGTATTCTGTTTGCATTATTTCTCTCCTCAAAATCATTATTGGTTCTCTCGAAATTATAACAAATATTGAAATGTTGCACAAAAGGTTATCCTAATAAATGCAGGAAAAGTGGGTAAGGGCGATAACTGGAATTCCTGGATGATCCATTTCCAAAATCCAGGGTATTTCTCTACATTCGCTAAGATTCATATAATAAGGAAAAAAGCAGGAAAGAATCGTTCGGTAAAGGGGCGTTTTATTGACATGGGGTTCAAGTGAGGTGTATCTTTAAATAGGTTAAAAAGCTTTTAAAATGTACATTTGGGGGGATTTTTTTGGCTATCTCAGAGGAAACTGAACAGTTTCAGGGACTGGCTTCAGCTATACAAAAGGCGAAGGACTTGAATGATCAAGTTCTATTCAGTCATATTAAGAAGATTAAATGCAACAACCCCCTTTCATTTTATCAAGCTGGAAGAGAACGGTACGCGGGTGAACGCTTTTTCTGGGAGGACCCTGCAAAGGAAATAACCATCACCGGTTTAGGCAATGTTAAGAAACTCAAAGCGGCATCGAATGCCGAACGTTATAGAGAAGTCGAAAAGAGCTGGATCAAACTGCAGAATAATGCTGTCAAAACAGGAGTGACCGATGTAGAAGCGACAGGTCCTTTACTGTTTGGGGGCTTTTCTTTTGATTATGAAACTGACAGTACGCTCCTTTGGAATCAGTTCGGGGACAACCTTTTTTATATACCTGCCTTCATGCTGTCAATAGTGGGGAAACAAGCTTACTTAACGACAAACTTACTTTGTTCGCCTGATGATTCAGAAAAACTCTTCATAGATATGATAAATGAACGGGAAGCTTTCCTTTTCGAAAGCTTGGATGGCAATGGATTGGGTGCAAATTCCCTGGTTATGCAGAGGGAAGTCGAACCTGAGGAATGGAAGCGAACTGTCGCAGAGGCTGTTCAGGAAATCAAGACGACAGATCTCGACAAAATCGTTTTGGCAAGGGAGCTTCGACTTGGTTTTGAACGTTCCATCGATTCAGGGAAAGTGCTTGAACAATTGATTGCTGAGCAGCCATTGAGTTATATTTTCAGTTTGGAGGCTGGTGGTGACTGTTTTGTGGGTGCCACCCCTGAACGTTTGATTAAGAAACAGGGAAATGAAGTTTTTTCTACCTGTCTTGCTGGATCGATGGGACGAGGGAAAGATGAGCAGGAAGATGTTTGTCTTGGTGAAGAATTGCTTCATGATGAAAAGAATTTACAAGAACATCAATATGTCGTTTCGATGATATCCAATGCCTTTGATTCAGTATGCGAAAAGGTGGTGGTCCCGGCCCGACCGACACTTATGAAAAACCGTCATATCCAGCATTTGTACACACCGGTCCGGGGTATATCAAAGGAAGGTGTCACGATTTTTGAATTTGTCGAGAATCTCCACCCAACACCTGCTATGGGCGGACTTCCCAAAGAAAAGGCCGTTGTCCGAATTCGGGAAATGGAAGGTCTGGAACGTGGCTTTTATGCGGGTCCCTTAGGTTGGGTGGATACGTATGGAAACGGGGAATTCGCTGTTGGGATACGTTCTGCACTAATACAGAATAATGAGGCATCGCTCTTTGCCGGTTGCGGAGTAGTGGAAGATTCGACTCCCGAAAGTGAATACCGGGAAACGGGGATTAAATTCAATCCGATGTTAAGTGCTTTAGGAGGAAATCTTAATGAATGACCGAGATGCATTGACAGCTTATGCTGCTTCATTCGTCGATGAGCTGGCACAAAATAAGGTGAAGCATGTGGTGGTGAGCCCTGGTTCACGATCCACACCCCTGGCTTTGTTGCTGGTGGAACATCCTGATATTGAAATTCATATTAATGTGGATGAGCGTTCGGCTGCTTTTTTTGCCCTTGGTTTGGCTAAGGCCCTAAAAGAACCAGTCGGACTTCTTTGTACGTCAGGTACAGCCGCTGCAAACTATTACCCAGCCGTCATTGAGGCTTTCTATTCAAGAGTGCCGCTTATTGTACTTACCGCTGACCGCCCGCATGAATTGCGTGATGTCGGAGCCCCGCAGGCGATCGATCAGATACACCTTTACGGGAGACATGTAAAATGGTTTGTCGAAATGGCACTTCCTGAAAGCACGGATGGAATGATGCGGTATGCCAGAACTGTCGGTGCAAGGGCAGTGGCAACAGCTGCAGCTGAACCTGCAGGGCCTGTGCATTTGAATTTCCCACTTCGCGAACCACTGATTCCTGATTTGGAGCAAGCAAAGGAGTGCAGGCAAAATAAAATGACGCCTGCAGTGTTGATTGAAAGTGGAGAACTGTCACTGTCATCATCACAAATAGAAGCTGTTGCAACTACATTGTCACAAGCTAAGCAAGGTATGATTGTATGTGGCGAATTACCTCATCCAGAGATGAAGGAAGCCATCGTCGCATTAGCGGAAAAACTTGCTTTTCCGGTACTGGCTGATCCCCTTTCACAGTTAAGGAGCGGAAGTCATGACAAAGCCGTAATTATTGATTCTTATGATACGTTTCTACGCGATGAAACGGCAAAAGCGGCTTTCAGGCCGGAAGTGATCTTGCGATTCGGGGCAATGCCTGTTTCTAAACCGTTATTGTTATTCATGAAAAAACAAAAACAGGCAATCACTTTGGTCGTCGATGGCGGATCAGGCTGGCGCGAACCAGCCGGATTGGCAACGAATATGATTTACAGCGAAGAGAAAGATTTTTGTTTGCGAATTGCTGAAAGCATTACTCCCTCTCCTGATGATGAATGGCTTCGGTTATGGCAAACCGTCAACGGAGCGACGAAGGAGGCCTTAGCCTCCGTCAGAGATGAAGCGGAGTTAAGCGAAGGCAAGCTTTTCGCCCTGCTTGCTGATATGATGCCGTTGGAATCGACGTTATTTGTCGGGAATAGTATGCCCATACGCGATTTGGATACTTTCTTTTTGAATAATGGTAAAGGAATCAAAACCATTGCAAATCGTGGGGCGAATGGTATCGATGGTGTCGTTTCCACTGCGCTTGGCGTAAGCACGGTATCAAAAAATACAGTGCTGGCAATCGGGGATTTAAGCTTTTTCCATGATATGAATGGCTTGCTTGCGGCAAAACTTCAAAAACAAAATATCACGATATTGCTGGTTAATAATGATGGCGGCGGCATTTTCTCCTTCTTGCCGCAGGCGAATGAGAGGGAACATTTCGAAACGCTATTCGGTACGCCTCATGGGCTTGATTTTTCCCATACTGCCGAGCTTTATGGCGGTAAATACAACAAGGTCCAAAATTGGGATGAGCTAGAGAATGTATTTACAGAGTCATTCGAAATCCAAGGACTCAAAATCATTGAAGTTCCGACAGAAAGAGAGTCCAATCTACAAAAGCATCGAAATTTGTGGAGCTTTGTTTCCCAGGAAATAAAAATGGTGTTAGACGGGGAAATATCATGAATATTGTCAGCAAGGATGTCAATTATGCTGTTGAAATAACGGGAAATGGAGATCCTCTTGTACTTTTACATGGATTTACAGGAAATCGGGATACATGGAAATTCCTCATTCCGCTACTGAGTGACAGGTATACGTTAATCATGGTCGATATCATCGGACATGGTATGTCTGCGTCACCAGCCGATCATCGAAGGTATGAAATGGAGCGTGTCGCTGAGGATATTAAGTATATTTTGGATGTATTGCATTTCCCGAAAGCCCATATCCTTGGTTACTCGATGGGCGGAAGGCTCGGGTTGGGTTTTGCCTGTTTGTTTCCTGAGTATGTTGATACATTGATATTGGAGAGCGCTTCACCGGGCCTTTTAACAGAAGGGGAACGTGAAATCCGAAGGGAAAATGATCGGAAGCTTGCCGAAAGGATTCTTGAAAATGGCATGGAAGCGTTTGTGAATCAATGGGAAAACATCCCTCTGTTTGAAAGTCAAAAACGGTTGTCGGCCAAAACCAGGTCAGCCATTCGGGAGCAGCGGTTGGCAAATGACCCTGCCGGCCTTTCCAATAGCCTTCTTGGTATGGGGACCGGCAATCAGGCTTCATACTGGGAACAACTGCAAACCCTTGATTTCCCGGTGCTCCTTATAACCGGTGAACTCGACCATAAGTTTTGTCGAGTAGCGGACTCGATGAAAAAAAAGCTGAAGCGCGCCGAATGGAAAATAATAAATGATGCGGGACATGCGATTCATGTGGAAGTTGGAGAAAAGTTTGGTAAAATAATAAGTGAGTTTTTAAAGCGAAATAAAAGGAGGAATTAAGATGACGATTCAATGGGAAACGATACGTGAGTATGATGAGATTTTGTATGAAAAATATAACGGGATTGCGAAAGTGTCCATCAATCGACCACATGTACATAATGCATTCACACCAAAAACGACTGCTGAAATGATTGATGCATTCGCAAGGGCGCGTGATGATTCCAGCATCGGTGTCATTATTTTGACGGGTGTAGGCGGCAAAGCATTCTGTTCAGGCGGAGACCAAAAAGTACGTGGGAATGGCGGATATGTTGGTGAAGATAATATTCCACGTCTAAACGTTCTTGATTTACAACGCTTGATCCGTGTTATTCCAAAACCAGTCGTAGCCATGGTCGCAGGTTATGCAATTGGCGGCGGTAATGTCTTGAATGTGGTTTGTGACTTAACGATTGCTGCTGACAATGCAGTCTTCGGACAAACTGGACCGAATGTTGGAAGCTTTGATGCTGGTTATGGTTCTGGCTACCTTGCACGTATCGTCGGTCATAAAAAGGCACGTGAAATCTGGTACCTATGCCGTCAATACAATGCACAGGAAGCATTGGATATGGGATTGGTCAACACGGTCGTACCTTTAGACCAATTAGAAGCGGAAACGGTTAAATGGTGTGAGGAAATGCTTGAGAAGAGCCCAACGGCACTTCGTTTCTTGAAAGCGGCAATGAACGCTGATACTGATGGCCTTGCAGGTCTTCAACAATTGGCTGGTGACGCTACACTTTTATACTATACAACAGAAGAAGCAAAAGAAGGCCGCGATGCATTCAAAGAAAAACGCAATCCGGACTTTGGACAATTCCCTCGTTTCCCTTAATGAAACGCGTGAATCGATGAGACTGACAGCTTGGCGGAAAATCGCCGGGCTGTTTTCTATATCAAAATGGAAGAGGGTAAGCAGCAATGGCAGAAGAAAAGTTGCCGAACTGGCTGAAAAATCGGGCGCATCTTTCACCTGGGCGCCCGGCAATTGAGTTTGAAGGTCATACGTATAGCTTTCTTGAACTGCATACATTATCGGAGAAGATGGCTGGTAAGCTGGCAAGCATTGGTCTGGGCTCCGGTGATTCATGCGCGGTTTTGCTCCGTAACCATATTGATGGTGTTGTCGTTATACATGCACTATTTTATCTCGGTGTGAAGATTGTGATGCTGAATAATAAGTTAACGGCAAAAGAGCTGTCCTGGCAGATCGAGGATAGTGGGACTGCCTATTTGGTTTCAGAGGGTGCCTTCTCCGACAAACTTTCTGATATTAGTGAGGTTCTCCCGGAATTGAACCTTCATTTAATGGAGGAATTGCCGAATGAAGGCACGGCGGAAATACTTCAAGAGTTTTACCTTGAGGATACCGCTACAATCATGTATACATCAGGTACTACAGGAAATCCAAAGGGTGTGATCCAAACATTCGGTAACCATTGGTGGAGTGCAGTAGGGTCGGTTCTGAACCTTGGATTGCATGAGGAGGATTCTTGGTATTGTGCGGTTCCGATCTTTCATATTAGCGGTTTATCCATTCTGATGAAAAATGTGATTTATGGCATGAAAGTCGTTTTGGCGGAACGATTCAATGAACGGGAGGCGAACCGGAGCATTCAGGAAAATGGCGTGACGATCGTATCGGTCGTGACGGCGATGCTGAATAGGATGGTTCAGGAATTGAATGGAACAAGCTATCCAAAAACCTTTCGTTGTTTCCTGTTGGGCGGCGGCCCTGCACCCGTCCATTTACTTGAAGCCTGTAAGGAGAAAGGGATTCCCGTCTATCAATCATATGGGATGACCGAAACGTCTTCACAGATTGTGACGCTGGCACCGGAGTACAGCATGTCAAAAATCGGATCAGCTGGGAAGCCTTTGTTTCCTTCGCAGTTACGGATAGAGAAAGACGGCACTATGTGTGAACCGGGTGTAGTGGGTGAAATCGTGGTTTCAGGTCCGAATGTCACGAAAGGTTATTTTAATCGAATGGACGCTACACAGCAGGCGATTACCGATGGATGGCTTTATACCGGGGATCTTGGTTATCTTGATGAGGAAGGCTTTTTATATGTGCTTGACCGACGTTCGGATTTAATCATCTCCGGCGGTGAAAATGTCTATCCGGCCGAGATTGAAAACGTCCTCAGTATGCATCCTAATGTTTTCGAAGCGGGAGTGACAGGGACTGACGATGAAAAGTGGGGGCAGGTCCCGCTTGCTTTTGTCGTCTTGCATAAAGGTGCAGAGCTTGATGAGAGCGAACTGCTGGAATATTGCAGGGGATATTTAGCATCCTATAAGATTCCCAGGAACGTGATTCTTTGTAAGGAGCTTCCCCGTAATGGCGCAAGCAAGCTTCTGAGACGGGAACTGAAGAAGGAAATGGGGGAAGGGAAATGAAGTTATCCTCCATTTCCCTAAAGCTCATTAAGGCCCCTTTAAAACGGCCATTCAAGACGCATCTCGAAACGGTAAGCGATCGGGAAGTGATAATTGTAGAAGCCATGGATAAGGATGGGTTGATTGGATACGGTGAAGCTGTCCCTTTTACAAGTCCTTGGTATACCGAGGAAACGATCAAAACATGCTTTCATATATTGGATGGCTTCTTAATTCCGTTGACATTGGCCAGTCAGATCAAGCATCCTGATGAGCTGCCGAACTTATGGAGCGGAATCCGGCGGAATGCGATGGCGAAGTCAGCTTTAGAGCAGGCAATCCTCGATTTATATGCGAAGCAGAAAGGAGTCTACCTCGGACGGCTGTTTGGCGGCGAACGAAGTGAAGTGGCCGCTGGTGTAGTCGTTGCATCCAATGATATTGAAGATGCGATGCGCCAGATCGAGGATTTTTCCGGATCTGGTTACCAGCGTTATAAAATAAAAATCAATCCTCAAAATGATCTGGAGTTTTTAGCGGAAATCCGTCGGGCCTATCCTCATATCCCGCTCATGGCAGATGCCAATTCAGCGTACACTCTTGATGACATCACACACCTTCAGAAGCTTGATGCGTTTAAGCTGATGATGATTGAACAGCCGCTGGGACATGACGACATTGTCGAACATTCATTTTTGCAGAAACAGCTGCAGACACCCATTTGCCTTGATGAAAGCATAAATTCATTTCATGATGCCAAAAGTGCGCTGACGCTCCAGAGCTGTGGAGTGATCAACATTAAGATGGCTAAAGTCGGCGGCTGGATGGAAGCTGTAAGAATCCATGATTTATGCCTGGGAAATGATGTGCCAGTTTGGTGCGGCGGTATGATTGAATTTGGCATTTCACGTGCACATAATATTGCACTTGCCACATTAAAAGGATTCACGATTCCCGGGGATATATCATCTTCATCCCGTTATTGGGATGAAGATATAATATATCCTGAAGTACTTGTCGAAAATGGCATGATCCAAGTTCCCGATAAAGCTGGAATCGGTTTTGCCATCAATGAAAAGCGGCTAAAGGAATTGACTACATATAGTAAGTTGTACAAGTGAAAACATCAAAGGAGGTGCATTGCCCACCTCTTTTGACCAAATATTGATAATCCTTTAACTCCTCTCACTCCCCCTGTCTATATAACTCACCCAATTAAAATTTCCTTGGACGGAAACCCCACCCTTTTGGGAAATGATTTTAATAGGATACTAACAAATCAATTCATTGCTTTTCCTGTTAAAACTCTTACTAAATTGAAGAAATTTGCGACACTTCTGTCGAATAACTGGCTAGCCAAGATCACGCTGGATGCTTGATTCGATGAGGCTTGGCAGACAGTCAGTCTGCGGAAAGGGAACGAATGACTGAAATCAACCAGGAACTTTTTTTATTGTCCAGATTTTAGAAAAATCAGATAAATTGGCCGGATAGATCATATTTTTTTGGAAAATGGGGCTTTGTCTATTTTTTCTTTACTGGATTATTTTGTATAATGAAATTAAAAGAATAGCAACCAAGGGAAAGGGAGGGGAGAGTGTATGAAGAAAAAACCGTACCTTATTGCGGAGATTCTACTAAGAAGGGGCATGCCTGACTATGTCATAAAAGAAGTGACATCTTTGGAAGAGTGCGAACTGTTTCTTTTGAAGAGAAAATGGGGCCTATATGACCGGAAGACAGGTGCGTAAAGAATAAAAGTAAAAAAGGAACCATTTCAAGCCGGTCCCCATGCGTTTTTAAGGTTTTTGAAGCCGGTATCTATTGACTGGACGGCCTATGCTGCCATATTGTACGTCAAGCTGAAGGACTTCTTCGCCATGCAAGTATTCAAGATAGCGCCTTGCTGTAACTCTGGCGATTCCAATCCCATCAGCCACTTCTTCTGCAGATAGTGACCCAGGCTGGGTCTTAATGAACTTCGTCACTTGCTCAAGAGTCGCTCCATTCAATCCTTTGGGAACATCATATTTCGGACTCGCTACAGAATGTTTTTTATTTTGAAAGAGGATTCGGTCGAGTTGATTTTGAGAAATTTGATGGTCAGGTTCAACCTCCATCCGAAAAGCAAAATATTGCTCCAGCGTATGTTTTAGCCTATCAAATTTAAATGGCTTGATTAAATAGTCAAATGCCCCGTTCTGTATCATTTTTCTGATTGTTTTCTGATCATTTGCCGCTGAAATGATGATGACATCCACATCCATTTGCTCTTTTCTGATTTGATAAAGTGTATCAACCCCGTTTAAAGATGGCATGAAGATGTCCAAAATGACAAGGTCGGGTTTAGACTGCCTGATTTTTTCCAGACCTTCAAGCCCATTTGAAGCTGTATCAACGACTTTAAAGGCAGGCAGGCGCTCGATGAACTGTTTGTTGACCTCTTGGACCATTGGGTCATCTTCAATTAAAAGTACACGAATTTTGTTAGTCATTTTGGTTCTCCTCTATATCGTGCATCGGAAAAGAAAGAAAAAAGCTTGTTCCTTCGTCAGGGCGTGTCGTGAATTTCATTTCGCCGTTCGCTTTTTTTACAATTTGGTCTATTAGATAAAGACCAATTCCTGATCCTTCCGCACCTTTTGTTGTAAAACCATACTCGAATATATCTTTATGAATGTCCTTGGGAATGCCGGGTCCGTTATCCTCAAGCACGATTTGACAATGAAGTTCATCCTGGTAGATGGATAGATAAACCTGTTTTGTTTCCTCTGAACAATGCTTTAACGCTGCGAATGAGTTTTCGATCAGGTTTCCGATTATCAAAACAAAATCGTGATGATCCAAATCAGCGGGGAAGCGGTCCAATTTCGTGTGCTGGTCCATGATGAGCTTGATTCCGAGTTCCCTACCCAAGGAGATCTTACTTAATATCAGCCCCACTAAATTATCATCGTGAATGTGCTTCGTTAAAAACCTGGTCAATTCCTCTTGTTCTTCCGTAATCTGAAAAATGTAATGCAACGCTTCGTCAAGATTGCCTAGCTGGATCAATCCTGCTATCGTATGAAGTTTGTTCATATGTTCATGGTTTTGAACGCGCAGAGCCTCAACGAATGCTTTGACACTAGTCAACTCTTCAGCTAGCTTCGTCACATCGGTGCGATCCTGGAAAATGGCCACGGCACCAATCGTTTTTTCCGCAATCTTTATCGGTACCCGGTTGCTTACAATATTCCTGTTTTGAACGGAGATCTCCTGATTAAAGATGGGAGATGTCCGGTCAAGCACTTCCGGGAGACGGGTATCGTGTATAATATCATTGATATTCTTGCCTATGACCGCACCATTGATATTGAAAATTTGCTTAGCCTTTTCATTGAAAATCGTGATGGTCTGATTATTATCTATGGCGATGACCCCTTCATGCATGGCATTAAAAGCAGCTGTCCTTTCAACCAACATCCGTGAAATTTCATGGGGTTCAAGTTGGAAGGTCTCTTTTTTTATCCTTTTTGCCATGAGCCATGAGCCGCATACCCCGAATAGAAGTGTAAGGACCAGGATAATCGCGATTTCGCCTTTCAAGTCCTTGATTAATTCCGGTATGGTAGGCAAGATATTCCCAACCAGTACGACGCCGATTTGTTCTCTATCTTTATCAAGGATCGGCACAAAGGCGCGGACGGAAATGCCAAGTTCGCCAGCCGCCTTTGAAAGATACTCGTGCTCAGCGAACGCAGCACTTTCATCACTGCTTTCCGAAGGGGTCCCCAATTGGCTGTACACCGGATGGGAATAACGTATATGCTGATTGTTGAGCACAACTATATAATCTGCTTGATGGATTTTCCTTAAGTTTTCAATAATCGGATTGAGCTGTGTCCATCCTTTGGGCTCTCGGACCAATTTTTGTACTTCAGGGAGTTCGGCAATGGTATGGGCAGTTATCATGGATCGTTTGCCAATTTCATCTTCCCTGACCGAAACGATATTTCCGAATATAAAAATCCCGCCTATTAGTATCGAAAAAGCGACGATTACGAATGATAGCAGGGTGATTTTAATTTGAATGGGCATATGAAAGGATTTATCCATTGTTTTTCCTCCATTACTTCTATACTTTATAGTAACAGAATTTCTATCACTTTTCGCTATTTTTCGCGCATTGTATTACGACAGCAAAAAGCTGTGATAGAATAGTGATAATGTGAAGTGAGCGGTGAGGAGTTGTCGGAATGCGTGCGTTATGGGGGTACTTCTTATTAATTGGCTTGGGGCTGTTGATAGCCGTGTATATATCGTTTCAATCGTTCTTTACAAGCTTCGGTTTCAATTTGCCGAAGGATGAGGAGCAGGTCGGGATGAAGGATCAAATCGTGATCAAGTTCAGTCATGTCGTTGCCGAAAATACACCTAAAGGTCTTGCTGCGAACCGATTTGCCCAACTTGTCGATGAATATACCGATCATCGTGTCAAAATTGAAGTTTATCCTAATCAATCATTATATAGTGATCATGAAGAAATCGAAGCATTACAAGAAAACAAGGTGCAGATGATTGCACCGACTACATCTAAAATTACGAGCATATCAAAGAAGTGGATGCTATTGGACCTCCCTTACGTTTTTCCAACGGACGCTGCCTTGCAGGAAGCGTTGAATGGGGAAGTGGGGGAAGAGCTGCTAAAGCAGCTGAATACCATCGATATCGAGGGGCTCGCATTTTGGTCGAATAACTATAAACAGATCACAAGCAGTAAACCGATACGGCATCCAAGTGATTTTGCAGGAAAGAATTTTAGAATCATGCCAAGTGCAGTCCTGGAAACTCAATTCAAGCATTTTGGGGCTACAACTGCTGAGCTGCAGTTTAATGAAACATATAAAAGCCTTGAAATTAAAGAAACGGACAGCCAGGAAAATACGATTTCGAATATTTATTCCAAGAAAATATATGAGGTGCAAAATTATTTAACGATCAGTGACCACGGTTATTTAGGGTATGTCGTCATGATAAACAAGCCGTTTTGGAACAAGCTCCCTTTGGATATTCAGCAGCAAATCCAAAGGGCGATGGATGATACAACGAAATGGCTATGGATCAAATCAAATGAATTGAATCAGGAACAGCTTCGGGAAATCCAGCAAAAATCGAATATAGACATCTATACACTGTCAGATGAAGAAAAGAAAGAATGGATGAATGAGATGACTGTCATTTATCCGGATTTCGAATCAACGATTGGAACCGAATTGATGACGAAAATGGAAAAGATCCGTGAGAAGCATTTAAAGGAATAACTAACGTAAGGGAATCCCATAGAAAGGGGTTCCCTTCTTCTTTATAGTTCCCGATAGAATTACTCGTCTTGATTTTGTAAAAAATCCATCATCTCTTCATAATCATATGTTTTTAAAACCAAACCATTTTCATCAAACACGATGAATGCAGGTTCTTTCTTTAATTCAAGTTTTGGATATTGCTCATTCAATGACTTGTAAGATACTTCATTCGTAATTGGGCCCACATTGGTTATATTACTCTCTTCTAGTAAATCAAATGTAATTTCTTTTCCAACGGCTTGGAGCGAATACTTATGACCCTCACTAGGCAAAAGATTTGGATGAATTCTAGCGAAATCATCTTTTTCATCTGTGCAAGCAACTAGCATCGATAGGAGTAGAAACATTAAACTTCCAATTATGATCTTTTTCATATTCTCCCTCTCTAAGCTTAAATTTGATTGTTTCATAAATTGTAATAATTAAAGCTTATCATAGGTTGCTTAAGAACAGGAGGCTATCAGCAATCAATTTACTTTGTCAAGAACCGAAACTCCAACTCAAATAAGGGCAGGTGTTTTTGCCGAAAGCTGACAAAGAGAAAAGAACTCTTTATAGTACCGATGTACAAAAAGAAGCGGATCCAATGGAATCCGCTTCTTTCTCGTCTATTGCAATGCAGTTTGCAGTGTCTTGATGTTCTTTTCCATTAAACTAAAGTAATCTTCGCCGGCTTCAATATCTTTATCCGTCAACACTGAAAGATTATGGAGCTCAAGTGATTTCGCTCCCATTTCCTTTTGGATGATTTCGGTTAGTTTAGAACTGATATTCTGCTCAAAAATGACGTAGTTCAAGTCTTCTTCTTCAGCCATGGTTACGATTTTTCCCAGTTCCTTTTGAGAAGGTTCGTTTGAAGACGTAAGTCCTGTCACGCCAATTTGTTCTAATCCGTAGCGTTCCTCCCAATAACCATATGCAGAATGGGAAACGATGATCTTATTGGTACGGCCTGACTCGATCGTCGTCGAGAATTTTTCATCAAGTGCTTCAAGCTTTTCGGAAAGCTCATTGAATTGGCTGTTGAAATATTCTTCCTGTTCCGGCATTTTTTTCGTTAATTCGTCCTTGATGGTTTTAGCCATGTCAATGGAATAGATGGGATCTAACCACAAATGCGGATTAACGCCCCCATGGTCATGACCGTCTTCTTCATGAGCATGTTCGTCTTCATCTTCATCAAGGTGAACCGTTTCCCCCACCGCAATTGTGCTGACGCCTTCTTTGCTTAGAATAGGTTCAGCCTTGGTTACAAAGCCTTCAAGATTATAGCCAATATAGAAAAACAGGTCTGATTCAGCC
This sequence comes from Peribacillus sp. NPDC101481, assembly GCF_044767165.1. Lineage (NCBI taxonomy): Bacteria > Bacillati > Bacillota > Bacilli > Caryophanales > Bacillaceae > Peribacillus > Peribacillus sp. NPDC101481. The sequence continues at coordinate 156,148 of NZ_JBIWNJ010000005.1, read as the reverse complement.
ATTTTCACAATATCCTTTTGAGAGGGTTCGAATGAATGTTCATCCGTTCCGGGAGGATAAACCGTTTCGACGTTTACGTACTCCCCGCCAATGGCCTCAGTGAAGTATTGTAAAGGGTAAACCGTCGTATAAATATCCAAGGCATCCTTGGTTTCTTCTTTACTCGATTCTCCCTTCGAGTTGCCGCAGGCTGACAGAAATACCGCAGTAACAAGGAAAAGCGAGAGCAATGCTCGAATTTTCATATGAAATGCTCCTTTATAATTCGTATTGATTACGATTTGAATTTTATGTGGTAAAAACGAAATGATTACGATTTGACTTCTGTATGATACAAAAGATTGCAAAAGAAAGCAAGGGTTTTTTCTATTGGTCCTCACTTTTTTCTTTTTTTTCGGGAACAAGGTCAATGCCGCCTGGATGAAACGGATGACATTTAAGAATCCGGATGAATGATAACCAGCTTCCTTTTATAGGTCCGAAACGATTGATCGCTTCCAAACCATAATGGGAACAAGTTGGATAAAAACGACAGGTGGGCGGTTTTAATGGAGAAAGAGCAACTTGGTAAAAACGGATGATTCCCATTAATATTTTTTTCAACACGATGCTTTCATCTCTTTTCGAGTAAATTGACTACCCTCAATTATAGCATATTTTCTAAATTTCCAATAAGGGTAAAAAAGGAATAAGCATATTGGTAATCCGATTGATATAATGAGAATTAATTTTAAAGGATGAAATATATTGTTATTCAAGGTAAAATAGAGATGACATACAATTAAGGAGTGAATTAAATGCCTTCAGTTGAAAGCTTTGAATTAGATCATAACGCTGTTAAAGCCCCATATGTTAGACATTGCGGTGTCCATAAGGTAGGAACAGACGGTGTTGTTAATAAATTTGATATCCGTTTTTGTCAGCCAAATAAACAAGCGATGAAGCCGGATACGATCCATACTCTGGAACACTTGCTTGCATTCAATATCCGTAAGCATTCCGAGCGCTTCGATCACTTTGATATCATCGACATTTCGCCAATGGGATGTCAAACAGGATATTACCTTGTGGTCAGCGGCGAGCCGACAGTGACGGAAATCATCGATGTTCTTGAAGATACTTTCAAGGATGCTGTTACAATTACTGAAATTCCTGCTGCAAACGAAAAACAATGCGGCCAAGCAAAATTGCATGATCTTGAAGGAGCTAAGAAATTAATGAATTTCTGGCTTGCACAAGATAAAGAAGATCTTCATAAAGTTTTCGGTTAATAAAAAAGTTCCTGTCCTTTGTGACAGGAACTTTTTTCATTTTTCGGGTTCTTCTTTTTTTCCCTCATCCTCTGGCAAAGGTTCGACCGGATCCACTGTATGCTTGTAGCTATAACCTTTTCCGATTGTTAAGACCGATAATGCCAATACAATCAGAATCACAATAATGGAGATAACTAAAACCGTAATCATACTTTACAGCTCCTAACGTTCACAATTTAGATTCATTTTAGCATAAGAACCGAGTCAGATAATGTTTCAATTTTAGAATAGAGGGAATTATATAGGTATAACCAACTTACGGAGGTAGATATTTATGGCTCAGAAAAAATTAGGAACTTTAGTGAATAAGGAAATTGCAAACTTCAGTGTTCTTTATACGAAAATTCATAATTACCACTGGTTCGTGAATGGACCGCACTTCTTTGAACTTCACCAAAAACTGGAAGAATTATACAAAGAAGTGACATCCAACTATGACGAATTGGCCGAAAGACTATTGGCCATTGGTGAAAAGCCGGTTGCTACCCTTAAAGAGTACATGGAATTAACGACGATCGAAGAAGCGACAGGAAATGAAAATACAGAAGATATGGTTCAAAGCGTCATCAGTGATTTTGAGAAGCTCTCCGAAGAGTTCCTGGAAATCATCGAAGTTGCTGAACAAGAAGATCCGGTTACGGCTGATATGCTGACAGGCATGAAGAAAAGCTTAAACAAACATGCTTGGATGCTGCGTGCGTATTTAGGACATTAAGATTTAGGAAAAGCCCTGCTTCGGTAGGTCTTTTTTTTTTGGTTAAAACAATAAAAAAGGCATCCATCAAAAGAGGGACACCTGACATGGTATGTATTTAATGAATATTCCTAGGCGGAAAATGTGTAGGTTTCGTGTCGCTCATACTATTTTGAGCGAACTTCCCTTTTAACGTTTCAATAATGTAAAGGCCCATCAAATTGGTCAGTTCTTGATCATCCATCTCTTGAAGCAATTCGAAAATTTCCTTGCGGTCAAGCTGTTCCAGAACCGCAAAAGTAAGCATATCAATATCTTCTTCATCACCAGTCATCTTATCACGGTACATATTGTATAATTCTTCAATTAACTTCAAAACTTTCACCTCACATTTATTAGAAATCCGTTATCTCTTTATATGTAGGTTATCAAAAAAAACTCTGGGTGCATATAAAAATCTTAAGGGATGCTTGGGCTTATTATATGTTTTACCCTTTGAAAGATACTTTAATCTATTATTTAACATCTTTGTTCTTCTGTAAACAAAATTTTCCATTGTATGAAGTGGGGAAATACGTGAAAAATAAGCGTAGGATATATGGAAAGGGTGGATGGATGTGTCTGAAAACAGGAAAAAATATTACATTTGGCTTCCAAATGGGCAGATAACACAAGATAAGGAAAGTTCTCCATGGAATTTCGAGATCGAGGCGACAGATAATGAAATCATAAAATTACGTGAATTATTTGATTATAACTATTCAGTAGGGGAAGAAAATTTTTACCGGGCACATGTCCCATACCTTCAATATCATTTTGACCGTGAAAATGATAAACAGGATATAACACTCCAAAAAATTTATGAGATGATTTATGCCCTGGGTACTGAAGAAGGAAGAAGGCATATAGAAAGCATGGGGATTTTACAGGCAAAACCAACAGACGATGGCCTCGAATATTGAGGGGCCATCGTTTTTTGATGGGTTCTTGCTGGATAGTAGTTTTTTTTACCCATATAATGAATGAAGGAGCATAGCATTATTTCTTATACGGAGAGAAGGGGAAAAATGAAACGTTTTCTTGATATGAACGGATATAAAGTCGAATTCTCCGAGAATCCTGTCTTTGGAGAATCTTGGCATGTTTTTGTACTCAGCAGATATAAGGGCAGGTGGGTATTGACCAAACACAGAGAACGGGGATTGGAGTTCCCTGGAGGTAAACGGGAAGCAGGGGAATCGATTGAAGAAACAGCCATACGTGAAGTGTATGAAGAAACAGGAGGCTTGGTGGGCCAGCTGCAATTTTTGGGACAATATAAGGTACATCATCCAGTCAAGCCATTTGTTAAATCGATATACTATGCTGTATTGCGTGGGTTAGAAAAGAAACAAAATTACCTCGAAACGGACGGCCCGGTCTTTTTGGAAGCATTGCCGGATGTACTCGGTGAGGAGTTTAGCTTCATCATGAAAGATGAAATTGTACCGTTGAGCCTATCAAGATTGGGTGAAGGCAATTTGCTGAGAAACGATTGAATCGCCGGAATTCACGAGTAAACTAGAGGAATTCACGAGTAAATCGCCGAAACTCACGAGTAAAACATCCGAAACTGAACTAAATTCATTTTTCACCTCAAGCATGAATGAAAAACTGCCGAGGTTTATCGGCAGTTTGGTTAGTCTTTGATTAATTTTCTCTCGAGCAGTTCTACTAGTTGATACATGATTGTGGCAAATACGGCAATGATCATTAAGGAAAGCATTACGAGGGTGAAGTTGAAGACTTGAAAGCCATAAATGATTAGGTAGCCGAGTCCTTTGGCTGAAACAAGGAATTCCCCTACGATGACGCCGACCCAGGAGAGGCCGACATTCACTTTCAATGTTGAGATGATCGTTGGGAAGGAGGCGGGTAATATGGCTTCCCGAAAAGCTTGTGTTCTTGTGGCGCCAAAAGTTTGGAGCACCTTCAGGTAGTTCGGGTCCACTTCGCGAAATGCGGTGTAGACGACGATGGTGGTGATGATGATGGAGATGATTGCCCCCATCGAGATGATGGATGGAAAGCCAGGGCCGAATGCTACGATGATGATGGGGCCGAGTGCCACTTTCGGCATGGCATTTAAAATGACGAGATAGGGGTCAAGAGTTTTGGATAATCTTGGCGACCACCATAGCAGGGATGCCAGGATCGTTCCAAGCAGTGTCCCTATGATAAAGCCGAGAACTGTCTCGAATAGGGTCACTCCGGAATGGGATAGAAGTGTTCCATCACCCAATTTCTGTATGAAAAGATGCCACACTTTAGTTGGGGAGCTGAAGATTAGCGGGTCGATCACTTCCATTCTGGATAAAAGTTCCCAACTGCTGAAAAAAACGATGAAAATCAGGGTCTGATAAAAGCGAATGAGCCTGTTTTCTTTTTTTAATGAGGTTTTATATTGGTTATGAAGCTGTTCAATATTCAAGGCTCTCAAGCTCCTTCCAGATCGTTTGGAATAGCGTCGGATACTGTGGATGGTTGCGTGCATTGAAAGGTGAGAGTTCCCGCAGTTCATCGGGCACCTTGAAGGTTTTGTGCACGCTTCCCGGGTTCGCAGAAAACAGATAGATGCGGTCACTCATTGCTATGGCTTCACCGATATCATGGGTGACGAGCACAGCTGTCTTTCCGAAGGATTTAAGAGTTTCAAAAACAAGGTCTTCCAGCTTCAACTTCGTTTGGTAATCAAGAGCCGAAAACGGTTCATCAAGCAAAAGGATTTTTGGGTCGACCGCCAGTGTCCGTGCCAGTGCAGCCCTTTGCCTCATTCCTCCAGAGAGTTCGCGCGGATATAATTTTCCGGTGCCTCCCAATCCAACGTCACTTAAAAGTTTCAGCGTTTTTATTCTCTCAATGCCTTCATCCTTTTTAATCAGTTTCAATCCTAATAATATATTTTCTTCAATTGTCTTCCATGGAAAGAGATAATCCTGCTGCAGCATATAGCCGATTGAAAGGTCACTGTTGGCTTTCAGCGGTTTGTTTTCGAGCAGGATCTTTCCTGCAGTGGGCGGAAATAGCCCGGCGATGATGGAAAGCAGGGTGGTTTTTCCGCAGCCGCTCGGACCTAGAAAAGAGACGAATTCACCTTTTTCAATGTCGAGGGAAATGTCCGCTAGTGCGGTCGCTGCCGTCTGATTTGAAAAATAAGTATGGTGAATGTCTTGGATTTTTAAAAAGCTCATCTGACATCCTCCTTACCTTTAGCTATGCTATTTTGTAACTTCTTCAGCAAAATCTGTATTGACCAGCTCTTCATGGCTTATGCGTGAAGGCAGCTCGCCTGCTTCATCCATGATGTTTTGCAGATTGTTCCATTCTTCTTCATCAAGAATGGGGTCGGTGGCAAAGGATCCTTGTTCTTTGTAGCGGTTGATAACTGTTTCCATCGTCTCGATATTGGTATCTTCAAAATACGGCTGAATGACATCGGCAATTTCGGCAGCATCATTTTCCTGAACCCAATCCTGTGCTTTCTTCAATGCCCTCGTGAATTTTTCGACAGTCTCTTTGTCTTCTTTCAAATAGCTTTCCTTAGCCATATAAACTGTATAGGGAAGATGACCGGACTCTGTGCCGAAAGACGCGACGATATAGCCTTTTCCTTCTTTTTCAAAAACACTGGCCGTTGGTTCGAACAGTTGAACAAAATCGCCGGTTCCTGAAGCGAAGGCAGTTGCGACGTTCGCAAAATCAATGTTCTGGATGAGGTTCAAATCTTTTTTCGGGTCTATGTTATGTTTTTTCAATACGAACTCGCCGGCCATTTGCGGCATCCCGCCTTTTCGCTGGCCTAGGAATGTAGAGTTTTTCAGCATATCCCAATTGAAGTTGTCAATTTTTTCACGTGAAACAAGAAACGTTCCATCCGTCTGTGTTAATTGAGCGAAATTGATGACGGGGTCGTTCGAACCTTGTGCCTGAACGTAAATCGATGTTTCAGAGCCAACGAGAGCAATATCCGCCCCATCGGACAGAAGCGTGGTCATCGTCTTGTCGCCGCCTGCCGTCGTTTTCAAATCAATGCTGAGACCCTCATCTTTAAAAAATCCTTTTTCAATCGCTACATATTGAGGTGTATAGAAAAGGGAGCGGGTTACTTCGGCAACCCTGACCTTCGTTGTTTCCTGTTCCTTGTTGCCGCATGCTCCAAGCGGGACCACCAGCATGCACAGAAGTAAAAATACGACACCAGCTTTACACCATTTTTTCAAAATTCCTTCCTCCTTGATATATAGGTATTTTGCCTACATTATCGTATGAACTGAAGAAAAAAATGTGAATGCCTCGCAGGGGATAAAAACAAGCGGATGTTTTACAATAAGATTAATGAGAAAGGAGAGTGGAAATTGGAGAACGGAACAATTATTTCAAAACGGCGGTTTCCATCACCGCATCCACGAATCCATCTTTATTCAGTTACGTACATATCACAAGGCCTGAAGGTAAAGGGGTTGCTGGCTGAACCTGTTGATGGCGAAATACATGATGCCTTCTTATATTTACGCGGCGGTATTAAAAATGTCGGCAAGGTGAGGCCCGCTAGGATCGTGCAGTATGCCGTAGAAGGTTTCATCGTTTTTGCCCCTTTTTACCGTGGGAATCAAGGCGGAGAGGGAGATGAGGATTTTGGAGGCGAAGATCGATTCGATGCGATATCAGGATTCAATCTTCTTGAACAGCATCCCCGAGTGAATAAGGATCACATTCATATCCTTGGATTTTCCCGTGGGGGCATCATGGCGCTTTGGACGGGGATATACTGTAGGAATGCAGCGTCGATCGTCACATGGGGTGGAGTGTCGGATATGTTTTTAACATATGTCGAACGTGTCGATATGCGTCGGATGATGAAGCGGGTCATCGGCGGTACACCTAAAAAATGCCCCGATCAATATGAATACCGTACGCCATTGTTTGTGATTGAAGATTTGAATGTACCCGTACTGATCATTCATGGTGAAAAAGATGACAATGTCGCCATAGAACACGCGTACCGGTTGGAAAAAAGATTGAAAATGCATGACAAAGAGGTCGAAAGCTGGTATTTCCCTCAATTCACACATTACTTCCCACCGGCCGTGAACAGAAAAGTAGTCGAAGATTTAACATCTTGGATGAAAAGTAAAACCGAATAATGATAGAATGAAGTATATACTAAGTATATTGGCAAGGAGGAGATACACATGGGCATGCCTATGGAGCTAAATACAATGATTGTGACAAAAGGGAACGAAACCCGTGAAGAAGAAAACATTTTTCGGCTGTCGAAAGCTGGATACAGGTTATACCCTATCGATATTCCAATCGATGTCCGTAAAACCATTCAATCCGACTCAAGCGGAACAGCCGTTATCCAAAAAATTGAATGGACCAGTGAAAAGACCATCATTACGTACCAACTACTATCACTGAACTCAACTAACTAAATAGACAAGCGCTTGCCGGGAATCGTCTTCGCTGCAAGCGCTTTTTTTGATTGTGTGGCAGAATTCGACCAGATGTGCGAAAAATTCAGGCTGCACACCAACAATTCGACCATACACGCACAAAATTCCATTCACGCACCAACAATTCAACCGTAACCGCCCATAAATCGACCCACGCACCAACAATTCAACCGTAACCGCATATAAATCGACCCACGCACCAATAAAATCGACCGTAAACGCTTATAAATCGACCCACGCACCAATAGATTCGACCGTAACCGCATATAAATCGACCCACGCACCAATAGATTCGACCGTAACCGCAAATAAATCGACCCACGCACCAATAGATTCGACCGTAACCGCATATAATTCGACCCACACACCAATAGATTCGACCGTATACACTCATAAATCGACCCACGCACCAACAATTCGCCCGTGCACGCCCATAAATCGACCCACGCACCAATAGATTCGACCGTAACCGCATATAAATCGACCCACGCACCAATAGATTCGACCGTAACCGCATATAAATCGACCCACGCACCAATAGATTCGACCGTACACACTCATAAATCGACCCACGCACCAACAAAATCGACCGTAACCGCATATAAATCGACCCACGCACCAATAGATTCGACCGTAACCGCTCATAATTCGACCTCTGCACCAATAATCCAACCTACGTGGTAAAATGGTGGAAAGCGCATGAGGTGGGGTGATTTGATGATATTGGTGAGTGCTTGTTTGGCGGGGCATGAGGTAAGATACAATGGTACACATAGCCTGGATGATGGAATTATGGAATTAATGATGGAGAAAAAGGCTATAGCGGTTTGTCCTGAGTTGCTTGGCGGTTTTTCGACACCGAGGGAGCCTGCTGAGATAGTCGGCGGTGAAGGTGGCGATGTCCTTGATGGAAAAGCGAAGATCATCGAAAAGTCGGGCCGGGATGTAACGGAATTGTACATAAAGGGAGCGAATCTTACGTTATTGAAAGCCCAGGAGGTAGGGGCAACGTTAGTCGTTTTAAAAGAAAATAGTCCATCCTGTGGGAGTGCCACGATTTATAATGGGGAATTCAAGGGGGAGAAGAAGGTCGGGAATGGAGTGACCGCGGCTTTGCTTAGGCGGCATGGATTCACTGTCATTTCAGAGGAAGGGTTAAATGAAAAAGAGTAATGGCATTTTAGATAGTGCTTTTTGAAAGAAGGGGAATACATGGAGGATATCAATCTCTATACTTTGTTATTTTTAGTACTTGCGGGTTTTATTGCCGCATTCATCGATTCCGTCGTGGGCGGGGGCGGTTTAATTTCCATTCCGGCTTTATTGTTCACAGGGATTTCGCCTTCAGCGGCACTTGCCACTAACAAGCTGGCGGGTACCATGGGATCTTTAACGAGTACGATTTCATTCATTCGGGCTGGAAAAGTGGATTTCAAATTCGTTATCAAGCTGTTTCCGATTACTGTGATTGGAGCGGCGTTAGGAGCATACGTTGTACATTTCGTTTCCGCAGAGATACTGAAGCCCCTCATTTTGATTTTATTGATCGTTGTTGCGATTTATACGTTAGTAAAAAAGGATTGGGGTAAAGATGCAAAGTATAAAGGGCTGACAAGGAAGAAAATGATTCTTTTAATAGTCATAATATTTGCGATTGGTTTTTATGATGGTTTTCTAGGACCAGGCACAGGTTCCTTTTTATTATTTTCACTTTTGATCATTGGGTTTGATTTTGTCCAGGCTGCCGGGAATGCAAGAATATTGAATTTTGGAAGCAATATTGCCGCACTTATCATTTTCTTATCTATGGGGACCGTTAATTTTGCCTATGGAATTCCGATGGGTCTTGCAATGGTCGCAGGAGCACTGGTAGGAACGAACTTCGCAATTAAAAAAGGTGCTTCCTATGTACGTATATTATTTATTTGCGTCACGATTTTATTGATTGGAAAAAATGTCCTTAATTATTTTCATGTGTTTTGATGCATCGTTTCCGTGAATGATTCTATTAAAAATGGCCGGGGATACAAATCGTATTTTCGGCCATTTTTACATTCATTTTGTGAAATTCAAGTCCCAGTGAATGCCGAATTTATCCTTGACCTTACCATACTTAGCTCCCCAAAAGGTATCTTGCAGTTCCATTAAGGATAATCCTTGTTCACACATAACCTCATATAAATGCTGGATTTCCGAGTCGCTTTCACATTAGAGGACCAATGCTACATTATTCCCGGCATCAAAGGGATTGCCTGGAAAAGTATCGGATACCATGATCAACATATCGCCTTTTTTGATTTTTGCATGCAGAACAAGTTCATTCGCTTCTTCAGGTGTTGGGAAATCAGCTTCACCGTAGGTTTGCATATCGGTAATCTCTGCTTGAAATACTTCTGCATAAAAGGCTAATGCGTCTTTTGCTTGTCCATTGAAGATTAAATAGGGGGTAACTTAATTTTTCATACTAATCCTCCTGTTTCATGTCATGACTATCAATTCGACAGGGAGATCTTATCCTCCTTTATATTCAAGGGGGCTTAGCTGCATTTTCGATTGTGAGTCATGTTCATTTCCCCACCTTAATCTGGAGCGAATCCACCTTGTAATGAAAAAATCCTGCCGCTTACGTGACAGGATTTTTTCATTACTATATTTTTCTTTCATAATGGAAGGGGGGACTTCATTCCGCAATGTTTCAATAGGATTTCAACTATGCGTTGTGAAGCGAATCCATCTCCATATGGGTTGGAGGCTGTCGCCATTTTTTTATAGGTTTCTTCATTTGTAAGTAAGTTTGTGGCTAATTCATAAATTCGTTCTTCCTCAATTCCAGCCAATAAAAGGGTACCAGCATCGATTCCTTCCGGACGTTCTGTTGTATCGCGTAACACAAGGACAGGAACACCAAGTGAGGGAGCTTCTTCTTGCACACCTCCGGAATCTGTCAATATTAGATGGGCATGCGCCGCAAAATTATGAAAATCAAGCACCTCAAGCGGCTCTATTAAGTGAAGTCTTTGTGTTTCACCAAAAATCCGGTAAGCAATTTCACGGACTACTGGGTTTTTATGAAGCGGGAAAACAACTTGGATATCCTTGTGATCTTCAAGCAGCCGTTTGACGGAACGGAATATTTCTTCCATTGGTTTTCCGATATTTTCTCGTCTGTGCGCTGTCATCAATAACATGCGATCCCCATTCAAACCTGATAGAATCGGATGTTCATAATCTTTCCGTACTGTTGTTTTCAACGCATCGATTGCCGTATTTCCAGTAATATGAATACAATCACTCTTTTTATTTTCCAAAATTAGATTCTCTGCCGCCTGATTTGTTGGCGCAAAGTGCAAATCAGCTAGGACACCTGTCAGCTGCCTATTCATTTCTTCAGGATATGGAGAATACTTATTACCAGTCCGGAGACCAGCTTCAACGTGACCAATTTGTATCTTATTATAGAAAGCGGCCAAGCTTGCGATGAAAGTTGTTGTTGTATCGCCGTGTACGAGGACGATATCCGGTTTTATATCTTTCATGAGAGAACTTAATTTTTCAAGCCCTCGAGTTGTAATCTCTTCTAATGTTTGTCTATCCTTCATCATATCCAAATCGTGATCTGGCTTTATTTTAAAACATTGCAAGACTTGGTCGAGCATTTCCCTATGCTGGGCGGTGACCACCACGATGGTTTCTATTTCTTCTGGATGCTTTTTCAGTTCCAAAACGACTGGTGCCATTTTGATAGCCTCTGGTCTTGTACCAAATACGGTCATGACCTTAATACGTTGTTTAGGCATGCTCATTTCCTCCCCTTCTGAATGTCTCCCCCATTATAACGGGAAGTTCATGGGAAATATAAAAATGAAACAATAATTAACAGAATTTTTACAATATTAATAGGGACTTTATATTTCTTTAACCTCCAGTTAATATCTGGCATTTACAATATAAAGCAGGAAGTAAGCAAAGCAGAATAGAGGTGATAGGCGAATATGAAAAGTGTCCTGATGATCGTGCAAAACTTTTATCCGGAAATCGGAAGTGCGGGAAATAGAATGAAAAATATATATCTCCATTTGAAAAGAAACGGATTTGAGGTAACGGTCATCACATTGAAGCCGAGTTATCCTAATCAAAGTTTATATCAAGATACAAAGTTTTGGGATGAAGAAAGCATTGAAGAAGATGTCATCAGGATTAAACCGGACAAAGTGAAGAGGTATACAAGCAATATGGGGAAGCGGTTGCTTCATTATCTTGAAGCGATGTGGCTTTTCATTTATACAATCATCCGTCTCGAAAAAAAATATGATTACGTGTTTGCCACGACTCCGCCAATCTTCCCGACACTGGCGGCGTTGATCGCCAAGAAAAAGATGAAGGCGAAACTCATTACCGATGTCAGGGATTTATGGCCGGAATCGTTGATAGGAGTGGGAGTATTTAATAATAAGTGGGTTTTGAAAATCGCTTTCTTCCTGGAAAGGAAGCTATATCGGCTTTCAGATTTCATTATCATCAATAGTCCTGGTTTCAGGGATTATATCGTTGCAAAGGGAGTCAAGGAAGAGGCCATCCAATACATCCCCAATTCGCTTACTGCGGATGAGCTGACGTTAAAGAACTTGCTTACACCTGTATCGGAAAAGGTAATCAAGGTCGTTTATGCGGGGAATATCGGACTGGCCCAGGACTTGAAAAAGCTGATAGCCGTAGCTGAAAAGCTAAGGGAACATAAACAAATCGAGTTCTCGATGATTGGATATGGATATCGGATATCCGAAGTGGAGAAGGAGATAAGCTCTAGAGGGCTGACAAATATTAAGATGATTAATGCGATGAATCGAAGAGTGACTCTTCATGAAGTTTCAACGTCCCATATTGCCTATGTGAGCTTGGTTGAAAAAGAAGTCTTCAATAAGGTGCTGCCTGGTAAAATCATCGATTATATGTGTGTCGGAATACCCATTGTCGGTGATGTGGACGGCAGAGCCAAGAAGATGCTATCAGAGGCGAAATGCGGGTTGGTGGCAGAGAGCAGAAATGTTGATGAAATCTGTCAGCATATCTTGACCATGGCCTCAGATCCAGCCCTTCGTGAAGAACTGGGGGAAAACGGTCATCGGTATGCTAAACAACATTTTCAATGGTCTAAAAATATTAAAGGTCTCATCAATGTGATGGAAGCGTCAGGCTGAAAAATTCGGAAGTGGAGGACAACATGGCGAAGAATGTATGTATGTTCGTGTGGAATCACTTTACAAACGATGCGAGGGTTCTAAGAGAATGCACAGCACTTACTGAAGCGGGTTATGAAGTCGATTTAATTGCCATTCATAACTGGAAAATCGAGGGTTTGCCCAAAAAGGAGAAACACGAAAATGGTTTCACTGTCACTAGGGTGAATAATCGCTGGGATGCGCTTCATAGGATTCTCAGGATCGTAGGCAAATTGAAGAAAAAGAAGTTTGAAATCGTTCTATTGGCCTTATTGGTCTGGAATACGTTGTGGAACTTGAACTTGATCAACGGCTGGTTGGGATCGGCAATACTGTTCGGCTCATTTGCACTCCTTGCGATGGGCACCCTGATGATCACTAAAACGAAGCTGCCGACACTATTAACGAGGAGCTACATTTTTGGTCAAATGATCTATCATGGCCGGAAAAGGAAATATGATTTTTATCATTCAAATGACTTGAATACGCTCATGCAGGGAGCGATCAGCAGTAAATGGTTGAGAAGGAAAAAGCTGATTTATGACTCGCATGAAGTACAAACGAGCAGAACGGGATATAATAGCCGAATTTACGGGATGATGGAGAAATTCCTATTAATGTTCGTGGATGAAATGATTGCCGAAAACCATACGAGAGCTAAGTATAACGAAGACTTATATGGTCTGTATCCCAAGGTGGTCCATAACTACCCGATTCCAACCAATCCGGAGGAAAGTACGGCCGTGAATTTGCATGAGCTGCTCGATTTGCCAGAGAATGAACCGATTTTGCTATACCAAGGCGGCGTTCAAATGGGAAGAGGGTTAGAGCAATTGGTTGATGCTGTACCGATGATTGATGGCGGTACGGTAGTTTTTATCGGAGATGGAAGAATCAAGGATGATTTAGTGAAAAAAGTAAGCGACATGAATCTGGAGCATCGTGTGAAGTTCTTACCGAAGGTTCCGGTCGACGAGCTGCTCCATTATACAAAAAATGCGTATTTAGGTTTTCAGATATTAAATAATGTCTGCTTTAATCACTACTCCGCTTCTTCAAATAAATTGTTTGAATACATGATGAGCGGTGTGCCTGTGGTTGCCTGCAGCTTTCCTGAAATACAAAAGGTTGTCGATACGGAAAAAATCGGTGTATGTGTCGATTCACATGATCCAAAATCAATTGCCGAAGGCGTCAATTACTTATTGAAACATCCTGAAAAAAGGGCGGAAATGAGCAATAACTGCCTGAAGGCGCGGCAGAAATACAATTGGAAACAAGAGAAGGAAATCTTTATCGAAATCTATCAAACAGCCTAACAAATTTGAGTGTAGCAGAAAAATAGATAGGAGTGGTTTATATGAAACTTTGTACAATAGGACTTGGTTATATAGGACTTCCGACTTCTTTAATGTTTGCGAAACACGGTGTCGATGTTGTCGGCGTGGATATCCATCCTGAGATTATTTCCAATTTGAATAGCGGCAGGCTTCATATCGAAGAACCTGGATTGGAGGAGGTATTGCAAGAAGTGCTTAATTCCAATAAGTTCCGAGCTGCGTTAAGCCCGGAACAAGCGGATGTTTTCATTATCGCAGTTCCTACTCCAAATAAAAAGGACATGCATCAATCATGTGATTTAACTCATGTCATGGATGCAACCTCAAACATTCTTCCTTTTATCAAAAAAGGGAATGTCATCATTATTGAATCGACGATTGCGCCAAGAAGCATGGATGATCATATTAGACCGATGATCGAGAGGTCGGGCCTTACAATCGGAAAAGACATTTTCCTAGTTCATTGTCCGGAGCGTGTTTTACCTGGAAGGATTCTTGAAGAGTTGGTTCATAATAACCGTATCGTCGGGGGCATCACGGAAACATGCTCATATAAAGGAAGTCTTGTTTATAAAACCTTCGTTCAAGGAGAAATCATTCAGACGGATGCGAAAACGGCTGAAATGTCCAAACTAATGGAAAACACCTTCAGGGATGTCAATATCGCCCTTGCGAATGAGCTGACGAAAATCTGTTTCGAGCTGGATATCAATGTTTTGGATGTCATATCGATGGCAAACAAACACCCTCGTGTAAATATTCACCAACCAGGACCAGGAGTTGGCGGCCATTGTTTAGCGGTCGATCCGTATTTCGTCGTTGCAAAGGCACCAGAGCAAGCGAGAATCATTAAATTGGCCCGCGATACCAACGTATCGATGCCTTATTATATCGTTAATTCCGTAAGGATGATGCTAGAGGGGATCCGGAAGCCAAAAGTAGCTGTTTTCGGTCTTGCATACAAAGGAAATGTAGATGATATTCGTGAAAGTCCCGCCATTGATGTCGTCAATATCTTGATGGGGATGGAAAACATGGATGTATCCTTGCATGACCCTCATGTCCAATCTGGAAAGATGCCAGTCGTATCAGTGGAAGACGCTGTAAACGATGCCGACTTGATACTTGTCCTGACCGACCATGATGAATTTAAACAAATGGATTATGATAATTTATCAAATCTCATGAGAAATAAATTGATTTTGGATACACGCAATTGCATTGATGCAACTAAAACAGATGTCCCGGTGGCCAATCTGGGCAATATATATCAATACAAAACGATGTCCATGAAAAAAGCCAGGAATAAAGCGATCATCTAAAAACTTGGACAAATATCGATATTGTAATAAGGATTAAGGGGCGCTGACTATGACAGTGCCCTTTTTGAATAGCATCATCTGGCAGGAAGAACGGAGGACAAAAAATCAATGAAGAAAAGGACCAAGCGAGAGCTTGGTCCTTTCAGAAACTGTGGAAACGTTTCAGTTTAAATCCGCTCCCTTTCCGCCAAGCCCCCGCCAAACAATCTGGAGGGGGCTTGGCTAGCCATATATTAGGCCGTTGCCGCCATTATTCGGCCTAAACCGTACTTATTGGCCTATGACGCCGTTATTGGA
This sequence comes from Peribacillus sp. NPDC101481, assembly GCF_044767165.1. NCBI lineage: Bacteria > Bacillati > Bacillota > Bacilli > Caryophanales > Bacillaceae > Peribacillus > Peribacillus sp. NPDC101481. Next base: position 140,468 of record NZ_JBIWNJ010000005.1, on the reverse strand, counting down.
CGTACAGGGCACTATATTCGACAGTTCATCGCAGAAAATCGACCTACAGGGCACTAAATTCGACCGTTGTCGCAGTAAATCGACCTACAGGGCACATTATTCGACAGTTCACCGCAGAAAATCGACCTACACGGCACTAAATTCGACCGTTGTCGCAGAAAATCGACCTACACGGCACATTATTCGACCGTTGTCGCAGAAAATCGACCTACACGGCATTGTATTCGACCGTTGTCGCAGAAAATCGACCTACAGTGCACATTATTCGACCGTTGTCGCAGAAAATCGACCTACACGGCACATTATTCGACCGTTCACCGCAAAAAATCGACCTACAGTGCACATTATTCGACCGTTGTCGCAGAAAATCGACCTACAGGGCACATTATTCGACCGTTGTCGCAGAAAATCGACCTACACGGCACTAAATTTGACCGTTACGCAGAAAATCGACCTACAGTGCACATTATTCGACCGTTGTCGCAGAAAATCGGCCTACACGGCACTAAATTCGACCGTTGTCGCAGAAAATCGACCTACAGGGTACTATATTCGACCGTTGTCGCAGAAAATCGACCTACAGGGCACTAAAATCGACCGTTCATCGCAGAAAATCGACCTACAGGGCACTAAAATCGACCGTCCACGAATTTATTCGATCTACACCTAACTATTCGGACTCCGAAGCATTTATTTTTTTAGGTCCACGAATTATATCCGCTTCATTTCCGCCGACTGTCTGCCAAGACTCCTCGCTGATGTATCTAGCGGGGTTTTGGAGAGCGAGTGGCAGGAGTGTAGCAAATTTCTGAGGATTCCATTCAAAAAGTAAACAATGAATGAAGGATAGCGAAGAAATGTTTTGAAATCATGGTTCGGGATGAGACATTTCTTGTCGACAAACTGAAAGGACCAAGCAAGAGCTTGGTCCTTTTGTGTACAATTTATTAAGCTGTCGGTCCGCCAAGTTCTTCGATTTCACTTGGAACGCTGCCGAATTTCTTGAAGTTAGCACGGAATTGTGCGGCAAGGTCCGTTGCTGCTTCTTTATAAGCGGCAGGATCTGCCCAAGTCTTGATTGGCTGAAGCACTTCATCAGGAACACCAGGAACATGAAGCGGGATATCCAAGCCGAAGATATCATCTTTGATCGTTTCGATGTTCGCTAATTCACCTTCAAGTGCCGCTTGTACCATTGCACGAGTGTAAGCAAGTTTCATACGGCTTCCAGTTCCGTATGCTCCGCCAGTCCATCCAGTGTTGACAAGGTATACCTTTGCATTGTGCTCGTCAATTTTATCACCAAGCATTTCAGCATAGCGTTGAGCTGGAAGAGGTAAGAATGGAGATCCGAAGCAAGTGGAGAATGTAGCTTCCGGTGAAGTTACGCCTCTTTCAGTACCAGCCAATTTACTAGTGTATCCGCTTAGGAAGTGGAACATTGCCTGTTCTTTGGAAAGCTTGCTGATTGGAGGCAGAACGCCTGAAGCATCAGCTGTTAAGAAAATGATTGTATTTGGATGTCCTGCAATACTTGGATTCACGATGTTATCGATCGCTTGCATTTGGTAAGCAGCACGAGTGTTTTCAGTCAATGAACTGTCATCATAGTTCGCTTCACGTGTATCCGGATCAACAACAACATTTTCCAATACGGCACCGAAACGGATTGCATCGAAAATTTGTGGTTCTTTTTCACGTGAAAGATTGATCGTTTTCGCATAGCAGCCGCCTTCGATGTTGAATACGCCATTAGAAGACCAGCCGTGCTCGTCATCGCCAATCAGTTTACGGCTAGTGTCTGCTGATAAAGTTGTTTTGCCTGTACCGGACAGACCGAAGAATAAAGCGACGTCCCCTTCACGTCCTACGTTAGCAGAGCAATGCATTGGAAGGATTCCAGCCTCTGGAAGTAAGTAGTTCATGATCGAGAAGATCGATTTTTTCATTTCTCCTGCATATTCCGTTCCGCCGATCAGGATGGTACGGCGTTCAAATGAAACGATGATGAAAGTTTCGGAAGTGGTTCCGTCCACTTCTGGGTCTGCTTTGAAGTTAGGTGCAGAAAGGATTGTGAATTCAGCTTCGTGACCTCTTAGTTCCTCTTCATTTGGACGGATGAACAAAGTATGGGCGAAAAGGTTATGCCAAGCATATTCATTAACAACACGGATTGGGAGACGAGATGATTCGTCTGCACCAGCGAAACCTTTAAAAACAAAAATCTCTTCTTTTGCTTTTAGGTAGTCAACTACTTTATTATATAGTTTATTGAACACATCTTCGGAAATTGGCTGGTTCACTGAACCCCAATCGATTTTATCTTTAACAGATGCTTCTTCCACGATAAATTTATCTTTAGGTGAACGACCAGTATATTTGCCAGTTTCAGCTTTTACTGCGCCGGTTGATGTTAAAACGCCTTCATTTCTGCTTAATACTTTTTCGACCAATTGAGGAACTGAAAGTTGAGTTTGCACATTGTTTCCTGTTAATAACTGGTGTAACTCATTAGAAACATCTACAGAATTCATATATGAGGTACCTTCCTTTGTTTAAGTTTTTAGATTACAATTAGTATAACACATTCATTTAAATAGTCTATACTATTTCTTCTAATTTGTGATTATTTTCAGCTGGCCGCGTTAATCATTTTATTCCGGCAGGAACCGAGTCAGGATTATCACATATACTTTAATGAAGTCAATTTTATTTTAATAGGAAGTAAGTAAGCAATATATTTCCAATGGTGAAGTGGTTTTTCGTATGCTTAATACTTATTATTAATGGCAATTTCCAACATTTCTATTCGTATTTTGCATTGTAAACCCTTCTAAGACGCTGTATCAACACTTTTTTCAAAAGAAAGCCATACTGGGCGGAAATGTTCTTTTTAGAAAAGCATTGACAAATTCCAACCATATACGATAATATCTTAAATTGTACGGATTCTCTTATCCCGAGTTGGTGGAGGGACAGGCCCTTTGAAACCCAGCAACCTGCCATATTGAACTTGACTCCAAGATCGATCGCCGAAAATAAAGCGAAGATCTTCAAGGAATAGTGGTGATGGTGCTAACCTGAGCAAGGTAAAAACCCTTGAACGATAAGAGTGAAAGGATAGAAGACAGAATTTTAAACCTTTCCTCATTTGCCAGGGAAGGTTTTTGTGTTTTTCATAAGTAATTCTGTGTCTATAGTTGAAACTAATGAGGGAAACGAGTTCCGTAAAAATCAGGCTTATGCCTACAACATACTAACTTCCAAGGAGGAAATATGATGTCAAAGAAACGTCTATTTACTTCTGAATCTGTTACAGAGGGCCATCCGGACAAAATTTGTGATCAGATTTCAGATTCCATTTTAGATGCTATCCTAGCTAAGGATGCAAATGCACGTGTTGCGTGTGAAACTAGTGTAACAACAGGTCTTGTACTTGTTGCTGGTGAAATTACAACGTCCGCTTACGTGGATATTCCGCGTATCGTTCGTGATACGATTAAAGGAATTGGCTACACACGTGCGAAATACGGTTTCGATGCTGAAACTTGTGCAGTGTTGAGTTCCATTGATGAGCAGTCTGCCGATATCGCAGCTGGAGTCGATAAAGCATTGGAAGCTCGTGAAGGAAACATGTCAGAGGAAGAAATCGATGCAATCGGTGCAGGGGACCAAGGTCTTATGTTCGGATTTGCTTGTAATGAAACAGAAGAGCTTATGCCGCTTCCGATTTCATTGGCGCATAAACTTTCATTCCGCCTGGCTCAAGTTCGTAAAGATGAAACTCTTGCTTACTTACGCCCTGATGGTAAAACACAGGTAACTGTGGAATATGATGAGAATAACCGTCCTGTACGTGTAGATACGATCGTTATCTCTACACAGCATGATGCTGAAATTACGCTTGAACAAATTCAAGCCGATCTAAAAGAACATGTGATCAAAGCGGTCGTTCCAGCTGAATTGATCGATGCTCAAACTAAATACTTCATCAACCCGACTGGCCGTTTCGTAATTGGCGGACCTCAAGGGGATGCTGGTCTTACTGGACGTAAAATCATCGTTGATACTTACGGCGGATACGCTCGTCACGGCGGCGGTGCATTCTCTGGTAAGGATGCTACTAAAGTTGACCGTTCTGCTGCATACGCTGCTCGTTATGTTGCGAAAAACATCGTGGCAGCCGGCCTTGCCGACAAAGCGGAAGTTCAATTGGCATACGCAATCGGTGTGGCAGAGCCTGTATCGATTTCAATTGATACGTTCGGAACTGGTACAGTTAGCGAAGAAGTCCTTGTTGACCTAGTTCGTGCTAACTTCGACCTTCGTCCAGCTGGCATCATCAAAATGCTTGACCTTCGTCGCCCGATCTACAAACAAACAGCTGCTTACGGACACTTTGGCCGTACAGATGTCGATCTTCCATGGGAACGCACGGACAAAGCAGAAACATTAAAAGCACAAGCGTAAATCATATAAAAAAGGTGTCCCGCAATTTGCGGGACACCTTTTTTTTGTGGATTAATTTTGCCGTCAGCGGGAATAATTCAAGAAATCCCAAAGAAATATAAAATACGTGCAAAACTCGTGAGTTAAAGTCGTTTACAAGTTTGTTTGGGTCATCAAATCGTGAGGTTGAAGCGTTACTCTAGAGTTTGTAGCAAGTACTCGAGAGTTTAGAGCGTATACTCGAGAGTTTAGAGCGTATACTCGAGAGTTTAGAGCGTATACTCGAGAGTTTAGAGCGTATACTCGAGAGTTTAGAGCATATACTCGAGAGTTTAGAGCGTATACTCGAGAGTTTAGAGCGTATACTCGTGAGTTTAAAGCATATACTCGTGAGTTTGGAGCAAATACTCGTGAGTTTGGAGTAAATACTCGTGAGTTTGGAGTAAATACTCGTGAGTTTGGAGTAAATACTCGTGAATTTGTAGCAAATACTCGTGAGTTTGAGTACAATACTCGTAACTTTCAGTCAATTCACTTTATGCGTTCCGCGGTTTTATAGTATTGTCCTTTTTCGGCATATTCGCGAACGATGCGTTCCATATCCTGGCGATCTTCTTCGTTGATTTCGCGAATGACTTTAGCTGGGCGTCCGAATGCCAGCATGTTCGGTGGAATGACTTTACCTTGTGGAACGAGGCTACCGGCACCGATGAAGGCTCCTTCGCCGATTTCAGCTTCATCAAGTACAATCGATCCCATGCCGATCAGAGCTCCTTTACGGATTTTACAGCTATGTAAAATGACCTGATGGCCAATGGTTACTTCATCCTCGATGATCAATGGATTATTTGGGCTTTGGTGCAGGACGCTGTTATCCTGTATACTGACTTTTTTCCCGATGATGGTTGGGGATACATCACCGCGAATGACGGAATTGAACCAAATTGATGTTTCGTCGCCAATTTTGACATCACCTGTCACGACAGCATTCTCGGCAATATAAGCGCTTTCGGCGATTTCAGGTTCTTTGCCTTTATACGGATAAATAATCATTTTCAATCATTTCCTTTCCGAAGTGAATGTTTTTATGTATTATTTTAATATACCGTATGCAAATACACTTGGCTATTTATAATAGCAATGTACAACTTGTTAGATTTCTTTTTTGTCGAAAATCACGAATATGGTTATAATTTATATATATTATTTTAACTATCATGGATCGTACACAACAAGTTAAAAGTGAAAGGGGGATTTCGAATGTGGAAATGGGAGACAGAAGGAGACGCAAAGGGCGTCATTGTCATCATTCATGGGGCAATGGAACATCACGGACGTTATAAGTGGGTAACACAAATGTGGCTTTCGGCTGGATACCATGTCGTCATGGGCGACCTTCCTGGGCAGGGTATGACAACTCGCGCCTACCGGGGACATATCGATTCCTTTGATGAGTATTTGGACGAAGTGAAAAGCTGGATAGAAGAGGCTTACGAATATTCGTTGCCGGTCTTTTTACTTGGACACAGCATGGGCGGTTTGATTTCGATACGCCTTCTTCAGGAAGAGGAATGGGACATTGCAGGGGTGATTCTTTCTTCTCCATGCTTGGGCCTCGTGACGAAGCCGCCGAAGTTCCTGACAACCATCTCGCATGGTTTGAATATCGTGATGCCTAAGTTCAGGGTTGAATCTGGATTGACACCTGAAATGGCGACGAGAAGTGCGGAAATCCGTGAATCCGATAGAAACGATACATTATATATCACAAAGGTTTCGGTTCGCTGGTATCGCGAGCTTGCACAGGCTATGAAGGATGCTTTTGAAGAAATTCCTGATTTCCAGGATGTGCCGCTTTTGGTCATGCAGGGCGGAGATGACCGAGTCGTGAACAAGAAGGCGGTTCGTGAGTGGTTTAATTATAACTTGGCCAGTGAAAAGCAATATAAGGAATGGCCTAAGCTATATCATGAAATCTTCAATGAACCAGAACGTGATGATGTATTTCAATATGCGCTGAGTTTTGTTGAGAACCGTTTAAAAATATTAGGGTATGTCGTTTGATCAGTACATACTTCAGGATAAATAAAAAACTGCCGAGGTTAGACCTTTGGCAGTTTTTTTTATTTGAATCAGCCTGCGTTTTTAAGCAATTCGTTTGACTTGATCACCGGGGCCCAGTAAGTAACCGGGTACATAAATTGGTTCAAGTGTGTAAGTTCTTTTTTATTCGATAATGCGGTGGATAGAAGAAAGATGGATTTGAAGGTTAAGTCATTGGCGAATAGGTCCAAAAGCGTCGCTTTCATATTCATGATCGCTTCATGGTTTTGAGTGGAAATCATTAAATCGAGTTGTGGCAGGAACCTATCAAAATGGTGATCGAATTGTTTGAGGTCCTCCATGGTTTTTTGGTTTTCTGTCAACGAGTTAAGCGAGCTGACAAACTCCCCGTATTGTTCACTTGAATCCCTTTTGATTTTTTCAGTTAATATATCCGTCAGTAATGAAGTAGGCAAATGTTCCATTTTCTGCACCCTCTTATCTATTTTCTATCATTATAATCATTATAGACGCAAAATTCAAAATGTTGTGATTGGTAATTCTGCTTCTGCGAGTTGGGATTGAAAAAACACCGTTCGTTCGAACGGTGTCAAAAGCCATCATCTTTTTTCAATCGCGACAATGAATGGCGGATTGTTTGATTGGTTGATGAACCCGTATTTCAGGATATGGGCTTTCTGTTGAGGGAAGTTCTGTACATAATCCATCAATGCATCCCGTTCTGCCGATCCCCCTGGATGACCATGGTAAATGACGAGGATGATGATGCCTTCAGGTGCCAGCAATTCAAATAGCTGTTCAATGGCTGATATCGTCGTATCGGCTTGGGTGATGATTGATTTGTCACCGCCAGGAAGGTAACCCAGGTTGAATATGGCACCCGTGACCTTTCCGGAATGCTCTTTCCTGATGTATTTGCTCAAATGTTGATGCCCATCGTGAATGAGGGTGCAGCACTCTTGTAAATTCTCGGCCATTAGTTTCGCCGCTGTGGTTTGAATTGCTTCTTTTTGAATATCAAAACTATAGACATGCCCGTTTTCACCTGTAAGTCCTGCAAGAAAGACCGTATCAAAACCGTTGCCCATCGTGCAATCAATGGTTATATCCCCGGGATGGACCGCTTTTTCCAGCAGAATCCTGGCGAATGGCAAAATTCGGTCAAGCTTCATGATTGTACCTCCGTATGATTATTTTTTCCCTGCCAGCTGTTACGGCGTTTCAATTCGGCATCAATGGCATTCAAGACATCCCATTTATTGACGCTCCACATTGGACCGATCATCAAATCGATCGGACCGTCACCCGTAATGCGGTGAACGATCATTTCTGGAGGGATTATTTCCAGCTGGTCGCATACCAGGTTGACATAATCGTCACGGTCAAGAAACTCGAGCATGCCTTTTTCGTATTGTTTGACCATCGGTGTCCCTTTTAATAAATGAAGTAAATGGATCTTTATCCCCTGCACATCGAGTTTGGCAACTTCCCGGGCTGTTTCCAGCATCATGCCGTAATCTTCCTGAGGAAGGCCATTGATGATATGGGAGCATATGCGGATGCCGTGTTTCCGCAGTTTATCGACGCCTTCTTTGTAGCAATCGAAATCATGGGCACGGTTGATCATCGTCGCGGTCTTTTCATGGACCGTCTGGAGACCCAACTCCACCCAAAGGTAGGTCCGTTCGTTCAATTCGGCTAAATACTCGACTACATCATCTGGAAGGCAATCCGGACGTGTCGCAATGGAGAGCCCGACGACACCCTCCTGGGTCAATACACTTTCATATTTATCGCGAAGTTCTTCCACTGGGGCATGCGTATTCGTGAACGCTTGGAAATAGGCCATATATTTTCCATCTTTCCATTTATGATGCATCCGTTCGCTGATCTTCTGAAACTGAACGTCGAGGGGTTCAACCCTGCTGCCCGCAAAGTCACCAGAGCCAGAGGCACTGCAGAAGGTACAGCCACCATGCGCGACGGTGCCATCACGGTTCGGGCAGTCAAAACCGCCATCCAGGGCAACTTTAAAAACCTTATGTCCAAAATGTTCCCTCAGGTGGTAATTCCATGTATGATATCGTTTGTTATCCGTTGCATATATAAACGGGTTTGCCTGATTCAAATCAGCAACCTCCTAAATAAATTAAATCGCAACATATATTATACAACATTCTCGCAGCTAGGTCTTTTTTTGAAAAATAAGCGTATACTGTATACTTGAGGGCTAAACATTTTGCTGCTATTTCGAGTATATCTTTGAATGACTATATCCAATCGGGAGCTGATGGACATGACCGGTCAAGTTGAAGAAGCGATTAATCAAATGAAAAAGAAATTAGCCGAAAATAATCAGGTGATCGAAGTAAATGAAGATGGATTCATATACAAAGCCACTTGCACCTTCAATTCACCTGCTTCGGATGAACAAATTCATTCCTTTGAAAAGAAAACCGGACTGCTTCTGCCCGAGGATTATAAGGAGTTTTTAAAAATAACCAATGGATGCCGTCTGTTCGATAATGTGGAATCGGGCGGGGAAAATGATTTATACAGCCTGGATGATATTATTAATTACACATATGAAAATTCCTATGAGGGATGCTATAAAGTGGCCTGCATTTATCAAGATAATATCGTCATTGATGGGGAAGCCGTCGCTAAAGGCGATAAGGATTATTTAATGGTAAAAGGCCATATCGATGATTTTGAAGAAGGCGAGAAACTCCACATGGGTTTTGCCGAATGGATCGAGCAATTCATTTCCCATCAAGGTGAGAAGTTTTGGGATAAAGGTTGATTGCTCAAAAAAAATGATAATCCACCCGTTATTTGCTCAAACTAGACAAGATGATTCCGAATCATCCAAATGAGACGCGAAGGAGAGGGTTTGAAATGGCAACCAGACAATCCGTCGATCATTTTTTAGAGCAATGTGAAGGTGCTCTCCATTTTGCAGAGTTTGAATTTAACGAGGCTTCACGGCAGGAGCATTACGATGATGAACAATTTCAAAATTCGCAAAGGTATATCGAAGAGGCTTTGACGGACATGGAACGATTGTATGCCAGTTCGAATGACCAGCAACGAGAAATGCTTTCGCGGATGAAGCAGCAGTTGAATCAATTGAGGAATGAAATGACTTTACTGCGACATTAAATGGAAGCAAGGGAGCTATGAATGAATAGCTCCCTTTTTTGCACGAATTTTCCTGAATTCGCATATATAATGAAAAACCTGTCGATAATGTTTATGTACGGCTATTGCAATTATCGGTGAAATTGACTAGAATGAAATAAAATCAATATTCTCATAAAGACTATGATGAGGAATAGTAGCGGTTTAAACCAGTAAAGAGAGTTGACGGGTGGTGCAAGTCAACCTGGGACGGTCGCGAACTCGCCTTGGAGTCCCGGGTGTGAATTAATAAGTAATGCCTGGCGTTTTAATCCATGTTACGGATGTTTTAAGCTGGGCGGATTTTAGCTATCGCCAATGTGGGTGGTACCGCGGGAAGATATACATAATCCTCTCGTCCCTATTTTGGGATGAGGGGTTTTTTATTGTTTTTTATACGGAAATTAGGAGGAAATGATATGAGTTTTGACCATAGAAGCATAGAAACGAAATGGCAAAAGTATTGGGAAGGCAATAAGACATTCAAAACGGGTGAAGAAAGCGGCAAACGCAAATTCTACGCGCTGGATATGTTCCCATATCCTTCAGGGGCAGGTCTTCATGTGGGGCACCCGGAAGGTTATACGGCAAGCGATATCCTGGCACGGATGAAACGGGCGCAGGGGTATAATGTATTGCATCCGATTGGCTGGGACGCTTTTGGACTTCCGGCAGAGCAATATGCGATCGATACGGGAAATGATCCAGCCGAATTCACGGAGCACAACATCAACACGTTCCGCCGCCAAATCAAAGCCCTAGGTTTTTCTTATGACTGGGATCGCGAAATAAACACGACAGATCCCGACTATTACAAATGGACGCAATGGATTTTCTTGAAATTATATGAAAAGGGCCTTGCATATATTGATGAAGTTGCAGTTAACTGGTGTCCGGCACTTGGCACGGTATTGGCTAATGAAGAAGTCATCGATGGGAAAAGTGAGCGTGGGGGCCATCCGGTTGAGCGTCGCCCGATGAAACAGTGGATGCTTCGTATCACTGCGTATGCAGACCGCTTGATTGACGATCTGAACGATGTGGATTGGCCGGAAAACATCAAGGATATGCAGCGTAACTGGATTGGCCGTTCCGAGGGAGCGGAGGTTACTTTCAATATTGATGGCTTTGATGATACATTCACGGTGTTCACGACTCGTCCGGATACGTTATTTGGTGCAACATATGCCGTATTGGCACCTGAACATCCGTTTGTCGATAAAATTACCACGGCTGACCAAAGGGCAGCAGTTGAAGCTTACTTAGATGAAGTGAAACATAAAAGCGACTTAGAAAGAACAGACTTGGCCAAGGATAAATCAGGCGTGTTCACGGGGGCTTATGCCATTAACCCGGTAAACGGCGAAAAAATGCCGATCTGGATAGCCGATTACGTGTTGATCAGCTATGGAACGGGTGCGATCATGGCGGTTCCTGCCCATGATGAGCGTGATTATGAATTTGCAGTCAAGTTCGACTTGCCGATCAAGGAAGTCGTAGCTGGCGGAGATGTGACAAGTGAAGCATATACAGGCGATGGACTTCATGTGAATTCGGAATTCCTTGATGGATTGAATAAAGAAGAAGGCATTTCGACGATGATCAAATGGCTGGAAGAAAAAGAAATCGGTACGAAGAAAATAACATACCGTCTTCGCGACTGGTTATTCAGCCGTCAGCGTTACTGGGGTGAACCAATTCCGATCATCCATTGGGAAGACGGCACGATGTCTGCAGTGAAGGAAGAAGATCTTCCATTGATTTTACCGAAAGCTACGGACATCAAGCCTTCAGGTACAGGCGAATCACCACTTGCAAACATATCGGAATGGGTGAATGTAACGGATGAAAATGGACGAAAAGGGCGCCGTGAGACAAACACGATGCCACAGTGGGCAGGCAGCAGCTGGTACTTCCTTCGTTATATCGATCCGGACAACAAGGAAGCACTTGCAGATCCTGAAAAATTAAAAGAATGGATGCCGGTCGACATTTATATTGGCGGCGCTGAGCATGCGGTGCTTCACTTGCTTTACGCTCGTTTCTGGCATAAATTCCTGTACGATATCGGTGTCGTGCCAACGAAGGAGCCATTCCAAAACCTATTTAACCAAGGAATGATCCTTGGCGAGAATAATGAAAAAATGAGTAAATCAAAAGGGAATGTTGTGAACCCGGATGATATCGTTGAAAGCCATGGTGCCGATACACTTCGCATGTACGAAATGTTCATGGGGCCATTGGATGCTTCGATTGCCTGGTCCACAAACGGATTGGACGGTTCCCGCCGATTCCTTGACCGTATCTGGCGTTTATTAGTCAACGATGACGGTACGATCACAGATAAGATGACCGAAACGGATGACACGGGCAAGCTTGAAAAAGTCTATCATCAAACGGTTAAAAAAGTGACCGAGAACTATGAGGAATTGAAATTCAATACGGCGATATCACAATTGATGGTATTCATTAATGATGCTTATAAAGCGGATTCGCTTCCTAAAGTATATATCGAAGGCTTCGTAAAGCTGCTTGCACCAGTTGCACCTCACATTGCCGAGGAGCTTTGGTCTAAACTGGGCCATTCCGAGAGCATCACGTACGGTACATGGCCGGCGTTCGATGAAGCTAAGTTAGTGGATAACGAAGTCGAAATCGTCATCCAAATCAACGGAAAAGTTAAAGCGAAATTAATGGTGCCGACTGACACTACGAGAGAAAAACTGGAAGAAATCGCGATGGGTGATGATTCCATCAAAGAACAAATCGATGGGAAAACCATTCGTAAAGTGATTGCCGTACCAGGCAAATTAGTCAATATCGTCGCAAACTAAATAAAAATGATTGGAAGCTGTCCCGCATATTTTTCTGCTGGGACAGCTTTTTTTCGTGGCATTGGCTGACCATAGGAATTAGGTCATGTTAGGATACTCACCGATTTAAATCTATTAGCGATCAATCTACCAATTAGGCTACTATCGTCATGAGAGGAACATCGGAACGTAAATATCTTGCTTAATTGGTTCATGCGAATCATTTTTCAGCTCTATGGCCAAATAAATTAAGCATTTGACATAAAAAAGGGAAAAAATTGGTTGATAAAATTTTACAGTGTGATAGTTTGGTATAGTACTGTTATTTTTTAACCAATTATTGGAGGGAAAACCGTGAAATTTAAGAATGTGAGTCGAATTACGGCGTGTGCACTTATTTTTGCACTGATTTTCAGCTTGATGGTTCCGCTGAATTCTCAAGCAGCAGCTGCAACACCCATTGAAAATGTAAAAGCCATTAAAAATGGGGACACTCTGGACGGAAAGTTTGAAAAACCGGATGTTCAATGGTACCAAATCAGTCCCACAACAGAAGAAGTACAAAAGTTCTCCCATATTGAGTTCGAAGTCAATTCGGACAAAATCTTGAATATCTCCGTATATCAAGATAAAGGAAAAGCAGAAAAAGATGAGAGCAATTATATTGTCTCTTCTTATCCTGATGAAAAAGCTGTAGTCGATTTCCCATATGCTTGGGAAGGCACATATTATGTTAAAGTTGAATATTTCGGCGATACGGATGATGAGGGAAATCCCATTCCGGATGCGGAAAATGTAGCTGAATACTCCATCAATGCGCATTCAGTGACATTGCCGCCATCTGCCGGGGACGAAGGAGAGGAGCTAGAATCTTGCCCGGTTGAAGTGAGTGTAAATGATAAGAAAACTGGAGAATCCATGTTGAAAACACTCCGCGTGTTTAGAGATGAAGTTCTCACGAAGTCGTCTGAGGGACGTACCCTTTCCTCTTTATACTATAAAGCTTCGCCATTCCTGGCCCTTCATCTGGCTGGTAATAAAACGGCAAGGGAAGCCGTTTATAATCACTTAGTCGAGATTAAGCCCCTTATCGAGGATCTTAATGAAAATGGAGCAAGCAGTACGGCAGTCATTAGCAACAAGCAGCAAGAGGCGATTAAGGCCTTATTCAATAAATCGGCAGACGTCGCTCCGGCGGGATTGAAAAAGGATATGGACGCCATTGCAAAGAAAATCAATCTTGATAAACTTGCAGGTGAGAGAATCGTCGATATCGCAAGCAAAGCGGGAATCGAACTTCCTGCTTCGAAAAATGTAAAGAATAAATATATCGTCAAACTTAAACCTGGGAAGTCATTAAGCGCTGTCCAATCCAAGATAAGCGGAAAAGGATATGGAACATTATCGGCGCCTAAGCAACAAGAGGTTCTGTATGATGATATGTATGTTGTAGAGTTAAAGAACCAAGCTAAAATGAGCACAGCAGCTCTATCCGGTATCGAAAAACTTCCAGAAGTGGAATATATCGAAGCGGTAAAAACGTACAAAGCACTTTCTGCCGACATTCAATCTCCGTATCAATGGTCTTTAGATAACGCCGGCGGGGAAGAAGGCATTAAGGGAGCGGACATTGATAACGAAAAACTGCAGAACCTTATTAAGAAACGTAATTTAAAAGATACGTTGGTAGCGGTTATCGACACAGGTGTCGATGATTCACTGGCGGATCTACAGAGTGTCGTTGAAATGGAGTCCGGTAAGAATTTCATCGATAAGAAAGAAAAAGCAATCGATGACAATGGTCATGGTACACATGTATCCGGAATCATCGCTGCCAAAGCAGATAACGGTTATTCTATGCAAGGAATCAATCAAGTAGCTAAAATCATGCCTGTGAAGGTCTTGGACTCTTCAGGTTATGGAGACAATGAGAAAATTGCTCTAGGCATTAAATATGCCGTGGATCATGGTGCAAAGGTCATAAACCTTAGCTTGGGCGGAGAATATAGCAGGACGATTGAATATGCCTTGAAACATGCGGCTGCCAAGAATGTAATGGTTGTCGTAGCAAGCGGTAATGATGGGATGGAAGGTCTTTCTTATCCTGCATCATCAAAATATGCCATATCAGTCGGTGCAACCAATGCCCTTGATTTAGTTTCCGATTATTCCAATTATGGATCGAAGTTGGACATGGTCGCTCCGGGAACAGCCATTCCGAGCCTTGTGCCTAACGGGAATGTTACTTACATGGATGGTACATCAATGGCAGCTCCCCATGTTGCGGCAGCCACGGCCTTATTATTATCCGGAAACCCTGGGTTGAAAGTGAATGAAGTAAGGGAAATCCTTCATGAGACATCGGAATATGTCGCTTTTGAAGAAGAAGATAATGTAGACCCTTATGAGGGCTATGAACCAGAAGATGGAGAAATCATCATACCGGAAGAAGAACTTCCTGTCGGGAAAGATTTAGTCTCCGGATATGGAAGGCTGAATGCTTACAGTGCTCTTAGTGCAGTGGATTTACAAGCTAAAGTCAATCTTGTGATGGATACGCAAACAAAACTGACTGGTTCAGCTAAAAAAGGTTCAATAATCGAAGTGAAAAGCGGAAGCAAAACGCTCGGTAAAGGAACGGCGTCAGCCAACGGAACGTTCAGCGTTACGATTCCAGTCCAAAAAGCTGCACAGCTGCTTACTGTGAATATCTCTGATTCTTCCAAACTAGCAGTATCTTCAATCAAAGTATTCGTGAATAAGGGTGCAACCCCTAACAAGCCAACTGTCAAAGCTTTAAGTGACAAAGATACGTATGTAACGGGTCAAGCGCAAGCGGACATGAAAATCTCGATTAAAAATAGTGCAAAAAAAGTGATTGGTTCAGGCAACACGGACAGCAAAGGGAATTTCAAAGTGAAAATCAGCAAGCAAAAGGCCGGCACTAAACTTTCAGTCACGGCTACAGACTTAGCAAAACGTGAAAGCAAGGCCGCAACCGTGACGGTTCTCGATAAAACCGCCCCGGATGCACCGAAAGTGAATGAAGTAAGCGATAAAGCTACTTCAGTAACTGGTAAAGCGGAAATCGGTTCAACCGTTACCGTGAAGCACAGCAATAAAAACATCGGAACGGCAAAAGCTGATAGTAAGGGGAACTTCTCCATTAAAATCAGCAAGAAAAAAGCAGGCTCCGCATTATACGTCTCAGCAAAAGACAAAGCGGGCAATACAGGAAAAGCAGCAAAAGTAACGGTTAAAGATAAAACCGCTCCAGGTACACCGAAAGTGAATGAAGTAAACGATAAGGCAACAAAAGTAACTGGTAAAGCGGAAATCGGTTCAACCGTTACCGTGAAGTACAGCAATAAAAACATCGGAACGGCAAAAGCTGATAGTAAGGGGAATTTCTCCATCAAAATCAGCAAGAAAAAAGCAGGCTCCGCATTATACGTCTCAGCAAAAGACAAAGCGGGCAATACAGGAAAAGCAGCAAAAGTAACCGTAAAGAAAGCTAAATAGCAACAGGGGAAGGCCGTTTAACTACATGTTAAACGGCCTTTTTTTGTGTGAAAACGAATCAAAATACTGCTCCTCATCGGCGGTGTTTTTGCTATGAGCGTGCCTTTTTCCGGGCCGTGATGCTAGAAAATTATTTATCATTGCATTTTCATTTCATGATGTCAGATGTGGCATGTCCCATTTTAATTATGAAACTTCACATACTTGCCATTCATATATCATTAATCTGTTCAAAAATAAATTTCAGGAGAAAATATGATGAAAAGAAGAAAGGAAAGAGTAATAGCATTAGGTACTATTTTAGCTTGCTCAATCGGGTTAGGAACGCTTTCAGTTGAAGCTGGGAATGAGAATTCGGTATATTCCTTTAAGATTAAGAAAGAGCAAGGCAACGAATATACACATACAAAGTATCGCCAAACGACTACAGAACGGAATACATGGAAGGTGAGAATGTATCATTCACAAGAAGGTACGAATACTTATACGACATATTGGTTGGAAAGAAGCGATGGCACGAACGTATCTCCTGCAGTGAAAGTTACAGCAGGTAGCAGCGGTGAAAAAAGTGGGCGCAACCATTATGTTAAAGGCAATGCAGGTGCCAATGCCGCTAATGTTAGGTTAACGGCTGAGAATAATAATTATAGCTCTAGTACCTATACTGTAGAGGGATATTGGGATGAAGAGACAGGGAGAATACTACCTGGACAATATAAGACTTATTACACCACTGAATATAATAAATAAAAAATGATGAATATGGTGAAGCCACCTTGGATGATTGTTGATTCAAGGTGGCCTTATAAAGGGAGACAAAATGAATAGTTATTATTATCGATTAACAAATAATAAAAAAGCAAAGTTCATCGTGTTATGTATTGTGGCGATTGTCATTATTGATATTTTTATTTTGATCGGCAATGTTTTAGAGTCATGGATCATGCCCCATCTAGCCACTTTTTTAGCGGCAAGTTCATTAGGTCATATGATGCAAATACTACTAATCTGGTTTTTGCCCATTTTTCTATTGATCATGTGCGCCGACAGCTATATTCAAGACTATAAAACAGGCTACCGATATATCGTAGCGACCAAAAAAGGGCGATACTCTTATTATAAAACGATGTTATTGGGAAATATGTCATTTTCCTTTTTAGTGGTGGTTGGTTGCTTGCTATTAAACATGATTATTGCATATTTTGTCTAAATAAAAGCATAGCCGCGTTAACTTTACTCGTATTGATAAGCGGATTCCTTATCTATAAAGTGTACATTGTTCCATCAGCGATGAGTGCCGCTAATAGAAATACGGAAAATAATGCTGCTTCCTATAAGGTGTTGGAATCACAAAACATCATTGTCGGGAGAGATATCGATCAGGGTTATTATGATATTAAAGCTCTCGATAGTGAAGCTGTAGTTGCTGGCAATAAAATGCACAAAAATGCTGTACTGCATGCAGAGCCTTCATATATGAATGAAAATTTCTCGATTAAAGGGAAGATTGAATTCAAGCCTTCTGAATTTGA
The DNA here is from genome assembly GCF_044767165.1 of Peribacillus sp. NPDC101481. Taxonomy (NCBI): domain Bacteria; kingdom Bacillati; phylum Bacillota; class Bacilli; order Caryophanales; family Bacillaceae; genus Peribacillus; species Peribacillus sp. NPDC101481. Next base: position 122,908 of record NZ_JBIWNJ010000005.1, on the reverse strand, counting down.
AAAAGTCGTGAAAAAAAATCAAAAAATCATCATGAAAGATCCTGGTCATTATGTGGTCGGTACAGAGATCCCAGCGGGGAATTATGTACTATCAAGAACAAGCGATAAAATTGGAGTGTTTGTCGATATAAAAGATGAAACGGAAACCGAAAGCTTGCAAACGATTCAATGGGATATCGACGAAAAAGTGAAAAAGCCAATCGTGATCGAACTGAAAAAGGGCTATAACGTATATATCGATAAAACGGGAAAAGATGGTTATATATCGAATGAAGGTGATCTAATATTGGTGAGAAATAATGAGGACTGAGTAATTTAAGGGGATTTAATACCAGCTTAATTGAGTGATAAGTTTTCTTAGATTCAAATTCCATGATCGCTTCTTAAAATATTAATATTTATTGCCTACCGAAATGATAAGGAATCAAGCTCAAAAGCGGATTCCTTATTTCAAATGTATATACCTAGGGCGGGATTTTCGAGGGTCATTATATCCGCCGGTTATTTGATGTCCGAGAGAGCTCGCGATGACTACTGCTGCAAAGAGGAGGATGATTTTCTTCAAATTAATGATCTTCTTTCCGTTTTATTATTTTTAAAGATTACACCCAAATACCTCTTCCTTCAACCCCTTTTTAAAATGTAGAAAAATTTACATCCATCCTATAACTTGGACTTACTCATCTTTCAAATGAGCAAAATCAGTCATCCAATGGTTTTTTCATCATCAACCATTAGATGACAACCCTTTTTTGATTCTTCAAACGCCTCATTTATTTTCTCGAAGTCATAGAGTTTAACGATCCACTTTTGCAATAGTATCGTGCTAAAACAAACTTGCCCCTGCATTTGTCAGCTCATTTAGTGAATTCACTTCTCAGGAGGTAGACAACATCGTATTCCTTCAACTCGTCCATATGTCCTTCCATATCACCATAAAAATCAGTGGAAAGTGAACGTATGCCTTCATTTCCGCTTGAGTAACATATACTCGCCAATGCAAGCTTGTTTATGCTGTTTATTTTGAGTTTGCCAGCACTGTCCCATACGCTGGAATCCATTTCATCAATGGTTTCAGGATAAGTAACCGTATCCGTACCATCATCGTTTTGGATGCTGACGCTGAACATCGATCGTCTTTGATCATCATCCGTTTTCGATGTCGTAAAGATGATTGTCCCATTCTTTTCAATCCCCGTTGTCATGCGTCCCATTTCAGGTTCGACAAGTTTGCCAAATTCATATTTTTCGACCCAGACGGACATCTCCTTGTATGTATCATCAACACTGAAATTGATAAGAAAGGAATGTTCACTTGAATTCTCCAGGATGGCTTTCTCCCTTGCTGTCAGCTCAGGAACTGAAAGGATATTCTCGGATTTTGGCTCATCGGCCTTACAGGCAACTAAAGAAAATGAGAGCAGGGATAGGATGATGGATAAATAGATCTTTTTCATGATTATCACCTCTTGAATACTGAGGACCTAATTAAATCCAATTCTTATATATTATAACATTATATTGAAAAACGGAATCGGAACGCGGCAAAAAAGGCGAGCGATCGGTATGCTTGCCTTTTTTTGCATTTAGAAAGGTTGGGAAAGAGCCTTATTGGCAACATCGACGTCATTTTGAAGCAATTGGTTCAAATCGTAAGCAGGATAGAGGTTTCTTTCATAAAGGTAGTTGAATATCTTGGCATGGGTATCGATGGCTCCATTTAAATGTTTCTTAAATACCTTTCGAAGGGAAGGGGTGGCTGTTTCCGTAATCGCCATTGCGTAATTTTTGATAGATGATTTGGCAAAGCCCAGCAATTCCCCGGCAGCGGCGGCCGATGCGTCATCCCTTGATACATCGTCATCCCTGTCCGTTTTAGGCGTCAACGGGTAAAATTGCAGCAGCTCCATGATGTTTTGGGTAAGGGTATCGATTGTTTGCTTATAAATCGTTTTTAGAATTGGGTCTTTTATTTTTGGGTAAGCTTTTTTAAATTTCATAAGGGCATTGGACTGAGCGGCAACCAACTCATGAAGCTCGAGTGTTTCATGCCAAGCAAGATGTGGATAGGTGGGTTGCATTTAAATTCCTCCTGAACGAATAATCTTGATACATTATTCGTTCAGTGGGCTATAGGCAAGTTGTCTAGTTGAAATATTTATGGGAAGAACTGGTCCCATCTACGATTACCATTAACCGTTTAGAAGGCCATATTTTATTGATATTGCTCGAGAACAGAGAAGAACTTTTTGGCAAATTGGTAAAAAAGTTTTTCTGATGGAGCCAAGTCCCTGTTTTTAGGAGTGATGATGCCGACAGTCCGTTTGACTTCGGGTGTATCGATCGGGATCTTGACAGTCAGTCTTGGAATGACTTCATAAAAAGTACTGTCAGGGAGCAGACTGACTCCGATTCCGGCAGAAACGAGCCCTTTTATGGAATCCATGTCTTCACCTTCCGAGGCGATATTCGGTGCAAAACCGGCTGCTTTGCACGCCTCGAGTGCAATAGTGTGAAAGATGTATCCTTTGGGAAACAAGACGAAGGGATCATTTCTTAAATCACTTAGGCGTAGACTCTTTCTTTCAGCCAAAGGGTGAGTGATGGGAAGTAAAGCCGATATGTTTTCCGTGAACAGGATATGACCTTCAATATCTGGATCGTTTGTCGGAATCGGCCCAAGAAAGGCTAATCCGATTTCGCGATTTTTGACAGCTTCCTTTAAAGAGGAATAAGATCCCTGTCTTAAGTGGAAGCCGATATTTGGCTGCTCATCTTTAAAAGCGGAAATGACGGTAGGCAGTAAATGGGTGGAAAGGCTGGTCGGGAACCCGATTTTAATGCTTCCGTGTTCAGGGTCCAAAAACTCCTCAATTTGATATTTAGCATATTCAATCGCCTGTATCGCCGTTTTGGCATGGATTAAGAAAATTTTACCAATTGGAGTCAATTGGATATTCCGGCCGATTTTCTCGAATAACAGAACGCCAAGTTCATCTTCCAATCTGGATATTTGCCGGCTGATTGCAGATTGTGCGATATGCAGGTGCTCTGCGGCTTCTGAGACGTGTTCTCTCTCGGCGACTTCAACAAAATAACGTAATTGTCGTAGTTCCATTTATTCATCCTCCTGCCATTCATCTCAAATTGAGATGGATTCTACTAGAATTATATATTGTTTATATCGATTTGAAAACCTAGAATAAATGTAAGTGACATAACGGTGTAAGAATACGATGGGGGCGATTAATATGACATACAATCAAATACCAAAAGCACAAGGGCTCTACCATCCTGAATTTGAACATGATGCATGTGGGATCGGTTTATATGCTCATTTAAAAGGGCTTGCTACACATGACATCGTCAAACAAGGACTGAATATGCTGTGCCAATTAGATCATCGCGGCGGACAAGGCAGCGATCCGCTTACAGGAGATGGCGCAGGATTAATGGTACAGATTCCTGATGAATATTTCAGGCTGGCATGCCCGGAAATGAATTTGCCGGCAAAAGGACGCTATGGTGTAGGCATGCTCTTTTTCTCTAACAATGATGATGAACGGAATGAAATCGAAGCTCGTTTGAATGCATTTATCGAACAAGAAGGCCAAACGCTATTAGGCTGGAGAACGGTTCCTGTTGATGCAACGAAAATCGGAGAGGTCGGCAAGGAGACATGTCCGACGATTCGCCAAGTATTCATCGGGGCAAGCGAAGGGATGACTGATGATTTAGCTTTTGAGCGTAAATTGTTCATTATCAGAAAACAAGCTGAAAACTGGGCTCGTGAACGCGGCAATCGTTTTTATTTTGCCAGCCTTTCAAGTGCTACGATTGTATACAAAGGATTGTTGACGCCTGAGCAGGTGGATGCTTTTTATCTTGACCTTCAACAGGAGTCCTTCGTTTCGGCTTTCGCTTTAGTGCATTCCCGCTTCAGCACGAATACATTTCCTAGTTGGGAACGGGCACATCCAAACCGTTACCTGATCCATAATGGCGAAATCAATACGCTTAGAGGTAATGTGAATTGGATGAAAGCTCGTGAGCAGCAGTTTGTTTCGGAAGCATTCGGGGATGACCTGCAAAAGGTGCTGCCTATTCTTGATATAGACGGCAGTGATTCCTCGATTCTTGATAATGCACTTGAATTCTTCGTGCTTGCCGGGCGTAAACCGGCACATGCGGCGATGATGCTGATCCCTGAACCGTGGACGGAAAATCCGCATATGACGAAGGAAAAGAAGGCATTTTACGAATATCATAGCATGCTCATGGAGCCATGGGATGGGCCGACGGCCATATCCTTTACGAATGGCAAGCAAATCGGTGCCATCCTGGATCGAAATGGTTTAAGGCCTGCAAGGTATTATGTGACAAAAGATGATTACATCATTTTCTCCTCTGAAGTCGGCGTGATCGATGTGGAGCCGGAGAATGTATTATATAAAGATCGTTTAAGCCCAGGCAGAATGCTTTTAATAGATTTAGAGGAAGGCCGTATTGTTTCCGATGAAGAGATCAAGTCGGAAATGGCTCAGGAAAATCCATACCAGCAATGGCTGGACGAACAGCTTGTACAATTAAGTGACGAAGAACCTGTGCTCGAAGGGGAGCCATTGAGTGATTTGTTATTCAGGCAAAAAGCGTTTGGATACACGTATGAAGATGTCCAAAAATATTTACTGCCGGTCATTAACGAAGGCAAAGATCCACTGGGCAGCATGGGGAATGACATTCCGTTAGCGGTCTTATCAGATCGCCCGCAATCGCTATTCAACTATTTCAAGCAATCCTTTGCACAGGTAACCAACCCGCCAATCGATTCGCTTCGTGAACAGATCGTCACGTCAACGATGACATTCCTCGGTGCGGAAGGAGATTTGCTGAAACCGGATGAAACGAACAGCCGCCGCATTCAATTGGATTCACCTGTTTTGACGCCAGGTCAAATGCAGCAGTTGAAAGGAAACGCCTATCCTGAATTCAGGAGCAAAGTCATTCACACTTTATTTTCAGAAGATTTAGAGAGTGAACTTGATCGCATCTGTCGTGAAGCGGAACAAGCAATCGCTGATGGAGTAAGCCTTTTGATTTTATCTGACAAGGATATGAGCAAGGAAAAGGCTGCGATACCTTCCCTGCTGGCTGCGAGCGCCCTTCATCAGGAGCTGATCCGTCATGGGAACCGTACAAAAGTGAGCATTATCGTTGAATCCGGGGAAGCGAGGGAAGTCCATCATTATGCGTCCCTGATCGGGTATGGAGTGGATGCGATTTACCCGTACCTTGCTTATGAAACATATAAGCAGGCCGTATTGGAAGGCAGTTTGGCCATCAGCTACGAAGAAACGGTGAGGAAATATGTACGCTCGTTGACGGAAGGCATCGTAAAAGTAATGTCGAAAATGGGGATTTCAACGATTCAAAGTTATCGCGGAGCGCAAATTTTCGAAGCGGTCGGAATCGGTGCTGATGTGATTGAACGCTATTTCAGCGGTACTGCATCGCAGCTTAGTGGGATCGATTTGGAAACGATCGCAGATGAAGCGTTGATTTGTCATAGAAAAGCTGCAGCTGATTCCCTTGACCAAACACTTGAAAGCGGAAGTGATTTTCAATGGAGAAAAACAGGGGAACATCATGCTTTCAATCCGAAAACGATCCATACACTGCAATGGGCCTGCCGGAAAGGCGATTATAATTTATTTAAGCAATATTCAAACTTGGCAAATGAAGAGAGACTCGGTTTTTTACGGAATTTATTCTCGTTCGACCAAAAACGCCAAAGCATTTCTATAGATGAAGTTGAATCCGTGGAATCCATCGTCAGCCGATTCAAAACGGGCGCGATGTCATTCGGTTCATTGAGTCAGGAAGCACATGAAACATTAGCGATTGCGATGAACCGTTTAGGCGGAAAAAGCAATAGCGGTGAAGGCGGGGAGCACCCTAGCCGTTACCAACTGGATGAAAACGGCGATGACCGCCGCAGCGGAATTAAACAAATTGCGTCCGGTCGTTTTGGAGTGAAAAGCCATTACCTTGTTAATGCCGATGAACTTCAAATCAAAATGGCGCAAGGTGCAAAGCCGGGTGAAGGCGGCCAGCTGCCTGGAAACAAAGTATACCCTTGGGTCGCAGAGGTCCGTGGTTCCACACCGGGTGTCGGCCTTATTTCACCGCCTCCGCATCATGATATCTATTCAATTGAAGATCTGGCACAACTGATCCATGATTTGAAAAATGCGAACCGTGATGCCAGAATCAGCGTCAAGCTTGTGTCAAAAGCAGGAGTAGGCACGATTGCAGCCGGTGTGGCCAAAGGAGCCGCAGATGTCATCGTTATCAGCGGGTATGATGGCGGTACGGGCGCATCACCAAAAACGAGTATCAAACATACTGGTCTTCCTTGGGAGCTGGGCCTTGCCGAAGCACACCAAACATTGATGCTGAATGGCCTGCGAAGCCGTGTAGTCCTTGAAACGGATGGAAAATTAATGACGGGACGCGATGTGGTCATGGCAGCTATCCTTGGAGCGGAAGAATTCGGTTTTGCTACAGCGCCGCTTGTGGTTCTTGGCTGTGTGATGATGCGTGCTTGCCATTTGGATACATGTCCTGTCGGGGTAGCTACTCAAAACCCTGAGCTTCGCAGCAAATTCACAGGAGATCCCGATCATGTCGTGAATTTCATGCGCTTCATCGCTGAGGAAGTCCGGGAAACGATGGCTGAGCTTGGTTTTAGAACATTGGAAGAAATGGTCGGCCGCACTGATGTTTTACAAGTTAGCGAGCGGGCGCAAAACCATTGGAAAGCGAAGCATCTGGACTTGACGACACTACTTTTCCAACCGGAGGGGATACGTACTTATCAACTTCCTCAAAACCATAAAATAGAAGAATCCTTGGATATCCGTGAGATTTTACCTGTTGTGGAGCCTGCTTTAATTGATCAAACCCAAGTGGATGTCAGCTTCCCGATTACAAACGTGAACCGTGTGGTCGGAACGATTGTCGGCAGTGAAGTATCCAAACGCTATGGTGAGGAAGGGTTGCCTGAAGATACGATCACACTTCGTTTTACAGGATCGGCGGGCCAGAGCTTCGGTGCGTTCATTCCAAAAGGGATGTCGATGTATTTGACAGGTGATGTCAATGACTATGTTGGAAAAGGCTTATCTGGCGGAAAGATCATTGTCACGGCACCTTCTGGCAATCAGATCGAGGCCGGGGACAATGTAATTGCCGGAAATATCGCCTTATATGGTGCAACAAGCGGCGAGGCCTACATTAATGGCCGTGCAGGGGAACGATTTGCCGTACGGAACAGTGGAGTCAATGTCGTCGTTGAAGGAATTGGAGACCATGGCTGTGAGTATATGACAGGCGGACGCGTGGTCATCCTGGGTGACGTCGGCAAAAACTTTGCGGCAGGCATGTCAGGCGGCATCGCTTATGTACTTGCTGATGATGCAGAAGAATTCAAGGCATTATGCAATGGTGAAATGATAGAATTCGAGACGCTTGATAATATGGATGATGCCAACGAGGTAAAAGAAATGCTTTACAGCCACCTTCATTATACAGAAAGTGCCAAAGCATCGTATGTACTGGAAAACTGGGAGGATTTCGCTAAGAAATTCGTAAAAGTCATTCCGAAAGATTACAAACGGATGATCAAAAGCATCAATGAGCAGAAGCGTGCAGGGCTGACGGATGAAGAAGCGATCATGAGTGCATTTCAAGCAAATGCCGTTCAAGATAAAAAAATCACTAAACAAGCTGTGATGCAGTAAGGAAGGGGAGAGAAAGATGGGAAAAGCAACAGGATTTATGGATTATCCGCGAGAAAAACCAAAAGACCGGAATCCTCTCACTCGTTTAAACGACTGGAGAGAGTATACAGCTCCTTTCTCTGATGAAAAGTTAAGTACACAGGGAGCGCGGTGTATGGACTGCGCCACCCCTTTCTGCCATATGGGCATGGAATTGAACCGAGTCACAACGGGCTGTCCGATTCATAATCTGATTCCGGAGTGGAATGATTTGGTGTATCGCGGCAGATGGAAAGAAGCATTGGACCGTTTATCGAAAACGAATAATTTCCCTGAATTCACCGGGCGCGTCTGCCCGGCCCCTTGTGAAGGGTCTTGTACGGTAGCGATAAGCGATCCTGCCGTTACCATCAAGAACATTGAACGGACCATCATCGATAAAGGATTTGAAAATGGCTGGATCACGCCTCGCATCCCTGAAAGCAGGACCGGCAAGAAAATTGCCATCATCGGTTCAGGACCGGCAGGATTGGCGAGTGCCGACCAGTTGAATCAAGCAGGTCATTCGGTCACGGTTTATGAGCGTTCAGACCGTGCAGGCGGGCTGTTGACATACGGCATCCCGAACATGAAGCTTGAAAAAGATGTCGTTGCACGCCGGATCAAATTATTGACCCAGGAAGGCATCGATTTCATTACCAATACAGAAGTAGGCAAAGATATAACAGCCGAAGAACTGCAAGATCAGTATGATGCAGTCATCCTTTGCACAGGTGCCCAAAAGCAGCGTGACCTGAAAATTGAAGGACGTGAAGCAACAGGCATTCACCTTGCAATGGATTACTTGACGACTTCGACTAAAAGCCTGCTGGACTCCAATTTTGAAGACGGCAAGTTTTTAGACACTAAGGGGAAGGACGTCATCGTCATCGGCGGCGGGGATACAGGGGCTGACTGTGTCGCGACTGCCCTTCGCCAGGAATGTAAGAGCGTCGTACAATTCGGGAAGCATCCAATCCTTCCGACGGCCCGTACATCTGATAATATGTGGCCAGCCTACCCGAATGTGTTTTCCCTTGATTATGCATATGAGGAAGCGGAAGCGAAATTCGGTGCAGATCCGCGTCAATATTCAATCCAAACAAAAAAAATCGTCGCCGATGAAAATGGCAACGTTAAAGAACTGCACACAATCTCAATGGAAAAAATCAAAGGCGATGACGGAATGTACATTTTCCGGGAAGTACCAGGAACTGAAAAAGTATGGCCTGCACAATTCGTTTTCATCGCAATCGGATTTGAAGGAACGGAAATGCCGCTATTAGCTCAATTTGGCGTAGAAACAGTGCATCAAAAAATTGATGCCATTTATGGCGATTACAGAACCAATGTCGAAGGAGTTTTCGCTGCCGGAGATGCAAGGAGGGGGCAAAGCCTCATCGTTTGGGCCATCAATGAAGGCCGTGAAGTAGCTCGAGAAGTGGACCGCTACTTGATGGGCGCATCGGTATTGCCTTAATTTCAAAAAAAGAAGTGCCATTATGGCGCTTCTTTTTTTGTGTGGTGGGAAAAATGTGCTCACGAGTAAAACGCCGGAACTCACGAGTAAAACGCCGGAACTCACGAGTAAAAGCACCGAATTCACGAGTAAAGCGCCGAAACTCACGAGTAAATGCCCTGATTTCACGAGTAAAGCGCCGAAACTCACGAGTAAATGCCCTGATTTCACGAGTAAAGCGCCGAAACTCACATGTAAAGCACAAAACCCAAAGAATAACTAACCCAAAAATTTTCAATAATGTACGGAAAACAACACGCTTAAGGGAATTCCTAAGCGTGTAAGTGTATTATTTCAAACTAGGTGGCAAGTATTGTTCACAGATGATGATATCATCGTCTTTTAGGACATAAGGATGTGTTTCCAACAGTATGGTTTTAAGGTAGTCTGGCATCCTGTCACCTTTATACGCACAAATTAATGGAAACGACAGTAGATTTACAGCTTCATCTACTGTTCTCTCAAATTCCTCTATGATGTGCAGCGGCTCTTCCAGGGTTGCCCATTCCACATGTGCCCATGATCGGAAAGAGATTTTATTTTCCACATAGGGCTGTACCATTTTATTAAAGTATTCTTCGATTGCAGGAGGATGATAACTGCCGCTTGAACAATAGAAATCGAAGTTGTTCACAAAATGAAGGAACTCCATTTGATCTTCCGTTAACCGAGTGCTCAGCTCTTTTTGAATAATGGGGTAAATACGGTCATTTTCAACAAGAATGACGTAATCTCCCGCCATGATGCCATCTTGGATATAACTTAAAACCTGGTTAAGGTAATGTTCCATTTCATTATAGGAATACAGCACATGAATGTTTTTTTGATCTTCAAACAACTTATTCATTTTGCTTTTCAATATATCATTCCTTCTTTCATGTATCGCTTCCATTATACTAGAGTTCCATAGGCAGGACAAAATGAGAATTTTTTAACAAGGACAAAAAGCAATCCTTCGCCATTGAAGGATTGCTTTTCCGTTTTATTTAAGCCGTTCGATCAGGTCGGTCATTTTATCCAAATTGGTTATGTTCTGGTTGCATTTCATACTGTCCAGGCAAATATAATTCCCTTTTTTAATGAATGTACCTTGGACGGTTCCTTTTGTTTCAGACATGAACATCCCTACTTCTTCAAAGCGGCTGCATATGGCACAAATCCCTTTTTTGTTGGCAGGTTTAATGGTTCCATGCAATCCGGTGAGTTTATGATGATGGGGGGCAATGATGAATTTCTTTCCGGATCCGACATCATCCCATCCTAGGTATGAGATCTCTCTCAAATCGATGTTTTCCAACAAAGGGGTTTTTAATTTCTTTGCTTTAGGAAATAGTTTTTTTATCGTTTTTTCGGTTACTTCTTTAAATGGGATCACAAATGGCTTCACCTGTAAGAGAAAGGCTTCGGCTTGTGCGGGATCTTTGATGGTATCCACTGGGTCCAGCAGTTGTTTTTGCTCTTCGTACAAGTCACTGAATAAGCTTAATACTCTTTCTTTGGCGACTGTTTTCAGGGTGTTGATCACATCCTTATCGTTGGCAGTCGCGTGTCCATTTATGAGAATTTGTGTTTGGGATTTTATGAAGTTATACTGCTCGCTCCTGATAAAAGGTTCCATTTTCTTCACTCCTGTTTCTGCAAGTGTTACCGTTTCTCTTTACTTTACATAAATTGCATCTGCTTTAAAAGGGGGAAAACGGCTAAGAAACATACTCTGCATACAAATAACACTGATATCATTATCAGTGCTACCCGTGTAATCCTTATTTAGAATATACGATTTTCTTGATGGTTTCCGCGGAGAGAAAATGTTCCTCTGCTAATTGATGGATGGTATGCCCGTCCTTGAATGCATATTTTATAGAGGCATTCCGGTCATCGATCAATTCCCTTGATCCCGAACGGGTTCCCCATTTGTGATGGGCCTTTTCGGGTTTAGGGATATATATGGTTTCACCTTGCACATACTTTTGAATTTCAACGATCAGCTTTTCAGGTAAAACGGCCGTCGCTTTTACATATTTCATTTCTGCCAGCCCCTTATTCTTTATTAAGAATGAAATAAGGTGCAAAGCCGAATATTAGAAATGATAAGGCGGGCGATTAAGTTTAGCTTAATTCAACCCCATGCAAAGTATCGCCTCCAATACTAGGCTTTGCATGAGACGCTGCAGAAGGTGGCATTAACATTCTTATTGCCATCTTTACACCTCCCCTTTGTGTTTCCGAAGAACACGTATTGTTCTTATTATAAAATATATAAGGGTGGTTGCCAAACTTTTTCCAATGTTAAAGCAGAATCGGCGGGCTGATTGTTTGATAATGCTCTGAGTCCATGAAATAATTTTAATGGAAACCAAACTAACCATTATGGGAGCTGACCTTTATGAAAGTATTCGTAGTTGGGGCAAACGGGCAGATCGGTAAACAGCTTGTAGATTTATTAAAAGATAGCCGGGATCATAGTGTACGGGCGATGGTTCGCAAAGAAGAGCAAAGTAAGCATTTAGAGAGAAGTGGAATTGAATCTGCGGTCGTCAGTTTAACTGGATCAGTGGATGAGATTGCGAATGCGGCAAAAGGCTGTGATGCCGTCGTGTTCACAGCAGGGTCCGGAGGAAGCACCGGTGCTGATCAAACGCTGTTGATTGATCTGGATGGTGCAGTTAAAACGATTGAAGCGGCAGAAAGCTTGGGAATCGACCGATTCATCATGGTGAGTGCTTTTCAGGCCAATAATCGCGAAAACTGGAATGAAGCGATCAAACCGTATTATGTGGCAAAGCACTATGCGGATAGGGCATTGTTACAAAGCGATTTAAATTATACGATCATTCGGCCTGGCGGTCTGGTGAATGAACCGGGAACGGGAAAAGTGACAGCTGCCGAGGAATTGGAAAGAGGTTCGATTGCCCGTGAAGATGTGGCTCGAACGATTCTTGCGTCATTGACTGAAGAAAATACCTACAAGCGTTCTTTTGATTTAATCTCTGGCGATATTGCAATCGCGGAAGCATTGAAGAAAATTTAACGAAAAAAAGGAGGCAGAGCCACTCAGGGGGAGTGGGCTCTGCTTATTTAATTCCTTCAATATGCTTGATGACCTTCGCTGGGTTTCCACCGACAACAACGCCTTCAGGAACATCCTTTGTTACGACGGCCCCTGAAGCGACGACGGAATGACTCCCTATTGTAACGCCGGGATTGATGATGGCCCTTCCGCCAATCCATACATGATCCCCTATCGTAACCGGCTTTCCGTATTCCACTCCAGAACTGCGTTCAAAGGGATCCAGCGGATGTGTGGCTGTATAGATATGCACTCCGGGAGCCAACATGCAGTCCCTGCCAATTTTCACTTCACAAACATCCAAAATGACACAATCAAAATTAGCATAAAAGTTTTCCCCGACAGAAATGTTGTATCCATAGTCACAACGGAAAGTGGGTTCAATATATACATTTAGCCCAGTGGAACCTAAAAGCTGTTTCAGCAGTGCAGTTCGTTCGTCCCCTTCGCTTTCCGTTGTCTGATTGTATAACCGGGTCAACTTTCTGGCATTTTCCCTATCTGTGATTAATTCCGGATCAGCGGCCATGTAAGGTTTCCCGCTCACCATCTTTTCTTTTTCAGTATTCATGTTTACCTCCTATATTCTTGTTTTTTATAGTTTGGTTAAATATTAAAACATTTTTCCTGCAAAATAAATTGCGGTACTTTTTACTCAAATTTCCTGTTGAATCTGAATGTCTCTCTCGTTTTCTTGGAAAGAAGTAAGAAAAGAAAGATTTTTCCGAATAATGAATGAAATAGCTTTGACAAACGTTCCGCCGAATTTTATAGTAAGAAGAGTTATGGATGATTCATAGTTTCATGAAGGTCCATTTTAACAGATAAGTAGAATGGTTCGAAGTTCATGTCACTTTTTACCGGAAATTGATGGACAACTTTTCTTCGTTAAGATAATCAAATCAATGGAGGGCTCTATATGTCACAGAAAGCACCGCTATCTTTTGTCATTGTAACAGGATTAATGCTTTTTGCTTTATTTTTTGGAGCAGGAAACTTAATTTTCCCTGCCATGCTCGGTCAATCCGCGGGGACCAATTTGTGGTCGGCCAGTTTAGGGTTCATCATTACTGGTGTTGGATTGCCATTCATTACAATACTGGCATTTGGTTTTTCGGGGAAAAATGATGTTCAATCGCTTGCAAGCAGGGCACACCCGTTATTCGGCATCATTTTCACAGTCGTTCTTTATTTATCTTTGGGACCGCTTTTCGCGCTTCCAAGAACGGGGAGTGTGTCCTACGAAATAGGGATTAAACCTTTCCTATCTAATGATGTCGGTTTTTTACCATTGCTGATATTCACGATCATATACTTTGGAATTGCCTGTTTGTTATCCATCAATCCATCAAAAATGCTCGATATCGTCGGAAAAATATTAACACCTTTATTATTGATTTTCATCGGGATTCTCATTGTGGTCGCCATTATTAACCCAATGGGTGAAATCCAGTCACCAGTGGCTGATTATTCAGATAATTCTTTCTTCAAGGGGTTTAAAGAAGGATATTTGACCATGGATACGCTGGCCGGATTTGCATTTGGGATCATCGTCATCAACGCGATCAAAGATAGAGGGATAACATCAAGAAAAGAAGTGTTAGGCTTCTGTTTGAAAGCCGGCTTAATTGCTGCCACCTTGTTGGTGATCGTTTATGCGTCCATAACTTATGTCGGGGCAACAAGTGTGGAAAAACTCGGTCAACTGGGTAATGGCGGAGACGTTTTGGCTCAAGCCTCGAATCATTTTTTCGGACCGGCTGGTGCCGTGTTGTTAGGGTTGATTGTGATCGCTGCTTGCCTGACGACAAGCATCGGTTTGATAACGGCTTGTGCTACGTATTTCAATAAAATACTGCCTGCTGTATCGTATAAATCATATGTCGTCATCTTCTCCGTTTTCAGTGCGGCTGTTGCCAATGTAGGTTTGACAAAGCTCATTTCCATTACAGTGCCTGTGTTAACGGCGCTTTATCCCGTGGCGATCGTTTTGATTGTCCTAACGTTCTTCCATTCCTTATTCAAAGGGAAATCGGAGGTATATTTAGGAAGCTTATTATTAACGGCCATCATCAGCATAATGGATGGAATAGTGGCATCAGGCATTAAAATGGATTCCGTTTCGGACCTTTTCACTCAATACCTTCCACTATATAGTGTAGGGGTGGGATGGATAATTCCTGCCATCATCGGCGGTGTATTGGGCTACATGGTATACCTATTGAAAGGCGACCCTAAGGAAGCCTATTAAGGGATATCATTCACTAACATGGATTCTTGAAAGGAGCTGTCTTGCTGACAGCTCCTTAGTTTGTCTACAAAAGTGAGTTCGGAATGGTCTTACCCCGCCCCTATTTTGATGAGGCTGGGCATCCGCGGAAAGGAAGCGGATTTCAGAAATCAGGCAGGAACGTCTTTTACATAAAAAACTGCAGCGAACTAGTTCTATGGTTTTTTATTGTTTTATGAAACTCTTATTGGATTGAAGAAATCTGTGACACGCAATTTGCTTTGATGAGTCTTGGTATCGGAGTAAGGGAGCGGATTTCAGAATGAAAAACTGCAGGGGAAACTCGTTTTATTCCGAGTTTATCCACAGTCTGGGGAGCTGTCTTGATGACAGCTCCTTTTCTTAGTGTTTGTTTTTAATGGGAAAGAGCCTTAAAATGTTCAGAAAGGGGTGTAGGAACATAATGATCAATCGACTACCAATAGAAATAGCAAATATATTACAAGCAAGCAAAAAGAATCCTTCTCAATTTGAGGAATTGATCAGGAGCGGCGGATATCTGCCTCCCGAGATGGAGTTGATGGTGGATGCCATCACGGCCTTGAGCATGGGAAAGAATATCCTTTTGAAGGGTCCGACAGGGGCTGGAAAGACAAAGTTTGCCGAGACATTATCGAACTTATTCAACCAGCCGATGTTCAGCGTCAACTGCTCAGTCGACTTGGATGCAGAAAGCTTATTGGGCTTCAAGACGCTGGCTTACAAAGAGGAAAAACAAGTGATAGAATTCGTACCTGGACCAGTGACCAATTCGATGAATCACGGTCACTTCCTATATATAGATGAAATCAACATGGCAAAACCGGAAACTCTGCCGCTTATCAATGGCGTGCTTGATTACAGAAGGACGATAACGAATCCGTTCACGAATGAAGTCATAACGGCAAAAGAAGGCTTTAATGTGATTGCTGCAATCAACGAAGGGTATGTCGGAACAGTGCCGCTGAATGAAGCGCTAAAAAATAGGTTTGTCGTCATTGAAGTTCCTTATATCGAAGGGGAGCAGTTAAAGCAATTGATAGAAACCAATACAAAGCTGGAGGACCCAAAAAGTATTGATTTGTTCGTTAAACTGTCGAGTGATTTGATAAATGCCGTGAATCAAGGGAAGGTGGCTGAAGATGCGGCATCGATCAGGGCTTTGCTTGATGCTTGCGATCTGAGTGTGTTGATCCCGGCGAAACGGGCGATTCTTCGTTCCATTGTGGATAAGTTGGACGAGGAACGGGAGCGTGAGTTCGTGAAGAACTTGGCTGACACATTATTCTAACTAGGAGAATGCCTCATGAAGTATATCCGGTTCAATGATTCAATAATAGATACGGCTCTTTTTTTACAGCTTCAGGATCTCTCGACTGTTTTATCCGGCATTCCTGAGCTGGAATTCGAATACAATTATGGCTCCTTCATTGATCTGATCGAGAATAAGGTCACAGCTAGCCATTTTTGGGAAAATGGCAATAAGGAAGTGAAGGAAGCGGGATTGAAAACAGACGTGCTCCTTAGAACGATAGGCACGCTGCATCATACGACAATCCAGAGCATGAAGGAGTACCAGGACAGCATCGGGGAAAGTTCACTTCCGAAGTTTGCAGCCCAATTATTCGCTTTGCTGGAAGATTTGCGATTGGAAGAATTGGTGAAGAAAGAAAGGCCAGGCACGAAAAAATGGTTTTCGGTAAGGGGGGCTTACCTTAAACAATATTTCGAAAGCCAATTGGCGACGAATGTCACAAGAAGTTTTGCACTGGATGAATTATACTGCCTCATATATTTACTGCTTCAATCTGACAGGCCGGATCCGATTTTTCCAAGAGCCAATGAAAGGCAGCTGGAAGAACTGGAGAAGCTCAAACCGTTCATCCATTCGGTCTTTGAAGCCACTAAAACCAGTGATATCACAAGGATTTGCGAGCAAATCGTTTTCCGTGTCAATGATGGATACGAGGATACGATGAATGAATATTTCATTTTCCCCATTGCAAGTGTGGAAAAGTATAAAGCAAATACCTTATTTGATGAACTGACTAGAAATGATGAACTGTTGAACGATGATACAGATGATGCAGACGAAGAAAAAAGTGAGTTCATTGATGAAAAATTTTCGACTTGGCATCGGGAGAACAAGAACGGCGAGAGTAATTCGACGTTTCTCCAATTTGAATTGGAGCAGGGAACGAAAACAAGCCTGATGGGCGGAGGTGCCCGGGAAGCGGAAGATGCCGACCAAGCACTGGCTTCGATCCAGGGTTCATCAGGTGAAAGTCAACAAAAGGAATACAATCAGCAAGAAACGCTGGAGAAGAAACAAACCAATATGGGTAAAAGCGGTGAACATCCATTTGGTGAAGAAAATAAAGACGTGGTTCAGGTAATCAAGGAAGCAAAAGTACCAACACTTACGGAAGAGAAGCGCTACCGTGAGTTTGTTGCGGATATCGAACCGTTTAAGAGAAAACTCTCCAGTACAATTGAAAAAACACTGGAAAATAAAAAGAATGCACCTAGAAAAGATTTGGTTTTTGGCCGTTTATCAAAGAAATTACTGCCGCTTGTATTTGAAGAGAATCCTCGGGTTTTTTATAAAAAGAACCAGGATTCAAATGAAATGGATGCCGTATTCACATTGCTTATCGATTGCTCGGCATCCATGCATAACAAGATGGATGAAACGAAACGAGGGGTGGTCCTGTTTCATGAAGTACTGAAGAAATTAAGGATCCCCCACTCGATAGTAGGCTTTTGGGAAGATGCAAATGAAGTGAGAGAAGGATATCAGCCAAACTACTTCCATGTG
Source organism: Peribacillus sp. NPDC101481 (assembly GCF_044767165.1). Classification (NCBI taxonomy): domain Bacteria; kingdom Bacillati; phylum Bacillota; class Bacilli; order Caryophanales; family Bacillaceae; genus Peribacillus; species Peribacillus sp. NPDC101481. The sequence continues at coordinate 105,412 of NZ_JBIWNJ010000005.1, read as the reverse complement.
ATCCAATCCCATTCTGATTCTCTTTATCTAAACTCAGGAGCTAAAATCATGCAGCTTGAACCTGAGGAAGATAACCGGGACGGATACAGTATCAGGGTTGCCGCAATGGAATTGGAAAAAAGACGCGAAAAAAACCGTTTCTTGCTCGTGTTTTCCGATGGTGAGCCGGCAGCTGCCGATTATGATCAAAATGGCATTGTCGATACACATCTTGCTGTTTCGGAAGCCAGAAAAAAAGGCATCGAAGTCATCGGCCTGTTTTTAGCCGATGGAGGCATCGATGAAAGTGAAGAGATGACGATGAAAAACATCTATGGCAAAGAACGACTAATGATTCCGAGTGTAGCTGAATTGCCAGAGCAATTTACACCGCTGTTAAAAAAATTGCTGCTGAAGACCATTTGAGAAATCGGGTTTCCCCTGAAAAGCAAGATTAGAACGGAAATAGGAATCCGATTAGAATAAAGGAATAAAACACAGTAAGATCCAATGGGATCTTACTGTGTTTTTTGTTTTCATGTCAGTTATTTGCATTAAGTGAATATATTGGTGGAGACTTGAAAAGACAACGAATGCGATTTCTTTTGACGGGATTGGGGTAAACCATAGATGAGGAAGTGATCATGTTGATGAATTTACTTTTTATGCTGCTTTATTTTATAATCATTGTTCTTGTTATTGAAATATCGGTCACCTTGATGAAATTGACTGGATTAAAAAGCACAGTGGCAAGATTTCAGGTTATTTCCATGCTGACGGGCACTGGTTTTACAACTGACGAGTCAAAATCCATTATCGATCACCCCGTTCGAAGGAAAATAAGCATGTTCTTAATTTTATTTGGTGCATTCTCGCTTGCTGTCATCATTTCATCGATCAGTACATTGCTTACAGATGATTTACGCTTGATGGAGTTAAGCATCATTATTGGAATACTGCTGGTTTTAACCGTTTTAGTGAAAGTTCCATTCCTGAATAATAGATTATCGAATAAGATGAAAAGTGAAATGTACAATCATTATGAATTATGGGAACACCCGATAGAAGAGGTCCTATTTTTAGAAGATGAAGACGTGGTCATGGAGATCGATATTTATGAGGACTCGGAGTTCATCGATGTCAAAGCCTATGATGTCATATCACATGGAGCCGACATCAATATTTTATTTATTGAAAGCGGAGAAGTGAAAATCAGAAAAGAGCTATATGAGTATAAAATCAAATTAGGGGATAACCTCTTTTTATATGGAAATAAAAATGAGATAGAAGAAACATTTTCTAAAGAAATCGAAGAGATGAAGAAGAAAAAAAGTGCATCGGAGTGAAAAGAATCCCAGCCTGAAATTTAAGGCTGGGATTTTTTGAAGAAGGACTTGATTAATGTTTTTTATTCGGTAATTTCTGAGCGGGATTCCCATTGCCTTGACGGCGCATATTGCCTTCTTCCTTTTTTTGCTGCTCTTGAATGCTTTCAACAAACTCCTTTGAACTTTTCATGGAATGTACCTCCTTCGTTTATTTTCTTCTTTACTATAACCAGAAGAGGTGAAATTCATGAGTATGGGAGATAAAGGGCGACTCTAGGCAGATGGTAAAGGGAGTAAGGTGGTAAAATATAGACTGGAAGGATGTTTATTAAATCCTATCATGAAAAGAAATAAGGGAAATGAGTGGAAAATCGGTTGGATGGAAAAGTTGCCTTGGTTACAGGTTTATCAAGAGGTATTGGTCGTGCTATAGCGGAACAGCTTGCTGATTTGGGTGCAAAAGTGGTGATCAACTATTCAGGCAGTTCTCAAAAGGCATATGAAGCGGTTGAAGGTATAAAGAAGAACGGCGGGGATGCGGTAGCTATCCAAGCAGATATTAGCCAAGTTTCCCAAATTATAAATCTCTTCGAAGAAACGCTCCAAGCGTTCGGGAAAATCAATATTTTAGTGAACAATGCGGGACTGATGATAAATAAACCACTTTCCGAAGCAACGGAAGAAGACTTTGATAAACAGTTTGCAGTGAACGCCAAGGGACATTCTTTGCTTGCCAACAAGCTTTGAAATATATGGAGACGGAAGGCAGGATCGTCAATATTTCAACCTCCGTAATAGGCCAGATGTTTCCTTCGTATAGTATGTATGCCGGTACAAAAGGGGCAGTTGAACAGTTCACAAGACATTTGGCAAAAGAATTCGGCCCAAAAGGGATTACGATCAATGCAATTGCTCCAGGACCGGTTAACACAGAGCTGTTTAATGTAGGGAAATCGGAGCAGCAAATCGAAGGGATGAAAAAAATGAATGCCTTCGGACGATTAGGTGAAACGGATGATATTGCCAATGTGGTTTCGTTTTTAGTAAGTGAACAAGCGCAGTGGGTTACGGGTCAGACGATTAGGGTCAATGGCGGATTCATTTAATTTAATTGCTTGTAATTCAACTAAAGCAACGTAATAATCCAACGTTGCTTTAGTATTTTGTAATATCTTTAATTTGAATTTAACCATTCCAGTGAATTGTTTGAGCGATGATCAAGAAAGCGCCCGATAAGATGAACCAGATAAAAAACAAGGGCAGGTAAAAGCGAACCCATTTTTGCCAGGCGACTCCTGCTAAGGCAAGGGTGGCCATGAAATAGCCAGATGTTGGATATAATATATTACCGATCCCGTCTGCCAGCTGAAAAGCTAACACGGCTGTTTGTCTTGTAACACCGATGATGTCGGCCAATGGAGCCATGATGGGCATGGTAACTAAGGCCTGGCCGCTGCCGGAGGGAATTAAAAGACTACATAACATTTGTACAATGAACATGCCAAGAGCGCTAAATACAGCGGGGAAGTCGCCGACAAGATTACCTAGACTATGAACGATCGTGTCCATCACTTGACCATCCTCCATAACAACAGCGACAGCTCTTGCAACACCCACAATCATGGCACCGACCAAAACTTCTCGAAATCCGTCATTAAATCCTTCGCAAATTTCCGATAAGTTTAACCCGGCAACTAAACCGACAACGATTCCCATGATAATGAAGAGACCTGCCATTTCCAACATAAACCAACCTTTTGCTAAAACGCCATATACGAGTAGGAACAAGAAGCCGACTGTTAAAATTAATGCAATTTTCTGTTTTTTATTCACCTTATATATTTCAGATCCAGGCTTATTTAAGTATAGCGTCCGTTTGGCTTGATCCTCATCAAATACAAAACTACACTTTGGATTATTTTTAACCTTTTTAGCATACCGCATAATGTAAGCCATCCCTGCAGTAACAAAAATGATAAAAGCGATAATCCTTAGCTCGATACCGGAATATAGGGGAAGACCTGCGATTTTTTGACCTAACCCAGTGTTAATGGGGTTAAGAAAGCCTGTCATGAACCCAGCGGTAGTTGCGACTAAAGCTACAGAGACGGCAACCATAGAATCAAATCCTAAGGCAATCATTAGGGGGAGGATGACAGGTACATACACTAAACTTAATTCCTGCGTTCCAATCAAACTGCAAATAATAGCAAATACTACTGTGAGGATAGGAATTAACATCATGCTTTTTGTCGAAAATCGCCTTGCTAATCTATCCACTCCTATTTCAATAAGTCCTGTTTTCCGTAGTACTGAAAATATTCCTCCGATGATGAATGTGAAAAAAACGATCTCCCCTGCAGCTACCAAGCCTTTTGGTATAGCTGTCATGAAGTCTACTGGAGTAATAGGTGTTTGTTCAACGAGTCGATAGGAATTTGGATCAATCGTCAATCGATCCTCAGGACCTGGAATTCGCTCATAAACACCAGCAGGAACGAAATAAGTTGCGAGTGCTGCAAGGAAGATAAATACGAATAATATGACATAAATATGAGGCATATTAAACTTCTTTTTTTGAATTTAGTCACTTCATCGATACTGAGAATTTTTTTCGAATCATTTTCTAATGCCATTATTTTTCCCCCTTCATCTTTAGTTTATTAGCATGTTTGTGCAGATGTTATGTTAAGTGACATCTTATGTATCTATTTATTACATATTAGTTTAATGATTATGGATTGTCATTGTTCATAATCACTAAAAATAATTTGATAAATTAGATAATATGAATAATTCGAAAATATTAGGAAATGGAAAAAATTTTGTTGAACAGAAATACAAATTAGATAAAAGGGCTAATTTAGGATGTTTTTTTATAGGGAATACTATTTAAATAGCGCTATCTTATGTTAGAATACATTACATTAGAATATTTTGAATATTGACAAAAATAGGGTCGATATCTATAATAATCAATAATAATATCCATGAATAAACGTTTATTGGAGTTTTGCCTATGGAACGGACAATGACTGTCCGAGATTTATGTGAGTTGCATACTCTTTTACAGGACAGTGATATTCAAATTCTTGAAAACCTATCAACGAATTTATCGTTGATAGCCAATTTGAATAAAGCGAATGTGTTTATTGATTGTCCGGTGCGTGAAGGGAAGCATGCCATTGTCGTGGCAGAGGCATGCGGGCATTACGTGAATTCGGTTTACGATCATCCGGTTGTCGGAAAATTTGCCTATGAGGCTTTTGAACCGGCCGTATTTTATGTATTGCGTACCGGAAAGGACATGTTCGTGAATCGGGCATTGACTCAAGAGGGAGCAATGGTCCAGCAAAGTGTCGTTCCAATCAAGGGGGAATGCAATCGGGTCATCGCCGTTTTGATCATGGAAAAGGTGATAGATGAAGAACCTGAAACTTCAAATCAGTTTGATAGGCAAGATCAGCAGAATTCCTTAGTTCCTGAATTTATCGAGGAGTCCATTTTCCTGATTAATAATCAAAATCGACTTGTCTATACGAATCCTTCTGCCATTAACCTAGTATCGGAAATATGCATGACGGAATGTGTCTTAGGTGAATCCATTTTTGAATATTTTCCTGGCTTTGCCGATGTTCTTGCTTCAAAAGAGGACATTTTAATGAAGGAAATGAACATTGGTAAAAAGATTTTCCAAATAAAGAAATTCCATTTGGGCAATAAGAATTCCAATGAAACGTTCATCATCATCCGGGACCTGACTGAACTGCGGGATAAAGAGAGAGAGCTGATTAGCAAATCAGTAGCCATTCGTGAAATTCATCATAGGGTGAAGAATAATTTGCAGACAGTGGCCAGTTTACTTCGGCTGCAAATGAGGATAGGGGCCCCTGAAGAAATCAAGCCCCATTTATTGGTCAGTCTGAACCGGGTGTTAAGCATCTCGTCGGTTTATGAAATCATTTTGGCAAGCAGTGAGGTCGAACATGTGGATCTGCTGGAGCTTATTAGGAAAATAGGCGATATGATTGTTCATACGGAGGGTCATGCCCGTCAATGCCTAAGCATTGAATATAATGGTGAGCTTCATTCCATTGATTCCGACATTGGCATATCTGTCGCGCTGGTGGTGAATGAGCTCATCCATAATTGTGTGAAGCATGCTTTCAAGGAAGGGTCGGAAGGGAAGATTACCGTATGCTTGCAAAAGGATGATCCTGTATTGGAAATTCAAGTAAGAGATGATGGCATCGGGTATACACCTGCTATGAAACCTTCTTTGGGGCTGGATATCATCCGAATGACGGTGGAAAACGATTTGGATGGGGAGTTTTCGATTCATCGGATTAAAGAAGGTACCCTGGCTTCTGTAAGATTTCCATACAAGAGGTAGGTGGGAGAAGTGGTCAAGAGGATTTTGGTCGTGGAGGATGAATCGATACTTCTGCTTGATATAACGATCATGCTCAAGGATGCAGGCTTCGATGTGGTTGGACATGCACGTAATGGCGAGAAGGCAATTGAATTGGCACATGCACTACAGCCGGATCTCGTTTTGATGGATATCAAAATGCCTAAAATGAATGGGCTCAAGGCTAGCGATGTGATATCCAATACCTTTCAGATTCCAGTCCTGCTTTTAACCGCATTCAGTCAGCGTGAATATATCGATGAGGCGAAGCGGGCGAATATCGTAGGTTATCTTGTAAAGCCAATTACGGAGGCGAATCTGATTCCGGCAGTGGAGATAGCTTTGCTGCAAGCAGCCAATACAAAGAAGTATCAGGAACGAAATGCTCAATTGGATGAAACTCTCACAAATCGTAAAGTCATTGAAAAGGCAAAAGGTATCATCATGAAAAGGAAGAATGTAACGGAAGAAGTCGCTTACAATAAGCTGAGAAGGCTAAGCATGGATAAGCAGCTTTCCATGGAGACGGTGGCACGACGAATCATTGCAAATGATCAAAAACAAGTAAATAGATGAAGCAATGGCGCTTTGATGGACCAAATTGGTTGTAGGCAGGCATTTCTGCCGGGTAACCTAAGTTTGGGCTATAAGAGGCGTCTTTTTTATACCCTTTTTTTAAAAGTCGATAGGCCAAATCAAATCGGAATTCAGGGGGAATATGTATGGAGATGGTAGGTAAATTCGTTATTTATATCATTATGGTGTGTGCCGTTGTCGGTGCTATTGCATCGATTAAAGACAGTGAGCAAGGCTTGGGGAAACATTTCATGGAAGGTTTGCATACCGTTGGCCATATATTTATCCCGGCAGCTGGAATCATGGCCTCGATCCCTTATTTATCATGGTTCATCAATACAGTATGCGGCCCGGTTTTCGCTGCGATCGGTGCAGATCCCGCCCTCGCCGCAACAACGATTTTGGCGACGGATATGGGGGGCTACCAATTAGCGGCCGAGCTGAAGGAATCGTATGAAGGATGGATCATGGCGATGATTGTCGGCTTCATGTCTGGGGCAACGATTGTATTCTCAATTCCAATGGGGCTTGCGATGCTGGAGAAGCGTGATCATAAATACATGGCACTTGGTGTCATGTCAGGAATCCTGACGATTCCCATTGGCGCTTTTATCTCAAGCGTGCTGGTGGTGGCAACGAATTCGAAAATCCGCGAAGTGATTTCCACGAATGCGGATTCTACATACGAATTCGCGTTGAGCTATTTGGAAATTGCCCTGAATCTTTCCCCTCTTCTTATTTTTGTGGTCTTGCTCGCGTTAGGCCTTTATTTCCTGCCGGATTTGATGATCAAAGGTTTCATGTGGTTTGGAAAAATATTGGACGCCGCGATTAAACTAGTACTCGTGTTTTCGATCGTTGAAATTTTCACGGGATTGTTTTCCAAAGTATTTGGTGCTTGGGGTTTCCATCCGATCATGGCCGATAAGGCAGACCAGTTCCGTGCCCTGGAAACGGCGGGGTATATCGGGATAATGCTGGCAGGTGCATTTCCAATGATTTACCTGATTCAAAAATATGCAGGCAAGCCTTTGGAAGCGATGGGAGGGAAAATTGGGTTGAGTAAAGCTGGGAGTGCGGGGATATTAGCCACGGTAGCCAATATATTAGCAATGTTCAAGCTTGTTAAAGATATGCCGCCGAAGGATAAGGTCATAAACATCTCCTTCGCTGTGTGTGCGGCCTTCCTATTGGGCGATCATTTATCATTCACAGCCAACTTTCAGCCCTCCTTAATATTACCGATCATTGTCGGTAAGCTATCTGCCGGAGCGATTGGAATCGGTCTTGCTTACTGGCTGTCCGTTCCGAAAGCTTTGGAATTAGAAGAAAAGGATCGTGCAGCAGGAGTTATCGGCATTAATGAATATAAAACGAAAAACGAAGAAGAAAACAGCAATGAAATCCAAGTGGTGTAAAACTGGGGTGTGATTTTAATGAATGAACAGGTGGAACGAATCATCAGTGCAGGAATTGATATTGGCACCAGTACGACGAAACTTATTATCAGCGAGCTCTCGCTTAGGAATGTGGCGGGTGGCGGACAGGTGCCAAAAATCGAAATTACCGATAAGGAAATTCTGTATCGAAGTCCCATTTTCAGGACCCCGCTTTTATCCGAGACGGTAATTGACATACCTGCTGTTCAAAGAATGGTGGAAAGTGAATACCAAAAAGCAGGAATCACGATTGAAAACATACAAACAGGGGCTGTCATCATCACTGGGGAAACGGCAACCAAACAAAATGCAGAAGAAATGGTGTACCGGTTATCTAAAGCGGCGGGGGAATTCCTTGTAGCGGCAGCCGGTCCGGATTTGGAGGGAATCATTGCCGCCAAGGGATCCGGTGCCTATCAACATTCCATCAAGACAAGAAAGACTGTAGCGAACATAGACATTGGCGGGGGGACCGCGAATATTGCCGTATACCATTCAGGCATGCTTTGCGGAACCTGCACACTGCATATAGGAGGCCGTTTGGTGGAGTGGGACGGAGCGAAGGTGAAGGTTGCTCCTTCAATAGGAAAATGGCTGAAATCAAAAGGGCACTCTCCTTTGAATGGTGAAGGGTCAATCATCGCAAATGAAATGGCGAAGGTGCTTTCGAGGTTTTTGGCTGGCTCCTTCACAAAAGAAGATGAACTTCTATTAGTCGGGAAGGGGCCATCTTGGACAGAACGAATAGAAGTGTTGATGTTCTCTGGCGGTGTCAGTGATTGCATTTATCATGAAGAACGGGAGGACAAAAGCTTCCGGGATATCGGCATGATGCTTGCGGCCTCTATCAAGGAAAGTGAAGAATTGGCCGCATGGGAGTGGGAACAGCCCGTTGAAACGGTTCGGGCAACTGTACTTGGAGCAGGCGCACATACAACTGAAATCAGCGGAGCAACCATCGAGGTGAATGATTCTCATCTGCCAGTTCGTAATATTCCAGTCTATCGGGTCGATTTTCATGGCGGGCTTGATGATGTAACCGCGAAAATGGCACAAGCTGTTCAGGATGCGATCACAATATACGACGCCTTGCAGGAGGGGCTGAATTTTGCCTTTTATTTAACGAATTTACCTTATCAATCATTTCGGGACATTCACCGGCTCGCAGTCGCTTTCACCGAGGCACTGAAGCAAAAACCGAATCGGCAGCAGCCTCTGATCGTTGTCATGGATAGTGATTATGGGAAGGCACTTGGTCAAACCATTCTAGCGAACCAACCGGATCTGCCGGTCATCTGCATTGATCAGACAGAAGTGGAACATGGTGATTATTTGGATATAGGAAGGCTGCTTCGGACAGGAGTCGTTCCGGTTGTAGTAAAAACGCTAACCTTTCACAGTTAGGAAAAGGAGGATCATACGATGAAATTATCCACTCAATACTTTGGGGAAATCCATCAATTCAAATCGTTGAAAGAAGTCCTGGCCAAAGCGAATGAAGAGAAATCAGGAGATAGACTTGCGGGAATTGCAGCAGATTCTGTCCAGGAACGGATTGCGGCGAAAGCGGTGCTTAGCGAATTGACTTTGGCGGACATTAGGAACTATCCCCTGCTCTCCCCGGAAGAGGATGAGGTGTCGCGGATCATAGATGGTCTCATCAATGGAACCATCTATCAATCTGTGAAGAATTGGAGCGTTGCCGAGCTGCGAGAATATATTTTGAGTGACGACACGACCGGCGAGGATTTAAAGCGATTAAGCAGGGGATTGAATAGTGAAATGATTGCTGCGGCAGCCAAATTGATGTCGAACCTCGACCTTATCCATGCAGCCAATAAAATCGAAGTGCTCACCAAGAATAATAGCACGATCGGATACAAAGGAACGCTTGCTTCGCGCCTTCAGCCTAACCACCCGACTGACAATGTGGATGGCATGCTGGCTTCTTTAAAAGAAGGCCTCTCCTATGGAATCGGGGATGCACTCATTGGAATCAACCCTGTAGATGATTCGGTCGAAAGCGTAAAGCGGCTGCTTCATGCGACACAGGATGTCATCCAGAAATGGAACATTCCGACCCAAAATTGTGTGCTTGCGCATGTGACCACGCAAATGAAGGCCGTACAGCAAGGTGCGCCTGCTGATATGATCTTTCAAAGCATAGCCGGAACGGAAACGGCCAATCGCTCTTTTGGAATTAACGTACAATTGCTCGAAGAAGCTAATGAGATCGCGAAGGCCTATGGGACCGGCACAGGCCCGCAGCATCTTTATTTTGAAACGGGGCAAGGCTCCGAGTTATCGGCTGAAGCGCATTTCGGAATCGATCAGGTGACGCTTGAAGCCAGGAACTATGGATTTGCCCGCTATTTTGATCCGTACATTGTCAATACGGTCGTCGGATTCATCGGACCTGAATATCTATATAACAGCAAGCAGGTCATCCGAGCCGGGTTAGAAGACCATTTCATGGGAAAAATGCATGGACTGCCGATGGGTGTGGATATTTGCTATACGAATCATATGAAGGCTGATCAAAATGATATCGAGGACTTGGGTGTACTTTTAACGGCTGCTGGTGTGAATTTCATCATCGCAACTCCGATGGGGGATGACTGCATGTTAAACTATCAGTCTTTGAGTTACCACGATATAGCGACTTTGAGGCAAACGATGGATAAGCGGCCTGCCCCATTATATGAAGCTTGGCTGGAGAAGATGGAGATTATGGAGAATGGAAAATTAACGAAGCGTGCCGGTGATCCAACTATATTTAACCATTAGGAGTGGATGAAATGGGAATGAATCATAAGGAAGATTTGAATGCCTTGATAGCGAAAACCCCAGCACGGATAGGTGTAGGCAGGTCAGGCACCCGGCCGAAAACGGATTCTTGGCTGAAATTTCGTTTTGACCATGCGGCGGCCGTCGATGCTGTATATGGTGAAGTCAGTGATATTCTTTTGAAGCGCTTGGATTTATTCAAGGTGAAAACGAAGGCCGATGATAAGGAAGTCTATTTACGGCGTCCGGATTATGGCAGGAAGCTTTCGGATGAAGCAAAGCGGGTGTTAGAAGCCAAATGCATAAAGGCCCCAACGGTTCAAATCATCATTTCCGATGGCTTAAGTGCCAAGGCGATCGAAGAAAATGTGGAGGACGTCTATTTATCTTTCAAACAATCTTTGGCAGTGGTAGGTCTGGATACAGGTACACCTTTTTATATTGAAAAGGGCCGGGTTGCCGTGATGGATGATATCGGTGAAATCCTTGGACCTGAAGTCATTGTCCTGTTGATCGGTGAACGGCCTGGTCTGGTCAGTGCTGAATCATTGAGCGCTTATATATGCTATAAACCACGTTTGGGCACCATTGAAGCGGAGAGGATGGTCATTTCCAACATCCATAAAGGAGGGATTCCTCCTGTTGAAGCTGGGGCACATCTTGGCACGGTCATTCAAAAGATCCTCAAATATCAAGCGAGCGGCATGTCCCTCGTGAAGAAGGAACATGAAGAAGAAAAGCGTGAAAAACTCGGTTGACAAAATAAAATGGAGAAGCGAATTACTCCACTCAGTTTGTCGGCAAAAGGGGGTTCGGGATGGTCTCATTCCGGATGATGATTAAGACTAGGACGTTGAATTCCTCTCCAGGCACTCGCTTTTCGCGGGCGGTCCGGCAGCCTCCTCGACGCTTCGCGCCTGCGGGGTCTCCCTTGGCCACGCTTGTCCGCAGGAGTCTCGTACCTTCCGTTCCAATCAAATGAGACGTTTTTTAAAATGAAAACTGCAGGATGGTCTATTCCGAACCAAGCTGGTATCCTTGATGTTTTTTACTGTAATCCTTATTGTATGGAAGAAAATTGAAACACTCCTGCCAAAAGGCTGGCTAGTCAAGACCCCGCAGGCGCTTGCTTTGATGAGGCTTGGCAGACAGTTGGCGGAAAGGGGGCGGAAAGGGGGCGGAGTTCTGAAGTCGATTGGAACACTTTTAAAATAAAAAAACTGCAGGCACTCGCTTTATTTGCCTGCAGTCTGGGGGAGCGAATCGCTCCTCTATTTACTTGTCCCTAAATTCCATAATCCAAACGGGTTGTAGAAGGGATGGTCTTCTTCATATCTAAAGTCCTGAAGGCCCGTCAATATAAAGTCTGGTGCATCTTGCTGAATGCTAAACGTTTCGCCATTCTTAAAGAGAGGCCGTTCACCTACATGGTAATAATTAAATGTGTTAAGCAGAGCAGCCGCCTCTTTCGGACTCATTGTGTTAAGTGTCACGGCATCCGGAAGACCAAAGGCTTTCATTCCGAATGAACAATAATAGTCTTCCTCTCCGATGATCGTGACAAAATGGGCATATACCGAAAGAATATCCGGGCTATAATGAAGATGCTGCCAATCTTCCTTTGAATGGGCAATTCCAGCGGTTTCTATTTTCACTGCCATTCCGCCTGCCCTTAGGATCGCTGCCCCGGCATCGATCAAATCGATAACAGTTCCGGTATCGGATACATCGGCTATTATATAAACGGTAAAGGTATGGTCATTGATTTCCTCTAATGCATTCTCTGAAAAGGCGTCTTTACTGGCGTAAGAAAAGCTCTCTTTTAAAGTGGGTTCATAATCATGGACCTCCGCCTGAAACGTAATGTTCTTATCACTGTTATGAAAAACATTCCCGGCTAACAGATACCCTTCGCTTTGGGAAGCGACCGTTTGAATCAATTCTGTCCGGTCCTTCCATTTACCGGGTATCCCGATGATGATTTGGTTGTCCTTCATGGATCATCTCTCCTTTCCGATCACTTCATACTATACCACTGCTGATGTTTTCCATAGTATTTCATAAGAAATAGCGCAAAGTACCGATAAATGCCAGTGAGGGATGTGCAGGACTTTTTCAAAATTATACAATTGATGTATAATATAATCTAGTAAACGTATAGCCTATCTTCAAAGGAATTCCCCCTTTGTGGGTTTTCTCCTAGGGCCGTATCTTAATAATCTATTCATATATATCAATGATGAAAGAGAGTGGAATATAATGGGTCGTAAGTGGAATAACATTAAAGAAAAAAAAGCGTCAAAAGATGCTAATACTAGTCGGATTTATGCTAAATTCGGACGGGAAATATATGTAGTGGCAAAACAAGGTGAACCAGATCCAGAATCCAATCAGGCATTAAGGGTCGTACTTGAGCGTGCGAAAACGTACAATGTCCCAAGAGCGATAATTGACCGTGCGATTGAAAAAGCAAAAGGCGGTTCGGAAGAAAACTATGACGAACTCCGTTATGAAGGATTCGGTCCAAATGGTTCAATGGTCATCGTGGATGCATTGACAAACAACGTGAATCGGACGGCATCTGATGTACGTGCCGCATTTGGGAAAAATGGCGGGAATATGGGTGTCAGCGGATCTGTTGCTTATATGTTCGATGCAACGGCTGTCATCGGGATTGAAGGTAAAACGGCTGATGATGTTCTTGAACTGTTAATGGAAGCGGATGTTGATGTACGTGACATCATGGAAGAAGAAGAAAGTGTCATCGTTTATGCCGAGCCTGAACAATTCCATGCTGTACAACAAGCATTCAAGGATGCAGGAATCAGCGATTTTACAGTGGCAGAGCTGACGATGCTTGCACAAAATGACCTAACCCTTCCAGAAGATGCACAAGCACAATTCGAAAAAATGATTGATGCATTGGAAGATTTGGAAGATGTTCAACAAGTTTATCATAATGTAGATCTTGGTGAATGAAATAATAAGCAGACCTTTGCTATAAGATCAAAGGCCTGCTTTATTTTATTTGAAAGAAAAGAGCCTGTTCCGAATCACGAAACAGGCTCTTTTCTTTTGATTATTCACTTATGGTAATTCCGGAAAGTTCACGATCCTTCTTTACCTTTTCCAATTCCGAGATTGTGACCAGTTGATAGCCTTGGTCATGCAGTTGTTTGATGATTTTTCCGGCAGCCTGGGCGCTAGTTTGGTAGATATCATGCATTAATATGATTCTGCCATCTTTGGCTTTACTCATCACCTTGTTTACGATTTTCTTTTCATTGCGTTCTTTCCAATCTTCGGGATCGACATCCCAAAGTGTGACTTTCATATCCTCCATGTATTCACGCACATTATTGTTAATCGCTCCATATGGGGGACGGACGAGATTTGGCTCAGCACCTGTAGCTTTTTCTACAGCGTCTTGGGTCTTTTCGATTTGATCTTCGATTTTGTTCTTGCTTAAGCGCGTCAGCTGCGGATGATCCCATGAATGGTTGCCGATCTCATTTCCTTGCTGCAGCATTTTTTGAAGAACTTCCGGATAGTGCTGAACGCGGCTTCCAAGCACGAAAAACGTCGCGTGACCATCATACTTTTTCAGGTTCTCAAGAATGGACATGGTATGACTTGGATGCGGCCCGTCATCGAACGTCAAGGCAATGACCTTTTTTGAAGGGTCGATCCATTCATTTTGCACGGGCAGTTTGGCAACGATATGTTTCGGCTGCCATTCCTTTACACGATCCTCATTCAAATCTTGACTTTGATATGAATCTAGCAAACTATCTTTAAAAAGTTCCTTCTTGATGGCTATTGTATGGGTCTTGGTTGAATCATCAGTCTTAACGTAGAATACAAGCGTATTTTTCAAGACTGAAAAAGAATTGAAGTTGGCTGCCTTCAGTTTGTTTTCCTTTTTAATGAGACTGTTTGAAATGCCTTCTTCTTCCTTCTCCGTTAACTCTTCAAAAACAATATCGGATAAAACGGATAAATAATCAGTATCCGTGGCAAAGATGTCTTCCATGGAGAGCTTTTGCTGAGATGGAATATCATAAGTGAAGATCTGGGTTCCAGACTGCTTCTTTCCTTCCACTTGCTCATATTTATCGAAGGAAATCGTAATGGTCTGTTTGCTGAAATGGAGGATCGTATAGGTGAGGTTAAGCTCGGAAGCTTTTCCGTCGGATGCTTTCCATTTCTTTTCATAATCCTTAATTTCTTTCTTTATGTAGGCTTCTAGCTGCTTGTCGATATTTTCCAAATGCAGAACGGGCCTGCTGGCTGAATATCCGCCTTTCGTATTATCTTTCACATACGTTTGAATATCGGCTTCTGGGTAATTTTTATCGGTTGTATAGGCCGAAACGGTTCTTTTCTTATCAAAAGCAAGGCTTTTGATGGCTAACCCCAATGTTCCCACAGCAGCTGTTAGACAAAATAGAAAAATAAAGACTTTTTTATAATTTAATTTTCTCATGATGCACTCCACCTCGATAATCATTCTACTATATAGACGCGCCAAAAGTCTTAAAAGTTTGTAAAAAATTTCATTTTTTTATATTTATATATTTCCTTGCTCATTTTCAAACTTTTATGGCTCCATCAACGTCTATTCTATGTACCTAGGATACGGAATTTAAATGTAAGGAGCTCTATCATGCAATGAAAAATCCAGATATGAATCAATTACTCGCGGCCCGGATAACCGAACGGCAAGATAATTTGTACAGACTTGCTTTTTACTATGTCAAAAACCAAGATGATGCCCTTGATATCGTGCAGGAATCGATCAGGAAAGCGCTAGCCTCCAGCAGCAAAATCAAAGACGCTGCTTCTATAGATAGTTGGTTATATAAGATCATCGTCCGAACGGCACTGGATGTATTGCGGAAGGAAAAGAAACTGACCGTCGCCGATGACGAAACAATAGAATACTTACGCAGCGGTGAGGAAGATCACTATCCTGACCTGGATTTGCAAAAGGCCCTGGAAGGACTTTCAGTCAAGTACAAAACGGTAGTCGTCCTCCGTTTCTTTGAGGACCTGAAGTTGGACGAGATAGCGGAAGTGCTGGAAGAGAACGTAAGCACGGTTAAAACGAGATTATATAAGGCGCTGCAACTATTGCGGATCAACATGACTGAACGGGAGGAAACGAAAAGATGGAAAAAAATTTAAAAGATCTGCGGGAAGAATATCTTAAAATACCGATACCAAAGGAATTGAATGATGTCGTTCAAGCAGCCTTGAATGAAAAGCCAAGGAAGAAGCCGAGGGTTGGCAGGAATATCCTCTTGTCAGCGGCTGCAGTCCTTCTAATCGTGACAGCTTCCGTAAACATCAGCCCGGCAGCGGCGAAAGCCATGAGTGATATTCCAATAGTCGAGAAGGTCATCAAAGTGATTACCTTCGTCGAATGGAAAGAAGAAGCGAATAATTCCTCGGCAGTAATCAAAACACCTGCTATATCCGGTCTGGAGAATAAACAGCTCGAAGATAGCTTGAATGATAAATACTTATCGGAAAGCAAACAGCTATATAAGGAATTCACGGACTCCATGTCAAAACTGAAGGATGGGGAAAAGGGCAATATCTCGGTGGAAAGCGGATATGTGATATTGACGGATAATGAAACGATATTATCGGTACAGCGTTATACGGATACGATTCAGGCCTCCAGTTCCACGGAAAGTCAATTCGATACAGTCGACAAGAAGAACGAAGTGCTTTTAACGTTAAATAGCTTATTTAAAGATGATCGTTATCTTCGGGTGATCAGCGAAAACATCAAGGAACAGATGAAGCGGCAGATGGCTGAAGATCCGGAAAAGATATATTGGGTCGAAGATGATGATCTTACTGCATTTAAAGGCATCGATGAAAACCAAAACTTTTATATTAACGAAGATGGCAAGCTAGTCATTGCCTTTAACAGCTACGAAGCTGCGCCGGGATATATGGGGGCAGTCGAGTTCATCATCCCGACAAAGGTGCTGTCAGACCTTCTTGTTGGCGATCAATATATCCATTAAAATGGCTCTATTGTAATTCTTATGACGGGCGGAGGGTTTTTAAAACGGTACAAAACTCATTAAAAAAGACGAACCAACGTTACTTGTTTACAGTAACCTTGGCTCGTCTCTTTTTTGTTCGAATTTCATCTGATCCAGTTCCAGCCTCATTTTTTCCGTCTCCATAAGAAAGTTTTCATGTTTAAGTTTTTCAAGTTCCAATTCAACTTGCAGCATCTTGTGTTTGGTTTTTGACTGTTTTTCAAAATGGGTTGTCAGTATTCCAAGTATAGGGATGGAAAAAATCATCACGACGGTTATGATCCCGAACATTAAGGTGCCTCCTCGTTTTTATATCTATTATACGGTGTATATAACGGTAATGGTTTGATTATTCAAAATTTGCCATTTTGATTCTCATTAATATGTGCATGGCTACCAAAGTAATACCATTAGTGAAGTTAGGGTAATATATCATTGATGGCCGCTTTCTATTAGATTATATGGACTGTTTTTTAGTATAAATCCGGACTTTGGCTTGTGTGGTGGAAAGGCACTTCTATTTATTTTGAATTTAATTATTTAAATATACTAAATATTTGTTTACAATAGAGAAAATAAAATGTTATTATACAATAATAAAAGGAGGACTAGGTATGGCAACGATAAATAAACAGAAAATTGTGGATAGTGTACCTCAAAAAGGTTTTTTTGGAAACCCTAAAGGACTATTCACCCTTTTCTTTACTGAGTTCTGGGAGCGTTTCTCCTATTATGGCATGAAGGCCATTCTTGTTTACTATATGTATTACGAAGTTTCTAAAGGGGGACTAGGTCTTGATGAACCCACAGCCCTTGCCCTTGTATCCATATACGGATCTTTAGTATATATGTCAGGTATAATTGGCGGATGGCTCGCCGATAGGATTTTCGGGACTTCAAAAGCCGTATTTTACGGTGGTATCTTGATCATGCTCGGGCATATTGTCCTTGCTGTACCAGGCAGTCTCTCCATGTTCTTTGTTTCCATGGTACTTATCGTTCTGGGTACTGGTTTATTAAAACCGAATGTTTCCAGCATTGTCGGTGAAATTTACGCAGAAAATGACGAACGCAGGGATTCCGGTTTCAGTATATTCTATATGGGTATCAACATGGGTGCATTCCTTTCACCGTTTGTTGTCGGTACAGTCGGAATGGACTATAGCTTCCATCTTGGTTTTGGACTTGCGGCAATTGGTATGTTAATTGGACTCATCGTCTTTGTTACAACAAAGAAAAAGAACCTGGGCCTGGCTGGAACTCTTCCTGCTAACCCATTATCACAGAATGAAAAGAAAAAAGTATTCACTAAATTGGGGATAGCTGCACTAATCATAGCTGCCATTATCGGCATCACGGCTTCTGCAGGCATCTTAACGATTGAAACCTTCATTAATCTTGTAGGTATCCTAGGGATCGTTATTCCGACACTTTATTTCATTTTCATGTATCGCAGCCCGAAAACGACTTCTGTTGAACGTTCACGCTTGATTGCCTATATTCCTTTGTTTATAGCAGCCGTCATGTTCTGGGCGATTCAAGAGCAAGGTGCAACTATATTAGCAAGCTATGCAGACAAACGGACACAGTTGAATTTTGCTGGAATAGAAATAAACCCGGCATGGTTCCAATCTTTGAACCCTTTGTTCATCATTACCCTTGCACCAGTATTCGCATGGTTATGGATTAAACTAGGAAAGCGTCAGCCGACCATTCCTCAAAAGTTCTCAATCGGTTTACTGTTCGCCGGTTTATCATTCCTGGTGATCCTGCTTCCTGTTTATTTCGGTGGATCGGACGCATTAGTCAATCCGCTATGGCTTGTACTTAGTTATTTCCTTGTAGTACTTGGAGAACTTTGTTTATCTCCTGTAGGACTCTCAGCTACTACAAAATTGGCTCCGGCCGCATTCTCGGCACAAACGATGAGCCTGTGGTTCCTGGCAAGTGCAGCAGCACAAGCACTGAACGCACAGATCGTCAGATTCTACACACCTCAAACCGAAATGGCTTATTTTGGAGTGATCGGTGTTGCCTCAATGGTCCTTGGACTTGCCCTGATGGCCTTATCACCAAAGATTCAAGGCTACATGAAAGGCATTCGCTAACACTTAGCCGGCAGTAAGGGAAAGATGATCTCAGATTAAATGGGATCATCTTTTTTTATTTCGTCCTTGAAATATGATCGATTTTTTTCACGGTTATGATTCAATCCTTTAAATTCTTTTTAATATGATTCATAGTGAACACTAAGCTTGGGAAGGGCCCGATATCCGTGATAAAGAAAATACAATATCCTAAAATGAAATAAAACGAAATATGATACTGTTGCCAGGTAGAAATAAGCGAAAAAAAAAGAGCATCCTTTATAGGATTGCTCTTTTTTCCGGTTGTAAGAACCTTTTCCTTTATTGGGTCAAACGCGTCATTTCACCATTGGTTTTTTTATTGGTTTTATTCTTTTTAGTCATTGCAATGGTTCTTTTCTTTAGTTAAGTTCAGCCTTTTCCAGCTTGGAATCCTGGGTATTTGGTCATTCCGCCATCAGCATATAAGGTCATTCCCGTTACGTAGCTAGATTCGGAGGAAGCTAGCCAAGCGGCACAAGCCGCAATTTGTTCCGGTTTTCCGATATATCCCATCGGTATCAGGTCGATGACTTCTTGCTTAGCTTTTGGGTCATTGAATTTTTCGGCATTGATGGGTGTGTCGATCGCACCGGGTGAAATATTATTAATGCGAATCCCTTTAGGAGCATATTCAAGTGCAAGGGTTTCTGTCATCATCTTGACTCCGCCCTTACTTGCTGCATAGTGGACAAAATGAGGCCAAGGGATACGGTCATGAACGGAAGACATGTTAATGATATTCCCCCTAATACCATGATCGAGCATATAACTGATTGCTTCCCTGCTTGCCAGGAACATTCCGGTTAGATTTACATCGATGACTTTCTGCCAATCTTCAAGAGTCAATTTTTCGCTAGGCACTTCATTTTCAATACCAGCATTGTTGATCATGATGTCGATTGTGCCAAAGGTGTCCACAGCGAATGAAAGCAATTTCTTCACATCCGCCTCCTTTGAAACGTCGCCTTGAATGGCTGCGGCTTTCCCGCCTGCCGCTTCAATCGTTTTGATGATTTCCTTATGGTCGCCATTTTCAGTGTGATAATTTAATACGACATGCGCTTTTTCTTTACCGAACCTTTCGGCCATGGCTTTTCCTAACCCTTTTGCCGCCCCAGTGATCACTACCACTTTTTTCTCTAAATCGTCATACATCATTTATCGCTCCTTTGACTATTCTTTTGTAAAGCCGATCATGATTCCGCCAGCAATTACGAGTACACACCCGGTGATGACGAAGACCATTTGCTTTTTGGATTTTTTCTCGCCTAAAAGAAAGATGCCGCCTAAAGTGGAAATGACGATCCCCATTTGGGAAAATGAGAATGCGATGGCAACGCCCACTTTTGGATTGGCGAGCAGGAGGCCGATATTACCGACTGCCCACATCATTCCGGTTAGAATATTTCTTCCGGCATATTTATTAAACGGTTTATGTTTGATGGATAGGAGCAGGGCAGCCAGGAACATGCCAATTGCTTGCGGCAGGATCGCCGACCATCCGTCAACTTCATTCCATCTGACGACAATGACATATGTAACATAACCCACCGTTGATATGGCAAGATAAAAAACCCCTTTTTTCATGCTTCCTGCTTTTTTGTTATCACCATCGCCGTAGCTCGTCAGCAAGACACCTGTAATCAAACAGATTATTGCAACAATGCCGATGATGATTGTCAACCTGTCATTCCATTCCCTGAAAATGATCACTGCAAAAAACGTATTTCCGAGAATTTGCAGTCCTGTTGAAATTGGAACGGTTTTCGATACCCCGATTTCCTTGACGCTGTTGAATTGAAATAACTGCCCGAATGCCCAGCCTATCCCGGAAATGATACCGACAATCCACACTGTACTGCTCCATTCCGGCGGATTGATGAAAGACATCATGATGGCGAACAGTAATGAACCGATTGTAATGCCTAGTGTTTGATTATAAGAGTTGCCTCCGAGCTTTTCGGAAACAAGCACTAAGCTGCCCCATGTCAATGCAGGGAGTAGCGCAAAGAAAAAACCTTCCACAAATTTCATCTCCTAAACTAGAAAACAATGTTCTAATGAATATAAAATAGTTAGTTAGTAAGCTATTGAATGTATTTAGAGTTTTCCCTTTACACGGGAAAGAAAACATGGTTTTAATTTACCAAATTGGAATTTTATTTTTCAGGGTGGAAACAATGAAAAAATAAGGGGTTTATGGTATTTTTAACTTAAAAATAGATAGGAGAAAAAGAATGACGACACTGAATGAATGGTTTGAAAAGGGGATTCCCGCTAAAGAATTTGTATCTTCGATGAAGGTTCATAAAGAAAACTTACAATCGATTCAGGAGGGTTTTTCCGTTTCTGCAGAGGACCAAGGTTTTTTCGATGAATTAAAGACGAAGGAACTTCGAGCCATTGTCATTACTGAAGACTGGTGCGGAGACGCAATGATGAACATTCCAATACTGCTGAATATAGCTGAAGAGGCAAATATTGAAACTCGGATGGTTTTACGAGACCAAAATCTTGAACTGATGGATCAATACTTAACGAATGGAACAGCGCGTTCAATTCCCATTTTTATATTCATTGATAAGAATGGTGAAGAAAAAGCTATTTGGGGACCACGTGCACCAAAGGTACAAGAGTATGTAATGGAGTTAAGGTCAGACCTGCCTGCCAAGGGTGATGAACGTTTCGAGGCAGCGCAAAAAGCAGTCATCAAAAAGATAACTGCGGCTTTTGCTGAAGAAAAACACCTGTGGGATGAAGTGTACAGCAGTATCAAGGAAGCATTGGGAACCTGCTGACAGCGGGGATATCCTTTTTAACCTTGGAGTTTCTTCCATAATGAAGGGCTGTTTCAAAACGGAGACTGCAACCATTTTGGTTGGTGAATCTATAGTATTCATGGTTCTTTTAGTCCAAGGTTTGAGAACAGCCTTTTCATTTACTTATGATTCCGGAATGATTGTAACGCCGATTGTTCGAATAGGAGAGTCTTGTTTAGCACTTTGTTTCGTAGCGTTGTAGTATTTTACCATTAAATCGTTCAATTCATTTTGAAAGTTAATAAAGCTTTCATCATCAAGCTTTAGTTCTAAAAGGGAAAAGGTTGAACCATCTTCAGCACAATCTCTTTCTTCTAATTTAGTAAGATAGTTTTGATATTGAGTCATAAGGGATAATTGATAATAAGAAAAGTAGTTCACCTTTTTCTCATTAGAATATTTTTTCCATTCTTCCCCGCTAAGTCGCGCTTCTTCTTCATTTAAAACATAGTATTTTTCGGAAACGGATCTCACTTTTTTCTCTTTTACAATGCGGATGACCCCTGAATCAAATAGAACCTGTATATGTCTATATAATGTTGCTTGGGGTACATCTTTAATGATTTTTAACATTTCTAATGGCGTTAAACCATTTTCCCTGTTTCTCATTAAAGCTTGGGTAATCTTCATTCTTACAGGATGCATTAAAATTTCGGCTTTATTAATCATCTTATTCTCCTCACATTGGAAATGAAATAATTTCAATTGTAATGTCTTCATGCAATAAAGCTTAATAAATATCATATATTATCTAACATGATAATATTATCATTATAAATAACAATAAAACCTCAAACAATATTTTATCAAGAAAAAAATAGGTGAAAAATACCAATTTAAATGTTATCATTACTGATAATGATAATAAAATTTGTTATTAAGGAGTGGTATATATGAAATTGCATTATGGATGGAACGAATTGAAAGATATTGATTTCATGCCTATTCTGCCGATTATTTTACCGGTAATTGCTATTGGGATGATTTTAATCCTTATTGCATTAATTGATTTATACAGAAATCGAAAGACGCGGAAAAATGTTTTATTGTGGACACTCATCATTATTTTTGCAAATACTATCGGTCCAATTCTTTACTTCGTTATTGGTAGAAAGGACAGTGACAGAATATGAAATTGGAGATTAATAATGTCACAAAAAAATTCAAAGAAAAAACAGCGGTCAATAATTTTTCAATGGAATTGCAATCTGGGGAATGTGTTGGATTGATTGGGCCAAATGGGGCTGGTAAGTCGACACTAATAAAAGTCATTGCAGATATTATTGATCCAACTAGGGGAGAAGTATTGCTTGATGGTAAGGGAATTTCAAAAATGAAAAAGGAAATAGGCTACTTACCACAATATCCTAACTTCTTTCAATGGATGACTGCCAAAGAAACCCTTACATTCATGGGGCAGCTCTCGGGTATCAAGAGGGAAGAATTATTAAGCGGCATTCCAGAGATATTGTCGAAAGTGGGGTTGAGCGGGGAAGAGAATTCAAAGGTGCGGACTTTTTCAGGCGGAATGAAACAAAGGCTTGGAATTGCACAGGCATTGTTACATAAACCAGCTTTGATTGTCATGGATGAACCGGTTTCGGCATTAGATCCAATCGGCCGGAGAGAAGTGTTGAATATCATAAAAGAGATAAAGAAAGATACGACAATTTTATTATCGACGCATATATTAAGCGATGCAGAAGAAATATGTGAGAGGTTTGTCATTATAAAAAGCGGTAAAAAAATTGAGGACACAACAATATCAGAATTATTAAACAGGGATAGTGGAAATAAAATCAATGTCGACATAACCTCTAAAAGTCAAAAATGGATTGAAAACGTTAAAAGCTTGAACTTTGTCAAAGGTGTAGAGGTGATTGGAAATAAATTGAAGATAGAAGTGGAAGATATTGAATTAAACAAGAATATGTTACTGGCGAATGCTCTGGAGCATAATGTTGATCTTATAAGGTTCGAAATAGATAACGATACATTGGAAGAGATTTTCTTAAAATTGGTGGTGGAAAAATGAGTGATTTTACCGTTTTGGCTAAAAAGGAATTTGTTCAGATGGTACGTGAATATAAAGTGATATGGCTGCCGCTTGTATTTGTATTTTTAGGAATAACTCAACCAGTCGTAAGTTATTATTTACCTTCAATATTAGAGGCACTGGGCGGGGCCCAAGGGATCACCATTGATCCAAGCATGGCAGCCCAAAAAGGCGGCGAAGTTCTTGCCAGTACCTTAGGGTCTCAATTTGATCAGCTAGGGGTCATGATCATCATCGTTTCCATGATGGGAGTCGTACAATCCGATAAAGCAAATGGTATGCTGGCTTTCATTCTTACAAGGCCCGTGACGGTTGGATCTTACATAAGCGGGAAGATCATTTCCAATTATCTGTTTGTTGCCTTCAGTATAGCATTGGGATATTTGGTTTCATATCTGTATGCAGTTTTCTTGTTTACGAGCGTTGACTTTGCGGATTTAATAGTGGCCTTGCTGTTCTATCTGCTGTGGATCCTATTTATCGTTTCATTCACGACGATGATCAGTACCATTTTTAAT
Source organism: Peribacillus sp. NPDC101481 (assembly GCF_044767165.1). NCBI lineage: Bacteria > Bacillati > Bacillota > Bacilli > Caryophanales > Bacillaceae > Peribacillus > Peribacillus sp. NPDC101481. The sequence continues at coordinate 81,308 of NZ_JBIWNJ010000005.1, read as the reverse complement.
AGTCAGGGTATTATTGCATTAATTTCGATAGTATTTCTCCTCGGCTGTAGAATCATAGTTGGATTAAGTCCGGTAATAGACAATGTGAATCCGGCAAGCATGAGTAAACATGCCATGGAAGTACTGATTTTAGGCACAGTCAATTCACAAGCGATTTGGGGTGCATTAGCGGCACTTGAGTTGACGGCAGTAGCGATATTGGTAACGAACATATGGATTTCAAAAAAGAAATTCAATAACGAATAAGTTGGGTATGAAGGAAAAATATATCGACGAAATCTACAGTTATACCTCCGAAAATAGGAATATATCGACGGAATTCTACAATTATATCGGATTGAAATGAAAAAGGACTGATTTTTTACTCAGTCCTTTTTCAATGTAAAGTCCACACAAATCGGCGCAAATCGATTAAATGAGAAACATCGCGACAATTGTAGTCACTGCTAAACCAATGGTTACCGGAAGCAGATTCCGGCGGGCAAGTTCAAAGGGACTGACGTTACATATGGCAGCTGCTGGTATCAGTGCCCATGGAATCAGGGTACCTCCGCCAACCCAAATCGCGGTTATTTGCCCGAGTGCAGTCAAGGTGGCGGTTCCGCCACCGATTGCCGTGCCAAAAAGTTTGGCGACAGATCCCGCTAAAGAAATGCCTGAGAAGCCCGATCCATCCAAGCCAGTGATGGCACCGATGCCCGTTAATGTGACGGCGGCTATTTCTTTCGTTAAAGGAACGGAGGCTGCCAAGGCGGCACCAAGGTCATTGACGATGCCGAGGGATGTTTTTGGTAAGTAGTCACCGATGATCTGATTGAATCCAGAATCACCTAGATAGAAGAATGCGGCGATCGGAATGACGGGTCCGAATACTTTAAAGCCAAATTGAAAACCCTGAATCAAATAGGCCGTTGATTTTTCAAGACCTTGTTGTTTATGTGCGACAAGGGATAAAATCAGCAAAATGAAAACGGCAGTGCCCCCAACCAATGCCGTTGCATCTCCGCCTTGCAACTTCAAAATCGACAATGCCACAACATCCAACAGAAAGGCAATCGGAATGAAAATGGCAAAAAACCTCTTTTGTCTCAATGTAAGCAAATCTTCATTCATTGTCTGATCTTGGACGATCCCCTCATTATCCGCCGCATTGATTTTTCCCAGCTTCATATCCCGCTTTAAAAGGATAAAGGCGGAGAGGGTGGTGACGACCCCCATTGTAATGACAAGTGGGATGCTCGCAGCGATGACATCACCGACTGGTATGGAAGCCGCATCGCCCGTTAGTTTAGGGGCAGCCTGAATGATGAAATCCCCTGATAATGCTATTCCGTGACCAAATAGGTTCATCGCCATCGCTACACCAAGAGCAGGTAAACCAGCCCGTAAAGCAACAGGGAGCAGAACAGCCCCAAGTAAGGCAACGGCAGGTGATGGCCAGAAAAACCAGGATATCATCATCATGACGATTCCGATTACCCAAAAGGCAAGTGTAGGATTTTTAATGAATTTCGCAAACGGTGCAATCATGACATCATTAATGCCCGACTTCGTTAAAACCGTGCTCATGGCAACGATGATTGAAATGATTAATATCGTGGACATTAATTCCGTGATTGCGAAAATGAAGCTGTTGAATATCCCGCTTATGGAAGAGGCTAAACTGCCTGTAGCCACTAAAGCCAAAAGGAAAATACCAATTATGCAGATGAGGGTAGTATCACGACGTTTTACCATAAACCCGATTATCAATGCAATGAATACAACATAAATCCAATGGAGTGCCGTTAATTCCATCTCCATGATCCGTCCCCCTCATAAATGTGCCTAGTTACAGATTATGAGGGAGGTACGGGGTGGTGAGTTGTTTCATAAATTTAAAGGCTTATCTTCTTTATTTTCAACAATACTTCAAGTATTCTTAACTTGAATAGCAACTACTGTAAATGAGGGATAAGCCGTGAAGCAGATATATAGTGATGTCATACAATTTCGGGGTACACATTATGAGTTTGGATACATGCAAGGGGAGGAATTAAAAGATTCACTAACGGTAAAAAATCGTGAAGATCAGTGGAAGATCAGGCAGCCTCGGTTTACGGTTGAAGAAGAAGAGGTCAGGAAAGCCATTACACAATTCGCCCCTGGAGTTTGGGAAGAATTACTGGGGTTGCAAGAAGCGCTGAAATGGCCAATTGACCGCGTGCTGCAAGAGTTTGGTGGATACCGTTTGGATTATGTTCGGTCGGGCTGTTCCATCATGACAGGCGATGATTATCTCATTCGCAATTATGATTACCACCCAAAGACCTATGAAGGACGCTATGTCTTATTCCAGCCAACCGATCAAGGGTATTCAAGCATCGGCCCGAGTCAGCGAGGGACTGGTCGAATGGATGGAATGAATGAAAAAGGTTTGGTGATAGGCTATAACTTCATGAATCGCAAGAACCCTGGCGATGGTTTCATCTGTTGCATGATTGGCAGACTGATTGTTGAATCTTGTGCGAACGTTCAGGAAGCGGTCGCGATGTTGAAGGAAATCCCGCATCGTCATTCTTTCACTTACGTCGTCTATGATAAAAGCGGAAGTACCTATATCGTTGAAACCTCCCCGAGAAATGTAGAGGTGCGCACGTCAAATGCCTGTACAAATCACTTTGAAATCATGAAAAATGAAAACCGTAACCATCTTATCGATTCAAAACGCCGATTGGAGATCATCCAAGATCAGGAAGGAAGACTTTCATCTGCCTACGATGCTTATAGGTTGTTTAATGATACCAATCAAGGTGTCTTCTCGGATTTATATAGCAGCTGGGCGGGAACGATTCATACATCCGCTTATTTACCTAAGGAGATGAAAGCTTGGATTGCCTTGGGAGGGAACCAGGAGCCGACTTCAATAGATTTTGCAAAATGGCTCGAAGGGGAAGATGTTGAGTTAAAACGAATCAACGGTGTAATTGATACGGATATTCCCTTCGTGCATATGGATGAGGGAGCGAATTGGTTTCGAAATTGAACGTCTTTAAGTAAATTTGAACCTTGCGTTGTTAACAGGCCCAATCCTTGGATTGGGCTTTTGTTGTTCTATTTTTAGGCAAACCTGGTACTATTTATTAGTGGATGGCACAGTAATATAATATGATGAAGTAACAGATTTTGGATTGGGGACAAGAAGCTGGATTTGTGTGCCGTACTTGTACAATGAATAAGGGGATGAGCGAATGTTTTCGACAGCTATTGGTTGGTTTCGGTTTATTACAATAATTGAGGGAATCTCATATGTTTTATTGCTTGCCATTGGTATGCCCATTAAGTACATATTGGATATTGGGGAAGCAACACTCATTTTAGGCAGCATCCATGGTTTCTTATTTGTTGTATTTGGACTTTTATTACTTTATGTGAGCATCATATCAAAATGGTCCTTTTTAAAAATGGCGATGATTTTCATCGTTTCATTCATTCCATTTGGTAATTTTGTAATCGATCGCAGGCTTCTGAAGCAAAGTTAAATACTTTTACTTTCAAAAAATCCATAAAAAAACGTCTTCCTATTTAAATGGCAGGCGTTTTTTTTATGGATTTAAGCTTGCTGTAAGGTTGGCACAAAGATGCTGTAAGAATGGGCATGTAAAGTATAAGTATCAACAATACTGAAGAGGTGAAACAAATGGGACCATTATTAAAAGTGGAAAATATAAAAAAAACATATGGTAAATCAAGCGCTGCCTTCACAGCGTTGGAAAATATATCTTTTGAGATTCATGAAGGGGAGTTTGTAGGAATCATGGGACCTTCTGGAGCGGGGAAATCGACGTTGCTCAATATGTTGGCAACCATAGATTCGCCGACTGAAGGGAAAATTTTCATGAATGATACGAGCATTCACGATATGAAAGGGGCAGACTTAACGGATTTCAGACGTGATAATCTTGGTTTCATCTTCCAGGATTACAATTTGCTTGACTCATTGACTGTTAAGGAAAATATATTATTACCACTGGCGATTGCAAAAATTCCAGCGAAAGAAATTACTAACTTGGTGAATCGTATTGCTAAAGTATTTGGGATTGAAGGCTTATTAGCCAAATATCCATACCAAATCTCCGGCGGGCAAAAGCAAAGGACAGCTGCAGCCAGGGCACTTGTGACAGAGCCTGCATTGATTCTGGCAGATGAGCCCACAGGTGCACTTGATTCAAAATCAGCAACAGGTCTGCTGGAAAGCTTAAGTGAACTAAATGAAAATAATAATTCCACCATCATGTTGGTGACACATGATGCATATGCCGCAAGCTTCTGCCGGCGGATCATTTTCATCAAGGATGGTACGCTTTCAACAGAAATATATCGTCGTGGCCAATCACGTAAAGCTTTCTTCCAAGAAATTATGGATGTCCTTGCAACAATTGGAGGTGAGGTAGATGACGTTATTTAGTCTGGCGAGAAAGAATATTGCTCGAAACCTCTCCCAATATTTTTTATATATCGCATCCATGGTATTTAGCATTATCATCTATTTTACATTTGTAACATTAAAATATAGTGACACAGTTGCAGAACAAACGGCTTCATCACAGAAATTGGATTCATTAATGAGTGGTGCGGCTGTCATCCTGATTTTCTTCGTTGCCATTTTTATTGCCTATTCCAATTCATTCTTCATGAAAAAACGTAAAAAAGAAGTGGCATTATATGCATTGCTTGGCGTACGTAATCGTCAGATCGGTTTTATGCTCTTCTTTGAAAACCTATTGCTAGGCTTGGTTTCATTGGTTGTGGGGATTTTACTTGGATTTCTTTGTTCAAAAGGGTTCATGACGATTTTGATCTATTTAATGGGCTATGATGTCATAGCACCATTTACATTTTCGGAATCTGCTGCTTTGAACACCTCAATCGTATTTTTGATTATTTTCTTGGTGACATCATTCCAGGGCTATCGGTTGATTTATCAATTTAAACTAATCGATCTCTTCCATGCAACGAAAAAAGGGGAAGCGGCTCCGAAGCCATCGATGATTGTAGCCATTCTGGGAATTTTTCTGATTGTCATGGGTTATTGGTTGGCGATGCAAGATCTATTTACTTCTAAAGTATGGGAAAAAGTCGGCTTTTTGATGACGGCACTCATCATTTTGACAACCGTTATTGCCGGTACGTTTTTATTGTTTCATAGCGTGACAGGCTATGTGTTAGCGGTGATTAAGAAAAATGAAAAATGGCTATGGAAAGGCCTGCATCTGATGACGATCTCGCAGCTGCTATATCGTATTCGGGGTAATGCACGGACATTGACCGTAATTGCAGTGTTAAGTGCTACAACGGTAACGGCTGGCGGTGCGGTTTATGGCCTTTATTATAACGCGAATGACCAAGTTATGACCGTTGATCCGAACACCTTCATGTATCAGCAAACGGATGCAAAAAGCGATCGGCAAGTCAGCGCTATATTGCCAGATACAAAGTATGATGAAAATGTCGAAGCACTATCTGTCACATTCAATACAAAAGAACTTAGCGAGGGATCAGCATTCGATAGCTCTGATAAAAGGATTTACACGATAATCGATGAAAGAACATATAACAAATTAGCAGAAGTACAAGGTAAGGATGCATTGCTTGTGAATAATGGCAAAGCAGTCATTTTAGATATTGGATATGACAAAAGATTTTCATCTGAATACAGGGACAAGACGATCAGGACAGAAAACAACACGGCAATCACATTCCAAAGCTTTAAAACACAAACAGTTTTAAATGCCAAAACAGCAGGCATTGCAGTGGTTGTATCGAATGATCAATTTAAATCATTGCAAAAAGAAGGGGAAGCCCTAAACTATCGTGTTATCGGAGTTGATCAAGCTTCCACTGATTTATCGGGGGAAATTGCAAAACAATTGCCTGAAGAAGCGCTATTTTCCAGTGCCCCTCAAGATTTTCAAACAAGCATTGAAGGTGTAGGCTCATTGCTCTTTATCGGAAGTTTCCTTGGTCTTGTTTTTTTAGCGGCAACAGGCAGTATCATTTACTTTAAAGTTCTAACGGAAGCTGAGGAAGATAAATCACAATACAATATGCTCCATAAGATGGGCGTTAACGCAAAAGAAATGCGGAAGTCCATTGCATCACAAGTGTTTGTAATCTTTTTCGTTCCACTGGCAGTGGGGTTATTACACAGTGCGGTTGCTTTAAAAGCCTTCTCGGGCTTATTGATGATGGACCTGGAAAAACCTGTGTTGATCTGGATGATCGCCTATACGGTCATTTACGGTCTGTATTATATCTTAACGGTAGCTTCCTATAATCGTATTATCACACAAAATAATAAAACAGAAGGATGATCGAGATGAAGAAATTTATTATGGTAGTTGGCATTTTGTTTATTTTGGGAGCGGCAGGTGTCTTCGCACTTACTAAAATGGACTTTAACCGCATGAATGCCGATAATTATTATTTGCAAATTACAGAGGATGGGGTACAACATGAAACCAAACTGGATGATGGTTCAGTGATGACTTACTATTCTTATAAACTGGACGCCAAAAATGCAGATGGTGAAACGATACCACTTGAATTCACGGCACAAAAAAATCTTCGAAAAGACGCTTACTTAAAGATGTACGTGAAAAATGGTGATGAGGTTTCGTCATATGATGAAGTGAAATTTGAGGATATTCCAAAAAAAGCACGAACAAAATAAATGAAAGAAGGGCTGTCTGTAAATTATGGACAGCCCTTTAAATAATTATAAAAGTATCGTAATTGTGGTTCCCTTATTTTCAACGCTAGTCAAATCAAGTTTACCTTTATGAGCCAGAATAATGTCCCTTGCAATGGCCATTCCTAAACCGGTCCCATGTGTACTGGCAGTATTCGTACCTCGATAGTAGCGTTCAAAAACCTGTTCCAAGTCTTTGTCGGGAATACCGCGGCCATTATCGGCAATGGTAATTTTGGTATGAAGTTCCGATTGTGGACCAATATCATCAATTTGTATTTTCACGACGACATTTTCATCATTATGTACGAGCGCATTGTAGATAAAGTTAAAAATCGCCCGTTTCAGTAATTTTTTATCCACTTTACGTGTTGCTTTATCCACATTTGCCACAAACTCAACCTGTTTATCACCAAATTGTGAATCATTTAAAAGCTCGATCGTCATTTCTCTTATAAACCCAACGATATCAACAACTTCAAATTGCAAAGGAAGTTGTTGGTTGCGCAAACGCATCGTTAAATTGAGGTCATCCAATAAATCTTTCATATATACGGACTGTCTATTAATAATGGATGTAAACTCATACAATTCCTGTGGTGTTAATTCAGTGGCATTATCTTTCATCAATTCTGTATATCCATGGATGGAAGCAAGTGGCGTCTTCATGTCATGAGAAACATTGCTAATCCATTCCTCACGCATTTGGTCGAGTTGATCACGTTCCTTTTCATACTGATCCAACTTTATAGATAGTTCATTCATATTGTGAAATACATCTTCATAAACGCCTTTTGGTATACTCATCTTTTTGAAACGTCTTTCGCGAAGCTGCTGTATTCCTTCTATTAAAGTGTTAAGTGGTGTCGTTAATCTTTTACCAAATAATAATCCAATGACTAGGGCGATAATAATATCCACGGTTAAAAACAGTAAAAGTATGATGTTGATGTACTTTAAAATGTGAACATAATTATAGGACATTACATATCGGCCTATTCCTCGATCTTTAACCCCTACAAAATAGCTGAAATCATGAGCTTCGCCGACGAAAACAGTCGTCTCTGCATCAATTTCTTTATACTTATACATTTGGACGATTTCAACAGGAGAATATACGGTTTGCAATTTTTGAGGTGTGTAATAGGCAGAAACTTGTTCGCCCTTATCATTCAAAAATTGTATCCAGGCGTTATTGTTCCGCAGTTTTTCCAGCCCATCTTCATTTACCATTGGTTTGTCATCTATCAGTTCTACATATTGTGAAAAAGATCGGCTAAAGTTTTCCGCAGATTCCTCTTCCGTGTCGAAATGAACAAAGAGTAAGCATAAAAGTAAAATTGTATTTACGATTCCTACGATTACAACAATTGTCACAACGGATCCTAAAAAGCGCCGTGTCAATTTCCACTTCATCTTGTTTCACCCTTGGTTTGTAATTTATAACCAAGTCCTTTAACGGTTATTAAAAAAGAAGGGTTTGAAGGATCTGCCTCGATTTTTTCGCGTAAACGGCGAATATGAACCATAACTGTATTATCAGAGCCAAAGTAATCATCGGCCCACACATGTTCAAATAAAGTTTCTTTGCTTAAAATCTGATTTGGGTGATGCATAAAACAGCTCATCAGTCCGATTTCTTTAGCTGTGAGCTCTAGCGTTTTGCCATCCTTTTTCACTTCATTTTCATTTGCACTAAGCTCAAAAGGACCAATTTGAAATTTTTTCGGAGCAGCTTTTTCCTCTGAAAAGCCCGCACGCCTCAGCTGCGCCTTTACCCGATATGCAACTTCCTTCGGACTGAATGGCTTGGTAATATAATCATCCCCGCCAATCGCCAAACCTAAAAGCTTATCAATTTCCTCATCCTTTGCCGACAAAAATAAAATGGGCACGTTCGACACTTCCCGAATTTGCTTGCATAAATCATAGCCTTCACCATCTGGCAGCATAATATCTAGCAAGACTAGTGATGGATTGAACTTCTGAAACTTTGCCCACCCATCCGCAATCGTCCCCGCCGTAACAATATTCGGGATACCTTCTTTATGTAAAACCGTCTCCATGAGACGTGCCAAATCTTCTTCATCGTCAATAATTAAAATCCACTGATCATTAGACATTCTTTTACCTCCTACACATCAATCATACCCTACAGTATAGAGTACCCCTTAACAAAAAATAAGGGGAGGGAAAGTTTTTTAACGAACCCATCCATTCTTTTCACGAAAGTGCGATTACATGAAAAATTTATGTTCAGATCAGGAATCCTGTTATCTGTTCTGTATTTAGTTAAGGTGGTTTGGGTAAGAAGATCGTTCTTCATACTGATTTGGTAAAGGTTGTATGATAAACTGTTTAAAGTATTGTCAGGAAGATTATGCTAAGTAATATGATTCAGGAATTCATTGCTTATGCAGCGAATGTGGAAGAGTAAAAGGAGAAAAAAATAATGGAAACAAAAAAAGTGTTACCTGTTCTTTTTTTAGTGATGTTTTTAGTCATGGTCGGATTTGGGATCATTATTCCCGTCATTCCGTTTCTTGCAGAAAAGGTTGGTGGCAGTCCTACTGAGCTTGGACTTTTAATGGCTGTTTATTCATTAATGCAATTATTTTTTGCCCCGGTGTGGGGACGTATATCTGACCGGATAGGACGTAAGCCTGTCATGATAATCGGGATTGCTGGTTTGGCTCTTTCGTTTTTTATCACGGCCTCGGCAGATTCCTTATGGGTATTATTTGTAGCAAGGATTATTGGCGGGATATTGTCATCGGCAAACATGCCAACCGCAATGGCGTATGTGGCTGACATCACGACGCCGGAAGATCGCGGAAAAGGGATGGGGATCATCGGGGCCGCTACAGGGCTTGGTTTCATCTTTGGTCCGGCGATTGGAGGGGTATTCTCCAAATCAAGTTTGAATTTACCTTTTTACATTGCTGGAATTACCTCTTTGATTACTTTATTCTTAGTGATTGCGATACTGAAGGAATCACATACAGTTGAAAAGAGGGCCCAGCAGTCAAAAAATAAAGAATCTATGTGGAAAGCCTTTAGAGGGCCACTTAAAACCATGTTCTTTCTGCAATTGATCGTCACTCTTTCTATGGCAGGACTAGAAACGACTTTTGCTTATTTTGCAGCCAAAAAGGCTGATATAAGTCTTGTCCAATTAGGCTATATCTTTATGATCATGGGAGTTGGCAGTGCAATCGTTCAAGGTGGATTAGTGGGTAGGATGACAAAGAAATATGGAGAAGGAGCGGTCATCCGAATGGGAATCATCATCTCGGCAGCTGGGTTCATACTCATCCTGTTTTCTTCCGGCTTTTGGACATCGGCGATCTTCCTGACGATTTTCGGAGTGGGAAATGGGTTCATCCGTCCGGCAATTTCGGCGTTACTGACCAAAAGTTCCATGACGGGCCATGGCAGTGTCACTGGACTGTTATCTTCCTTCGACTCGTTCGGCAGGATTGCAGGTCCTCCGATCGGCGGTTGGTTATTTTCAATTTCGATTGATTTACCATTTATATCGGGAGCGATCCTTTCCGTTTTTGCTTTGCTTCTTTTTCAGTTATACCATGCACGGACACAGACTAGACAGGTCCCAGCATCTCATTAATTTGATGGTGGGCAAAAAACCCCCATTTCAAAAAATGGGGGGGGCTGCGAGCGGTGCTTTAATAGCACCGTTTTTTTATTGAATCAGATTGAGGAATTTACGTGTGCGCGCTTCTTTAGGGTTTGTGAAGATCTGCTCGGGTGTTCCCCGCTCCATTATTTTTCCTTCATCCATGAAAATGACTTCGTCGGCGACTTCACGGGCGAAACGCATTTCATGGGTTACCACGATCATTGTCATGCCTTCTTCTTTCGCCAGGTCTTTCATGACCTGTAACACGTCTCCAACTAGTTCGGGATCTAAAGCGGAAGTGGGTTCATCGAATAGCATGACCTTTGGCTCCATGGCCAGGGCCCTTGCAATTCCGACTCGTTGCTGCTGTCCGCCGGACAATTGAAACGGATAAAAATCGATTTTCTCACCTAAGCCGACTTTTGTAAGCAGGGCAGCAGCCGTTTCCTTTGCTTGATGTTTGGCTATGTTTTTTACAATGATGGGTCCTTCCATTACATTTTCCAATGCTGTTTTGTGGGGGAAGAGGTTATAGCTTTGGAAAACCATCCCTGTTAAACTGCGAAAAGATGTAATTGAATTTTTTTTAACGGATTTTTTGAAGTCCATTATGGTTTCATCAATTTCAATCGTCCCGTCCGTGGGTACTTCAAGGAGATTCAAACACCGAAGAAAGGTTGTTTTACCTGAACCCGAAGGACCGATCAATACAATGACTTTACCTTGCTCCACTTCCAAATCGATGCCCTTTAATACTTCAAGGTCACCAAACGATTTATGAAGATTCTTAATGTTGATCATTTTAAAATCTCCTTTAACTACTGCGGTTCTTATTTTGCTACATAACGATTAAGTCTGTCCTCTAAACTTCCTTGAATGAAAGATAGTATTGTACACAAAATCCAATATAAAGCAGCTGCTTCTATGTAAAGTAGTAGAAATTCATAGTTTTTTGCAGCGATTTCTTGAGCTTTACGGAATAATTCCGTTACCAGAATGAGTGAGGCAAGCGATGTATCTTTTAAAAGGCTAATGAACGTATTGGATAATGGGGGAATGGATACCCGCGCAGCTTGAGGCAAAATGATGCGCTTTAAAGCTTGGGTATATGTCATCCCGATTGAATAGCCTGCTTCCCATTGCCCTTTTGGTATGGATAAAATGGCTGCTCGGATAATTTCTGAAGCGTATGCTCCCACATTTAAAGAGAATCCTATAATGGCCGATATGAAAGGATTGATTGTTACACCTAAATTTGGAAGTCCATAGAAAATGATAAATAATTGCACAAGTAAAGGTGTCCCGCGGATGATTGACACATATACACGCGCAATTATTTGAAGAATCCTTATGGAAGATAATCTAGCCAATGCTGTGAGTACAGCAAGAATAAGGCCGAGAACGAATGTGATCAATGTTAGTGGAATCGTATATTGAATAGCTCCCTCTATCATAGGATAGAGGGAGGTTTGAGCGATGGAAACAAGCTGGTTCATACGCTCGGGGTCGGTGAAAATATTACTTAGGAGAAACATCTTCACCAAACCATTTATCCGAGATTTTCGCGTACGTGCCGTCGTCTTTCATTGCTTTAAGTGCTTTGTTTACTTCTTCCACTAATTTGCCACTGTCTTTTCTGAACATTAAACCACTTGCAACTCCGCTTTCTTCCTCATCAGCCACTTTGATAGGTGCATCCGGGTGTTGCTTTTTATAATCAAGGTACGATAATTTGTCATTGATCGTGGCATCTACACGTTTAGAACCAATAAGCTGTACGGATTGAGAAAATCCTTCAATACCTGTAACTTCAGCACCATGAGATTTGGCTATGTCATTGTAGTTACTCGTTAAAGATTGTGCAGAGGTCTTGCCTTTTAAATCATCGAAGGATTTAATATCCGTATTATCTTTGTGTACCAGTAATACGGCCCCTGATTGAATATATGGGTCAGAGAAATCATATTTCTTTTGACGGTCTTCATCGATGCCCACCTGGTTTGCGATCATATCAAAACGTTTTGCATCCAAGCCTGCAAACATGCCGTCCCATTGTGTTTCCTTGAATTCAGCTTTCACTCCAAGGCGTTTTGCCACTTCTTTAGCAATTTCAACATCAAACCCCGTTAGTTTATCTGAATCATCGTGGAATGTGAAAGGAGGATATGTACCTTCCGTTCCAACAGTTAATACGCCATCTTTTTTGACTTTATCATATAGACTTTCTTGTGAAGAAGATTTATTGTCGGTATCGTTTGCCTCATTTTTTGTATCGGTACCACAAGCGGTAAGTACAACCGTGAAAGCTAACAATAGCGATAAAAGTGCAACCATTTTTTTCATTTGGGTAAACCTCCTAGTAATCTGATAGGGATTGATACTCTGTGATACTATACAAGAAAAGGAAAAAAGTCAATGAAAATAACTTATATCATTAGTGTTAATGAAACTCGGTGAATTATACGGTTTTTCACGCATTGATGTGAAAATAAAAGTAAAAGAAAGGTGTATCGTCAACCAGGGAAGGAGCTGAACCGATATCCATTCTAAGGAGACAAAAAGCCCCTTATCCACGTCAACTATTAGCTAAGCGGAGAGGGGCTTTTTGGACTGTCCAGAACTATTTCAGGATTCTTTTTAACTTAACGTTTTTTATGATTTTTATCCTCTACACTAACAAAGATAGGGTTCGAATAGAACCAAAGGTCTTTATAGTTACGTTTGTTTATTTCTAAAAAGCGTTTTTCGTTATCCTCGATTTCAGTCTTTGCATCAATCAGCGGTTCACCGTCCATCGTTTCTCCAGAGACATTAACCCCGAGATTCGTGCCGCGCAAACGGAAATATTGATCCTTATTTGCTCTGAACTTGTAAGTGATGGTATGAAAACCATCGCGATCGGTTTTCCAGTCTTTACTTGTAAAGCGTTTAACCACTTTTGTCGTATCATTGGTGGCTTTATTATAAGCAGGTGTACCAGGTACTGCTTTCCCGGTTACTTCCCCGGAAATTAGATCCACGTGATCCACCTTGACCGGGTCCCCGTTATTGTTCTTTTGGGGGCTTTTAAATCGGATGGTGATCTTGACCATCTGTCCTTCCTTAACTTTAAGATCCCCGCCCATATCTGCCTTGTTGTTTCGGTTTTTAGCTTGGAAATCAAGGGCGTCGATCAAGTCACCAAAAACGGAGAAGGATTTCCCTGATCGCATGCCATCAAGGACGGATTGCATCGATGAACCATTTACCCATGTATAATTCTTGGAATATTCACCTGGCCAGTAGCCGCTTGAGTAAAGGCGGTTTTCACTGATTTCAAAATGGGAGTCTGAATTGGAAAAGTTCCAGAACTTACGGCCTTCCCCAAGAAGGGCATCCCAAGCACCACCTACCTTAGCGAGCATGTGATCGGAACCGCCGTAGGTCCTGTTTTCCGGTGTTGTCAGATTTAAACCGCCTCTATCCGGCTCCATCTGGTTACCTGGCATACCTTCGAACCCGAACATGACATCCGGGGCTATATTGTTGAAGTCGCGAAAATCAGATATGTTGTACACCCTTTTTCTTGATGGGTGGTTCAATATGGCATAACTTGTATTCTTATAATTTTTCTCGAGCCATGCCAATGCTGTTCGAGCATCCTCGGATGTCTTATTAGCTCTTTGATCCTGTGCTCTCCAGACGGCTACATCATCAGGATCAAACTTCTTTTCATCCTGGTTGGTGAACAGATATTCGAACTGATTGCCAGCTTTCAGACTTTTCGGTGAGCCCGGCTTGTCTCCCAAAATTCCTATGCCGACATGCTCGTATGTGGGCATATCCCATTCGAAGCCTGAAAAGATGACTTTACTTTTAAATTTGCCCTCTTTTTGCAATTGCTCCATTTTCGGGGTCTGATATTGTATGATTCCCTGAGATAGCGGTATCGGCCCACCTGTAATCAAATTTCCCTCAGCATCCCTTGAAGACATCCTCAAGTGGTCGGAAATTCCCATCCAATCCATACCATACTTATCAAATGCGTTATTTAGCAAGCTCTCAAGGCTCTGTGAGCCCTCGGCATCATCGGACTGAGTGGTATGGGCATGATATTCCCCCTTCATCCATCTGCCTCCCGGATTTGTCTGAGTGTCTGCTGAATCATTTGCAGCAACCGCGACCGGAAGACCCTGAAATAGGATGGCTATGCTTAGAACCGTTCCTGTGAAAGCCCTGAACTTATTAATCATCTTTCGGACACCCTCCATATATTGAAATAATGTTGAACAAGCTAATTTTATTGTGAAAATATTAAGAGCCCGTTTGGGGGGAGTATGGATTTTGTAAATTAAATGGCCGGGTTGCTTCCATAATATGTTACGGGAAGGTGACAGCGGTTTGGAAGAAGAAGAAAGAAGGGGAGGGCATGAAACAAAAAAGGCTGTAGAGAAAATTTTCTTTCTCTACAGCCTGCGACAATTATATTATTTAGCTTCGAGTAGATTGATATGATCCACAGTTTGATCTTCACCGACAATGAATTGCAGTTCATAGTTCCCTGTCTTGTAAATGTAGTTGTCTTCATTCGTACTGGAAATATGGCGTATTTCGTCAGCACTGCCGAGTTGTTTTCCTAAAACTTTAGGAGTGATGCTTCCAAGATTATGGTCCCGTTCTACATTTGTCCCAAAATATCGGATTTGTGAGATGGTTTTGTCATCGTTATAGGCAAATGCAAATCCTGGATGCCCCATTTCTGCATGGTAATAGTCAAAAGTTTCATCTGTGTTACCTGGCTCAGGGGGAGGACCAAATGTGTCATATACTTCTTTTTGGGTGTTTTCATCAATTTTCAAACCCAAGGCAGTATAAGGCATTTCCCCTGAAAAAGCTTTGTTGTAGATTTCGTGTAAGGTGGTAAGAGCGTGTTCCTTAGCTATGCCAGAAGCGGAATCCATTGTGGATGCAGCCCCAACCGGTTCTGTTGGAAACGATGCACCTGCCCCTAAAAGGGAGCCGGTTAGAATAACGGCGCTAACCATTCTGGCCGCTGGTTTTTTAGATAACATTTCTTATCCCTCCTATACCATTACTTTTCCACAATTTTCTTACATGAAACATTTTCTTGATGATCAATGATTGTAACACCTGGAAATACACATGACAGTCAAACTTAGAGCCACTTGTTGAACAATTGATTGAGAAAGTTGGAAAACCGGAAGCCTTTGCCGCAGATGCAGCTCATATGTTCCCTGATGCTCCACGATAATCAAACAGATCCAGTCTATTTTAAAACAATAAAGTACAGGGGAATTTAAAACTAAGTTAATTGGAGCAAGTGCCTGGAGTGAAAATCAATGTCCAAATTGTACAAGCAATAAAAAAACTGTAGGCAAACACGATTTCCATCGAGTTTGCCTACAGTCTGGGTGCTTCACCGTGATGAATTACCCTATGAAAATGATGCAGTTAATCCCAAACGCTAATTCTAGGAACTCCAGCAGTTCTTAAGTAGTCCAATAATTGACCAGTATGT
Source organism: Peribacillus sp. NPDC101481 (assembly GCF_044767165.1). Taxonomy (NCBI): domain Bacteria; kingdom Bacillati; phylum Bacillota; class Bacilli; order Caryophanales; family Bacillaceae; genus Peribacillus; species Peribacillus sp. NPDC101481. The sequence continues at coordinate 65,420 of NZ_JBIWNJ010000005.1, read as the reverse complement.
ACAGACTCATGATAAGCGATCCTTAGCAACATATCTCCTAAATCCCTGATATACCCAATATCGGAGCGGTCAATTTTAATAGTGGATAAGTCGTCCTCGCTGAAGGATAGGATTGTTTCCAAAAAGTCACGCCTGTAAGGTTCCGCAAAGTTTAATTCGGCTTCGACAGAGATAAGCGGCTGTTTTTCAAATGGTGATTCATAAACGGGTAAGCTGCCTTGATTTTTAATGGATAAATGGTAGTAATGCTCACTATCAAGGACATGTCTAACCATTTCTAAACAGCTCATTGCCTTGTCGTCTGGCTTCCAATGTAGTGTGCCTTTAGGTATTGAAGTCCATAGTTTAATGTTTCTTCTTCTAACCTCTTCCAGATTCAAGATGATAAGTTCTATCGATTTCATAAAGATCCCCCTTTTTGCAGGTATACATTCACTATACACGAATGGATGGTGAAAATAATGGGATTCATTTGAAAAAATAGAAAATTCAATGAACTACTTGAGGTAGCGAATTTTTTACTATTATTTATGAGAGTACAGGGAAAATGCCCATGAATTCGTGCAGAATTTACAGGCGGTTTCATTAGTTTTGTATGGAGGAACACATGCTTCATATTTAATCCATGTTTTCACAATCTATCTTCTTAATTACGCAAAGCTGGGGCAGGAGGCCCTTGTTATAAAAAGGATTGAATTAGAATGTCATCTTGATAAGTTAAAATTGGTTTAAAGCCAAAGTCTTTAAATTTCTGCAATGCTTCAGGGTTATTTCTGTTTACCAAACCGGACACTGCAAGGATTCCTTTTTCTCTCGCATGAGCCACTAATTTCGGTAAAAGGGATTGCAGAATTCCCTTTCCTCTATATTTCTTGTCAAGGACTACATAATTAACATGAGCGAATTTATATAAATAAAGATTATAACAAAGAAATCCCATTATTTTACCTTTATCATTACAAATTACAAGTACCTTATGGGACTTTTGCAAAATTTCATGCACTGTATCAGACGAAACCCGAAAATTACTTATTGTAATATCCGTTAAAGTCTTGATATCTTTTTTAGGTTTCCAGTCTCGAAAATACATCATAACTTCTCCTTTTTCTCTATTAAACCAAAAAGCGGAGATCATATTATTGTTTATTAATATAGAAACCCTTTAGAATATTCCAAAGGGTTTCCATGTTAATCTCAAAAAAGAAATCTCTTAATCTTTTCTGAATTTCTTGATTGAAATAGGTTCCTTGATTGAAGTACCTCCATTATTGTTTAATAAATCTTTTAAGATTCTTCTCAAGGCAGTCCTAACACTGCTATTTCCATTTTCTGAATTGCCATTACCTGAACCGCCAGTTGTGGAACCAGCATTATCGGATTCACCAGTTCTTCTTAGTTTTTTGTTTGACACTGCAATCATCCCTTTGTTTAATAAATTTTCACATTACTAATTTATGTGTATTATTCCTTTGTGCTTGGACAAGTTCACCATTTGTTGAACACGTTTACGTTATGTAGTGGTGATACCAGTCGATGTAATAATATGGTATAATTGTGAAGTAATTCACAATAAGGGCTGAACTGGTTATCATTGGACCTATTCACTCATAAAAGAAAGCGGGTTGGATATATGCTAAAGAAAGTGGTTCTAGCTGGCGGGACTGGTTTTGTCGGTCAATACTTTGAAAAGCATTTCAGGAATTTGGGATATGAGGTAAGGATCATCTCCAGGCAAACCCCGCATACTGGCTGGGAAGATATAGAAGGAATAAGGGAAACGATCGATAATTCGGATATGTTAATAAACCTAGCAGGAAAAACGGTCAATTGCCGCTACAATGCCAAGAATAAGAAAGAAATATTGGATTCACGAACCGATACGACTGAAGTGCTAGGTAAGGCGATTGAACAATGTGAAAATCCTCCTTCATTATGGATAAACTCAAGTACTGCAACGATATACAGGCATGCTGAGGATAAACCAATGACAGAGGGGGATGGTGTAATCGGTTCAGGCTTTTCCGTAGATGTGGCGAAAGCGTGGGAGCGCTCATTTTTCGATTTCCGATTACCCAAGACGAGACAAATTGCTTTACGGATCGCCATTGTATTGGGAGATGGGGGAGTGATGACCCCATATAGGAATTTGGTTAAATTTGGTCTGGGGGGCCATCAAGGATCAGGAAATCAGAAATTCAGTTGGATACATTTAGAAGATTTATTTAACATTGTCCTTTTTCTGAGAAAGAATCAGGATTCGAGCGGGGTGTATAATTGTTCATCTCCGAATCCAGTTACAAATCGTGAATTGATGGCTCATTTGAGAAAGCTCATGAATATTAGGATTGGACTGCCCTGTCCAACACCCATGCTTGAAATGGGGGCTTTCTTTATGGGTACCGAAACAGAATTGATATTAAAAAGCCGGTGGGTCATACCTGAGAGATTGGAAAAGGCGGGGTATGCATTTAAATTCCCTCATCTTGATGAGGCTCTGGAACATATACTGATGAATTCTTAAAGTACTCGAGATTGATTGCTATAATGATAGATATAAATCATTAATGGAGGGGAATTGTAGAATGAATATGACTCCATCTGAAAAAGTCGGAAGATTCACAACAGGGATATTTTCAGAGTTGGCGGAACGCAAGCAGGATGCAATGAAACGTGGGCTGGATGTTATCGATTTGAGTGTAGGAAGTCCGGATTTACCACCGCCTGATTTCGTAGTGGATACGCTTGTGAAGTATGCGCAGGATCCGAGTTCCTATGGGTATACGTTAAAAGGTACGCCTGAATTCCATGAGGCAGTCGGTTATTTTTATCGGAAGCGTTATGGGGTGGAGCTGGATGCAGAAAGGGAAGTCCTCCAACTGATGGGATCGCAGGATGGCCTTGCACACTTGGCAACGGCGATGATAAACCCTGGAGATTATGTGTTGGTGCCAGATCCGGGATATCCAATTTATGAAGCGAGTGTAGAGCTTGCCGGCGGAATCATTTATCCGATGCCGCTTACTGCCGAAAATGGATTCCTGCCGCAGCTCAACGGAATTCCGGAAGAAATATTGAAAAAGACCAAAATGATGATCATCAGTTATCCAGGAAATCCTGTCACCGCCCTTGCTGATGAAGCTTTCTTTGCGGAAGTCATATCGTTTGCGAAAAAGAACGAGATCATGGTGGTTCACGATTTTGCTTATTCCGAATTGATTTTTGATGATCATCCGCAAATTAGTTTTATGTCCATTCCTGGTGCCAAGGAAGTGGGGATCGAGTTTAACTCACTTTCCAAAACTTTTAACATGGCCGGCTGCCGCATCGGGTATGCGGTGGGTAATCAAGAGGTGCTGAACATCCTGGGAACGTTGAAATCACACATCGATTATGGAGTTTTTTATCCTATCCAAAAAGCTGCCGAGATGGCACTGACTTCCAATCTTTCGCTGCTGTCCGAACAGGTTAAGGAATATGAGTCCCGACGTAATGCATTGATATCAGGTCTTGCTAGAGGGGGGTGGCATGTGCCGAAAACCTCAGCTACCATGTTTATTTGGGCCAGAATTCCTGCTGGCTGGAAATCACGTGATTTTTCCTATGCATTGATTGAAAAAGCAGGGGTCACGGTCGTTCCAGGCGATGCTTTTGGGAAGCAGGGTGAAGGGTATGTTCGGATGGCCTTGGTCCAGCCGGCCGAAAGATTGACAGAAGCTGCCGAACGGATCGGATTGTTTTTGGAGGAAAAAAATGGAGTTTGAGATCAAGCGTTCAATATAGTCAGGTTATAAATTGCCTCAGCAGTATAAACCATTTTGGCTGGCAGAGGACTTGCCGCCAGTATCATTTCCGGGGGAGATTGAGAGAAAAGGTAAGCGGACGGTGACTTCCAAATTACCTATAGAGGCAGAAGCTTATTTAAGTAAAGGAAGGAATCAACTGGCACGCAAAGGAGTATATAGAGCTTGAGAAAGTTGTTACTTACTTGTTAAAGTGAGGCGCTCTATCGTTTTTTAAAACTATTTGATAGTTTAAGAGAAGGTCCATCCACTGATGGGCTTTTTCATGTTAATGGGAAACTAGAGAGATAGATTATTTATGGAATTTCCGAACGTAAAAAGGACAAGCCGCATAATATATAGTAAGTCTGCAACTATTTCGGACTTAATATGATAGAGAGGGGGAAAAGCAATGATCAACTGGAAAGTGCGTTTTAAGAATCCGACGTTTATATTCACGGTACTCCTTCCTGGGCTTTTATTATTGGCGCAGATGGTTGCCGCGTTCATAAACAATTTCATTACCCCTATAGGCTTTACCATTACTGATGATGCATTGAACGGGGCTTTAGGCATCATTAACTTCATAGCGCTTACATTCTTTGGGGTCGGCGGTGTGGTCGATCATACTACTAAAGGTCTAAGCGATAGTGAGAATGCACGACAATACGATGAGCCTAAGTAATGGGCACTATTCTTTCATCTATTGAAGAGTAGAATATACCAGATAACACCGTAACTTGCTACACAACGGCGTTATCTGTTTATTTGTTTTTTTTTTTGCAGAAATGATGATCGCACTAATTAAAATGATTTTGGTCTGAAAACCGAAATGCAGCATACATTTAAAATTGTGGTTCATTTTCAGTTTGGGGAGGAAAAAGGATGAGTTATAGTTTACCAGTTTCAAAATGGCTTGCAGCCATAGTTTTGATCGGAGCATTATTGATGGCATTCATATTCAATCCGGCTAATGCTTCAGCCTCTATCAATTATGGCGATGAAGTTGCCGCTTTGGCAAAGAAGCAGGTGGGAAGCAATTATAAATATGGGGGGACGACCCCAAAAGGGTTTGATGCTAGCGGTCTAACCCAGTATGTATATAAAAATGCCGCGACAGAAATGAAGATTCCAAGAACGAGTGCGGAACAGTATAAAATCGGAAAGGCCGTTAAGCAAAAAGATTTAAAAGCGGGAGATTTGGTCTTCTATGCGACAGGTAAGAAAGGGCAGGTTTCTTTTGTAGGAATCTATTATGGAAATGGTACATTTATCGGGACCACCACCAAAGGGGTCAAGGTCGTCAAAATGAGTGATAAGTATTGGAAAGAAAAATATATAGGGGCAAAGCGAGTCATTAAGTAACATCTGATGTTCATATGAAAAAAGTCCAGCAAAAAAGAGCATCGTAAAACCGATGCTCTTTTTGCTAGTCATTTCCGGGTTCATTCATTCAATGATGATATCCGTTAAAACAACATTCCCATTACGAACCTTTACGACGGCGACTGAAGGATTGGCCAATGCTTCCTTCTCCATTTCCTTTGCCTTTTCTTCGGATGCGAAATAATTGTCCAAACCGTATCTGATCTGAATGGTTTCAGCATTGTGCAGGTCATATGGGATTTCCAATTTCCCTTTAAGGTAAACGCCTTTGCCGGGTTTTTCTTTCGTTACGTAATCGACAACATATAGTCCATCCTTATTTTGTTTTAAACGTACATATACCTTTTTAAAATCCCCCATATTTCTTGTATGGAACTCGGTTTTAATCGAGTCATCGACCTGTGATGGCTTAACGGATTCAATTTCGTATTTCAAAGCCACATAGCTTCCCCTAAACAAGTCAGTCGGGTCGACCGGGGCTGTTTTGATCTTGATTACATCTCCTGTCATTGTTGTCCAGACCGGAGGAAACGCCAAGACTAACAGAATCAAGACTGGAATGGAAAATACGATAAGTGGCCGGAATAATGGATTATTCATTGAGCTCCCCTCCTTTTTTTCGTTGATTTTCGAAGAAGAAGCCAAAACCGATAAGCATGATTCCGCCGATGATGAATGTAAGTGATTTTGGCAGGAAGTCAAAAGAATAGATGTAATATCTGAAGATCAGTACACATATTATCACGATACTGGTCAAACTGCCTTTTAGAATGAGATAAAGCAGAAAAACGAAATAAGCTAAAGGGAACCAGATTGAAAAATCAAAGGTAAGGAAGAGTGCAGTAATACCATGTAAGATATGCCCTTGTATGTGGGTGATGTTTTGTAATTTGGCTCTTACCGGAATATAGGCAAGCACGATTCCCAGAACAAACAGAATGGAAAGGACAATCGTATTCGAATTTTCAAACTCCAGCTTAGGCACGAATTCCATAAGAAATAAGGCAATTGTATTGATGGCTAAAGCGTTAATGAAAAAGGTCAGATATTTAGGGTAATCGAATTTCTTTAACAGAATGTATAAAGCCGGCAGAAATACAAGAATGGCAAGCGGATAAGCTGTTTCATCAACGAATATACTTCCGTTAATATAAATGAAAAGCAGGAAAGAGGTAAAAAGGAGAACGAAGACATCCTTCAAATAGTATCCAATGAATACCGTACCGATCGCCCATAATAAAAAGGAACTGTTGAAGTTGATGCTGATATTAAACATCTGCTCAATTAGAAAAATCCCTGAACCAAAGATCAGAATACCTGCATAATGCAGACTTCGTGACGTTTTGGGAAAGCGTACCTGCACCTTCACGCCAGCAAAGTTCACTCCGATTAGGCATGCAATGATAAGCAGGAATTTAACCGCTTTACTTAAATAAATCCAGTTGCTGGCTACGAAGGTCAATACGCCTAAACCTAAAAGAAGTGCCCCAATGGATAATAGAATAGTGATGAAGCTCAAATTTCCTTTTACGTCATAGGAATCTAACATCCTCACTTTCTCTTGCTGGGAGATGACTCCTTCCTTTTCAAGGTAATTAAATTCATGTTCTAGAAACTCGAATAGCTTTTTCGTTATTTCTTTGTTGGCCAAAGTAACTCCTCCTTCCACATTTTACTATTATACATCGTATTCTCTTGCCGCTTTGAATATAATGCTAATTTTCTTCTACCCTTATTGGAACGCATGTAGTACCAAAAAAATATTTATAGTACCTTGCAATGAACAGTACCGTGTGGTAATTTATTTACATAAGATGTATTGTTCGGTGTTCAGTACTGTTTATTGAACTATACTGAAGAACTCTTGGAAGGAGTGATGGTGCAATGAATGTACAATTTAAGAAAGGTGTCCTGGAGCTGTGTGTCCTGGTCTTATTGGATAAGCAGGATCGCTATGGGTATGAACTTGTACAGAAGATTTCAGATCAAATTGAAATATCGGAAGGGTCGGTATATCCACTTTTACGACGATTGACGAAGGAAGAGTATTTTACGACATATTTACAAGAATCAACAGAAGGGCCTCCGCGCAAGTATTATACTTTAACCGACAAAGGCCGGAGATACCTTCAAGAGCTGTTGACGGAATGGAATGAATTTTCCAATGGGGTCAATCAATTAATCAAGGAAGGTGTGAACCAATGAATAAAGAACAATTTTTAAAACAATTGAATGCCTCTTTAACCAGACTTTCCTTAGAGGAACGGGAAGATATCCTTCAAGATTACGAAGAGTACTTCGAAATTGGAATGGAAGAAGGGAAGTCAGAGCAGGAAATCTCCAAATCTCTTGGGAATCCTAAACAGATTTCCAAGGAACTGATGGCATCCTATCGTCTTGGTCAGGTCGAGCAAACTACTTCAGCAGGTAATGTAATGCGGGCAGTTTGGGCAGTCATTGGTTTGGGATTCTTTAATTTAGTAATCGTTTTGGGACCATTTATAGCATTGATCGGAGTTGTCATTGCAGGATGGGCTTCGGCGATAGCGTTCATTCTAGCTCCGTTTGGCGTTCTTTTTAACCTTGCGATAGGTAATTTTCAATTATTCGATCTTTTCTTCGCATTGGGATTATGCGGGATTGGCATTTTCATTGCCATGGGAATGTTTGTCGCTACGAGTGCTTTAACTAAAGGATTCATTCGCTATTTAAAATTTAACGCTTCTCTTGTGAAAGGCGGTTTGAAAAATGATTAATGTAAAAAAATTATCGATCATTGCACTTGTATTGTTATTGATCGGAGTAATAGGAAGTCTGTTTACGTTTTCCCAAGTGACGGATAAGGAAACGACTACAGAGGAAAAAACGATTTCGGAAATCGTAACGGACATTCAGATCGACACTGACAATGCAGCTGTAGAGATCGTTCCAACCAAGGATAAGGAGACAAGGATAGAGTTGGTTTCAAAAGGGATGGATGTTTCCAAGTTGGATTTCACCGCAGATGTGGAAGGGAAGAAGCTTTCGGTACAATTAAAAGATCGACGTACCTTTAGCTTTGGTTTTCATATTCAATCCTTACATTTAAAGGTGTATGTGCCTGATGAATCTTATAAATCCTTTGTCGTCGAATCCGATAATGGAAAATTGCAAATATCAGGATTGAAAAGTGAAGATCTAAATGTGAAGTCTCAAAATGGCCGGGTAGAATTAAATGATATAATAACCGAAAAAGTTGAAGTGAAATCTGCTAATGGAAAAGTAGAGCTTAATAATGTGGAGGGAAAACTGGTTGGGTCATCGAATAACGGTAAAATCACATTGGTCACGAAAGACTTGGATAGGGAGATCGATTTCGAAAGTAATAATGGTAAAATCATGATCCAGACGGAGAATGAACCGACAAATACAACTTTCGATGTTCATGTTGACAATGGGAGAGTGGATATCCTTGGTAAGTATGAGGGAGATACTGTCATTGGCAAAGGTGAAAACTTAGTGAAATTGGAAACGAATAATGGGAAAATCGAGATAACGAAATAGTCATGAAGCATGAAAAAGCCGCGATCCAATTGGAATCGGCTTTTTTCAATTATTATGCCATTGCTAGAAGCTTTCCCATTTACTTAAGGAGATAAGGAAAAACATTTAAAGTTTTTCCTTTAGATGTTTTGGAATTATAATAAATAAAGGATAATTATGTTAAAAGTAATGAGTATAAGTCCGCCATCAAATCTAAGGAAAGATTTTAATGAAAATGACTTCAAAAGTATGGGGGCTGTAAAATGAAATTCAATAAATTGTCATTGGATATATTTAAACGTACGATCTTCACTCGCAAGAAAAGGGAAAAGGACTATCGGAAGAAAGGATTCGAAGTGCAAAAAAAGGTTTTTAATATAGTGGAAAGTTCTAAGGATATTATCTACTCCTACGAAACAAACCCAAGTTCCAAGTTCAGGTATCTAAGTCCATCCATCAATACACTTTTAGGTCATGGCGTCTTGGAAGAAGCATACAATGACCCTTCCTCCCCTTTCGGAAGGATTCATCCTGATGACTTTGAAATCCTAAATGAAAAGATATATGGTGGGATTGATTATACTAAGCCGGTCATTCAACGTTGGAAAAATATCGAGGGGGATTTTTTGTGGTTCGAGGAATATGCTACACCTATATATGAAAAAGATGAATTGGTAGCCGTTCAAGGAATCATTCGCAATATCGATGAAAGAGTGAGATTCATACAGGATATTGAGTATCAAATGTCCCATGACCCATTAACGAATATCCATAATCGACAGTTTTTTGATAATATATTTGCCAAATCCAATCTGGATTTTGATACTCCGGTTGACATGATTTTGTGTGATTTAGATGAGCTGAAATATATGAATGATACGCATGGCCATAAGAAAGGGGATGAATTGATTAAAGAAGCGGCAAATCTATTGAAACGGATATTCTCTGACATCGCTGTTTTAGCGAGAGTGGGAGGAGATGAGTTTGCCATTCTGCTAATTGATAGAAGCAAGCAAGAAGTGGAATCTCTTTGTGAATTATTAAAGGAAGAAATCCTTTTGCAAAACGATCTAAAAAAAGGCCCTCACATCAGTATGTCATTTGGGCATGCTTACCGTTCGAATTCAAAAGGAAATATGGATAGTTTATTCATGGAAGCGGATCAAAAAATGTTTCAAGATAAACGGCGAAGAAAAGAACAGAAACTTGTTCGGGCCGGTAGATGAAAGATATAGGGGGAGTCCAGTGTCATACTGGGCTTTTATTTATATATATATATTTAGGTACCCGAAATAAATCATTCGCTTATTTTAACCAATTTTAGTAAACTGGCAATGACTATAATAATTAGAAGGTGAAGGGATATGAGGGAAACCTTAGTGGATGAACGGGTAAGAGGGACTGATAAAATCTGGACACGTGATTTCATCATGATCTGTTTGGCAAATATGTGCATCTTCATGGGTTTTCAAATGACGATGCCGACCCTCCCGCTGTTTGTGGAACAGCTTGGCGGTGACGATCGCCTGGTGGGGGCTGTCCTTGGAATCTTCACTTTTTCGGCCTTGCTCGTTCGGCCGATTGCCGGCAGATTATTGGAGACGAAGGGAAGGCGCATGGTTTTTCTTGCCGGTTTAGCCATTTTTGCATTGTCAGTGGGTTCCTTCGGTTTTATGGGAAGCATCGGCTTGTTATTCATGATGCGGATTGTACAGGGCGTCGGCTGGGGATTTTCTTCAACGGCTTCAGGAACGATTGCTTCCGATATAATCCCTGCGAAACGGCGTGGTGAGGGGATGGGGTATTACGGATTATCGGGTAACTTAGCGCTGGCATTCGGGCCATCATTGGGTCTTTTTCTAGTTACGGTCCTTCCGTTTCAAGAATTGTTTTTGATCTGTTCATTATTGGGATTTTTCGCCATTGTTACAGCATCACTTATTCGGTATCAAAAAGTGGAAAGTGATCCTTCCGCGGCTGTCAGAGCCAAAAGGTTTGATATATATGAAAAAAGTGCCCTTCAGCCATCATTGCTCATTTTCTTCATTTCCGTTACGTTCGGTGGAATTGCAACCTTCCTTCCCCTGTATACAGCGGAAAAAGGTGTGGATGGAATTCAGTGGTATTTTTTAGTATATGCAATGGCCCTCATGGTCACGAGATTATTTGCGGGTCGATTATATGACCGAAGGGGACATCGAGCCATATTCGTGCCTTCAACAGTACTCATCATGGCTGGGATGCTCCTGCTTGCATGGATGCCGAGTGAAGTGGTCCTTTACATTGCGGCAGTGCTTTATGGCTTTGGATTCGGCTCTGTCCAGCCGGCGCTGCAGGCATGGTCGATTGAAAAGACGGCACCAAATCGGAAGGCGATGGCTAATGCCACATACTTTTCATTTTTCGATCTTGGAGTGGGCATAGGTGCCATCGTGTTCGGGCAGATTGGCTTCCTCTTCGGATATAGGAGCATCTATATCACTGCAGCCGCCTCGATTTTCATTTCAATGATCGTTTATTTATGCATTATCAGGAGCGAGGATAAAGTAAAATCAATATAATAGAAACGTTGGATGGCTTCAATGGAAGTCATTCTTTTTTTTGAGTCAGTAGGAACACCCTTGGTGCATTATCCTAAATATTTTAAAAATGGAAAAACTTTGTTATTATCGAAAAGAGATTATACATAAGATGATAGAAGGTCTATTTGAAGGAAGGGGAAGCTTGGAATGAATGACTCTTCAAACGAAGAAATGACATTAGAAAGAAGGAAGCGTATTTTCCAAGAAGAGCTGGATGTTTTATGGGAAAGGCGGCTCATCCCTAAATCAGAATATATCCGGATTAGCAGGGCATACAATCGGCATTTCCAATTAGCCCTCCATAAACAAAAGCGCTTAGAGCAAGAAAAGAAGAAATCCACCCATGGAACTGAAACGGTAATCGGTGAAAGTGCCGATAAGAGGATTCAGGATAGCCTGATCGAAGAATCTTCATTGCAATTTCAGGAATCCAGTGGATTGAACGAATCGATAATGAAAGATGAGAAGGCCGGGTATGCTCCCATTGAATCCGGTTTAGAGGAGAGCCTTGAACCTGTCAAGGAGATCACTGATAGGAAACCGGTTATTCAAAAGCAGGCCATCAAGCGGGAGAAACCGGTAAAACCGGTAAGGCCGAAGAAAACACCTGAGCAAATCAGGGAACGGAATATTTCTGTCATCCTGCTCACTGGGGTCATATTGCTTCTGTTTGGCGGGTTGATTTTAGCAACCACTTCATGGGGGGATCTGAATGCGGTCCTGAAAGTTCTCTTCATTGGAATGGTATCCGTCATTTTTGCAGGGATGGCCTTCATCGCTTCGAAACTGAAAATTGAACAGACCTCTTTTGCATTCTTGACGCTAGCGGGTTTATTCATTCCGATTACGATTTTATCAGCTTCATATTATCGGATTTTTGGAGAGTACCTTTCACTTAATGGTGGGGGGCGGGGGCTTCTGGGGTTTCTTGGGGGATTTCTCTGCTTAGCCATTTATTGTAAGATTGCTGACTACTTCAAGTCGAAAATATTCATTTTCATTTCAATATTCACGTTTGCCATTACCTGCTATTTCGGATTGGCTTTTGTGACGCCGACTATTGCGTGGATGTTTTTGGCGATTGGCGTTCTTAATTTAATGCTATTATGGAATATTGAGCAATTGAAAAATCAAAAAGCACTAACGTTATTTAAACCATTCATTTTTCAATTTATCCAGTTTAAGATTATCGTGGAGACCTTTGTGATCCTGACGTTATTTTCAAGCAACTTGGTGTATTCGCTAACGTTGATGGTCTTTTCTGTTTTGTTTTTAATTATTTCGGTCAAATTCCAAAAAAAATATTATGAAATGGCTTTTAGCGCCGTTTTCACGTATGGATATATCCATCTTGTTTATAACTCGTTTTTAAGTGAGTACATGATCACCGCATTTGCATTTGTACCAATCATTTTTACCATGCTATCGAAATATCTGGTTAAATCCAAAATGACTAAGCTTTCCAAGAACTTCATGTTCACCAGTTTGATTGGGAGCGGGATCGTTTTCTTATATAGTAACGCGATGGTGTACCAGGAGAACTATGCGCAAATATTCGTCGCGCTCATGTTAGTATCCGCTCAGCTTGCCTATGTTTCCCTTCAATCGAGAAATTCAAGCCTCACGTACCCGGCTGTTGTTATTTTCGACTTAGCGTTACTATACCTTTTCTTTGCATTGCCAGTCTCTTTTTCTACCATCTTAAATCTGATTTTTGTTATTCAGGTCATTCAATATCTTGGAGTTTATTTATATAATCGTCACCCAAGGTACATCCTGTTTAGGAAGAGTATCTTACTTATCTCCCCAATGATCATGTTAGTGATACTGACCATTAAATTCAGCGAAATGGATTGGCTTGCAGTTAGTGTGGCGCTCGCCATGATCTCTGGGCTTTTCTTCATCACATTTATAAAAGACGAAACAAAGCATATGAAGGAAAATGCCTTATACGGATTTCCAATCACTTTCGTACTGGCTTTGGTTGCTTTCTATCCATATTTGATGGAGAGTTTAGAATGGGTTCGGTCAAATATCCCGCTCAGTGTCTATTTAATGGGTGTTTCACTGATTTCCATCGGTGCAGCTTACACATTTAAAAAGGGATATCATAAATTATTTCCAGTTTTTGCATATAGCGGACAGATTCTTTCCTTCCTTTCCTTGATATCGATTCCATTCGATTCACAGAATCCTTTGGAGGCAAGCGGAGTGATTGCCGTAGCTACCGCAATAAACGGCTGGTCCGTCCATATCCATCGGAAGCACATATTCTGGGTGCCTGTCGTGATTACAAGTGCCAGCTTATATGCTTCACTCTACGATGTTTTTGATTTTGCTTCAATGGTGCTGAGGATTGCGTTCGTGTTGCTCGGCCCCATTATCTTTTTCCTATTAGGAGAATGGCTTGGGAAATATTCAAAAAATGGGAAACTGTATTTCATTTACGCAAGTCACCTTGCCAATTTACTGGCGATTCCTGTTGGATATTTGCTCATTATTTTTACGGAAAGCTCACCGTTACTATATGTTGCACAACTGTCGATTTATATTTTAAGTGCTTTAAGGGCGCATGTGAAATGGGAAAAATACGTTTTTACGTACCTAGGGTTTTCAGTCCTTTTCCTACAGGTCCATTTATTTGTGGTAAACATGGAGCAAATGGAATTCATTACATCAATATGCACGATGATTACAGCAGGACTCATAACCATTCTGTGGGCGTTATCCAATAAGAATTGGAAAGGCATCATTGAGTATTACCTTATTCCATTCATTCATTTAGGGATAAGCATATCCATTTTGGAAACGGCAATCCGGGACTTTCCACTTAACCGCGAGTTAGTCTGGGTAGGAGTGATGACTGTACAGCTCTTGTTTGCCTGGTATCTGCTCATGCAAAGGAATTGGCGGAACTATGTTGCGGTTCCTCTAGGCCTGGCGTTCATCTTCTATAATATGTATGTAAATACGTTAGCTCTGGTTATGGCGATTATCGTATTGCTTGTATGTATGGTTGTGATGATGATGGCTAGCAGACGCCTTTTCAAAGGATTGCTCAACCAAGAGGGAACGAAGAGAGTCATTGATTATTATCGAATTTTTGGCTTGTTATATCTGTGTACTCTGAATCTGGAAGTGTTTATGAGCGATACAGGTTCTGCGATTTTGGGGATTTTTGTTTCCCTGCTGTTGCCTAGCTACTTCATCCTGATGGGAAGATTCACGATCTATAAGAAAGAAAAAAGCATTTACTCGGGAATAGCGGCAATCATCGGCCTTTTCCCGTTCATCAATATCATAGTTTATGCCCATACACTCCCAATCGTCACGAGTTTGGCTGTTCTTTTTGGCTGTATGGCAGGAATGTTGTTGTTAAGCAGCCTGTATTCCAGCAGATTACTCAAGAAAAACGGATCAGGCATCATCAGCTTTGATCCTTTCAGGATTTATGGTTTATTCTTTTTGATCGATATGAATGCGAAGGTTTTTAATGATACTAAGCATCAGTTACTCCAAGTCTTTGTATCGCTGCTGTTAACCGCTTATTTCATTTTCCTGAGAAGCTTGACAGCGGAAAAGCTAGAAAGGAAAATCTATTCCAATATTGCTGCACTAGTCAGTCTGTATCCCTTCTTAATCATAGTCGGCTATGCCGACAGCTTATCTGTTGTAATGGGATTGCTATTCCTTTTTGGCTGTATGTCAGGGATGCTGCTTTTAAGCCGGCGTTATTTCGATGGTTTAATCAAAAAGGAAGAAACAGGAATCACCTTCGATGCATACAGGATATATGGCTTGCTGTTTTTACTGGCCATGAATCGGGGATTTCCAGCAACTGAAACATTGACCCAGTTACTCGAAGTTTTTGTATCGCTCTTGATCACGGTTTACTTCATCTTGATTGGAAGTTTCACAAAGGATGTAAAAGAAAAGGGCATCTACGTTTGGCTGACGGGAGTTCTCAGTTTGTATCCGTATTGGATCATCATCATGTACGCGGGCACATTACAGCCTTTCGTTGGAACGGCAGTCCTTTTTGGGTGTACGGCCATAATGGTCCTGCTAAGCAGGAAATACTTTAAAGGCTTGCTTGATAAAGGCGGGGCAGGACTTCAATTGGATTTTTACAGAGTCTATGGTCTGCTGTTTCTTATTGCCATGAACATGGAGGTTTTGACGGGGGGACCGGCACATTTCATTTTGGAAATCATCGCGGCACTTCTGATTCCGGCCTATTTCATTTTGATGAGAAGCACGACGACAGGTATGTTGGAAAGAAAATCCCAGTTGGCAGCAGCGATTTTGTTCAGCCTATATCCGTATTGGGTCATTGTCGATCAGCTCACGATCCCTCCTGTACTTGAGGAGGAGGTGAATATTCTGCCGCTGTTCATTGTCAGCACCACTCTGCTGAGGAGAATCTTTGTTAAAGGCAAAATCACACAATATATCGAAAGCGGTATTGTTTTCCTTTTGTTTTTAGCCCTGATCATTGATGCAATGGCAGGAAACACCTTATATGATGCCCTCATTATCGGAACCGTGTCATTGGCAGCAATGCTCTTTGGATTCATGATGAAATACAAATCCTATTTCATCGCTGGAACTGGGACGATTTTATTCAATGTCTATATGAATACCAATTCTATGTGGAGCGAGATGCCATGGTGGCTGTATTTAATCATCGGTGGAGGGCTGCTTATCGGAATTGCATCTTTCTTTGAATGGAAAAAACAAAAAGACAACCGGACATCGAAGGAGGTTCTTGAGAAAAATAAACAAAGGATCAAGAATTGGTTCAATCGGTGGAATTAAAGAAGGAAATGGAATGCGTCAAATACCCAAGCTCTTAACCTTGGACGAAAATTCAAAGGAAATCTCAAAAAGGGTTCGGAATTTATAAATTCCGAACCCTTTTTGTCTGCAAACCGAGAGTACTTAAAAGCTCTCTTTCTCTGCTTCTATTTTTTTTATTTCCTCTTCCAAATCATGAATTTCTATTTCCCACTGATCTATATTAGTTTGCAAAACATTAATTAAAAATGGTGAAAGGGCATTTCTATATTTTTTTAATTCTTGAATTAATTTCACTCGATCTTCAGTTAAACCTTGTACTAATTTTTTCTTATTTTCCAAATTTGCATAGACAAAAACTGGTCTGAATTTTCGTATCTCATTATCATGCATATCAGTTGTAACTCCTTTAAAATTGAGTAAAAAATTAAGCTTCATCAATCCAGTTCATCTAATTCTTGTGTATACAAAAACGCTTGGATTTCTCCAAGCGAAAAGCTCAAGACGAACAAGAACTGCATGAAGAACAGCTTGAAGAGGAATCAGAACTGCTGTCATGGGAACCGTTATGGCCACCATGATCTGCATGGCCGGATCCAGTGGAAACTGTGTTCGGTTCATTACCGAAAATATCTTTAAATTCGCTGTCGAAATCATCAGTGCTTGCATAAGTGAAATAGGCGGGAGCTGCGTAGTCAGTCTGATCGTACGTTTTCCGCCAATTCAATTCTGTCATGGGGCGATTTTCTTTAAATTGGGAAGTGAAAGATTCAAAGGTCCGTTCCGCCTGTATACTTGTCGGTTTCCGCATATATTTCTCTTTTAACTGCTCCAGCTCCAACGTTTCAAAATCTCGGAGAAGCGTTAGCCCTTTATCATGTTTGAAAAATTTGCCCCATTTTTGAATGGAATGGGAGTCCACCGTAAATAGCTGTACATAGTAAAAGTCAAAAAGAGTGCGCTCATCGGGTTTGAAAACAGGTTCTGAATGAGGATGGTGCTGAATGGTCCTACCGATGAAAACCTGGCAAAACTCATCATATTCCTGTCTATAGTTCAGCATGATATGCCATAACTCATCGATGACTGAATTAAACATTTCAACTTTTCCAAACACTGCAGCCATAATCAAATAGCGTTTCAATTCACGCCAAGCCTGATTGACCTTTAACTGTGAGTCCCGAGGATGCTTCAGGCGGAATTCAGTATTGACTTTTTCCATATAATTGAAATCCAGTGCTTTATTAAGCTTTTCTATCAATGCTTCTGAAACGATTTCCGTTGCATGCAGATCTAAAGTTTCACCATGGTATTTACGGAATTCATTTTGATAGCGTTCTAATTTAGCCGGTTCACTTAGCCCTTTAACGAAATTGACCAGGAAAACAGCAAAAATTGCCGCAAGAATGACATAAAAGAAGGTCATCTTTGTCCACTCCTCTTAATCTATGGATATATTGCTTTAACATTATCTTACATGTTAATGGAAGGGATTGTAAGTTGTTTTATCTAAAATGTTCCATTGGCGGAAATTGATTAAGCTGGTGAGGTTGCATGACAATACCCCGAATCGGGTATCGTCCTTTCCTTGGCATGTAAGGGGTTTTCAGTTAAAAATCAAGCGCTTCAAATAATGCCTCATATCTAGTATAGTTAGAGAGGAAAAGGGGTGAAGGCATGTACTTGACAGTAAAAGAGACTGCGGAATATCTATCGATGCCGGAATCTTATATAGAAAGTTTGATCGTTCAAAATAAAATTCGCACCGTTCATGATGGTGAGCAGCATTTGATTTTTAAAGATCAGTTTAATATGCATCTTGAACAGATGGAGAAATATAAGAAGGATTTAGCGGATTATTATAACGAACCCATCCCCGAAGATATCGATGTGAAGGATGAAGATTAACATCTGCCCATTTGGTTGATTGGAGCGGAAGGTACGAGACTTCTGAGGGAAAAGCGCGTCTAGAGGAGACCCCGCAGGCGCAAGCTGAGGAGGCTCCGCGACCGCCCGCGGAAAGCGAGTGGCTGGAGCGGAAATCAACGTCCAAATTCTAAAAAACAATAAAAAAGCTTTGACATACTCGATTTTCATTGAGTTTGTCTAAAGTCTGGCATCTGCCGATTTGGCAGATGTTTTTTCATGCAGAAAGTGCTGAGAAATAATGGTCGAATATTCGAAAACGGTCTTAACTACGTCTTCATCCTGAGTCTTACCCATTCAAATAATTTTGTTGTCAATGGAAGGTAATTGTAGTAGAATTCCTCAATTCCGTGTAAAATGAAAGGTAGATGGAATTATCACGGCAGAATGGTAGTTAGGAGATAGGTAAGTGGTAAAAGAGTATTTGCAAAGCGAAGGTTTTTCAAGGTTAATTACATTAATTGTATTAGTTCTCTTTTTAATAAGCATCGGCAGTATGGTTAATATCGTGTTATTCACATTTGTTTTCACTTTCCTGATGGGAAGGCTAGAGCAATTTATCATGATTCGGCTGAATAAAGTGATGCATATCAACTCTAAGGTTGTTATAAGCTTTTTATATGCAGTCGTCATTTCTTGTTTAGCCATCGTTCTTTATAAATATCTACCGGTCATTACGCTACAATTCACGGAATTAGTGACACAGATCGTTTTCTTCTTTCAACATCCACCAGATAGCAGGGTCATTCAATATGCCATTAATATAATGAACGAGCTGCGATCGCCGCTCGATCTTCAAACACAGATGAATACACTCTATCTTTATATATCCGATTTCGGTAAACTGGCATTTCAAATTTTCATTTCCATGTTGCTTAGTCTATTTTTCTTATTGGAAAAAGATAAAATCATTCGTTTCACTTCTAAATTCAAGCGGGCCAAATTTAAATCTTTCTTTATAAACTTAAGCCACTTTGGCGTCAAATTCATCAATTCATTCGGAAAGGTGATTGAGGTCCAGTTCTTGATAGCCATTACGAATGCTGTCCTATCTGTAACTTTCTTATGGATTCTTGGCTTCCCGCAGTTGCTCGGTCTAGGGATCATGATTTTCTTCCTGGGTTTGATTCCGGTTGCAGGGGTCATCATCTCCCTCATTCCACTTAGTATGATTGCCTATAGTATCGGCGGCATGCCCAAAGTGATTGCTGTATTAATCATGATAGTTGTAATCCATGCAATTGAAAGCTATATTTTAAATCCGAAATTCATGTCGGCAAAAACAAATCTTCCAACATTTTTCACCTTCATCATCCTATTGTTTTCCGAGCATTTCCTTGGGATATGGGGATTGATCATCGGAATACCGATTTTCATCTTCCTGTTGGATATGTTAGATATTGAAGAGGGGAATAAGGAAGTTCCATAATAATCATTTGAGCAGCGGCCACGCTAATATGGCCGCTGCTTATTTTTGTTCTATTAAACCTTTTGAAAGGTGGCACTATCTATTTTCAATATAATATCCATTAATTCGAATAAAGGGTAAAAGGGTGCATCTTTCCCCATTGGAGCTTAGCTGCGTATTTGATTTACCAAGTTAATTGATTAAAATTTTATTTTACTAAAGTTATTTATCGACTTTTTATTGCATAAAAAAACAAATAAACGTATAATATTCTTAAAAGAATATACTGAATGTTCTCTAAAGTTAGATTTATCTGTTTTTTAAAAAAAGAGAGTTTACGAGAGAGAAGAGGGGATTATTTTGAAAAAGGTTTCTTTTTTAGTGTTTGCCATGGTAGCTTCTTTGTTACTAGTCATGACAGGATGCGGGAAGGGTAAGGAAGTCTCGACAACTGGTAATGAAGAAGAGTCCAATGGAAAAACACTCAGGATCGTGACGGACGCCAACTATGCTCCATTTGAATATCTTGAAGGCGATAAGATTGTAGGATTCGATGTTGATTTCATCAATGCCGTTGCAAAAGAAGCGGGTTATGAAGTTAAATTGGAAACTGTTGGCTGGGATCCGATTTTTGTTGAAATCGAAGGTAAGAGAGCGGATGTCGCCATATCTGCGATTACAGTGAATGACGAAAGAAAACAATCTTATGACTTCTCGGTTCCGTATTTCTTATCCACAAACAAGATTCTCGTTCCTGAGAATAGTGATATAAAATCTGGAGATGAATTGAAAGGAAACGTCATTGCCGTTCAGACCGGTACTACTGGACAGGAAGCGGTAGAGAAACTCCTTGGAAAGAATCACAAGGATATCAAAAAATTCGAAAATAATAACCTGGCCATTCAGGAATTACTAAAAGGCGGAGCTGCGGCTGTCGTAGCTGATAATACGGTTGTTGAAGAATATGTGAAAAATAACCCCGATCAAAAACTGAAAGTCGTTGAAGATAGCAAAAGTTTCAATGAGGAGTTTTATGGTCTTATGTTCCCAAAAGGCAGTGAATTGAAATCGGAGTTCGATAAAGCCGTGAATGCCATTTATGAAAATGGGAAATATGCAGAAATATATAAAGAGTGGTTTGGTACTGATCCAGATATAGAAACATTGAAATCACAACAATAAAAATAAATGGATAGTAAAAAGATTGCGTAACTTTACGTGTGAAGTTACGCAGTTTTTTTGGCCTTAGGAGGGAAACAAAATGAGTTTTCGCTGGGATATTATTTTTGAATATGCTCCTTTCTTATTAAAAGGAACATTGCTTACTATAGGGCTGTCAGTTTCCTCCATCCTCATCGGAACCTTTTTGGGGTTATTGATCGGTTTAGGGAAAATCATGAGAAACAAGGTGCTTGCCTTTCCATTTTACTGTTATGTCACGGTTTTTCGCGGAACACCGCTTTTAGTTCAAATCTTTTTAATCCATTTTGGAATCGTGCCCTTTTTTACCGGGGAAACGAATGCAGTAACTGCCGGTGTCATTGCTTTATCTTTAAATGCAGCTGCATATATTGCTGAAATTTTCCGGGCGGGCATTCAATCCATCGATAAAGGGCAAATGGAAGGGGCCCGTTCATTGGGAATGACCCATGTCCAAACAATGATACATGTTGTATTGCCTCAAGCCTTCAAACGGATGATTCCTCCGTTAGGAAATGAATTCATCGTATTATTGAAGGATTCATCACTGCTTTGTGTCATTGCTGCCCCGGAATTGATGTATTGGGGGAAAGCGATGGGGAGTCAGTACTTTAAAGTATGGGAGCCATACTTGGCGTGTGCCTTCATCTATCTATTCCTTACCCTCATCTTAAGTTTTGTATTAAATAGACTCGAAAGTAGGTTGAAAACAGAATGATAAAGGTGGAGAATCTTAAGAAGTCATTTGGCGATAATGATGTATTGAAAAATATCAATGCAATCGTTTCCCCTCGGGAAGTAGTCGTGGTGATTGGTCCTTCTGGGTCGGGAAAATCCACTTTCCTAAGGTGCATCAATCAACTTGAAACGATAACGGGAGGCCATATTTTCATTGAAGGGCTTGATACGACAGATAAGAAGGTCAATATCAATAAAGTCCGGACGGAAGTTGGCATGGTATTTCAGCATTTTAACTTATTTCCACATAAGACTGTTCTTGAGAATATAATGCTTGCGCCGATAAAGGTCCGCAAGATATCCAAAGAACAGGCTTCCCAAAGAGGGATGGAACTGCTTAAGAAAGTCGGACTTGCCGAGAAAGCGAACGCATATCCGGATTCATTATCGGGGGGACAAAAGCAGCGCGTCGCAATTGCCAGGGCGTTGGCGATGGAACCGAAAATCATGCTATTCGACGAGCCGACTTCCGCTCTAGATCCGGAAATGGTCGGCGAAGTCCTTGAGGTCATGAAGCAGCTGGCTAAGGAAGGCATGACCATGGTAGTTGTGACCCATGAGATGGGGTTTGCAAAAGAAGTTGGAGATCGTGTGATTTTCATGGACGAAGGTTATATTATTGAAGAAAATATTCCTAGTGAGATTTTCAATAATCCCCAGCAGGAAAGAACTAAAGCCTTTTTGAGTAAAGTGCTTTAATTACACGTAAAGAAAAAAACCTTCCATAAAAGGGAGGTTTTTTTTTTCGGAGTATATCAGGGGGCTTCATTTGATGCATGAAGCGCCTAAAAGCGATTCAGGGCTTTTACCGAGCACAAGCATACTGATTTTGGCATATCCAATATTTTTATTTTGGGAGAAGGTCTGAAGTAATGCCTGGATATTCGGATCATCCTTTAACTTTTGAACTTCCTCTATATATAATCCGATAACGGAGGGCATAACGAATTCAGGGGTGTATTCGTTAGGGTTTTCATCCATGAGTAATGTGCCCATATATTGATATTTAAATTGAAGAGCCCGTGTTAAGGCAACGACATGGAGCAGTTTATCAAATAGTTCGGGGTATGAATATTTAATTTTCTCCAGCGCTGCTTCTGTTGCCTGTAACTCATCGACACTAGATAAAGTGATCATGAATATCTCCTTTTTAGAATATATGGATCCATCAGCATTTACCGTGCTTTTTACTTATACTAGTCTAACCCCGCCGTAACTCATTGTAAAATGGTTAGATGTTATCATGTGCATAACCTAAATCTATGATAATGCTTACATCAATCATGCTAGATAATTCACTGCTTATGTGATAACGCTTCCCTCGTATATTTCAGCCATTCTTTTGCAGCGTATGAAAGGTAATGGTCCTTACTCCAAATAAATCCTAAATTCCAACTAATAGAGGGGTTTTTAACCTTGATTGTCTTTACGCGATCATCATGACGGCATAAACTTTCAGGTAATAGAGCAACGCCAAGTTTACAGTAAACCATTTCCTCAATAAAATCCCATCGTGAACTTTCGGTGACGATATGTGGAGAAAAACCAGCTTCACTACAGGATGAAATGATGAGATCTCGAAGGACGTAATCTTTATTGAATAAGATGAAAGATTCCTTTTCCAGGTCGGCCAAATCAATTTCTTCCACACAAGCATGCGGATGGGAGGGATGGACAATCAAGTTGATGTCTTCTTCCAAAAAAGCAAAATGATGAAAAAGTGCGGTGTTGGTTGGCAGGACTATTACGCCTATATCAATTAAGTCACTTTGAACGGATTCTTCTATTTTCTTTGAACCATCCTCTACTAATTGAAAGGTAATATTAGGATAATCCTCGTGAAAACGGCTAAGTATCCGGGGGAAGAAAGAAGCGTTTATTATCGGCGGAAGCCCGATGCGTATATGTCCCTTTTTCAAACCTACTAAATTGTCCATTTCCGTTTCCAAATTGTGAAAGGCCTTATCAATCAATTTTGCCTGGTCTAAGACGACCCTGCCTGCATCGGTCAAAATCAGTTGCTTGCGTGAACGATCAAAAAGCTCAACTCCTAGCTCGGCTTCCAGGTTTTTAATCATCTTGCTGATGGTAGGCTGGGTAATGAATAAATGGTCGGCAGCCCGAGTGAAGCTATTGAAATTGGTTACCTCTATAAAGTATTGCAAATGTTTAATATCCATTGCGTCACCTGTTATCCTCGTTTAAATTAGTTCCATTTTACCTGTAAACGGAAGTGTTTGTAAAACATGATAAGTTTGGAATTCATGCACGCATAAATAAGCTGGATTCCAAGGGGAACCCAGCCTAGGAAAGGGCTGGTCATAAAGAGTACTGCAGTGAATTTTATTTGACCAGCAAGACAGGAACTGGGGAATGTTGAACGATATAGTGGCTCACGCTGCCAAGGAATTCCTTGAAGCCACTCAATCCGCGGCTGCCCATGATGATAAGGTCGCAATTCTGGGATTTTGCATGTTCCAATAAAGCCGTGATGGCTGAACCCTCTATGACAAATGTTTGGGATGCATTCGGGATTTCGGATAAAAGCGCTTCCGCTTTTTTAATCACTTCCTTGCCATACTTGAGCATGGATTCTTCAATTTCCTGAAAGGCATTGCCATATATATTTGGTTTGATTGGCAGCGTTACAGCGTGAAGCACCTGGATTTCGATAGCGGGATCCAGCTTCGCTAATTCAATCGCTTTTTCTAAAGATTTAAGTGCCAATTCGGATTCATCATAAGCAACTAATATTTTTGAACATAGCATTGAGCGATCATTCCCTTCTTTAAAAGAATATACCCTTAGTATATCAATTTAAATCTTTCATACAGTTTCATATATTATAAATTTTGTGAATAATTATTGAAGTTTACGTTAACGTCAATGTTAAAATGAAGGTAAATAATCCCTTTGCAAAGTGTGGTTTTAACATGTACACCATTTCTGATTTAGCAAAAGAATTCGGATTGACGACAAGGACCCTCCGATATTATGAGGAACTGGGTATGCTTAAACCAAAGCGTACCGAAACGGGAAAAAGGGTTTATGGAAAGAAGGAATATGCACAGCTCAAAATCATAATGCGCGGTAAGAAGTATGGTTTTTCGTTAGTGGAAATAAAAGATATCGTCCTTTTATTCGATAAGGATAGGACAGGCATAAAGCAATTGGAAAAAACGATTGAAACTGCAGGACAGAAGCTGAACGAAATAAATGAACGCATTAAAGAGCTGGATGGGCTGAAGCAGGATTTTGAACAGGTAATCAAAGGCTTTACCGAAACCCTTCATGACTTGAAAGTGAACGATAAAGCAGGCAGGCGGTGAAATAAATCTTGAAAATAGGTTTTGATGATAGTGAAAGATGAATATATATTCTAGAAACAAATGGGGTGAGGATTTGGAAATTCAAGAAACGATTGCAGTTGTGACAGGAGGAGCTTCAGGTCTTGGAGCCGCGACAGTAAGAAACATCATTAAAAAAGGTGGAAAAGCGGTCATATTTGACCTTTCTGAGGAAAAAGGCGCTAAAATGGCTCAGGAATTGGGAGATTCAGTCCTATTTATTAAAACGGATGTAACAAGTGAAGAAAGCGTATCGGTGGCGTTGGATGAAGGGATGAAAAAATTCGGGAGCATCAATGCGGTCATCAACTGTGCAGGTATTGCAATTGCAGAGAAGGTCATAGGCAGAAAAGGTACGCATGAATTGAAAGCGTTCTCAAAAGTCGTGCAAATCAATTTGGTCGGTACGTTTAACGTAATCCGGCTTGCCGCGGAAAAAATGGTCGAAAATGAGCCAAATCAAGAAGGGGAGCGTGGCGTCATTATCAATACTGCTTCGGTCGCTGCCTTTGAAGGACAAATCGGACAAGCCGCATATAGTGCCTCCAAGGGTGGGATTGTTGGTATGACTCTGCCAATCGCAAGGGAGCTTGCCAGCAAAGGGATACGTGTCGTATCGATTGCACCGGGTCTATTCCATACTCCGATGTTCGATTCGTTACCTGATGAAGCTAGGACGTCATTAGGGAAAACCGTACCATTCCCATCAAGGCTCGGGTATCCAGAAGAGTACGCTAAACTAACGGAAAGCATCATAACGAATCCAATGCTGAATGGGGAAACCATCAGACTGGATGGGGCCATTAGAATGTCACCCAGGTAAGTTGTTAATTCCTTCAGGGCAATCCATTCTAAATCCAGGAAAAGAGCCTCCGACAAAGAATTGGAGAGGAGATAAAACAGATGAAACATCCATACCTAAGTGAAGATCATGAGATTTTCCGTAAGTCATTCCGAAAGTTTTTAGAGAAAGAAGCAGTTCCCCACTATGAACGATGGGAAGAAGAGAGGATCATCCCCCGGTCATTTTGGGTGAAAATGGGGGAACAGGGTTTTTTATGTCCGGACCTAGGAGAAGATTATGGAGGTTCAGGGGTAGATTGGGGCTTTGCAGTCATAATTAATGAGGAATTGGAAAGAGTCGGTTCTGGTTTCATTGGTTTCGGACTTCACAGTGACATCACCGTTCCGTATATTTCCGCATACGGAAATGAGTCACAGAAACAGCGCTGGCTTCCCAAATGCACGACGGGGGAAATCATTACAGCCATTGCCATGACAGAGCCTGGTACAGGTTCGGATTTGGCCAATATTAAAACGACTGCCATTTTGGACGGAGATCATTACATAGTAAATGGCCAAAAGACATTCATCACGAATGGCATACATGCGGATTTGGTCATCGTTGCCTGTAAAACGGATCCAAATGCAGTTCCGAAACATAAAGGCGTTAGCTTAGTCGTGGTCGAAAGGGATACACCCGGGTTTTCCAGGGGTCGAAAACTGAAGAAGCTTGGTTTGCACAGTCAGGATACAGCAGAGCTCATCTTCGAGGATTGCCGTGTTCCAAAGGAAAACCTGCTTGGTGAAGAAGGCAAAGGGTTTAATTACCTAATGGATAAACTGCAGCAGGAGCGACTTGTGGTGGCAATTTGTGCTCAAACCGCATCTGAGGATATGCTGGCCGATACGATTGAGTATGTGAAGGGCAGGGAAGCGTTCGGAAAATCCGTAAGTCAGTTTCAAAATACTCAATTCAAAATCGCGGAAATGGCAACGGAAATCAAAATGGGGCGTGCCTTCCTAGATCAATTGATCACCAAACATATGGCTGGTGAACAGGTTGTAACGGAAGTTTCGATGGCAAAATGGCGTTTGACGGAGACTGCCAGAAAAATATCCATTGAATGCATGCAGCTTCATGGCGGCTATGGATATATGGAGGAATACAAGATTGCCAGAAGGTATCGGGATGTTCCGGTAGCGAGCATCTATGCAGGGACAAATGAAATCATGAAGAAGATCATCGCTAAGAATATGGGTCTTTAATTTAATAAAAAGGTTGAGAAGGGAAGAGAGTATATGCGGGAAGTGGTTATCGTTGAAGGGATTCGCACGCCAGTAGGCAGAAGGAACGGTGTCTTGAAAGACGTCCGCCCTGATGATCTGGCAGGGGAAGTATTGAAGAAGCTGATTGAAAAGGCGGGCATCGATCCGGCTATTGTCGATGATGTCATTTTAGGCTGTGTTTCACAGTCGGGCGAACAGGCCGGTGATATAGCAAGGGTTGCTGCACTGATTGCCGGATTTCCGATTGAAGTGCCGGGAACGACGATTGACCGTCAATGTGGATCAAGTCAGCAGGCAGTCCACTTCGCTTCCCAGGCCATCTTGTCGGGTGATATGGATGTGGTAGTGGCAGGTGGAGTGGAAAACATGTCACGAGTTCCCATGGGGTCTAATTACCAAGGTGCTGTAACAAGCCAAAAGTATATGGACCTTTATGAGGTGATCAACCAAGGGTTATCAGCTGAGAGAATTGCCGATAAGTGGGGAATAACACGTGAAGATTGTGATCAGTTTTCCGTGGAGAGCCATGCCAAGGCAATACGTGCTCAAAAAGAGGGACATTTTAATCGTGAAATGATATCAGTATCGGGTACTGATAAAGAAGGAAATCATATCGAAGTTACGGAAGATCAAGGCCCAAGGGGTGGAACTACGCTTGAAGTACTTGCTGGATTGAAACCGGTTTTCCAAGAAGACGGTTTAATCCATGCGGGGAATTCAAGTCAAATCAGTGACGGTGCTGCCGCTTTATTATTGATGGAACGCAGTAAAGCCGAAGAGCTTGGATTGAAACCGCGCTTTAAAGTGCATACACGGGTTGTTGTCGGGTCAGATCCCACCCTGATGCTTACGGGGCCGATTCCCGCCACCCAAAAAGCTTTGGAAAAAGCAGGTCTTACAATTGATGATATCGACATATTTGAAGTGAATGAGGCTTTCGCTCCTGTACCGATTGCCTGGCTAAAAGAAACGGGGGCAGACCCGAAGAAACTGAATCCAAATGGCGGGGCGATTGCCTTGGGTCATCCTCTTGGCGGCAGCGGGGCCAGATTGATGGTGTCAATGATCCATGAGTTAGAAAGGACTTGCGGCCGTTATGGGCTGCAAACAATGTGTGAAGGCCATGGGATGGCGAATGCGACCATCATAGAAAGATTGGACTGAAACTGGACATTCCATTTATGAATATTCGTAATTCGCACGAAAGTAAAAGCTGAAAAGGGATGAAGCCGACCATCGCAGGCTTTGCCTGAACTCTTCCTGTTGATGGTGGGCCTACTTGAGGAGGAAAATGATATGTCAGTGACGATTAAAAATATCTTTGATCAGACGGTTCAGGAATTCCCCATTAAAGAAGCTATCTACGACGTGAGAAGAAATATCCGCTATACGTACATTCAATGGAATGAGCAGGTTAATAGGTTGGCGGCGGCCCTTCAAGCGGAAGGGGTGCGGAAAGGGGACAGGGTCTCTACGTACCTTTACAACAATGAAGAGCTTGCAACAGCATTCTTTGCCTGTGCAAAAATCGGTGCAATCTTTAATCCAATCAACTTCCGGTTAATGCCGGAAGAGTTGGCTTTCATCTTGAACGACGCTGCTCCAAAGGTCGTTTTATTCGAACATGAATTGGAAGTGAACGTTGCCGCGGTTGAAAAGCGTTTTTCGGAAACGGCCTTTTGGTATATTGATGATGATGTACCTGGATATGCCAAAGGTTACCGCCAGAAATTGGCCAGTATCTCATCAAAGCCAGAAGAAGTGGATGTTCACGAGGATGATATCTATGCCATCATGTATACGAGCGGGACTACCGGACGTCCCAAAGGGGTCATCCACCTTCATAAAGATATGGTCAAACAAGCAGAGATTTTAATAGAAGCAATGAAGTACGAACGCTCTGATATCGGTTTGATCACTGCACCGATGTTCCATTGTGCCGAATTGCACTGTTCCTTTTTACCTCGCGTACAGGTCGGTGCCGCAAATGTCATATTACATCAGTTTAATCCCAAAAAGGTAATGGAACTGATTGAATCAGAGGGGATCACCAAGTTTTTTGCTGCTCCTACGATGTGGAACATGCTCATTCAGGAAAACTTGGATGATTATAAATTCCAGAGTTTGAAGCTTGGGCTTTATGGAGCAGCCCCGATGGCCCCCTCACTTGTAAGGGCCTGTCAGGAGAAACTCGGCATGCAGTTCATCCAAGCTTATGGAATGACTGAAATGGGTCCCGCCATCACTCTCCTATTGGAGGAAGATCAAATTAGGAAAGCGGGTTCTGCCGGCAAGGCATGCTCCGAACATGAAATCATCATTGTCCGCCCGAATGACGAAGGGCCATCGGATCCCGAGGATATGCTTGAACCTGGGGAAACAGGGGAGATCCTTGTGAAGGGTCCATGTATCATGCAGGGTTACTTTAAAAAAGATAGAGAGACCGAAACGGCGCTTTACAAAGGCTGGTACCATTCCGGTGACATCGGTTTCCTGGATGAGGATGGATATCTGTGGGTCAAGGACCGGGTGGACGACATGATCATTTCCGGAGGGGAAAATATATATCCACGGGAAGTGGAGGATACATTATATGAGCATCCAGGAGTTCTCGACTGTGCAGTCCTTGGTCAGCCAGATGATCATTGGGGGGAAATGGTAACGGCCTTCATCGTAGCCAAAGACCCAACGCTAGCGGAATCCGACTTAGAAACCTGGTGTAAGAACAGTGAAACACTGGCGAACTATAAACGTCCAAGAAGATATATCTTCAGTAATGAGCTGCCTCGAAACGCAAGTGGGAAGATGCAAAAATTCTTGCTTCGTAAACAGTTGGAAGAAAATGCTGATGGAAAAAGTTTGGGGAACCTTCTTTAATGCTGGGGTCAATAGCAATAAGCCTACTGACAAGTTAGGGGTGGAAAAGTCATTTGGCATACGATAATACTTGGAGGTAAGACATAATATAGACCGTAACAGATAGTTATTATATAAATAATAATCCTGTGGAACAATTCAAGGAGAGAGAATAGTTATCCACAATAATAATGCTGAGTGGTTAGCTTAAAATCCACTTTATCCACATAATCCACAGGGTTATCCAGAAATAACATTATTTTCATGTTGATAAGGTGATTTATTGTACTTGTTTTTTATCAGTATTTTCTGAATATATCCACAATATACACAGGGCTGTGGATAAGCTGTGTAAATAAAGAAAACATAAGGGGCTGATTAACAAGCCCCTTGGTTGGTTTCTCCTGCTTATAAGCGGCGATTATGAGCACGGCGGTCAGCCGCATTTGCCCGGGCTTGTGCCTCGATGTCTTTCTGGTCAGCCAGTTCGGAAGAATATTCAACGTCAAGTCCGTCACTTTTCAGGTTTTTAGGAACCTGAGGAAGTTTCTGTGTGTTCTTATCTCGATTATGGTGTATGTTATTGCGTCCCATGTTAGCGCCCCCTAGAATAAAAAATAAGCTGGAGATGAATTCATTTATCATCTCCAGCTTATTTTGTGTTGAGTGGCTGTTCAAAATGTACGGGAAAAAACTCCAAACTTAACGACGGGATTTCTTTTCGGTATATCCACCAGCCCGATCTGCTTTTTTAAATTCGCGAGCATAAAGAATCGCTTGTGTACTAGTCAAGTTACTTTTCTCTTTATCGTGTTTTTTAAGCAATTAGATCATCTCCATTCCACTTAATATCCCTATTTTTTCCTAAAATGACCCTTTCATACGTGAGAATCTTCTTTTAAGATATTTTGTAAAGCTTCTTTAAGGGTTGGAAAGGAGAAGGTGAATCCTTCCACTTTAAGTTTAGCGGGAAGGACATTTTGCCCTTCAAGTACAAGTATGCTCATTTCCCCAAGCAGTTTCTTGAGGAAGAAGGGAGGTACGGGCAACCAATGGGGCCGGTGCAGGACAGCTCCTATCGTTTTCCCGAATGTATCCATCTGAACGGGGTTCGGTGCAGTAAAATTGATTGGACCTTCTATCCGAGCATCGTTCATGCAAAAGATGATTGCACGGACCACGTCATGGATATGAATCCAGGAAAGCCACTGATTCCCTTTGCCCATCTTTCCTCCGCCGAATAGTTTATAGGGGAGGACCATCATTGGCAGTGCACCGTCTTTTTCTCCAAGAATCACCCCGAATCTTGTCAGAATCAACCTTTTACTGTAAGAGCGTGATTTAGCCGCTTCCTTTTCCCATAGTTGAACAGTACGGGCCAAGAAATCATCACCAATCGATTCAGAGGTTTCGGTAAAGGTTTCATTGTCCGAAATCCCATAATATCCGATTGCACTTGCATTAATGATGACGGACACTTTATCGGGCAGTATGGAAATGATCCGGTTCATCTCTTTGGAAGCTTCGACCCTGCTTTCGACAATCCGGCGTTTTCGTTCAGGTGTCCAACGCCCGCTGTTTAAAGATTCACCAGCAAGGTTAATGAAAACATCGAGCCCTGCCAAGTGTTTTTCCGGCTTTGCGTCCTTGGTCAACCAGCCGATATATGTCAAATTAGTCTGTTTATTAAATTTTTCGGGATGACGCGTCAAAATATATATATCATGATTTTCTTTTGATAATTCATCAATAAGGGCTGTGCCGACAAAACCGCTTCCACCAGCAATGGCTATTTTCATGAAAACCACTTCCTTTCCCTTTCTTTCCTTCACTTTAACATGCCCATGTTCTTTTTTCATTTTTAGACATGCTATATATAGAAATGGTAAACGTAAAGGGGTAAAGTAGTGGAGGGGGTGGATTTATGCCAAACATAACAAAAATAACAACCCAAAAGAAACGTAAAGATCGTTATAACATTTTCGTTGACGAAAAATATGCCTTCAGTGTAGACGAAGAAGTGCTACTGAAATTTCACTTGAAAAAGGGTATGGAACTTGATGACCTACTTTTAGCTGAAATACAATTCCATGATGAAATCCAAAAAGCATTTACCGATGCACTTAATTATTTATCATACCGGATGCGCTCGGAATCGGAAATTCGCCTTTATTTAAAAAAGAAGGAAACGGAAGAGCCGATCATTAAGGAAGCGATACATAAACTTTACAGCTTTAACTATTTAGACGACCTTGAATTTGCCAAGGCTTACGTACGGACCCATGTGAATGGCGGCAATAAAGGGCCCACTACCCTTAAGCTCGAGCTTAAGGAAAAAGGGGTGCAAGAAAAGTTGGTTGTCGAGGCATTGAAGGAATACCCCTATGATATTCAGATTGAACATGCAAGCAAACTTGCTGGAAAAGCAGTCAAAAAGGAAAAAAACATTTCCGAACGAGCTTTAAAGCTGAAGGTTGAACAAACCTTGTTACGGAAAGGCTTCCCAAGAGATGTCATCCATGAAGCACTTGAAGATGTGACGGTTGAAAAGGATGAAGATGAACAATGGGATTCTCTTTGCCACCATGCCGAAAAAATGCAACGTCGATATAAAAACCATGAAGGCTTCGAATATGAACAAAAAATGAAGCAGGCATTATACAGAAAAGGTTTTCCAATAGAATTGATTGAGCGTTATCTTTCCAATCCTGATGAGGATTAAGTGCATCGATAGCCAAATCGCAAAATTTTGTTTAATATAGAGGTAAATTAATATTTCATTTAAGGAGTCATATATATGAGCGACGTAAGATACAGCAAGTTGTCCGCCTATGAACTACAGCAGGAAATTGCAGCGTTGACTGAAAAAGCGAGAAAAGCAGAGCAATTGGGAATGGTTAATGAATTTTCAGTATTGGAACGAAAAGTGACGATGGCAAAGGCCTATTTGTTAAATCCGGATGATTTCAAAAAAGGTGAAATATATCAAATTGACGGAGATCCCGGTGTCTATTTCAAAATTGATTATATGAATGGCGTATTCGCCTGGGGATACCGCTTAGGCGGAAGCGGTAAGGAAGAAGCACTGCCGATTTCAATGTTAAGATAAAAAGGAACCGGGGAACTACCCGATTCCTTCTGGTGCATCTTTTAATTCGATCGCTCGTTTGAGGCTTTCATTCTTTCTTGAGGGTGTGTATTTATACTGCCATCTGCACGCTTTGAAGCATACCTTGCTTTGGCACGAGGCTCGCCTTGGAATTTATTATTGTTTTGGTTGGGGAATCCTTTTTGTTTATTTCGCAAATTTTTCTCCTCCAAGCATCAGATTAAAGACAGAAGCGTTTCCGCTTACCACTAGTATGGGTATGGAACAGTATAGTTCATTCTGTAAAAATATTGGCAATGAGGTGGTTCTAATGAATGATTACCATGAAAGATTAACCAAGATACTGCTTGAGAAAAATGAACACATCACGTATGAGCAAGCTTTGACTTGGGTGGAATTATTATGGGAAGATTTCGAGGCGACCTATGCAAAGGCCGGGCATGAATATGCCGGAGAAGAAATGACATCGCGAGTTGTAAGGACCTGGATTGATAACTACGGTGAGCAATTCCACGAATTCATTGCAAAAAACCCTAAATATCAACAGTTATTAAATCAGCAGAATCGAGTGCATTAAAAAAGCTGATTCCAGAGGGGTTCCCTGGAATCAGCTCTTTTTCAATACGCAGTGACTACAAAATAATATTCAATTTCTTCTGCAGTTTCGCTTCGCTAAAGATCCAGCCGGTATAAGAATTCAAGATATTCAATTCGCTGTCTAAATGGACCACTGCCACAAACGGGTAATATCCATTGCTGCGGTATCTTAAATCGATAAAACGGACTTCATAATATTCTTTAATCTGTTCGATTTCAAATCGGTAAACCGGCGAAAAGGACAGAAAGGCTGCCAAGTTGATATCCTTTTTGGCGGCTTCAAGAATTTCACTTTCAGGCAATGGCACTCGATCGAAGGTATCAAGAATCGTCACATATCCATTATCGGCCCGTGCCACATAATAATTCTTTTCGGTAATCACCGCAATTTTCCAGCGATGAAAACGCATGGTCGGTGATAATAGGATTTTCCTTGCTCCTGGAATTTGCTTTTTGACCACTTTTTTTATAAAAGCTTGTTCCCTGAACCTGGAAATATAATAAATGACGAGTATTCCGTAAATGGAAAGAAATAAATAGCCTGGAGGAAATCCATAGCCCCATAATATCAGGCCGGCAACATGTATTCCAAAAATGAACGGGTCAAATGTATTGATGACCCCTAAAGCTACCCATTTAGACGAAATCGGCCTGAGAGCCTGGGTCCCATAAGCATTGAATATATCCACGAATACGTGAAGGAAAACGGCTAAAAAGGTCCAAAGCCAAAGATGAAGGTAATTTGCTTCAGGTAAGATGGCGAAAAGTGCTCCGCTGATAATCAAGGGCCAGAGTAAAACAGCGGGAATGGAATGCGTGATTCCACGGTGGTTTCGTATATATACAGCGTTATTCCTTAATTTTAAAACAGTGTCAATGTCCGGAGCTTGTGATCCCAATATCGTACCTGCTATGACTGCACTTGCAGTGACTGGGCTCTGCGCAATGACAGGATCTAATGTGGCAAGACCTCCAAGAGCAATTCCCATGACAAAGTGAGTACCTGTATCCAAAAAACTAACCTCCCTGCCACAATTTGAAAAAAATGGTCTTCTTTCATCATACCGTATTTATATATTAACCATCAAATGAATATAATTTTGATTTATTTCCGTGAATCTTTACAAATAAATGAATATGAACATGATATTAAAAAAAGAATGGCCTACTATAGGTATTCCCAATTTTGATAAGAGTGTAACATCTTTGGAGGAACTGATGTGAAAGAAATAACGATCCCGACAATAGAAAAAATAAAAATCGATGAATTTCAAAAAGATTTGGTTTCCTGGTTTCTCGAAGAACAAAGAGAATTGCCATGGAGGGAAAATAAGGACCCGTACCGTGTTTGGGTTTCTGAAATAATGCTGCAGCAAACGAGAGTGGACACGGTGATTCCTTATTTCAACCGGTTTGTGGAATGGTTTCCTACACTCGAGGATTTTGCCAATGCCGATGAAGAGAAAATCCTAAAAGCATGGGAAGGGCTGGGATATTATTCACGTGTAAGGAATCTGCATAGTGCCGTTCAGGAAGTGAAGGCATCCTATAATGGGATTGTACCGGATGATCCCGATGAAATATCCAAATTGAAAGGTGTCGGCCCTTATACAGCTGGTGCGATACTTAGTATCGCATACGGTAAGCCGGAGCCAGCCGTTGATGGAAACGTCATGCGTGTTTTATCAAGGATATTGATGATATATGAAGACATTGCAAAGCCAAAGACAAGAAAAACTTTCGAAGCAGCCGTCAGAAAGCTGATCGATCATGAACATACCTCAGCCTTCAATCAAGCGTTGATGGAACTTGGAGCATTGATTTGTACACCAGGTAAGCCTGCTTGCCTATTATGTCCCGTCCAAAGTCATTGTCTAGCATTTGAAGCTGGGGTTCAGTTGGAATTGCCGGTGAAAATCCAAAAGAAAAAGACGCGGGATGTACCAATTGTAGCTGCCGTTTTAACGAATGAAAAAGGTGAGTTTTTAATTCACAAGCGAGCACCAGAAGGATTGCTTGCAAATCTTTGGGAATATCCGAATTTCGAAAACCATTCATCCCTTTTGCATAAGAGGGAGTTCTTCGAAAGTAGGTTTCAGGAAATGTATGGCGTCAAACCGGAAATCACTGAATCACTTGTAAGAATTGAACATGTTTTCTCACACCTCGTTTGGAAAGTGGACACGTATATCGGAGTGGTCAAAGAAGCCATCAGTGAAGAGACATTAAGAGAACAGCAACTTAAGTGGGTGAGTGAGGCAGAGATGGAGGAGTTGGCATTTCCGGTTTCCCACCAAAAAATGATGAGAGCGTATAAAGAAAAAGAGTGTATCGAATAAATCTTTATAGTATTCAAGCATTCATGGGGTCAATCATATTACATTCTTTATTTTTTGGGTGCGATTTGTATTTCCCTGGGAACAGGGATATTATGCTAAAAGAGGATATCCGCTAAGATATCCTCTTCCTTTTGTTGATTATTAAAACGATATCCGTATAAAATCAATCGTAAATGGTTTTCGTTCCATGGGTATAATCTGCTTCTTGTCTATTAAGTCCGCCTCTATTTTCAATTTCTTTGACGATTTCGCTATGGATACTCTGTCCTTCTTGGTTTAAATAAGGTACCATTTGTTGAAGGGAGTGATGAAAATAGGCAAGTTCACTATTTTCCCAATCCGATTTTTGCATCATCGATAACTCTGTCATATCACGTCCAACATACATAACAGTAACACTCCTTAAAAAAAATGATTTTTATTACTAGGTGTTTACTCAGAAAGGATGAATAAACGTATGGAACAAAAAGTGGCACTCGTTACAGGTAGCAGTAAAGGTTTAGGCAGAAGCACGGCAATAAGGCTTGCAGAGGAAGGTTACGACCTCGTTATTAATTATGCCCGGAGCAAGTCGAAAGCATTAGAAGTGGCGGCCGAAATTGAAGCGTTAGGGCGCAAAGCCCTTGTAGTTAAGGCAAATGTCGGTGACGTTGCGAAAGTGAAAAGCATGTTCGAGGAAATCGATGCTTATTATGGACGTTTGGATATTTTCATTAATAATGCGGCCTCTGGAGTGCAGCGCCCATTGATGGAGCTGGAGGAATCCCATTGGAACTGGACCATGGACATCAATACAAAAGCCCTCCTTTTCTGCGCACAGGAAGCGGCGAAATTAATGGAGAGGAACGGCGGAGGGAAAATTGTCAGCATCAGTTCACTGGGATCCATTCGCTATTTGAAAAATTATACAGCTGTTGGAGTTTCCAAGGCTGCACTTGAAGCACTGACAAGATATTTAGCGGTCGAACTGGCTGCAAAAAATATTTGTGTCAATGCTGTATCAGGCGGTGTGATCGATACGGATGCCCTGAAGTCTTTCCCGAATCGGGATGAAATGCTTGCTGAGGCGGCAGATCAGACTCCCGCTGGCCGGATGGTCGAGGTGGAAGATATGGTGAATACCATCCTGTTTTTAATTTCCGATGGAGCCAGTATGATTCGTGGACAAACCGTAATTGTTGATGGAGGCATTTCATTGCTTGTTTAATGTAACTGGAAAAATTTAAATGATTTTTGTTGGATAGCACTCCTGGATAATGGTTATCTTATTATCGTGGAGGTGATATCAATGGCTAAAAACATGAATAAATCACAAGCAGGTACAAATGTTCAACAAGTGAGACAACAAAACGCGCAATCTCAACAAGGTCAAGGTCAATTCGGTACAGAGTTTGCTTCTGAAACCAACGCTCAAGAAGTGAGACAACAAAACGCGCAATCTCAACAAAGAAAAGGCCAAGGTCAAGCACAAGGCCAATTCGGTACAGAGTTTGCTTCTGAAACTAACGTTCAAGAAGTGAAACAACAAAACCAAAAATCTCAAAGCAATAAAAACCAAGGCTAATTGCCGATGAAAAAGCATCCTTCTTATGAAGGGTGCTTTTTTTTGCCTTTCATTGTATTCGACAAATGTTTCGTTGTGTTTACATTTTATGTCAAAGGAAAAAGCTGATTAAAATAGAATATACATACTTATAGAAAAAATACAGATTAGGAAGGTGCATTCATGGAGGAATTTAACCGGCTTATTAACAACCAGTTGAAAACGATGGATAAGCTTTTACTTTTACAATCCGAAATCGAAAGATGCCAAGATATAGAGAAGCAACTCCTTGCCCTGGAAGAGGAGAGTGAAGCGGTCACCATTCAGGAAGAGATTCAACTCAAAAAGCAGGAATTGAAAAGTATCCATGATATGTTCGAGAAGCAAACGGAAGAAGTCATCCGTTATTTTCAGCAAGGACAGGCTGCCATACGATAAATAACCGGCTAATTTCTTAGTTAAAATGGGTGGATGGTCAGACTTTTTCGACTTATTTACACATTTTCACTGGGAGATTAGCCACTTTTGTTTTAAATTTGTGAATAAATCGCTATAATATAGGAATATAGGGTAAATGGAAAAAAGTATATATTTTAAATACACACAACAACTGCAAACGGAATAGGGCACAGTACGCTGTCAGGGTGTCTATAGAAAGTAGGGAGAGATAAATGGGGATTGTTCCTGCCGAAGGAGGAAAAATCCAAATCCACAGCTATAAACATAATGGACATATCCATCGTATCTGGGAAGAGACAACCGTTTTAAAAGGGACCCAAAATCTGGTGATAGCAGCGAATGACCGTACTATGGTAACGGAATCAGATGGAAGGACCTGGATTACGAGAGAGCCGGCGATTTGCTATTTTCATTCAAAGTATTGGTTTAATGTTATTGGTATGTTGAGAGAGGACGGGGTTTATTATTATTGCAATATCAGTTCGCCGTTCACATACGATTCGGGAGCATTGAAATACATTGATTATGACCTGGACATTAAAGTATTCCCAGATATGACGTTTAATTTGCTGGATGAGGATGAATATGAAAGGCATCGGAAAGAAATGAATTACCCGGATGCCATCGATTCAATATTGAAACAGAACGTAGACTATTTGATTTATATGATACGCCAGCGAAAAGGACCATTCTCCGCAGAGTTTATTGATAGTTGGTATGAACGCTTTTTAACCTATCGATGATAGAAAAGGCCTGCTGCTTAATTGGCAGGCTTTTTCATTGTGTAACATATATCTACACAACTGTTTCAATCTATCACGATGCAGGAACCATTAAACCTCCTTTAAATGTGTTTGAAAGTTAGTGAATGAAATCCTTTTGATACTTAATCTTCGAAAAGGAAAATATAATTGAACAGTGCATATAAGATTCCAAATTGCTGGTATGGACTTTTTTCATTTGGATTTAATGATTCAGAAAAGGAGGTATTCCGTGGGGAGCATTAAGAGATATTTGCAATTCGTCAAACCATATAAATGGCAGATAATCGGAACGGTACTGATTGGATTGTTAAAGTTCGCAATTCCACTTCTGCTTCCATTGCTCAGTAAGTATATAGTGGATGACATCATCGGAAATGGTGACCTGTCCAAAGCCGTGAAATCCGAACGCCTTTTATGGGCAATGGCCATCATGATTTTCATTTTCGTTGCAGTTAGACCGCCGATTGAGTATTACAGACAATATTTTGCGCAATGGACCGGAACGAAAATCTTATATGATATTCGTAATGATTTATTTACTCATATACAGAAACTGAGTTTTAAATATTATTCCAATACAAGGGTGGGCGAGGTCATTTCGAGGATGATCACGGATGTGGAACAAACGAAGAACTTTGTCATCACGGGTTTGATGAACCTTTGGCTCGATATAGCAACGATCATCATAGTGATAGTCATCATGTTTACAATGGACGTGAAGTTAACCGTTGTATCGATCATCATGCTTCCTTTTTACGCATTTTCGATTAAGCATTTCTTTGGCAAGCTGAGAACCTATACAAGGATTCGATCCCAAGCGTTAGCTGATGTACAGAGTCACCTTCATGAACGGGTTTCAGGGATGTCAGTCATCAAAAGCTTTGCGATAGAAGACAGGGAACAGGAATTGTTTGCGAAGCAAAACAAGAATTTCCTCGATAAGGCCCTAAAGCATACAAGCTGGAATGCCAAGTCATTTGCCGTCGTGAATACGATCACGGATATTGCCCCCTTGCTCGTAATAGGATTTGCCGGTTATCAGGTCATTCATGAACAATTGTCACTGGGTACCATGGTTGCCTTCGTCGGTTTCATTGACCGGCTTTATAATCCCCTCAGACGTTTAGTAAACTCTTCGACGACAATGACCCAGACATTGGCGTCCATGGACAGGGTTTTTGAGTTTGTGGATGAGAAGTATGATATCGATGACGAACCAGGGGCGAAAGAGCTTAAGCATGTGGAAGGCAGAATAACCTTTCAGGATGTATCGTTTGCTTATGACGAAAAAGAGGCACCAGTTTTGAAACATATAAACTTGGATGTCAAACCAGGGGAAACCATTGCACTTGTCGGGATGAGCGGCGGCGGGAAATCCTCGATCGTCAGTTTGATTTCCCGTTTCTATGATGTGACGGAGGGAAGGGTATTATTGGATGGGACGGATATCCGTAAGTATCAAGTCCGCTCCCTAAGAGATAAAATAGGAATGGTTCTACAGGATAATATCTTATTTAGCGAATCGGTTAAGGCCAACATCCTTATGGGACGACCTGATGCAAGTGATGAAGAAGTATTTGAAGCGGCAAAGGCGGCGAATGCCCATGACTTCATCATGGGTCTGAAAGAAGGATATGAAACGAAAGTCGGGGAGCGGGGAGTTAAATTATCCGGAGGCCAAAAGCAACGGGTGGCCATTGCGAGGGTATTTTTGAAAAACCCGCCAATCCTTGTACTTGATGAAGCCACATCCGCATTGGATTTGGAAAGTGAACACTACATCCAGGAGGCGCTGGATATTTTAGCGAAAGACCGGACAACCATCATCGTGGCCCATCGGTTATCCACCATCACCCATGCCGATCGGATCGTTCATATCGATAATGGGGAAATTACGGAAATGGGAACACACGAAGAACTTATGAAAAAGCAAGGGCATTACTACAACCTATTTCAAGTACAACAATTGGATTCTTAAGAAGAATAGGAAAAACAATATACAAAAGAAGACCATTCCTCTAACGGGAATGGTCTTTCTTGTGCGCATGCACGTTATGAAATCCTTTTTTCATGCAGCGTTTTTTTTCTGTCAGGAAGGAAATGCGGCAGATGCTTTATTCCCTCAGGCAAGGCGATGCCTACGATGATCAAGCACATCCCGAACCATTGCAGTGACGTAACCTGTTCATGCAAAAAGATGACGGAAACGACCATCGCTGAGGGCAGTTCCGCAGCACAAAGAATCGTTCCAAGGCCGACACCCACTTTGGGCAAACTGACAGCAAAGAAAAAGAAAGGAACTAAAACACCCAATGTGCCGAGCAGCAGACCGTAGTACCATAGGTTCGTTTGGACAAGATTCGTCACAAGTGTGACGGGGTTAGTTGTGAATACAGCAGTCAGCATACCACCTGTTGCAATGAAAAATAGCCGTTTCATTGAAGATTCCCCAACTGCGAATTGAGAGTTGCAATACATATATAGCGCAAAAAGCAAGGCAGACAATAGACCGAACAATACGCCTTTTAGGCTTAGGCCGGATAGAGGCTGACCAAAGATAGCGCCTGCCAATAATGTTCCGATGAAGAGAACGAAAATGGCAATGAGTTTATTTTTATCCGGGCGTCTTTTATTTATGAAACTTTCAATGAGAACGCCTATCCAGGTAAATTGAAATAAAAAGACAACGGCAATGGAAGCGGGAAGCTCGGATACGGAAACGGCATATGCCTTTCCGACGAAAGTGGACATCATGCCCGTGATTAAAAGTAATCCGGCACTCTTCCATGAAACTTTATATTTAAACGAAAAAAGAAATAACAAGGAGACAATCAGCCAACCGACGAGGTATTGACTGCCAACTAGTTCTCCGGATGAATGGCCATCCATGAATCCAAACTTCATCATGGTGGATAATGTGCCATATGAGATCGAACCGATTAAGACCATTATGGAATACTTCAAAAGTTGCATATTTTTCACCCCTGTAAAAATAAAAATCGCCACCTGCCAAAAAGGCAAGTGACGAACGAAAAAAGGAAATCCTTTTAAAATTCCGTCTCTCAACAAAAGCTGAGTTTAAAAAAATGTTTGTGTTACATTACCTTAGCTTAAAGTCTTTGTGAATATTTGTCAACCAGAAAAATAAGTTAAGCCTGCAGGTCTATCTTTAAGCTAAAGGCAGTGTGGAAAACCCCAGAAGAGGCGAATATGCCGAATGGGGTGACGTTCTTCAATCGCCATTTTGCCGGAAGTCTTCCAATGTACCACGGTATTCCTTGTCTTTCATTTTGCGAAGATTAGGCTTTTTTTCTGCAGTTGGCTCATCATTTGGCTTTTGATTGTGAAGCTTGGAAAGTGCCAAACGATAATCCTGATCTTTCATTTTCAATTCATCATTGTCTGCTGGGGAGATGATTTCGGTAACGGAATCATCAGCCGAAGAGAAAGCGGACTCTTCCAACGAGTTCTCTTCCTCGACACCCGGCGGCTTACCTTCAGGGGATAAGGCTTTGATATTGTATGTGATCAAGCCCGTAACCGCTAATATGGCAACGATGATAATTAGAATTATGCCCATTGAATCAAGCCTCCTAGAGCTCGTTTATGAATGAACGGGTGACATGGGCAACCCGTTTTCCTAATGCCTCTCCAAGCTGCAAGTCATTTTTGGTGATGTTGTCATCCACACCGGGCGGACAGCTTATTCCTACTCCATAGTAGGAGCCATATAAGGCGTTTTCCGGGACAGTGCCGGGCAAGCCAACAATGATCATGCCTTGATGAAGCATAGGGGTGATTAAGTTCAGCATGGTAGCCTCGAGTCCGCCATGTACGGTGGCCGTCGTACAGAACACAGCACCCACTTTATTGATCAGCGCACCTTCCGCCCATAGATACCCAAGTTTATCGATCCATGTTTTCAAACTCGAACTGATGGTGCCGAAATGACCGGGACAGCCCCAAATGATGGCATCCATTTCCTGGAGCTTATAAACATCCGCCTCGTTCACATGGTCAATGAGAACCTCAGCGCCGGGGACCGCGGCGGCCCCTTGAGCTATTGATTCGGCAAGTGCTTTCGTATGGTTGCCTTCACTGTCGTAAACAACATAGATCTTCATTTTTATTCCCCCATTTAATTAAACCGATTTTTTTACTGGTGAAGGAAGCAAAGGTACATCCAAGTGTTCTTGTTTAGCTTTTTTCATTGCTTTGTCCTTCCGAACGTCACGTAAAAACAGTGAAAGAACGATACCGGCAATTGCAAAGCCTGTTGCCCAAAAGAATGCATCATTGATTCCCATCACATTTGCTTGACCCTGGATTTGTGAAGAAATCAGCGACATGGCAGTTTCCTGTGCCTGTTCACTAGTTTGATTCATCGAACTCATGATGGATTGAACGATTGTTTGGAAATTCTGAACAAAACCGGGATCACTCGTGCTCATTTCCGTTCCTAAAGCAGTTCCATGGAAAGATGCACGGGTTGTATAAATGGTTGTGACGAAGCTCGTACCAATGGCTCCGGTCACTTGTTTAAGCGTATTGCTCATTGCCGTACCATGTGTATTCAAATGCTTGGGAAGCTGATTCATCCCAGCAGTCATGATCGGCATCATCAGTAAAGACATTCCAAGTGCGCGGATGGCATAGATGATGACCAAAGTCGAATAGGTAGTTTCCGTAGTCAATTTAGCGAACTCAAAGGTTGTGACGGCAGTAATCGCTAAACCAATTAGTGCTAATGGACGAGGTCCGATTTTGTCAAATAATGCTCCTGAAATGGGTGACATCACCATCATCACAAGGGCTCCGGGTAACATCAATAGGCCGGATTGAACTGGTGTGAAGCCTCTTAATGTCTGCAAATATATAGGCAATAAGAATATCCCGGTAAACATGGCCACTGTGACGATGGCGGAAATGATATTCGATAATACGAACATGTCATACTTAAATACACGGAAGTCGAGCATAGGTGTTTCCGATTTAAGCTGTTGAACCACAAAAAGCGTCAAAAGGATCAGCCCGATGATGATCGTTCCCAGAACGATGGGATCCGTCCAGCCTTTGGAACCCGCTTCACTGACACCGTATAGTAAGGATGCAACTCCCAGCAAGGAAAGAGACGCACCCAACAAATCCAATTTGATTTTCTTTGGTTCTGCTACATTACGCATACTTAAAAAGGCGAGTGTCATGACTATCATGCCTAATGGCACCATTGCGTAGAACATGACCCGCCAGCTATATTCCTGAATGACCCAACCAGATAAAGTCGGGCCGATTGCAGGGGCAAACATAATGGCAAGTCCAAAGATTCCCATGCCTTTCCCGCGCATTTCCGGAGGGAAGATGAAAAGAATGATCGTCATGACCAATGGCTGCAGGATCCCGCCGCCAGCCGCCTGAATCAGCCTGCCTGTAAGGATGACGGGGAAATTGGGTGCGATGCCGCAGATGAATGTCCCGATGGTGAATAAAAACATGGCAGCAAGGAATAAAATGCGCGTGCCAAACCGTTCAATTAAAAAAGCGGACAGTGGGATCAAGGCTCCATTCACGAGCATGAATCCAGTTGATAACCATTGAATCGTAGTCGCAGCTACATTGAATTCTGCCATCATCCTGGGCATGGCGACACTAAGCAG
Source organism: Peribacillus sp. NPDC101481 (assembly GCF_044767165.1). Classification (NCBI taxonomy): domain Bacteria; kingdom Bacillati; phylum Bacillota; class Bacilli; order Caryophanales; family Bacillaceae; genus Peribacillus; species Peribacillus sp. NPDC101481. The sequence goes on along the minus strand of NZ_JBIWNJ010000005.1, from coordinate 21,344 downwards.
GGTTTGATTCAAAATGACCATGAACAAACCTAGCATTAAGATAATTAACATGGGGGCAAACTGCTTCATTCCCTTGTTTTCATTTACTGTGATGGTTTGAGAAGCCATTTAAAGAAAAGCCTCCTTTCTGTATAACTGTGTAGCCATTTTATTTAGTTGAAATTTTCACTTCTGCGTTCATTCCAGGCAGAACTTTATCGGATGGTGCTTTGATGGAAATTTTAACTGGTACTTTTTGAGTGACTTTCGTATAGTTTCCGCTGCTGTTTTGATTGCCCATCACTGAAAAGACGGACGTTGTAGCATAACCGATCTGTTCCAATGTACCTTCGAAGACAGTATCGGGATCTCCATCGATGATAATATCTACGCTGTCACCTTTTTCGATATCCTTTAATTTATTTTCTTCAATATTAGCCGTTATGGACAGATCATCCATATTGATTGTCTGAGCCAGCGTTTGACCCGCTTGAACAAGCTGCTCATCATGCACTTGTGTTTTAACGATAGTACCCTGTGCTGCGGTTTTTACCGCTTCTTTTCCATCTAAAGTGGTTACATTGGCAACATTGTCATCCTTACTTACACTGTCTCCTTCATGTAAGTCCCAATCTGCTAATTTACCGGCAGCGGGGGCAACGATGGTATATAGCTCTCCTGAAACCTTCGCTTCATCCGTTTTAATGAAATTCGTGCTTTCATAATAGTAATAAGCCCCACCGGCTAATACCGCTATGATAATAACCAAACCAATGACATTGATTAAAACTAAACGTCCTCTATTCACTTGTTTCGCCTCCAAAAAATATTGATGATGTATTCCTTTTTTCGATACTGTTCACTAGCCAGAAATGACAACGCCTCCTATTCTAATGTTTATTTGTTAAATTAAATAAATATTAACTTTTATAAGTATTAATATTATTAAGTAAAGAGTTTACCAGTTTAATTATTTTTTGTCATGTAATTTATTCGGAAAAATGGTGGGAAATAAATACAGAGAAATAGTAAAAATTTGAATTTTTTTTAGTTTTAAGGATATATGGAAAGTAAAGTTGACATTGGAATGCCATTTAATTAAATTTAAGAGGTAGGATTGTCCTATATAAGGAGTGAGAAGGCTGGAATTTAAATGGGAAGTAACTAATAGTATAGAAATGCAGATTTTTCGGATTAGGAAGAAGCTTAGGGCCATCGTAGCAAAAAATCTTCAGCCTTATGGATTAACATCGCCTCAGTTTTTCATATTATTGATATTGAAAAAAGAGGGGTCGATCAAATCGACTCAGCTGGCTGACTTCTTAACCGTAAAGCCAAGTGCGATTACCGTATTTGTAGATAAGTTGGTCGAAATGGATTATGTAAAAAGGCAGCCCTCTGATAAGGATCGCAGGGTCATCAACCTTGAATTGAAAGAGGCTGGGGAAGCGATTTTGGGGAGAGTCCTTGCGGATCATAACAAATTGATGGGCAAGAACTTCAATTCATTCTCGGAAGACGAGCTGCAGGATCTTTTGAAGAAATTGGATACGATTGAAAAGGCTGCTGATAAGAACCTTTTGGATGATTGAATGAGGTCATGCTCTAAATAGAGACGAAAAAAGACGGTTCCCGGGAACCGTCTTTTTTTAATCTTCTTCATACTGGACAGATATTTCGTTATCTTCCTTATGGAAGGACTGGAAGCTGACGATCAGCTTTTCAAGGTGTTCCAATTGTTCGTCATATTCTATGACTGCAGAAATCAATGGTACAAGGCGGGCAGAGAGGTGGCCTAGGTTATCATGCATTTCGTCCACTTGATTCTGCTGTTCGAAAAAATGGGCGAGCAGCTCTTTACGACTTAAACAATCCTGGTCCCAATCTTCAATCTCCTCGATTGACTTGATTTTTTCGATATGCAGTAATATCAACTGTTCATGCTTGCGGATCAAGGAATCAAGCTGCTGTAAGATGCTCCGTTGGAAATCTTCAGGCATTTGATATACTTCATTCTCGAATTTATGGATTCTCTTCAAGGTTTCAAACGCTTTTTTTGTCGTTATGATCATTTGCCGATAAACGACAAGCTTTCTTGCTTTAGCTACACTGTTCTTCTTGAAATATTCCCGTTCCTCTTTGTACATGGAATAGATATGTTCCAGATCGAGTAACTCCGCCTTCAATCGGCTGATGTCTTTTTTCAATAAAGTATGTTCTGTAGCATGTCTTGTGCTGATCCTGATCCATTTCAAGATGTCTTCGGTTACATCTGTAATGCGTGTATAAAGCTTTGCTTCGTACTTTGGAGGAATGAAAACAAGATTCACGATAAACGAAGAAACGATTCCAAGCAAAACGGAAGAGAGACGAATAAAGGCAAAATTCAGGAATTCCCCTTCCTGGCTTTCCATGATGGCGATGACCGTCACGATGGAAAGGACGATCGTTTTATCCATTTTCAATTTTAAATTGATGGTTATGACAACCATTACGGCAAGACCGATTATAAAAATATCATTTCCGAACAACAAAACGAAGGAGACAGCAACCAATGCGCCAATGATATTTCCTTGAATTTGCTCCAACACCGTTTGATATGAACGGTAAATGGTCGGCTGTATTGCAAAAATTGCAGCAATCCCAGAAAGGACAGGAGCAGGAAGGTTAAGCAGTTCCGAGAGATAAAGCGCTAAAACAATTGCTATTCCTGTTTTGAGAATGCGGGCACCAAACTTCATATATGGGTTAATCCTTTCTTTGTATTGTAATGTAATGGATCGTGGCTCTATTTATATATAGGCTTTTACTTAAAGTTGTATTCTAACTTATTTGTTAGTACTTTACACTAAAATAAGAAGATGTAAACAAAAAGTAATATACAGGATTTTCCTAAGAGTTACAATAGCTAAAATCAAGTTTAATATATAAAGAAACGATAGGCAATTTCTTGATTGCTTTCAAATTTGTTTTTCCATTGTTTGAGAACATTCCAGAGGTATATGACTAGAAAAGGCTGATGCTCGCATTAACGAGCATCAGCCTTTTCTTATATTTTCGGCATCACTCCGTGGAAACAGCAGGGTCCGCCTGTTCTTTAACTGGAACGACCTGAAGGAAGTGCTCTTCAGGCTTTTGAAGAAGTGCCTCTAAAGAGGCCGCTTCTTCGGTTTGGCCATGATCTTTCAATAGGGCTGTGTATTTGCCCAGAAGTTCGGCCACATCCTGCAGGCCTCTTGCGGATAGGGGCTCAATGGAAATCTTTGCCCCTTTCGCAACCCGCTTCTTAATGACCTCTTTGGTTAATCCAGATTCAGGCTGTTGCCGTAAATAAACGACACCGCCTGTCATCCCTGCGCAAATCCATGGACCGGGATCTCCCAGAACCAAACCTCTTCCATTTGTCATATATTCAAAAGCGAATCCCTTAATATTGGAAGTTACCGCAATATTACCGGTTTCCTTTTTAGGAAGCGGTTGTTTCAATAATCCTCCAATGATCATATCCGCCCCGGAAAGCCGGATTCCCGCCCTGGCATCCGCATCACCTTGGGCAATGAGAAGGCCGTGTTGTGCACCGTATCCAAACCCCTTGCCTACAGAGCCATTGTAGAACTTTCCATCTTTTCCTGGAGATTTAAAGATGGAAATATTTCCGCCAATCGATGTTTTGCCGATACCATCCTGGGCACCGCCATTCACGCTGATTGTAATTCCCTCCGTATTGTATGCCCCGAGTCCATTACCCGGGATGGAACCATCCTGGTAGGATAGGTGAACGGGGGGAAGTTTTTTGTATGATCCGTCCAATCTGCCCCTAACGCGGTGACAGGACACCCTGCTGCCGAGAACACGCTGCTCGGAAGTGATCGAGCTATAGCTACGGGATTGCTGCAGATCATCTACATGCGAATCAAGATATTCAGCGCCAACGGCCACCTGCATGGAGCCTTCATTCAAATATGCCGCCGTTTCCTTATGTGAGAACGGTGTTATATCCAAGTTTTTCAATAAATAGGTTAAATCCAATGATTGTTGTCCTTTAACTTGCTGCAGTAAATCAGAACGTCCGACGATATCCTGAAGATTCTTCACCCCGAGTGATCCGGTCAAAGCTTTAAGTTCTTTTGCAAATGCATTGAACATATTCGTTAATCCCTGAACGGCTAAATCAAATTTTCGTGGAACAAAACGGCGCAGCCCGTGTTCTTTCGCCTGTGCTTCCGATTCAATTTGTGTGGCGATGCCCACATGGCAAGTGTCAAGGTGACATCCGCGGCACGTTGTACAGCCGACGGCAATCATCGAAAGGGTCCCAAAGCCTACACGGTTTGCACCAAGCAGCATTACCTTCAATACATCCATCGAGCTTTTTAACCCACCGTCAGCCCAAATTTCAACGTTCTGTCGGATACCTGACTCAAGCAGTGCATTATGGGCCGCTTTCACACCTATCTCAACTGGCAGACCAACATGCGCGAGTGCATGGATCCTGGCAGCACCCGTTCCGCCATCAAAACCGGAAAGCGTTATGATATCTGCCCCCGCTTTTGCGACGCCGACAGCAATCGTACCAATGTTAGGAACGACTGGTACTTTGACGGCAACTTTTGCTTTGTCGTTTGCCGTTTTTAGCTCATGGATCATTTGGGCCAAATCTTCAATTGAGTATATATCATGATTATTGGAAGGGGAGATCAAATCGGAACCGATTGTTGCATTTCGGGCTTCTGCGATTTTCGCTGTGACCTTGGAACCTGGAAGGTGACCGCCTTCACCAGGTTTTGCCCCTTGCCCAATTTTAATTTCCAATAGATTTGAAGAGTTCAATAGTTCTGCATTGACACCGAAACGGCCGGAAGCGATTTGCTGTCCGCGCGATTTCGGGTATTTGCCAAGCATATCCTTTATTTCCCCGCCTTCACCATTCATGCTGATCATGCCTAACCTCTCGGCAGCTTCTGCATAGGCCCGGAAAGCAATCTCATTTTGTGACCCAAAAGACATGGAGGCAATGACGAATGGCAATTCCTGTTCGCCGACCGAAAGACTGACTTCTTCAGAAGGGATGGAAGCATCTGAAGTTTTTAATGATGTCAAGTGGCGGATCGTCGTAGGATTGGATTCTTCCTGCTCGGTGATCTTTTCACGATAAGCATCATAGTCCCCGGTTGAAGCAACTTCCCCGATAGACTTCCAAATCCTTGGGAACAAATGGAAGGTTTTGCCCATCCGTTCTTTTTCATTGCCGTAATCTTCTGCACGCTGGATGGCATCGGCCTTGATTTTATCAAAATTATAGTCCAGATCATTGGATCCGAAGAAGTTAGCCACATTTAAATATTTCGCGATTTCCTCATGTAAACCGATGCTTGAGAAAAGTCTTCCATAGCCGCGAAGCTCATGAATGCCAATGGTGGAGATGACTTTCTCAAGACCTTTCGTCAAGGAGTTATATAGATTGCTAACCCCTTTGAGGTCATCCGAAGATAAGGAAAGGAACATATAATAGGGGCTGATTAAGTTGGCCCCAAGACCATAAGAAACGATGATATCATGCAGTGACCTTAGCGATGCTGAACGTAAAAGTATGGAACAATCACGGCGCTTGCCTGTACGGACCAACGCTTGATCGACGGCTGAGGTTACAAGGTGGGGATCAAGCCAAAGGTTGCCGTTTTGATGGGCAAGGGCGTCATCCAGAACGAGCAGCGTTTTTCCTTCATCCACTGCATTGACACTTTCATCCGTAATCCTGGTCAAGGCATCCGTGATGTTTTCATCCTCTTTGAACGTGCTTGAAATGAAGTGTACGAGTTTTTGATCTTGGTTATATTTAATGAACTGATCATAGCTTGGCTGCGATACGATAGATGAACACTCATAACCCGTTGACCCTTCAATCAATAAGGGAGTCAGCAGCTCCGTAACCTTTCCTGCCTTATTCGCTTCGAAAAGGGAAGGACGTTTTCCGATGATCGTTCTTGTTGAGAAGTGCTCGGTTTCCCGGTCCCGGTCGATCGCAGGGTTGGTTACAACGGCCACACTTTCCTTAATGAAATCAGCAATGTTGGTCCGTTGGGGATTAAGTGCTGCGAGTGGCGCATCATGACCAAGTGAACGAATGGGCTCAGCACCTTTTTCGGCCATCTGTTCCACTAATTGGACATGCTCCCTTTCCCACCCAAAGGCTTTATACTGACCATTATGAATGGCTTGCGTATTTGTCATGGAGACAACCTTTTCAAACACTTGGGGCTGTAAGCGAACTCGGTCATTGGAAAGGACGAAACGATCATTGAAGAGTTCAAATACTTTATCCTGGTAATCCTTGTATGTGTACAATTCAATGCTGTCGCCGTTCCATTTCAAACCGATTTTTTCCCCTGGCCCCATCGGTTTCGGATCTCCGGTATATTCACTGGAAGGGATGATTCCTGGTTCGGAAGTGAACATATAAGATGATTCCGTTTCAATATTCCATAGTGGGCGCAAGCCTAAAGAGTCGACTGAGAACACGGCTTCATCGCCGAAACGGGAGATGATGCCTGCCGGACCTTGTGCAAAATGACCCCATGCTTCCCTTAAATACGTATATAAGTCTTGTAAGTGCTCGGGATATTCCTTGATTTCATTGATGATTGGCGGGAACATAAGATCGACAGCTTCAAATAAAGAGTAGCCATGACGGCAGATGAAAGTTTCGATCGTTTTGTTTAAATCCTGTGAGTCGCTTCCATCTTTAGCGATGGGAACTCCGATCATTTTCGCTTCATCACGCAATTTGGCGATGGTATTGATTTCGCCATTATGTCCAAGTACACTGAAAGGCTGGACCCGGAAGAAGCTTGATAGAGTATTGGTTGAAAAACGATTATGCCCCAGTGTCATGGTGGAGGCAGCCAAAGGGTCGGCAAGATCAAGATAATAGGCAGGGAGCGTATCTCCAGCACCCATCACTTTGTATACCGCATGATGCTGGCTTAAAGATGCAACATGGATGAAATCACTTTTTTCGATGTCGGAAGTCAGCTCAAAAAGAACATTTGAAAGCTCCTGGTTGTTATTGATGGTGGAGGAACAGGCAAATTGCCAGAACACTGGGTCTTCTTGAATGGCAATCGGTCCCAATGCCTCGGAACGGTAGGCTTTATCCGTTTCGAATATCAATGAGAGACCATGCTGGAGCAGTTTCTCCTTGACTTCGATTTTTAAGTCGTTAGCTTCTGTTTTTTTGCTTAAAAATAAATGGCCGACAATGAAGGTATCTTGATCGACGATGCTTGAATCGACATTTACCGCTTCAAGCTTCTTTTTCCAAAGAGCACGGGGAATATCGATATGGATGCCGGCGCCATCGCCCTCACCATTGATGAAGCCGCAGCGATGGTTCATTTTAACCAGGGCGTCGATACAGGCAAAGATGTTTTCGTTAGTAGGGATCTTCTTTTTTTCGATGCAGGAAACGATACCGCAGGCATCATGTTCTTCCTTGTGAAATTCTTTGAATGTAGCAGGTGTCCATTGTTGGGTCATATATGTGGCTTGAATAAGGTTACCCTTATCCGCTGCCTTTCACCTCCTGTAGCATATGTTTAATGGGGGAAATATTAGTAAACCCGAACAATAGTCCAAGTTTTGATAGATTGAAAGAAAGTGTATAAATGTATATAAATGTATCCATATCATATCATTTAAATATTCAGAAATCAATTTTTTATACAATGGACTGGATGCTGTGATTGGCGGGATTTTTGTGAGGAGTGGCTTCAAATGCCAATATTAAAGATTTATTACAGGGAAATAAGAAACCCTCAAGATTGATGTACATCCTGAGGGTGTATAAAAAATGCATAATTATGCTGATTCGATTTATTATATTAGGTTTTTGAATGCATGTTCAACCGCTTTTAGAGTATAAGCGATATCATCATCCGTGTGAGCAATCGTCAAGAACCAGGCTTCGTATTTGGAAGGTGCCAAATTGATTCCCTGGTTTAGCATGAGTTTGAAGAACTTAGCGAACATTTCGCCATCCGTATTTTCCGCCTGCTCATAGTTTTCAATTTTTTCTGTCGTGAAATAGATCGTCAACGCCCCTTTAAGGCGGTTGATGGTGATCGGTACATTATATTGGCGGGCTGCTTTCAGGATACCTTCTTCAAGGATTTTCCCCAGCCGGTCCAGCTCGTCATACAGCCCCTCTTCTTTAAGTACTTCTAAGCAAGCTATCCCGGAAAGCATGGAAGCCGGATTTCCTGCCATCGTACCCGCTTGATAGGCCGGTCCCAGCGGTGCGACAGAATCCATGATCTCTTTTTTACCGCCATAGGCACCAATAGGAAGCCCGCCCCCGATGATTTTACCAAGCGCGGTCAAATCGGGTTGAATTCCCAAAAAGTCCTGTGCCCCTCCGTACATGAAGCGGAACGCTGTGATGACCTCGTCGAAAATGACTAGTGATCCGGCTTCGTGAGATAATGAAATGACATCTTCCAAAAAGCCGGGGCTTGGCTCCACGATTCCGAAGTTGCCGACGATCGGTTCAACCAGCACGCCAGCAATTTCATTACCCCATTTATCCAGTGCTTCTTTAAATGGCTCAATATCATTGAAAGGCACCGTGATGACTTCTTGTGCGATGCTTTTGGGAACGCCGGCAGAGTCCGGTGTTCCTAAAGTGGACGGGCCAGAGCCTGCAGCGACGAGAACAAGGTCGGAATGTCCATGGTAACAGCCTGCAAACTTGATGATCTTATCGCGTCCTGTGTAAGCGCGGGCAACGCGGATGGTGGACATGACGGACTCGGTTCCTGAATTGGTGAAGCGGACTTTATCCATGGATGGTATGGCTTCTTTCAACATTTTGGCAAATTTGACTTCATGTTTGGTCGGTGTGCCGTATAAAACGCCCGTTTCTGCTGCTTTAACGATCGCCTCCGTAATATGTGGATGCGCATGACCTGTGATGATCGGGCCATATGCAGCTAAGTAATCGATATATTTATTGCCATCAACATCCCAGAAATAAGCACCTTTGGCATGATCCATCGCAACGGGTGAACCGCCGCCTACAGCTTTGTAGGAACGAGATGGGCTGTTAACCCCGCCAACGATATGTTCCAATGCCTCTTTATGTAAAAGCTCCGAATTACTAAAATCCAATCTTAAAACCTCCTAAAAATATAAACATATTTCCCCTTAATCATAGCACTTTTTCGTCCGTAAATCTGGGGTCGAAAACTGGGAAATGTGATTCATTCACTGATGGAAGAGCTGCAGCCTTATAAGCATCAGGGTTCCGGGCCATCATTCTGTATGGGAAATAGGGTCGGATTTCAAAACTCCTGTTATGAAAGTAAGAATGGCCAAGATGGTGTCAGGGTTTTCGATGTCGAAGGATTGGCGGTTCATTTCGCCCTGGGCTTGGTAATAGATTAGCTGGCCGGTCCCTTTCTCTTCATTAATGAGGAGGTGGAAACTGATGGGTGTGCTTTCGATGGACCCGCTGGAATCCCTTTGGATGACCTGGCATAATAATTCACCGTACTCATCTTCATAAAGGAAGTCATATCGAAGGTCGAAAACGACTTTTTCAATTTGGGATAGTAATAATTTTTTGATATTCATAGCATACTCGTCTCCTTTATATAAGTATCTGGTACAACGGCCATTTCCTCCCTGAAAATGGTATATGGCATCCAAGCATTTTTATTGTCTAAAAAGGTTGGTTTGGATAAACTAATTCATTAGGACAAGAGATTACGGAGGATGTAACAGGATGAGTGATGCAATTCAAGTGAAACAGCTTCGGAAGGAATTTAAGTCGGCATCAAGCCGTTCAGGGCTAAAGGGTGCCTTCCGGGATTTACTTACCAGAAATTATAAGGTCGTCCCTGCCGTCAATGATATCAATTTTACTGTAAAAAAGGGTGAGATGGTAGCTTATATCGGGGAAAATGGTGCAGGGAAATCGACCACGATCAAAATGCTGACAGGTATTTTGGAACCGACAGCAGGTGAAATCACGGTCAATGGCATGAATCCGCATAAAGAAAGGGAAAAGTTCACCCAGACAATCGGAGTCGTATTCGGTCAGCGCTCACAGCTTTGGTGGGATATTGCGGTTCAAGAATCGTTTAGGCTGTTAAAAAAGGTCTATAAGGTAACGGATGAACAATATAACGATCATATGGAACATGTCATCAAGACGCTTGATATCGGTCCTTTGCTGGACAAACCAGTGCGTAAACTCTCGCTTGGTCAGCGAATGCGCTGTGAGCTTGCGGCAGCTTTGATCCACAATCCGCCTTTGCTGTTCCTGGATGAGCCGACAATTGGACTTGATGTGCTCGTGAAAATGAAGATTCGTGAGTTCCTGAAAGAAATCAATGAGAAATATAATACGACAATCCTTTTGACTACACATGATCTAGGAGACATTGAAGCATTATGTGAGCGTGTAATCATGCTTGATGAAGGACAAATCATCTATGATGGGGAATTGCAGAGTTTGAAAGATAACTGGGCTGAGGAAAAACAGATTCATTTTCAATTCATCGAGCCGATCGCATTGAAGGAATTACAATCATTAGCGCTCCCATTTACCGCTAACTGGGTTTATGATGAGAAAAATCAAACTTACATTGCCTTGTTGAAAGAAGAAAGTGATCATATTTCACAGCTTGTTTCAGCTGTCGTATCTCATTTTAAAATAAAAGACATCAAAATCCATGAAACGTCCATTGAAGAGATCGTTCGCAATATTTACGAAGAAGGCACTGTCTGACTCTCTTATCAATAAGAAACAACGTGTCTATCAAGAAGGGGGAGGGCCATGGGGAAGTATCTTGCCATGATCCGCATGCGTTTTTTAATGATGCTTGCGTATCGAACGGATTATTATACCGGCATTTTAATTTATAGCATTAATATCGGTGCTTATTATTTCTTATGGAATGCGATATATGGAGAAAAAAGCTCCATCGAAGGACTTTCAAGCATGCAGATGACAACCTATGTCGCGGTTGCATGGATGGCGCGCGCTTTTTATTTCAATAATATTGACCGCGAAATCGCCACTGAGATTAAAGACGGCAAGGTTGCCATTGAGATGATCCGGCCTTATAACTATTTAGGCATGAAAACGATGCAAGGACTTGGGGAAGGGATATTCCGTTTCTTCTTCTTCTCAATTCCGGGGATGCTGCTGGTAGCTTTCATTTTTCCTATCGAATTGCCGCACGAGACGGCTACGTGGGGGATGTTCGGCATTTCCTTGCTGTTCAGCTTCATCATCAATACACAAATTAACTTATTGACGGGAATCACTACCTTTTTCTTATATAATAATGCCGGATTAATCCGCGCTAAAAGGGTTATCATTGATTTATTTTCCGGCCTGCTGCTGCCCATCAGTTTCTATCCTATATGGGCACAGGAAGTGATGAAATATTTACCCTTTCAAGGGATCAGCTATGTACCAAGCATGATTTTTACGAACGGGTACAGTTCAGGCGAAATTGGCATGGCGCTTTTACAGCAGTTAATTTGGTGCATCATTCTCATAATACCGATTCAGCTTTTATGGATAGTCGCAAAAAAACAGCTGATTATTCAAGGAGGTTGACGGGATGTTTTATGTATCGATGTTTTTTCAATACGTGAGTCAATATATGAAAACAAGACTGCAATATAGAGCCGATTTCTTCATGGAAATCCTATCTGACCTGCTGAATCAGGTCGTGAATCTGGTATTTATCTTAGTCGTTTTTGGACATACCCAATTTTTAAGCGGCTGGAGCCGTGAAGAAATCATATTCATTTATGGATTTTTCCTTATCCCATTCGCCCTTTTTTCAGCCTTTTTCAACATCTGGGATTTTAATGACCGCTATATCGTCAAAGGTGAAATGGACCGGATATTAACAAGACCGATACATAGCCTGTTTCAAGTCATTTTAGAAAGAATCGAGCTTGAAGCGTTATTTGGTGTTGTGACCGGTTTGATCATTATATTCTATTCGGGGATTTCATTGGATCTGCAGCTTGCGTGGTATGACCCGATTCTTTTCATCATTTTTGCAATAGGCGGGGCCCTTGCTTATGCAGCCATATTCGTTGCGATAGCAAGCATTGGTTTCTGGTCGGATGCGAAAACATCCATCATGCCAATGATGTACAATATCGGGAACTATGGGCGCTATCCTGTTGATATTTATAATAAGGTCATTCGTTTTGTCCTTACATGGGTGCTGCCATTCGCGTTTGTTGGTGTCTATCCGGCATCTTATTTCCTTAGAAAAGAAGAGTGGTATGCATATGCATTTGCCACACCTGTAATTGGGGTAGCCTTTTTCATGATATCCGTATTCATATGGAATCAGGGAGTGAAGAGGTACCGCGGTGCAGGGAACTGAAAGAAACCCCTTCAACAGCATTCATGTTGAAGGGGTTTTTGTTTATTTGCGTTTATTCTTTCTTTCAATATATCATGCTTGTGCTTGAACATATAGCTGCTTTTCCACTTCGGTTTCCGGAATGACCTGTGGTACGTTTGTCGGCTTACCGTCTTCATCAATGGCCAGCATCGTTAAAAAAGCACGGGCCGTAAGCTGTTTCTCACCTGTTAATAGGTTTTCGCGCTCCACTTTAACGAATACCTCCATTGATGTGCGATGGGCACAGGTGACATAAGCTTCAAGGTTGATCGCATCCCCCGTCTTGATGGGGGCCAAAAAATCAAAAGAGTCGCTTGAAGCAGTCACAACGGGTTTTCGACAATGGCGCATAGCTGAAATGCAGGCTATTTTATCAACATAGGCCATTACTTTTCCGCCAAAGATGGTATTGTGATGATTTGTATCCGGTGGAAAAACAAGGTCGGTTAAAAAAGTCCGTGACTGCTGTGTTGGGTGGGCAGCGTGCTTTTCAATCATTTGCCGGTTGGTTTAGCTAACAGGTTTTCACGGACGATTTTTGCTGCTTCGACCATGTTTTTCAGGGATGCGACGGTTTCCGGGATACCCCTTGTTTTCAGTCCGCAGTCAGGATTGATCCAAAACTGGTCTTTATCCAATACCTTGATCCCACGTTCGATCATATCGACCATTTCTTCCACTGCCGGCACACGCGGGCTGTGAATGTCATATACACCCAGACCAATACCTTTTTCATATGTTTTTTCCTCGAATGCGGAAGCAAGCTCCCCATGACTGCGGGATGTTTCGATGGAAATTACATCGGCGTCCAGGGAGGAGATGACATCCATGAAACTGTTGAAGTCGCAATAGCACATATGCGTATGAATTTGGGTTGTATCCTCCACGCTTGATGTCGATATCAAGAACGAATTCACAGCCCAGTTCAAATATTCGTCGCGATCGCTTTTTTTCAATGGCAGACCTTCTCTAAGTGCAGGCTCATCGACCTGAATCATTTTGATTCCAGCGGATTCCAATGCAATGACTTCTTTTTCCAAAGCGAGTGCCAGCTGATAGCATACATTCTTCCTGGAAATATCATCACGGACAAATGACCAGTTCAAAATCGTAACAGGACCTGTAAGCATTCCCTTTACCGTCTTCTTCGTCAGTGATTGTGCGTATACACTTTCCCTGACTGTCATCGGTTCGATGAAATGGATGTCGCCGTAGATGACTGGCGGTTTCACACAGCGGGATCCATAGGATTGTACCCACCCCTTTTCTAAAAAGACGAATCCACCTAACTTATGGCCGAAGTATTCAACCATATCCGTTCGTTCGAATTCCCCATGAACAAGGACATCCAAACCGATTTCTTCTTGGATTTCGATCCACCTGCCGATTTCTTCGTTAACAAATGTTTCATATTGCGAAGCGGTCCATTCTCCTCTTTTGAATTTCCCGCGTGCTTGTTTAACATCAAATGTCTGCGGAAAGCTGCCGATCGTAGTCGAAGGAAGAAAAGGCAATTTGAAAAATGCCTGTTGTTTTTGGTAACGCTCTTTAAATGGAAGCTTACGGCCGGCGGTCCTGGTTTTAACCTTTTCGACATTGGATTGTACAGTTCCGTGATTCCGGGCATTTGAACTGGCTAACGTTTGAAGCGTGAATTTATTAGCATCGACTTTTTCGGCGATTGCTTCAAAGCCTTGATTATTCCCTTTGACCAAGAGTGTGATTTCCTCGAGTTTCTCATCAGCGAAAGCAAGGGCCTCTTTCACTTCGTTTGATAGGGCGGTTTCATTACGAACGGTCACTGGCACATGAAGCAAGGAACAAGAGGGCTGAAGCCAGATTCGGTCTTCGGCTACCATTGTCTTAAGAGTCTCGATCAATTGGATTTTTTTCGATAAATCAGAAAGCCAAATGTTTTTTCCGTCAATCACACCTGCAGCAAGCACTTTGTCCTTCGGAAAGCCGAATGATTCCAGGTTGCTTAGATTCCTCCCTTTGTCATGTACAAAATCAAGACCGATTCCTTGGACTTGTAATTCGATGACTTCCTGGTAATGTTCCACGGCATCAAAGTATGTTTGTAGCATGATGTTCAGGTTTGGTGCTGCTTCATTCAGTTTTTCATAGAGGTAAGTAACAGTTTGCATATCTTCTTTGGAAATCGATGAAACAAGTGAAGGTTCGTCCATTTGAACCCACTTCACGCCTTCTTGCTCCAACTCCCGGAGGATTTGCGTGTATAGGGGAAGCAGGCTCAGGATGATGCCAGGGATATCTTGTTTTTTGAAGCCTTTGGAAAGGGAGATGAAAGTATAAGGACCGATCAACACGGGCTTTGTTTCAATTCCTAGCTTTTCCTTGGCTTCCCGATATGCTGCAAGTGGTTTATTTTCCGTTAACGTCAGCTGTGGCACCTTTAATTCAGGGACAATATAGTGATAGTTCGTATTGAACCATTTCGTCATTTCGGAAGCGACTTCATCATTGTTTCCGCGAGCCATTGAATAATAAACGGAAAGGGGAACGCTTCCGCTTTCATAGGCTGAATAACGTTCAGGAACAAGACCGAACATTACGGACATATCGAGCATTTGATCATAGAAAGTGAAGTCGTTGACAGGAATGATATCGATGCCTCGTTTCTTCTGTTTTTGTAAGTTGCCTAAACGGATGGCTTTTAGTTGTGCCGTAAATTCTGCTTCATCGATTTTACCGGACCAGTAAGCTTCCAATGTACGTTTCCATTCACGATCTTCCCCGATTCGAGGGTAACCCAAACTACTGCTTTTCAATATTCCCATCCTCCTATATTCATTTAATTGAGCAATAAAAAAAGCATTCCTAACCGTCAAAAGAGATGGTTAGAAATGCTTAAAATAAAGAGGCATGCAAAATGCCCCCTTACAATTATAAGGTCCCTAACACCTCCCTATCTCCCGTAGGTTAAAACAGTGTTGTCGAAATAGGCAGGTCTCCTGACTTAGGGATTAACATTAGCGGCGGGCCTTCCCGATCCGTTGATCAGTGGCATATTGGATGGCGCTAACACTCCCATTACAGTGGCGGGACCGTGCCGGAATTACACCGGACTTCCCTTTTAATCCTAAATTAAAATTAGGAACCTATTTCCACATATGAAATTTGACAAAACCTGCCTTGATAACTGTTTGCAGGTTAAAAATTTATAAAATAAAAACTATTATAAAAATTTAGACAATCTTAACATATCCGACCAAAAGGGTCAACATGGAAAAAAGATTCAGGAAAAGTATCCGGTTATAAGGTGTGTGGGTGATAAGGATGAGGTCTGTTCCTAAAAAAGAATATATTGTTTGGACAGGGAGTATGTATAGAGGAAGTGGCGTTTTGAAATGGGGCGTGGGGGATGACTTTCTACATCTTGATTGCAGGAATCATTTTTTGCATGGTGATGAGCATTCGTACGTTATTTCTTGTTGAGTCGGGAGGAAAGAAGTTTTCTCTGGAGGATATGCTGTGGCTTGGCAATTTATATGCGACGATATTAGTTGGATTTGCACTGATTTATTTATTATACGAACTTCAGAATCATTCGGTGATTCTTGATATGGGCAATCGATTGGATGGCACTTTCTATGAACAGTTGAAGACTTCTTTTTATTTTAGTGCGATGACGATGTTTTCTGTAGGGTATGGAGATATAGCCCCGATTGGCATGGGCAGGATGATAGCTACGATTCAGGCTTTCATCGGTTATACACTGCCGGCAGCGTTCGTGATCCGGACGGTGATCGATTTGGAGCACAAAGATAGGAAGGATAAATGAAAGTTGTGTTTCTTTCGATTATTGGGTACTCTTACCATAATGAAAGAAATGGAGGGTTCAATATGACTGTTAAAATTGGAGAAAAAGCACCTGATTTCAAGCTCCCTGCAAACAATGGTGAAATGGTGTCCCTATCGGATTTTAAGGGAAAATATATTGTTTTATATTTTTATCCAAAAGACATGACGCCAGGTTGCACGACGGAGGCCTGTGATTTCCGGGACCATAATGAGCAATTTGAGGAATTGAACGCGGTCATCATAGGAATCAGCCCAGACCCAGCTGCACGTCATGAAAAATTCATCGAAAAACATGGATTGCCTTTTCTGCTGCTGGCTGATGAAAATCATGAAGCGGCTGAATCATTTGATGTGTGGCAATTGAAAAAGAACTTCGGCAAGGAGTATATGGGCATTGAACGTTCAACTTTCCTGATTGATAAGGCTGGTATGGTAGTCAAAGAATGGCGTAAAGTAAAGGTCAAAGGCCATGTCGAAGAAGCTCTTCAAACTCTTCGCGACCTCGAAAAATAAGGGACAGGCAGATGAAGGATGAGCGAATAACGAAGCTTGCAGCCAGGCTGATTCATCATTCGATACAATTACAGCCAAAAGAGAGAATCCTCATACGGGGGAATATCAATACGAAACCATTATTGAAAGAGCTGATTGATGAAATATACAGAGTGGGTGCTTATCCATATGTAGAACTCGAAGACGATGAAATAAGCCGCCACCTGTTACAAGGGAATGTAAAGGAACAACTTGACACCTCTTCGCAATGGGCCATGAAGAAATATAATGATATCGATGCGGTAATCATCATCACCGGGGAAGAAAACGATGTGGAAATGACCGATGTTCCCATCGAGAGGCACCGTCTTCAAGGGGAGGCTATGAATTCCCCCACTCTTTTCTATGTAAACAACCGACGTTGGGTCTTGCTTAATTATCCCACCAACGCATCAGCGCAAAAAGCCGGCATGACCTTCGACAGGTACGAAGATTTTCTTTTGAATGTATGCAACATGGATTACGGGAAAATGGAGACGGCCTTGAAACCGTTAAAACAATTGATGGAACGAACTGACAAAGTCAGGATCGTTTCGCCAGGAACAGATTTGACCTTTTCCATCAAAGGTATGCCGGCCGTCATATGTGCCGGAAAAAAGAATTTACCTGATGGGGAAGTGTTTACGGCACCCATAAAAGATAGTCTCAATGGTAGGATATCCTTCAACACACCAACAACCTATGAAGGATTCACCTTTAGTGACATAGAATTAAACTTGGAAAAGGGAAAAATCATTAAAGCTACTTCCAATCGTGACTCTGAAATGAACCAAATTCTGAATATTGATGAAGGGTCCCGGTTTATCGGGGAGTTCGCAATTGGGATCAATCCATACATATTGGAACCTATGGATGATATCTTGTTCGATGAGAAAATAAGCGGAAGTCTGCACTTGGCTCTTGGACTTGCCTATGAAGAAGCGGATAATGGAAACCGATCATCGATTCATTGGGATATGGTCTTGATCCAGCGTCCCGAATATGGGGGTGGTGACATCTTCTTTGACGACGTCCTGATAAGAAGGGATGGCTTTTTCATTTTGCCGGAATTAGATGCATTAAACCCAAATTCCTTAAAATAAAGCCTTTTTTAATAAGGCTAAGGCTTTTGTCCAACTCAAAAAGGGGACACCTGAATATGCTTTATTAAGGGAATACCTCCTCAGAGAAAGTTGCGCGGGACACATAGAGCCCGTGTTTTTTTATGTTAATTAAAAGGGAGAGGTGAACATGTTAATACTTTCAACTGTCATTCCGAATGAAGGCATCCAAAAGAAGATGACGGAAGCTTTTCCTGACTTGAGCTTCATTTATCAAAAAGGATGGACGGATGGGCCGCTTCGTGAAGCGGAAATCTTAATTACATATGGTGAAGACTTAACTGAAGAAATCATTGGGAAAGCTACGAACTTGAAATGGATCATGGTCATGAGTGCAGGGATGGAATTAATGCCATTTAAAGCCATAGAGGAAAGGGGCATTCTGGTGACGAATGCTAGAGGCATTCATAAAATACCGATGGCAGAGTATACGATAGGGATGCTTTTGCAATATGAAAAGAAATTGAAACTGCTTATGAAGAATGAAAAGGAAGAACTGTGGGATAGAAAGATTGAAGTAGGGGAATTGAACGGCAAGACGATGCTCGTTATTGGCGTGGGTGCAATTGGAGGGGAAGTGGCTCGTCTTGGGAAAGCCTTTCGGATGAAGACGATAGGAGTGAACCGGAGCGGGAAGCCAGTGGAATCCATCGATCACCTTTATGCCCTGGATAATTTATTGGAAGCCATACCGGGAGCCGATTATATCGTATCCGTCCTGCCAAGTACGGATGAAACGAAGGGCCTTCTGCAAAAAGAACACTTTGAAGCAATGAAAGAAACTGCAGTATTCGTGAATATTGGCCGCGGCGACCTGATTAACGATGAAATGTTGATCGAAGCCCTGGATGCCGGGGAATTATCTCATGCCATCTTGGATGTATTTGATCCGGAACCTTTAGGAAAAGGGCATCCGTTTTGGAGGATGGAGAATGTTACAGTCACTCCGCATCTTTCAAGTAAAAGCGGAGAATATTTACCAAGAACCTTTGCCATATTCGAAAAAAATATGCGTGAATACCTGAAAGCTGGAAAAGACTTCACCAATGTAATCGACTTATCCAGGGGATACTAAACTCAATGCAAAAATGGGAAAGATTCAATGTGCTCATGAATAAACTAAAAAAGAATGGTTAAGCCATTGAATTATTGACAAATTCAACGCATAAAAGGTACACTATTTATAAACATTATAATTTAAGAATGCATACTTAATGAGAAAAAGAGGTGGATGACGGTGTCTGAAGTTCAGTTAAAAGAAGCGTTGGATTCCTTAAAAGATACCGGTGTAAGAATAACTCCTCAACGCCATGCGATACTTGAGTATTTGATAAGCTCCATGTCCCACCCTACCGCTGATGATATATATAAAGCGCTGGAAGGCAAGTTTCCTAATATGAGTGTGGCAACGGTTTATAACAACCTGCGTGTGTTCCGTGAGGTAGGTTTGGTGAAAGAACTTACGTATGGTGATTCTTCGGCAAGGTTTGATTTTGTGACGACGAATCATTATCATGTAATTTGCCAAACTTGCGGGAAAATTGTGGATTTCGATTATCCTGCATTGGATGAAGTCGAGCATTTCGCAGCACAAGTCACCGGTTTCAATGTTAGTCACCATCGGATGGAAATCTACGGCGACTGTACGGATTGTGCGAAAAAAGAATCGCATTAAAAAAAGTTCCTCCACTTGGTTGGAACTTTTTTTCATGTTATGAAGAAATGATACAATTGTTAAAGACTTCTTTAAAGGGAATTCAGCTAGCCGAATTCCTTTAGTCATGCAGGCTTTTCCGGTTATATTTTTCGTTGAATTCTTCGCCTTCCAACTTTTTGTCAAGTGTCAATGGTTCTTCACAATGCATGCAAATATCTACACGCCCTAGTATTTTTGTAGGTTTGCCGCAGTTAGGACAGACAACCTGGATCGATTTTGTGGAAAGCATTCCAATCCAAAAATAAACCCCTGTACTTGCGATTATGAATAAAAGGCCCAGCCCCATGAAAATCGTCATGACAACAGGATGCGTTTTGAAGAAAAGCCCAAGGTACATTACGATGAAGCCAATGAAAATCAAACTCAAAGCAAAAGTACGTATTTTATTGATTTTGCTAGAATATTTAGCCATGGATTGTCCCTCCTAAAATATAACTTTAACTATAACATAAACAGCGGATGGAACAAAAAAGAAATAAAGGATACATATTACTTTTGAATTGAGATGGTTTGGGGTAAGGGAGATAAGCAGGAATTTGAAGAGTTTTGTCGAAAGTCTAAAAAAAAAGGTTTTGGAGGAATTTATGATGGAAGATATCCTTCGCCCGATTTATCAAGAGCGAGCAAGTTTAAAATCTACACTTGGAATCTTGTTAATAGAAAAAAGGGATGATAATAGCCCGATTACCGATACATTTGACTACATCCTTTTTGTGATTGCAGACGAAGCCGAAGAGGCCGTGTTTTTAAAGCATTACACTTACCGGGATAAAAAGGCAGCCTTGCATATCGTACAGGAAGACCAGTTAAAAGAATGGCTTCTATTAGGTACGAACCGCAAAGTGGTTGACTGGATATATAACGGGAAGGTTCTTTTTGACCGGAATGAATATTTGGACCGTTTGAAAACAGAAATCCGGGAGTTCCCCTTCTATGGAAGGAAGTTAAAGATGGGGATGGAGTTTGCAAAGTTAATTCGCAGGTACATGGATGGGAAAAGCTTCTTTGAAAAAGGCCATTATCTGGAGGCATACAACCATATCGTTCATTCCTTGCATCACTTGGCCCGTTTGGAAATAATAGAACAAGGTTTTTATCCGGAGGTTACGGTCTGGAACCAAGTGAAGCATATGGAACCTGAGATCTATAAGTTATATAAAGAATTGATCAGCAGCGAGGAAACACTCGAAAAAAGATTGGAGCTTCTTTTCCTTGCGAGCGAATTTCTTATTTATTCGAGGACGAATGCAGGTTCACAGCATTTGATAGAAATAATGGGGACGAAAGAAGATCCGTGGACGATTGCGGAGCTTATGGAGCATCCGGAAGTTAAGTTTTATTCAGTCGACCTGGGTGTTTTATTGGAATATTTGATAGAGAAGAAGGTTATCGACGTCATCAAGGCGGAGACAAAAGGTCACGAGGTATATCACCGGTTTTATCGGGTATCAAAAAACTTTTAAAAAAATGCATTTTTATTGTTGACCAATAGTAATATAGGTGTTATATTAATACATGTCGCTGCGGGACATCAGCTTTCGCAGCTTCATCAAAACAAAAAAATAAAAAAACATGTTGACAACAATGTTGAAGACATGATAAGATGTAAAAGTCGCTTACGAAGTAAACGACAACGAAATTGCTCTTTGAAAACTGAACAAAACAAAGCGCCAACGTTAAATTTTAAGTGAGCACACACTATCAAAAAAGCAAATGAGCAAGTCAAACATT
>NZ_JBIWNJ010000004.1:53916-348291 GCF_044767165.1 Peribacillus sp. NPDC101481 | reverse complement strand
CCTGAAAGATGATCAGGTTGATAGGTCAGAGGTGGAAGCGTGGCGACATGTGGAGCTGACTGATACTAATAGATCGAGGACTTAACCAACGCTTTTTAAAAAATGAAATACCTTCTTATTATCTAGTTTTGAAGGAACAACGTTCCTTATATGTTTGGTGGCGATAGCGAAGAGGTCACACCCGTTCCCATTCCGAACACGGCAGTTAAGCTCTTCAGCGCCGATGGTAGTTGGGGGTTTCCCCCTGTGAGAGTAGGACGCCGCCAAGCCATTCAAAAGATCAGCCATCAGGCTGGTCTTTTTTTGTATTGCAATATTTTCGGCTTTCAGGGAGGAGTGACGTAAATTACATCTAATCGACCTGAATCCTAACCTTGCGACCTAGAATGAAATAAATCGACCTGCGTTAAATCCTCTCAAATTACAAAAGCTGACTTATAAGTTAGGTCTTACTTGAATTGAAATAATTCGCGAGAGCAAGATACGAATATGGAGCAGAGGTTAATTTCATGAATAAGGCTATGGTAATTGAGAGGGGAAGAAGGGTAGGATATTGAAGGAGATGTATAATTTATGGGTGCAGGTGCTTTTACGGAAGACAGGGATATCCTAATCTTAGGTATTATGGAATTTCCATTATAAAGTAATCCTCTTTTTTGAAATGTAACTTGTCTTTACTTGTTCTTTTCATTATACTGGGAAGAATTTAATAATGTTAATAAAGCAAGTTGGATGCTAAAGAAGAAGACTGAAAAAATAGGATTATGGAAGGAATCGGTATTGTGGGTAAAAAGAGTAAGGAAAAGTTTGAAGTTTTCGAGGGCGAGACAATTGATGCATGTTTAGATCGAATTAAAGCGGCGGGGTACTTTCCTGTAAGGAGAACGGAAGAGCCTATCTTTGCCGAGAGAATTGAGAATGGCAAGGTCCATTATGTGCCAGTTGATCGAAAAATTGTATTCGAAGCAAAATTAATTGAGTAAAACACGAACGATTAATTAATATCATGTAAAAATATTCGATTTTAACTTGACATTAAAATGGCCGGAAGGTAAGATGAAGTTACATTAATACATCTCATATAATCATGGGGATATGGCCCAAAAGTTTCTACCTGATGACCGTAAATCATCGGACTATGAGAAAAGCATCTGACTATTTCGGAAACTAGCCAAGTCTTTTTGTTTTTTCAAAAGGACTTTCTTTTCCGGACAGGTTGCTTTCTCGATGAGGAAGCAACCTGTCCGGTTTTTTAATTTACATGTTATAGATAAAAATGATAAGCGTCCGTCTGCATACCCGGGACGCCATAATATGAGTGTTGGAGGGAAAGATGATATGAAACCGCAAGTAGGGGTTATTATGGGAAGTGTCTCGGATTGGGAAACGATGAAATACGCTTGTGAATCATTGGAACAGCTTGAGATTCCCTATGAAAAAAGAGTCGTTTCCGCCCACCGGACGCCGGATTTACTATTTGAATATGCAGAGAGTGCAAAAGATAGAGATATTAAAGTGATTATTGCCGGAGCAGGCGGGGCTGCACATCTTCCAGGTATGACAGCCGCTAAAACGATTGTCCCTGTGATAGGTGTTCCAATACAGTCGAAGGCATTAAATGGGATGGATTCGTTATTATCGATTGTTCAAATGCCTGGTGGCGTACCGGTTGCAACGGTTGCGATCGGAAAAGCGGGCGCAGTCAATGCCGGTTTGTTTGCGGCTCAAATATTAGCAGCTTTTGATTCTGACATTGCTGATAGGTTAGAGGCTTTACGAAACGAAACCAGAGAAAAGGTGTTACAGAGCAGTGAACAACTTAAATAATACAATCATTTTACCGGGACAGACCATTGGAATAATCGGCGGTGGACAATTGGGCAGGATGATGGCCTTATCGGCTAAGGCATCTGGCTTTAAGATAGCGGTCCTTGAGCCGACAGCAGAAGGTCCATGTGCTCAAGTGGCGGATATTGAAATCACTGGTGCTTATGATGATATCGAAGCATTGAAAAGGTTGGCTGAGGTCAGTGACGTCATAACATACGAGTTTGAAAATATCAGTTCAGAAGCACTGGATTGGTTAAAGCAACATGCATTTCTTCCACAGGGCTCAGAATTATTAAAGCTGACACAGGATAGACTGACTGAAAAAAAAGCCATATCTGATGCAGGAGCTTCCGTTGCTCCATATCAGGAAATACAGGATATTTCAGAAATTCACCTTCATATAGAGAAATTAGGGTACCCTAGTGTGTTAAAAACGACGCGGGGCGGTTATGATGGAAAAGGGCAGTTGGTCATTAAGGAAGAAGCCGACATCAAAAAGGCTGAATCCCTGCTCAAAACAGGTATATGTGTGCTGGAAGCCTGGATTCCTTTCGTAAAAGAAATATCCATTATCGTGACGCGTAAGGCAGATGGCGAGACAAGTCATTTTCCGATTGCGGAAAACATTCATGTTGAAAACATTCTTCATAAAAGCATTGTTCCCGCCCGTATTAGTCAACAAGCTGAACGGAAAGCTATTAATGAAGCTTTGCAGCTTGCAGAGAAACTTGATTTGGTGGGGACATTGGCGGTCGAGATGTTTTTAACCGATCAGGATGATATCATCATTAATGAATTAGCGCCAAGACCTCATAACTCAGGCCATTATACAATGGAAGCATGTGAGACTTCACAGTTCGAACAGCATATAAGGGCTGTCTGCAATTGGCCGCTCGGCAATACGGAGTTATTGAAGCCTGTGGTAATGATAAACATCCTTGGTGAGCATATCGAGCCCTTAATGGATGAAATTCCGACGCTTTCAGATTGGAAGGTTCACCTTTACGGTAAGAAAGAAGCCAAGCTTAAGCGGAAAATGGGTCATGTGAATATTTTACGTCCAACGATCAAGGAAGCTCTTTTGGAAAGTGATCGAAGCAAAATATGGAATCAACAGGTTGAAACGGAGGAAGTAAAATGATTGAACGTTATACCCGCCCAGAGATGGGAAACATTTGGACAGAAAAGAACCGCTTTAATGCGTGGTTGGAAGTTGAAATCTTAGCTTGTGAAGCATGGTCTGAGCTAGGTGTCATTCCAAAAGAAGATGTGAAGCTTCTTCGTGAAAATGCTACATTCGATGTAGACCGTATCAATGAAATCGAAAAAGATACACGCCACGATGTTGTTGCTTTTACACGTGCGGTTTCTGAAACATTGGGAGAAGAACGGAAATGGGTCCATTACGGACTGACTTCCACTGATGTGGTGGATACAGCTCTTTCATATGTGATAAAGCAAGCGAATGAGATACTTGCCAAGGATTTAAATAACTTCGTGGAGATCCTGAAAAATAAAGCGAAAGAACATAAATACACGGTTCAAATGGGACGTACACATGGAGTTCATGCTGAACCGACCACTTTTGGGTTGAAACTGGCTCTTTGGTATCAAGAAATGAAGCGAAATGTAGAACGTTTTGAAGAAGCTAGAAAGAACATTGAGGTTGGGAAAATCTCTGGAGCTGTCGGAACTTACGCAAACATCGACCCGTTCGTTGAAAAATTCGTTTGTGAAAAGCTTGGCCTTGAAGCAGCACCAATTTCAACACAAACATTGCAACGCGATCGTCACGCACATTATATGAGCACATTGGCTTTAATTGCGACATCAATTGAAAAATTCGCAGTTGAAATTCGCGCCTTGCAAAAAAGTGAAACACGCGAAGTGGAAGAATTCTTTGCAAAAGGACAAAAAGGATCTTCGGCAATGCCTCATAAACGGAATCCAATCGGTTCTGAAAATATGACGGGTATGGCTCGTGTAATCCGCGGTTACATGATGACAGCATATGAGAATGTGCCATTATGGCATGAACGTGACATTTCGCATTCTTCTGCTGAGCGCATCATCTTGCCGGATGCAACGATCGCATTAAACTACATGCTGAACCGTTTCAGCAACATAGTGAAGAACTTGACCGTTTATCCAGAAAATATGAAACGTAATATGGACCGTACGCTTGGATTGATTTTCTCACAACGTGTACTGCTTTCCCTTATCGATAAAGGACTTGTCCGTGAAGAAGCTTATGATACGGTTCAGCCGAAAGCGATGGAAGCATGGGAGCTTCAGGTTCCATTCAGAAGCCTGATCGAAAAGGATGATAAAATCACAAGCTTGCTTACGAAAGAAGAACTTGATGATTGTTTCGATCCTACACATCACCTGAAAAATGTTGATGTAATCTTTGATCGTTTAGGTTTATAAAAGTGAAGGCGGCAAACATGGCACCTCTAAACGGTGATATGTTTGCCAAGCCTGATCAATGGCAGGAAGATTCATAATATTCACAATGTGGGGGTCTGGACAGATGGAAAAACGAGAATTGTTGTATGAAGGAAAAGCGAAACAGATTTTTGCAACGGACAACAGTGAAATAGTTTGGGTGGAATACAAGGATTCGGCAACAGCGTTTAATGGTGAGAAGAAGTCAGAGATTGCCGGAAAAGGTAAGTTGAATAATCAAATTACTAGCTTACTATTTTCAAAGCTTGCCCAAGAGAATATCCCATCCCATTTTATTGAAATGCTTTCCGACCGGGAGCAGATAGTCAAGAGGGTATCCATCATTCCACTTGAAGTCGTTGTCAGAAATACGGCTGCCGGCAGTTTTTCTAAAAGAACTGGCATTGAAGAAGGCCAGCCGCTCAAGAAAACGCTGATTGAGTTTTACTATAAAGATGACGAACTCGGCGATCCTCTGTTAACGGAAGACCATATTGAAGAATTGGAACTTGCAAGCAAGGAAGATGTAGCGATTTTAAAAGAAAAGGCAGAAGAAATCAGTATCGTCTTAACTTCCTTCTTTAAAGAGTTAGACATTAAATTGATTGATTTTAAATTAGAGTTTGGTAAAACCCCGAATGGAGACATTCTGCTGGCAGATGAAATTTCACCTGATACCTGCCGATTATGGGATATTAAAACGAACGAAAAGTTAGACAAAGATGTATTCCGCCGTGATTTAGGAAGTTTAACAGATGCTTACGAAAAAATACTAGCAAAGTTGGAGGGCACTCAACATGTATAAGGTTAAAGTATATATCACACTACGCGAAAGTGTACTAGATCCACAGGGAGCAGCAGTGCAACAATCACTTCATAGTTTGACTTATAACGAAGTCAGTGATGTTCGAGTGGGGAAATACATTGAACTTACAATTAAGGATACGGATCGTGATTTAGATCAACTTGTAAAGGAAATGTGTGAAAAACTATTGGCCAATACGGTAATTGAAGCTTACCGCTATGATGTTGAGGAGGTTATCACCCAATGAAATTTGCTGTCATAGTTTTCCCTGGTTCCAATTGTGATGTCGATATGTACCATGCGATAAAGGATGCACTGGGGGAAGAAGTGGAGTATGTTTGGCACTCTACAGACAATCTAGATCAGTATGATGGGATTCTTCTTCCTGGAGGTTTCTCTTATGGAGATTATTTACGCTCTGGAGCAATTGCAAGATTTTCGAATGTAATGGCAGAAGTCGTAAAAGCGGCACAAGCAGGAAAGCCTGTATTGGGTGTCTGCAATGGTTTTCAGATTTTACTTGAAGCAGGACTTTTACCTGGTGCGATGCGCCGTAATGAAGGCTTGAAATTCATTTGCCGCAATGTAGGACTGAAGGTTGAAAATAACCAATCGATGTTCACGACAGGATATGATTTAAATGAAACGATTACGATCCCTGTTGCACATGGTGAAGGGAATTACTACTGCGATGATGAGACATTGGCTGAATTAAAACAAAATAACCGCATCTTGTTCACGTATGATGGTGAAAATCCAAACGGAAGCTTGGAGCAAATAGCGGGAATTACAAATGAACAAGGAAATGTCCTCGGAATGATGCCTCATCCCGAACGTGCTGTTGATTCGCTGCTTGGCAGTAAAGACGGCTTAAAGATTTTTCAATCCATCGTAAAAAACTGGAGGGAATCACATGTTATTACAGCTTGAACCAAGTCCGGAAAAAATTAAATCGGATCGATTGTACGCAACAATGGGACTATCCGATGATGAATTTGCAATGGTGGAGAAAATCTTAGGCAGACTGCCGAATTATACGGAAACTGGATTGTTTTCGGTTATGTGGTCAGAGCATTGTTCCTACAAAAATTCAAAACCCATCTTAAGGAAATTCCCGATTACAGGGGAGAAAGTGCTACAAGGTCCTGGTGAAGGAGCAGGTATCGTTGATATCGGTGACGATCAGGCTGTCGTTTTTAAAATTGAAAGTCATAACCACCCTTCGGCAATAGAGCCTTATCAAGGTGCTGCTACCGGTGTCGGCGGAATTATCCGTGATGTTTTCTCCATGGGAGCCCGTCCGATTGCGATGTTGAACTCGCTTCGCTTCGGTGAGCTAGACAATGATCGTGTGAAATATTTATTTAAAGAAGTGGTTGCAGGGATTGCAGGATACGGGAATTGTATCGGAATTCCAACTGTCGGCGGAGAAATTCAATTTGATCCATCGTATGAAGGAAATCCTCTTGTCAATGCAATGTGTGTCGGTTTGATCGATCATAAGGACATTAAAAAAGGCCAAGCGCATGGAGTGGGCAACACAGTGATGTATGTGGGTGCCAAAACTGGACGTGATGGTATTCATGGAGCAACATTTGCATCTGAAGAGCTATCAGAGTCTTCGGAAGAGAAACGGCCTGCCGTACAAGTAGGCGATCCATTCATGGAGAAGCTGCTTTTGGAAGCATGCCTTGAATTGATTCAAAATGATGCCCTTGTTGGCATTCAGGATATGGGAGCAGCAGGTCTTACAAGCTCATCTGCCGAGATGGCGAGCAAAGCTGGCTCAGGAATAAAAATGAACCTGGATTTGGTACCGCAGCGTGAAACGGGAATGACAGCATATGAAATGATGCTATCTGAATCACAAGAGCGGATGCTGATCGTTGTCACTAAAGGACGCGAACAGGAAATCGTCGACTTGTTTACGAAATATGACCTAGAAGCGGTTGCTGTTGGAGTAGTGACGGATGATAAAAACCTAACCCTTTCCCATCAAGGTGAAATCGTTGCTGAGGTTCCGGTTGATGCATTGGCTGAAGAAGCTCCTATTTATCACAAGCCATCTGCAGAGCCGCAATATTTCCGTGACTTCCAAAGCATGACGGCAGAAGTGCCAGTCATTGAAGATTATAAAGAAACATTGGTATCACTATTGAAGCAACCGACAATTTCGAGTAAGGAATGGGTCTACGACCAGTATGATTACATGGTCCGCACGAATACAGTCGTCTCACCTGGATCGGATGCAGCGGTAGTGCGTGTACGTGGTACGAATAAAGCCCTTGCCATGACGACGGATTGTAACTCCCGCTTTATTTATTTAGATCCTGAAACAGGCGGCAAAATCGCTGTGGCTGAAGCAGCCCGTAACATCATTTGCTCGGGTGCGGAACCTTTAGCGATTACGGATTGCTTGAACTTTGGGAATCCAGAAAAACCAGAAATATTCTGGCAACTGGAAAAAGCGGCAGACGGTATGAGTGAAGCTTGCAGAAGCTTAAGTACTCCTGTAATCGGCGGAAATGTTTCCCTTTATAATGAAACGAATGGTGAAGCGATTTATCCGACGCCTGTAGTTGGAATGGTTGGTCTAGTCAATGACCTTAAGCACATCACAACACAAACATTTAAAAATGAATCCGATTTGATTTACGTGGTCGGTGAAGCGAAAGTTGAATTCGGAGGCAGTGAATTACAGAAAATGCTCGAGGGTAAAATCTTTGGACGCGCTCCAGAACTTGATTTGGACCTTGAACAAAAACGTCAGCAGCAAATTCTGACGGCAATTCAAAAAGGACTTGTTGCATCAGCCCATGACCTTTCGGAAGGCGGTTTGGCAGTGGCTTTAGCTGAATCTTTATTCGGGGCTAGCAAACTAGGGGCAGAAGTGAATATATCCGGGGAACCTGTATCTGAATTATTCAGTGAAACGCAATCACGATTCTTACTGACCATCAATCCTGATAATCAAGCGTCATTTGAAGCTCTTGTTGAAGATGCGATTTGCATAGGCTCAGTAACGGCTGATAATAAATTAGTCGTAGCAACAAGTGATAGCAAAGTGTTGGAAGCGGACGTTGAAGATTTACAAACAGCTTGGAAGGGAGCCATACCATGCTTGCTGAAATAAGAAGCCTAAACGAAGAGTGTGGTGTTGTTGGAGTCTGGGGACATCCCGATGCAGCGCAGCTTGCTTACTACGGTTTGCATAGCTTGCAGCATCGTGGTCAAGAGGGAGCGGGCATCGTCGTGACGGATGGTGAGCAGATGTCCATCTCTAAGGGCGAAGGACTTGTCACAGAGATATTCACTGCGGAAAAAATGCAGGCACTTTCCGGTAGCGGTAAAGCGGCAATAGGCCATGTCCGTTATACAACGGCAGGCGGCGGCGGGTATCAAAATGTTCAGCCTTTCCTGTTCAATTCTCATACAGGGGGGCTGGCCCTTGCTCATAATGGGAATATCGTCAATGCCCATCAATTAAAAGCACAGCTTGAAGGACAAGGAAGCATTTTTCAAACGACCTCTGATACGGAAGTTCTGGCACATCTGATTAAACGCTCCGGCTACTCGGATGTAAGAGATTCTGTGAAGAACAGTTTAAGCATGCTGAAGGGAGCCTATGCCTTTGTCATCATGACCGAAAACCAAATGATCATGGCAAGAGATCCGCATGGCTTCCGTCCACTTTCCTTGGGGAAAATAGGCGATGCATATTTCGCTGCATCTGAAACATGTGCACTTGATATTGTAGGTGCAGAATTCATCCGCGATATTGAGCCGGGAGAACTGGTTGTCATTAATGATGAGGGAATCACATCCGAATACTTTTCGCTTTCCAGCCAACAGGCAATGTGCACGATGGAGTACGTGTATTTTTCCCGTCCGGATAGCAACATTGATGGTATCAATGTTCATACGGCACGTAAAAACCTTGGTAAGCAAATGGCACTCGAAACCAAAATTGAAGCAGACGTAGTTACAGGTGTACCTGATTCCAGCATCTCGGCAGCGATTGGCTATGCTGAAGCTGCAGGCATTCCTTATGAAATGGGTTTAATAAAGAATCGTTATGTTGGACGGACTTTCATTCAGCCATCACAAAGTCTGCGTGAACAAGGCGTAAAGATGAAACTATCACCTGTAAGAGGGGTAGTGGAAGGCAAGCGGGTCATAATGGTTGATGATTCAATCGTCCGTGGGACAACGAGCAGAAGGATTGTCCGCATGTTAAAAGATGCCGGAGCGAAAGAAGTGCATGTAGTAATCAGCTCACCACCGATCAAGAATCCATGTTTTTATGGCATAGACACGTCTAAAAAGGAAGAACTGATTGCAAGCTCAAAATCGGTGGAGGAAATAAGGGAAATCATTGAAGCTGATTCCTTAACTTTTTTAAGTGTCGAAGGTATGGTCGAAGCGATTGGACGACCGTTTCCTGGAGAAACGCGCGGTTCATGCCTAGCTTGTTTCACCGGAAATTATCCGACTGAAATTTTTGAATACGAACGAGAAAAAACAAAATGTTAATCAAGTCGGCAATGATGATTGATTTTCGGAGGAGGATTTCAAATGGCTAATGCATATAAACAGGCTGGTGTGGATATTGAGGCTGGTTATGAAGCGGTAAATCGAATGAAGAAACATGTAAAGCGCACATTTCGTCCAGAAGTAATGAATGGTCTGGGCGGTTTCGGCGGCATGTTTGACTTATCTTCCTTGAACCTTAAAGAACCTGTGCTCATTTCTGGTACGGATGGAGTGGGTACAAAACTTTTGTTGGCGTTCATGATGGATAAACACGATACAATTGGAGTGGATTGTGTAGCTATGTGCGTCAATGATGTTGTCGTTCAAGGTGCTGCACCTTTATACTTTTTAGATTATATTGCCTGCGGTAAAGCAGATCCTGAACGAATTGAAATGATCGTCAAAGGAATTGCAGATGGCTGTGAGCAGGCGGGCTGTGCTTTAATCGGCGGAGAAACGGCTGAAATGCCGGGCATGTATGAGACGGAAGAATACGATGTGGCAGGTTTTACTGTAGGTGCCGTTGAAAAATCACGTCTGATTACTGGTGAAGCGATCTCGGCTGGTGATGTCGTTATTGGACTCGCTTCAAGCGGCATACACAGTAATGGGTATTCCCTTGTTCGTAAGATCCTTCTTGAAGACTCAGGTATGGGGCTTCATGACTTCGTACCGGAACTGGATTGCAAGTTGGGAGAGGAATTATTAAAACCGACGAAAATCTATGTGAAGTCCGTTTTATCGACGTTGGAAAAATTTGAGGTTAATGGTCTTGCCCATATCACCGGTGGAGGATTCATCGAGAATATTCCGCGTATCCTTCCTGAAGGATGCGGTGTTGAAATCGAGCTTGGAAGCTGGGAAATTCCAACTATATTTTCATTCCTTGAAGAAAAAGGAAACCTTGTAAAAGAGGAAATGTTCAATATCTTCAATATGGGTATTGGGATGACGGCTGTCGTCAAAAAAGAAGTGGCATCGGATGTGCTAGCCCACCTAAAGTCTTGCGGTGAAGAAGCCTCAATTATTGGAACGATCGTGGATGGAAATGGAGTGTCGTTCAAATAATGAAACGCCTTGCTGTCTTTGCATCAGGTAACGGTAGTAATTTTCAATCAATTGCTGAAGCAATAAAAAGTGGAAAGTTGGAGGCGGAAATCTGTCTTGTCGTTTGCGATCGTGAAGACGCATATGTGCTTGAGAGAGCAAAGCTTGAGAATATTGACTCTTTCTCCTTTTCAGCAAAGAATTACTCCAACAAGACTGAATATGAATCGGAAATCCTGGAAAAACTTCGCCAGTATGAGATAGAGTTCATCATTCTTGCTGGTTATATGCGTTTGATCGGTCCGACATTATTACAAAAGTATTCACAGAGGATTGTGAACATCCACCCTTCACTTCTGCCAAGTTTTCCAGGCAAGGATGCAATTGGCCAGGCTTTTGATGCCGGAGTGAAGGAAACGGGGGTAACCGTTCATTATGTTGATGATGGAATGGATACAGGACCGGTCATTGCCCAAAAAACAGTGCCAATTCTTGAAGGGGATACGAAAGACATCCTTCAGAAAAGGATTCAGGAAATGGAGCATGATTTGTATCCATCAGTTTTGCAGGAGCTATGCCACAAGAAACTTACTTAATGGAGGGACCAACATAACATGAAGAAACGCGCATTAATTAGTGTATCGGATAAAACAGGTATCGTAGAATTTGCTCAAGGTTTAATTGAAGCAGGTTTTGAAATCATTTCTACAGGCGGTACCAAAAAAACGCTTCAGGAAAATGGTATTGAGGTTATTGGAATCAGTGACGTCACCGGTTTCCCGGAAATTTTGGATGGACGTGTTAAAACGCTTCACCCGAATGTCCATGGAGCAGTGTTGGCAAAACATGATGACAAAGGTCACGCAGCACAGCTTGCTGAGCATAACATTGAACCCATTCAACTTGTCTGCGTAAACCTATATCCATTCCAAGCGACTATTTCCAAACCGGAAGTCACTGTGGAAGATGCTATTGAAAACATCGATATCGGTGGACCGACAATGCTTCGTTCTTCTGCTAAAAACCACGAATATGTGACTGTTATCGTTGATTCCAATGATTATCCTACCGTATTGGCTGAGCTGAAACAAAACGGCGGGGTAGCAAAAACCACGAATCGCCGCCTGGCTGCAAAAGTCTTCCGTCATACGGCAGCATATGATGCAGTTATTTCAGAGTATATGACAGAGCTTGCCGATGAAGAAAATCCTGAATCATTGACTGTTACCTATGAATTGAAACAGTCGCTTCGTTATGGGGAAAATCCACATCAAAAAGCCGCATTCTATAAAAAACCGCTTGGTTCCGTTTTCTCAATTGCAGAAGCGAAGCAATTACATGGAAAAGAACTATCATACAACAACATCAATGATGCTGATGCAGCACTTCAAATCGTTAAAGAATTCAATGAGCCTGCTGCAGTTGCAGTCAAACATATGAATCCTTGCGGCGTCGGTGTCGGTGCGACCATTTTGGAAGCATATGAAAAAGCTTATGAGGCAGATGCCACCTCCATTTTCGGTGGGATCATCGCTTTGAACCGTGAAGTCGATAAAGCGACTGCGGAAAAGCTTCATGAAATTTTCCTTGAAATCATCATTGCCCCTGGGTTTACACAAGAGGCAGTGGAAGTATTGACAAGCAAGAAAAACCTACGTTTATTAACGATCGATTTTGACGCGGTTAAAAAGCCTGAACGTAAATTGACATCCATTGAAGGCGGATTACTTATTCAAGATCGGGACGCACATAGCTTAAAGGATGCAGAGGTAAAAGTGGCAACGAAACGTGAGCCTACACCTGAAGAGTGGAAAGCCATGGAACTTGGCTGGAAAATCGTGAAACATGTCAAGTCGAATGCAATAGTGGTTTGTAACGATCAAATGACATTAGGTGTTGGCGCAGGTCAAATGAACCGTGTGGGAGCTGCAAAAATTGCTCTGGAACAAGCTGGGGAAAGAGCGACAGGAAGTGCATTGGCATCAGATGCATTCTTCCCAATGGATGATACTGTAGAAGCGGCAGCAAAAGCGGGCGTCACGGCAATCATTCAGCCTGGTGGATCTGTTAAAGATGAGGATTCGATCAAGAAAGCTGATGAATATGGGATTACAATGGTGTTTACAGGAATTCGTCACTTTAAACATTAATCAAAAACGAGGTGCGATAATGAATGTACTAGTAATTGGCCGGGGCGGCAGGGAGCATGCCATAGCCCGCAAACTATTTGAAAGTAAACGGGTTGGGACTGTTTTTGCAGCACCGGGAAATCCAGGGATGACCGATGTAGCGACTCTTGTTCCAATTGATGAAAACAATCACGGGGAATTGGTTGCCTTTGCCAAAAATAATGCAGTTGCATTAACGGTGATCGGGCCCGAAACACCATTGTTGAATGGACTTGCCGATGATTTTGCGGAGGCAGGATTACAGGTATTTGGCCCTAATGGCCGTGCTGCTGTCATCGAGGGAAGTAAATCCTTTGCTAAAGATTTAATGAAGAACTATAGCATTCCGACAGCGGAATATGAAACATTCTCTGATTATGATTCAGCAAAGGCGTATATCGAAAAAATGGGTGCACCCATCGTCATAAAAGCGGATGGTTTGGCTGCTGGAAAAGGTGTCGTAGTTGCTATGACGATGGAAGAGGCGTTAGACGCCATCCATGATATGCTAGTCGGGGCAAAGTTCGGGGAAGCATCTGCCAAAGTCGTTATTGAGGAATTCCTTGATGGCGAAGAATTTTCATTGATGGCATTCGTAAATGGGGAAAAAGTGTATCCGATGGTCATTGCTCAGGATCATAAGCGGGTTTTCGATGGAGATCAGGGTCCGAACACAGGTGGAATGGGTGCATACTCACCGGTGCCGCAAATTTCCGATGAAATGATCCAGACTGCAGTCGAAACGATTCTTAAGCCCACGGTAAATGCGATGATTTCTGAGAATCGGAGTTTTACAGGAATATTATATGCCGGGTTGATCGCTACTCAAAAAGGCACAAAAGTCATTGAGTTCAATGCCCGTTTTGGCGATCCGGAAACGCAAGTCGTTTTACCGCGCCTAAAAACAGACTTCGTGGATACGCTTGAAGCGGTTCTTTCTGGAGAGGATTTACAACTTGAATGGCATGAAGAAGCCGTGCTTGGAGTGGTCGTCGCAGCTGATGGATATCCAGGGGAATATAAAAAGGGATCTATCATTAAAGGCTTGGAAAAGATTGATCCGAAAGCCCATGTTTATCATGCTGGAACGGCTCTCAATAATGAAGGGAACTTCATCTCGAATGGCGGACGTGTACTTCTGGTTGCTGCAAAAGGGAAAGATTTGGCCTCTGCGCAAGCTGAAGTATATAAAGAGTTAGGGCATATTGAGAAAGACGGTTTATTTTGGCGAACGGATATTGGCTACCGAGCAATAAAATACAATTTTTCATCATAATATAAAGAAGCTGACTCTAAGCGGAGTCAGCTTCTTCTTTAGAAAAAACTTAATATGAATCAGATTGATTGGATTCACTTTCATATTTTGGCTCACTTTTCATCAAGTTCTGTCCGTTTTCCATCGCATCTACGACAGGACAATAGCGGAGTATGCCTTCGCCTATTTTCATGGCAGAAAGCATCACCACGATTATGTAAGATTGGTTTTTCCATGGTTTTTTCACCATTTTAGCCATGGCCCATGTTAAAAATGTAAAACCACAGGTAATTCGAATTAATGCATTTATTATACTGATATTTTGTTTAAACTTCATTTAAAGTCCATCCCTTCACAAAAATTTAACAATATTCTGGATAACATTACTGTTCTAATGGGGCAAGTATGTTACTATGAAATAAAATTGGATTGAAAATGGTTTTTTTCATACATCTGTTTCTAATAACTTATGGGGGAATGTTTTATGCTTGAACAGCGCTATAGATGGAAAAATAAACATCTAAGAGAACAAATAGATGTGCTGGATGGCAATAGGGCACCACACATTCTGCTTAAAAATACGACTTATTTAAATCAGGCTTTACGAAAATGGGTGAAGGCGAATATATGGATATATGATGATCGCATCATATATGTTGGCGATAAGCTTCCTGATAATATAGACCGCTGTGAAATGGTAGACTGTACAAACCAGTACTTGGTCCCGGGTTATATTGAGCCGCATTCACACCCTTCTCAATTATATAATCCCCTTTCTTTTTCACGTTATGCATCTCATTTTGGCACAACGACATTGATCAATGATAACTTGCCGTTTCTATTGCAGTTAGATAAAAAGAAAGCGTTTTCTCTTTTGAAAGAATTACGTAACATTCCTGTAACAATGTATTGGTGGAGCCGTTTTGACGGACAAACGGAATTGATCGATGAAGATATGGTCTTTTCCCATGGGGCCGTTAAATCATGGCTGGAGCATGATGCCGTATTACAGGGCGGGGAACTGACTGGATGGCCGAAGCTTCTCGATGGGGATGACATGATGCTGCACTGGATTCAGGAAGCCAAGCGAATGAGGAAGAAAATAGAAGGACACTTTCCAGGTGCTTCAGAGAAGACTTTAGCAAAAATGACCTTGTTCGGAGCCGATTGTGATCATGAGGCAATGACAGGTGATGAGGTAATGTCGCGCTTGCTGCAGGGCTATTATGTATCGTTAAGACATTCTTCGATCCGTCCGGATTTACCAAAGCTGATACGGGAAATCCATGAACTGGGCATCGATCATTATGACAAATTCTTTTATACGACAGATGGATCGCCGCCGTCCTTTTATGAAGGTGGTTTCATAGACTGCTTGATCAAAATAGCGATAGAGCATGGCGTTCCGGTCATCGATGCATACAATATGGCAACTATCAACATCGCACGTTATTATAATATCGAATACCTTCATGGCAATATTGCCACTGGAAGGGTAGCGAACATCAACTTCCTGACCGATGTAAAGGAACCCGCACCGGTTTCGGTAATGGCAAAAGGGAAATGGGTTAAAAGGGATGGTGAAATCATTCCGGATAAACAGGAAATCGAATGGAGTGATTTCGATTTTAAACCGCTCGATCTTGATTGGGATCTTAGTTTAAAGGAAGATTTTGAATTTTCCATGCCGTTTGGAATTGAATTGGTCAATAATGTAATTACAAAACCGTACTCGCTTGCCAATGATGTTGGCCATGAAGAACTGAACTTTGAGGATGATGAATGCTTTTTCATGCTTATCGATCGGGAAGGGAAATGGCGCATCAATACGATATTAAAAGGGTTTGCGGACAAATTATGCGGCTTCGCCGGCTCTTACACAAATACAGGTGACATCATACTGATCGGTAAAAGGAAAAAGGATATGCATTTGGCATTTAACCGGCTGAAGGAAATCGGCGGTGGAATCATTTTAACGGAACAAGGCAAGGTGATTCATGAACTTCCTCTGAAATTAAAGGGGGTCATGTCCACCAAGGAGGTTCCAGAACTGATAGAAGAAGAAAATGAATTGAAACATTTACTGCGTGAGAGAGGTTATCGCTTCGCCGATCCTGTTTACACCCTTTCGTTCTTTTCGACAACCCATCTCCCATATATAAGGCTAACCCAGCGAGGAGTATATGATGTAATGAATAAAACTATACTCTTTCCTACTATAATGCGTTAAAATATAAGAGAAGAAATGGCTAATAAATCAGAGGAGTGGAAAGATGAACCTAAAGAGAGTTCTTTTCATCGTTATTGCTATTTTACTGCTGGCAGGATGTTCTACGAAAGAAGATTCTGCATCGGATGACAATAAGCCGAAAGACCAAGCTGTCATCAAAAATACAGATGTGAAAAATGAACCTTCCAATGAGTTTCCACTAACAGGTATAGCCACCGATGAAGACAGTGAGCGCAGGGCTGCAGCAGTGATGATTAATAACCATCCGGAAGCACGCCCACAATCGGGCCTCTCAGAAGCGGATATCGTCTTTGAAATGCTCGCAGAAGGTGATATAACCAGATTTTTAGCCATCTTCCAAAGTGAAATGCCAAGCCAAATCGGTCCGATCCGGAGTGCAAGGGACTATTATATCGAATTGGCAAAAGGCCTTGATTGCATCTATGTCTGTCATGGAAACAGCCCCGAGGCAAAAACCATGCTGGACAAAGGGTATATTGATAACTTGAACGGATTATATTATGATGGTACTTTGTTTCAACGTTCGGCAGATCGAAAAGCACCGCATAATTCCTACACTTCCTTTGAGGATATCCAAAAAGGCGCGAAGGAAAAGGGATATGAGTTGAATGGTGCACCGGAGCATTATGCTTTCCTTACAAAGGAAGAGGCAGCTGGACTTCAAGGGGAACCGGCATTGAAAACCGAGGTTTCCTACGGATCAGACGAGTATGATGTACAGTATGAATACGAAGCCACGGAAGAGAAATATAAACGTTATTCGAACGGAGAGCAAACAGTCGAGCATAAATCGAATAAACCTATTTTACTGGATAATATATTGATCATTGAGGCTGCTCATCAAGTGATCGACGATAAAGGGCGTCGTAAAATCGACTTGAAAAGTGGCGGAAATGGTTATTTACTTCAAAAAGGAAAAGCGAATGAAGTAGAATGGGTTAATAAGGATGGTCGGATTATACCAGTGAAAAACGATAAAGAAGTAGGGTTGATTCCAGGGAAAACCTGGATCAATATTATTCCGGATGAACCTGGTTTAGTTGGAGACGTCTCATTTTGATACCCATGAAATTGAGGGGGAGTAACATGCAAATTGATAAGTTAAGAGGAAAAGAAACGGATCAGCTGTTTAAGTCGATCCTTTCCTTGCGTGATTTGGACGAATGCTATCGATTTTTTGATGATTTATGCACAGTTAATGAAATTTCATCACTGGCACAGCGTCTTGAAGTAGCCCGCATGCTTGAAGAAGGTAAAACCTATCATAAAATCGAAACGGAAACGGGTGCAAGCACGGCTACGATTTCCAGGGTCAAACGCTGCTTGAATTACGGAAATGATGCTTATTCCATGGCACTTAACCGTATTAAGGATAACGTTGAGGAAACAACTGAATCCTAATTCTTTCGATCAAAATAAAAAGCCGGGGAATTCATTTCCCGGCTTTTTATTTTGAGTTCAGGGCTCTCTTTGCCGGCTGTCTTTCAACCATATCCGTGTTATATTGGATTTTAGATTCAGAGGTTCCATTTGGTAATAACATTTTATCGATACTTCTCTTTTTTAATGAAAAATCTTAATGCTATAATGGTGTAATGGGAAGTGTGAATGGAGGATTATAATGTACGATTTTCGCGAGTGGAAACATGTTTTCAAACTCGATCCAAATAAAGAAATAAGTGATGAGGCCCTAGAGAAAGTCTGTGAATCCGGTACTGATGCAATCATGGTCGGGGGAACGGATGGAATCACGCTAGAGAATGTGCTTCATTTAATGGCACGTGTCAGACGATATACCGTCCCATGTGTGATGGAAATTTCTTCTGTTGAAACCGTGACCCCGGGGTTTGATTTATATTTCATTCCGAGTGTCCTGAATAGCACCAACCCGGATTGGATGATGAAACTGCATCAGCAAGCAGTCAAGGAATATGGATACCTTTTGAATTGGGATGAAATTTTCGTTGAAGGGTACTGTATCCTGAATCCTGAGTGCAAGGCGGCCCAGTTGACGAAAGCCAATACCGATTTGGATATGGATGATGTGGGTGCATACGCGATGATGGCAGAAAAGATGTTCAACCTGCCGATTTTTTATTTGGAATACAGCGGTGATTATGGCGATGTCCAGATGGTGGAAGCTGCCAAAGAGAGTTTGGAGGATACCGTACTATTCTATGGCGGTGGGATAAAATCAGTTGAACAGGCCAAAGAGATGTCCAAGATTGCGGATGTCATCGTTGTCGGCAATGTGATTTATGAAGATTTGAAAGTGGCACTTGCAACAGTTTCGGCAGTTAAATGAAAACATGTAATAAATATAGTATACTAAAACAGAAACGAATGTTCGTATAGGTGGTGTGATAATGCAATATTTAGCGGAAAAATTACTAATAGGTTTGAATGAACAGCAACAAAAAGCAGTGAAAGCAACTGATGGCCCACTTTTAATCATGGCTGGGGCAGGAAGTGGAAAGACGCGTGTGCTGACTCACCGAATAGCTTACTTGATGGTCGAGAAGGAAATAGCGCCTTGGAACATCCTTGCAATCACGTTCACCAACAAAGCGGCACGTGAGATGAAGGAGAGGATCCGAGCCATACTTGGCGGTGCGTCCGAAGATATCTGGATTTCGACTTTCCACTCGATGTGTGTCCGTATTTTACGAAGAGATATCGACCGTATCGGATTTAATAGGAACTTCTCGATATTGGATACAACGGATCAGCAATCGGTCATAAAACAAATCATGAAAGACCGTAATATGGATACAAAGAAATATGATTATCGTGCCATTTTGGGTAGCATCAGTTCAGCGAAAAATGAATTGGTCGGGCCGGAAGAGTACCTGAAGACGGCGTCTGATTACTTCACTAAAGTAACTGCCGATGTATATACGGAATACCAAAAACGGCTGCGTAAAAATTCAG
The DNA here is from genome assembly GCF_044767165.1 of Peribacillus sp. NPDC101481. Taxonomy (NCBI): domain Bacteria; kingdom Bacillati; phylum Bacillota; class Bacilli; order Caryophanales; family Bacillaceae; genus Peribacillus; species Peribacillus sp. NPDC101481. Next base: position 329,023 of record NZ_JBIWNJ010000004.1, on the reverse strand, counting down.
CGCTCGATTTCGATGATTTGATCATGATGACGATTCAATTGTTCCAGCTCGTACCTGAGGTGCTTGAATATTATCAGCGTAAATTTCAATACATTCATGTTGATGAGTATCAAGATACGAACAGGGCTCAATACATGCTTGTTAAACTGCTGGCTTCACGCTTCCGTAATCTCTGTGTTGTCGGGGATTCCGATCAATCGATCTATCGCTGGCGCGGTGCGGATATCGCGAATATCCTTTCATTTGAAAAGGATTATCCGAATGCCAACATGATTTTCCTTGAACAGAATTACCGCTCAACGAAAAAGATTCTTGCAGCGGCGAATAAGGTCATCGATAACAATCAAAACCGGAAGCCGAAAAATCTTTGGACAGAGAATGCAGATGGCAATAAGATATTCTATTACCGTGCAGACAATGAACAAGGGGAAGCGCAATTCGTAGCCGGAAAGATAAATGAGTTAGTCCAGGATGGCAGCCGGAAATATTCAGATATAGCAATACTTTACAGAACAAATGCACAATCACGTGTCATGGAGGAAGTTCTGCTTAAATCCAATATAAATTATGCAATAGTCGGGGGCACCAAGTTCTATGACCGTAAAGAGATTAAGGATTTACTTGCCTATCTTCGCCTTATTGCGAATCCTGATGATGACATCAGTCTTCGCCGTGTAATCAATGTACCAAAACGCGGAATTGGTGCAACTTCAATGGATAAAGTGGCAGATTATGCAGATCAATATGATGTTTCCATTTATAAAGCACTGGAATCTGTGGAAATGGTAGGGATAAGCGGGAAGGCTACCAAAGCGGCAAGGGAATTCCATACGCTGATCACTAATTATACAAATCAGCAGGAATACTTATCCGTAACGGAACTTGTGGAGGAAGTCATTAAGAAAACCGGTTACCGTGAGATGCTGCAGGCAGAAAAAACGATTGAATCACAAAGCCGCCTTGAAAATATAGATGAGTTTTTATCTGTTACGAAAGCATTCGAAGATAACAGCGAAGACAAATCATTGGTGGGCTTTTTGACTGACCTTGCGTTGGTTGCAGATATAGACCAACTTGACGAGAATACTGAAGAAGCTACAAATACGGTAACGTTGATGACGCTGCATTCAGCGAAGGGACTTGAATATCCGGTGGTCTTTCTATTGGGCCTTGAAGAAGGGGTATTCCCTCACAGCCGATCGCTTATGGATGAAGAGGAGATGGAAGAAGAACGCCGTCTGGCTTATGTGGGAATTACAAGGGCTGAAAATGAACTATTCATAAGCAATGCCCAAATGCGGACATTGTATGGACGGACGAGCATGAATCCCGTTTCCCGTTTCATTAGTGAAATACCAGAGGAACTTCTTGAAGATCTAAAACCGAAACCGGCTCCTAGAGCTAGGCAAACACCTTTCAGTTCTTCGAGAACCGGATCTCCTTCAACTGCTTCAACAAGAAAAGTGCCTGCCTTCGGAAGAGCTGTTTCTGCGCCATCCGCAACGGGCGGCGAAGAGATCGGCTGGGCTGTCGGTGACCGTGCCTCCCATAAAAAATGGGGAATAGGAACCGTGGTGAGAGTAAAAGGAGAAGGCGAAGGGAAGGAATTGGATATAGCCTTTCCAAGTCCAATCGGAATCAAGCGGCTATTGGCGAAATTTGCACCAGTTGAAAAGGCTTAAGATTAATATGCTTCCACTGGTAAAGAATAGGGATATCTGACTTTAGACACCGCTCTTCTATAAGAAGTGCGGTGGAGTCTTCTTTAGAAAGGATTGAACGTATGGACTTACAAGCTGCAGAGAAGAAAATTCTAGAGCTGCAAACGCTGTTGAACCAATACAGCTATGAATATTATGTCATGGACCAGCCATCAGTACCTGATGCTGAATATGATCGTCTGCTCCGTGAACTTATTGAGTATGAGGAGAAATTTCCGGAACTGCAAACGGCGGACTCACCGACACAACGGGTCGGTGGCGCCATTTTGGATATGTTTGAAAAAGTGGAGCATACCACACCAATGCTTAGTTTAGGCAATGCCTTCAATGAAAGTGACTTACGGGATTTTGACAGAAAGGTCAGACAATCTGTAGGTGACGATTTTTCCTATGTATGTGAATTGAAAATTGATGGACTTGCCGTCACTCTTCAATATGAAAATGGATATTTCGTAAGAGGGGCAACCCGTGGAGATGGAACGATCGGTGAAGATATTACCGCTAATTTAAAAACGATCAAATCGATTCCATTGAAGCTGCGGGAGCCGGTTGCCATAGAAGTGCGCGGTGAGGCCTTCATGCCAAAAAAATCATTCGAATCATTAAACAAGGCTAAGGAAGAACGCAGTGAGGAACCATTTGCAAACCCAAGAAATGCAGCTGCGGGCTCGTTAAGGCAGCTTGACCCAAAACTTGCTGCGAAACGTAGCTTGGATATTTTCCTTTATGCGATTGCCGATTTGGGCGAAACAGGGGTCCGTTCCCACAGTGAGGGTCTGGATTTATTGGATCGACTCGGATTTAAGACGAATCGGGAAAGAAAAAGATGCTCGAATATAGAAGAAGTGCTGGCCTATATAGTAGAATGGACGGAACAACGTCCAAACTTAGCCTATGATATTGATGGAATTGTCGTAAAGGTGGATTCCCTTGAACAGCAGGATGAATTAGGATTTACTGCAAAAAGTCCGCGATGGGCGATTGCTTATAAATTCCCAGCTGAAGAAGTCATTACAACCCTAAGGGATATCGAGCTGAATGTTGGCCGTACGGGTGTATTGACCCCTACCGCAGTTTTGGATCCCGTTCGGGTAGCAGGTACCACTGTACAGCGAGCTTCACTTCACAACGAAGACTTAATCCGTGAAAAGGACATCAGAATCGGAGATCAAGTGGTCGTGAAAAAAGCGGGCGATATCATTCCAGAGGTAGTCAATGTGCTGGCAGACCGCCGTACAGGGGAAGAAGTCGAGTTCCAGATGCCGACTGAGTGCCCGGAATGCAGCAGTGAACTTGTCCGGCTGGACGGGGAGGTTGCTTTACGCTGCATCAACCCGAAGTGTCCTGCACAAATACGGGAAGGTTTGATTCACTTTGTTTCCCGTACAGCAATGAATATAGACAGTCTTGGTGAAAAAGTGATTAGCTTGTTATTTAAAGAAGAACTCATACAAGATGTGGCTGATATTTATAAGCTTACATACGATCAACTGATTGCTTTGGAAAGGATGGGGGATAAATCCGTCAATAAACTTCTTCAAGCAATCGAAGCTTCGAAGACCAACTCGTTGGAAAAATTACTATTCGGGCTGGGCATTCGCCATGTTGGTTCCAAAGCTGCCAAGACGCTTGCGAGGGAATTCGGGACGATGGAGGCCTTAAGCAGGGCGAGCCGTGAAGAACTAACGGCCATTAATGAAATAGGCGATAAGATGGCTGATTCCATCGTAGCTTATTTTGAATTGGAAGAAGTCCATGCATTATTGAATGAGCTGGATGCAGCCGGTGTGAATCTTACTTTCAAAGGGCAAAGAGCTATTTCTATAGAAGATATCGACTCCATTTTTTCCGGTAAAACAGTCGTTTTAACGGGGAAACTGCATCAGTTAACACGTAACGAAGCAAAAGAGAAATTAGAGGCGCTAGGAGCTAATGTTGCTGGAAGTGTCAGCAAGAAAACCGATTTGGTCGTAGCTGGCGAAGATGCCGGTTCCAAACTGGCAAAAGCTGAAAGCCTAGGCGTCATGGTATGGGATGAAGAGAGACTGATTGAGGAACTAAATAAATAAGAGGTGTAGCTATGAGGAAACACTCTATTTTGGGGATGATTCTTATACTGCTTCTTGCTGGATGTGCGCCTAGTTTTGAGGATAAGCAAGAGGTAGTTCAAGACTCCAAAGACAAAAAAGAATCGGCAATTATTCCGAAGTATAAAATTTCGGAAGAATATTATCAAACAATCCTACCGTTTGAACCATCAAAAGCACGCGGTTTGGTCGTATCCAATCTAAATACCCGATATGACATTGAAGAATTCGAAAATGGTTTGATGCGGTTGGCACAAACCCAATTCGACCCGGAAGATTACCTGTTTCAAGAGGGGCAAATGCTAGATAGTTCCACGATATCTTCCTGGCTGAACAGAAAATATACCGATAGTCAGTTGAAAGAAAAGAAGAAGAAAGCCTCAGAGAACCTTGGCTTGAATCCGGTTGATCCGGGTAAAGGTGACATTGATAAGCGGAATGAAGAAAATCCGATCTATCTTGCCCATATTTTAGAACATAATTACTTGGTGAAAACAAAAGATAATTCAGTGAGCCTTGGCGGAGTTGTAATAGGTCTTGCGTTGAATTCAGTGCATTACTATCAAAAGGAAGAATTCGGTGCCACCTATGAAAATAAAATCGATAGTAACAAGCTAAAGCAAGAAGGGGAGAAAATTGCTGCAGAAGTCCTGAAAAGGCTGCGTAAAATGGACAAGCTGAAAAATGTTCCGATTACGATTGCCTTATTCGAGCAAAATGAAAAATCTTCAGTAGTCCCTGGGAATTTCATTTCCTATACGAATATCGATAAAAACTCTGACAATATTGGAAAATGGACGAACCTGGACGAAGAGTATTTCCTATTTCCTTCTGCAGGGGCTGAAAAAAAATACCGTGATGACGTCAATACATTCACGAACTTTAAAGAAGATGTCGAAGAATACTTCCCTAACTTTAACGGAGTCATCGGCAGGGCGTTCTATATGGATGATCAATTGCAAAGTCTGAACATCGATATCCCCATTCAATTTTATGGGAACTCCGAAGCGATCGGCTTTACCCAATATGTTGCTGGCCTTGTAATGGAACGTTTCCCGAACTATATTGCCGTACAGGTATCCATCACCTCTGTAAATGGACCTGAAGCACTCATAGTCCGTGAAGCGAATCAGGACGAACCAACCGTTCATATATATGAATGAAAAAAGATGAAGCTTAGCGGCTTCATCTTTTTTGTGTCCCGCTTTTAAATGGGAATGTATCCAAAATAACCTTTAAACAGGAAGTAAACCCTTCCATCTTAGGGAGCAACTGCTTTAAAAAGGGAACATTTGTCGAATTTTAAAGGACTTATTGTCATTTCCCCGGAAATTCCGGCAACTTCCCCATATTTCCCGGAAAATATCTCTTTTTCCTTATGAAATAATTGAATTTCGACATTGTATCTCTTGTTGCTTTACTGTGTAATAGTTTGATATGATTTAAACGATGATTATATGGAGAAAAGCGACGAAATTCAGTCGATTTGGATATTTTTTCGGAGGTGAAGAGAATGTCACGTATTTCTATGGAACAAGTTAAACACGTTGCCCATTTGGCTCGTTTGGCCATTACGGAAGAAGAAGCACAACAGTTTCAGCATCAGCTTGACCAAATGATTTCATTCGCGGAGCAGTTGAATGAGCTTGATACGGATCAAGTAAACCCGACTTCTCACGTTTTGGATATGAAGAATGTTATGCGCGAAGATGTCGCAAAACCGGGATTGCCAGTTGAAGAAGTAGTTAAAAATGCACCGGATAGCAAAGAAGGATATATCCGTGTACCATCAATAATTGAATAAGGAGGGACAATGATGTCGTTGTTCGAACAAAAGGTTTCTGAGCTTCATGAACGCTTACATAAGAAAGAGATAAGTGTCACTGATCTTGTTAACGAATCGTATAAGCGAATCGGACAAGTAGAGAACAAGGTGAAGGCATTTTTGACACTTGATGAAGAAAACGCCCGCAATCAAGCAAAACGATTGGATGATCAATTGGTAAAAGGCGAGAACGAAGGCGCTTTATTTGGTATGCCAATCGGAGTGAAGGATAATATTGTCACTAAAAATTTGCGTACGACTTGTGCGAGCAAAATTTTGGAGAACTTTGATCCAATCTATGATGCAACCGTTGTTCAAAAGCTACAGAAAGCAGAAACGGTTACGATCGGGAAATTGAATATGGATGAGTTTGCGATGGGTTCTTCCAATGAGAACTCCGCATTTCAGGCAACACGCAACCCTTGGAACACGGAATATGTGCCAGGCGGTTCTTCGGGCGGTTCAGCTGCATCTGTCGCTTCCGGTGAAGTCCTATTCTCTTTAGGTTCCGATACGGGTGGATCGATCCGCCAACCAGCTGCCTATTGTGGAGTTGTCGGCTTAAAACCTACATATGGACGGGTTTCCCGATTCGGACTAGTAGCATTTGCGTCTTCACTGGATCAAATTGGGCCAGTTACAAGAACGGTTGAAGATAACGCCTATTTGCTTGAAGCGATTTCAGGTGTAGATCCAATGGATTCGACTTCTGCCAATGTTGACGTGCCGAATTTTGTGAATTCATTAACAGGCGATGTTAGAGGATTGAAAATAGCTGTGCCTAAGGAATATCTTGGTGAAGGCGTTGGTGAAGAAGCACGTAATTCCGTACTTGAAGCATTAAAAGTATTAGAGGGGCTTGGAGCTGAATGGGAAGAGGTATCCTTGCCGCATTCCAAATATGCTTTAGCTGCCTATTATCTGCTATCTTCATCGGAAGCTTCGGCTAACCTTTCACGTTTTGACGGTGTGCGTTACGGACACCGTACAGATAATGCAGAAACACTTATAGAAATGTATAAGCAAACCCGTGCAGAAGGATTCGGTGACGAAGTGAAACGCCGTATCATGCTTGGAACTTTCTCCTTAAGTTCAGGTTATTATGATGCTTATTATAAAAAGGCTCAAAAAGTACGTACGTTAATCAAAAAAGACTTTGAAGATGTTTTTGAAAAATACGATGTCATCGTTGGGCCGACTACACCTACGCCTGCATTTAAAATTGGTGAAAAAGTCGACGATCCATTAACGATGTATGCAAATGATATCTTGACGATTCCAGTCAATCTTGCTGGTGTACCGGGTATATCCGTGCCATGTGGATTCGCAGCGAATGGTCTTCCGCTTGGACTGCAAATGATTGGTAAGCATTTTGATGAAAGCACGATTTACCGCGCGGCTCACGCATTTGAGCAAGCAACAGATTTTCATAAACAATTTCCTAAGCTGTAAGGGGTGAAAAAAATGGACTTTGAAACGGTGATTGGTCTAGAAGTACACGTAGAATTAAAAACGGATTCTAAAATTTTCTCAGCGAGCCCAAATCATTTTGGTGCCGCTCCAAATAGTAACACGACTGTAATCGACCTAGGCTACCCAGGTGTATTGCCTGTCGTCAATAAAAAGGCTGTTGATTTTGCAATGAAGGCTGCAATTGCCCTGAATTGCGAAGTGGCGGAGATTACGAAATTCGACCGGAAAAACTACTTTTACCCGGACAATCCTAAAGCATACCAAATTTCACAATTCGATCAGCCGATCGGTGAGCATGGTTGGATTGAGATTGAGGTGGGCGGCAAGAAAAAGAAAATTGGCATTACCCGCATTCATATGGAAGAGGATGCTGGAAAGCTGACACATAAAGGGAACTATTCACTTTGTGATTATAACCGCCAAGGTACGCCTCTAGTTGAAATCGTATCCGAACCGGATATCACTTCCCCAGAAGAAGCTTATGCATATCTGGAAAAATTGAAATCCATCATTCAATACACCGGCGTTTCCGATTGTAAAATGGAAGAAGGCTCACTTCGCTGTGATGCCAACATTTCCTTGAAACCTGTCGGCCAAAAAGAATTCGGTACGAAAACCGAATTGAAAAACTTGAACTCATTCAACTTCGTCCGCAAAGGGTTGGAGCATGAAGAAATCCGCCAAGCGGAAATCTTGAATGAAGGCGGCATAATCGAACAGGAAACACGCCGGTTCGACGAAGCTACAGGCAGAACGGTACTAATGCGAATTAAGGAAGGCTCCGATGATTACCGTTACTTCCCGGAACCGGACTTATTGACAATTCATATCGATGAAGAATGGAAAGCGCGTATCGCTGCCGAGATTCCGGAACTTCCGGATGCCCGGAAAAAACGCTATGTCGAAGAATTTGGCTTACCTGAATATGATGCAGCCGTTTTAACGGTAACGAAAGAAAGTGCTGATTTCTTTGAAGCGACAGTCGCTTCAGGAGCTGATGCAAAACTGGCATCTAACTGGATCATGGGTGAGGTTTCCGCCTTCTTGAATGCAGAAGGTAAAGAGCTGCATGAAGTCAAATTGACTGCTGAATCGTTGGCTGGAATGATCAAGCTGATTGAAGATGGCACGATTTCTTCTAAAATCGCTAAAAAAGTTTTCAAAGAATTGATTGAAAACGGCGGGGATGCTGAAACGATCGTCAAGGAGAAGGGACTAGTCCAAATTTCCGATGAAGGCGCATTGCGTACAGCCGTTGAAGAAGCATTGAATAATAACCCGCAATCAATTGAAGATTTTAAGGCCGGTAAACAAAAAGCAATCGGCTTCCTTGTCGGACAGATCATGAAAGCGACAAAAGGACAAGCCAATCCACAGCTTGTTAATAAAATTTTGGTGGAAGAAATCAATAAACGTTAATATTGACCGTATCACTTTTAAAGTGGTACGGTTTTCTCTTGATTAAGAAAAGATTTTACTGTGAAAAAGCGAAAAAATTTTTGAGTTATCTGTAGGGGTAACTCCTTTTTGTGCGTCTATTACATGAATGATTAAAAGGAAAGGAGGAAGAGAAGTGACGGATGAGTTAGTTGAGAAGGTAAGGGCTGGGAATGATCATGCATTCCGAATGTTGATTGAAACATATAAACAGACGATTTATAGGACCGTCTATTCCGTCTTGCGGAATCAAAAGGATGCAGAAGATGTTACCCAGGAAGTCTTTATCAAAATCTACACCTCTCTTCCTCAATATAAGAACCAAGGTTTCAAAACCTGGATTACCCGAATTGCGGTAAATCATGCAATTGATTTAAAGAGAAAGAGGGAACGCCAAAAGGAAGAATTGCAGGAAGAACATTCATCGGAAGCTAATTTGGGCTTAACGGATGATGTCGAGGCGGTATTCTTTCTGAATGAAAGGCGAAAGCAAGTATTACGGAAGCTGAATGACCTTCCAGAGGGATATCGGGATGTTGTATATAGCTATTACATAAAGGAAAAGACATTCAAGCAAATTGCAGAGGAACAGCATATTCAAGTGAAATCTGTCGAGGTAAAGCTATATCGGGCAAGAAATTGGATGAGAAAACATTGGAAAGAGGAGGATTTTTCGTGAATCATGTTCCTGAAGCAGAATGGGTTGCATATTTGGCAGATGAAATACCAGAGGCTCTAAAAATTGAATATGAAAATCATCTATACTCCTGTGACAAGTGTTTGTCCGCCTATATGGAAGCGATGGAAAAAGAAGAAACCAGTCTGGACATCGAAGGATTTGATATTGCAGGTCCGGTCATGGACTCGATTAGCCGATTGAAAGAAGGTTCTGGTGAAGAGGCTAAACAACACCGAAAAGAGAAATCAATTCGGACGATTACAAGACATTATCTGATCGCGGCCGGGTTTACCATTTTATTGATGGCAGGCGGAGTATTTCAATCATTGACGGAATACGTGGATTCTGTGGAATCAAGCAGCGGAAGGGAAACGCAGTCCTTAACCGATGGACTTATTGATAAAACATTTAATTGGATGGACACAATCGAAAAGAAGAATAAGGAGGGGTTTAGAAATGAATAAAAGTCCGGTATTAGCTTTTTTATTATCGTTTCTGCCAGGTTTCGGACATTTTTACCTAGGAAGGAAATATAAAGGGTTATTTTATTTTCTTGCCACGGCTGGATTGGGGCTTGGAGGTCTATTTCTTTCGTTGATCAGTCAATCGGATGCGTTTCTGGCTTTTTCCGTTATTGGAATGGTGTTTTATTTCATCAGTATATTTGATTTGGTGGTCACCTCACTGAGGAATCCTAAAAATGAAGAGAATGTAGGGGCCGATCAGCCGGAGACGGAAAGATTTTATGTAATCATCCTGTCATTCGTTCCAGGATTAGGGCATTTTCAGCTGGGTCTCATGAATCGGGGACTCATTTTTCTCATCGGCTTTTTAGGCCTTGGCATCATGGTTGTATTCATCAGTGTGATGACACAATTGGAAGGTCTGTTGATATTCATGGCATTATTGCCTGTTATCTGGATTTACAGCTTTTTTGATTCTGTTCAACAGCTGAATAAAAAGCAAAGAGGTGAGGAGCTTATCGATCGGACCGTTTTGGAAGACTTCGAGGAGAGAAGGGAATCCGGGAAGAAGAGTAAATCGGTCGCGACTTTACTCGCCATTTTTCCTGGTGCAGGTCACTTATATTTGGGGCTGCAAAAACGTGGAATTCAATTGATGGCCGGCTTTTTATTCGCCATTTACATACTGGATTTACTCCGGTTAGGTTTCTTCTTTTTCCTTATTCCGATTATCTGGTTTTATAGTTTTTTTGATGGATTGCAAAAAGCCTCGAAAATGGAAGAGGGACCAGTAGAAGATACGCCCATCATTTCGGGTATGGTCAATCACCAAAAATGGCTAGGATTGGGGTTGGTGGGAATTGGAATCTATTTCTTGGCCAGTAATATAATCGTCCCGGCCATTGCCCCTCATTTGGATGAATGGATTGGAAGCAACTTGGAGTATTGGTTTAGAGATTATTTTCAAAAAGGACTTGTATGCATCCTTCTCATAGGCGGGGGAATCAAACTGCTGTCGGGAAGTAAAAAAGGTAGAGCCGAGGAGGAGACTAAATGAGAACATGGAGAGTCGGAACGATTTCAATGGGGATCTCCCTGGTTGGTTTGGGTTTTGTTTTACTCGTTTCTCAAATTTCGGATATGAATTTGACGACGATTCTGCTATCGTGGTGGCCGTTGCTGTTCATTATCTTGGGTGCAGAGATTCTCTTTTATATTTATTTTTCCAGAAAAGAAAGTTCTTTTGTAAAGTATGATATTCTTAGCATTCTTTTCGTTGGATTGCTTGGAACGACGGGAATAGTTTTAATTCTGCTTACATCCAGCGGATTGTTGGATCAAGTTAGGGCTGCCGTTAATAGTGAAGAGAAAACGGTCAATTTGCCTGGTTTCAATCAAAAGGCAGGAAAGGGCATACAGAGAGTTGTCCTGGACACTGGTTCATACCCATTGACAATTGAAAGTGGTAAGGACGAAGAAGTTTCCGTTTTTGGAACATATGGTGAGCGGGTAATGGAAGATGATGATTCATTGTTGAACAAAGCGGAAGATTATTTACTTGTTGAAAGAAATGGTGATACTCTTTATATTAGCTTCAAGGATTTACCGAGTCAAAATGGACTTTTGGACAGTGGTACAAGGAATCTTAAGGCAACCCTTATAATCCCTGCTGAATTGGCAGTGGAAATTGACGGACAAAGTACCGATCTTGTCTTGAAGCCTAGAAACCTCTTGAATGACTGGAGTGTGAAGGACAGCGGAAATCTAAGTGTAGTCCTTCAGGATAATAGTGATATCAAGATAGATGCTAGAGGGGTCGAGGAACTTGAAGGCCCCGAGAGTGGCTGGAAGATGACTGAAGTGAAAAAAGGAACAAGTGATGAAGGCATTGTAAAAAAGAATGGGATATTCAATACTGGTGATGGGAAACATACTTTAATGGTTACCGATACATTTAACGTGAACGTTCAATATCCATGATTGAAATCATTTACTAGAATAAAATTGTAAAAAGCATTATAATTTTCCCTGATGCGATTTCTAGTAAAATGTAAAAGATATGGACCGAAATACGGTCCTCTTTTTTTCGAATATTGCTTTTCATGTAACGAAGGATTAAGATGTAAATTATGGAATCAATATGTATAAGGATGATGGGAAATGAAAAGAGCAAGGTTGATTTACAACCCGACTTCGGGCCGGGAAGCCATTAAGAAGAGCCTGCCAGGTGTGCTAGCAAAACTTGAAGAAGCTGGTTATGAAGCTTCTGCACATGCGACGACCGGTGCCGGGGATGCGACGAAAGCGGCTAAGATAGCGATTGAACGCGGCTATGATGTAGTTATTGCAGCAGGAGGCGACGGTACGATTTATGAGGTTGTTAATGGACTGGCCACTGCAGAGAAACGTCCGAAACTAGGAATCATTCCGACGGGAACGACCAATGATTTCGCCCGGGCGCTGCATTTACCGAAGTCGATCGAAGGAGCGGCCGAAATTATAGCCGGTGGGCATACGATGCCGGTCGATATCGGGAAAATGAACGATAAGTATTTCATCAATATTGCTGGCGGGGGCAGATTGACCGAATTGACCTACGACGTGCCAATCAAGCTGAAAACCATGCTTGGTCAGCTAGCCTACTATATTAAAGGAATTGAAATGCTTCCTTCAATTAAGCCGACGGAAGTTTCTATTGAATATGATGGAAAGCTTTTTGAAGGAGAGATCATGCTTTTCTTGGTGGCTAACACGAATTCGGTCGGCGGCTTCGAGAAACTGGCTCCTGACGCCTCTTTGAATGATGGGATGTTCACGTTGCTTATTTTGAAAAAGGCAAACCTCGCTGATATTGTCCGTGTCGCAACATTGGCAATGCGCGGTGAACATATACATGATAAAAACGTCATTTATGAAAAAGCCAATCGAATTAAAGTACATGCCAAAAAGGACATGATGCTTAACTTGGATGGGGAATTTGGCGGGATGGCCCCAGCTGAATTCGTAAATCAGTACCGCCATTTTGATGTATTCATCCCGCAAGGAATACTGCCGGATGATCCGGCAAATAAATAGGTTGAAGTGGCCACTGAATCTGGTGGCCTTTTCAGTTTAATGAAGCAAGGAGAATTACAAACATGTATATCAGGAAAGCGACACCGGACGATGCAAAAAAGGCAGCCGTATTGACACGGTTAGCGATTAAGGAAATTGCAGAGGTTTTGACTGGTGAAACGGAAGAAGAAAAGATACTTTCCGTTCTTGCCGATTTGTTCAGGAAAAGTGGGAATCGGGTCAGCTATGAAAATACGCTTGTCAGTGAACATGATGGACAAGTATCTGGATTGATCATTGCTTACCATGGCAAGGATGCCGAAAGCTTGGATGAACCGATAGTGAAACAATTAAGGATGAAGATGAAAGACCCAAGCGTTACGCTCGATAAGGAAGCGGAAATGAGAGACTTTTATTTGGATACAGTATCCGTCGACCCGGATTTTCAAGGAAAAGGTATTGGCAGTGCACTGATTCAATATGTTGAGGGATATGCTAAACATAAGGGATATCCAAGGGTTTCTTTGGTTGTTGAAAAGGAAAATGAAGCGGCGAATCGTCTCTATGGCAGATTGGGGTATGTGGAAATTAAAACCATTCCGATTAGCGGTCATGAATTTCGCTATATGGTAAAGGAAATAGAAGAACCTCCTGTTTAACAGGGGGTTCTTTTTACTCATTTAATATATGGCACTGTATGCGATTACATTTGCTGTCCATTCATGGCGGCCCAATCAGCGTAAGCGCCGGTGCCATTACAGCCGGGACAGTCGTGTATATCGGAAAAATGATATTCCGTAGGTACGAAGGAGCTGTATCCACGTCCGTAACAATCTGGACAGAGGCCTTTTTCCTCCATACTTGCACGATGTTTTTCTAACCTTGTAGCATTCCAGGCCGATATAGAGTTAAATAAACCCATTTCCTCACCTCATCTGTTTTTCCTTATTTTTCTTTTTTTAGTGAACTTTTATTCATGGAACTATGAAAAATCCGTAATTCCTTCCACTATATTTTTATGAAAACCAAGGTAAATTGGTGAGCGGTTTTGTGACAAGGCCTCTATTGTGGTAAAATACAGGCTAGCATAAAAAAGAAAAGAGAAGATGATATGAAAAAAACAGCACCAGTTGCTAAAAATGATATTATAGAGGTTTTATTTGAAGATTTAACACATGAAGGGGCTGGCGTCGCTAAAGTCGATGGCTACCCGATCTTTGTTCAGAGCGCCCTTCCAGGTGAAAAAGCAAAAATTAAAGTGATGAAAGCTAATAAGGGTTATGGCTTCGGCCGCTTGATGGAGATTATCGAAAACAGTCCATACCGTGTTGAGGTCACGACCGAAGATTACCCTAAATACGGTGGTTGTCAGCTGCAGCATATGAGCTATGAAGGACAGTTGGAATTCAAGGAAAAGCAAGTGCGTGAAGTGATGACACGAATCGGGAAACTTGAGGATGCGAAGGTTCACCCGATCATCGGGATGGAGAACCCGACCCACTATCGCAATAAAGCGCAAGTACCTGTTGGTGAAAAGGATGGCAAGCTAATAGCTGGATTCTTCAAACCGCGGACACATGAAATTGTTGAAACGAAAGAAAGCATTATCCAAAATGAAGTGATCAATGAAGCCGTTCAAGTTGTTAAGGAGATTTTCAGTAAACTTGGTATTCCTGCTTATAATGAAGAGGCACATAAAGGTGTTTTACGGCACATCATGGCCCGTTATGGCAAGCAAACAGGCGAATTAATGATTGTTCTTGTTACAAGAACGAAAAGTATTCCTTTCATCGAAACCATCGTGAAGGAAATCGTTGAACGTCTTCCGCAAGTGAAATCCATTGTTCAAAACGTGAATTCCAAGAAAACGAATGTTATCTTAGGCGATAAAATGACTGTACTATGGGGCGACGAAGTGATTCATGATATGATCGGTGATGTGAAGTTTGCGATTTCAGCAAAATCCTTCTACCAAATCAATCCAGACCAAACGAAAGTCCTTTATGATAAAGCTCTTGAATATGCAGGGCTGACGGGTGAAGAAACGGTGATAGATGCTTATTGCGGCATTGGAACCATCTCTTTATTTTTAGCTAAAAAGGCGAAAAAAGTAATCGGTGTCGAAGTGGTCGAAGATGCGATAGAAGACGCACGCCGCAACGCTGAATTGAATGAAATCTCAAATGCAGAATTCATGGTCGGCGACGCAGGTAACGTTATTGCTGAATGGTATCAAAAGGGCAACACTGCGGATGTCATCGTTGTGGATCCGCCTCGCAAAGGTTGTGAAGAATCCCTTCTGAATACGATCATCGAGATGAAACCTAACAAAGTCGTATACGTATCATGCAACCCAGGCACTTTAGCGCGTGATCTTCATATATTGGAAGAAGGCGGATATAAAGCGGTTGATATCCAGCCTGTCGATATGTTCCCAATGACGACACATGTTGAAAATGTAGTGTTATTAGAGTTGAAATGAATGAGTGTGGCCCGGTCTAATTGACTGGGCCTACAGTTTTTCTATGGCTTGTACAATTTGGACGTTGATTTTTGTTTAAGGCACTCGTTTTCCGCGGGTCTCCCTAGACGCGCTTTTCCCTACAAACTGTGGTCCCGGTCTAAATGATCGGGACCTTTTTACCGTAATTAGTTTGAGGGGAAGGGAGGGACATTTTTTTTTTTTTTTTTTTTTCATGTTTATTCTTGACGCTTTGACTTGGACATATATTAAGGAATATATGGATTGGGAGGCAAGGTGATTTTATTAATTTTCAAAAAGCGGTGGCTGTAATTGTTGGTAGCTTTTTGGTGGGCATTGGAATCAATGGTTTTTTAGTTCCCCATCATTTAATAGATGGCGGCGTTATTGGGATTGCACTTATCCTTCATTATTTCTTTGGTTTTCAAACGGGGCTTTCCATGTTGATCCTTAGTATTCCTATATTTTTATATGCCTGGTACTATGAACGGCCTTTTTTCTATAGCAGCGTTCACGGATTGCTTTTGACATCCCTTTTTATGGATTGGCTTAATCCATTGAAAAAGGTCTTTTCCATTTCGATACTAACAAGCTCTTTGATTGGCGGTGCCATCATAGGGATGGGCATAGGACTCATGCTTCGATATGAGACAAGCAGCGGGGGAACGGATATGTTAGCTAAAATCATCTCAAAATCTACTTCCATGGATATTGCTTTGGCGATTATCGTCATAGATACACTAATCATTTCAGCTGCAGCATTTACCTTAGGGATCGAAATTTTTCTTTTTTCATGTGTGACGATCGTCATCATTGGACTGATCACATCGCTTATGAAAGTAAGGAATAATTAGTTCCTTAAGATATAGGCTACTTCATCTATTGCCCTTTGCAGCTTTTCGCTATTTTTGCTGAACATCTCTTTAGCTTCCTTTGATTCAGTTCCAAGGGCAAACAACTCTAAGTCCGCTTGGCATTTTTTCAAGGTCGCGAGCAAAAGAGGTTTTTCTTGAGGGGAAGGAACTTTAAGCTTATCATCATAAAGGTCCACAGTTAATTCTCCGTTAGAATTAGCTTGACCAAGAAACACATTTTCTAGGAGTACACCCAGCTTATCCAATTCAGTATGAAGCCAATTTCGGTTCAGACCAATCGTGGAAAGTGGTTCATCAAGTATGCTGCCGTCCATAATGATGGTTTGTGGCTCCTTTACTGCAGCTACAGGCAAGTTAAGGTCCTTGGCTGTTATAGGTTGATTTTGCTTCTTTAACATTACGGAAAAATCCCCGTTGGCTTCCAATAAGGCAAACTCAACTTCAGAAATATCGAAGACATCCTTTTTCCGGAGCAATCCTAACAATTCATCGATGGTATATTTCTCTTTTTTTAAATTATCTTCCATGACTTTCCCATCTTTGATTAAAACCGATGCTTTTCCTTCCACAAGATCACGGAAAGTTTTACTTTTTAAGGATATTAAACCTGCAATGAAGGGTGCTATGGCAAAAACGAGAATGGACAGTACGCCATGTATAATATTGCCCTCCACTTTTGTAGCTAATTCTGCCCCAACATTACCAATGGTTATGCCCGTTACATATTCAAAAAAGGAGAGCTGGGATAATTGTTTTTTTCCTAACACTTTAGTGATCAAAAAAAGAACAATTAAAAAGAAAAATGAACGCAAAACAATTTCTATCCAACCCGGCATTACCAAACACCTCCTGCTTGATCATGGTCATTAAAAACCTTTATATTGCGGTTCTTCCCTTTCTAACTCGCCTACGCGCTTCTGTACATCCTTAATAACTTCATTCACCACCAGCATCGTTTCATGTAAGATGCGTTTAGATTCATCGTCTTGAGTCCGGAGTGCTAAGCTGGATAAACCTGCTTCAACTCCTTTTAGGCTAGATACACATTGCTTTACATTGGAAGCTATCGTCATGCAGCATCCTCCTAATCTTTAGGTCTATGGGTCAGAACACTCCAGGCTGTTATCCCATGCACCGGTTACTTCAAACATGCGAGCGGCAACAACCGAACAATCCAGTCTTTTCCGCATCCGCTAACGCTTCCGAAACCACCTCCGCAGAATGTTCATCCGGTATGAGCAGGCGTCTGTTTGTATACTTCAAATCTTATCTGTCCCGTTACACAAGTAAATCATGGTTGTGGTTACTCATATTCAATCGATACGGCATGGGCAATGCATGGAATCGTCTCACTTTGTTGAAAGGAAAGGGGAGATAATAGAGCACCTGTAGCCACGACGAGCAATCGTTTTATTTCTCCCTTTTTCATGCGATTCAATAAGTGACCATAAACGACGGTTGCGGAACATCCTGGGCCGCTTGCCCCGGACAGGACGGGTTGACCATCCCTGTATATCATTAAACCGCAATCTTTATATTGCTCCTCTTTAATCGGCGTACCATGTTTCTTAAATAATTCCAGAGAAACTTCATGTCCAATTTTCCCTAAATCCCCGGTCACTATCAGATCATAATAGGATGGGTCGAGGTTTCTTTCTCTTAAATGGGCTTCAATCGTATCCACGGCGGCCGGGGCCATGGCACCTCCCATATTGAAAGGGTCAGTGAGGCCCATGTCGATGACCCGGCCTATCGTAGCTGAAGTGACCCTTGGTCCTTCCCCGGCGCTGCTTAATAAAGCCACGCCGGCTCCTGTAACGGTCCATTGGGCTGTTGGAGGTTTCTGCCCTCCGTATTCAGTTGGGTAGCGGAATTGTTTTTCTACTGCGGCGTTATGACTTGATGCTCCTGTCAATAAATACTCTGCTCCTTTGGTATTGACAAGATAAGCACCAAGCGCCAATCCCTCCATGGAGGTGGAGCAGGCGCCAAATAAGCCGAGATAAGGCGTTCCCAGTGTTCGGCAGGCAAAACTGGTAGGTGTTATTTGATTGATAAGGTCGCCTCCAAGGAAAAATTGAATCTGTTCCTTCTGAAGACCAGCCTTTTCGATTGCTTTTGTGCTCGCTTCTTCCAATAAGACTTTATGTGCCTTTTCATAGGTATCTTGATTTATCCATAAATCGGAATGGAGAAGATCAAAATCATCCGCAAGCATACCGTCTGCTTCAAATGGACCGCCGACAGTTCCTGTGGAGACGATGACAGGCTTTTGATCAAACACCCATGTGCGATGCCCCGTAAGCATTATAAACCACCCCAATGTATGAGTATTGTCAGTGCTAAGGTAAAACCAAGTATTAACATAAATGATTCGCCAATTTGAATATATTGGTGCCGTTCCCTAACAGATATAGCTGCATTACCGCCAATTCAATACACCATAAGTCCGGTAAGGACGGAAAAACGCTTGATATAGAAAAGAAATGAATGGATACAAAAAAGGGCTGGTTGCCTTAACCACCCTTTTTTATATGAATGATTATTGCTTATATTGAGGTTCCTCATTTTGAATCTCTTCAATGCGAGGAGTGATGCTGTCCACAATCGTTTGTGTTTGTTGGGCAGCTTGCTGGTACAGTTGTTTGGCTTGCTCATTATCTGTTGAAAGGGCGAAGGTTTCAAAGCTCGCTTGAGCACTTTTCAGCCCGGCTAATGTTGTTTTGACATCGTTTATTACTGTCATATATAGGACCTCCCTAGTTTATATCTTCTTGTTTAGAATAAGAAAAAAATGATTATCTATACCTTCCAATATTTATCTGGATGAGTTAACTATCTCAGTCCATTAATCAAACGTTTGATTAATGAAGGACAACAGACAAAAAGTGAGGTTAATATCATTCATTACGCAAAGTGGTTTTTATTTCTTAATTATTGACTGAATTCAGAATTATTAATATAATTAGAAAACATAACGTGACTACGTGAGGTGATATGACATTTATATTCATGATGATTTATATAGTAGAGTTGTTTTTGAAATTTCATCTGAAGAAGTTGTAAAAGGACTGCTATTCCATAAAAGCAACCAAGAGTCGGAAATTGAATCGATTAAAGGTAAAATTCATAAATATGAGCAAAAACGAAGAGCTGAGGAAGCTTGGTATCAATCCCTATCACCATTTAAACGTTTTTTTACAGGGCGTGCTCCAAGTCATCACCAGGCCGTTGAGCATTTGGTGAATGTTAAAGATAGATATAAACAAATCGAGAAAATAAAACAGAAGGTCGCTTTTTTAAATGAGATGATCGGTTTACTTGAAGCTGAACCGGAAAAACGGGAAATTAATTTACCATCAGACATCATTAAAGAAATAATGGCCTGGCAGAAAGCGGAGGGAACCCCAAGATGACTCTAGAAACGTTAAACGCTGGCTTGGATACGATTTGGGTGGTTCTGACAGCAGCCATGATTCTATTGATGGAGGGCGGGTTTGCTTTATTGGAGGCAGGGTTCGTCCGTACGAAGAATAATGTGAACATCATCATGAAGGTTTTTGCCGATATTACGATTGGAACGCTTTGCTATTTCGTCGTTGGTTTTGGCTTAATGTATGGAGCGGATGTATTTGGAATTATTGGAGCAAGCGGCTTTCTGCTGAAAGGTGATTTGTCGCATATAGACCTTACGATTTCCATCGACGCATTTTGGTTATTTCAAGGGGCATTCGTCATCGCGGTCGTTTCCATCGTTTCGGGAGCCGTTGCAGAAAGGATCAATTTTCGGGCGTATCTTATTTTTGTCGTAATGATGACGGCATTCATCTATCCGATTGCCGGTCACTGGGTATGGGGTGGTGGCTGGTTAAGTTTGTTAGGCATGCAGGACTTCGCAGGGTCAGCAGTCATACATGCACTAGGCGGTTTTTCTGCACTTGCGGCCGCCATTGTAATCGGGCCGAGAGCAGGAAAATTCACTTCACGGGGGACTAGCTCCATTTCACTGCCGAGCAATCTCCCACTGGCATCTGTTGGGGCATTTCTTTTATGGTTTGGCTGGTTTGGGTTTAATGCTGGAAGCACCTTGCAAGCTACTGATGGACGCATTGGCCATATTGCAATTGTCACGATGCTTTCAGCTGCATCAGGGGGAGCGGCAACCTTGCTTTATACACTTTTTAGATATGGACGCTCGGATGCACCTTCCGTCATCAATGGATCACTTGCAGGTCTTGTCGGGATTACGGCTGGCTGTGCATTCGTTAGTGATCTTTCGGCATTGTTGATTGGAGCAGTTTCTGGAATGTTGATGTTAGCTGCGACCAATTGGCTGGAAACCCGAAAAATTGATGACCCGGTTGGCGCCTTTCCTGTTCATGCGGCATCAGGGATGTGGGGTACGATAGCGGTAGGGCTTTTCTCCACTGAAAACGGATTGTTCGCCGGTGGGGGATGGCATTTGCTCGGAGTTCAAACATTAGGATTAGTGGTGTTATGCATCTGGGGCTTTACATTGACATGGTTCGTTTTTAAAATTATAAATGTTTGGCTGCCTATCAGATCCACTGAAGAAGAAGAAGAACTCGGATTGGATATCAGTTATCATGGCATCATGGCCACACATACCTCGCCGGAGTTCATCAAGGTCGAGGACTACTATAAGCAGGATGAAGAATTGACAAGGTAATGACTATAATACAAGATAGTATCAAGATAAGTAAGAGGTGAATTTAAATGGGTGCATGCAATCTTAATCATTCGCAGCAAGATGTCAGGCTGAAATTTGAAAGTCAAAAGAGATTTTTACCAAGCGAAATAAGTCAAACATTAGATCGATATCTGGAAAAAGGGAATTCGCAGGAAACATTGAATGAACTTTTTCATCTATTGAAGAAGTATGACTTGTCTACCCAGGAGGAACAGGAATCAAGAAACGAAAAGTTGAAACGGTTAATGTTGTAAAGGGAAAAAAACGGAGGATGACTTCCGTTTTTTTTGTTTTTTCTTATTAAACGATTTAAGGGATTGGGCGCGGGAATCTGACTCCTATTTTCTTTTTATTCGGTGCAAAAGTAATTGTAACTGCTTTTTTAAAGAAGATAGCAGGAATAACATTTAAGGCAGCGAAAACATGACTGTAAACGAAAAGGTATTCTTTTAAGAGTTTAAGTAACGCGGACAAAGGTTTAGCGGATCTTTAAAGATTTAATCAATCGTTTGATTAAATTTCATGAACTGACTACCAGGCCTTCGATAAAAGCATGGAAAAATAAAAAAGCGGGAGCCCATAATGAGCTCCTGCTATCTTTAAAAACCATCATCTGTCGCGGTGAAGGGGATGTTAAGGTTTCTTTCCACTGCCCGAAGTCTTTGATTCAGTCTGTTTAACCTATTCGTATGTCGCTGATCCGCTTGACTTAGCCTTGTGATTTCCTGGTTAATGCGGTTCACTTCACGATTTATCCGCGTGATTTCTTGGTTCTGCCGATTGAGTTCCCTCGTTTGACGCTCGTTTTGACGCTCAAGTTCCCGGATTCTTCTTTCAAGTTGTTGAGGCTGCCTTTCAATATCGAATTGGTCTGGCACATGGCTATATGGATTTTCTTGTACCTGCTGAAGGTTCCAATCTTGCTGTGGCATATAATCAAATCGTTCAGGCTGTTGGAAGTATGGGTTAAAATTTGGTTCAAAGTACTGATGATTTCCATTTTGTTGTGGATAAGGATAAAATCCGTATGAATTCATGGTCAACTCTCCTTTTTAAAATCAGGATGGATACCCTATAACTTATGTCAGTTCCGGTGAAGTGACTAGGCGTTAGCCCATATTAGCGGGAAGAAGGGGTAATTTACAGAAAAAATTTCAATAAATTTGCAGAAACCATCCGGTTCCTATATCGTTTAGGGGAGGAGAAATTCTTTTATCCAACTTGAAACCAATTCCAAGGATAATCCGTATATAAAGAAAAGAGTGTAAGTCAGGAGTGTAATGATTATGAATCGATTTCTTGCTGATTTTGTTCCGATATTGATTGCATTTCCAATGGTTTTGCCGGTTTGGATAATTAGCTATTTTGTATTGAATCAACCGTTTGCCCTGTCCGTTGTCATATCTTTAGCAGGAGGGGTGCTTGCATACTGGCTAAGTTCCGTATATTTTTCATCCAGATACCTCAAAAAACATGAATTGACGAGAAAAGAATATCAATATATAAAGAAAAATTTAACTGAAGCAAAACCAAAGATTTGGCGGGTGCAAAAAGCACTAATCTCGGTCAGGCATATCTCCTCTTTCAAACAGAGGAAAGATATGATTAAAATGATCAGGAAAATATACAGTCTGACGAAAAAAGAACCGAAGCGATTTTACCAGGCGGAACAATTTTATTACTCGCATCTGGATTCCGCCATGGAGCTTGCGGAGAAGTATGTTTTTTTAGCACAGCAGCCAAAAAAGAATAGGGAACTCGAACTCTCCTTAACTGAGACTCGTAAAACATTAAAGGAACTCACTAATACGATAGAAAAGGATTTATATAAAGTGATTGCGGATGATATCGATAACCTTAACTTCGAATTGGATGTTGCTAAGCAATCCATTAAAACGAGAAAAGAGTCACAAGTAATTGATGAAAGCAGGAGGTTAAAATGAATAACAATGATCCAAACCTGTTGAATAAAACGAACGATGCCAGTTTGATCGATGATCTTTTAGCCAATCCATTTGATGGGGTGCAGGAGGTGGAGAAAGCATCTTCACAGGAAGCGAAACCGGTTAAGCTGATTGATGTCATCCCTGAAGAGAACAGGGCAAAGGCTTATCAGCTTGCCGAACAAATCGACCCAACGAATCATCAGGCAATGATTTCCTATGGTACACCCGCCCAATCAAAGCTCCTGACCTTTTCTAATTCGATGCTTGAGCATGTCCAGAAAAAAGATGTGGGTGAAGTGGGCAACATTATCAGTGATTTAATGAAAAAGTTAAACGAGCTGAGCCCGGATGAGCTAAAACCGGATAAGCCATCATTCTTTGCGCGTATGTTCGGGAAGCTCTCGGGATCTGTACAGGAGGTACTATCCAAGTATCAAAAAACAGGGGCCCAAATTGATCGTATCAGTGTGAAACTCGATCGGAGCAAGAATATCCTGTTATCGGATATCGTAATTCTTGAAAAGCTATATGAAACGAATAAGGATTACTTTCAGGCATTGAATGTCTATATTGCAGCTGGGGAAATCAAACTAGAAGAAATTCATGGGAAAACGATTCCGGAGCTAAGGAAGTCCGCTGAATCAAGCAATGATCAAATGAAGTTTCAAGAGGTCAATGATATTCTGCAATTTGCTGAACGGTTGGATAAAAGGCTTCATGATTTGAAATTGAGTCGTGAAATCACGATTCAAAGCGCACCGCAAATCAGGCTGATCCAAAACACGAATCAGGCACTAGTCGAGAAAATCCAATCTTCGATCATGACCGCGATTCCCCTTTGGAAGAATCAGGTTGCGATTGCATTGACCCTAATCAGGCAAAGGCATGCTGTAGAAGCACAAAAACAGGTTTCCAAGACTACGAATGACTTGTTATTGAAGAACTCCGAGATGCTGAAAACGAATACCATTGAAACGGCTAAAGAAAATGAGCGCGGACTTGTCGATATCGAAACATTAAAGAAAACTCAAGCTAACTTGATTTCCACGCTTGAGGAAACAATGCGGATTCAAGAAGAAGGCAGGCATAAACGCAGGCAAGCCGAACAGGAATTGGCATCAATGGAAAATGAGCTGAAACAGAAACTATTAGAGATAAAGGGATAAGGGGAGATAAAATGGAAACTATCGAAGCTATAAAAACGAGACGAAGCATTGGAATCGTAAAGCAAGATCCGGTACCTAAGGAAATGATCGAGCGAATCATCGAAGCCGGAACGTATGCACCCAATCATCATCGAACGGAACCTTGGCGTTTTTTTGTATTGACTGGAGAAGGAAGAAATAAACTTGGCCAGGTATTCGAAGAAATCACAAGAATTGAAAATGCTGATGATACCCCTGAAAATTTAATCAGCAAGCTCGAACGGCAAAAAAAGAATCCATTAAGGGCTCCAGTCATCATCGCAGTGGGCATAGAGCCTAGTGATAAGAATAATGTCCTTGTGACAGAAGAATATGCGGCAGTGAACAGTGCCATCCAAAATATGCTTCTTGCAGCACATTCTCTAGGTCTGGGAGCAGTATGGAGAACGGGGAAAATAACGTATCATGAAAAGGTCCGTGAATTTTTCAATTTATCCTCTAAGGGCGAGGTATTGGCTTTCATATACTTGGGTTATCCTGACATGGAGCCGAAACCTGCCAAGAGAACATCGATTGATGAATTGACCACATGGATCGGATGAAAGATTGAGGGAGCTGCATCAGTTTATAGATACTGATGCAGCTTTTTTATTGCCTTCAATAAGGCTTCCTTAAATCTGCATTTAATGAAGGGGATTTGGCTTTGCCAAGCTTCGTTTCAAGTGACGATTGATGAATTAGGTTGTACAATACATAGGAAGAATAAATTTTGATGAATTAGGATGTGTCTATAGATGAGAACGATTGATCCATTTGAGATACTCGATGGAAAAGCGATAAAATATTTGGATGTATTTGGCGTTGAGGATGGCATTGCCTTAAAGAGTAAGTACGAAGATAAATCGTATTGGATATATGATTATTATTGCATGCATCAAACTTGTGATTGCCAGGAAGTATACCTTGAATTCGTTGAGGAGCTTAAAGGCAATAAACAGGCGGGACAGCATTTTGGAGTGAGGGTTTCTTTCGGGGATAATCAATTTGTCCTGGAGGATTATAATATTTCCAAGCAAAAGGCGATGGATATCGCGGAAGATACGCTGAAGTACAGTAAAGATGTAATGGAATTATTTAAAAAGCGGTATCAGCAAATGAAGGAAAAAGGCACGCAAATTATCACGGAAAGTGCTAAGGCTGCTAAAATGCCGCATGTTCATGCAGAACCAGTCATTGGCAGAAATGAGCCTTGTCCATGCGGAAGCGGGAAAAAATACAAAAAATGCTGCGGTGCAGCTTAACATTTTGGAAGCTGACTCGATTCGGAGTCGCTTCTTTTTTAATTGGAAAAGCGCATGCTTGCAAAAAAACTGAATAATGAATAAAAAAATGTGGTATTTATCGAACGTTTGTTCTATAATGAGAGTACCAGATAATAACATAAAAAGAAATAAAAACTAGTTATTTAGACGGAATTTTCCGAAAACTTCTTTTTTATTTTCATAAATCTGGTATATATAAGAGAGAAGAGTTTTTTGATCTCATCTCTTTCAACGGTAGACGGCAACCAGACGGGATAAAAATCCCCACACTGATGGCAGTTTAACTTATTGAACGAAGGAAGGGGTAATCAAATGACAAGAGAAAAAAGATTAATACCTTACAAAGTTCTAGAAGTAATGGAAACGGTGAAAGAGAAGATTCCTGAGGGTGTCGAGCTTGTGAAAGCACCGGCGATTTGGGAAAAAAGCAATTATGGTGAGGGCGTGGTAGTTGCCGTCATCGATACAGGCATTGACAAGGGACATCCAGACCTCAAGGAAAGAATCATTGGCGGGAAGGATTTTACCAGTACCGGGGATTATCAAGATGATAACGGGCATGGGACACATGTTAGCGGTACGGTTGTAGCTGCCATTAATAATGCCGGTGTAGTGGGAGTGGCTCCGAAAGCAAGCATATTAGCGTTAAAGGCCCTAAATGGTCAAGGACAAGGCGATATAGATTGGATTAATGGGGCTCTAGAGTATGCAATCAATTGGCGGGGACCTAATGAAGAAAAGGTTTCGGTTATTTCACTTTCACTTGGCGGACCTCCGGATGAGACTGAACACAAACTCATTCAAAAGGCCCTTCAGAACGATATCCTTGTAGTTTGTGCAGCCGGAAATAGCGGTGATGGGCGTCATGAAACGGATGAATTGGATTATCCAGGAGCATATCCCGAGGTAGTGGAAGTCGGAGCTGTGGATTTAAGCAGAAATTTAGCGGATTTTTCAAATACAAATGATGAAATTGACTTGGTGGCGCCAGGGGTTGATATTCTCTCTACGTATCCAGGCAATAAATATGCGAGGTTGAGCGGAACGTCAATGGCTACGCCCCATGTAAGCGGTGCAGCAGCTCTCTTGAAAGTGATTGCTGAAAAGGAATTTGAGCGCAATTTAACTGAAGCGGAATTATATGCACAGCTGGTGAAAAGTACGGAAGATCTGGGAATAAGCAAAAAAGCACAGGGAAATGGATTGCTTAACTTAACGATAACGGACCAAAGAGCTGAAAAATCGATTAAGATTACGATAGAATCAGAGAACCTTAAGTTACCGAGTAAATCGGTTGTCATGGAATATTAGAAAAGAAAAAGGTGCCTCAAGAAATTGGGGCACCCTTCCATAATGATTATTTTTTATTTTTCCTTAGAGCTGCTAAAAGCGCTACAATGGAAAGAATTAGTGATATGACAGCCAGGGTGATGATCAGCGTTTGGTTGCTATCATCTTCTGTTGTTGCTGACTCCTTTGAATTGTCAGTTGTCGTGGAATCATTAGTGTCAGCTTCATCTTTGTGACCATGGTTCGCTGGTTCTGCACTATCATTAGGCACAACCGTAATTTCCGTTACAGAATGCGGTAGGTCTGAGCCTTCTTCACCGCTCCATTCAACAATTTCACCATCTTCGTAATATTGAAATGCATCCCAGGCAACTTTCGTTTCTTCTTTAGGATTTTGTGCTACGAAAGAGAATTGCTGGAATTGTCCTGCTCCGATACCTTCATCAGTTGCTGCCCAAGTTACCGTTTTTACATGCCCATCTTTGTCACCTTCTGTAGTTACTTTCCATCCCGGTACAGGCTGATAGCTCTCAAAAGTAACCCCTTCAGGAACTTTTAAAGTCACCTTTGTAGTGGCAGCTTCTTTTTCGACGGGTACTTTGAGTGTATAAGTTTCCCACGCCTCAGGGGCAGATGAACTAGGCTTGACTGTAACGTGAGCATACGCTGAACCGGAAAAAATGAATAGTGCAGCAAATGTAAAAATAAGAAGCTTTGAAATGTTCTTCATTAGTATTAATTCCTCCTGTTATGAATTTCCTATGAAAATTATAAAATCAGCATTGATTGAATCCAGGCTTTCAGTTAATCCGTGAACATGGATACTCCACTTTCCTGGCATGGTTAATATAGACTTTGATGTAAATGTACCTGTGTTTTTCTCCTTCATCTGCAGCTTTATTTCACCATTTGGCGTATCCAATGACTGCATTGTGATTGTAAGCTGCTCTATTTCAGCAATTGGCTTGCCTTCATTGGAAAGGTTTACTTGAATCAGGTTATCCCCTACTTCATTGGGGGTCACCATTAATGTAACCTCATTATTTTCTTCAGTCAGTAACGTCTTTTCAATGGGCCCGGGAGAAGACATGGCAGTTTGGACATTTGTCAATAGAGCTGCAACGACAAGTATGACGATCCCTAAACCAAACTCCATTCCCACACTATAACCAAGTTTTTTCGTTTGCTTTTTCCCTCGGAGAAAATGAAAGCCTCCTAAAACGATCATGACTAACATGAGACCGATTTTCGCTAGTAACAATTGGCCATATGTTGTGTTAAACAATGAATGGATAGTCGGTACATGCTGTAAACTGCTATATATCCCACTGACAATCAGTATGATTACAAACAGAAATGACCATTTTGAAAACCTGGAAATGATCGACCAGTAAAACGTTCTCTTATCTTCTTGGACTGCCTGACGATTGGCTAGCCCAGGCAAAATTACCAATAAGGCCATAATGCCGCCGAGCCATAAAGCCATGGATAATAAATGAAGGAAATCCATCAAAACGGCCAGGACCTGATTAGGAACGGCTGCTGTATGTCCAGTTAAAGCCTTACAAATCATCAAGCAGGCAATTATGATGAAAGAAAGGTAAGGTAGTGATTTATTCAGGGTGTTCTCGAGCATGAAATAAATCACTAAAAATAGAAGCAGCAATATCAGAATTTCAATGATCCAGACCGATCCAAAGTTTGTAGCATTCAATACTTCTTTTATATAACTAACTTTAAATGCATCAGTCCAACCCACGCCAGCATCAAGCGTAACTTTTAAAGGCAGACTGCAGAAGATGGAAAATGCTAAACCTGCATATGAACTCCAAAGGTATAGACGAGTTCTTTTGCTAGCTTCAAAAAGTCGAGAATCCTTCATTAA
The DNA here is from genome assembly GCF_044767165.1 of Peribacillus sp. NPDC101481. NCBI lineage: Bacteria > Bacillati > Bacillota > Bacilli > Caryophanales > Bacillaceae > Peribacillus > Peribacillus sp. NPDC101481. The sequence continues at coordinate 300,627 of NZ_JBIWNJ010000004.1, read as the reverse complement.
CGATAATCTGAAAAAAAGGATTCCGGTTAGGGCAGCGAAGCATATGTATTGAAGACTTTGCAGGATTACATTGATGGAATTCGGAAAACTTGCATTTACTTCGGAATTTTCTTGGCCTGAAAGACCAGCTGAATCTCCGAATTGAAAGGGTATTGTTCCTTCGATGGGATGGCCATCACTCGAAACCACTCTCCATTTAATGTAGTAAATCCCTTCATCGATAGTGTCCTTCCACTTAGCTTCCAGTACTTTTTCACTTTGTTCCGAGATTGCACTGTCTTGGATTTGAATTTTGTCCCCATCTTGGCTGAATACCTCAAGCGAATGGAAAGCTGGCTGGATATTCTCACTGAATTGAATGCTGATTTTTTCAGGAAGAGCATCCATTGCTTCATTCGGGCTAGGATTAGAGCTTATTATTGTAGCATGACCAAAAGCCATTGCTGGGTTTAAAAGCAAAACGAACAGGCTGACTATCAGCCAAAAATATTTTTTCATCTTGGTGTGCCATCATCCTTTCATCAGATTATGTAAGTTTATTATAAAAGGAAAATGTGAAAAAACAGTGAAAATAAATTAGTTATCTAAAGGCAGTTTAAGAGGTTCGCTAGAAAGGTGATAACAATATGGTTAGATGACCTGCCTCCCTCCATCCATTATAACCATAGTATTGGTTGGGGATTCCGCTTTGCACCAAAGAATCAATAGGTATCCTCCGAAAAAATCCATTAAGAAATAATTAAGGTTCCTTTGGTAACCTGGCCCTATCATGTTTGCAGGAATTATAGGAGGGATAGGCTTTGCTAAAGAAGGGGTTAAAAGAAAAAAGCGTGAAGGTGATCTTGGTTGGTTCTCTTGTAGGGATGGGAACATCCACTTATATGCCCGAGGCATGGGCTGCGGAAGGCGCGTCTGTCATTCAGGAAGAGGCACAAACGGTAAATAGTCTTTCAAAGCTAGAAATAGAAGGGATAGAACTGGATCAAAAATTTTCGGAAGATGTACACGATTATAGTTCGGCAGTGGGGAATGATGTGGAAAAGATCACATTGCTTGCAGCAAGTCCTAACGAGAATGCAGCCATATACGTGAATGGTGTAAAAATGACAGATGGTAAAGTGAAGGATTTAACTCTTCAAACTGGCATGAACACGTTTAAAATCACCGTCAGCGATGGGGAAAATGAAACGGTTGCGTATACTCTCAAGGTCGAAAAACTTGAAAGTGATGATAACCTTTTAACATCGATTGGATTATCAAAAGGCTCATTAACATTCGATTCTAAAGTGACAGCTTATAATGCTTCAGTTGAAAATGAAGTCCAGTCCGTTATGGTAACTCCAACATTGAGTGACAGTACCGCAATTGTAAAGGTGAATGGAAAGGATGCTACCAGTGCCGGTGTAAAGGTCACACTTCCAGTCGGTAAGACAACGGTGAAGATTATCGTTACAGCAGAAAATGGAGATGAAAAAACCTATACGCTAACGATTACACGGGCTGCAGCCAAGGTAACCGAATCGAAAGATGCTCCTAAAGAGAGTGAAGTTCAAAAGGAGCCATCCACAGAAACAAGTAATGCTCAACCTTCCTCGGATAATGGGAATAAATCATCTTTAACATCAACAGAATCCTCGGATAATGGGAATAAATCACCTTTAACATCAGAGGAATCCTCCAATAATCTAAAACTAAGCAGTGGTGTCAGCCAAGTGCCGAAAGCACAGCAAATTGAAAGTAATTCAACACAAAAACTGAAAACGGATTCTATAGAGAAGGCAGCGTCAGCAGATTCTTTAGGCGAGGAAGGCAATAATGCACCAGTGTTAAACAATCTGACAGTATCAACTGGAGTATGGAACAAAACTTTTGTATCTAATGAGCATACCTATCATATCGAGGTCGATAATGATATTTCTTCAGTCGAAATGGATGCAGTGACAAATGCCAGCGGAGCAACGATTGAATATGACGGTGAGAGCAGTAAACAAGTGAAGATCAAGGATAAAGCGAAGACGGCCATATCCGTTACCGTTTCGAAGGATGGGGAGCGCCGTACTTACGTCCTTGTTTTCGAAAAGGATATGGATGTGGAGATGGATGAGGAAGAAACCGTGGATGATGTCAAAACAAAAGAGGCAGAGGAAGTTGAGGCTGCACAAATGAGTATGGCTGGCAAGAATGTGAGCGATACATCGAAAGATACAGAAGGCCAGGTTAATGTGATACAGCCTGTCGAGACTGTGTCATTCTTTGGGAATATAAAGGATTTCTTCACCTCCCTGTTTAAATAGAATCGTTCTGAATCCTGCAAAAAAGGACAAGGTTTAGGCTTGTCCTCGGATTCAAAATTTTATGGGCAAAATGATTTGGATCTCGGTTCCATAGTTTAGTTCGCTGTTAAAGCGGACCTTTCCCCGATGCGCTTCGATGATTCGGCAACTGACTGTCAGTCCTAATCCGGTTCCTTTTTCTTTAGAAGAATAGAAAGGTTCTCCGAGATGCTTTATCCGGTTTTTTTCAATTCCGCTTCCATTATCTTTGATGGTGATGGAAAGGTTATTATCCATGCGTTCGAAATCAATCCAAATGTGATCTGCGGATGCCTCCATTGAATTTTTGAGCATGTTTATGAAAACTTGTTTTAATTGGTTTCCCTCACATAAAAGAAGCGGTATTTCGTTTTTAACAGATATTGATATTTGGGTGGGGTACGAGTCCGCCTCTGGTTTCAACAAGGTTTTGACATCATTCATCAGGTCGATGATTTGATGTTTGCTGAATGGAAGTTCCTGTGGTTTCGCCAGAACGAGTAACTCACTTACAATAAGATTGATTCGGTCCAACTCACTTAACATGATTGTGTAGTATTGTTCATAGGGATGGTCGCTCTTTTTAAGCAGCTGGACGAAACCTTTTAAAGAAGTCAACGGGTTTCGTACCTCGTGGGCCACACTTGCGGCAAGTTCGCCGACTATCGATAATTTTTCGGTTCTTCTTAAGCGGGCTTCGGTTTCCCGGATTTGAGTGACCTCTTTAGCATAAGTAATGATTCCGACTAAATCCTCGCCAACCATCATCGGGACAAACGTACAAGAAAGTAAGATGGAATTCCCGTACTTCGTCAGGAATTCTATATCTTTACCTTTTTTGATTCCCTTATGGTTTTCCATGACATATTGGCAAGATGTACGGATCAATTCCGCGTCTTCTGCTGAGAAGTTCAAATTAATGAATGAGGCTCCATGTATTTCTTCCTGTTGAAAGCCTGTTACCGTTTCAAATCTAGGATTCACCGTCGTGATCATTCCGTTTAAATCAAGCATCAGCATCGGATATGGGTTGTGTTCAAACAATGACTTATAGCGTTGTTCACTTTCGAATAATTGATTCTCCGCGACAACCCTTTCAGAAATATCCCTGCCAATGACGACTAAGCCTTTTCGTGAACCATCCTCATTGAACAGGGGAACTTTGATCGTATCAAAGGTCTTGTGATTGCCATCGGGAAGTGGGATGATTTCCTCACACCGTGTGATTTCCCCTTTTACCCACGTTTCTTCATCGGAAACTTCACAGTAGATCAACGACTCTTTATAAAATTCGGAGTATTCGGCGAGCTCACTGTCTCTTTTTCCTTTATAATTTACATGCTCCAATTGAAATAATTGCAGCCCGAAGGTATTGGATTCAAGCCATCGGCCATCACCATCCTTGAAGTTAACGAAATCAACCATCGAATTGATGAGTGTACGCCGACGTTGTTCCGCCTCTTTTAATCGTTTGAATTCTTCCCTTTTAGCTAAATAAAGATATAAGACCAAGCCTATTGATAAAAGGAAAACAAAGCCTTCCACTCTTTGCAGTTGAACGAAGACTTCCTTGTTTTGGATATTTGTAGTTAAAAAATAGTCGAATACGACTAATGTAAGAATCCCGGATAGGATATATATTGCTAAGATGGAGCGTTTGGACATGGAGATTCTCCCTGATTTTAGACATTTCAAAGGTAAAATTACATACACATTTTAACAAACTATCGAAAAAAAATATATGCAGAATCCTAAATAAAAAAACAGGGGCCAATGTGGTCACCTGTTTTTTCTGAAGAAGGTAAGTTTCTTTTTCTTTTTTGCACGCTTATAGATAATGAAAAATAGTAAGAAGAGGAGTGCGAGTGCAGCTAGCGTATATTGGTTCATTTCAACAGATAGCAGTCCATAGGGAATCAGCGATAGGAAGAAAAAGTATATAAGGTTGCCAAGCGCCGTCGCTAATAAAAAATCCTTGAACGTGACAGTGCTGACTCCAGCTGCCAAGTTAATTAAGCTTGTTGGGATAAGCGGGAAAATCCTTCCTGTAAAAACGTACATGAAGCCATGCTCCACAACGGTTTCCTGCCATTTTTCACCAATCTTCTTTAAGAGAAGCTCCTGAAACCAGTTTCTTGCTGCATAAAAAATGAATCCTGAGGCAACAACACTTGTAAACCAACTCCATAGATAGCCATATATGAATCCGAATATCGTGACATTGATAGTCAGGAGCAAAATTAAGGGGATGATTGTAAAAGAATTTTGTACAAACATCAATACGAATGTCACAATAAATGTAAGCAGAAGGTTTTCCTTCAATATACCAATAACAGAATCCAGGTCACTTTTCCAAACCAAAGTGAACAGCTCAGCATTAGAGTATATAAATATTGCGATTACAAGTAGACCTAATATGGTCAGGACTTTTTTCAAAGGGCCACCACCATTCTTACTAATAGTTTATCATTTTCGAGTTCATTGGTGAAAAAAAAGAGCTGCCGCATCATGCAGACAGCTCTTTTCCATTATAGTGGCCTAACGGCGCGAAGATTCCTTTTAAAGCCACTTTTCAAACTGAATTCTTTTGTTCATTCCATAAATGATTGGCGCTCCGATCAGGAGGACGACGAACTCACCGACAGCTGTAGTCATCCAGCTTAGCCAGAATGGCAAGCCAAAGGCAAGGTTCAGTTCAATTGCAATTAAAAACATTGTGAACGTGAAAAAGATAATCGTGGCGATCATCCGTCCTTTAATGCCTTTTATGAAACGAGAAATATAAATGACAAGCAATAAGGCGAGCAGGGATTGCCCCACCCCAAAAATCAAATCATATGGCACCATCGGCGAAAAGAGCAGATTCGATATGAAGACCCCGCCAACGATACCGTAGATATACTTTTTATTGAATATAATCAGATGATTCAACATTTCCGGTACACGGAATTGGAACATCTCAAAAGCTATTGGTTTAAACACCAATGAGACCGCCACATACAAGGCAGCCAATAACCCGTTTATCACGAGTGTACGAACATTCATTTTACTCTCTCCCTAGTTTTTTATCGTGGGATGGTTACGAACCACGTTTAGGCGTTTACCCGATTATTAATAGTATCCCATGTACGCTTGTTTCGTCAATTTGTAAAGAATGGTTTTAATTTATTAGTTTCCCCAGTAGAAGTAGACAATAGGATTTTGATTTATTGCAATGAAGGATGATATTATTTCAATATGTACGTCAAAGGAGTGAATATAAAATGTCAATCGAGAGTGTCAAAAGCCATTTTAAACAATGGAATCGGGAAGGCGACGTAAAGGAGTTCGAAACATCGAGTGCTACGGTGATTGAGGCAGCGGAAACCATCGGTGTTATCCCAGCTCGGATTGCTAAGACTCTTTCCTTTAAAGGGGAAGGTGAACACGCGATTTTGGTAGTTGCCGCAGGGGACGCCAAAGTGGATAATAAGAAATTTCGTCAGACATTCGGCTTCAAGGCACGAATGCTTTCGCCTGAAGAAGTGCTTGCACAGACCGGCCATGCAATCGGAGGCGTTTGCCCGTTTGGTCTGGCAAACGATTTAGCTGTTTTTCTTGATGTATCGATGAAGCGCTTCGAGTCATTGTTCCCGGCTTGCGGCAGTGCGAACTCTGCAATAGAACTTACACTCGCTGAATTGTTTGAATATTCAGGTGCGAAGGAGTGGGTGGATGTTTGTAAAGGTTGGGAAGAAAAGGACAATGAGGAAACGGCGGTAGGCAATGCAGTTGATGTCATTTGATTAATGTAACAAAAAATTAGATTCACATGATTGGGATTGAGTCCACTGCAGTGGACTTTATTTGTGGGGGCCGCATGCATTTCCATGATTAAAGCGGAAAGCGGGCAGAAAGTGTTCCTGAGCGGAGGTTGAAAGATGTTAAATGGAAGCGAAAGAAAAAGCAATAGCAGCTATCTTAGTCTTAAAACTCTTTATGAAGAAAATATAACGGTTAAGAGCATTGCCCAGGAGCTTGAGTTTTGCCATAAAAATGATCTGGCGCTGGATATTCAGAAGGCATTGGAAAAAAAGAATTTTGATATATTGGCTGTCCAAGATCAAGGGGAAATCATCGGGTATATCGAAAGGGAAGAACTAGGTGAAGGAAGTATTTCTGAATTTATGAGAAACTTTTCACCAAGGGAAATGGTTTCGGACTCAACCCCTTTGATCCAGCTTCTCCATATTTTCAAGAATAAAACAAGGGTGTTCGTATTGGAGAATAATTCAATTAAAATGTTGATTACCCATGCCGACCTTCAAAAGCCTCCGATCAGGATGCTGATATTCGGATATATTACCTTATTGGAAATGAGGATGAGCGATATCATCCTGGATAGATTCGGCGATGGCAGCTGGTATCCAATGATCAGCGAAGACCGTTTAGAAAAGGCAACCGAATTATATAGAAGGAGAATCGATAAAAATGAGGATATCAATATAATAGAGTGCCTGCAAATCAGTGATAAATTCGATATTATACATAAAGATAAAGAATTGAGGCACTTCTTCCAAATCCCTTCGAAAAGTAAAGGGAAGAAGGATGCGAATGCCATCCGGAAATTACGGGATAAGATTTCCCATGCTAATGAACTGGGTCTGGACATGTCATGGATGGAAATCATCGAGGTTGTCGAGTCCTGCGGCCGACTGCTCGAAATCTCTGAATCCTATCCTTACGAAAAATAAGATCCGGCTAATCATGCTGGTTCTTTTTTAGCTCATCCAGACAGAAAAAAACTGCCCATATCAGGCAGTCTCCCCGAAATTTCAAAACTCCGGCAGTTGATCCAGGTTATTTTCCTTTATCCCATCGGGCTCACTCCGCAATATGTCACGTCCATATTTATGAAAGACGTCAACATTGGCCAGGTTGCCCGCCTTTGCTTCCGCAAGGGCTGTGGGGTAGTCGAGTTCGCGGCCGGAGTTCGTCTTGATGGCGATAATATTGTCCTCTTCATTTTTCCTTACGGCGATGATTTCTTCTTTTCCTGCTGAATCAGGTTGGTTTGCTTGCGGTGTTCCCTGCTGTTTATATGATTCATAGGCTTTTTCAAATTGGTCCATGTTTTAGACACCTCCTATTTATAGGGTGAGCCATTTTTTCTGCAATATACAAACCGGATTTCGTCCAACTTGAGCCGTTATTTCGTCCAAATGGGCCGATTTTTCGGCACTTTTTTTTGTGATTGCTGTCTTATTGGCCTTTTTGCAGTGGCATGGCACTTGCATCTATTTTAAGTAGTGCAGTAGTGCAAATTTAAGTAGTAGCAAGAAATAATATCCACTGAATTAAGGAGGAATATGAATCATGAATGTAAAACAAGGGGCAAGCACTGTAAATGCAAAACAACCGGTCAAGACAATGAAAGCGGCGGTCGTCAATGAATTTAACCAAAAACTTGAGGTTAAAGAAGTACCCATTCCGAAATTGGAGTATGGTGAGATATTAGTGAAAATTAAAGCCTGTGGCGTGTGTCATACCGATCTACATGCGGTACATGGTGATTGGCCGGTAAAACCCAAGCTTCCGCTTATCCCCGGACATGAGGGTGTGGGCATTATAGAAAAGGTGGCAGAAGGCGTAACTTCCTTGAAAGTGGGTGACCGTGTTGGGATCCCTTGGCTTTATTCAGCCTGTGGCGATTGTGAATATTGTCTGACCGGCAGGGAAACGCTTTGCTTGGATCAATTGAATGCAGGCTATTCCGTGGACGGCGGGTATGCGGAATATTGTAAAGCACCTGCCAAATATGTGGTGAAGGTTCCTGAAGGGCTTGACTTTGCGGAGGTATCACCGATTTTCTGTGCAGGTGTAACGACGTATAAAGCGCTTAAGGTATCAGAAGCAAAACCTGGTGATTGGGTAGCGGTTTATGGAATTGGTGGATTGGGACATGTTGCCCTGCAATACGCGAAAGCGATGGGCTTTAATGTGATTGCTGTCGATATTCAAGATGATAAGCTTGATCTGGCAACGGAACTGGGGGCGGATTACACGGTTAATGGGCTTAAGACAGATCCTGTACAGGCCATAAAGGATAAAGTTGGCGGTGTGCAGGCATCGATTTCTGTAGCGGTTACGAAAAAAGCATTCGAACAGGCTTACAGTTCTGTCAAGAGGGGAGGCACACTTGTCGTAGTCGGATTGCCGAATGATGAACTTCCAATCCCGATTTTTGATACAGTGTTAAATGGGGTAACTGTAAAAGGGTCCATCGTCGGGACGAGAAAAGATCTACAGGAAGCTGTTCAATTTGCGGCTGAGGGTAAAGTCAGAACGAATATTGAAACAAGAAAGCTTGATGAAATCAATGACGTGTTTTCAATGATGGAAAAGGGAGAAATCAACGGACGCATCGTATTGACGCTAGAATAGTAACAGAGGAGGAAGCCCTGGAACGGGGCAACCTCCTTTTTATTATGTCTGGCTCTTCTCATTTAATATATAGCGCAATTTCCTTATGGATATTTGCAAGCGTTTGGCAGCTTCATTCCGGTTGCCGTAGGTTTTTTGCAGTGCCTGCATGACGAGCTCCTTTCCAATTGTCGATTGAAGCTGTTTGATTTCCGTAAGGATTTCTTCAAGCATCAGTTCATCCTTCTCATTAAAATCGGCCACCAGTCTTTTTCGCCACTCTTCAAGAAGGTTTTCTGTTGACTGAATCTCATTAAGGGACACATTTTTGTCAGTGGTGATCTGGCTGTTGGATAGAGAGATATCATTGGCGGTTATTACCGACTTATTGTCTGCAAGAGTTAGCGTGCGCATGACCACATTAGAAAGTTCGCGTATGTTGCCTGGCCAGTTGTATTGCTGTAATTTTTCAATGGCTTCATTGGAAAAAGAAATATCTCCATGACCATTTCTCTCAATCAAGTGACGGACAAGCAAGGGAATATCCTCTTTTCGGTCCCTTAATGGCGGGATATCCAGAGTCACGACGTTCAGTCGGTAAAATAGGTCTTCCCGAAATTTATTCTTGTCCACGGCCTGCTGCAGGTTTTCATTGGAGGCTGCCACTAACCGGGCGTTCGTCCGTAATGTTCCACTGCTGCCAACCCGCATGAATTCCCGCGTTTCCAAAACCCGAAGCAATTTGACTTGAATGGCGGGACTCGCATCCGCAATTTCATCAAGGAAAAGCGTCCCGTTCCCTGCAATTTCGAAAAAACCCTTTCGCAGCTGGGTCGCTCCGGTGAAAGCGCCCTTTTCATGACCGAATAATTCGCTTTCAAGCAGGGATTCCGAGATCGCTCCGCAATTGATGCCGATAAAAGGTTCATGGTTCCGGGGGCTGGCAATGTGGATGAAGCGGGAAAGCACTTCTTTACCGCTTCCAGTTTCTCCTTCAATTAATACATTGACGGATTTTTGGGCCACCTTGAAAGCCGTTTCAATCAAATTCTTCATTAAAGGACTTTCACCGACAATGAGTCCTGAATCCACGGCTAGCTTATGAATGAAATGCTGATTCAAAGCTTCATTTTCATTTAATAGGTTGTCAATCTGCCTTTCCAGTACTTCAATATCCACGAAGGGTTTTTCCATGTAATCACTCGCGCCGAGCTTCATTGCATCAACAGCGGTCTTGACGGTGCTGTATCCGGTCATGATCAGTACCTTGCAACGCGGCTGCAGTTGTTTTAGATGCTGCAGGAGGGAAAGTCCATCACAATCCGGAAGCTTCAAATCTATCATTGCGACATCAAAACGCTGCTGATTCCAATCGATCTCATGAAACTCCTTGCCGCTACTCACAACTTGTACGAGGTAACCTTTCATCGTAAAAAGGCGGGATAGAAAAGTCCCAACCTCTTTCTCATCGTCTACCACAAGTAAATGAACCACCTTATCATCCCCTTTCCTCTCCTTGTAAGGGAAGCCTCAGGAAAAAAGTGCTTCCTTGTCCTGGTGTGCTCAAAACGTCGATCATTCCGCCATGGTCTTTGGCGATGCCAAGGCTTACAGACAGCCCCAAACCTGTACCTTTTTCACGGTCTTTAGTCGTATGAAAGGGATGGAATATGAAGGGCAGGCGTTCTTTTTCAATCCCCGTTCCGTTATCAGTCACCTGAACCACCATGAACTTGTTTTCTGTATAGGTAGTGATCGCAATTGATTTTTCCGTTTGGACGGACTCATCTAATGCGTCCTTGGCATTCAATAGCAAGTTGATGATGATCTGTTCTATCTGCGGCTGGCTGCCCTTTATGAAAGGAAGGTCTTCCTGAAGGGTAAGATGGAGGGAGATTTGCTTCTTCCCAAGTTGGAACTTCAAAAGGTTCAGGACTTGGTTAATGGCTTCATTAATAGAATAATAGTGGAATCTATACTCGTCCTGCCTTGAAAAGGTAAGCAGGCTTTTCACTATTTGCCTGCATCGGTCTCCGCAAATCTTGATATCGTCCAAAAGCATATAATCCGGATTGTCCTTTGGGGTTTTCCGTAATAAAATTTGCGAGTTACCAAGAATGGCCGTTAATGGGCTATTCAATTCATGGGCAACCCCAGCTGCCATTTCACCAATCGCCCCAAGTTTCCCGGCATGCAATAGCTGGACTTCCATCTGTCTTCTTTCGGTGACGTTTTTATAATAAGCAATGACCCCATATACTTGATGCTCCTTATTTTGAATTGGGTAGGCATGCATTTCCAAGATGGTATCATGCTGAAGGAGAATTTCCTGAGACCCTGGCTTATTACATGTAAAGGTATCTTGAATCAGAGATTGGGATTTTTCAATTAAAGCAAGCAGGTCGGAAAAGTCCCTGGCTGAATCATTGGATTGATAGACCGTTCCTTTGTGATCAAAGACGATGATCATATCTTCAACTGCCTTGAATGTATCCTCCCATTCCTGTTTGGAATGAAGAACTTCCTTATAAAGCTGGGCATTCTCCAAAGTTAACGCGAGCTGATTGGATAGTTGCTCAAGAAATTCGAGTTCATCATCATGCCATGTTTTCTTTTTCTTCCTGCCGAAAGTCCAAATTCCGATTTTTTTACTTTTTCCGTATAAAGGGACTAATAGAAGTGATTCGATTTCAAGGGATAATAGACGTTCCTTTTCTGGAAATTCCGGTAACCGTTTAACTTCCACCTGAATCGGCTGTTTGTCCATCAAGGCGGATGAGAAATCCTGAAAAGGGTGTAACAAGTTTTTGGGATCCATTTCAAGTTCGCAGTGACCATTAGGGCAGATGTGAAGCAGGGCAGGTTCTTCCTCATACAATATGACAAAATGACTGTCATCGAAGGTAATGAGCTGCTTAAGTTTTGCAATAACATTTCGGAGAATCTCTTGGATGTCGATGTCCATATTCATATTTTTAGTGATGTCATTCATGATTTCAAGCTGCATATTCTTCTTCTTCAGCTGATCCACGGTTTTCTTAAGTTCCGTGTAATACGTTTTCTTTGAAGATTTAACGCCTGTCATTAAATCTATCATTTCAAGTTTGTTCATGCTTTTCACCTCTTATAGGGCTGTAAGAAGCAGCTGATTTATCTGTTCTAATGACATATCACGAGGATTTGTGATCATGCAGGCATCCTCAAGAGCGGTCATCCCTATGGGATCTATCATTTCTTGCGTAATGCCGACATCACTTAAACTCTTGGGAGCCCCTATATCCTGGGATAATTCCCTTACGAAGCTAATGGCTGCCATTCCTGCTTGCTGCTCGGTCAATGCCCGTGTATCGATGCCCATGATGTCGGCAATCTCGCTGAATCGCCTTGGTGAGGCAATTCGATTGAAATCCATGACATGAGGAAGGAGTATAGCATTGATTTCACCATGCGGAAGGAGATACTTGCCGCCTATAGCATGTGAAATGGCATGGGCAGCTCCCAAAATGGCATTGGAAAAAGCCAGTCCAGCCTGCAGGCTCGCCATCGCCATCGCTCTTTTTGCTTCCTCATTATGCCTGGATGCAACAGAGGGGCGTAAGTGGCGGGAAACGATGAAAAGCGCGTTTTTAGCTTGTACATCTGTCAAAGGTGTCGCAGCGATTGAAACATAGGATTCAATGGCGTGGGTTAAAACATCCATTCCCGTAGCTGCGGTCAAATCCGGTCCCAAAGTGGTTAAGGTACCAGGGTCGACTATTGCAATATCGGGGACGAGTGATTTTGAAATGATCGTCATTTTTTTCTCGCGGAATGAATCGACGATCACCGAAAACTGGGATACTTCCGAACCCGATCCTGCAGTGGTCATGATCATCACCATGGGCGGGAGGGGAGAGTGGACTTTATCAACCCCTTCATAATCACTGATGATGCCGCCATTCGTTACTAAAAGGGCAACCCCTTTGGCGACATCCAAAGCACTGCCTCCACCCAACCCGATGATGGCATCACATTCTTGTTCTTTAAATGCCAAACAGCCGGCCTCGATCTCCCTGTCCTTCGGATTGGTCGTCATTTCAATGAAGGTAGCAAAAGCAAGGCCTGCATCTTGGCAGGATTCAATGACTTTATCTAACCAGCCAGCATTGGCCACCCCGGAGTCACTTACTATCAGAGCCTTTTTGGCACCCAGCCGCAAGCAGGCCTCGCCAGCTTGTTCAATCGAACCTTTTCCAAAAATCACTTCCGGCATCACGAATTTAGTTATCGACATCTTTGCGCCTTCTCCCTGTAGAAATTCTATCTCTTCTGTATTATTTTCCCGAAAAAGAGCGAAAATCCTGTTTGGATTACAGGTATTTTTATATAATATGACAAAATATCGAATGATAGATAACTTTTGGCACGGGTCAAACCTCCTGTTGATTTCTTGGATTTGTAAATTCGGTACTTTAGACATGCATGAATAGGGATAAACCTACCTAGTTAGTATTTTCTATATATTGTAAAATTATGGAGGAATCTATTAAACTGGGAGGCAATCTATGAAAAAACAATTTCTGTCGGTAACATTAATCGCAGCATTTACACTCGGGACAGCCGGGACAACCACCGCTTTAGCAGCGCCACATTCATCGCCGGTGCTATCAGCGCCATCCACGGACAAGCAAGTCATTAAAAGAATCGATGCCGATAAAATCTACAAGAATATTGAATACCTCTCACAAACACCTCGGGTGGCCGGTACGGATTCTGAGTATAAAGCCGTCCAATTCATCAAAAAGCAATTTCAATCTTATGGCTATAAAGCCGATATTGAAGAGTTCAATTTTTTATCTTATACAGACCCAAATCTGGTCGAGCTGTCCGTTGCCGGATTTGATGGCGAAATCCAAGCGAACCATTTAACCTATTCAGTTAATGGGGACCTATCAGGTGAAGTGGTATATGCCGGTTTAGGAACGAAAGAAGAGCTTGAGGAAACCGATGTTGCAGGGAAGATTGCCCTTATACAAAGAGGCAGCCTCACTTTTGCAGAGAAAGTATTGAATGCAGCGGAAAAAGGGGCAGCGGGTGTCATCCTGTTCAATAATGCCGATGGGGAATTAAATGGGACACTCGGAGGGGCTAATGACAAGTATATTCCATCCGTCACGATCACCAAAAAGGATGGAGAAGCCCTTCTGGAAAAACTGAATGCTGAAGTCAAATTGACAGCATCATTAAAAATTGAAGGAGCCTATTCCGGAGAAAAAACCTCTTATAATGTAGTGGCAACGAAAAAAGCAACAAAGAACATTAAAGCAAAAAAGAACGATATCATTTATATTACTGGCCATCATGATTCCGTCGCAGGTGCACCCGGAGCGAATGATGATGCATCAGGAACATCCGTCACCCTTGAACTTGCCCGTGTTCTGAAGAATCTTCCTACAGATACCGAAATTCGCTTCGTCACCTTTGGGGCAGAGGAAAATGGATTGCTGGGTTCACAGCATTATGTGAGCAATCTCCCTGATGATGATATCAAGCGGATCATTGCCAACTTCAATCTCGATATGGTGGGAAGCAAGGATGCCGGAGATTTGGTCATTTTGACTAATGATGGAGAAATGAACCTTGTAACCGAGCTGGCCCAGGCATCAAGTACAAGATTGAATGGTGAGCCGACTCCATATGGACAAGGCGGGAGAAGTGACCATGTATCCTTTGCTGAGGCTGGGATACCCGCTGCTTTATTCATCCACAGTCCATCAGAGCCTTGGTATCATACTCCTGATGATACCATTGATAAAATCTCAAAAGAAAAGCTTCAGGATGTTGCTGAAATTGTCGGTACCGCTGTATATGACCAAGCTAAAATCGAAGCTAGAAAACCTGATCTCAATCATAAAAAAGGGAAAAAGGTGAAAGTTCCGCATTTATTTGACGAAAAGGAATTCAAATAATGCTGTAAATATTTAGAGGGTGCAGCCTGCACTCTCTTTTTATGTTTAAAAATGGAAAAACGGGGGGGAGTCTAATCTGGAATTTGTGCGTGTGGGATGAATTCCCTAAACACCTAGCATAAATAGCTTATTTATCCCTATTTAACTCTAAGACTATAATCCTTATAATAAAAATTATGAAAAATATGACAGTCTACATAATGAGAATAGTATGTTTGAGGTGATTTTTTAAGTGTATGCAAATTCATTGAGTGAAATACACTCAGCCCTTTCCAGTAAAATGTCCGATGTGAATGAAAAAATCAACCGTTTGGAGCATGCAAAAAGTCAAATCAAAGTAGAACAGAATGCTTGTCTTGGGGAAATCGCTAAAATTAAAAATCCGGACTTGGCAAAAAGCTGGACGGGAAACCGTGCAGAAGACTTTCAAGATGCCCGTATTGATGCATACAAGGCAATGTCAACGATCATTCATGATGATTATGACGACTATCAAGAGAAAATCGACGGTAAAATCATGATACTTAATATAGAGAAAAAGGCTCTGAGTGCAGCAGGTACGATAGCACATGAAGCGGATGTTCTTTTAGGCAAAGGAGAAGCCGTCATAGATCAATTGGAAAGCAAAATATCATATTTAAAAGGGTGGTTGTTTTAATGACGACAATCAAACTGAATCATCCTGCCGTAACGAAGCAAGTCGATCAGGTGAAGACGGCACTTGGTACAGTCACGCTTGGAAATTTGCCGGCAGGCGTGCTTGGCAATAATAAATTGGAATTCACCTCGAAATGGATCGACCGCGAAACGAACCTGGAGAAGGTCTTCGAGCAATATATCAAAATTGTCCAGAAAAATGTGGAAGATACCCGTGCCAACATTGACTTATTAAAAGAACAGGATGAAGCCATCGCCCATACGTCTTCACATGGGTATCAGCGATGAAGATATATGAAGCCGAGACATTGACGGCCGCAACCAAGTCGCGCGCCAAGCAATATGAAGAACTAAAGAAGGAAGTCACAGCCCTGAAAAAGGAATTTCAGGGCATCGTCGGCCTGGATAACGAGTTTCAGGGAGCCGGTGCTGCCGCCATCAAAAGCTTCTATGAAGCACAAATCGAAGTGGCGGACGCCTGGATGGAACTATTCACGACCCAAATCAGTTTTTTGGAAGGCATACCGGCCACCCTGGAAGAGGCGGACCTCTCCGGAAATACGGTGGTCGAGGTTCCCTTTTTAGACGGCGAAGTGTCAAACGGCATCAACCAAGCGAAATCGCTTGTCGATGAGCAAGCGAACGATCTCCAAAGAATCCTGAACAGCATTGACGATATCCTGCCTCTTGATATGTTCGATCAAAAGGACTTTAATGAAAAAATCACGCTGGCCGGACATAGACTGGATGATACCGTGACAAAGGTCGAGAATGTCGACCGGCAATTGGTCGAGGAATATGATGTGTCCGTTGGACAGGAAAACGTGGCCGTTGGCCTCTTCCGTGCCTTGCTTGATGCCACCAAACAGGGCGGCAACGTTTCGCCGATGACGTTCGATCAATCGGCATTCAAGAGCAGTGACGTCTATCAAGTGAAGGATGAAGTCGCCGGTCAGATGAAAGACTATCAAACCTTCAAAAAGCAGCAAGCCGAAGCCCGGAAAATCGAACAGGAAATGGAAGAACTCGAAAACCGCCCATGGTACGAAAAGGCCTGGGATACGACAAAAACCTTTACAGGGGAATTTACGGGGTATTATGATTCTATCAGGGCCTCGACCGGAGTCGATCCAGTAACGGGCCGCAAGCTGTCCGATGCCGAACGAATCGCCGCCGGCGCCATGGCAGCAGCTGGTTTCATCCCCGTCGTTGGCTGGGCCGGCCGGGCCATTAAAGGCGGCAGCGCCATCTACAAAACGGCCAAAGGACTCAACGCAGCGAACCACGCGCTCGATGCCTATAAAACGACAAAAGGCTTTAGCCTCCTCCAGAAAACCGAATACGGGATATACGGACTCCTCGCAGCCAACGGCCTCGGCGAAGCGGCCACAGGCAAAGACATGTTCGGCAACCAACTGACCGAGGAACAGCGCCAGAACGGGCTGTTGATGGCACTCGGAATCGGCGGTGTGGCAGGTGCTGCGAAGGTCGCAGATAAAATATCAAGTGGTACAAAGTTCGTCCCTTACAGCAAGGAATTTGCGCAAAAGCAGGTACAGAAGGTTCAAGCTACAATAACAGATATAGCGAGATCCGGAAAAACCACGTTAAAAAATATAGGTGAAGAACTGGGTAAAAAAGAAATTCCTAAACGTATAAGTGTGGAACAAGTTTCCCTCGCAGGAGGACCAAGCCTTCCCCAAGTTGTAATGGAAAAGCAGACAATTAAGGAAGCCTATCAGAAATTTACTGTGAAGGATAGCAAAGTAGAGGGTGTTTCAAGGGAGAGTATTCCTAAGGGTACGGATGAAGTTACACCTAAAAAGAAAACTGTGCCGGATTGGCTTAAAGAGCGATGGGAAGCAGGTAATAATTTTAATAAGGAAAATCGTCCTCGTTACCCTTATAATGAGGTAGAGTTGGAAGCGAAAGAAGTAGGCGGCAAAAAGTACGTAGTTGATTCATATGCACCCAATAAGGAAATAGTATCGAGAAAATTCACTCAACTTAGTGAAGTGCAGGAAAAGACAGCTAAGAGTTACTTAAATGAAATTACAAAAAAATATCCTTCAGGCTCTAAAATATCAAATGGCTCTTTTAATCCAAACGCTCTCAAAGGAGGGCGACTTAAAGGTGAATTAATATTAGAAGTGCCAGTTCAAAATAAACTAATTCCGCAAACAATTCTTGATGAAGCAACAAAAAACAGAATTATTATTAAGGATATTAATGGGAAGGTGTATAATTGACTATGAAAGTTTATTATTGTGACGAGTGGTCAGATATCAAAAAAAAGCCTTGGAACATTCTTGATGAACGTACTGCATACACATGCCATCAAAAACATGAACCATATACGGCGGTATTAACTGAAGATGAAAAACCTCAATATATTGTAAATGTAACAAATGAATGGGTTTCGGTAAGTTTTTATGATGGTTTCACTCGTAAGTATCTAAATTATGACTTTGAAGTTATGAATGATGGAAAGATTTTTTTAAGAACAGCAATGTATTGGGAATATGATGATGAAACTGATAAGGAAGTAAGTAGCTTGATTTTGGGCTTCCGAGAAGATGGCTATATAGCAATGGAAAAGAGAGACTTTACAACCGGTTCAGTCGAGGAACGCGAAATTAGCGATACCCTTGAAAGAAACTGGGACGTATTTCCTGATTTTGGTCAGTACATTCATTTGTGCAAAGAGGAAAGATAACGGGGCACTCTCCAGTGCCGAAGTTAGATATACAAAAGGTTGTCATTTATCAGTAACACATAAGGCAAGTGAACTAAAGATAAATAAAATATTGAGTTAGACAAAAAGAAAAATGATACTTATAAAATAGAGACTCCATGAAGGTAAAACCATCATGGAGTTTTTTTAAAATGCAATGATAACGAAAAAAGAACGGGAACTGGGCGAGATGACATTTTACATGGCTGGATGTGCAGTTTAATCGGCTAAGAGAGCTTACCGAATAAGGTGCAACTTGTTTTTCTTTTATATGACCTTAACCCAAAAGTTAAGGTCTTTTCATTGTTGATATGAATATGTATCATCTTACGCCATATTTGGCTCCACAGATAATAGGCCGTGAGGACTTAAAATCATATAGATTTACTTAAGGCAAGGTGGCTTAGAAAAAAGTAGCTAGTGGAACAAAGTTCGTCCCTTACAGCAAGGAATTTGCGCAAAAGCAGGTACAGAAGGTTCAAGCTACAATAACAGACATCGCGAGATCAGGAAAAACCACGTTAAAAAATATAGGTGACGAACTAGGTAAAAAAGAAATACCTAAACGAATAATTGTGGAACAAGTTTCACTCGCTGGAGGACCAAACCTTCCCCAAATTGTAATGGGAAAATAGACAATTAAGGAAGCCTATCAGAAATTCACTGTGAAGGATAGAAAAGTAGAGGGTGTTTCAGGGGAGAGTGTTCCTAAGGGTACGGGTAAAGTGTATCCAACTAGACAAATAGATTCAGTAGCAGAAACACATATAATTGATAGAGTGAAAGAGCTAAGAGGGAATTTAACAAGTAGGTATAAGAAATCTGGTAATTTTGCTGTTGCAGAAGTGGATGTCAGTGGGATAAGTAAATCTGAATTTTATGCTCAAAGTAGCATAAATGAACTCAAAGGAAGTCTTGAGGATAAGGTGCCTGATATTTCTTTACAACCTGAAAATCCAATGTTTAAAGCTACAGAAGCAGTTGGTAAAGAGGGAGAGAGTTACTTAAGGAATACAGATACGGAGTATAAAATACTAAATGACATTGCTTCTAGGCTTGGAGAGAATACACAAACTAATGGGAAAATTAAGTTATTTACAGAATTGGATACTTGTGACAGTTGTAATAAAGTCATAGCAGAGTTTGCTGCTAAATATAAAAATATTGAATTAGAAGTCATACACAACAATGGTAATAGAATTATTTCTTAAACTTAATTTTTATTGGAGGAGAAAACTAATGAAAGATTGGGAATATAATGAATTATTTGATGCAATTCAGGAGACATATGAAGAGTTGTTAGATGAAGATAGGGGATATAGGTATGCTATAGCAAAACTAGCTGATGAATTTGATAGATTAGGCAAGATAGAAGATTTTATTGTTGATACTGCTATTGGAGAAATAGCAATCGGCCATGAAAAAGTATTTGTTGGGCGCATTGAAGGTATAACAAAGAGGTTAAGCATGTTTACCCCACAAGAAGCAGAAGCTGACTTAACATTAGAAGAAATACAAGACTTATCGAAACGAATAAAAAAAGTATTAGAAGGACTAAGAAATGCAGAGGTTGATTATAATTCCTCAGCAGAATAGCGATATTTATAAAGGATTGATTACATTAGCGGGTTATATAAAAGTAAAAAGCTCATGGTGATTGAAACATCATGGAGTATTGTGTGCAATGATAGAAAAACCATAAAATTCTGAAATCTCCTTTGAAGAATATAGTAAAATAATGAATTCAATTAAATGAAAATGAGGTTTTTAATTTGAATGGATTAACAGGTGATATTTTAGTGAAAGGAAAAATACTTAATGGAAATACAAATAAACAGGATTTTTGTATAAATTTTCAAAATGAACTATTATCAAGCGATATATCGAATAATATGTTTGTTTTTAAGGACGCAATTATGTTAAATGGAATTTATTTTTGGGCTGTGGTTAACTTTCAAAATGATAAAGTTTCTCGTATTGAACTCGACAATGCTGATGAAAATTTGAAAAATACTTTCAATAATTGGGCTAATTATAAAGCTAAAAAAAAGAAAGAGATACATGATAAATGGGTAGAAGAGATATTAGGTAAACCAGATATTAAAAAAGGAGACTCATTAATTTATAATAGAACTTGGGGAGAAGTCACTTCATTTGAAGATAAGAAAAGTGGACAAGTAGAGATCTGGATCAGTTATAAAAAATGACACAGGAAACCAATCTTGCTAGAATAGAATAAAACCTTGAGTGGCCAAAGCCATTCAAGGTTTTTTAATGAATTGAAATAATACTCCAATTAAAGTGAAAGCCCTGGAGGATATCAGGGATATTACTTAATTAAAGGAGGTTGGTAAAATGACACGAAATGAATATGAAAATAAGATAAAAGAGTTACGTATAGATTTGCAAGAATTTAATATTGTTATTGGAAGAAAAACTAATGTACCATTTTCAACAGGTTGTTACTTTGAAGATGGAAATTGGATTTTGTATGATGTGGATGAAAGACAAAATTTTTCAATTATCGAAAAGGGTAATGAGGATCCAATTTTTAAATTTTTATATATGATAACGATGGGGAAAATAGGTATGTAGAATTATTGGCGATAACGTATATTAATTTTATCCTAGCATATTCAGATTAACGAAAAAGAAATCCGTATTTCTCTAGAATAAAATAACCTTGAGTGGCTAAAGCCATTCGAGTTTTTTTATGAAATGGGCAGTTTTAAATAATTGTATGAGGACTATGATGGTAAGCAGGTAATTTGGAAATACGAACTGATTTTGCTCTTGTATTTAAATGGAAAGATATTATAGTGGTTGTAGTATAGGTGTTAGCATACATAAAAACAAAGTATGAATTTAATCAATCAATAGGGCATTTGTTAAGCAAGGGTACTGAGAAATGGTACTTAAACAAAAAGTAGGTGTAATGAATGACAGGCAGAAGAATGGTAGACAGATGGGAAGACGATAGTAAAAGTTTTTTGAGATTTAATCTAAAAAAAAGAATGTTACCAAGTCTGTATGGCGGTATTGTTGGAGACTTGCTTGGTGTTCCAGTTGAATTTAAAAAAAGAGGGACTTTTGCTATTAATGATATAACGGGATATGGAACGTATAATCAGCCGCCAGGCACTTGGTCGGACGATACTTCATTAACTTTATGTTTAATTGAAAACTTAATTGAAGAAAGCGATTCAGCGGAGCTAATGCAAAAATTCGTTCAATATATGGAATATGGCTATTGGACACCACATCATGAAATGTTTGATATTGGAAGAACGACCAGTGAAGCCGTAATCAAGTTT
The DNA here is from genome assembly GCF_044767165.1 of Peribacillus sp. NPDC101481. Classification (NCBI taxonomy): domain Bacteria; kingdom Bacillati; phylum Bacillota; class Bacilli; order Caryophanales; family Bacillaceae; genus Peribacillus; species Peribacillus sp. NPDC101481. The sequence goes on along the minus strand of NZ_JBIWNJ010000004.1, from coordinate 279,260 downwards.
AAAAATGGAACGCCAGCGCCAGAATGTGGCGGAAACGCCATGTTTGATAATGGGAATGGGGCGTTGATGAGGATCGCTCCAGTAGCATTTATCCTTTTTAATAACTTTAATTTCATTGAAAAAATCCAAACCATTAAAAAATATACTGAAGTTACACATTCTCATCCGCGTTCTGTGGTAGGTTCTATTATTTATGTCGAGTTTTTACTTAGACTTTTTTATAATAATTCTCCTGAAGTTTCAAAAAGGGAGATAAAAGAACTTTTTGATGAGAATTTCGAAAAAGATCATATATACCAAAAAGAGCTGCAATCCTATTCAAGAATTTTTGAGGAAGATTTCTTTTCATTACCACAAGAAGAAATTCAGTCAGATGGTTATGTCGTTCATACGTTGGAAGCAGCCATTTGGTGCTTAGGAAATTCAGATTCGTTTAGCGATGCCGTTTTAAAAGCAGTGAATCTAGGGGATGATACGGATACAGTAGGTGCCATTACGGGAACATTGGCAGGTATGTACTATAAAATGGACGACATTCCTAAAGAATGGCTTGAGAAAATCACCAGAAAAGAAGATATTGATAAATTAATCGAGCAATTCCATAGTTTTTGTGCAGATAAAGCAATTAAAGAAGAGTATGGGGATTGATGTAAATCCCCAATATAAACAAAAAAACTCCTATAAAATAACTTTATAGGAGTTTTTTTATGTCCAGAGTCCAGTTTATGCGATGTTAAACGGAAAGCAAGCAGTTTGAATTGGGGGATGGGAAATTAAATAATGGAGTGAGTGGGAAAATGCTAAGAAAAGGTGAGTATACGATCTATAATGGTAAAGAGTATAGATTCATAGAATCTGATTTAGTGGAAGCTATTGAATTAATTAGTAATGATAAAAATGAAATGGACAATGGCTTACTTATTATAAAAAAATATTTACACGAAAATAGTAGGTGTAAATGAAGTTAAAGAATTATATTCTATAAATCCCTATGCTGTATATAAGGGAGAGGTGTTTCCAGCATCACAAGAAAGAAAAACCGGAAAAGTATTGTTGGATACAACAAACACTGAACTTGCTAAAAGGATGGGATTTGACCGGACAGATAAGTATATGTACTCTAAATCTTTGGAACGGGATGAAGTTGAGATAATCGAGGAGAGGAAACCTTATTCATTAGATTAATTTCTTCATTTCAAACGCGATTATATTTATTGTACTATCCCCCTAATGAGCTTTGGCACTGTTTTGTTAAAGGTCTCCTTTGTAGGCGAGTAGATAGGAAGATGAAATTAATGGATAAGAAAAAGCAGTTAATCGATCAAATAAAAGTTGTGATAAATAATCTTGAAAATGATTATTATAATGAAATTACAAGGGGCGTGTTACAACTTATATATAAAAGATATAAGGACGCATTGGATGTAATGGAAAATAATGAAGATATAAGAGAATTAAATATTATAGGCGGCGTAAGGGCTTATATGGATAGTTATAATGACTATCTAAATCCGTTATTAGGAGAATTACATAAAGCTGAAAAAATAAATAGAGAATTATTCAATGCTTGATAAAGTTTGAAAATGGAGGAACCTATGATAAGAAAAGGAAAGTATGCAATACATAAAGGTAGCGAGTATAGTTTTAATCTACTGGAAGATAAGTCTATAAGGTTAATAAGTCATAAACATGCTGATCTATCTCAAGGTTTCAAACATTTAGATGAAAATATCTATATAAAAAATGTTTCTGTAGAAGAGGTAGATTTATTTAAGATAAATTCAAAGGCAATATATAAGGGGGAGTTGTTTCCAGCATCTGAAGAAAGAAAAACCGGAAAAGTATTGTTGGATACAACAAACACTGAACTTGCCAAAAAGATGGGGTTTGAACGTACAGATAAATATATGTACTCCAAATCTGTGGAATGGGATGAAGTGGAGATAATCGAGGAGAGGAAACCCTATACATTAGATTAGTTACCCCGTTAAAAAGCCCTTAAGGATAAGGGCCTTTTTTTATGAGGGGTATCAATCTAAAGGCAACGAATCAGCCCCAGTTGATTTGAAAAGCGACAGATACTGCCGTTACCAAATCGCCCGAAGGTGCCTGAATTATAATAGCCTAAGCAGAGCCTGTACGCCTGTTAGGATAATCCCTATAATAAAACCACAGACCGCTCCGTTCACACGAATCCATTGTAAATCTTTTCCTACACCGTTTTCCATCATATCAATCAGCGTTTCGTTGTCTAGCTTATCTAAATTTTCTTGTACAAGATTGCCGATCTGCGTATGATTATTTTCAATTAGAACAGTAATTTGTTTCTGTATCCAATTATCGATGTGCGTGCTATTTTCTTTTATGTTGTCCAGTACGTGATGAATCATTGGAGTCAGATAAGCATCCATGAAATGTTCATCTTCGACAAAATCCAATGCTTCTTGTTGAATTTGTTGTAGAGTTCCCTTTATTGTCGCCTCAGGCTCCCATGTTGTCAGAAGTTGTTTTTTCCATTTTTCAACTCCTTCTAACAGTTCCCGGTTATGGTTAATGCCTTGTATCTCTTTCCTGATATATAAGATTAAAGCCTCTCTATTTGGTTCTTTCTCGTTTTGTAAATTATTTACGACACTTAATAACAGGTTTTGTATGATATTCCCAAGTTTCTCTTCGTTAAGTAGACTTTGAATGGATTTAACGGCGAACTGAAGCATACCTTCCAGTTCAATCTTACTGAGTACATCCATGGAAACAGTGCCAAGTCGGTGACTGGTTTCTTTTTTTCCTAACCAATCTTCTGCTTTTTTCAAAACATGATCCAAAGCCTTCTTATCAAACTCTTCGTTAAGTAACTGTGAACTTACTAAATGTATAATCTTGCTCATGTCTATGTTAGAAAGTGATGTTTTAATTTTTTTAGCAACGAAAGGTGTAATCTTTTCTATATCTATATAACCAATCATTTGCTTGATTAATTTAATCAGGACTTTTCTAAAAGTCTCACTTTGAATCTCTTTTACTAAAATAGGGATCAATTTTTCAGTAAAAGGAACATGTTTTACTTTGTCCTGAATGCTTTCCTTAGAAAGCCAGTCGTTTTTTAACATCGAAACAAGTGCATTTGTCATTCTTTTACGATTGTTGGGCAAAAGCGCTGTATGGGGGATCGGTAATCCAAGCGGATGGCGGAATAATGCAGTGACTGCAAACCAATCTGCCAATCCGCCGACTAAACCAGCCTCAAACCCTCCATGTAATAAATCTAACGGCAATGAACCTTGAAATGGAGTGGTTGCAATATAACCTGCCCCCATGATAATTAGTGAATATCTAGCTATTTTTCTTGAAGATTTTATTTTTGGTGACATTATATTCCCTCATCCTTAAAATGATAGTCAATTACTATAACCCGAATCATTAGCAAATTTTATAACTTACTTTCATCTAGTAGTATAGCAGGTAGTTCAAAAAAATAACCACAACAAGGCAGTAAGTTCATTAATTTTGGGCATAGAATATTTGTCATTTTCCCTTGAATGTTCAATATTCAGATGATAAATGCACAAAAAAAGCCGATTCACTCAATCGGCTTTTTTTATTCATCCAACAATATTATGATACTTCTGTTTTTATCGAATTATTTGTCCCTGTATTTTTTTTATCTTTCATGCGACTGAAAATAAAGGCTAGAACGGAACCTGATATATTATGCCAAACACTGAAAATGGCACTAGGTACAGCAGCCAAAGGCGAGAAGTGGGCTGTTGCTATGGCTACACCTAAACCAGAGTTCTGCATACCAACCTCCATTGCAACAGCTTTCTGTTTAGCTAAATCCATCCCGCATAAACGAGCAAAGAAGAAGCCGAGTAAAAAACCAAGAACATTATGAAGAACGACGACTGCAAAAATGAGCAAACCTGTTTTAGCCAGCTGTGCTTGGCTGCCTGCCACTACGGCAGATACGATCAGAACGATAGAAATGACAGATACTAGAGGTAAAGCCTTTGCACCGGCCTCTGCCTGTTTGCCGAAAAACTTTTTAACGATGAATCCAAGCAGCAGTGGGATAATTACCACTTGAATGATCGAAATGAATAATGACCCAATACTGATATTGACCCATTTACTTGCCAAGAGCAGAATAAGCAGGGGCGTTACGATAGGCGCTAGAATAGTGGAAACAGAAGCAATGGCAACTGCAAGCGCAACATTTCCTCTCGCAAGAAACACCATGACATTTGAAGCTGTTCCACTAGGGCAACATCCTACCAAAATAACACCAACAGCCACTTCTTTGGGCAAATCGAACCCTATTGCTAATCCGAATGCCAATAAGGGCATAATGATAAAATGACCTGCTACCCCTAGTGCGACCTCTTTCGGCCGTCGGAATACTTCTTTAAAATCCGCTGCTGATAATGTAAGTCCCATGCCAAACATGACAATTCCTAGTAATGGAACAATATAGGCTCCAATCCATATAAACTGATTAGGTAAGATATACGCAATAACTGCAAATAAAATGACCCATAAGGTAAACGTTTTACCAGCAAAACCGCTGATTTTCTCTACTACTCCCATAGTGACCTCCTAGATGTTTTAAAATAAAACAATTATAATTTATATTCTGAATATTTAAAACCCTTTCGGGCAATAAAAATATCAATAAGTTTTCTATCCAGCCTTTTGGAACTATAATTCTCTTGCGCTGAACTAGTGTGAATATGAAGATTTACTATAGGAAAAAAGCGGACAGGGTTTTTAGATTCTGTTCGCTTTTTTACTTTATTTTTTTAAAAAAATAAGTGGGTGCTGTATATTAGTGGCAAACTAGTTTATGAGGAACCGGAAATGGAATTAGTAATTGTTGTTTTACAGTTTTAATTATTGCTATTGTATGTTTAGCCAGGGCTATAAAAGAAGTGGAGATGTGGTTTCTTTGATACATATATTAATTGCGGATGATGATCGGCATATTCGGGAGTTGCTTAAATTTCACTTGGAAAAGGAAGGGTACATGGTATTCGAAGCGAAGGACGGTAATGAAGCTTCCTTGCTACTGGAGAAGGAACGGGTCCATCTGGCTGTTGTCGATATTATGATGCCGTTTAAAAACGGACTGGATCTTTGTAAGGAAATCCGGGATCAATATGATCTGCCCGTCATTTTATTGACAGCTAAAGATCAACTTATCGATAAGGAAAAGGGGTACTTTGCAGGTACGGATGATTACCTCGTAAAGCCGTTTGAGCCACGGGAACTTCTATTTCGGATAAAAGCGCTATTGCGAAGGTACCGTATGGTGAATTCTGAATCCATCTCATTGAATCAAACGGTGATTGACCGTAGAAGTTACGAAGTGCGAATAAAGGGGAATACACTGCTCCTGCCGCTTAAGGAATTTGAGCTGCTTGCTCAGCTTGGGAGTTTTCCAGATCAGGTCTTTACGCGTGAGCAGCTTATTGAACTGGTTTGGGGTGCTGATTTTGAAGGGGATGATCGAACGGTTGATGTTCATATTAAACGGTTGAGGGAACGTTTTGCCGGACGGACCGATGATTTTGTCATAACGACTGTCCGTGGCTTAGGTTATAAACTGGAGGTCAACAAGAAGTGAAAACACTTTATTTCAGGATAGTTATTCAAACCATTTTGATCATGGTGCTTGCCAGTGTCATCGCTTTTTTAATTTCCAATGTTTATTATCATCAGGTTCAAAAACCCAACAATGGTAAGAAGATAGGCAAAGTCGCAAGTGAGATCGTCTCCTTATATGAGGAGAATCCTGATCAGGATATTGATGCGTATTTAAACCATATTGCAGGTTTGCACTATCAAATGTATCTATTTAATGAGCAGGGTGAAGGAACTTTATATGGTGAGCCGTTTCGGGATACCAGTTTGGATAGCGACACGATTTCCGGAGTTTTGAATGGAAATACCTATCAAGGGATCGTCAATTATAATAATGGGTTATTTATTACCGGTTTTTTTGAAGATGTTTTAATTAATAGCATTGGGGTCCCGTTAAACGTGAATGGCGAAAAGCATGCATTGTTTGTAAGGCCGAATATAGAGCTGCAGTTTGGTGAATTTCGCTTTTTCCTTGCGGTTTTGCTCGTACTGACGCTTCTTCTTAGTTTTTTATTTGTGATCATTAATACGCGTTTCATCGTTAAGCCGATTACGAAATTAACGGAAGCTACAAAAAGAATCGCCGATGGGGATTATAGTAGTGAATTGAATGTCACCCGAAGAGATGAAATAGGGGACTTGGCACAGCATTTCTCGAAAATGACTCAAAGCATACAGAAGTTGGATGATATGAGGCAGGAGTTCGTATCGAATGTATCTCATGAAATTCAATCTCCGCTCGCATCCATCCAAGGTTTTTCTCAAACCCTCCAATCGGAGGAATTAACAAAAGAACAAAGAAATCAGTACTTGTCCATCATTGAAAAAGAAAGCAGGCGCATGTCGTCGTTAAGCAAACAGCTGCTCATGCTTGCTTCTTTGGATAAAGAAGAAGATCCGCTACAACGGTCAAATTTTGATTTAGCGCAGCAAATCCGGCAGGTGTTGTTCATGCTGGAATGGAATTGGCGGGAAAAAGATATGGTGATCGAAATGGATTTGCCGTCAACCGTCATTTCTGCAGATGAGAAACTTTTAAATCAAGTTTGGACGAATTTGATAACCAATAGCATTAAATACTCGGAAAGCGGCAGTTCGATCAATATTCAGATTAAAAGTATAGGCAGTGCTGTTGAAGTGATGATCGCGGATACGGGCATGGGAATTCCAGAAGAAGACCTTCCTTATATCCTTGATCGCTTTTATAAAGTCGACAAAGTGAGGAATAGGAGTGAAACAGGCAGCGGGTTAGGACTTTCGATCACGAAGAAGACGGTTGATCTTCATGGAGGAACGATCGAAGTTCAAAGCAAACTTGGTAAAGGGACCACTTTTTATATACGGCTGCCCCTTATGTAATCAGTTGTTCATCTTCCATTCATATTGATTGTTTACAATCGAGTCATACCGATTGAAGCAGGACTCGATTGGTAAACAAAAGAAAAGGGAGATGTAATGATGTTTTTGGCAATACGTGAACTAAAGCATTCAAAGTTACGTTATCTGCTGATTGGACTGATCATGGTATTGGTCGCTTTGCTTGTTTTTATCATTTCAGGATTAGCTAATGGACTTTCATCAGATAATGCTTCATCCATACAAAACATGAAAGCCGACTATTTCGTTATGGAGCATGACTCTAAAAATAAATTGAATCGATCCATCATATCCATGGAAAAGCTTGATGACATCCAGGCTTTATCGGATGTTAAAGCAGCCGAAGGGCTGGGGCAAATGATGATCACATTGAATAAAACCGGATCATCGGAGAAAACGGATGTCACCATTTTTGCGACCGATGCCAGTGGGATACTAGCACCGAAGGTCATAGAAGGAACGAGCTATGACAATAAGAAACAAGGTGAAGTAGTTGCAGATCGTTCTTTAAAAGAAGTGGGTTATAAATTGGGTGATTCACTTAAAGATGACCTATCAGGTAAGGTTTTCACCATTGTTGGTTTTACTGAAAAGCAGTCTTACAGCCATTCACCGGCAGTTTACATGAATGTTAAGGGGTGGCAGGAGATTAATCCTGGATTGAAAAATCAAGGAAAAGACTCAATCAGCGCAATAGCCGTGCAAATGGATTCGAAGGCAGAAGAGAATGTACGTGAATCATTGCCTGAAGGAGTAACGCTCATTTCGAAAGAAGAATCACTTCAGAGTATACCAGGGTTCAAAGAGGAACAGGGTACATTGACGATGATGATTGCCTTCTTGTTTGTCATTGCAGCATTCGTTTTGGCTGTATTCTTTTATGTGATTACCTTGCAGAAGACTAATCAATTTGGAGTCCTTAAAGCACTCGGGGCCAATACGGGTTACCTGGCAAAAAGTATTGTTGGTCAAGTAATGCTGCTTGCAGTGACATGCATAGCCATCAGTGTTGCACTGACATATGTCGTCACTTTAATCATGCCAGAGGGAATGCCATTCGTATTGAGTACCGATTTGGTCATTAAATATTCCGTGTTACTTTTGGTTGTATCCGTATTGGGTTCGCTGCTATCACTATACCGAGTAGCGAAGATAGATGCGATCGAAGCAATAGGGAGGGTATCATGATGAGGGATAAACTATTATTTGAAAACGTCAGTAAGATTTATGGGGAAGGCGTTAATAAGGTGACTGCCCTTGATAATATTTCCCTGAATGTGAAAGCGGGGGAATTCGTCGCGATCGTGGGTCCTTCAGGCTCAGGAAAAAGTACTTTTCTTTCAATAGCGGGTGCGTTACTATCTCCGAGCGAAGGTCGCTTACTGCTGAATGATGAAGATATAACAACACTATCACCAAAGGAATTGACTAGAGTTCGCCTCGAAAAGATCGGATTTGTATTCCAATCATCGAACCTTGTGCCATATCTCACCGTACGAGATCAGCTTCTGCTACTTTCTGAACTGATTGGCAAGCGAGATAAAAAAACTGTGAAAAAAGCGGACGAATTGCTTAGCCACCTTGGACTTGGACATCGGGCAGATCACCTGCCAGAAGCACTGTCGGGCGGTGAGCGGCAGCGTGTAGCCATTGCCCGTTCGCTGATGAATGATCCAGAAATCATTTTAGCGGATGAACCAACCGCAAGTCTTGATTCCAAAAGAGGCAGGGATGTTGTTGAAATGCTTGCACATGAGGTGAAATCAAGAAATAAAGCGGCCATCATGGTAACGCACGATGAAAGAATGTTAGATTTATGTGATCGAGTGGTCAATATTACAGATGGCAAGGTATTTGGATGAAGTTATAGGTAAAAGGCCGCAGCCTCTTCAAAGGAATTAGGAGTGGCGGCGGCCTGAATTGCTGAATGGGAACCTGGTAAGCGGTTGGTATACTAGTCGTTACTTTATCTAAACGATTTGCATTTATGTATAATATATTGCTAGTATCCCAGATGGTTATCTTCGGATTAATCATGTTTTTTCATTTTAAAGAACAAACAATGATAGGTTGCTTTTACACCTGATTCATCTCGGTATTCTGTGTCGTATATGTTGATTAACTCTCGAAAAAGGGAAGGGCGCTGGCAGTAGTTTTCTTTGTTGCTGTTAGCTGCACCAATCTTTTTAATTGAAGTGAAAAATTCACGTACTGTCTGAAAGTACTCCAGTTCAAGCTTTTCCATTTTTGTTATCTTGATTGGAGATGCTGATGAAAAGGGGAGCGCTTCTTCACAAATTTGGGATAATTCTTCTAGTGTGTAAAACATTTGGCCTGGTGAACTATCAATGGAAAGTTGAAGCTTTTCTTTCGCCTGTTCATACGACATATGAAGCTCTTGAAATGTATCTATTCCGAACGTTGAAAATATCAGGCTTCCTTCAGCCGTTAATCGTGTACACAGTTTTTCAAGGGTTGCAGGAAGATCATTCAGCCATTGAAATGTTGCATTGGAAATAATCAAGTCGAAATTTTCATTTAGCGCCATTTCTTCGATGTCCGTACATAAAAATGTAACACGGTCCTCCTTTGTCATTCCTTTCGCCACTTCAACCATTCCGGGTGCAATATCAACAGCCGTAATGGCGGCATTAGGGAATGCTTTGACGAGTAACCTGGTTAAGTAACCAGTGCCGCAGCCGATTTCAAGAATATTGATTTTATGATTGGTGTTTTTTTGAGGAAGCAAATCCACTAATTTTCTTGCCATGTTTTTTTGAACATTGGCATACGCATCATATGTTTTCGCGTGTTCACTAAACCGCTTGCTTAACAATCGTTTATCAATCATGAACGTACTCCTTTTGAATAAATGTTTTTATATGCTCCATACATTCCTGTGGTTTTGTGAAAAATGGAATATGACCAGCACCTTCAATAATATGAAGCTCGGCTTGCCCACCCAGGTTTTCTTTAATGAAGGAGGAGGCTTCAAGTGGACAAATTTTGTCTTCCCTCCCATGAAGCAATATAAAGGGGGCTTCAATCCGGTCGAATCTTGCTCTAGCATCTTTCTGAAGTAAATAATCCAAACCAATCAGAAGCGAAAACACATCATCTCCATGAAACTCGCGTTGAATTGTCTTGATGAATTGATCATAAAAACCTGCTTCTTTTTCAGTATCGGAAAACATTGCTTCATAGAAGGAAGTCAAAGTCTTCTCTTTATTGCGCTGCAGTTGTTTCTTCATGCGCTCGACCATTCGTGGATCCCAGCCAAATGTGTAATTTTCTCCGGTGGTGAACCGACTTGTTGCTCCAAAAAGGATAAAACCGTTTATTTTTTCTCGAAACGAACTTGAAAGTTCAAGTGATACTATTGATCCTAATGACCAGCTCAGTAAATAAACAGGACCATCTATGGAAGTGATTGTTTCTATGACTCGTTCTTCAATGTCATTTAGTGCTTTCATATCTCTCCAGTCTATAAATGAAAGGTGAAATAGTTCTGACAGCGGTTGGATTAACGGTTGAAACGCATCTTTTTCCATTCCCCAGCCAGGAAGCAGGATTAAATTCGGCTGTTTCATTTAATAACACCCATTTCTTTTCCAATGATCGAAACTCTTTCAACTGCCCAATCAAGATCTTTTTTATCGTGGAGAGCCGTAACGGTAAAACGGATTCTAGCTTCATTTTCAGGAACGGTCGGCGGCCTTACAGCAATAGCGGCAATTCCTTCTTTCTGCAAACGTGCAGCAAATTCCATCGCTTTTTCGTTTTCCCCGATGACGATAGGAACAATTTGTGATTGGCTTCCGCAAATATTAAACCCGTAATATGTGAGTTCTTGTCTAAAGTGTTCTGAGTGTGTTTGGAGCAGTGAGCGGCGTTCTGGTTCTTGCTGCACAAGTTCAATCGCTGTTTTTATAGCACCGAGTATGGCCGGGGGAAGTGCAGTTGAATATATGAATCCGCGCATGCGATTTTTTAAATAGTCGATGAGCCATTCTTTCCCGACGACATAGGCCCCGAATGAACCGAGCGCTTTACTGAATGTTCCCATTTGGATATCTATTTTATTTTGAAGATGGAGGTGACCGGCATAGCCTTCACCATGTTTACCATAGATACCGCTTCCGTGTGCTTCATCTGTCATTAACAGTGCGTTATAACGTTCCTTTAGCCGAACAAGTTCTTCGAGAAAAGCGAAGTCACCATCCATGCTGAAGACCGTATCCGTCACGATTAATTTCCGTGCTTCAATCGGTGATTTTTTCAAAAATGCTTCTAAATGATCTAAATCATTATGACGATAGCGTATATGCTTTGCTCTGCTTAAAAGAGCTCCATCGACAATGCTTGCATGATTTAATTTATCGCTATAAATAATATCGTTACGGGACAGCAGGGTGGAGATTATTCCAAGGTTTGCGTTATATCCACTATTGATGATGAGTCCTGCTTCGGCTTTCTTCCAATTGACAAGAGCTTGTTCCGCCTGCTCGTAAAGAGGATGATTGCCAACAATTAAACGTGAAGCCGTTGCTCCTGCACCATATGTATGTACTGCATCAACCATAGCCTTTTTCAGCCGCTCATCTCCGGCATACCCTAAATAGTTATTAGAAGCTAGATTAAGCATCCTGCACCCGTTGATTGTAAGCCAAGGCTGCTCGGCACATACGGTTGATACGAGTTCACGCTTTTGCGAAATCTCTTCTAAATGAGCCAGTTCTTTTTTTATTTTTTCTTCCCAACAAGGCAATTGTTTTTCACTGTGCATGGCCATTCTCCTTTTTATATGTCAACTAAAATTAATATAGGTTAACATATAAAACATTCTAATCATGACTCAATGAAACTGTCAAGCTTTGAAAAGGAGCATGAGAATAAACTAATAATCATTAATCTGGAGAAATCAAGGGTCAAAAAAAGCTGGTTGGTTATTTTGATTAAAGGAGAATCGGGCAGCGGCTTTGTTAAGCTAATGTATAAAAAAGCTTAGTGAAAAATAGTGACTTCTTATGTATTAAGCTCATTCATTGAAGATAATCTAACTTCCAAGGTAGTCTTTTTGTTAAACCTTCAAATCTTTGAAGGATTAAATGGAATTCCATGTTACTATAGAGCAGTGAAATTAACCGAATTCACATTAACCATTACATAAAGGAAGGGTATAAATATGAAAAAGATTTCTTTGGATGTTTTCTTTATATTAATAGGAGCTTTTATTTTCGCTTTGGCAATAAATCTTTTCGTCATTCCCAATGAGCTTGGTGAGGGAGGAGTCACTGGGATAACCATCATTTTGTTTTATCTTTTTGAATGGTCACCAGGGCTGTTAAGTTTGATCATTAACGCTTTCCTGCTCATTGTCGGCTATAAATTTTTGTCGAAATTAACAACGGTATATACAATCGTAGCCGTTGCCTTCAATTCACTTTTCCTTCATTTAACCGAAAGCTGGACGATATCTTCAGATGAATTGGTCATCAATGCGATATTTGGCGGGGTTTTTGCCGGTGCAGGAATTGGCATGATCATTCGTGTTGGGGGCACTACTGCCGGTACGACAATCCTTGCCCGAATTACTAATAAGTATTTGGGATGGAGCTTAAGCTATGGACTTCTGTTTTTCGATTTAATCGTTGCGTTCTCATCTTATTTCATCATTGGTGCAGAAGGTCTGATGCTCACTATCCTTATGCTTTATATTGGAACAAAAACGATGGAATTCATCATTGAGGGATTGAACCCGAAAAAAGCGATTACCATCATTTCAAAAGAAGCGGACCAGATTGCAAAGCAAGTAACCGAATTGATGGACCGGGGTGTCACTGTTTTTAGCGGCCATGGATACTATACAAAGGCATCCAAGGATATTTTATATATCGTTATAAGTAAGCAAGAGGTGCTAAAGTTAAAGAGAATAGTGCAGTCAACGGATAGCAATGCGTTTATAGCCATACATGACGTTCGGGACGTATTTGGTGAAGGATTCCTGGATATCTCGAAGTCCTGACGCGAATAAAGTATAAGCGAAATGAAAAGGCCTTGATAGGCTTTTTTATTTTGTACTGCAAAAAATCTGTAAATTTAGAATAATTTGTTATATTATGTAAGTAAGAAACCACACACCCTGAGGAGTGCAGCCATTAAATGTGGAGGTGTCCAAGATGATCCTTTTAAAAGTGGATGACAGAAAGTTTGGGAAAAGCAATATCAAGTACAGTGTCGTTGATAAGGAAACGAATGAATTGATCATTAGCGGTGTGTTTAAGGAATTTGGACAAGCAAGCGATAAATATTATGAATTGAAGGATGAATACGGTCCTTCCAATGTGAAGATGATATTGAAGTGATAAGAGGGAAACCGACGGGTTTCCCTTTTTTCGTATAATGCCAGGAATGAAAATGGCCCGTACAATAAATAATCGGATAAAGGAATAATCAAAGGTTTCTGAATCATATAATTAGATTAAGAGAGTTCTTAACATCCTTTTTTTACAATATACTACAATTTTATTGTAAAGTATGGAATTTGGTGGTAATATAAAGCGCATAAATGTAAACGTTTGCAACATTTTTTTGTGAGGAGGTGATGTAAAAGAAGTACGCTAGACTATGAATTTTATAGAATGAATGGCTTTTATTTTACTAATTTTATGCAAACGTTTTCTTAAAATTGCATGAATATTATGAGAAAAAGGGAGAGTGGGTAGGCATGAGGCGTAAAAAATGGTATGGGGGAATTCTTACTGTTTTATTAATTTTTAGTGTAATTTTGGCAGGATGCTCTTCTTCAACTGGCGGAAACAGCGACTCAAAGGATGTCGTGACGCTCGATATATTTCAATTCAAGGTAGAATTCAAGTCGCAATTCGAGACATTGGCAAAACAATATGAAAAAGAAAATCCAAATGTGAAGATCAAGGTATCGACAGTCGGCGGCGGTAATGATTATAAATCTGCCATAACGGCAAAGTTCGCTTCAGGTGAGGAGCCAGCGGTTTTTAACATTGGCGGACCGGTAGATGTCGCACAATATAAAGATAGATTAACAGATTTAAAGGACACGAAAGCTGCTGCTGCAGCGCTTGACGGTACTTTGGATGGCGTGGAAGAGGACGGGCAAGTCCTTGGACTTCCATTTAACCAGGAAGGATACGGCTTGATCTATAACAAACGAATATTTAAAGAAGCCGGAATTAATCCTGATGAAATTACAAGTTATGAAGCCTTAGAGGCGGCAGTTAAGAAAATCGATTCACAAAAAGACAAATTGAAGCTCGAAGCAGTTTTCGCATATCCGGTAAAAGAGAAGTGGGTGACTGGAAACCATTTATCCAATGTATTCTTATCACCGGAGTTTGATGGAAATGTGTTAGAAGCAAGTAAAGCACCTACGGTTAAATTCACGGATGGTGACAAGTTTAAACAATTGGTCGATATCCAAAATGAGTATTCCGTGCAGCCGACAGCAAGTCTTGATTATTCCCAACAAGTGGAGGAGCTGTTCTCGCTTGAAAAGGTTGCGATCATTCAGCAGGGTAACTGGGTGTATAACACAGTCTATGATATGGATCCTGAGTTAGCTGAAAAGGGAATTGGCATCATCCCGATTCCAAATGGAGACAATGCAGGCATGCCGGTAGGCGTACCGAACTATTGGGCAGTGAACAAGAAATCGGATGAAAAGGTACAGGAAGCGGCGAAGAAGTTCCTCGATTGGATGTATACATCCGAAGCAGGGAAGAAAGCCGTTTTGGAAGACTTTAAATTCATTCCTGCTTATGAAGGATATGATGTAGAAAAAATTGCCGATCCAATTTCAAAAGAAATTTATAAATACTCCCAAGAAGGAAATACGATTGGGTGGGTGTTTAATGGATATCCGGTCGGTTGGAATGATGATCTTGGTGCAAGTGTCCAAAAATACGTAACTGGTAAATTGACTTGGGAGGAACTTGTCCAACAGAACATTGAAAATTGGGAGAAGATTCATAGCAAATAAGCGTTGGGAAATGCAAGTGACCAATCGGCATGAAAAATGTGTCGATTGGTTGTTCCTTATTATAGAAAAGTCGCTGAGGGAATTTGCCTCAACAAGGGATTCATCAAATAACACAGTCATGATCTAAACCCATTAACTATTAAATCATTTGAAGGAGGTCGGTTTCGTTGAGAAATCGGGATGCTGCATATTGGCTGTTTTTGACACCTGTTCTTGCTGCACTCATTTTGGTTGTGATCGTGCCGCTCATCTACGGATTTTATTATTCCTTTACGAACTGGAACGGTTTAGGGACTCCGGATTTCATTGGTCTTAAGAATTATATAGACTTGTTTACGGATAAAGGGTTCCTTGATACATTTTGGTTCACCATTAAATTTTCCGTAGCGGCAATTGTGGTAATCAATATCATCGGATTAAGTTTGGCCCTCATCGTGACTTCGAAAATTAAATCAAGCAACATATTGCGGACAGTTTTCTTTATGCCCAATTTAATTGGCGGCTTGATACTCGGCTTTATTTGGCAGTTCATTTTTATTAAGGTCTTCGGTGCGATTGGTGATTTGACTGGGATCGAAGCATTTAATGGGTGGTTATCAACGACTGATACAGGTTTTTGGGGATTGATCATTTTAACGTCTTGGCAGATGGCCGGATATATCATGATCATTTATATTGCCTATCTGCAGGCTGTTCCTGAAGACTTGATAGAAGCGGCAAAAATTGACGGAGCGAACAGCTTCCAGCGTTTTCGCCATATAACTTTTCCGCTAGTGGCACCTGCTTTTACTGTCAGTTTGTTTTTGACGCTTTCCCACTCGTTCAAGATTTATGATCAAAACCTTTCCTTGACGAATGGAGCTCCCTATAATTCAACTGAAATGGTTGCGATGAACATTGTAAAATCCGCCTTCACCGAAAACGACATGGCATATGCTCAGGCAAAAGCCGTTATCTTTTTCGTAATCGTGGCGGTCGTTTCGCTGACACAAGTCTATTTCAATAAAAAACGGGAGGTTGAGCTGTAATGAGGGGAAAATGGAAATTGTGGCTGATTGGATTCATCGGATTCATATTGGCCATATTATGGCTCACTCCGTTTTATTTAATGCTTGTCAATGCTTTTAAAATGAAACGGGATATATTTGCCGATACATTGGGACTGCCTGAAACCTGGACATTCGAAAACTTCACTCAAGCTTTCGAGCAATTGGATTTCCTCCGGACTTTATTCAATTCTTTATTGATATCGGGCGTCAGTGTAGTCATCATCATCATCTTTTCTGCGATGGCAGCATACGCTCTTTCCCGAAATAAAAGTAAAATAAGTTCCCTGCTTTTCTTTGTGTTTGTAGCAGCCATGCTGATCCCGTTTCAGTCTGTGATGATACCGCTCGTTGCCCAATTCGGCCAGCTGGGGATGTTGAACAAGGCCGGACTGATTTTCATGTATTTAGGTTTTGGCTGCAGTCTTTCCATATTCCTTTATCATGGTACTTTAAAAGGGATTCCCCTCTCACTTGATGAGGCAGCAAAGATTGATGGTGCAAACCGCTTTCAAGTATTTTGGTATATTATATTTCCATTATTAAAACCGATGTCCATTACAGTTGGAATCTTAAATGTCATTTGGATATGGAATGACTATTTGCTGCCATCCCTTGTTATTGGCGGTGCAGGATCGGAGACCATCCCACTTAAATTATTCTTCTTTTTCGGTCAATATACGAAGCAATGGCATCTTGCCTTGGCTGGACTTACTTTATCCATCATTCCAGTCATCATTGCGTACTTTTTTGCTCAGAGGCAAATTATCAAAGGAATTGCAGATGGAGCAGTTAAATAACTATTTAAATATAGGGAATATTAAGCCATGTGCGGTGAACGGGGAGTGTTGATGAATTTGTCTGTTACTATAAAAGACGTTGCAAAAAAAGCAAATGTCGCTCCATCAACGGTATCGCGTGTAATCCATAACAGCCCGACAATCAGTGAAAAGACAAAGCGTAAAGTACGCAAGGTATTAAAGGAAATGGGCTATCATATGAATGAAAATGCCCGGAACTTAGTCACGAAGTCAACTAAGGCCATTGGGATCGTCATGAAAAGTTCGGCAAGGGAATCACTTTATAATCCCTTTTTTCCAGAAGTGATCCGAGGCATCGGGGATTTCTGTAATAAAGAAGGGTACAGTCTTTCCCTGACAACCGGCGAGACGGAGGATGCAATCTTTGAGGATGTCGTGAAAATGGTTCAGGGCAGAAGAGTGGATGGCATGATTGTTTTGTACTCTAAAAAGGACGATAAAGTGGTGCCGTATTTATTAAAGCAGGGCTTCCCGTTCGTTTTGATCGGGAAGCCAAGTACGAACATGAGCGGAATCACGTTCATTGATAACGATAATGTTCAAGCGGCCAGGGAAGTATCGGAGTTTGTAATAAGTCTTGGACATGAGCGAATCGCCTTTTTAGGGGGCAGTCCCGAGTTTGAGGTGATCCAGGACCGCTTGACAGGTTTTCAACAAGCGATGGAGCAGGCCGGGCTGGATGTGCGACAGGAATATATCAAATTGATTCCTTTAAATCGAACGGATGGAATAAAGGCCATTGATGAATTGCTGGAGCTGAAAGAGGCACCAACCGCATTTTTGGTTATGGATCTTTTATTGGGTGTTCTCTTGCTTGGGGTGTTAGCTGAAAAGAACTTGAAAGTGCCAGAGCAAATAAGCGTCGTCTGTTTTAACCACTCAGAATTCATAGAATTTTTAAGTACGCCGCTGACAACGGTTGATATCCATACGTATCAGTTAGGGTTTGAGGCGGCAAAATGCGTGTTTGATCTAATTGCAAATCCGGAAATGATGGAAAAGAGTATCAGTATTCCTACCAAAATCATAAAGCGGGAGTCGCATTTTGTTGCTGAAAAGGAAATTAAATGAAAAATGTAGAAATGTTTTACCAATTAAAGCTTGATTTTTGCTAACATAAATTTACAATATAGATTATCACTATTATTTTTGAAAATTCATACTTACTGAAGTCAATAAGTATGTTCTTATATTTTGATCACACCTAACGCAAACGTTTGCGTTATGGATAAAGAGGTAATAGTTAAACATGAAAAGCAAGTTGCCGTGAAATGAATCTAGAATGGAGGAGGTTGTTCATGAGAGTCCTGGTATGGAATGAGTATCGCCACGAGAAAACAAAGCCTGAAGTGGCAAAAGTATATCCAGATGGTATCCATGGTGCAATTGCTAGCTTTTTACAAAGTGAGCAGGTCGAGGTGAGGACCGCTACTCTCGATGAAGAAGAGCATGGATTAACTGAAGAAGAGCTGGAACGAACCGATGTACTTCTTTGGTGGGGGCATGTTGCACATGATGAAGTTCAGGATGAAATCATTGCAAGGGTCCACAAGCGAGTACTCGAGGGTATGGGTCTCATCGTCCTCCATTCCGGTCATTTTTCAAAAATCTTCAAACGGCTTATGGGCACGACTTGCGATTTGAAATGGCGGGTCGCGGATGAAAAGGAACGGCTTTGGGTTGTCGATCCCAGTCATCCTATCGTTAATGGAATTGGAGAATATATAGAGCTTGAGAAGGAAGAGATGTACGGGGAACATTTTGATATTCCTGCACCAGATCAATTGATATTCGTCAGTTGGTTTGAAGGCGGGGAGATATTCAGAAGCGGCTGCACGTATCAGCGGGGAAAAGGGAAGATTTTCTATTTCCGTCCAGGTCATGAAACATATCCTACTTTCCATAATCCGGAGATTCAACGGGTAATTAAGAATGCCGTTGATTGGGTCAAGCCGGAATCTGGAGTCGTAACGAACTATGGGAAAGCCGAACCGTTGGAATCCATCTCAAAGAGATGAAGTGAAGGAGAGAACAAAATGGGCAAAGTGAAGGTAGGAGTCATTGGATGCGGGAGTATCGCAAAAAACAGGCATTTTCCGGAGTATGATGCACATCATGAAACGGAGATCATTGCTGTTTGTGATATTGTGCAGGACCGGGCGAATGCAGCAGCACAAAGGTATGGCGCCCAAGCATATACTGATTATATAGAACTTTTGAAGAATGAGGAGATTGAAGCGATCAGTGTATGTACACCGAATTACCTGCATGCACGCATCACGGTTGCAGCCTTGGAAGCTGGTAAGCATGTCCTTTGTGAGAAACCAATGGCTACTTCTTTGGTGGACGCTGAAAAAATGAATGCAGCAGCAGCGAAAAGCGACAAAATACTAATGATTGGTCATAATCAGCGTTTTGTTCCTTCTCATCAAAAGGCAAAACAGCTTATTGAGAGCGGGGACCTAGGGAAGGTCTATAGCTTCCGGACGGCTTTTGGACATTCCGGGCCGGAAACCTGGAGCGTGGACGGACTGGAAAGCTGGTTTTTTAAGAAGGATCAGGCAGTCATTGGTGCAATGGGCGATTTAGGGGTTCATAAAGCTGATTTATTACGGTATATCCTTGGAGAAGAATTTGTTGAAGTGGGAGCCTTTGTGGAAACGACTGCCAAGAAAAATACAGACGTTGATGACAGTGCGGCCTGTATCCTCCGGACGGAGAGCGGTATCATCGGAACTCTTACCGCCAGCTGGTCTTATGCAAAAGAAGACAATGCTACGGTCATTTATGCGGAAAAAGCGGTATTGCGCCTTGAAGACGATCCGAAATACTCACTGATCATCCATCATGATAATGGAAAGACAGATACCATCCAATTAGGAAGCATCCAGACTAATGACTCAGAAGGACAGCATGATTCCGAAGTGATCAGCCACTTTGTAAAATGTGTGGTGGACAATGAGGAGCCTCTTGTCTCAGGAGTTGAAGGGTTAAAATCATTAAAAGTCATTCTTGGCGCGATGGAATCAAATGCATCCCGAAAAATCATCCGCTTATAAAGGGGTTAAAAGTCATCATGTACAAATTAAAAATGGGTATTATCGGTGCTGGCGGAATTGCCCAAAAAAGGCATATCCCAGCTTTTCAAAAATTTCAAGATAAAGTGGTTTTATACGCCATTCAGGATATAGATGAAATGAAGGCGCGAGAAGTGGCGCGTGAATTTCATATCGAGAAGGTTTTCACCAATTATGAAGAAATGTTTGCTGAAGTGGATGCTGTTACGATTGCAACGCCTAATAAGTTCCATGCGGAGATTTCCATTGCTGCTCTGCAAGCGGGTGTTCATGTGTTATGTGAAAAGCCGATGGCCATTACAACTGAGGAATGTTTAGCAATAACCGAGGCTGCAAACATATCAGGTAAAGTGTTATCGACTGCTTATCATTACCGCTTCATGAAGGAAGCTCAGGCTGCCAAAAAAATGATTCAGGCCGGTGAAATCGGTGAACCGTATGTAGCGCGTGTACAGGCAATCAGACGACGCAAAGTCCCTGGCTGGGGAGTTTTTACAAGCAAGGAATTGCAAGGCGGAGGAAGCGTGATCGATTACGGCTGCCATTTGCTTGATTTAGCATTATGGCTGATGGATGACCCAGAACCGATTGAAATCGTAGGTTCGACATATAATTATGTCAGTAAGGGTGTCGATCAGGTCAATTTATGGGGGAATTTCGATGCATCGGTATTTGAAGTGGATGACCATGCCACTGCATATATCAAATTTGCCAACGGAGCATCGCTATTATTCGAAACATCCTGGGCCGCGAATATCCGTGAAGAAGCAACTGTTTTGAGTTTATCCGGAACGCAGGGCGGACTTGATGTGTTCCCTCTAGTCTTGAATCAGGCTAAGCACGGAATGCTTTTAAATAGTGAAGCAGTATGGATGCCAGGGGAAGATACACCAGACCTGCAACAGGCAGAGAACTTTATTAATAGCTGCCTAGGATTGGCGGAACCATTGGTAAAACCATCGGAAGCCATGAAAGTTTCAAAAATAATCGAAGCCATTTATCAAAGCTCGGCAAGTGGGAAGGTCATGAGCATAAATTAATGAAAAAGGTGAGGTGGGGCATGTGAAATTAGGGATCTTTACAGTGCTATTTGCTCAAAAATCATTCGAGGATATGCTTGATTATGTCGCGGATTCCGGATTAAAAACAGTTGAAATCGGTACAGGCGGGTATCCAGGGAATATCCATTGTCCGCTCGATGAACTGCTGGAAAGTGAAGAAAAGCGCCAAAAATACCTCGAATCCGTTCAAACAAGAGGGTTAACGATCAGTGCATTCAGCTGCCACGGCAATCCGATCTCTCCAGATGAAGCATTCGCTAAAGAAAGTGATGAAACACTGATTAAAACAATCAAGCTTGCATCCTTACTGAACGTCCCGGTCGTCAATACCTTTTCCGGTACAGCAGGTGATCACGAAGGAGCTAAATATCCAAACTGGCCCGTCGCCCCATGGCCGAATGAGTATACAGATGTGCTGAAATGGCAATGGGAAGAAAAATTGATCCCTTATTGGAAAAAGGCGGCCGCCATTGCCGATGAACACAATATAAAAATCGGCCTTGAACTGCATGGGGGCTTTCTTGTGCACACACCCTACACCTTGTTAAAACTTCGGGAA
This sequence comes from Peribacillus sp. NPDC101481, assembly GCF_044767165.1. Taxonomy (NCBI): domain Bacteria; kingdom Bacillati; phylum Bacillota; class Bacilli; order Caryophanales; family Bacillaceae; genus Peribacillus; species Peribacillus sp. NPDC101481. The sequence goes on along the minus strand of NZ_JBIWNJ010000004.1, from coordinate 257,662 downwards.
GCTACATCTGATGCAATAGGCGCCAACCTTGATCCAAGCCATCTTTGGTGGCAGGGCATCGAACCAGTCGGGGCCATCAAAATCCTCGGGAAAGCGGGAGCAATCTACCATTTCCACGCAAAAGACACATACTTGGATCAGGATAACATCAATATGTATGGGTTAACCGACATGCAGCCATATGGAAATATCCAGAGCCGTGCCTGGAACTTTCGCTCGGTAGGATGCGGCCACAGCCTGCAAGAGTGGTCCGACATCATGAGTGCCCTTCGCACATACGGTTACGATTACGTCGTCAGCATCGAACACGAAGATCCGCTAATGTCAGTTGAAGAAGGCTTCCAACGGGCCGTAACCAATCTGAAAACTGTACTCATAAACGAAAGCCCAACTGATTTATGGTGGGTATAATTTAGAGTTGATAACGAGCAGCCTAACGCAGGTTGCTTTTTATGTTGTTCGTTACTCATGAAAAAGTGGAATTAACGAGTAAAAGTGTAAAACTCACGAGTAAAAGTGTAAAACTCACGAGTAAAAGCGTGAAACTCACGAGTAAAAGTTCGAAACTCATGAGTAAAAGTGTGAAATTCACGAGTAAAGGCGTGAAATTCACGAGTATAACAGTATAATTCACGAGTAAAAGTGTAAAACTTCACGAGTAAAGAGGAATTAATAATATGTTATCTTTTTCACATCAATTGTGTTAGAGACAAACATATTATGTATGACCCTTTCCCCCCCTTACTTTTAAACGGGCTCTTGGAACTGTCAATATACCGAAATCTTTCGCCTTTCTTAATATACGTGTAAACAAGAAGCATAGCAGGAAGTAAAGGCTTCATAAAAGAAATCAGCTGTATCCAATGGAGATAGCTGGTTTTTAAAAAAAATTCAAGTTGACTGTCACCTACTACGTGTTACAGCATACTCTATAGTAAGTAACACTGGGTACCGACAGCACTGAATAGTGAAGTTGCAAAAATGTTATTAAGAATAGGAGTTGACACCTCTGCTACTCGGTGTTACAGTTTAGTTGTAATAAGTAATACTAAATAGCGTGAATACATTACCAAAAAGCTATTCAGTAAAAATTCCCCTCAGAACTAAGTTACAAGTCACAAAATAGAGGAGGCTCTGATCATGGAAAATTTAACTGAAATGCTGAAAGGTTCGCTGGAAGGCTGCGTGCTGGAAATCATCAGCCGCCATGAAACCTATGGCTACGAGATTACCCGCCGCCTGAACGAGCTTGGGTTTACTGAAGTCGTGGAAGGGACGGTCTACACCATCCTCGTGCGATTAGAAAAGAAAAAACTGGTTAACATAGAGAAGAAACCGTCAGATATGGGGCCGCCCCGAAAGTTTTACTCACTTAATGAGGCTGGCCGCCAGGAACTCGAATTGTTTTGGAAAAAATGGGATTTTGTATCATCAAAAATCAATGTCTTAAAGTCAGTCTAGCTTCATAAGATATTCCGTACGCTATTTTTGGAGTGTCTTGATCAGCTTTATCAATAAGGAGGAAAAATAACATGATGGAATTGTTCAAGAAAATGATTGGTGATAAAAAAGAGTATAAAATGATGATGGCACGGGTTGAAGCCTTGCCAGAGGACTACCAGTTTGTATTTAAGAAAATACAAAACTACATGTGGAATTTCTCAGCGGGCAACGGGATGGATATGCTGCACATGCAGTATGAATTAATCGAGTTGTTCGAAGCCGGTGCGGCGGAAGGCAGACAAGTGCTGGAAATCACTGGGGATGACGTCGCGTCCTTTGCCGACGAACTAGTGGCAAATGCTAAAACCTATTTCGCCAAGTATCGTGAAGATTTGAATGATAGCATCTTGAAGCGACTGGGAAAAAATAAATTCAATAAATAATGCAGACTGAATAGCTGGTTACAAATGTGAATTGCCACCTTCGCTATTCAGTTATATTTTTAACACGGTAGTAAGTAATACAGAATATCAGTCAGACTAAATAGAGGAGAATAGGCAATCTAGTTCTGCTATGCGCTCGAACGGATAATTACGAAACTTACAAGCGGCCTTGCCGCGCTATTAAAAGGAGGAAAAAAGTATGAGCAATGCAGCGATTTCTGTTAAAGGGTTAAAAAAATCCTTTAAAGACAATGAAGTCTTAAAGGGGGTGGATTTTGAGGTGCGGCGTGGCGAAATTTTCGCACTGCTGGGCTCAAATGGAGCAGGCAAGACGACGACGGTCAATATCCTCTCGACTCTGATGAAGGCCGATGGCGGCGCAGTAGGTATTTGCGGCTTTGACGTCCAGAGTCAACCGGATCATGTTCGCCAGAGCATCAGCCTGACAGGGCAGTTTGCAGCTTTAGACGGTATGCTCACCGGGCGGGAAAACCTGATGATGATCGCCAAGTTGCGGGGAGTTTCCAATCCTGCTCAAGTCGCCGACAATCTGCTTGCGAGATTCAGCCTGACCGATGCGGCCAACCGCCGGGCGGATAAATATTCCGGCGGGATGAAGCGCCGGCTTGACATCGCCATGAGCCTGATCGGGACGCCAGAAGTCATTTTTCTCGACGAACCGACGACAGGGCTTGACCCCGAAGCGCGGATTGAAGTCTGGGATACCGTCAAGGAGCTTGCCGGCGGAGGCACGACCATCTTGCTGACGACCCAGTACCTGGAGGAAGCCGAACATCTGGCGGATCGTATTGCCATCCTGCATGGCGGAAAAATCATCTCGACCGGGACACTTACCGAACTCAAGGAGATGTTCCCGCCAGCGAAAGTGGAGTACATCGAGAAGCAGCCGACATTGGAGGAAATTTTCCTCGCGATCATCGGCAAAAAGGAGGAGATTTAAATGAAAAGTAAAACAGGGGTATTACTAGGACGTTTAATGCGTAACATCATGCGCAGCCCGGATACAATTATCACGGTGGCGATTACGCCGATTATGATGCTGCTGCTGTTTGTCTACGTATTTGGCGGCGCTATAGATGCAGGCACAGACAACTACGTCAATTATTTATTGCCGGGAATCTTGCTGATGGCTATCGCATCCGGCGTCGCTTACACATCCGTGCGGCTGTTTACGGATGTAAAGAGCGGACTGATGGCACGTTTCATTACCATGCCCATCAAGCGCTCGTCAGTATTGTGGGCTCACGTGTTGACCTCGCTTGTTTCCAATGCGCTTACTGTCGTGGTGGTTATCCTTGTCGCGCTCTTGATGGGCTTCCGTTCCAACGCTGATATCCTGGATTGGCTCGCGGTAGCTGGGATACTCGGGCTGTTTACGCTAGCGCTGACATGGCTGGCGGTCATTCCCGGATTGACAGCGGGGTCTATGGAAGGGGCGACAGCCTACTCATACCCGCTGATTTTCCTGCCGTTTATCAGTTCAGCCTTTGTTCCCACGGAAACCATGCCTAAAATTGTCCGTGCGTTCGCTGAGAACCAGCCCGTGACTTCAATCGTGAATGCGATTCGTGCCCTCTTGTATGAAGGGTCTGTTGGCAACGATATTTGGATCGCGCTTGCCTGGTGCGTCGGCATCATGGTCATCGCTTACTTCTTCGCCAGTAAAGCATTTAAACGCCAGTTAGGGTAAGTACACCATAAAGGGAGGCCAAATCAATGGTCAGCCGATGCGATGAAAGCATTGCTATCACATGGAAGGCTGCTTGAATGCCGGGGCAACCATCACATGGAAACCCTCAAAATTGCTGTGATTAGTGGCGGCTCGATCAGTTATCCCAACGCGAGGTTTGCATGCATGTTCCGAGTAAAAGTGGAAAACTCACGTGTAAAGTAGAATTCACGAGTAAATCGGCAAAATTCACAAGTAAAAGTGCAAAATTCACGAGTGAAAGTGTAAAACTCACGAGTAAAGTAGAATTCACGAGTAAAAAAACAGCAAAACTCACGAGAATATCCGCAATACTAAAAAGCAAATGATTGCTGAAAATTCTTCTGAAATTAAAAAAGCGATGCCCCCGGAATTCTGGGGGCATCTTCATTATCATCTTTGCCTTGGGGTGTAATCCAATTCCTTAAATAGTTCCGTCAATTCATCCTCGGTCAGGTCGCGCCATTGTCCGTTCGCCAGTCCGTCCAGATGGATGTTCATGATCCGGATTCGATGTAAATCACGGACTTCATAGCCCAGTGCGGAGCACATACGGCGGATTTGTCTGTTCAGTCCTTGCATCAAAGTGATGTTAAATGTATATTTGGTCAACTGCTCAACTTTGCAAGGAAGTGTTTTCGTATCCAAAATCTCCACTCCGGAGGACATATCTTTAATGAAGGACGCGGTAATTGGCTTATCCACGGTTACGATGTATTCTTTTTCATGCTTGTTTTCTGCACGAAGGATTTCATTTACGATGTCTCCGTCATTTGTAAGAAGGATCAGACCGCTTGAGTCCTTGTCCAGCCGTCCGATATGAAAAATGCGAAGCGGATGATTTACAAAATCAACGATATTCCCTTTTATGTGTTTTTCGGTCGTACTTGTAATCCCTATCGGTTTATTCAGTGCAATATAGACATTTTGCTGTTCGACTTTTATCGGCTTGCCGTCGACACGGACATCATCGCCGGGTTCAGCTTGACTGCCAAGCTCAGCTACCGTGCCATTAATCGTCACACGGCCATCGGCTATCCATTTGTCTGCGCCTCGTCTCGAGGTAATTCCGGATTCACTGATAAATTTATTGATCCTCAACTAAAGCACACCTTTACATTCAGATTTTCTTCTTTAAAGGATAACGTAAATCATGGTGCATAGACAAGGGGAAAAGACAGAAAGCGTTCGTTGGTTAGAATTACTGGATGTTCTTTACATGTTCCTCGTGACAGCTGCCGGATATGCCTTTTTCTTTTTGCTTGTCAGGTAGACACCAATAAAGACCAGGATGCCACCGAGGATTTGGATGAGCGAAATCACATGACCTAAAACCAGGCTAAGGATGGCGGTAAATACAGCAATCAGATTCAGGTAAATTCCAGCCTGGCCGGCATTGATATGACGAAGGGAAACATTCCAGAAAATAAATGAGCCGACAGACGGGAAGATTCCAATATATAAGAGACCCGTGATGGCTTTACTGCTTAATTCAAGGTTCATTCCCGAACCAATGGCAAATGGAGCGACGAGAATCAATCCGAGAAATACGGAAACGGCAGTAGCAGAGATGATCGGAATGTTTTTCAGTTTTTTACCGATTATTGAATAGAAGGTCCAAACGAGAATCGCCAGAATCATCAATAGGTCGCCTTTATTATAGGTGAGCTGGAAAATATCCAGAAGGTGTCCTTTTGTCAAGACCAATAAAACGCCTAATAAAGAAATGATAAGTCCGAGTGCATGGAGGGATGAAATTTTCTCCTTTAATAGCAAAGCGGAAAAAAGAACAATTAAGGCAGGGTTCATGGAATTGACAAGAGCGGCATTCATGGAAGTTGTATAGGTTAAAGCCCAATAAAGGAAAAAATTATAACTGATGATCCCGAGCACACCCAAGACTAATAGTAATTTCCAGGCTTTCCATACAGTCTTCCAGTGTGGCTTTTCAATCCACTGCGCTAAAGGAAACAATAAGAAAACGGCAATTAGCCATCGCGTAAATGTTAGCTGGATCGGGGAAAGTTCTGTCACAACGTATTTTCCGAAAATGTAATTACCGGCCCAGAACAAATTTGCCAAGATAAGAAATAAAATAACAATAGATTTTTTCATAAGACTGCCTCTTCCTTAATTTATGGAATATTCACTAAATATAACAAAGTAGAGGTACCTAAGCAATATAGAGAGCCTACGGTTAATTTAAGTACAAGTATGAACCGCAGAGCAGGATAAAAAGGCCGTTCAGCTTAAACTGAACAGCCTTTTTCACATCTATAATTAAGCGAAAATGGCACTGATTTCGGCAATTTCGTCCATGGTTAAATCGACATCCAATGCTTGTAAGTTGCGTGTGACCTGTTCTGGCTTTTTCGCTCCGGGAATGAGTACATCAATCGAGTGCCGAGTTAAATACCAAGCTAGGACGACATCGGCAACTTCGGTATGCTTCCTGTTGGCTATCGCCCGTACTTCTTCCACTTTTTGCAGGTTGCTTACAAAGGCTTGTCCTTGGAAAAGCGGACTTTTTGCCCGGCCGTCATCGAATGTTGATTCCTGATTATATTTGCCGCCGAGCAGACCGGACGCAAGCGGGAAATAAGGAATGAAGGAAATATCATTTTCGGCTGTATATGGCAGCAGGTCTTGTTCTGCCTCACGTTTGAATAGATTGTACTCGGATTGCAGGACATCGACATAGCCGTCTTTATTCGCTTCCTTCAATTGTTCGAACGAAAAGTTCGAGACGCCGATTGACTTGATTTTACCTGCATCCTTCAATTCCTTTAAGGCACCTACTGCTTCATCTTTAGGGGTATCGCGATCAGGGAAATGGATATAAAATAAGTCGATGTAGTCTGTTTGGAGCCTTTTTAGACTCGAGTCCACGGCATCTTTCAGAAAAGCCGGAGAGTTATCAAATACGATGTTGCCATCGACAAATTTATGTGCCCCTTTAGTGGCAAGGACTATGTCATCGCGTCTGCGACTCTCTTTAAGGATTTCACCGATAAGTTCTTCTGAACGCTCAGGACCGTAAATGTAAGCTGTATCCCAAAAGTTGATTCCCTCTTCCAACGCCGTTCTCAAAACATCCCTTCCTGTATCCTCACTTAGATTAGGGAAAAGGTTATGTCCGCCAATTGCATTCGTGCCAAGGCCAATCGGATTTACATATAGATCTGTTTTACCAATACGGGTTTGCTTAGACATATTACTTATCATCTCCTTTGACCCCATCATAACAAAAAGTGGATGTCGATTTCCAAAATAAAGCAATGCAGGCGTGCACAAAATAAGCAGATGATCTGTAAAATCACCTGCTTACTTCATTATTATAGTGTTTCGATTTCCAAATCCTCAGCTGGCGCTGTTTGTCCGATTTGACTGAGCAGAACGCCAAGGGCTGTACCGACGAGAGCAGGGATGATCCACTCCATGCCGTAGGCGGAAAGGGGAAGGACATCACTCAAGGTTTGCACCGGTCCTAATTGTAGGCCGAAAGCATTCAGTCCATCCATCAAGGCGAAAACTCCTGTGAAAGTCATTGCACTGCGATAAACCTTCTTCGGGTTTTTGAAATGACGGCTGAAGAATGTCAGGACAATCAGGACGATCGTTAACGGATAAGCCATCACAAGGAATGGTACCGATACTTTCAGAATTTGATTCAGACCCATATTTGAAAGGATGAAACCGACGATTGTTACAATCAGAATGACGGTTTTATAGTTCAGTTTGGGGAAAAGTTTCGAGAAATACTGTCCGCAAGCAGTGGTCAATCCGACAACGGTGGTGAAGCATGCTAAAGTGAAAATGATGCCGAGAAGGACCTTTCCGCCAGTTCCAAGTAAAAGGGTCGATGCGACAGTGAGGATATCCGTTCCGTTTTCGAATGAACCATCTGCTGCCATGCGTGCTCCGATTACTCCTAAGGAGATATAAACTAAAGAAAGCAAAACACCAGCGATGAGACCCGCTTTTACTGTATATCTGGTCAATTGCTTTCGTTCTGAAATCCCCCTTTGCTGGATTGAAGTAAGGATGACGATCCCAAAAGCCAGGGAAGCTAGAGCATCCATCGTGTTGTAGCCTTCAATGAACCCTTTCGAAAATGCTCCTGCAGCATATTCTTCGGTTGGAGCTTGGAATGGAGCATCAAGCTTTACGAACCCAACGACACAGAGAATGACCATGGATAAAAGAAGAACGGGTGTAATCCAGCGTCCCATGAAGGTTTCCATTTTTTCTGGATTCAATGAAATGGCATATACGATGATGAAAAATACGGTTGTGAACATGAATAGAAATAGTGATTGATTCATTGAGTCTCCAAGATACGGCTTGAAGCCCATTTCATAGGCAACATTCGCATTCCGCGGAATGGCGAGGAACGGCCCGATGCTTAAATAGATGACAACCATGAACAACGTGCTGAATAGTGGATGTACACGGGCACCGATGGTTTGTGCCCCGCCCTTAACAAGTGAGACTGCAAGAAGCACCAAAATTGGCAGGCCGACTCCGGTGGCGACAAAACCGGCAATGGCCGGCCAGAATGAAGTTCCTGAAGATGCTCCTAAAAATGGAGGGAATATAAGATTCCCCGCTCCGAAGAACATTGAGAAAAGCATAAGGCCGATAAATAATGTGTCTGTTTTTTTCATGGTGATTTCTCCTTTTTTTAAAAATGATAACTCTCGCCGACTGGCCTGAAAAAGGCTAATTAAAGTGTTTTGTGCAAATAAAAAACTCGCCCCTGAAAATCAGGGACGAGTTTGTGCTCGCGATACCACCCATATTCCGCACTACAAAGAAGCTGCGGCACTCAGTCAACGTACGAATTCATACGTGATCCATTGTAACGGCGGAAACCCGTCAAAGCCTACTGCATTTTCAGCTTTGCATCTCAGAGATGATTTTCGGATAGGCCTTGGACATCGACTTCCACCACATGTCGACTCTCTGTGGAACAGGGTTCCCATCTTACTCTTTCTCTTCATAGATTTTATAATATAAAGACAATTTAGCAAATTCTGATTATGAAGTCAACATAATTTATCATAAATCCTTTAAAAGGAGCAGGAAATTAGTCCCTCGTTAGCGAAACTTCCTTTATCCAGAGGATTTTTTGAACAAGAATAGGCTATAACTCCCTATTATCTTTCTAATCCCAACTATATTATAATAGAAGGCAGAACACTAAAGGAGACAACAGTATGTCTGAAAATAAAAAATTAAGCCTGGCGGATGCAGTCAAACAAAAACTGGCTCAAAAGCAAGCGGGATCAAGTAAAGATAAACTGGAAACAGGCGTTGTGAAAAAAACGAAACAGCTTAAAAGCCAGTTGACCAAAAAGCCGAATAACCAACGTAAGCGTACAGGGGTATAATCCTAATTTGTCAAAGGACAAGTACTGTTCGGAGCTTATCAGAGAGCAGTTACCTTTTATGAATGAGGGTACTGCTTTTTTATATGGAAGAGGCAGGGTGAGTTTGCTTTTTACCGTTTATAGGTAAGTTGAAGGGTGGGCTTCTGGTAATTTAGAGGGATAAAGAATGGTTCGCTCACCTCTAGAAAAAACATATTTTCTCGAATATGGAAATGACATCTCTGTATCGGTTTATTAAAAACATTACAGTTCCAGTTGTTTCTGTTTTAAAATTGTAAGAGTGGTGACATGTTGTTACCATATTGTTTTGCTAAAATAACATTTTAAGGTTTTGTAAATGATTTTTTAACTAAAGGAACCTATAGATTGAATGTTAGGTCTACTAGAAGGCTTATAGAATCAGTGATTATCCTTTAATTGAAAATATGAAATATATCGGGGGAATAAAGATGGACGAACGTCTGATCGGAAAAAAATATTATGAAACGATGATTGAGGATACAAGGAAGCACCCCATTCAAGCTTTGGGTGAAATGTTTCTCGTAGAACAAAAAAAGGAAAGAGCGGATTTAACCGCAATTCGATTTGCTCAAGGAGAAGTATATTTTCAGCATCATGACTATGAGGCAGCCATTTTTAAATGGGAAAACATAGAAGGGGAACTTGGTTCATGGGCGAAGAAAAACATCGCTGATGCTTATTTTGAACTGGAAATGTATTCAACCGCAGAGGATATCTATAAATCCGTCGATACGGATGAAGCGGTCTTGAAAACAGAGGTTCTTTTGCAACTGTTTTCCCTGTACATAGTGGAATCGAGAAATGACCTGGCTTCCAATGTCGTGAAAGAAGCAGTCGAGTTCCAACCGGACTACCCGAATGTCACGGAAATTGCACGTGCCTTTTTTGAAGAACAAAAGGATTGGAACAGTGCGGTGGTATTAGCGGCGAATGAAAGTATCCGTACAGAATCAATGGGCTGGTTCGATGTGCTGAAAACGTATATCCAGCAAGGTGTTGCCCAATCGATGGATCCGGATTATTTTTCAACTGTCCTTGGTTCGCTATACACACTCGACCAGGAACGTTTCGAAAAGGTGACGGTTGCCCTTTGGAAAAACTATAAATATACGGATTCTTATTTCGAATGGCTGAGAGTGATTAATAACTTGATAGATACCATCGAATTGAACCATGCGGATGTATGGGATGAGCTTTCCGTCTATTACAGGGATGCATATGCAGGTCTGTTAGAAGGAACGCACCTAATCAAGGAATTAAGTCCTGTCGTGCCAAGGTTGCTGGAAAACTGGCTCAAAATCGCAGACGGGGAGCTCTCGCTGTTTGCGGCGGCATCCGCGTTGTCCTGGAATGAAATCTTCCCGGATACGATCAATGCGTTGGTCATTCAGGACGCAGAGAGCCTGCTTTCGAAATCGCCTAAATTGGGTGGCGGACTGGAAGCGGGAGAGAAACTGTTCAATTCCATTATCCAGTGGGCTGAAGATAATGATTTAAAGGTTGGCAATAAGCTTAAATGGATGGTAGACGGGCTTAAGGATACCCGGAATTTCAATCTTCTTCTTGCTGGAAGTACAGGAAATGGCAAGACATCCTTTATTCAGTCAATCGTTGGTGAGAGCATTGCCGCTGAAGATCATTCGTCACTAGTCAGTGTCAAAGATGGGGATGATTTGGAAATCCTTGAAATTACCGATACAGATAGCAAAGTTGTCGAGGAGCTAACTGATTTGGATGAAACACGCCGCCAGCGCGGGACTATTGTCGATGTGACCATCATCAGTGACTACTTAAGGAATAATCATCTTCGATTATTGGATACTCCTGGGTTCAATGGGGAAAAAAGCGTGGAATCCGATTTCCAGGGCTATTTACATGGCAGTGATGGATTGATGTTCGTTCTTGACGCCCGGGCGCCTTTCACCGGCAGCGAACGGGATCTGTTATTGGAAATTCAAATGATGGCTCCGAAACTGCCGATTCATTTCTTATTAAATAAAATGGATACGATATACAGTGATCAGGTCGCAGTCCGGATGGAAGACGAAACATGGGATAAAGTGAATGCCTATTTCCCGAATGCGAAAGTATTCGCTTTCTCTAAACATTATGACAGCCGGCAGCAATTGAAGGACCTTTCAGCTTTCCTTCAATCGAATTATCAAGATGAAAATTGGAAGGAAAGAAGATCTGAAAAAATCCTGGCATTCATTCGTAAAACTTTATCTTATCTGTTAGAAAAACGGGCAGCCAATGAGCGGAAATGCGAGCATTCCATCTCTTGGAATGAACAGATGGAAGTCAAGCTGAATGGGGCTGTCAACCAATTGGCTGATTTGGAAAAAGAGAAAAGTGAAAATATCATAAGGTCGTATCGTTCGCTTAAGGACGAAGTGAAAAATCAGCTTTATTCAAAAATTCCTGAATTACTGAGGGATTGCTCTAAATCGTTAACGGAAAGCAGTGATTTCAGTCAGGTCCATGTACAGTTAAATCAGGAAATGAATGAGCGGATTCAAAACTTCATTTCTGACAAGATCATGCCTCAATATTACCGTTCTCTTCAAGACTGGATTGCCAGTTCCCAAATGGAGTTCTCACAAAGCCAGCAGTTTATGGATGAGATGAGTGCCGGTTTCAATGAATTATACAAAGAAGAACGGATTACGCTTGCAGGCGACTTCAGAGTATTGGATGACTGGCGCCGTGATGCCGACAGGATGACAAGCAGCATCCGCATCGAAAACGTCAATATCCTTTTGCGCAGGACTCCATCTCAATTACTGCTTAAAGGGGCAGGGAAGCTGTTTGGGGCGATACCGCAAAATAAAGCCAATATGTACAATCGTTATAAGAAATACCTGGAAAGTGAAGATTACCTGGATGTTGCGGAAATGATCACGGAGCGTTTCCTTACCCAATTTGGATTGTTTGAAAAATCTTTGGATCGTGACATCTCCCTTTTCTATCGCGGTTCATTTGCATTACTTCAAAAAACGATAGAGCAAACGCAGACTGAAATAAAAGACTACCAGGCTGCATTGGAGCATATGAAACAAAATCCGGAAGTTTACCGTGACCCTATCACTTTGTTCGAAGTGAAATTAAGGCAGTTGGAGCGGCTTGAAAAGATTGAGAAAAAGCGTCTAGCCCAGCTTCAAAGAAAATAAAAAATAACGGGGAACATTTCAAATATTCAAAAATCTATTGACTTTACGACTATATCCCTATAAAGTGATAATTACGAAAACGTAACACGATATATCTCTTATCAAGAGTGGCGGAGGGACTGGCCCTAAGATGCCCAGCAACCGTTCCATTAGGAATTGGTGCTAAATCCTGCAAAACAGAAATGTTTTGACAGATAAGAGAGGGACAAGTCTGCAAAACAGCCGATTAAACCTCTCTATATTAGAGAGGTTTTTATTTTGGGATTTACACCAACTTAACTGATAAGACTAATAAGAAAAAATGGAGGGAAACAAGATGAAAAGGTCTATTAAAGGTATATTCATTTCAGCCATCGCTTCCGCTTTGCTTTTAACGGGGTGCTCTACAGGTCAGAGTTCCACAGAGTCGAAGAAAGAAGAAAAAGTATCATTTGAAAATGTTCCGGAAAGATTCGCTGATGGAGATGGAGCCAGAATCAAAGTGATCCGTAAAATTGGCGGTGATGATCATACGGCCCAATACCTGGCGGGGGCGAAGGAAGAAGGAGAAGCACTGGGGTTTCAAGTGGATACTTACACAGCCAATGGTGATACGGCTAAATTCCATGATGCGATAGCGCAGGCTTTGGAGGAAGATTATGACGGCTATATCATTTCACATGGTGATGATGCAGCAACTGTGAATGACGTTCAAAAGTTGGTTGATGCAGGTAAAAGCGTTGTCACATTCGATTCAATAAGCGATCTATCTAAAATAGAAGGCGTGACATTAACTTCACAAGATGATGAAGCGTTGGCAACACTGGCTTTTGATAAGCTGATAAAAGAACAGAAAGGTAAAGCGGCAATTGCATACCTTTGGGTGGACGGTTTTCCTCCAATGGTAAGAAGAAATGCAGTCTATCAGGAAAAATTAAAAGAAAATCCTGGAATCAAAGAAGTCGAAAGATTCGGAGTGGCATCTGCTGATACATCGGTTCAGACACAAAATGCTGTAGCCGCAATGCTGAATAAATACCCTAAAGGTAAATTGGATGCCATTTTCGCAACATGGGATGCCTTTGCTATCGGTGCAGCCCGGGCGATTAAAGAGGCGGGCCGCGATGAAGTGAAGATATATGGAATAGATGTCTCGAATGCAGATCTCCAGGAAATCCAATCGGCTGATAGCTCATGGTCCTACACGGCAGCAGTAGATCCCAAGTTGATCGGTGCAGTGAATATGAGGATATTGGCTAAAAAATTAGCGGGCGAAGAAACGCCGCAAACCTATGACTTGAAGGCTTCACTTATTTCACAAAAGCAAATCCAAGCGTCTAAAGAAGCGGTGAACATGGCAAATCTGTCTGGTATTGTCGATGGCTGGGGTGTATCGACGGAATTTGAAGAAGATTGGATGAAGGTTTTGAAAGATCATTATAAAAATTAAAAAGAGACACTCTCTTTCAAGTAGAAGGGAGTGTCTGTTCAATAAGGGGGAATGGACATGGGCACGCAACTAGAAATGAAGAAGATTTCGATTGAATTTCCGGGGGTGAAGGCGCTGAGTGATGTTGATTTTTCCGTAAAATCGGGGACAGCCCACGCATTGGTCGGTGCAAACGGAGCAGGGAAATCGACGTTAATGAAAGTTTTATCGGGAGCCCATGTTCATTATTCAGGTGACATTTATATTGATGGGGTGAAGAGGGATATCCGCTCACCAAAAGCGGCTCAAGAACAAGGCATTCAAATTGTTTATCAGGAAGTGGATACCGCCCTCATCCCTTATTTAACGGTTGGGGAAAATGTAATGTTGAATGATATGGTCCAAAACATGGGAAAAAAACAGATGGTCCAATGGAAAGAGCTGCATAACCAAGCGGCTTCTATTCTTGAAGATATGAAAATTCGTGTCCCTTCGAAAAAGCTGGTAAGAGACCTTACCTTGGCTGAAAAACAGATGGTCCTGATAGCAAGAGCCGTTTCGACAGAATGCAAATTCCTGATTCTCGACGAGCCAACTGCTCCGTTAAGTCAAACGGAGACTACAGAACTTTTTCGAATTGTAAATGAATTAAAGCAAAAAGGCGTGGGAATCATTTTCATTTCACATCGTCTGCCCGAAATTTTTGAAATCTGTGAGGAAATTACAATCATGAGGAATGGGGAGCGTGTCACAAGTCGAAAGAAGGAAGATATAACCCGTACCGAAGTCGTAGAGAACATGCTTGGAAAAACCATGGATGAACAGTTTCCTGAAGTGAATGCTTCGATTGGCGACGTTATTCTGGAAGTGAACGGATTGTCAGATGCAGAGAAAGTTAAAAATGTCAGTTTGAATATTAAAGCAGGCGAGATAATCGGCTTGGCAGGGTTGGTCGGGGCTGGGAAAACGGAGCTGTGTAAAACCCTTTTCGGCCATACGTCCATCACAGCGGGGGAAGTCATCCTGAATGGTCGAAAGCTTTCCTTGAAATCACCACACGAAGCAGTAAAAAGCGGTCTGGCACTTGTACCTGAGGAACGCAGGAAAGAAGGGGTCCTTGTTCAGGAATCAGTCTCGGCGAACTTGACGGCAGCCAGTCTTGGCAAATTCTCCAAGACATTCAGCTTCGTGAATCGCAAGGCGGAAAAGGAAAGAGCGAAGGAAATGATCGCAAGCCTCGGCATTAAAACTCCTTCAGGGGAAGTGAATGTCGAAAACCTTTCAGGTGGCAATCAGCAAAAAGTTGCCATCGGGAAATGGCTTATGGCCGATGCGGATGTATACATATTCGATGAACCAACGAAAGGGGTCGATGTTGGAGCCAAGAAGGATATATTCGAATTGATTGCAGAGCTTGCAAGGAATGGGAAGGCGATCATTTATGCATCATCCGAGCTTTCCGAAATCATTGGCATTACCAACCGGACATATGTGTTATATGACGGGAGCACTGTCATCGAATTAGAAACAAGTAAAACGAATGAAGAAGAACTACTATTCTATTCAACAGGAGGAAAATAGAATGAGCATACCCAATCCTGTTACACAGACAGCGAAAGTGAAGAAAAAGGTGGAACTATTCGACTTTTTCTATAAATACGGCACAATATTGACGATTATCATTCTGATTGGAATTTTTGCCGTGTCCAATCCATCTTTCATTCAAACTACGAATCTGGTCAACATCCTGCGTTCCATTTCAATCGTGACCATCATTGCGATCGGCATTACGATATCCCTGACCGTGGATGGCTTCGACCTTTCCGTCGGCTCCGTCGCATCATTGGCCAATGCCATCGTCATCTCGATGTTTGTCTGGTTTTCACAGGATACATTAATTGCCATATTAGCTGCGATCGGTGCCTCACTTGTCGTAGGCGCCTTGAATTCATTCATGATCGTTAAATTGAGAATTCCCGACATGCTGATGACTTTGGCTACCATGTTCATTATCCAGGGAATTGCCCTTACCTATACAAAAGGGGCCACGGTTTCGCAAAATATGGTCATGCCAGACGGGACGTTCGCAACAGGACTGATCAGCCCGTTTTTCGCCAAAATTGGCCAGGTACCGTGGATAATCCTGATCATGGCCGTCATTGTGATAGCGACCCATATCTTTTTGACTTATACGAAGCACGGTCGTTATATGTACATTATTGGGGGAAATAAGGAAGCGGCGAGACTTTCCGGGATATCGGTCAATAAATACAAAATCCTTGCCTATCTGCTTTCGGCTCTATTTGCTGCAATCGGGGGGATTGTCCTTGCTTCAAGGGTCATGACATCGGAAATCAATTCAGGGTCACCCTATTTAATGGATGCCGTCGCGGCTGCCTTCATTGGTTCCTCCGTTTTAGGAGCGGGAAAACCGAATGCCTTTGGAACCTTTGTCGGAGCAGTCCTGATCGGAATCCTACAAAATGGGCTGATCATGATGTCCGTTCCGTATTATGCGATGGATATCGTCAAAGGAACAGTGCTGGCCCTTGCTCTCGCTGTAACTTATTACAAACAAAAACACTAAAATGAATCCGTTACGTTTATATGACTATATGATAAGTCTGCATGTGGATGAAATGTGAGACTGTAACTCGTGGTGAGTTTTAACTATAAGATGATAGGGGAAGAGGGTTCTTTTTAACCCTCTTTCCACACTAATCTCCAATATTCAAATTTTTAAAAAGTAAAAACACTCACTATATTTTGTTTTTATAAATGACTTTGTTCACATCGTGTCTTACTGTTTTGTGACCTTCTTTAATTCCTTTCCCCATGGCGATAAGCATAACATCTAAATACCTATCAGAAATTTTTAAAGCTGACTTTAATTGTTCGGAATCATACCCGGACATTGTAATGGTTTCAAGACCTGCCTCGTTCGCCAATAAAACTAACGACATTGACGCCAGGCTTGCGTCTCTTATTAATTCAACCTTTAAATCCTCTTTTGATTTATTTAGATAATAATTGATTGCCGCGTTTGTTAGATAATCTCTTACTGATGCGTCAAAATAACCTTTTTGAAACTCATCCTCATGTATCATTATGATATTTTCTTTTTCAAATGCTTGATAATCACCTAGTATAACAATCAGTACTGAGGCCTCAATTACCTGTTGCTGATTAAAAGCAATGGGCAGTAACAAATTCTTTAAATATGGTTCATCTATAACCAGGTATCGTGTTGCTTGAATATTGTTTCCGTTAGGCGATTTACTGGCTCCTTCAATAAATGTCGCCAACGTTTCGGGACTAATTTTATAATCGGGATCGTACTGCCTTACGGAACGTCTTTTTTCTATAATCTCCCTTACACTCATCGTGTTCACTCCCAATGTTATATTTGCTTCATAATCAGAGTATAATGGACCCATGATGTAGAAGAAAATAACGCACAATAAAGTGGCATAGCCACCTTTATGTGCCTATTCAGGAGGAATGAGGAATGAAGAGTTTAAATACTGGAATAAATATTTTCATGAATACTGTAGGAGGAAAGTGGAAATGCTTAATCCTCTTTTTTCTGAGTCAAAAACCAATGAGGACAAAAGAGTTTTATATTCTAATACCGGCCATTACCCAGAAAGTTTTGACCGACCAATTAAAGCAGTTAGAAAGAGATGGGCTTGTCCGAAGAGAAGTATATAAAGTAGTACCACCAAAAGTAGAATACAGTTTAACTGAGTTGGGTCAATCCTTTGTACCTGTATTAAATACAATGTGTGAATGGGGCACTACATATGCAGTTGAACAAAATCTCGAAAGACAAGAACAAATCTGTCGCCATCATAAATAGTAAGAGCTGCATCAACTAGGAGTATGGCTTTTTTTTTGACAAGTTCAGTGATGCAAGCAGAATTTATTCAAGCTATCAGTATAATTGTCAGAAATACAAAATGTCTTGAAGATGACTTTTGGCAGTCTCTCTAGAGATTGTAATAAACTAACAGGTGCTTTACTTTAAAATAGTTGCTTTGCCCCGCTCTTTTTCTTAAAATGTAACGGTTAGTTGCATAAGATTTTTTTTGCTTTATAATTAGTACCAGGTGTTAATATCAAGTTATAAAATGATGCAATTCATACACACGAGGTGGCTATTCTATGTTCAAATCCAAAGCACGTATTACTGCGATAGGTTCGTATGTTCCTGAAAAAAGGTTAACAAATAAAGACTTAGAAAAAATGGTTGAAACCAATGATGAATGGATTGTTAAACGTACTGGTATTAAAGAACGAAGAATTGCACATGAAGAAGAGTTTACTAGTGATATAGGTTATAAAGCTGTAAAGGATTTAATGGAACGGTATGATAAATCTGTCGAAGATGTTGATATGATCATTGTCTGTACCTTTACACCTGATTTCAACACTCCAAGTGTAGCATCTTTAGTCCAAGCAAAGCTAGGTATTAAGAATACTGGAGCTATTGATTTAAACGCTGCCTGTGCAGGATTTACTTATGGGCTGCATGTAGCTAATGGATTAGTAACATCTGGTTTAAACAAGAAAGTTCTTGTTATTGGAGCTGATACTTTATCTAAACTTATGGACTATGAAGATCGAGCCACTTGTATTTTATTTGGAGATGGCGGAGGAGCAGTTCTTGTAGAATATGATGAAAAACAGCCAAGTTTTATTTCTTCACATTTGTATTCTGAGGGAGAAGGCGGAAAACATTTATATAGTACAAACCTATCGACACGAATAAATGGTGAAGACTTAAATAATAGTGGCAACCTTGTACAAAATGGACGTGAGGTTTATAAATGGGCTGTCACGACCGTTCCAAAAGGAATGCAAACTGTGATGAAAAATGCCGAATATCAATTGAATGATGTTGATTGGTTCGTACCGCATAGTGCAAATTTAAGAATGATTGAATCAATATGTGATAGAAGTGGCTTTCCAATTGAGCGTACTTTATATAGCTTAGTGGAGTATGGAAATACTTCTTCAGCGACAATTCCATTAGCTTTAGAAATAGGATTAAAAGAAGGGAAGCTCAGTGGTGGTGAGAAGGTTTTATTATATGGTTTCGGCGGTGGGTTAGCTCAAGCTGGATTGCTTATCAATTGGACCTTATAACGCTTTTTTCTACAACTAATAACGAGTTTGTACCAAAAGAAGGCCTCTCATTGGGGGCCTTCTTAAAGTATGATTCTTTGAAAAAGTTTCATTCAAACTTAAATGAAGAGTCAGGATAATTCAACTGGACCCTTATTTGTATTTAGACAACTAGAGGTATACCACATCATCCTCTAAAAAAAACAGAACCTTTGAACTGAAGTGAACCCAAATGGTTAGTCACTTTATTTAAACAGCCTTGAAGGCATGAACCCGGTAATCTACCGGGCTCATGCCTTTTTATTTTATATTTGGTCAAAAAAACTGCACCTCCATTTTGGGTGCAGTTCATTTACGGTTCTCTATTATCTTACTTAACATTCTCTTCGGAAGCGTCTGTATTCTCTATTGAACCAATCTTTTGTTTGTTTATTGCATTTTCAGCGGTATTCAACTTTTTTCTCATTGGGAAGTAATACAAAACAGCTGGGACAACTAACCCAATAATCCAAGCGATATCTGCTCCTTCAAAAGCCTTGGCTATCGGTCCTACATAGAATGATGTGTTTATAAAAGGGATTTCCGCCAAGATTGATACAAGAAATGCCATACAAGTAATCCAATTTATTTTGCCATATTGACCGTTCACATCAAAAATATCTTTTACATTGTAATGGCCATGTCGCAGCAAATAATAATCAACAAGGTTGATGGATGTCCAGGGAATTAAAAAATAACTAATGAAAAAGATGAAATTCAAGAAAAAGGATAGGAAATTACTCTGACCTAGTAAGCACAAAACGGTACCTGCTACTGTTACACAGAATATCATTCCTATTCGTACTTTCGGTGTGACCTTTAATTTAATAAACGGTTCAATTGTTGTTATGGTTGCCATGAATGCTCCATATAGGTTAAAGACATTTATAGCAAGCTGTCCAAAGATGATTATAAAGAACATGATTATAGCAAAATTTCCAAACAGGCTGGCCAAGTTACCGCCAGAGTGATCAAGGAAGTTAGGAATCGCTATGGTTAAGGTTGCGCCTAATGTCATCATCCATATAGTCCCGATGACTGTGCCAGCGTAACTATACCAAAATGTATGGGCCGTGGGTGTGGTTATCGGTAGATAGCGAGAATAGTCTGCAACGTAGGGGGCATAAGCCAATTGCCATGTAGCAACCATACTCACTGCCAGCAAAAACACTGGTATATCCAAATTCCCAATGGCCCAACTGCCTGCCGGAACTTGCAATTGGAAGACTATATATGTAGCTACAATATAAATACAAAGAGACGCCCAGGATAATAATTTTTGCATTTTATGAATTAAGTTATAGCCATAAATGGTGGCCACGAAACAAAGTACATTTAAAAGTATTATGCTCCATGTTTGGTCGATCTTTGTTAAACTGCTTAAGGTTTGTGCTGCAAGCAAACCGCTGCTGGCAAAGAAGCCTAAATAGACAAACATAACGAGAAACAAGGGGAAGATGGCTCCGATTACACCAAATTGAGCCCGGCTTTGGATCATTTGCGGAATTCCGAGTTGAGGTCCTTGAGCTGAATGGGAGGCCATGAAAATGGCGCCTAATAAGGTACCGACAATAATTGCAGCCAGACTCCAAAATAAATTAAGACCTAATGTAATGGGCAATGCCCCGGTCACAAGGGTGGTAATATGCATATTTGCCCCAAACCAAATTGGAAATAAATCACGGGCCTTGCCATGGCGTTCATCTGCCGGAATATATTCTATACTGCGAGTTTCAACTTTCATCAATTTACCCCCTATCAAATTCGGTATACTACCATGTACCATGCAAGCTTATTTTATAGAATCACTATAATTGTAAGCGTATACAGATGTCAATATTTTCAGAAAAAATAATTTTTAGGTAACTATCATAAAATATCCGTTCATTCATCTAGTGAATTTCAATAAATCAGATTGATCATTAGACTGAATGATTGGAAATATTAAACTCTAGTTTGAAAATTGTGGAACAACATGTCTTCCAATAAAAAATAAAAATTTTATATTTTTTGAATTGACAGTCTATTTTCCATGACCTATAATTGCACTTATCAAGAGCTTGCATGGTACATGGTACAAACTTTTAAAAAGGAGGGGCTTTTCATTACAGCTATCTTAACGTTGGGGATTACTGCTCAGGTTACGAACGCTATACGCGAATCCATAGTAACTGGAGATTATGAACCAGGACAAAAATTATCGGAAACTGTTTTATCTGAATATTACAAAGTTAGTAGAACCCCTATAAGGGAAGCATTTAAACAGCTAGAAAGAGAAGGGTTAGTCGAGATCATTCCAAGGGTTGGAACATGTGTGACCAAACCAACTGAAAAGGAACTGGATGAGTTATTTACTTTAAAGGAAGTAATGGAAGGGCTCGCAGCGGGGCTGCTTGCAGAAAGCGGGAGTGCTGAAGACATTAATAACCTTAAGCAAGCAGTGTCTGACATGGAGGTTGCTATACAAACCTCGGATAAAAAGCTATATGTCGAGGCTAATGATGTTTTTCATTCAGTCATCCAAGAAGGCGCCAATAACTCTAAATTAAGTTACATGCTAAATTTGCTGCTCAATCAAATACCTTATAGACAGTATGTCTTTTTAACCATTGAAGATCCGAATCGCCGTGAGAGATCACTAAAGGAACATCAGGCGGTCTTGATTGCTATAGAGAAAGGCAATCGGGAGGAAGCGGAGAAGGCCATGCGAGAGCATGTAAAAGCAAGTGGAATGCAACTTAAAATGGACATAGCAAAGAAACTTGGTCAAAAAAAGTGATATGAGGGGGAATGAGTACTATGAAATTTGGAATCTTTGCAAACCTTGCAGGACAGGGAAGACATGATGAATATTATAAAGTGCTGGACGAAGCCCGTGAGCAAGCTATTTATTGTGATGAAAATGGTTATGATTCGATTTGGTATACCGAGCACCACTTTGGTCATGAAGGAAATGAATTGATTTCTAACCCGATCTTAATGGGGGCTGATATTGCTGCACGTACAAAGAACATTCGAATTGGACAAGCTGCGAATGTCGCCACTTTCTGGCATCCGCTGCGTTTGGCGGAAGACATAGCAATGCTTGATCAGTTAAGCAAAGGACGTGTGGAAGTTGGTCTGGCACGTGGATTATACGGACGGGAAGCGGCTAATTTAAACACTTTGGCTGATCCGGCAAATCAAGAACAAAACCGTGCACTGTTTGAGGAAACATTGGAAATTTTAAAAAAGGCTTGGTCAAACCGATTCTTTTCACATCAAGGTGACATCTATCAATTTCCTCCTAAAGGTTTAAAGTGGAGTCACCCTATGAGCCCATCAACACCGGAGTTTATGGATATGGAGAAAGGAGAAATTGATAAGATTTCCCTTATGCCTAGACCTTACCAGCAATCACTTCCTCTGTGGCAGGTAATTGATTCACCGCGTTCTATTGAATTGGCCGCGGAGAACGATATACAAGGAATGTTTTGGATGCCGACCGTCAAAGAATTAAAAGGCCGTTTTGAACTGTACCGTGAAAGGGCTTCTAAATCCAAAGGCTATGAAGTGCCACTTGGTCAGGGTATTGCTTTGGTACGTGATGTATATGTAGCGGAAACGATGGAACAGGCTCGTCAAGATGCGGCAGAAGCAGTATTGAACAATTATCGCTGGATTTGTCACTGGAGAGGACTTAGCAACCTTATGGATCCGGGCGAAACAGTAAAAGAAGGGCAGGAATTGAACTATGAATTCTTACACCCAAGAAATTTATTGTTTGGTACACCTGACTATGTAGCAGAGAAAATTCAGGAATTGAAGGAAGAACTGAATTTGGAAACATTACTGCTTTGGGTGAACCATAATGGTTTGCCACATGAAAAAATGATGAAAAGTTTAAAATTGTTCACGGAAGAAGTAATGCCAAGATTCACAAAAACTAAATTGGGGGTAATGTAAATGTTAGATATTCGTAAAGTGTATACAGCTATAGAAGAAACACGTATTGAGGGCGGTAAAAAAGTAGAGAATCCCATCAAGATGATAACAACTATGGCGGTTATCAAAAACCCATGGGCTGGAAGAGGATATGTTGATAATTTAAAACCGGAAATTGATGAATTTGCACCGCAAATTGGCGAACTATTAGTTGCTGAACTATTTAAGCACATTGATTCCGCTGATGACGTCGAAGCATTCGGCAAGGCAGCTGTCGTGGGTGTTGATGGGGAGGTTGAGCATGCATCAGCTTTTATCCACACTTTGAAATTCGGTAACAAATTCAGGGACGCCGTGAAAGGAACGAGTATCTTAAGCTTTACTAATAAGCGTGGTGGCGCTGGATCTGCGGTGCTCATACCGATGGTACATAAGACAGATGAGTCTGAACGCTCTCATTTCATTACATTTGAAGCTTCTATACCTGATGCACCTAGGGCCGATGAGATCGTTGTTGCCATTGGGGCTTCTACAGGAGGACGTCCTCATCCGAGAACAGGAAACAGGCATCAAGATATGGTTGAAATGGGGCTGGTTTAATGCCAACTACATTGCATGGAAAAGATTCGCTTCATTATGAAGAGAAAGGGATGGGGCAATCGCTTATCTTTATTCATGGTGTTGGTCTTGATCTTACGATGTGGAAAAAACAAGTTGAAGATTTGTCGAAACATTTCCGTGTTATCACATATGACATGGTTGGGCACGGAGGATCTGAGCATCCTCCGGGTCCTTATTCCCTTTCACAGTTTGTTGAGCAGTTAGAAGAACTAATGAATCACTTACGGATTGAAGGAAGTCATATTATTGGTTTCTCCATGGGTGGTATGGTCGCTCAGGCATTTGCATTAAAATATCCGGATAAAGTGAAAACGCTAACAATTATGAACGCAGTGGCCAATCGGACGAAGGAACAGAGGAAAGCCGTTTTAAAAAGAGTGGAAGAAGTGAAAATAACGGGCCCTTTGGCAACAATTGAACCGGCCATTAAACGATGGTTTAATATTGAATTCTTGAAATCAAAGGAAGAAACTGTAAGTGAAATTCGGGAAAGACTTCAGACAAACGATGCTGCTTCATATTTAGCGGCCTATACACTTTTTGCAACTGCGGATGAAGATTTGTGGCCGCAGATCCACCAGATTAATATACCGACCCAAATTATAACAGGGGAGCATGATGTAGGTTCAAATCCCGAAATGGCAAGACAAATGCATGAAAAGATTGTGGATTCAGAATTAATGATAGTACCAAATATGAGGCATATGCTGCCGATAGAAGGAGCCAAAATAGTGAACGAAGCTATTAGGTCGTTTATTGAAAGACAAAAGCAAAGGGGTGACTCGATGTGAAAGAGCTGAAGAAATATCAGATGTATATAAACGGGGAATGGATAGAATCATCAAGTGGTGAATATTTCGATAGTTATAACCCTGCAACCGAAGAAGCTTGGTGTCAAGTCGCTAAAGGGAATGCTGAAGATGTAAATCATGCCGTTCAATCTGCGCATAATGCATTCCTGCATTCGGGATGGACCAATATGACATTCACGGAGCGGGGGCGTCTGGTTAGAAATCTTGGAGAGCTGATTGCTGATCACTCTGAAGAGCTTGCGAAAGTCGAATCACTGGATAATGGGAAATTAATACGCGAAATGCGCGGTCAGGTAAAATATTTACCTGAATTTTTCTATTACTATGCGGGTCTAGCAGATAAAATCCATGGTCAAACCTTACCAATTGATAAAAAAGATATGTTCGCTTTTACATCCAAAGAGCCGCTGGGGGTAGTAGCCGCCATTACTCCTTGGAATTCCCCTCTTTATTTAACAACCTTGAAGCTTGCACCTGCACTTATTGCAGGAAATACCATAGTCATTAAACCTTCGGAAATGACTTCGGCCTCTCTATTGGAATTGGTGAAACTGGTAGAAGAAGCTGGTTTTCCACCTGGTGTAGTCAATGTAGTTACCGGCTTTGGAACTCCTGTAGGCGATACACTCACCTCCCATCCTCTTGTAAGGCGTGTGGCCTTTACGGGAGGTTCAGAATCAGCACGGCATATTGTTCGTAATTCGGCTCAAAATTTTGCGCAGGTATCGCTTGAACTTGGAGGGAAATCACCCAATATCGTATTTGAGGATGCTAATCCGGATAATGCGGCGATGGGTATCATAGCTGGTATTTTTGGTGCTTCAGGACAAAGTTGTGTGGCAGGTTCGCGTGCATTTTTACATGTTGATATTTACGATGAAGTGATGCAAAAACTCGTAGACAGAGTATCGAAAATCAAGATCGGTGATCCTTTTCAAGATGAAACAGAAATGGGTCCGCTGGCTACGCAGGCCCAATTGGAGCGAGTCGAAAAATACGTGGCTATCGGGTTAGATGAAGGTGGTAAACTTGTTTGCGGAGGCAAAAAGCCTGAATATTTAGAAAAAGGTTGGTATTTTGAACCCACGATCTTCGAGCATCACGATAATAATTCCCGTATTACAAAGGAAGAAATATTTGGCCCTGTGTTAAGTGTTATCCCTTTTAAAGATGAAGAAGAGGTTATTCAATTAGCAAACAGTACTGATTACGGATTGGCAGCTGGAATTTGGGTGAGTGATATTGCAAAAGCTCATCGAGTCGCGAAAGCTATACGTGCTGGAATTGTTTGGGTGAATACCTATCGAAGTATTTCACCAATTGCTGCAATCGGCGGATCTGGCCTAAGCGGTTATGGAAGAGAAGGCGGTTATGAAGCGATTCATGAATATATGCAAGATAAAGTTGTTTGGATCAATACATCATCTGAACCGATTCCTGACCCGTTCATAATGAGATAATGGGAATTTTTAGGTAGGCACTTTTATCTAAGAGGTTTAAAAAGGAGGAAAAGTGAAATGAAATTACTGGGGATTTCAGGAACGATAATAGGAAAGAAGACGAAAGTTGTTATTGAAAAGGTTTTAGAGGAAGTTAAGAATAACCATCCTGATATCGAAGTCGAATTGCTTGATTTGAAAAAGTATGATGTTCAATTTTGTGATGGCCGTAATCCGTCAACATACACTGGAGATACGAAAAAAGTAATTGATATCGTTACCTCAGCAGACTTTTACATTATAGGAACCCCAATATTCCAAGGGTCAATTACAGGAGCTCTTAAAAACTTATTTGATTTGATCCCCCCGAAGGATTTCCGTAATAAAGTAATGGGGCTAGTGGCTACCGGTGGAACCTACCAGCATTATTTAGTCATTGAAAATCAGCTGAAACCTATAGCCAGCTATTTCCGTGCATTTGTTGCACCTGGCTCTGTTTATGCTCATAACGACCATTTCAATTCACAAAACGAACTGGTTGATGAGGAAGTTTTGGAACGTATTTCAATGCTGGGTGAAGAAATCGTTTTTATGCAAAAAGCACTGAAAAGTACTAAACCAGAGCATCAATTAAGCTAAAGGGCGGTAGATTTAGGAGATTTAATAAACTCCAGCTGATAAAAAAACGTTTTGGAATTGAGTACATTTCAATTAGCAGAGCTAAGTAGCAAGGAGGGGACAAATTGCTATTAGATGTAGAAGAGATAATAAACTTAACTGATTTATCCTTTATTAAAGTTTGTAATGAACAGTATGGGATTAATAGAGGAGTTTATAATACCATCGATGCCTGGTTTTATAAGCAAGGAATTAGTAACATTCTAGAAAGGCGCAATAGTATATTGTATTTTCTTGAATTTATTAAGCGAAGTTCCGAGAGTGAAAATAATCACTGTAAATTTGGTCACGGTGGCTTAACTACAAAATTAGAAGAGTATTATTTTCCAAGAATGGAATCGACTGTTTCAAAAATTGCCTCTAATCTTTAGATGAAGCACTTACAAAGAGTGAAGGGTGGCTGAGAACATGACAATCATAGATAAAGTAGAAAAAAAACATTTACTAATTAAAGGGGAATGGGTGGAGGCGAAGGAGTATAGTTTGCTTCGTTCTCCTTATTCAGGAGAAGTCATAGCTGAAATCCCCCTGGCCACAGACGAAGAAACCGACCAAGCTATTGAAGCGGCGCAAAAAGCTGCTAAGGTGATGGCAAAAATGCCAGCCCATCAACGTGCGAAAATCCTGGAAACATTGGCCCATCTTCTTGAAGAGCGCGCGGATGAAGCCGCAAAAATCATATCTATTGAATCAGCAAAGCCGGTTACAACCGCTAAGGGCGAGGTGGCGCGAACAATTGAAACCTACAAGTTTGCGGCTGAAGAAGCGAAAAGAATTCATGGAGAAACGCTTTCGCTGGATGCCGCCCAAGGTGGCGAAAACCGACTCGGTTACACTGTACGTGAACCGATTGGAGTGATTGGGGCCATAACACCTTTCAATTTCCCCATGAATCTAGTCGCTCATAAAGTAGGTCCTGCCATCGCCTCAGGTAATACAATTGTATTAAAGCCAGCAAGCCAAACACCTCTATCCTCTCTGTTCCTCGGAGAATTATTACAGGAAGCCGGATTGCCTGCAGGAGCAATAAATGTGGTCACAGGTGGAGGAAGAGTGGTTGGAGACAAGTTGGTCACTGATTCTAGAGTAAGTATGATTACTTTTACCGGCAGCCCAGGAGTCGGGATTGGCATCCGCAACAAAGCCGGATTGAAACGAGTGACGCTGGAGCTGGGATCAAATGCCGCTGTCATTATTGACAGGGGTGTGGATATCGATAAGATCATTTCTCGTTGTGTGACGGGAGCGTTTTCCAATCAGGGACAAGTATGTATTTCTTTGCAAAGAGTTTATGCTCATGAAGAAATCTACGATCGCTTTGTTGAAAAGTTTATAGAAGCTACCAAACTATTAAAATTAGGTGATCCGCTTGATCCAGAAACGGATGTTTCCGCTTTGATTTCCCAAAATGATGTTGAAAGAAGCCTCAATTGGATTGAAGAGGCAAGACAAGGTGGAGCCAAGATTGCAACAGGTGGAATAACGGAAGGCAATATCCTTCATCCGACCGTCATATTGGATGCAGATACTCACACAAAGGTATCTTGTCAAGAAGTGTTCGCCCCAATCGTTTTGATTAACAAGATTCAATCAGTAGAACAAGCAATTGATTTGGTGAATGATTCAATTTATGGCCTGCAGGCAGGGATTTATACGAACGATGTAGGTACAGCACTGGATGCAGCGGAAAATTTACAAGTTGGTGGAGTCATGATCAACGACATTCCGACATTCCGTGTGGATAATATGCCGTACGGTGGAGTGAAGGAAAGTGGAACTGGACGTGAAGGATTAAAATATGCAGTTGAAGAAATGACAGAAATGAAGCTGGTTGTCTGGAACCGAAATTAGGGAGTGGAAAGCATGGCTTATTATGCAGCAATTTTACATATGATTGATGCTGAAAAAAATATAGAAGTTCGTCCACATCATATCGAGTATTTAAACGAACTTGATCGTAGAGGGAAGGTTTTTGCAAGAGGCCCTTTTGCGGATGGCTCAGGCGGCTTGGTTGTTTATATTGCAGACACATTTGAAGAAGCACTCTCTTTAGCGGAAAATGATCCTCACGTTGTACATAAAGTGCGGAGACTCGAATTAAAAGAATGGAACATTTAATAATGAAACGTTATGATTGCGTGTCAATACGATGAATATATACTGGGATCTGGAGACAGTTCCTTCATTAAAGGGAGGTTGCCGAGGCAACCTTTTTTATGTGCAAAGCAACTCGATAACGAAAAGGTAAAGTTATACCAAAGTGAGGAATTATCTTTGATAACTACCAGTTGTTATATTGTGAAAGTATTAGTGGAAAAAGGATCAAAGAGCGAAATAAAAAAATGCTTCGTGTAGTTAAACAGGCAGGAAAAAATGGGTTTAAAAGTCTTGTCTATACAAGGCTTTTTTTGAATTAAGCTGAATTATGTGATGGCAAGATGGCTTATTCAGTTGAAAAATTATAGAATTGAGTAGCTGCTTAACTGGCTAGCTACGACCCCGGAGTCGCTTGCTTTGATGAGGCTTGGCAGACAGTCGGCGAAAAGGGAGCGGATTTCTGAAATCAACTGGAATCTTATAAAATTTTACCCTTCTGCAGCAGTTCCGGAAAATTAATCTGATTCCCTTGATATATCAAGGTTTTCTTCGGTGTCACTCATAAGTTGCATAGTAATGCGCTTATTACTATCTTTACTTTGCATAATTCATCTCACAATACTAGGAGTAGGAAAGGCGATGAACTCATTATGATTTTTAGCGAACGATTAAAAAAAGAACGGGAAAAAAGAAATTGGTCACAAAATGATCTTGCGGAGAAGATTCATGTGAGTCGCCAATCTGTGTCCAAATGGGAAACGGGAAAAAATTATCCTAGTATTGAAGTACTAATTAATTTAAGTGATTTATTTCAAATTACGGTAGATGAATTATTAAGGAGTGACGAGGAATTGAAAGAAAAAATAATAAGGGAAAGTAAGCAGTTAGCATTTCCAAAAAGGAAAATGTTTTTTGATATCGTATTATTAATAGGAGCATTTTTGTTAGTGTCTAAATTAATTATTTTTGGACTTAATAAATTTGCCGGCACAGATATTACCATTTTGAAAAGCATGCCAGTCGTATCGAATTTTTTACCATTAGCTTTGATGGTCATTGGCGGTATTGGTTCAGATTATTTGAAGGATAAATATGTAGATTAAAAGAACTCTGCTTATAAAACTTTATAGTGAATCATAAAATAGAATCTTCTGTTTTCCCTTTTATTGGGGACATGATATTAAAAGAACAGAACCTTTGAATCAGGTTCTGTTCCTATTTCTTATTTGAACTTTTGCACTTCTTCTTTTCCCTCGAATTTGTTATCTTTCAATATGCCGATTTCTTCAATATGGTTTCGTGCCGTTTCATCCCCTAATTTATAAATGAGGGCATAAAGCCTTTTCATGGCTGCATCGTATTTATCATTTGCCCGGTCATGATGATAGAGTAGGTAGGGCACATGTGAACGGGCATATGCTTCCAGGTCATCTGTCCGGTGTTCCTCCAAGCATTGTTTCAATTCTGCAAGTTCCTCATCAGTTGCGTGTACAGTGAAGCTTGGATTCTCTTCAAGTTTTTGTCCGAGTACGTCGCCGCTGACCAAATCGACATGATAGGTCTGTTTTTCCTGCATCATTATGTGATCATCCTTTCAAGCGTTTATCTATTCTGTACCACTATTTGTAAAAATTTAATCATCAATGTAAACATTTCCTTAATGAAAAAGATAGGAAATAGAGGTATCGGATTTCTTATCAAATGGTATAAGATGAATTTACAGAATAATATGGAAAATCAAGGGGTGATATAGTGAAGAGGTCAATCATGGTTATTTTTTTGGTGTTGATTGCTTCAGGCTGCGTAACAAGGAATTATGATTCCAATATGGATTTAGGGAAAAGTCAGTTGAATGAGGAAAATTATTTAGAAGCCCACGAGGCATTTGAATTAGCTTATAAAGAAGCAAATACACCGGAAGCAAGGGAGTTAATGGATCTTTCAGGTTTTCTGGCGAATGGAATGAAGAAATACGACGAACAGGATTTTGATTCGGCCAAAAGAGATTTTGAAGAAGCAACCGCATATAAAGCAAAATACCGGGAAGGTAAACTAATGGTTTCTAAGGCGGTGGAAATGCAACCGGTATCAGACTCCGCCACGATAGAAGCAGTAGAGGGAAATGACGAGGCGGAGCCGGCGGAGGAAGCAACCGTGGACGGAACCAATGGATCCAAAGCAGAAGATGAGGCGGCAACGGATACAATAGGCAAAGAAGAGAGCAAGGCTTCGGTTAGTACATTAAGTAAATCTCAGGCAGAGAAGCTAGTTAAGGATTATGTGGACATGGAAAATTTTCCTGATTTAGATATCGAATATGATCATGATGCCGAAAAGGGAGATTACATTTTTCATGTTTTCGAGGTGGATGAACCTAGTCAGGAAAGTGGCCACAAAACCACTTGGGGCTGGTATGGCGTGAATAAGAAGACTAAAGAAGTTTATGAAGTCTTGTAAGGATAACTGTATGGTCGAATTGAAGGCCCCTGTTGAGGCCTTTTTATTTTGCAGGCGGCAAGATACAGGATTCGATAAAATTTTATAATTTTTGTAAAATGTCGCCCTATTCGTTATTTCTTAAGAATTTTTTAATATTTCCTGTTTATGATTGAGTCAAGTAAAGGATAAAGGACAATCATAGGAGGGATAAAGATGGAAAATTATAATGGTGATGAGCAAGTCAGAGTAAAGGCAGAACGGAAAAAGGGTAAGTCTCTTTGGCTAACTAGCCTTGTTTCCGGAACGGTTGCTGCTATGGTTACATCGTCTGTATTTCTATTTGGCGGGGACTTTATAGGTCAAGGGAATAGTCCAGTGAATGAGTCAACCAAAACGGCAGGTGTACAGCAAACGGAAAGTGTTGAAAAGGATAAGAGTGTCACGGCGGAAAAGTTATCGACAAGTACGGATTCAAATGATAGGGCAGAGATGGTCGAATCAGCATCCAAATCGATAGTCGGGGTCGTGAATTTACAGGAGATGCAAAACCAGTACCCGTACCAGCAGCAAAGCACGGAGAGCGAAACGGTTGAAAGCGGCACCGGCTCAGGGGTCATCTATAAAAAAGCTGATGGGAAAGCCTATATCATCACGAACAATCATGTTATTGAAGGCGCTAAGGAAGTCGAAATTTCATTGTATGATGGACAAAAGGCAACGGCGACGGTTGTCGGGGCTGATGCTTTGACTGATTTAGCGGTTTTGACAATTGATGCCTCGAAAGCACCTGAGGGAATTAAATTCGGGAATTCCGATAGCATGCGTCCAGGAGAAGAAGTATTGGCAATTGGCAACCCACTTGGACTTGATTTTTCACGATCGGTTACACAAGGGATCGTCAGTGCGACCGGACGCTCCATTTCAGTCGATACCTCGGACGGGGAGTGGGAACTTGATGTCCTTCAAACAGATGCAGCGATCAATCCCGGCAATAGCGGGGGTGCATTGATCAACACCGCTGGGGAAGTGATCGGCATAAACAGTTTGAAGATTTCCGAAAACGGTGTGGAAGGCTTAGGGTTTGCCATACCAAGTAATGATGTGATTCCGATTGTTACGGAGCTGATTGAAAATGGAAAAATCACGCGCCCATATTTAGGAGTCAGCTTGGCCAGTATGGAAGAACTGCCGCAATATTACATTCAAAATGTTCCAGAAGCCGTAAAGTCCGGCGTAATGGTGACGAGTATAGAGGCGGGATCGGCTGCGGCGAATGGAGGGCTTAAGCAACAGGATATCATCGTTGAGATTGATGGAACGAAAATAAATACTGCCGCTGCATTAAGGAAGTACTTATATACAGATAAGAAAATCGGAGATAAAGTAAAGATTAAAGTATATCGAGGCACTAAAGAGAAAACGGTAACGATCACCTTGCAAAAACCATAGAATGAGGTAAGGCCCCTGATTATTCAACAGGGGTCTTTTATTGGAGTTTTTTTAATAGTATACAGTGGGCTAATATCGGAAAAATAGATAGTGTATTTGCACTGTTTTGAAGTTTGCTCATATAGTCTTGAATACCTAAAAGTGAATGGTGGCGCCTTCTATTTGTCAAGGTTTTCATCGTGAATATGTTAAAAAATAGAAAAGATTTGACAAATTTGTGAAATGTCATAAAATAGAAAGAAAGGGGATGAAATTATGGAAGCTAATCAGAAGATGTTAGATGCAGTGAAATGGGTATCGGGCACAGGTTGTGTAATCGGAATTATTATTTTTGCTTTAAGTTTCTTTGTAAGCGATTACAATAAGGATTATATATTCACCGCTGTTGGAATCGCCATCACATTAAGCGCAGCTGCCATTTTTCTAGTTGGTATATTTTTTGTCCTGACAGAGGAAATGGTAATGAATACACGTAAAGGCGAAAGAATTGAACCGGAAACGACTAAAATCATAAAAATGAAAACAAAGGCTAAAGCTCCAACAAACAGAAGTACAGAATTCAGTAACTAAAGCGAGGAATATAGCGCAATATACTGTTTTTCTAAACAAAACTAGTTGTTCTTTTACCTAACTTGCAGAATTTGAGTCAACTTGATCACAATTAATGAATGCGCTTTCATTTCATATTATCAGAATCGAATTATCGATTTGTTACATTTTAATTCAATATACTGCCACTCGTCATTGCCAAACACACGATGTGCTTGTACATCCAAACCAACTGCCTGCACGCCAGGAAGTCTCAATTACATTTTAAACAATATCTACGAGAAAAGGACACTTTTAAGAAGTCCTTTTTTTGTGGTTTTTTTTTATGTACTTTTAAATGAAAATTCAAAAGGGAAAGGGATATAGGTATCAATATGGGGTTATTGAGCAGTGGTTTTGCTAAAGGCAGATTTGATAGCAAACCTGAATTACTTACTACGCTTTTGCTACACGGCTGTTTAAAAATACTGACAGGGCATAAGGATTGCAAAAAGAACCCAATTTCATTTCAACTCGTTGTTTCCTTATATATATATAATATTGACCTGTGTTGGTTCATAAGGGTATTGAAGCATGGAGACAACATCGTGTCCCATGTGTCTACCATTTACCAACCTCCTTGGCCGAGTGAAAAAAATCCGGTTTAAATCATGGTATCTAACGATAAATACCTAATTGACAAGATAGGTAATATAATTCATAATCTTTAAGAGTTTTGAGGCAATATACACGGTGACTATAATGTGAAATTTTTATTTCATTATATTAAAGTAATATTAAATGGAAAGAGGATCGGTACTATTTGTAATCCTGCACTGATAAGTGAATTTTCAAAGGCAAGATATGAAACATTTATTATATTTCATTTGCTGAAGATTTTCGAACATTTCAGTTCATTTACCATCTTCTTACTGCTCTTTAATGAACTTTATGTGACAGATGTCACTTTGTATTGTCTTTTTTTAGACTTGGGATTAATATTGGTATGTCGGGGTTTGTGAACATGGTAACACTTTGTCCGAATAATTACCAATTGGAATTTTATTATGTAAGAAAGGGGTAGTACTATGAAAATAAAATGGGCTCTATTAACTATACTTTTTACTATTGCCACTGTGCTAACCGGTTGCGATAACCCATTAATGGTCTTGGACCCTAAAGGGCCAGTAGCTGCAACACAAGCAGATGTTATTATGATTTCGATATGGACAATGGCCTTTGTCGTCCTTGTCGTTATGGTACTGTATATCTTCATGATAATGAAATATCGTGCTTCCAAACAACGTGATGATTATGAACCGCCTCATATTGAAGGAAGTAAGGTTCTTGAAATAATTTGGGTTGCGATCCCAATTCTAATCGTCGCTTTCCTATCCGTTGTTACTGTTAAAACAACAAATGAAGTTGAGGCAACACCTAAAGGATACGGTGATCAAGAACCTTTAATTATTTACGCTTCATCTTCAAACTGGAAGTGGCATTTTAGTTATCCGGAAGAAGATATCGAAACAGTCAACTATCTGTTTTTACCTACTAACCGACCAATTGAATTTAAACTTTACTCATTCGGTCCAATCTCAAGTTTCTGGATTCCGCAACTTGGAGGACAAAAATACGCGATGTCGGACATGGTTAATACGTTGCACTTAGCAGCTGATGTACCAGGAGAGTATATGGGTCGAAATTCAAACTTCAGTGGTTCAGGTTTTGCTCAGCAAACTTTCAACGTTAATGTACTATCCGCAGAGGAATACGATAAGTGGGTAGATGAAATTAAAGCTACTGCTAAACCGATTACTGAGAAAAAATTCAATGAATTATTAAAACCTGGTCATGTGGGACAATCCACTTACACTGGAACTCACTTAGAGTTTTCTCCAGCTCCTGAAGGGGAAAATGCTGGTCATGACCACGGATCTTCTGATACGGAAGAAAATGATTCCAAGGATTCACACGATGAACATTCAGAACACAGCAACATGAATCATGATCACTAAGAATTAATTTCGTTCGATAAAACAACTAGGTTTACAAGATAAGGAATATTTTCCTGAAAGGAGTCACAAAAGTATGGATTACTTTGATCGATTTGCCGTACCTCATCCAAGTCCTGCGATTTATGCATCCATGGTTGCCATTGGTTTAACCATGATTGCGGTTGTTGCCGGAATTACCTATTTTAAAAAATGGGGTTACTTATGGCGTGAGTGGTTAACAACGGTTGACCATAAACGTATTGGTATCATGTACATCTTGGCAGCACTTCTTATGCTCTTCCGTGGTGGCGTGGATGCTCTTATGATGCGTGCTCAAACGGCTATTCCAGATAACGGTCTTTTGGATGGGCAGCATTATAATGAGGTATTTACAACACACGGGGTCGTCATGATCCTGTTCATGGCTATGCCATTTATCATTGGGTTAATGAACATTGTCACACCATTGCAAATTGGAGCGCGTGACGTAGCATTCCCACGTCTGAACGCAGTAAGCTTCTGGTTATTCTTCATGGGGGCAATGCTATTTAACATCTCTTTCGTAGTCGGTGGTTCTCCTGATGCAGGTTGGACATCTTACTTCCCGCTGGCAAGTAATGATTTCAGTGAATCAGTAGGTTCGAACTATTACGCGATTGCAATTCAAATAGCTGGTATCGGTACATTACTGACTGGTATCAACTTTATCGTAACAATCTTGAAAATGAGAGCACCTGGCATGAATTTAATGAAAATGCCAATGTTCACATGGTCTATCTTGATCACAAACTTCATTATCGTTTTCGCTTTCCCTGTATTGACAGTGGCACTTGCGTTGATGACAATGGATCGTCTATTCGGAACTCAATTCTTTACGATGGCCAATGGCGGTAGCGATATGCTTTGGGCGAACTTGTTCTGGGTTTGGGGACATCCTGAAGTTTATATAGTAATTCTTCCGGCTTTCGGTATATACAGTGAAATCATTTCGACATTTGCACGTCGTAACCTGTACGGGTATAATTCGATGGTTATCTCCATGGTAGCTATTTCTACTCTATCTTTCATTGTATGGGCTCACCATTTCTATACAATGGGTCACGGTGCAATGGTTAATGGTATCTTCTCGATTACAACGATGGCAATTGCCGTCCCGACCGGTGTTAAGATTTTCAACTGGTTGTTCACACTTTGGAAAGGTAAAATCGTTTTTACCGTTCCGATGCTTTACTCTTTAGCTTTCATTCCGATTTTCACGCTCGGTGGGGTAACAGGGGTCATGCTTGCAATGGCAAGTGCTGACTACCAATACCATAATACAATGTTCTTAGTAGCTCACTTCCACTACGTTTTAATCCCTGGTACTGTATTTGCCGTACTTGCTGGTTTCACGTACTGGTGGCCAAAAATGTTCGGTTTCATGTTGAGCGAAAAAATTGGGAAATGGTCGTTCTGGTTCATTACAATCGGCTTTAATGTTACATTCTTCCCGATGTTCATCACTGGTTTAGATGGGCAGGCACGTCGTATGTATACGTACTCTGAATCAACAGGGTATGGTCCATTGAATATGCTCTCTTTCGTTGGAGCGATTGGCTTGGCAATAGGTTTTGCACTTATTGTGTACAATATCTATTGGAGCACTCGTTATGCGTCAAGAAATATTTCAAACGATCCATGGGATGCACGTTCTCTAGAGTGGGCTACACATACACCAATCCCTGAATATAACTTTGCAATTGTGCCAACAGTTGATTCTACAGAAGCATTCTGGGATTCAAAGAAAAAAGGCTTTAAGTTATTTGGCGGTAAAGTAGAAAAGATCCATATGCCAAATAACAGTGGTGTGCCGTTTATCATGAGCTGTATCTTCTTCGTTTGGGGCTTTGCGATGGTATTCAGCATGTGGATCATTGCTATCATTGCAACGATCGGTATCTTTGCTTGTATGATTCACCGTTCATTCGAAAAAGATCACGGACGTTATATCTCTGTTGAAGAGATCGAAGAAACTGAAAATAAATTGCGAGGTGCTAAGTAATGAAAATAGATAACTCGCTGCCACTAGAATATAGCACGGAAGAAAATCGCTTAAAGATTTTTGGATTCTGGATTTTCCTAGGAGCAGAAATAGCTCTTTTCGCTACACTGTTCGCCACTTATTTTGTATTGGTCAATGGAACTGGAAATGGTCCAACAGGGGAACATCTTTTTAAAGTCCCAACCCTGATGTTCCAAACAATCTTTCTTTTAACCAGTAGTTTTACCATAGGTCTTGGAATCAATGCAATGAGACTTGGCAGACAGAAAGCAACGATTGGTTTCTTCATTATCACCCTTATTCTTGGTTTAGGCTTCTTGGGAGTCGAAATTTATGAATTCGTGGAGTATGTACATGAAGGAGCAACCATTCAAACAAGTGCTTTCTTATCTAGTTTGTTTACATTACTAGGTACGCATGGAGCTCACGTTACACTTGGTTTATTCTGGGGAACCTTCATCGTCATGCAAATCAAAAAGCGCGGTATGACTCCAGAAACAACAAACAAGGCTTTCATCTTTTCACTTTACTGGCATTTCTTGGACGTTGTCTGGATCTTCATCTTCAGTTTCGTCTACCTGAAAGGAATGATGTAATATGAAAGAATTATTCCCACGGGGCCAAGTTATGGGATTTGCGTTTTCTCTAGTCCTGACTTTGGTCGCACTATCAGTTATTATGTATGATCTCTCACTAAAAATGGGTGTGATCATCCTACTTGTTACAGCTTTCATGCAAGCTGCACTGCAATTAGTTATGTTCATGCACGCAGGTGAGTCTGAAGATAAAGCATCGATTTACACAAACGTTTATTACGGATTGTTCGTTGCATTGGTTACAATTTTCGGTACAATGCTAACAATGATTTGGGGATATCAATAATCGATTCCGGAAAAGCTGGGCGTCTTGATGACGCCCAGTTTTTTTGTACTTTAATAAATATAATTTCTTATACAGATCTATCCATCTCATTCATGGAAATTTGTTAAGAAGGATGTGGATGAAACCATTATGTTTAGTATAACCATTTCGGAAAATTATATTTATAAAGGGTAAATTGTGTTTAAGTACAATGTTTTCCCAAAGTAAAACGTTAATAGAACGGACACATCTTCTATGAAAAATTGCCAGCCCTATTGATATAATAAGTTATAAAGAATTAATTTATAAATGTAGCGGAGATGATGAATTGACATTGCCGGTTTTGATTTTGACAATTATATTAAGCTTATTAAAAATATTGGTTTCCTGTCTTCCAACCGATGCTGTTAATTGGATTATCAGCAAATTTAAAATACACTCAGAAATTAGTGGCGGGAATGCGATCGTATCCTTTGACGGAAAACGTTTGGAAGGTGAAGAAAAAATTCAAGTTATTAATTATTTTAATAACGCCAGATTTTTGAAGAAAAATCACATATTCCCGGGTAACGAGCAATTGTTTTTACATCCAGAGGACAGTGGGACTCCATTAGTCATTGATACTAAAAAAGGCAAAATTGATGTTAAGTTATTTGTGTATATTTACAATGACCGAGTGGATGTAGTTAAACAGTACAAGAAGAAAGTCATTTCTTATAGCCTGTTTTCCGATAACCTCCAAGAACGTTCCATGCCATTAATAAGAAATTTAGTTTAATAACAGTAATTTGGTCTCAGTTTGTAAACAAAAGGGTTCTGTATTAAATTAAAAACAAGGTTGATTGGAATGGTGTGTGCGAGACCCTTGCGGGGAAAGCGCGTCCAGGGGAGACCTCGCAGGCGCAAAGTGAGTGCCAGGAGAGGAAATAAACGATTGAATTTAACAAACCCTCAACAAAAACTGCAGGAAAATCAATTATTAGCTTGTTTGTGGACAAAAGGGGTTCTATCTAAATTTTAAAACAAAGTTGATTGGAACGGAGGCTCCCGGACCGCCCGCGGAAAGCGAGTGCCTGGAATGGAAATCAACGGTTAAATTGTCTACAGTTGAGACGGTCCTTTAAAAGACCGTCTTTTTTAAAAGACTTTTATTATATAATCCCATTTCAATTGGATTTTTTTTTATTATAAAAAATTCTAGTACACAAACTGACATCTTAATTTTAGTGTCTTTTGAATAAAAATAATTAAAAGTGTGAGGGAATTGCTGCAAGAGGATCTTTAATAGTTCATATGAAACTTATTTTGGAAATTATTAAAATGGTAATAAAAAAGCAGGTATCTATTGCGATGCCTGCCTTCTTACGCTTTCCATTGCTTTTCAACTTGATGAAGGGCTTGTTGTAAAATTACTTCATGATCTGTACCCGGTTTAGTAAGGACGTTAGTTTGATAAGATTTTCCTTGGAAATCAACTGTTACTGTAACTTTTACCATAATGCATCTTTCCTTTCTTGATTCAGAATTAAATGAGGTGGTTGTACCTATTTCTTTAATACCCGTGGCAGAGGATTTTTCAAACATTTCAAAAGCTGTTAAATCTAAAGAATTAATATTCAAAATTATCTGATATTTTTACGGATGTGTCAACATTTTTTTTTTGACCTACCCCATTTCCCATTAAATAGAAAACAACCTGGCTTGTACACATGACAGCCAGGTTGTTTTTGTAAACGTACTATATTCATATTTTAGTTAAAATAATACCGATTAATGCTGCAAGAACACCGGCAATTTGATAGGTTTTTAGTTTTTCCTTGAATAAATAACATCCAGCGAATACAACAACTAAACAATTCAGGCTGACGACAGGAAAAATGATGCTTGCGATTCCGGTGTTCAATGCAAAGAAATAACATCCATAGCCTATCATGCTTAAAAAACCTACTAAGGAACCGATTTTGACTTCCTTTAGCTTGATTTTTTCTTTTTTTAAGGCCAGAGCCGAAAGAAGATAAAGCATTCCGCCTCCATACATTGATACAAGGATATCAAGGGAGTTTAAATGAAGACGTGTTGATGTCGTCATTAGAATTCCGAGCACTCCGAATGATAAGATGGAGAATACTGTGTGCATGATCCAAGGGACATACTGATGGTTACCTTTGGCGTTAGGTGTATACTGGATAACTAATGTAGCGAGAAACATGCAGACTATTCCACTCCACTGCAAGGAAGAAATATGTTCGTGAAAAATTAAAGCTGCACAGAGTATGGGGAATATGGCATTCGCTGCGATTAATGGTGATGTCAAGCTTGCCGGCCCTTTTTCAAAGGCGCTTGCCATCTGGATGTTACCATTAGCGTTCAGTACACCAATTGCTGCACCAAGCATGATGGACAGCCAGTTCAGCTGCAAACCATCCATAAACATTCCATAAATAATGGACAAAATAAAAGCTGAAAAATAAAAGAAAAATTGGATATGTATCTTGGAATAGCCTTTTCCGCTGCTCCATTTGAAAATGCTGTTATTGATTCCGAAACATAAGCTGGTGATGAGTGCTGCAAAAATCCACATGTGTATATTCTCTTCTTTCTTATAGGTTGAACTGCTTTTTCCATTTTAAACTGAATATATAAATGAATCAAACCCAATTTAAGAGAGTTGCATTGACAGATTGACTATTTTTTTTTATATTTACTAAGACAATTTTAAAATATTTCCCGATAATCGGGAGAGGTTCATAGCATCA
This sequence comes from Peribacillus sp. NPDC101481, assembly GCF_044767165.1. Lineage (NCBI taxonomy): Bacteria > Bacillati > Bacillota > Bacilli > Caryophanales > Bacillaceae > Peribacillus > Peribacillus sp. NPDC101481. The sequence continues at coordinate 217,247 of NZ_JBIWNJ010000004.1, read as the reverse complement.
CCCTCTTAAAAAAACTATGGCTTTGATATTTTTCGCGAATCAACCATATCTTTGAGGAGATATGGTTTTTGTTATATAGAGGCCCATTTTATGAATCTCCCTGAAACGTGGGATTAGGAGGACTTTTCATGTCTGGAAGAAAAGAAGAAGAATTAAAAAAAGATATCACACTGCTTGGTAATCAAGGAACAAAATATACATTTGACTATGCGCCTGAAATCCTTGAGTCATTCGATAACAAGCATCCGAACCGGGATTATTTCGTCAAATTCAATTGCCCGGAATTCACTAGCTTATGTCCGATAACGGGCCAGCCGGACTTTGCTACCATTTACATCAGCTATATTCCCAGTGTGAAAATGGTGGAAAGCAAGTCTTTGAAACTTTATTTATTCAGCTTCCGCAATCACGGTGATTTCCATGAAGACTGCATGAACATCATCATGAATGATTTAATCGAATTGATGGATCCTAAATATATTGAAGTTTGGGGCAAGTTTACACCTAGGGGCGGAATTTCCATCGACCCTTACACGAATTATGGGAAACCAGGCACGAAGTATGAGGAAATGGCGAATTACCGCTTGATGAACCATGACTTATACCCGGAAACTGTGGATAATCGCTAAAGAATAGGAGAGACAATGGGCATATGCCCGTTGTCTTTTTATTTGTTTTTAGCCATTCTTGATCCTTCGTCTTGATGATATGTCCTTTTTAAAAATACAAATGTCCTCCTATAATGGAATTTACACTTGATTGTTTCGAGAAAAAGCGTAATAATAGGGAGAGTTGATTTTGACAGAATATTTACGAAAATAGGGGATGTCGAGATGAAAGTTGCGAAGTTTGGTGGAAGTTCACTTGCGTCAGGTGAACAGTTGAGGAAGGTATTCGAAATTGTTGTTTCTGATCCAGAGAGAAAGATTGTAGTCGTTTCGGCTCCAGGGAAACGCAATTCCGATGATATAAAGGTGACGGATTTATTGATTGAAGCTGCGGAACAGCAGCTGCGCGGGGATAACGGAGAGCATTTGATAGAAGATGTCGTATCCCGCTATGCGAGCATTGCTGAAGAGTTGGATATATCCGAGAGTGTCATCACTGGGATTCATGAAAATTTAATGGCACTGCTGCATGCAGACCAAACTAACCCGAAGCGCTATCTGGATGCCTTGAAGGCCAGCGGCGAGGATAATAATGCGAAGCTGGTCGCAGGATATTTCCAAAGCCGTGGTGTAGAGGCGCAGTATATAAATCCAAAGAAGGCCGGCTTGATCGTAACGGATGAAGGTGGATTTACCAAGGTGCTGCCAGAGTCTTATGATCGGTTATATGCTCTGCGTGATGAGCCTGGAATCGTAGTATTCCCGGGGTTCTTCGGTTATACGTTGGATGGTGATGTGTTAACCTTCTCAAGAAGCGGTTCCGATATTACTGGTTCGATTCTTGCGAATGGGGTCAAAGCTGATTTGTATGAGAACTTTACGGACGTGGATGCCGTTTATGCGGTGAATCCAAATGTGGTTTCCAATCCGAAGGGAATCCGGGAATTAACCTATCGTGAGATGCGTGAGCTTTCTTATGCAGGCTTCTCGGTATTTCATGATGAGGCACTGATTCCTGCATTCCGTGCGGGAATACCTGTCCATATCCAGAATACGAACAATCCGGCGGCACAAGGGACCCGCATTGTGAATACACGGGATAATACGAACGGGCCCGTTATTGGGATTGCGAGTGATAAAGGATTTTGCAGCATTTACATTAGCAAATATTTGATGAACCGGGAAGTTGGCTTTGGCCGGAAACTGCTGCACATCCTTGAAGATTATGGAGTTTCATATGAGCATATTCCATCAGGCATCGATGATGTGACGCTTATTCTAAGGCAGGACCAGATGAAAGGTGAAGCCGAGGGAAAAATCATTTCCCGAATCAAGAAAGAGCTGCATGCCGATGAAGTGAATGTGGAGCATGATCTTGCCTTGATCATGGTTGTAGGTGAAGGAATGCGCCATAATGTCGGTACAACGGCAAGAGCGTCAAAAGCCTTGGCCGAAGCTAAGGTGAATATTGAGATGATCAACCAGGGCTCTTCGGAGGTAAGCATGATGTTCGGTGTGAAAGGGCACAACGAAGAGACGGCGATTCAGGCATTGTATCACGAGTTCTTTTGAGTATGGGCGTTCAGGGACCTCCTTTTAGAAGGGGGTTTTTTTGATTGAGCTTTTAGTCACTATACATACGCTGGATTTTTCATTCGGTTCTTTATGATAGTGGCAATGACCGTGTGGGGATAATCATTACAAGCTAACAGTTGCGCTGTAGGGTTCAGGGCGTCTTTATTAATTTAATACCTATTTGTCAAGTGGTTAAAGCAATTAGAGGAGAACGGAGTTGACGCTCCAACCTCTGAATACATATCTTTCACCAAATTAAAAATGAAAGAGATGTCAAAGGCACATCAAGTTTACGAGCCAAATGATTCACTGAGTTGATCTTGCTGAATAGAATCATGTTTAGAAAGCATCCATATCACCCAAGTTAAATACTTCTATAATAATACAAAAAAGAATGTAGGGATAAGTTCTATCTATATGTTAAAACAAAGTTGATTGGAGTGTAAGGGGCGAGACTCCTGGGGGAAAAGCGCGTCTAGAGGAGACATCGCAGGCGTAAGCCGAGGAGGCTCCCGGACCGCCCGCGGAAAGCGAGTGCCTGGAGCGGAAAATCAACGTTCAAATTGTAAAAGCCATAAAAAAACTGTAGAAAACTCGATTTTCATCAAGTTTGTCTACAGTCTGAGTCTCCAAATAGAAGATTGGATGCTTTCCTTTTATGTTAGTCCATAATGGTCAGGAGTTGATCGATCGCGGTCCTTGGACGAGGGGCAGGAATCATATCGGGATAGCCAACGTGAAGGCTGCCGACGATCTTCTCGCCTGGTTTCACGCCCAAAGCTTCACGAAACTCCATGTTGTGTATCATGCCGTATGTTTCCCATATCATCCCGATTCCCTGTTCCCAGGCAAGCAGGCTGAAATTCTGGATCAAGGCACTTGTAGCCGCATAATCTTCTTCACGTGTCATGGGATTCGGATTCTCTTCCATGATCACTGCGACAAACATCGGTACACCTATAAGTTTATTATATCCTCGCTGTCCGGCTGCTTTTTTCTTTTCAGGGTCCTTCTCTTTGCCTTCCATGAATGCACGGGTTGCTTCTGCGAGTTTTAAACGGCTATCACCATGCACCACGACGAAGCGCCATGGCTGGGTCATTTTATGGTTCGGTGCCCATGTCGAAGTTTCCAATAATGATTGAATGGTATCAATAGGAACAGGAATGTCCTTAAATCGTTTGATGCTGCGCCGTTCTTTAATGATATCTTCTAGTTTCATGATCATCCTGCTCCTTTAATCATATATGTAAGTTTAATAGTTGAAAAAAAATAATCCCCGGCTGCCTAATATGCTTCCAACGTGAATAAATTACTTGAATAAAGAGGGGGCAATATTCTAGTGACTTGCATTCGCTAATGAGCATATAATTTTACTAGGCACAGAGAAGCCGGGGCGACATTGTATCTATGTACAATATCAAAAGGGTACGATAAGAGAATATCGTAATTGCTTATCAAATTTCAGAGATCGATAATGAAATTGAAAATCATTATCAATTAGAATTTTCGCTTATTTCCTGTTATTTGTCAAGGGTATTTATAAAAAAAATTCAAGATATTTACCAATGCTTTAAAACGGTTAAAATCTTTTAAAAAATCTGTATAAAAATGTATAATGAGAGGATAAAAAAATGCTATCTACATAAGAAGAATCGAAGGTGTCATAGATGAAAAAATTGTCCTCATTTCTTAAGCCGTACTGGCTTTTGATCATTCTTGCTTTATCCTTAATGATTGTCGAGCTCGGGGTAGAGCTGTTACAACCTTTATTTATAGCAAAAATAATTGATGATGGCATTTTGCAGAAAGATTTATCGGTGGTGATTAAATGGGGAAGTGTCATGGTTGGACTTTCTGTTTTTTCATTTCTTGGCGGGATCGTTAATTCATTTACGGCATCACATGTAAGTCAAAGCTTTGGACATGATGTCAGGAAAAGCCTTTTTGGTAAAATACAGGCGTTTTCTTTTGCGAATTTGAATAATATCCCGACTTCCTCGTTGATAACAAGGATGACAAATGATGTGACACAACTTCAAAATACGGTTTTTATGGGCTTGCGTATCATGGCGAGGGCGCCGTTGATCGTAATCGGCGGAGCGATAATGGCTATTGCGGTCGATTTGAAACTATCACTTGTTTTGGTCATTTCAATTCCGATTCTTGTTTTCTTCCTGAGATGGGTTATGAAACGAGCAGCCAAGCTGTTTAAGCTCGTACAGAAAAAACTCGATAATGTTAATGGCGTAATGAGGGAAAACCTGATAGGCATGCGCTTGATCAAGGCTTTTCTTCGTAAGGAGCATGAAATCGGCCGATTTGACGATGCGAATGAAGAGTTGAAAAGAAAGACCGTGACTTCGCTTCGTCTAATAGAAACGACGATGCCTGTACTGATGTTGGTCATGAATGTGGCGATTCTGATCATTCTCTGGCTTGGAAGCGAATTTATAACAACGGGAGATATACAGGTAGGGGAAGTTGTGGCGATTGTCAACTATGCCACAAGAATTGCGGCATCCCTTTCCGTTTTTTCATGGCTGATCATGGTCATTTCCCGTGCGAAGGCTTCAGCGGAGCGTGTGACGGAAATATTTGAAACCCCGATAGATATTGATGAAGGTAAGGCGGAAAGCAAGAGTGGGGCCGTAAATGGGGGAGGCATCAAGTTTTTGGATGTATCTTTTCGTTATCCTGGAACCGATACGCCGATATTGAAAAACCTGACCTTCTCCATCGATCCGGGAGAAACGCTTGCCATCTTAGGAGCGACAGGATCAGGGAAAACATCTCTGTTTCAGCTGATTCCGAGATTATACGAAGTTGAAAGCGGCTCCATTCAAATTGATGACCAAGTTCTGAAAGATATCCCCCTGAATTCTCTGCGGAAAAGGATCGGCTATGTACCGCAAGAGGCGCTGCTTTTTTCAGGAACCATAAAAAATAATGTCGCTTGGGGAAAAGAAGGTGCCTCGATGGAGGAAATCATGGCTGCGGCCAAGCATGCTCAGGTGCATGAGACCGTAATGAAACTTCCGAAGCGATATGAAACCCAGTTAGGGCAAAAAGGAGTGAATCTGTCCGGAGGGCAAAAACAGCGCTTATCGATCGCAAGAGCATTGGTGCGCAGACCGAAGATTCTCCTTCTGGATGATAGTACGAGTGCGCTGGATTTGAAAACGGAAAGTAAATTGCTTGCCGCTTTAAAGGAATATACATGCACAACGCTCATCATTACACAAAAAATCAGTACAGCCATGGAGGCGGACAAAATCTTGTTGCTGGAAAGCGGTCAAGTCCTTGCACTGGGGAAACATGAGGATTTGCTTCAAACAAGCGATCTTTATCGAAAAATCGTTCACTCACAGTTTGGGGAGGAGGGGATTTCGCTTGAGTCAAAGAATATCTCCCGATAAGGCAAAGTCTAAACCGGTCAACTCCTGGAATACGATAAAAAGGATCATTCCCTACTTAGCAACGAATAAAAGCCTGTTATTTTGTGTCCTTTTCATGGTGCTGATAAGCTCGGTTTTGGGGTTGCTTGGCCCCTTTTTTGTTGGGATGGCCATTGATGATTATATTGTCACAAAAGATAGCGGGGGGCTGATCACCCTTCTTTTCGGACTTCTTGGAGTCTATATATTCTATTCCCTATCCATGTGGCTTCAGAATTATTGGATGATTGGAATCGCGCAGGATACGGTTTATGAAATGCGCAATCAATTATTTAAAAAGCTTCATCAGCTGTCCATCCCCTTTTTTGACCGGCGCCAGCATGGGGAATTGATGAGTAGGGTCACGAATGATATAGAAAATGTCAGTTCCACTTTGAATAGTTCCGTCATCCAGATTTTTTCAAGTGTGCTGACACTGGTCGGGACGATCGGAGTCATGCTGTATCTGAGCCCTTTATTAACTGTTTTAACCTTATTCATCGTTCCGCTTATGTTCTTCGGTCTGAAGTGGATAACGAACCGGACAGGAAAGCTGTTTAAACAACAGCAGAAGAACCTTGGGGAACTGAATGGGTTTATAGAAGAAACGATTTCCGGACAACGGATCGTAAAGGCTTTTTCACAGGAAGATAAAGTGATCCGGGATTTTATCATCCGGAGTGAAAACTTGAAGAAAGCCGGCTTCCTATCACAATCATACTCCGGGCTGATTCCAAAACTGATGAATTTACTGAACAACCTAAGTTTCACGGTAATAGCTGCTGTCGGCGGGTTTTTGGCGCTGAGTGGCATAGGAACGGTTTCCATCGGGGTAATTGTCATCTTCACCGAGTATTCAAGGCAATTCACCCGTCCGCTCAATGACCTGGCTAACCAATTCAATACACTCCTCTCAGCTGTTGCCGGTGCGGAGCGGGTTTTCGCCATACTTGATGAAGAAGAAGAGGAAGTGGATGAGAAGCAGGCCTCTGAACTTCGAGATGTCCGCGGTGAGGTGGTCTTTGAGGGTGTTTCCTTTTCGTATAATGATGAGGAGCAAACGATATATGATGTTAATTTCCAGGCGGAAAAAGGGGAGACCATCGCGCTTGTAGGTCCCACTGGGGCCGGTAAGACCACGATCATTAATCTTCTTGCCCGTTTTTACGAGCCGAGCAGCGGCCGGATAATGATTGATGGGCAGGATATCCAACAGGTGACGAGGTCTAGTCTCCGTAAGCATATGGGCTTCGTTTTACAGGATTCCTTCTTGTTTCAAGGTACGATTCGTGAAAATATCCGCTACGGCCGACTGGAGGCGGAAGATGAAGAAGTGGTGAATGCAGCCAAGCTTGCCAATGCCCATTCCTTTATCATGAAACTGCCAGATCGATATGATACCATCTTGAATCAAGAGGGCAGTGGAATAAGTCAGGGGCAGCGCCAGTTATTATCGATTGCCAGGGCTATTTTAGCCGATCCCATTCTATTGATTTTGGACGAAGCGACAAGTAGCATAGATACGATTACCGAACTTAAAATCCAGGAAGCATTACACCGCTTGATGGAGGGAAGGACAAGTTTTGTCATTGCCCACAGATTGAATACAATTCAGCAGAGTGATCAAATCCTTGTACTTGATGAAGGAAGGGTCATTGAAAAGGGATCCCATGATGAATTGTTGCGGCAGAGGGGTTTTTATTACGACCTATTTCGCAGTTCTTTAAGGGGAAATCAGATTGGATGAAGAAAGAATGTGTGCCGTCAGGCGCACATTTTTTTGTTGTTGGTCCAATAACAAGGACAACTTCCGTTTCATTTAATGATGCACCTTCAAAAAATGGGGTTATTTACCCAATGCGATTCTTATAAAGAGTGTGAATTCATAAATCCATATTGGTGGGAAAAGAGGTAATTATCGACAAAATAATGGAAAATACTTTACAAATTGACCAATTTACTATTGCTAAAAATCCTTATGGTGACATATAATTCAGAATATATATAAAATTCTTTAAATTTAATGGGCATGGGGAGTAATTCAGCCCAGGTCCCTTATAAATGAAGGTTTTTTATAGTTGTAAAATAGTTCAATGGAGGGGAGATGGAAAAAATGAAAGCGCTTAAGTCAGTCGTACTTTGGGGGATCATATCTGCTTTGGGGGCGGTGAGTTTTGGTTTCGTCGCGCTGAACCGGGGGGAAAGCATCAATGCCATGTGGATTGTCACTGCAGCTCTCTGTGTTTATTCAATTGCATACCGCTTTTATAGTAAATTCATTGCACGGAAAGTGTTTGAGCTAGATGACAATCGCCAGACTCCATCGGAAGCGAATAATGATGGGAAAGATTATGTTCCTACAAACAAATGGGTGTTGTTTGGCCACCATTTTGCAGCAATTGCCGGAGCTGGCCCTCTGGTAGGTCCCATCCTTGCAGCGCAGATGGGATATTTGCCAGGGACGCTATGGCTTGTAGTCGGAGTTGTTTTGGCTGGTGCCGTACAGGATTTCATCATTCTTTTCGGTTCGATGCGCCGTAACGGCAAATCTTTGGGAGAGATGATCAAAGAGGAAATTGGACCGATTACAGGCTTGATAGCGATGATCGGTATCCTCGGTATCATGATCATTTTATTGGCGGTACTTGCCCTGGTTGTCGTAAAAGCGCTGGTGGGCAGTCCGTGGGGAATGTTCACGATTGCCTCGACCATACCGATTGCAGTCCTTATGGGCATTTACATGCGTTATATAAGGCCGGGACGGGTTGGTGAAGGGTCGATTATCGGAATCATACTTTTGATGCTCGCGTTATATTTCGGCCGCTTTGTAGCCGAGAGTGCAACATTGGCGCCAATGTTCACTTTCAGCGGGGAAACGATTGCCATCATGTTGATTGTCTACGGTTTCGTTGCCTCCGTTTTGCCTGTATGGATGTTATTGGCACCGCGTGATTATTTAAGTACATTCTTGAAAATCGGTACTATCATCGGACTTGCACTTGGTATCTTTATTGTCATGCCGAGCCTTGAAATGCCTGCAGTCACTCAATTCATCGATGGAACAGGACCTGTATTTTCCGGAAATTTATTCCCGTTCCTATTCATTACGATCGCTTGTGGAGCGGTATCGGGATTCCATGCACTCGTTTCCTCAGGTACAACTCCTAAGATGATTGAACGCGAATCGCATGCACGTCCAATCGGATACGGGGCGATGTTGACTGAATCCTTTGTAGCCATCATGGCGATGATTGCCGCATGTGTATTGACGCCAGGTATCTATTTTGCCATTAACAGCCCGGGAGCCGTTGTGGGAACGGAACCAGCGCAAGTGGCTGCTACCATATCCGATTGGGGTTTCCTTGTGACACCTGAGATGATTACCGGCCTTGCAGACGATGTTGGGGAAGAGACCATCATATCCCGTACTGGAGGAGCACCGACCTTTGCAATCGGCATGGCCCATATCTTCTCGCAAGTTATTGGGGGGGCGTCCCTGATGGCGTTCTGGTATCATTTCGCGATCTTGTTCGAGGCATTGTTCATATTGACCACCATTGATGCAGGAACCAGGGTGGGACGTTTTATGATACAGGATATCATCGGCACCTTTTACAAACCATTTGCCGAAACGAATAAATGGCTGCCTAATATAATTGCAACTGCCATTTGTGTAATCGGTTGGGGGTACTTCCTTTATCAAGGGGTCATTGATCCTCTTGGCGGGATCAATACCCTTTGGCCATTGTTTGGAATTGCGAATCAGATGCTTTCCGCCATTGCGTTGCTGCTTGGGACGACGGTCCTTTTCAAAATGGGCAAAAAAGCGTACACATGGGTCACTCTTGTGCCCACTACATTCTTGTTGATAGTGACCATGACGGCAGGGTGGCAGAAGCTGTTCCATGAAAACCCGGCAATTGGCTTTTTAGCACATAAGGATAAATTTAAAGCGGCTTATGATAGTGGGGAAGTTCTTGCTCCTGCAGCCAATCTGGCCGAGATGAAGCGGGTTATCGTCAATGATTATGTGGATGCTGCTCTATGTGCCATCTTCATGATCGTGGTGATCACTGTCCTGATATCTGCCATTAGGTTATGGATAAAAGTCTTGAAGAACCAGAAAATAGATTTACATGAAACGCCTTATGTATCAAGGTCGTCATAAGGGAGGGAAAGCAATGTTGAAAAGAATAATTACAATTCTCAGCTACAGAAAGCAATTCGTCAGTTTGCTCGTCGGCGTGCCAAGTTATGATACGTATGTGGCACATATGAAAAAGCATCATCCTGAAGAGCGCGTGAAAACCAGGAAAGAATTTTTCTGCGAGGCCCAGGATGAACGGTATAACGCAAAGGGTGGGAAAGTGTCTCGTTGCTGTTAATTGAATATTTTTTGAGGGTCCTCAATATGAGGGCCCTTTTTTTATTGGTTTTTTTGAAGTGGGGCATAGGTAGAGGGGAAATGTAATAGTAATGGAGTCGTAAAAAGGTGGAAAATTAATTATAAGACAAAAAAATCAAATTATCTAAGCTTTTATTCACAGTGATGTTATATAACCTAACATTTTTTTTATGAAATATAAAAATTAAGTTGAATTATTAGAAAATTAAGTATATGATAAAAAATATAACATAATAGTGTTAACAAACATAACATATATAAAAAACAAGGGGGAAAAAAACAGTATGCAAATGGCAGATTCGGTATTCATGTTTTTGGCGACAATGATGGTTTGGTTAATGACACCAGGGATTGCCCTGTTTTATGGAGGGATGGTAAAAAGTAAAAATGTCCTGAATACGGCAATGCATAGCTATATGCCATTGGCTGTCATTTCGATTCTTTGGGTGCTGATTGGGTATTCATTATCATTTTCACCTGGTAATACACTTCTGGGAGGTCTGGACTGGGTTGGCTTAAAGGATGTAGGCTTTGCACCTGGACCATACAGTGAAACGATTCCTCATAGTTTGTTCATGTTATTCCAAATGACTTTTGCCGTTTTAACCGTCTCGATCATTGCAGGTGGCATTGCCGAGCGGATGAGATTTTCAGCATTCCTGATTTTTACGATCCTTTGGTCTTTATTCGTATACGCTCCCGTTGCACACTGGGTATGGGGAGGCGGCTGGTTAGCGGAACTTGGTACACTTGACTTTGCAGGCGGCAACGTTGTTCATATTTCTTCAGGGGTTGCAGGTCTGGTTTTAGCGATCATGTTAGGTAAAAGGAAAGAGTCGGGTGACAGTGCACCGCATAATCTTCCTTTAACATTCCTTGGCGGATCATTAATATGGTTCGGTTGGTACGGCTTCAACGTCGGAAGCGCACTGACAATCAATGAAGTGGCGATGAATGTATTCGTCAATACAGCTGTTGCGGCCGCTGCTGGTATCATAGGCTGGCTGATCGTTGAGTATATGGCTAATAAAAAGGCAACATTGCTGGGTGCGGTATCAGGAGCTATTTCTGGCTTGGTGGCCATTACACCTGCTTGCGGATTCGTAACCCCTGCCTCTTCCATCATCATCGGTGTCATTGGTGGTGCCGTATGTTTCTGGGGCGTATTCTTCCTGAAGAATAAACTCGGTTACGATGATGCACTTGATGCTTTCGGATTGCACGGGATCGGCGGGACATGGGGTGGGATCGCTACAGGTTTATTCGCGACCACTTCCGTTAACGAAAACGGTGCAGATGGTTTATTCTATGGAGATTTCAACTTGTTGTGGAAGCAGCTTGTAGCGATCATTGCGACATATATCTTCGTTGCCGTGGTCACATATGTCGTTGCTAAAGTCATTAACCTTTTCGTACCGTTGCGTGTCAGTGAAGAAGATGAGTCAATGGGGCTTGATCTTACACTTCATGGAGAAAAAGCTTATCACGAATCCATTTAAAAGGGGGTTGCCCATATGTCCGAGGTTTTAACCAAAATAGAAATCATTACACGTCCGATCAAGTTTGAACAATTCAAAGCGGAACTTGCAAAAATAGGGGTAAGCGGAATGACTGTATCGGAAGTAAAAGGAACGGGTCTTCAGAAAAGTTATGTGGAAACCTATAGAGGCAGAAATCGTGAAATGTCACTACATGATCGAATGAAAATCGAAATCGTCGTGTGTGAAGTGCCAGTTCAGGATGTTGTGGATGTAGCAAGGAAATTCCTGAGTACAGGTAAACCAGGTGACGGAAAAATCTTCATTTATGAATTGGCGAATGTTGTGAATATCCGTACCGGAAAAGAAGGTCATGATGCGTTAAAGAATGACATCTGAATGTCCGGCCGAATGTGCCGGATACAGTTGATTAAAGAAAGGGAGCTGAAAATGGGGAGACTGGTCCGAATTGTTAATGCAAAAAAACAGAAGATCGTTAATACGCTCATTTCAGAGGATGTATATCAACCTGATGACCGACCCTTTTTATTGGAATTGCCACTGAAAAATCTAGAAGAGATACTATCTCTAAGAATAAAATCCTCGTTTCAAAATCCCCGTTTTAAAAAATGACCCTTAGCCGTTATCCTATATGGGGAGAGCGGCTTTTTTATGCGTTTGATTTCCACCCTCGCGACATTTAAATGTTAGTATATAAGGAAACTTTTTTCTTGAATCCCCCATGGAAATCGGGGAGCTTTCCAACTATAATGAATAAGGATGTAAATTTAAATACGATTTTTTTGCCTTTTTTGACGCTTTTCGCTTAGTTATTTCAATTTTTCTTTAATTTTATGAATAATAAATTCAAAAAAATGTAAGTTTTCCAAAAAATGATGAATTATTTTATGAATGCCCTGTTTAATAATAGGGAAATTATTAATATGTTCTTTTAAGAGGTGAAAGGAAATGGATCAATTTACGGTCGAATCCGTTTTAAATATCATCAGGGAATTTGTACCGAAGGATGCTTCAATTTCTGTGGCTGATTCCGAAAAATACATTTATTATCAACCGAGCAAACAAGTTGATTTAAGAATAAAACCAGGTGATTTAATCAGTGAAAACACAGCGACATATAAAGCACTGAGTGTCCGTAAAAAAATAGGGGTGCAGGTTGAAAGCAATGTATTTGGCGTACCTTATTATGGGCTGAGTGTTCCTATCATGGACCAGGGCAATCCTTTAGGAGCGGTCACGGCCATCTTGCCGACAAAGCCATTAATTTTACCTACATCATTCTTGACCATTAAAACCGAAGATCGCTGGATACCGCTTCCATATGATGAAATTATGTATCTGGAAGCTCAAAATAGGAAAACTAAAATTCAGTCCGAACGTGTGAGTGGATTTCATAAAATGAATTTAAGTGAATTGGAATTCATTTTACCTAGTGATTTATTCATTCGCGTGCATCGTTCGTACATCGTCAATATCAACTATATTCAAGAAATCCTTCCCGATTTTCATTCTACATTTTTACTGATAATGAAAGACAATTCCAAAATCCAGGTCAGTCAAACGTATGCAAGTCAATTCAGGAGGGCTTTAGGATTTTAATGATTCTCCCTTGTGTGAATAAAATGCTGGTTTATGCCCTATTTAAGGCTTTTCATTCAAAAATGAATGTGACGATTACACAGGATTGGTAAAATTAAGTGTAAGAAAAGCGAAAATGGGGGTCTTTTGTATGAACGAAAGCGTTTTCAAAAAAATTCGCAATGAACAATTTAAGGGGAAAGTAGTTACAGCGGAAGAAGCAGCTTCATGGATTAAAGATGGGATGAAACTCGGGATGAGTGGATTTACCCGTGCTGGTGATGCTAAAGTTATTCCGATGGCTCTAGTTGAAAAAGCAAAAACTGAAAAATTCAAAGTTGACGTTTATACTGGTGCTTCATTAGGACCGGAAGTCGATCAACATATGGCGGAAGCCGGTATCATAAACAAACGTTTGCCGTTCCAAGCGGATAAAGGCATTCGCAATAAAATAAATGCTGATGAAGTCACTTATGTGGACCAACATTTATCTCATACAGCTGAACAAGTTCGTCAAGGCATTGTCGGACCTATAGATTTTGCAATCATCGAAGCATTGGCGATTACGGAAGAAGGGTTGATCATCCCGACAACTTCTGTAGGTAACTCAGCCATATTCGTTCAAGAAGCTAAACATGTAATCATTGAATTGAACGTGTCCCATCCAGAAGGATTGGAAGGGATGCATGATATATATACACCAGCTGAACAAGGGAAACGCGAACCGATTCCTATGACTAAAGCTAGTGATCGCCTTGGATCGATCGGTATTGCGGTTGACCCTGAAAAAGTAATGGGAATCGTCATTTCTACAGATCTTGATGCACCTTCTACAATCGTGCCGCCGGATGAAGAAACTGCAACAATCGCGAACCACCTCATTAACTTCCTTCGTGAAGAAATCAAGGCTGGCCGTTTAACTGAAAGCCTTGCTCCGCTTCAGTCGGGTGTAGGTTCAGTGGCAAATGCTGTATTCGCTGGCTTCCTTGATTCTGAATTTAAAGATTTGGAAGTTTATTCAGAAGTGCTGCAAGATGCGGTATTTGATTTAATCGATGCTGGAAAAGTGAAATTCGCTTCAGGGTGTTCGATCACATTAGCTGAAGAAAAAGGTAAACAAGTTTACGGTGAACTTGAAAAATACCGTGATAAACTAGTTCTTCGTCCACAAGAAATATCTAACCATCCTGAAATCATCCGCCGTCTTGGCTTGATTTCAATCAATACAGCGTTAGAGTGTGATATCTATGGTAACGTAAACTCGACACATGTTTCTGGGACAAGAATGATGAATGGAATCGGTGGATCGGGAGATTTTGCCCGTAACTCACGCCTAGGCATTTTCGTAACGAAATCATATGCAAAAGGCGGCAAGATTTCCAGTATCGTTCCTTTCGTTTCTCATGTGGATCATACTGAACATGATGTGGATGTATTAGTGACAGAGCAAGGGATCGCTGATTTACGTGGTTTGGCACCAAAAGAGCGCGTAGAGTTAATCATTGAAAATTGTGCGCATCCTGACTACCGTCCACAGCTTCGTGCATACTTCACTGAAGCTGTTGCGCAAACTGGCGGGCATCAAACTCCACACATTCTTGAAAAAGCATTTTCATGGCATACAAACCTAGCTAAAAACGGTACGATGCTTGAAGCAGTACTTCAAGATCAAAAATAAGACTCAAAACCACCCCGCCAATACAGCGGGGTTTTTTTTATTTGGGTCCGTTTCCCGTATTGGGTGGAAAACCATGAATCTTTCAATTTGCATGATGGTGCATATTAGTTTTTTTCCTCTAACATATAAAAGATTTAAAGTGTAAAATGATGCTTAACCATCAAAAAGATAGGGAACTGTATCTTTAGGCTTTTTTCTTTTATTTTTGTATATAATTATTCATTCAAGTTATAGAAGTATGGTAAACTGCTAACAATGAAGGATTATCATACATAGAATTTTTTCGTTTCCTTAGAAATAAGGAGTCATATAGAATGCTTATAGTGGAGGAGATTATTTGTTCAAGCAAAAACTGCATTTTTGGACGTTAGAGTTATTACTTTTGTCTTTACTTTTTTATGTTGGTACAAAGATTTCTTTTCTTTTTGAACCAATCGTGATTTTTACCTCGACATTGTTCTTTCCCATCTTGATTTCAGGTTTTCTCTATTTCCTGTTCAATCCCACTGTTGATTTCCTCGTTAAAAGAAGAGTGCCTAGGGGATTGGCGATATTATTGCTTTATGTATTTTTCCTGGGATTGATTAGTTTATTGGTCGGTTTGGTTGGCCCGTCACTTTCCAAACAGGTTACGGACTTAATCAATAACCTTCCGGATTATTTCAATCAAACAAGGAAGTTCATTGAAGATTCAGCGGAGTCAAAATGGTTTTTATGGACGGTGGAACAAGATTATGTACCTCTGCAAGAAGTAGGGGATTCGCTTCAGAAATATTTGACTGATTTACCTAGTAATATAACGAACAGTTTAACTTCCGTTTTCAGCGTAGTGACGAATATTACTTTAGTGGTCGTAACGGTTCCTTTCATCCTGTTTTATATGTTGAAGGATGGGGATAAGCTTCCGGCCGCCATTATGAAATTCGTACCGGTTCGCTATAGAAAACCAGCTTTAACAGTACTTCAGGAAACTGGCGGGACGCTTACTACATACATACAAGGGCAGATGCTTGTTTGCATGTTTGTCGGGATCGGAACGTTCATCGGGTATTTGATCATTGGTTTACCTTATGCGTTCTTATTCGCGCTGATTGGTGCTGTAACCAATATCATTCCATATGTAGGCCCGTTTATCGGAGCCGCTCCTGCTGTCATTGTGGCATTGATTCATTCACCGACAGAGGCATTATTGGTCATTCTGGTTGTAACGGTCATTCAGCAATTGGATGGCAATTTCATTTCACCGCTAGTCATTGGGAAAAAATTGAACACGCATCCGCTGACCATCATCATCCTATTGCTCGTGGCCGGAAACATTGCCGGTATCATCGGCATGATTTTGGCCGTTCCGACTTACTCGGTTGTTAAAACGATAGTATTGAATATCGTTAAATTCATCAGGATCCGAAAAGAGGAAAAGCTTGAAGAAGATATATTGGAATGAAAAAACGGGCCCGACTCAATTGAGTCGGGCCCGTTTTCTTAGTGTCACAAACCTAAGGAAATATATTTTACTTCCAGGAATTCTTCGATGCCCTGGTGTCCGCCTTCACGGCCGAGTCCGCTTTGCTTGAATCCGCCAAATGGAGCTTGCGGAACAGAAGGAAGTCCATCGTTCAAGCCTACAATTCCAAATTCAAGTGCCTCGGTGAATTTGATGCCCTTGGTGATATTTTCAGTGAAGACGTAAGCTGCCAAACCGAAGATGGAGTCATTTGCCCTCTTGATTGCCTCCTCGTCAGTCTTAAAGGAGGCTATAGGAGCTAGTGGACCAAATGTTTCTTCCTTCATGCAGAGCATGCTGTCATCAATGTTGGACAGTACGGTTGGTTCAAGAAAAAGGCCGCTTATTGATTTACCGCCAGCTTCGAGCTTAGCCCCGCTGCTGATTGCTTCATCTATTTGTTTTTGAACCTTATCCACTGCATTTTGATCGATAAGCGGACCGATATCGACGCCATCTTCCAGTCCGTTTCCTACCTTTAGTTCCTTTACCTTGGCAACGAGCTTTTTGATGAAGGCTTCTTGTATGGCTTCGTGGACATAAATGCGATTTGAACAGACGCATGTTTGTCCTGCGTTACGGAATTTTGAACTGATGATGCCATCAACCGCTTTATTAAGGTCGGCATCCTCAAGAACGATTGCTGGTGCGTGTCCTCCGAGTTCAAGCGAGATTTTCTTAACTGTGTCAGCCGAGCCCCTCATAAGGGTTTTGCCGACTTCTGTAGAACCGGTAAACGTCAATTTACGAACCCTCGTATCTTGAAGCCAAGTTTCACCGATTTCTGATGATTTTCCTGTCACGACATTGATGACACCTTTTGGAATGCCAGCTTCTTCAGCTAATTCAGCCATTTTTAAAGCTGTTATTGGAGTCAGGTTTGCCGGTTTAATGACGACTGTGCAGCCGACGGCAAGCGCTGGTGCCACTTTTCTTGTAATCATGGCTGCAGGAAAGTTCCAAGGTGTAATGACAGCTACAACTCCGACAGGCTGTTTAGTCACGAAAAGACGCTTATTGGACACGGAAGCAGGAATCGTTTCGCCGTACACCCGTTTTCCTTCTTCGGCAAACCAAGATAAAAATCCGTTTGCATATGTCATCTCACCAAGAGCCTCTTTAAGGGGCTTGCCTTGCTCTTCAGTCATGATTTTTGCCAGTTCTTCTTTATTATCATCAATCAATCGATGCCATTTCCAAATCAGTTCAGCGCGTTCGTAGACTGAGAGTGCAGCCCAGCCCGTAAAGGCTTCATATGCGGCATCTGCAGCCTTCGCCGCTTCAGTTGCACCGCCTTTAGGAACGGTGGCAACTATTTCATCCGTTGCCGGGTTTCTTACTTCA
Organism: Peribacillus sp. NPDC101481; assembly: GCF_044767165.1. NCBI lineage: Bacteria > Bacillati > Bacillota > Bacilli > Caryophanales > Bacillaceae > Peribacillus > Peribacillus sp. NPDC101481. The sequence goes on along the minus strand of NZ_JBIWNJ010000004.1, from coordinate 199,619 downwards.
ATTTTATCCAATCCAAAATCCGACCACTCACCGTTAATAAATAATCCGTAATCCTTCATGATAAAACCTCCTAATTTGGTTAAATCCATCAAACTACTAAAACTTTTAACTTTATACTTTTACCTGTTACATAAAAGTATAAACACTTTTCACTGATTCTGAAATTTATTTGATTGGCTATTTATAGAAAATTGGCTAATTGATAGAAAGGGAGCAATAAAAAAAAGAGGTGCAAGTTACACACCTCTTCATTAGTGTTCGATTATTTTTCCGATGAGACGGCCACTTCATTCATATCACCTGAGATGGCTTGGTTTGGATTGAATTCACCTTCTGATTTAGAAATGACCACTGTAGCAACACTGTTACCGATTAGATTGGTGATGGCACGTGCTTCAGACATGAAGCGGTCGACACCCAGCAGTAATGCCATTCCTTCAACTGGAATCATTGGGAAGGCAGCTAATGTTGCAGCAAGGGTAATGAAACCGGATCCGGTTACACCAGCAGCACCTTTGGATGTTAACATCAAGATTCCCAGAAGGGTCAATTCCTGCCAGATGCTTAAATCGACACCATATGCTTGGGCGATGAAAATTGCAGCCATGGATAAGTAGATGGATGTGCCATCAAGGTTGAAAGAATAACCTGTTGGGACAACCAAACCGACTACCGATTTTGAGCAACCGTATTTTTCGAGTTTTTTCATCACGCTTGGCAGGGCGGATTCCGACGAAGATGTTCCTAAAACTAAGAGGATCTCTTCTTTTATATAGGCAATGAACTTGAAAATATTAAAGCCGTACATTTTTGCGATCGAGCCAAGGATTAGTATGATGAATAGTGCCATTGTGATATATACGCTGCCCATTAATTGTCCTAACGAGGTTAAAGAACCAAGGCCAAACTTACCGATTGTATAAGCCATTGCTCCAAATGCGGCCAATGGAGAAACTTTCATGATCATACCTACGATGCCGAAGAAAATGTCGGCAATATGCTGAAAGAAAGAAACGACTGGCTGCACTTTCGGTCCCATTGCCGCCATTGATAATCCGAATAATACGGCAAAGAATAGAATAGGGAGTAAGTCTCCGCCGGCCAGTGCTGCAACGGCATTATCAGGAATGATATTAGAAATGAAAGCAACGGCTCCATGTTCCGTTTCGGAAGCGGCTGTTGTATATTGTGATACATCTCCGCCCTCGACTGAATCGATGTTAAAGCCTTTACCAGGTCCCAGCAGATTGACTACGATGATACCGATGGCAAGTGCGAAAGTGGTAACGATTTCAAAATAGAGCAGGGCCTTTCCGCCGATGCGGCCAACCTTTTTCATATCACCCATACCGCCAATTCCGATTACGACGGTTAAGAAGATGATTGGTGCAATGACCATTTTAATCATTTTAATAAATAAATCAGCTAATATCTTCAGTTGTTCACCGAAAGCAGGGAAGAAGAAACCGACTGTTATACCCAGAATGATACCGATGATGACCTGAACTGTTAGATTTTTTAATATTTTCAAGGTGCATTCTCCTTTATTATATGATAGCGCTTTCTTAACTTGGTAATAGTGTAACAGAAGAAAGAATCAGAATATTCTTTTGGTGATATTGTTTTCTTTTTGTTCTTTTTGGTCTTGGGGATTTTTAATAACTGAAGGGAAGAAGAGGAATTAAAAGTGCCATTAGGATATAGATAGATTACTAAGCTGCAAAAAAAAATACCGGTGGAGCACCGGTATTGGCGAAAATCAATTTTCAAAAGGTTTTATGAGTGCATATAGGGTTCCGATCACAGGAAGTTTCAAACCGGCCTTTTCGGCAAGGCGCAGTGCACCGCCCTGTAAATGTTCCACTTCGAGGGTTAGGCCCTTCCGGCGGTCCTGGTGCATGGAAGAGGTGGATTCGTCAGGTAAACCTGCCATGTTTTCTAACGCTTGAGCAATATTCTCCACAGTAATACCGACGTCATAAGCATTTGCAAGCTCTTTCATTTCAACAAGGACCTTTTCTAGCAATCCATTGGTTTCCGGGAATCTCCGTATCGTGCCGATAGGGAGGTTAGATGCAGTTGTCACGCCGGAAAAAGCGGTGATGAACATATATTTGATCCACATCCTGATCAATATGTTTTCCGTTCTGCTTGCCTTCATGATAGCTGACCCGGTAGCCTGTTCGAATTCATCACAAACCTTTTTTTGTGACGGATGAAGCGGGCCATAGATTAAATCGTGATTTTCATTGGAGTGAATGACATGACCTTTTTCATCAAGGGTTGCTATGATGAAGGCGCTTCCTCCCAAGACGGCTTCTTCGCCCAGTTCGTCCTGTAAAATGGATACATGTTCCAACCCATTCAAAAGCGGGAGGACCTTTGCGCCCCTTTCAACAAGCACCTTTAAATCTGTAAGAGTGCCTGGCAGATGCTGGCCTTTTACAGCGAGAATCACAAGATCGACCTTTTCTATATCATTTACATTCTCTGTGATATGAAGGTCGTTGAATTGGTAGTTTCCATGTGGGCTGGTTAAGTTGATCCCGTTTTCCTTCAATTGTTTAGCGCGGTTTTTTCGGACAAGGTATTGAACATCCTGCCCGGCCTGCTGCAACCTGCCCCCAAAGTAGGAGCCGAGTGCCCCAGCCCCTATAATGACAATATTCAAAGCGCACACCTCTCTTTTGATTAAGATATACTAATCATAACATTGACTGAATTTTCGGTAAATGTTTTCCGTTTGACGGTAACTGGTTGTTTAGTTGTTTGCAAGAATGGGAAAAACAAAAAAAACAGCCTGAAAGGTTTCAGGCTGGTGCTTATCATTATTTATAGATTTTTACTTTAACGGTTTTTCTGCCCCAATTGATAGCTTTTGAGTGAGAAGAGTAGAAGACGTCAATTTTATTACCTTTGATTGCGCCGCCTTTATCTGCAGCAATGGCATCCCCGTATCCTTCTACATGAACTTTTGTTCCAAGTGGAATGACTTTAGGGTCGACTGAGATTGCTTTTACGTTAGGGTTTTTCTTTAAGTTAAGACCCGATGCTGTAATCCCGCTGCAGCCTTTGCAGTTTGCTGTGTATGCTGTTGCCTTCACCGTGATCGTTTTATATTTTTTTGATGATGATGATGTTTTAGCTTTAGGTTTAGCTGCGGTCGATGTTTTCTTGACCTTTAAAACTTGTTTTGGATGGATGTTATCTTTTTTCAGGTTGTTCCAACTTTTGAGTTGATTGACTGTTATATTATGTTTATTGGCGATACCCCATAGTGTGTCGCCGCTTTTAACTTTGTATGTAGTAGTAGCAGCCGATGAAACTCCGGAAAAACTAAATACCAAAAAGAAAGCAGTGAATAGTGGAAGTAGTATTTTTTTCAAAATGAATAGTCTCCTTTGTTTTAAATCGTAGACTTAGAATAACAGGTCTTTATGACAATAATGTTTCGGTGGAATAGTAATTGTGTTACAAAAAGGTTTCCCTTGATAAATAAATGTAATATAAACTAGGTCAAAAGTACTCATCTAAGAAATGTAAATATATTATTTATTATGTCAGTATAAGCGTATTTTTGTTAAATAGTGTTGATGTAATGGCGTATCCTGTTTAATGAGGTAATATATGGACGTGTAATCCCTGGTTTTAAAGTCCTGTATATTTTGTAAAAAAACAACGTAATAATAGACGATTGAATGCTGTTTATTTTAGTAGGAGAGGATATGCGGAAAAAAGCCGACATCTATGTGATGCCGGCTTTTTTTCATGATTTGGATTAATGTAAAACAAATTCAGAAGCGAAATCGACAAGCATTTTTTGATAGACTGCTACCGATTCAAGATTGACGCATTCCCTATCTCCATGCCAGTTCTCACCTTTTGGTCCGAATTCAATCGCTGGGATATCATATGCCGCAAAAAAGACGGTATCTGCGGAGCCATGTTGTCCAAAAATGACTGCGTCTTGCTTGGTGTTTCTTTCGATAATCGGACGGAGCAGAGTGATGAATGGGTCTGACTCTTCGGTTTTTACAGGTTTACTGTACATATTAAGGTGGACATTATTTCCTGTCACACTTTCGATCTGAGCAATGATATCTTCCATTGTTTGCGTAGGAAGATAGCGAATATCAAGACTTAGCAAACAGGCATCCGGTACCTTATTATAGACCTCCCCGCCTTTTATTTTTGCTAGGTTAAGTGAAGGGGAAGAGTAAAGGGGAGTATGATCCCGGGTGAAAGGAAGTTCCTTTATTTTTTGATAAAGATCATAGGCCTTTTCAATTGCATTCACGCCTTCCCATGGACGGCTTCCGTGTGCGGATTTGCCGGACACTTCAATATCGAGACGAAGGGCACCCTTTGCCTGGAGTCCGATTCCCAATTGCGTCGGTTCAGCACAGATCACAAAGTCCCCTCTATAACCATGTTTCGCTAAATATCCGGAACAGTTCAACCCGCCAATCTCTTCATCCGATACGATTTGAAGCTGGATTTTCAAACCTAAGTCCTTATCTTTCAGTTCGGTAAATGCACACATCATCCCTGCAACTCCAGCTTTCATATCGGCTGTCCCGCGTCCATATAAGTTTCCTTCATGAACCTCAGGGAAAAATTGATCCGGCGTTCCGCTGACAACATCGACATGGCCATTCCAAATTAGGGTTTTATCTCCGCTGCCAATCTCGCTTACAAGCATCTTATAACCGTTATTTACGATCACATTCACGGTAAGTCCTTGATCTTTAAGCCAGTCCGCACAGTAATCAACTGCTTGGTTAGCTCCTTCTTTCGATGAACTGTCGATAGATACTAAATTTTTAAGTAACTCGATGAGCAAAAAGAAAACCTCCTAAAAATATGCATACTATGATTATATATACCCTTTCTGAGTAAGGGTTAACTTAAAATTTTTTTCCTGTTAAATAACGTTTAGCACTTTCATCCTCTGGGGTATGTAAAGGGGGAGCGACAATTTACATTCTTTAAGGAGGATGATAGATATGGATAAACGCATAATTGGTGTATATGAAACTGGAGAAGAAGCCATAAAGGCTGTTGAGTCATTACAGGCCCAAGGATATGATCGTGAAGATATTTCGGTGGTAGCTAAAGATAAAGAAGAATTAAATGCAGTGAATGAAGAAACGGGTACAAAAGTTGAAGAGGGACTCGCAGCTGGTGCAGCGACCGGAGGTATTTTGGGCGGTGCAGCCGGATTATTAGCAGGTGTGGGTGCATTGGCAATTCCGGGAATCGGACCGGTACTGGCAGCTGGACCTCTAGCTGCAACATTAGCCGGAGCGGCTGTAGGTGCTGGTACAGGCGGATTGGCCGGTACATTAATCGGTATGGGCATACCTGAAGACGAGGCGAATCGTTATGAAGCGGATGTAAAGAGTGGCAAGCTGCTTGTGTTAGTCGATTCGGATGCGAGAAAATCCAGTTCTTCTTACTCAGGAATAACGGAAACCGATGAAACGCTAACGAACGGTAGAAGAACTCTATAGGTCGTAAGTTAAAAAAGGACGGGTCCCTTAGGACCCGTCTTTTTTGTGATTAGAATGTGAACTTCTTTATTTCTTTGTGCATTTCCTGGGATAGGGCATCCAATTCACTAGCCAGGGCATTTAATTGTTCCATGGAAGCATTCGTTTGTTCTACGGAAGCAGATACTTCTTCAGTTCCTGCTGCAGTTTCCTGACTGATCGAATTTAATTTTTCTGCATTGCTTGCCATCCGTGTGACCTCGTTTACCATATCGTTCATCATCTTTTTGATTTCATCAAAATTGCTGAATGTGTTCGCGATGATGGCTGCAATGTGACTGAAGGCATTTTCCGTATCCGTTACAGAAGTATCCTGAAGATGAATTTTTTGATTGACTTGATCAATCAAAAGCACGGTATTGGTTGTATCAGTTTGCATGGCTTGAATGATTTCAGAGATTTCTTTCAGTGAGTTTTCCGTCTGTTCGGCCAATTTCTTCACTTCATCGGCAACGACTGCAAACCCTTTTCCGTGTTCACCAGCCCTGGCTGCTTCGATGGCAGCATTCAGGGCGAGTAAATTCGTTTGCCCTGCAATGGCGCTTATGGTCTTTACGATCTCACTAATATCATTGGATCGTGCATCCAATGATTTGACTGCCGTGCTCATCTTATTGGATATCAGGGACGTCTCATTGAATTGTTGTTTCAGGCCTTGTACTTGAGTGATTCCGTTTTCGGAAGCCTTGAACATATTTTCGGATTCCGTGGCCATTTTGCCCGTTTGCGCCTCAAGATCATTGATTTTGTCAGCCAATAGCTTTACGGCCATTTCGTTATTCTGCCCGACTTCGATTTGGTCTATGGCACCGGTTGCTATTTGTTCCATCGTCATGGCCACCTCGTTAGCTGCCGCTGAATTTTCATCGGCACTAGCCACTAGCGTCATGGAGGAATCCGATACTTTATCGGAAAGGTTGTTGACAACTCCTAACATATGACTCATATTCCTCGTCATTAAGCTGGTGTCTTCTGCAAGTTGGCCTATCTCATCTTTTCTGGAAATGGAATTCCTGGAGGTGAAATCGCCGTTAGCCATTTTTCTTATGGATTCCTGCAGCTTTTTAATGGGATTTGTTAAAGAACGGGTGATGAAGATGGCAGATAGTGCAGTGACGGTAAAGACAATCAAAAGTGTGATGATATTATCGATTATCATCGGGCTTGCCCGGACTTTCACTTCATTTTCCTCCATTACCCCTGCTATTCTCCATCCAGTGGTAGGATTTGTGGCGTATCCGACGATCCGGCTTTGCCCTTCAAATTCCTCGATCATTGATCCGGATTCACCTTTCATTTTTTTGAAAATATTTTCCTTTGATATATCCTGTTGAATTTTTTTCTTGTCTGGATGTGTAACGAATGACCCTTTCTGATCCAGCAAAACTGTATAGCCCGTTTCGCCGAATTTCGTTTTATTGACCATCGTGATCAATGTATCGATCGAGATGTCGACACCGAGCACGCCTATTAATTCATCACGATCATCATATATGGCTTTTGCTGCCGTAATGACAAGCTCATTCGTAGCCTGATCGGTATAAGGTTCCGTCCAAATGGTCTTGTTTTTTTGTTTTAATGCGGATTGATACCAATCCCTCTGTCTTGGGTCGTAGTCAGCCGGCAATTCAGTTTCTGGGAATATAAATGCTTTTCCATCCTTCTCTGTGCCGAGATATATACCATTTATTTCAGAGTTACTGGTTTGCGTATAAGAAAATTCATCCATTATGGATTCGAGGTTCTTATCATAAGAAATCATGATAGGATATTTACTGATTCTATCCAATTGATTTTCCGTTTTTTGAAAGAAGGTCTCGAAAGAATCGTTCATTGACTTCACTTGTTCTTCCGTCGTTCCGGTAAGTTCCTGGGTCGTCAACTCGATACTATTTTTATAGCTCATGTAGGAAATGGCCATTCCGCTTATCATGATCAAAGCTAAAAAGGGAATCAATATTTGTTTTTTTAGTGAATTAAAATACCAGTCTGTCAGTCTTCTCATTTGGAAAAACCTCCTTCTTATAAACTTCTAATTAATTTTGGCTTCTATTTGATATTTCGGTCTTCTTTCGCGTTTTTGAAGTGATTAAGTTAGAAAATTCCAATATTAATTTTGTCATGAAGTGCAAAGGTGGGAAGGGAGTGGGATATAGAGGATAAAAAAAAGAGTTGACTGCCGTCGTCAACTCTTTCATTTCAATGATTACTATTCGACTTGGATATTTTTTGTCCTGTCCATATACCATGTGTAAAACTCGTCTGCGTATTCAACGGATACATCTTGGAGCTTTGTATGGTGTACAGGCTTGGAGCGGTTGATCGTTTCAATTGTGGCAAGCCCGAAAAGCTTTTGCAGCTTCGAACGTTCCACCTCAATTTGAATGACCTTGCTCCTTTTGGTTATGAATAGTGATGTTTCCAAACTTCCGGCTTTGAACTGAATGAACTCATCATTTAACAAGTAACGGCTATTTTTGTAATCCATTATTCTCAATGTATAAATGAGAACGAGTAGAATCAGTGAGATATACCATAGGGAGACGTTGAAATAATAGATTGCCAATGTTGTGAGAATCCAGAAAAAGCTGGGCCGCAGCATTCGGATTTTGAAGGCCTGTTTCGATAGTGACTTCATTGATCGTTCCACTTTATAAGCGGGTAAAATCTCTTCTACCATCCCATATGCCCGTTCAATTGATAAAAAAGGATAGAGGGTGTTCGTTTCCAGCTCTTCATCACCGGTGCTTCCTGCACTGATCAGTTTCACTTCTGCCAACCCTAGCAATCTTTTAATGATTGATTGGGTGATTTCGACTGCTTGCACTTTTTCTTTCCGAATGGAAAAAGCAGATTCGTCCAGTACGCCTTTCTTGATATATATGCGCTCATGATCGGATGAAATTTCATATTTTCCATATTTAACGAATGTGGAAACGATTCCGAAGGCAACGGCGACACATATGAGGCCTGCAAAAACGATGGTAATGATCCACCATGAATCCAATAACTTGGCAAGAAACCCTTCGGCATTCTCCAAATCGATAAAATCATCGAGTGTATTATATAAAGTAGCCAATATCGGGATAAGAGCCAGGAAGCTGAGTGATGTAAAGGAAGCTTTCAGCACATCTTGTTTGCTTGGCGTGAAATGAATCGTTTTTTCATTGGCTGGTTCCATATCCTCAGCAATTCGTTCTTCGGGAATATCCGCTTCGTTAACCGGAAGTTCCTGTTTTGAAGCATATTCCCCCTCAAGCCGTTCGGCCTCTTTTCGGGAAATCATCTCGAAAGGTACACTACCCTGATCACCTGTCATCCCTGTTTCGAATGTTAAAGAGGTCAATCTGAAAATCTTATGAAATAACGTCGTGCGTTGCTGGACATTCTGAACCTTATGAAGCGGGACAGTTCGATACGATTTTGAGACAAGCCCTGAAGTAATATATAAGGTACCTTCTTTGATTTGGTATTTGTATGTATACCATTTAAGGATGACAGAAATGACTTTCCAAACCAGATAAACTAGAAAGCCGATTTGGAGTACCTTCATATACATCTTTTCAGAACCGAAATTCAAGACATAAAGCATGATTATGAAAAATACATTTCCTTTCAGCAATTTCCAAAATTCGAAAGGGATTTTGATAGGGTGTAATCGTTTTGCTTGTTCTTCCATCATTAATCCACTTCCTTAATTTTTGCGAAATGGGCAATTTTATCTCGTAATTCATACGCTTCCTTCTCGGGGATGGCTGGTATGTCATGAGAGTCGCCCATTGTTCCGATGCTTAGGGAATAAAGGTTGTATTTTCGCAAAAACGGTCCTTGGTTCAATTTGACGGATTGAACCTTCGTCATCGGAATGAGTTCATGCGTTTCACTCCAGGCTCCACGTTTTGTTTGAATGAATTCTTCGTTCACGTCGTAACGCCAATACTTTTGCAACAGTATCGGTTCAATGAAGATGGACCAGATAGCATGGAAAAAAGATAATACGATAAGTCCGTTTAAAATCCATCCAATCCATTCTTTCCAAGTGAAATAATCATCAACAAATAATAGGATGCCAAGGACGGCGAGGATAATGAGATTGGTAATAGCTTCGGTCATCCGCCACACCTTCACTGATTCTTTGGATATTTTCTTCGTTGGTGGCTGTATCTTGGAATACATATATTCACTCCTTACTATGTCTTTATACTTATACGGATTATCTTGCAAAAAAGTTCCCTATTATAGGTGCATGTATAGAAATTGGCAGCCGCATACCATGGAGTGGCGGCCGAATAATCCTGCAGTTTCCCGAGTATATAAATAAGGAGTTTTCTAGTGGATCTTTTCCTTTTATATGATCGAAAAATGGACAAGATAGAAGTGGTGAGTTTCTAAAGTGGGAGTGATAGGTTTGACGTATAAAAGGAAGTTGAGTTTTATATTCTTCCTGTTTTTGATTTGTTTTTTTAATGGAGAATCGATGCAGGCTGCGAATGATGATGGAAACCTAGGGCAGGAAATTCAACGAATATTGGAGCATTCGCCAGGACTGGATGGGGCGTTGACGGGAATTTCCATCCGTTCAGCTGAAACGGGGGAAGTGATTTATGAACGGGGGTCGCAAACGAGATTGCGGCCTGCTTCGAACCTTAAGCTTTTGACTGCAGCAGCTGCGCTGGAAACTTTAGGGGAAGATCATGTTTTTCAAACGGAACTATACATAAAAGGGGTGCAGGTTGGCCATGTTCTGCAGGGCAATGTATATCTGAAGGGAAAAGGAGATCCCACATTATTGGAAAAGGATTTTGATGAGCTGGCAGCTTCACTGAAGAAAAGTCAAGTTAAGTTCGTTCACGGAGATCTTATAGGCGATGATTCTTGGTATGATGATGTTCGTTATTCCCAAGACTTAGTTTGGAGCGATGAACAGGAATATTACGGTGCAGCCGTTTCGGCTTTAACCGCTTCCCCGAATGAAGATTACGATACCGGTACCATCATCGTGGAAATGACCCCAGCGGAAAAGGCTGGGAAGAGGGCAACGGTGAAGCTGGAGCCTGAAACCGATCACGTGAAGGTCATCAACAAAACGAAAACTGTATCGGCTGACGCTAATAACAAGATTGAAGTCGAACGGTCTCATGGCACACAAGTCATTACGGTGACCGGGACCATTCCGGAAGATGCCGGGGTGACCAAAGAGTGGATTTCGGTGGAAGATCCCACAGAATATGCGCTGAGCCTATTTGAAAAATCAATGAAGAAACATGGAATTAAAGTGTTGGGAAAAAGGAAAAAAGGGAAAACGCCAGTAGGAGCGGACATGATTGCCACTCATCAGTCCATGCCGCTTTCACAGCTGCTTATTCCTTTCATGAAATTGAGCAATAACAGCCATGCCGAGGTTTTGGTAAAGGAAATGGGCAAAGAGGCAGAAGGGGAGGGAAGCTGGAAAGATGGTTTGAAGGTTACTCAAAATCAGCTGAAGAGTATGGGTCTCGATATGCAAACGATCATGATGCGTGATGGATCTGGAATTTCCCAAGTCAATATGATTCCAGCGAATGAAATAACGAAGCTGCTGTATGCCGTTCAGGAAAAAACGTGGTTTCCTGCTTACTTGAATGCTCTACCGATTGCAGGCAACGAAAATCGGATGGTGGGCGGTACGCTTAGAAAGAGGATGAAAGGGACACTTGCAGCCGGGAATGTTCGTGCGAAAACAGGGACGATTTCAGGAACGAGCTCCTTATCAGGTTATGTGACGACCAAAAGAGGGGAAAAAATCATATTTTCAATCATCTTGAATAATTTTGTAGAAGAAAAAGGCATTACGGCAATTCAGGATAAGATAGCCGTAATGCTCGCAGAACAGGAAAACCTATTGGAAAGCGGCCATTAATATTCATGGAAAGCTAAGTTGAAGTTCAGGATATGCGAGAAAAAGGTCGGCTTCAGCCTAAGCATTTTTATATAGTTACCAAGACTGTTAGTTAAACGCCTGTAATCCAAGAAGAGTATACCCTGTCCAGCTTACTTCTGTTCGAAGAACCTTAAACGTTTTTTTAGTGATGGACCAAATCTATTTTTTGTTTGAAACTAATAACAGTACCTTCATCTTAGTTTTTTCATTTTATCCCCTCAAGGAAGGAATTTAAGGGAGGATGAATAGAAATAAGTAGTATAGGGGGAATGCTTATGAACTTTCCAACACTTAATGGACCGTATACGATTAGCAGTCTTATAACTAAAATTCATGAAATTTCCAAAGAACGATCTCTCTATATATTGGCCATAGATGGCCGGGGCGGGTCTGGAAAAAGTACACTCGCTGCCCGTATCCAGGCAGAATGTCCGGGCAGCGCGGTCGTACATATGGATGACTTTTATTTGCCATCATCGGATAGGGTTCAACTGCCTCCATCCCAAAAGCCGATTGGAACGGATTATGATTGGGAACGTGTTTGTAACCAAATCCTGAAACCGCTTACGGAGGGAGGAGAAGGAAGGTATCAAAGGTATGATTGGGAAACGGACACTATGGCCGAATGGCATGAGGTTCCTGCTGGGGGCCTTGTCATAATAGAAGGAACGTATTCTATCCGTAAAGAATTGGCAGGGTACCATGATTTCACGATTTGGGTGGAATGTCCCCGTGATCAGCGTTTGAAACGTGGCCTTGAGCGGGATGGTGAAGATGCTCGTCAAATGTGGGAGGATAATTGGATGGTTCATGAAGTTCTCTATGTGGGTGCGCAAAGGCCTCAAGAAAGAGCGAATCTTGTTGTGGACGGAACGAGATGAATCCGGGGATATTTTAATTGTAAGGGTTTACCTATAAAATAGATTGTATGTTTAGATAAATTTCTGGGGAGCCGGAAACAGGGGGGAAACTATGTTTACTAATGAAGAACAAGCTGCCGTATATAAAGCCATTTATAACCGTAGGGATATCAGGAGTTTTTTGCCAAAGCCAATTGCAAAGGATATACTCCGGAGAATTTTGGATGCTGCACATCATGCGCCGTCTGTAGGATTCATGCAACCTTGGAGTTTCATCGTGATTTCGTCTCAGGAAACCAAGAACAGTTTGGCATGGGCAGCGGATAAAGAAAGAAGGGCACTCGCTATTCATTATGAAGGAGGTAAAGAAAATAAGTTTCTTAGTTTGAAAGTGGAAGGGTTAAAAGAAGCACCATACACCATTTGTGTTACATGCGACCCGACACGGGGCGGCTCCCATGTTTTAGGGAGGAACTCCATTCCGGAAACCGATATTCTATCCACAGCCTGCGCAATTCAAAATATGTGGCTGGCTGCCTGTGCGGAAGGATTGGCAATGGGGTGGGTAAGCTTTTATAAGAAAAATGATATTCGTGATATTTTGGAGATTCCGCCGCATGTAGAACCCGTTGCACTCCTGTCGATTGGCTATACGGATCAATATCCGGATAAGCCCATTCTTGAACTTGCTAATTGGGAAAAAAGAAGGCCGATGGATGAACTTATTTTCGAGGATAAATGGGGTAATAAATAAAACGATATATTAAGATTCCAAAACTTTTTATTAAGCTCTGGTTCAGGGCTTTTTGGTTGTGATGAAGACATAAAAGACTCTTACGAAAGATACATCTTTTGTAAGAGTCTTTTTAAGTTAAAACCTGCGCCGTTTTGAAGATCCCGGTATACCGAGATCTTCACGGTATTTTGCAATAGTACGGCGGGAGATCTTCGTTCCTTCATTTTCGAATATTTGACAAAGTTTCTGATCTGAAAAAGGCCTTATCTTATCTTCATCGGCAATCAATACCTTTATTTTTTCTTTGATGGTGGTCGTTGATTCGGTTGCTTGGCTGTTCACGCGGTGTAACCCTCTAGTAAAGAAGTTCCTTAGTTTAAAGAGGCCATGCGGCGTCTGGATATATTTATTGCTCGTCGCCCTGCTGATCGTTGATTCATGAAGCTGAAGTTTTTCCGAAATGTCTTTCAGTGTCATAGGTTTTAATCCAGTAATTCCCTTCATGAAAAACTCTCGCTGTTCGTCCACGATTGATGCTGTCACTTTATAAAGTGTCATTTGCCTTTGCTCAAGCCCTTTTAAAAGTAATTGGGCATCATTTATGTGCCCCTTTATATAATCTTTAGCTGGATTAACTGAATTCATAGCAACGTGGTTCTTGTAGAAAGGATTGATGGAAAGTTTAGGCATGCAGCTATTGTTGACCGTTATCAGAAAACCTTCTTTATCTTTTTCCACGTAAACATCCGGAACTATGTAATGAGTCATATCATTGGAAAAGTGACTGACTGGACGCGGGTTTAACGTACGGATGAAATCCGAGGCCTCTTGTACTTCCTGAGCGGTCACCTGGTAAAGACCGGCAATTTTCCTGTAGCGTTTTTCTGCTAAATCCGTTAAATGCTTTTTAACGATCTTATACGCCAATTCATTGTAATCCTCATGCTCACGCAGCTGAATGAGTAAACAGTCGGTCAGATCTTTAGCCCCGACTCCAATGGGGTCAAGGGACTGCAATACTTGAATCATATTTTCGATTTCTTCCACGGACACGGAAAAATGAGAGGCAGCCCAATTGGCATCCAATTCAAGAAATCCATATTCATTTAAGTTCCCAATCAAGAATTGGAGAATTCTCTTTTCAAATGCTTTCAACGAACTTAGTAAACTTAATTGTTCCAGTAAATGGCTTTCCAGTGTTTCTGTGTTGATTGAATAATTATTGATAGGGTTGTAATCATTGTCTCCGTTAAAACTTTTACTTTTATAGGACCGTATCTGAGAATTTATTTTATGTGTATGAATGCTAGATTCAGAAAATGATGCGAGGGGTTCTTTAAAGCTAATTTCGAGAACGGGATTTTCGTAAGCCTGTCGGTTCAGGAAATCTATCAGTTCATGGGAGGAATATTGAAGGATATTGATTGATTGCTGTAATTCAGGTGTTAATGACAATTTCAATGTTTGTTTTTGGTACATTTCAAATCCTACCTGCATATATATCAACTTCTTTCGTTTAGATTAACATAGCGGTTCAAAAGGAATGAAAAAATATTAACATGATAATAATACAAATCTTCCGAAAATTCAACATTGTATGTCAGGTTTTATAACATCAATTAGAAAATAAAGAGGGGGATTCAAAAATTTGTGTAAATTAAGATTTAATTTAATGAATGGGAGTCGAGTGATTCAAATACGAATCAAATGATTTGTATATGAATTAACACACACTCCTAATGATTCACTTATGAATCGTATTAACTTGAATACCTTTAATATAAGGCTCATATAATTTGGCATGCATCTTGCTATATCTATATATATAAATATAAAAAATAAACTAGCTTGAAAAAAATCCATACATGAGAAGGGTGTTTTTTACATGATTAAAGAGACTACGGGTATTCAGGAATTAATCGATTTGGATAAAAAGCATTTTATCCATCCGACTACGTCAATTGAGCAACAGCAGGCAGATGGTCCAAGTTTCATCTTTAAGGAAGGAAAGGGAATATATCTTACGGATGTAACGGGCAGGACTGTAATTGATGGCATGGCTTCACTTTGGAATGTGAATATTGGACATGGACAAGAAGAGATGGCTGATGTCGCAAAGGAACAAATGGCGAAGTTAGCTTTCACCTCAAGTTTCGCCACTTTCAGCAATGAACCGGCAATCCGTTTAGCGGCCAAAATCGCTTCCATCGCTCCTGGGGATTTGAATGCAGTTTTCTTCACTTCAGGTGGATCGGAGTCGAATGATACGGCAATCAAGCTTGCTCGACATTACTGGCTTTTGAAAGGGCAGCCTAACCGTCAAAAAATCATTTCCCGCTCGAAATCCTATCATGGAGTGGCAATGGGAGCCACAAGTGCGACTGGCCTGAAGCCGTTCCGAGACTTCACGAATTCAATCGCACCGGATTTTTACCATGTGGACGGTTCTTCCATTGAGGAGTTGCGTAAGGTCATAGAACAGGAAGGACCGGAAACGATTGCGGCATTTATCGCTGAACCGATTCAAGGGGCCGGCGGCGTGAACCTTCCTCCTGAAGGCTATTTTAAAGAAGTAAGGGAGATTTGTAATGAATACGGCATTTTAATGGTGACGGATGAAGTCATTACAGGTTTCGGAAGAACAGGGACTTATTTTGGGATTGAACACTTTGGTGTTGTACCTGATATGATGTGCTTTGCAAAAGGTGTGACAAGCGGATATGCACAGTTAGGCGGGGTCGTCCTGAATGATAAGATGCATCAGGATTTCATTGCCCTTTCAAAAGGCACGCTTTTACACGGCTACACATACAGTGGCCATCCTATGGCTTGTGCGGTTGCTTTGAAAAATATTGAAATAATTGAACGTGAAAACCTGATAGAAAACTCGAAACAGCGTGGTGAAGAGTTGCTTGCCGGCTTTAAGAAGCTTCAAAGCAAACATCCGATTATTGGTGATGTCAGGGCACTTGGATTAATTGGAGGCATCTCCATCGTAAAGGACAAACAAACAGGCGAAGGCTTTGAGACTCAGCTTGCTCCAAGGCTGGTTGCTGAAGCGGCGAAGAATGGTTTGATTTGCCGGTCTGTTACGTTTGATCAAGATACACTCGTATTCGCACCGCCTTTAATCATTACTAAATCGGAAGTCGAAAGAATAATTGAAATCCTTGATGAGACATTTACTGCTGTCGAAAAAGAAATTTTATAAGAGGTGAAAGTGATGGTCATGACAGAAACGCTGAAAAAGAAATTATTCATTAATGGTAAATGGCAAGAAGCTGAAAATTTCACGACACTAAAGTCTCCCTATAGCGGGGAAGTTCTTGCGGAGATTCCTTCGGCAAGCCTTGAAGATGTCGAGTTGGCAATAGAATCAGCCTATCAAGCTAGAAAATCAATGGCAGCTTTACCTAGTCATAAACGTGCTGCCATACTTGAAAAGCTTGCGAGCCTTTTGGAAAGCCGCAAAGATGAGGCAGCTGAAATAATTGCTAAAGAGGCAGCGAAACCGATTAAAACGGCAATGGTTGAAGTATCCCGGACGATTGCCACATATAAATTTGCAGCAGAGGAAGCAAAACGGATTCATGGAGAAACATTGACGATGGATGCTACAGCTGACGGAGAAGGAAGAATAGGATACACAGTCCGTGAGCCTCTAGGTGTCGTAGGTGCGATTACGCCTTTTAATTTTCCGATGAACCTGGTTGCTCATAAAGTAGGCCCGGCGATTGCTGCCGGAAATACACTTATCCTGAAACCTGCGAGCCAAACACCGCTATCTTCGCTATTCCTTGCTGAACTATTAGCTGAAACGGATTTGCCGGCAGGTGCGTTTAATTTAGTTACCGGAAGCGGCTCGGTAATCGGTGATAAATTAGTCACAGATTCACGGGTAAAGAGCATTTCGTTTACAGGAAGTCCGGCTGTCGGAATCGGGATCCGCAATAAGGCCGGGTTAAAGAAAGTGAGTCTTGAACTAGGTTCGAATGCGGCTGTCATCGTTGATAAAGGGATCAATATCGATAAAATCATCCAACGCTGTGTATCCGCAGCATTCGCTTTTCAAGGGCAGGTCTGTATTTCCTTACAGCGTGCATATGTTCATGAAGAGGTATATGATGAGTTCGTCAAAAAATTCACAGAAGCAACGAATGGCTTGAAACTTGGAGATTCTTTGGACCCGTCGGTGGATATTTCGGCATTGATCAGCGCTGGCGATGTACAGCGAAGCCTGGATTGGATCGCTGAAGCTAAACAACACGGTGCGATTGTTGCAGCAGGAGGCAAATCTGAAGGGAATATCCTGCATCCAACTGTGTTGCTGGAAGTGGATGCAATGCTTAAGGTATCTTGTCAGGAAGTCTTCGCTCCAATTGTTTTGATCAATAAGGTTTCTTCCGTTGAGGAAGCGATTGACTTGGTCAATGATTCCGAATTCGGATTGCAGGCCGGGATTTACACAGAAAATATCAATCTGGCTCTTTCTGCCGCAGAAAAATTGGAAGTCGGCGGTGTTATCATTAATGATATCCCAACTTACCGTGTCGACAACATGCCATATGGCGGAGTCAAAAAAAGCGGAACTGGCCGCGAGGGGCTGAAATATGCAATTGAAGAAATGACGGAAATGAAATTGGTCATTATTAACCGGAATTAATCAGAAAAGAGGTGAGCAGATGCTCATCTCTTTTTTCTATGAATCTTGAAAGAGTTTGGCCCATGACTTATGCAAAAATGAATAGGTAATTCACCACTGAATTTAAATGAGACAGGAAAGGGCAAAAAACCGTGAGTTACCTAATATTTCAAACTGGCATGAATCTTGCT
Source organism: Peribacillus sp. NPDC101481 (assembly GCF_044767165.1). Lineage (NCBI taxonomy): Bacteria > Bacillati > Bacillota > Bacilli > Caryophanales > Bacillaceae > Peribacillus > Peribacillus sp. NPDC101481. Next base: position 181,718 of record NZ_JBIWNJ010000004.1, on the reverse strand, counting down.
CATATCTAATATATAGGTAGATAACTTAAAACCGAGGAGGAAATTACATGCAGGAAACTTTGCAAAATAACAAGAAAAAAGAAGGAACGGGAGCACTGGACTTAAAGATGTTCATCAATGGGGAATGGGTGAATTCGACTTCAGGCGAGAAGAGGGATGTATTGAATCCGGCTACAGGGGAAGTTATTGCCAAAGCTGCGGAAGGAACACAGGAAGATGTGGATGCAGCGGTCGAGGCAGCAAAATATGCTTTCTATGAAGGTGGTTGGTGGGGAACTCCTGCAGTGGAAAGAGCTCGCATTTTATTCAAAATAGCCGACAAAATAGAAGAAAAAGCTGAAGAACTAGCTACGTTGGAAACATTGGATAATGGGAAACCATTGCGTGAGGCTCGTTATGATATAGCGGATTCAGCAGCCTGTTTTAGATATTATGCAGGATTGGCTACAAAACCGACAGGTCAGACTTTTGAAGTTCCTGACGGCCAGCAAGCGATGGTCGTAAGGGAACCGATCGGTGTATGCGGTCAGATCGTCCCATGGAATTTCCCTCTAATGATGTCAGCCTGGAAACTGGCTCCGGCGCTTGCAGCAGGAAATTCCGTTGTATTCAAACCATCTGAGATCACTCCGGTGACAGCGGTCAAACTATTTGAAATCATGGATGAGGTCGGATTGCCAAAGGGTGTCGCAAACCTTGTCTTAGGAGCGGGGCCAGTTGTCGGACAAGCCATTGCCGAACATGACGAAATCGATAAAGTAGCCTTTACAGGAGGAACGGCAACAGGACGTAAGATCATGGAGGCTTCACTGGGTAACCTAAAGAAAGTGACATTGGAGCTCGGCGGGAAATCGCCTAATATCGTATTTGCGGACTCTGACTTTGAGACTGCCGTTGATTATGCTCTATATGGGATTTTCTGTAATCAAGGACAAGTGTGCTCAGCAGGCTCCCGTTTGTTGTTGGAAGAGTCCATTTACGATCAGTTCATTGCAAGTCTTACTGCGAAGGCGAAAAAGATCAAAGTAGGTTCAGGTTCTGATGAAAACAGCCAGATGGGACCTATCGTTTCAGAAGCCCATATGAACAAAATATTATCGTATATCCAAATCGGAAAAGAAGAAGGTGCCAAATTAATCGTCGGTGGAAATCGAATTAAAGAAGAAGGCATGGATAAAGGTTACTTTGTCGAACCTACTATTTTTGTTGATACGACACCGGACATGCGGATTGTGCAGGAAGAAATTTTTGGGCCGGTGCTTGTCGTTCAAAAATTCAAGGATGAAGCGGAAGCTCTTCGACTTGCCAATGATACGAAATACGGCTTAGCGGGAGCGGTGTTCACGAATGATATCGCAAAAGCATACCGTGTCATTAAAAAAGTGCGTGCAGGCATCACGTGGATTAACTCATATCACCCAACTTATAACGAAGCTCCTTGGGGAGGGTTCAAGCAAAGCGGAAATGGACGCGAACTGGGAACTTTCGGTTACGAAGCTTATACGGAAGTGAAGCAAATCAATAACAACTTGGATATCCAGCCAACAGGCTGGTTTGATGAAGAGTAAATAGCTTGACGAAAAGGCTGTTCCTTAGGGAACAGCCTTTTTTGTAGATCGCAGATATATTTCTGAAATCGGAGATATATTCAGGGAAATTGCAGATAAAACTCCGAAATTGGAGAAATAGTCCGAGAATCGCAGATAAAAACTCCGAAATTGCAGATAAAATGCTGGAATCGCAGATAAAACTCCGAAAATTGGAGAAATAGTCCGAGAATCGCAGATAAAAACTCCGAAATTGCAGATAAAATGCCGGAATCGCAGATAAAACTCCGAAAATCGGAGATATATTTCAAATAATCGCAGCTATATATTCAGAGATTGCTCAACGTTAATCTACTTTTGTTGGATTTTTTCAAGATCCACCCGTCCTGAGAAGAAAACGGCGCCATTACCCATATCTGCGAGCCGATCTGGGGTAAGGGAATTAATGTGTTGCTTTGTTTCGGGCGTATTCTGCCACAAGCCTTGGCTGACAAGAACGCCTGGTAACACATTTTCTCCAGGAGCAGCGGTAAGCAAACATTCACCGCGATCGTTCCAGATTTTAACGATATCTCCGGGTGCTATCCCCATTGTTTTGGCATCAGCGGCATTCATGTGCAGTTTTGGTTCCTTTTCCATGGAGATATGTTTGGCATTATTTGAAAAGGTTGAATTCAAGAAATTGTGATTAGGTGCCGGTATGAATAAAAATGGCAGGTCGCTGTCTTTAATGATGGGTGTATATGTTGGCAAAGGCTCGTATCCATCCCGCTTCATCCTTTCGGAATAAAGTTCGATTTTACCGCTTGGTGTCGGGAGTTTGCCTGGGAACATCGGCCGCATTTTGGCTTTGAGAAATTGATTCCTCGAAAGGGAGTCATAGGTGATGCCTTCCAAATGCGGGTTGTCGGGAAAATCCAGCGCCTGCCGTATCATATCTTCCTCTGAATCTCTAAATGCTTGTTCCTCAAATCCCATTCCAACAGCCAACAGTTTGAACAATTCAACATTCGATTTAGATTCGCCATATTTTTCGACTACAGGTTTTTGTATTTGGACGTAATTATGCCAGTATGAATTATAAAAATCCTCCGTTTCATAAGATGACGTGGCAGGAAGGACGATGTCGGCAAACATGGCCGTTTCGGTTAAGAATAGGTCATGGACCACTGTGAATAGATCTTCCCGCATTAGACCCTCCTGTACCTTATTTGCATTTGGAGCGACAAGTGCTGGATTGGAGCCGTAAACAAACATGGAGCGAATCGGGTTTTCTTTTTCCAGAAGAGCTTGCCCGATTTGGTTCATATTAATGGTCCGTGTAGCTTTATTTTGCAATAAATCCGGACGTCTTAAGGCATTTGTATTAAACGCGAGATATCCTGAATTCCCTTTGATGGCTCCGCCGCCTTCCGCCATCCATTGGCCGGTAAGGGCAGGCAGGCAGGCAATGGTGCGTACTGCCATGCCGCCATTGTCATGGTGCTGCAGGCCATTGCCTATCCGGACGAATGATGGACTGGTCGTGCCGTACATCCTGGCTAATTCATATAAGTCATCAATTGGAACTCCAGTGATCGCGGAGACCGTCGCAGGGTCATATTGGCGGACGTGTTCGCGCAATTCAGCAGCACCCACTGTGTATTCATCGAGAAAGGCCTGGTCGACTAGATTCTCGGTATATAGGATATGCATTAATCCGAGGGCGAGCGCACTATCTGTACCAGGCAGAATGGGAATGAACCAATCCGCCCACTTGCCTGTTTGGTTTTTATGTACGTCAATGACAACTACTTTGGCCCCGTTTTTTCGGGCTTGCTGGGCAAGCGTTACTTGGTGCATATTTGTGCTCACAGCGTTAATGCCCCACATGATGAAAAGTTTTGTATGAATCGTTTCTTCTGGGTCGGTGCCGAATGAACCACCCATTGTATAGCTGTATCCGACTGAGCCGGCCGCGTTACAAATGGAGCGTTCAAGCATGCTTGCACCGAGCCTGTGGAAAAAACGGCGATCCATTCCTTCAGCGCTAAGGTTGCCCATGTTTCCGTAAAAGCTGTAGGGAAGTATGCTTTCCGGACCATGCATATCGATCAGGTCTTTCCATTTGGAAGTGATTGTGTCAATGGCCTCTTCCCAGCTGATTGGAGCGAATTTCCCTTCTCCTTTCGGACCGATGCGCTTTAATGGCTGCTTTAAGCGATTTGGGTCATATAGACGGGCAGTCATGTTGCGGACTTTGTTGCAAATATTCCCTTTTGTGACTGGATGATCAGGGTCTCCTTGAACTTTAATGATTTTCCCATCTTTTTTGTGCAGCAGTAAACCGCATTGATCAGGACAGTCAAGAGAGCAAACAGAGGGAAAGACTCCATCTGGCTGATTGATATAGGATTGCATGGCGTATTCCTCCTTATAATTTAATCTAATAAAATGAATTTTCTTAATTATATTGAAAGTGAAATCGGTGAAAGGTGCAAGAACTTCTTAACATATGTTTTTTTTTCTGATAAGCTTACTAGATGAAAAATTAACCTAGGGGGATTCATTTTTGGATTACGGAATTATAATATCAATTGGAATATACATGGCAGGCATGCTGTTAATTGGTTATTTGGCCTATCGGAAAACGGCAAACTTAACCGATTACATGCTTGGCGGACGGAACTTGGGCCCGGCTGTAACTGCATTGAGTGCAGGTGCTTCCGATATGAGCGGCTGGCTGTTGATGGGTCTTCCGGGTGCAATGTACATAAGCGGATTGAGTGCTGGCTGGATTGTCGTCGGCCTGTGTGCAGGGTCTTATTTAAACTGGCTATTCGTGGCACCAAGACTTCGGACATATACGGAATTGGCCGGTAATTCGATTACGATTCCCGACTTCTTGGGAAATCGGTTCAAGGATGGCTCCCGGGTCTTAAAAGTGGTATCGGCATCGGTCATTTTAATTTTCTTCACCTTTTACACATCTTCAGGCATGGTAGCAGGCGGTGAGCTTTTCCGCACGGCTTTCAATTTGGATTACCGGTGGGGCATCTGGCTGACAGCGAGCGTCGTTATTCTTTATACATTATTCGGCGGATTCCTGGCTGTTAGCTGGACGGACTTCGTACAAGGTACGATTATGTTCATTGCCTTAATTCTAGTCCCGGTTGTCACAATTGTAAATATTGGAGGCTGGGATCCCACTTTCAATGAAATAAAATCGATCAATCCGAATTTATTGCATGTTTTTGAAGGAACATCGACCATTGGCATCATATCTCTTCTGGCATGGGGGCTTGGTTATTTCGGGCAGCCTCATATAATCGTTCGATTCATGGCGGTTTCATCTGTTAAAGAATTGAAAAGCGCACGGCGAATCGGTATGGGCTGGATGATTTTTGCCATCGTCGGAGCGATGTTCACCGGGTTGGTGGGGATTGCTTATTTTAACCTGACAAGCAGTCCTTTAGGGGAAAAAAATGCTGAGTCCGTCTTCATCATTTTAGCAAAAGAACTGTTTCCTTCCCTAATTACAGGCTTTTTGTTGGCTGCGATTTTAGCAGCGGTCATGAGTACGATTGCATCTCAGCTGTTAGTATCGGCAAGTGCCCTGACCGATGATTTCTATAAGCAGTTCATTCGGCCGAAAGCATCTGATAAGGAATTAGTGCTGGTAGGTCGGTTTGGTGTATTGGCGATATCTGCCATTGCCTTATTATTGGCGTTTAATCCAAGCGGTACAATCCTTAAATTGGTGGGTTATGCATGGGCTGGTTTCGGAGCGGCATTCGGTCCTGTCATTCTATTAAGCCTATACTGGAAGCGGATGACGAAATGGGGAGCCCTGGCGGGAATGATTGTCGGTACGGCAACCGTGATCGTTTGGGATATGATCGATAAGTTCGCTGAAGTATACGAAATCATTCCTGGTTTCATTGCTGGTTCAATAGCGGTGATCGTTTGCAGCTTATTATCGGCCAAGCCTACAAAAGATATAGAAGAAGAATTCAATCAAGCCATTAAAAACCTCTCTTGATCATTGAAGGTCCAGTTAAAATGCTCTGGATTTTTTAGCTATATAAAACAATGATTGCAATATATATGGTACAATATCGATAGAGTCCTTATGTTGAAAACATGAGGGCTTTTTTTGAGTGATTTGGGAATAATAAACCAAAAACAATACAAAGGAAAAAATATGAACCAATCTCATAAAATTGCATGTAAAGTGGCTTTTATATATATAACCATTGGGGTCTTATGGATTGTCGTTACGGATTACATCTCTATGACACAGGCAAGGGCAGATGTTCAGATATATGCAATGTTTCAACATTCCAAAGGCTGGATGTTCATTTTCATAACCGGGCTTTTCCTATACTTCATAATCAGGTATTGGACGGGGAAAATGTTGAGGTCCCAACAGGAATTCATTCTGAAGGATGAACAGTATCGGTCGCTGTTCAAGCATAACCCGGATTGTGTCCTTGAGCTGAATCTCGAAGGAAATGTAGTTTCGCTAAACCCGGAAGCTGAGAAACTGTTGGGGCATAATAGTGACAATTTGAAAGGCAGGAATGCGAATCATCTCCTCAACTGGAATGAAAGTGAAAAAGTATCTGAATTCTTTTTACAGTCCCTTCAAGGAGAGGCTGTTAAATTCGAAACGACCATCCAGAATAGCAGTGATGAAAAACGGATAATCCGTGTGACCTTTTTACCGATCATCGTTCACGCGGAAATGCTAGGGGTATATGCAATCGTTAGGGATATTACTGAATTGCGGCGCGAAGAGGAATTGATGATCATGTCTGAAAAGCTATCTGTTATCGGACATCTGGCTGCCGCCGTCGCACATGAGATAAGGAACCCACTTACATCGTTAAAAGGATTCGTACAGTTAATGGATATGACCCAGGAAGTAAACCCGCAGCATTCCGATATCATGTTGAAGGAAATTGACCGAATCAATATTATCTCAAGCGAACTTTTGGTTCTCGGGAAGAAACAGGATGTCGCATTTCGCAGGATCGATCTTGCCGACTGTTTACAGCAGGTTTTCACATTGATGAAGGCAGAAACGAATTTGAATAATATCGAAATGGGATTCAGGGTTAAAACTGCCGAACCGATTTATATTATGGCTGATTCAATTGAACTTAAACAGTTGGTAATCAATATCATAAAGAACAGCATTGAAGCGATAAAGGATAATGGCGAAATTGAAATTTCACTGCAAATCATCGATGGACAAGCTGTAGTCAGCGTGAGTGATAATGGCATGGGAATGGGGCCCGAGCGTCTTGAACGGATTGGTGAGCCTTTTTACTCAACGAAGGAAAAGGGCACAGGGATCGGGCTTGCAATTTGCCGGAAGATCGTTCATCGCCTTCAGGGGGAAATGGATTTTGAAAGTGAGATAAACAAAGGGACGACGGTTACAATTCGCATTCCGTTGGCTACTGGACAAGAATAAATGGTACTATGAAAGATAGGAAAAGTTTTATATTAAAGGAGAACGATATGAGCGAATTACCCGCATTAATAAACGATAGAAAACCATATATACAAGAGGTCTGGAAAAAGTCCGGATTCGGACAACTTACCCCGATTCAAACGAAAGCAATTCCCGTGATTGTCGAGGGAAAAGATATCATGGCCGAATCACCGACAGGTACAGGGAAAACATTAGCATATTTACTGCCATTGCTGGAAAAGATAGATCCTGAAAAAAAATCGCACCAAGCTTTGATTTTGGCATCATCACGAGAACTGGTCATGCAAATCAATGAAGAAATTCGCATTTGGTCAGAGGGAAGCGGCATTACGGGCGCAGCATTCATCGGCGGTGCAAATGTGAAAAGGCAATTGGACAAACTGAAGAAGCGTCCACAGGTGATTGCTGGAACACCGGGACGGATTTACGAATTGATTGCCCAAAAGAAATTGAAAATGCACGAAGTTAAGACGATAGTACTTGATGAAGGTGACCAATTGATCACTCCGGAGCATATGGGAACGATAAATAATATTATCAAAACAACGCTAAAAGACCGGCAAATCATGGTGTTTTCAGCGACCCTGCCGGAGGAAACGGAAAAAGCGGCCAGGGGATTCATGAATGAACCCGAAATGATCAAGGTTGATAAGCATGAAAAAATGGAATCAAAGGTGGACCATCTTTACTTTGTTGTTGAGAGACGGGAAAAGTCCAAGATTCTAGAGAAAATCACAAGACTTAAAGATGTGAAGGCCCTTGCCTTCCTGAATGATATAGCAGAGCTGAGCGTCTTACATGAAAAGCTGAGCTATAAAGGTATTGAAATGGGCGTGCTTCACGGCGAATCCAATAAAGTCGACAGGGAGAAAGCGCTGCGCAAGCTTCGTTCAGGAAAATCCCCGATGCTGATAGCAACGGATGTAGCGGCAAGGGGGCTAGATATAAAAGGCCTTACTGCGGTCGTTCATATTGATATGGCTGACAACATCGAACAATATATCCATAGATCGGGTAGAACTGGGCGTGCAGGTGCAGATGGCACTGTCATTTCAATCGTAACGGAAAGAGAAGAGCGAGAGTTGAAAAAAATGGCTCGTGAACTAGAGCTGCCATTAACGAGAGTAACCTTCTATGGTGGAAACATCGTAGTCGATGAATGATTCGGAAAAAGGGGCGGCCATGGCGGCTGTCCCTTTTTTACGAATGCCCGGGTAAATCCATCTGAACTTGTTCATCTATTGCCCTACGGAAATCATATCATCTTTACTAAATTCAGGGGTTCATTTATAGGTGATGACCATGAATGAAAACGCTTCCTTTATATAGGTTTTTGACATATGATAGCAATAGACATAGGTTAGGAGGAGACGGTATGACAGGAAAGTATAAAAAGTTTGAAACGGCAGTCATCCATGAAGGATATGACTCGAAGAAGCATTTAGGAAGCTTGGCAACACCCTTATTTCAAACCTCAACATTCACTTTCGAAAATGCCGAGCAAGGGGAGAGGCGTTTCGCCGGTATGGAAGATGGATATATATATTCACGACTTGGAAATCCAACGGTACATGTGCTTGAAGAAAAGATTGCCGCTTTGGAAGGCGGGGAAGCTGGCCTTGCTTTCGGTTCAGGCATGGCCGCCGTTTCAGCTGTGCTTTTTGCGTTAACGAAAACAGATGACCACATCCTATGCTCACAGGGGTTATATGGTTGTACATTTGGCCTTCTGCAGCTTATGAAAAATAAATACCGCATCACTCATGATTTTTGTGAGATGGATACAGAAGAACAGGTAAGGAAAATGATTCGGCCGGAAACGACCTGCATCTATGTAGAAACCCCGATCAATCCGACGATGAAAATGATTGATTTACCGATGGTGGTGAAAGTTGCGAAGGAACATAATGTGACGGTCGTAGTGGATAATACGTTTTCGACGCCATATCTACAGAGACCGCTTGAGTATGGCTGTGATATCGTCCTTCATAGCGCTACGAAATATCTTTGCGGGCATGGGGATGTCGTTGCAGGACTTGTCGTAGGTAAGAAGGAATTCATGAATCAGGTAGCAGGGACTACACAGAAGGATATCGGTGGAATCATTTCACCTTTCGATGCCTGGTTACTATTGCGGGGGTTAAAGACCTTGCCTGTCAGGATGGACCGTCATTCGTCCAATGCAATGGAAATCTTTCATGAACTTAAGAAACATCCAAAAGTGAAAAAGGTATATTATCCAGGTGATGAAGCTTCACCGGATCATTATATAATGCAAAAACAGATGAAACATGGCGGCGGCCTTATCTCTTTCGAATTGCATGGCACAAAACAGGATGCACAGGAATTCCTCAATAAATTGAAACTAATCAAAATTGCCGTAAGTCTTGGGGATGCCGAAACATTGATCCAGCATCCCGCTACCATGACGCACTCTGCAGTTCCTGAAGACTCACGGAAACAAATGGGCATCAGTGACCAGCTGGTCCGTCTCTCAGTTGGCCTAGAAGCTTGGCAGGATGTCTGGCAAGATCTTCAGCAAGCATTTTAGGCTACCATATTCCTTCTGCTTTTAATGAAGATGGTGATGGATACGATAAAAGTGATGACAGCCAGGATATAAGAAATGTCCGTAATTACCGGATAGGCGGAGCTATTTCGTATCCCGATGCCTATGAACGCCCAAACGAATACGAGAGGATAGCACCAATCCCGGTTTTTACCTGCAAAGACAAAAGCCAGGATTGTTGCTGCAATCAGCAGGACGATCGTCCATGTTGAACTGGAAACCCCAAAACTTCCCCATTTGATATACGTGAGGTAATAAGAAATGTCAGCGATCGTTGCAACACTTACCCAGCCTGTATAAACGGAAAACGGAAATAGGTCGAAAGACGCATGCTTCACTTTTTTTATGTTAGTATAAATGACCATTAAAGTAGCCAAAAGAGCAATGATAATGAATACGGATAACAAAAAGTGCTCATAGTGCCAAGCCAAAAGCCAAGCGCCATTCAAGACACAGCTTAAAGCGAACCAAGGGAAGGATGCCTTATAGGCAGGGCTGTTTTGGTGTTTGCTTAAAAACTGCCTGAATACCCAGATGGCGAGCAGGAAATAGATCAAGCCCCATATGGAAAATACATATCCTGCAGGAGTGAAAAGGACATCAAGTTTATCGGAAATCTCTCCTGATGTCTGGCCGTTCAATGGCAGGTAATTAGCTAAAAAATTTATCGTGACGACGAACAGATAGAAAATCAAGTTGATGATGGAAATAAGCATAAGGCTTCCTCCTTATATGAATTGTGATCCTCTAACCCTATTCCACATATTTAGCCTGATTAACCTCTTTGGAGCACATCGGGGACTTTGGAGGTCGTTTTTCCATAAAGAGAGGAAGTTTCTGTAACAATTGAACCATTTAAGGTTAGAAATTTTACATCTTCACTTTATGGTGATAAAATATTCAAAGATTCATATTATTTTAGTCCTTCGGGGTCGGGTGAAAATCCCAACCGGCGGTGATGAAGAAATTCTAAGCCCGCGAGCCTGTTAAAGGCAGGATTTGGTGAGATTCCAAAGCCGACAGTAAAGTCTGGATGGGAGAAGGACGTGTGGAACCCAAGTGTATACGTACGCCTAATTTTTCAAAAATGAAAATGTTGGGCTTTTTAGGTATACAATTTTTTTCACTCATTTCTCCTGCTAACTCCTTAGGTCATCCTAAGGGGTTTTTTATATTTTATAAAAGGGGGAAAAACATGTTTACGGGAATCATTGAGGATATCGGTACCGTTCATTCCATGAACAAAGGAAAAAGCAGTATGGAGTTATCGATTCGTTCTGAAAAAATCCTTGAAGATGTTCATCTGGGGGATAGTATTTCAGTAAACGGGGTCTGCTTAACGGTAACGTCCTTCACGAAAAGTTTGTTTACGGTCGACGTGATGCCGGAAACGGTCAAAGCTTCCTCGATACGGACATTGAAATTGGGATCACCTGTGAATCTTGAACGAGCCATGAGTGCACAGGGAAGGTTTGGCGGTCATTTTGTTTCAGGTCATATCGACGGAACCGGAACGATCATCAAAAAAGAACGGAAAGAAAATGCCGTTTATTATGTAATCCAATTGGAAGAGGGGCTCAGTGCCTTTTGCATTCCAAAAGGATCCGTGGCCATTGATGGAACGAGCTTGACGATATTTGGGATCGAAAGGAACCTATTGACTGTATCACTGATTCCATTGACTCATCAGGATACCATATTGGGACAAAAAGCGGCTGGCGATATCGTTAACATCGAAAACGACATGATAGGGAAATATATAATACATCAAATGAAAAATGGCAATCCAAAACCAGGACTTAATTTAGAGTTTTTGGCAGAGCATGGATTCTAATAAAAGGGCGGTGTAATGATGTTCCATACAATAGAAGAAGCATTAGAAGATTTGAAGGCAGGCAAGGTAGTAATCGTATCCGATGATGAAGACCGTGAAAATGAAGGGGATTTTGTAGTGCTGGCCGAAAAGGCGACACCTGAAGCGATTAATTTCATGGCGACTCATGGACGTGGTTTGATTTGTACAACCATCACTGAAGAACTGGCAGCGAAATTGAAACTGCATCCTATGGTTGGAGAAAATACCGATCATCATGGCACTGCTTTTACGGTAAGTGTCGATCATAAAAGCACCTCTACAGGAATCAGTGCTTTTGAAAGGTCCTTGACCATCCTTGAGCTTCTTAATGAAGATTCGGTCGCTGAAGATTTCCAAAGGCCTGGTCACACTTTTCCGATAGTCGCAAAAGAAGGCGGCGTATTAAGGAGGGCGGGACATACAGAGGCATCGGTGGACTTGGCGAAGTTATGCGGTGCCGCTCCAGCTGGTGTCATTTGTGAAATCATGAATGAAGATGGATCGATGGCCCGGGTATCCGATTTAGAAGTCATCGCTGATAAATTCAACCTGAAGTTCATTACGATAGCCGATTTGATTAGGTATCTTCAACAAAATGATACTATCGGGAACCAGGAGCTTGAACTGAACATCCCGAAAGCTTGAGGATTTAAGTAATTACATCTTACAGAACAAAAAATTATATTGTTTTTTAAAATTAGGAGGAATTGGACATGGGGAAAACTATTGAAGCACAATTAATCGGATCAGGATTGAAAGTCGGTATCGTGGTAGGAAGATTTAATGAGTTTATCACAAGCAAGCTTTTAGGAGGGGCATTGGATGGCCTTAAGCGTCATGGCGTTGATGAGAATGATGTTGACATCGCTTGGGTCCCGGGTGCTTTTGAACTACCGTTAATTGCAAAAAAACTTGTGAATACAGGTAAATATGATGCGGTAATCGGTCTTGGAACGGTAATCAGGGGTGCCACTTCACATTATGATTATGTCTGTAATGAAGCGGCTAAAGGCATGGCTTCCGTTTCCTTGGAAACGGGTGTACCGGTTATCTTCGGTTTGCTGACAACTGAAAATATTGAACAAGCGATTGAACGTGCAGGAACAAAATCAGGTAACAAAGGCTATGAAGCGGCCGTTAGTGCAATTGAAATGGCCAACCTTGGAAAATTGATTGAACAGTGATTTGGTATAAGGAAGCCGCAGGGAATAACGTCCCTGCGGCTTTTTTTGATGTACCGGATCATTTGTCGGATTGGGTCTGGCTTTTTAAACCATTAAGCAATTCTTCAAAGTTCGTAAAATTCCTAGCCATTTGATCGATTAGTGAATGCTGATCTTCACCACTCACAGCAACCTCTTCAATGGAAAAATCTCGATTTCAAAGTAATGGACGTTATAAATTATGGAAAATAAAGAATCATCAGGGGATTTTTCGAAAAAAAAAACGAACAAAAGCATCACGTAATGGAAGCATGATAAAATATGCGGATATGATTATGCTACAATTGTAAAGATTGCAATTGAAATTCATGTCTTTAGGGAAAAGTAAATTTATTAGTTACTAGGAGGGGTTTGTGTGTACCATCTCTTTACACATAATGATTTAGATGGAGTCGGCTGCGGCATTATAGCTAAGCTGGCCTTCGGAGAAGAAGTAGTGGTAAGTTATAATTCAATTGGTCGCCTTAATCAGAACGTAGGAGCATTTCTTGAGCAGGCCAAGCTTGAAGATACATTGATCGTTACTGATCTATCGGTTGATGAAGATAACGAAAAAATGATTACTCAGTTTGTGGAAGATGGAGGCAAAGCGCTGCTGATCGATCATCATAAGTCAGCATTGCATTTGAACGAACATGATTGGGCATCTGTAACTGTCGAACAGGAAGATGGTAAACAGACGGCAGCGACATCATTATTCTATCAGTATGCAGTTGAAAATAAATACCTGGAACCTTCAAGCATTGTCGCTGAATTCGTTGAATTGGTCCGACAATACGATACTTGGGAATGGGAAGTCAATAAAAATACAACGGCAAAACGATTGAATGACCTGTTTTTCATGATTCCGATAGAGGAATTCGAAATGAAAATTGCAAATAAGCTGTCTACGGCTGAAAGTTTTACTTTTGACGAAGTGGAGCAAACCCTTCTGAATGTTGAAGAGAGTCGGGTAGATCGGTACATAAACAGGAAAAAAAGAGAAGTCTATCAGGCTACGGTCGGTCCCCATACAGCTGGTGTGGTCCATGCAGAGTCATATCACTCAGAATTGGGTAATGAACTGTCGAAAGAGTTCTCGCATCTTGATTATATAGCGATCCTGATGGTTGGAAGTAAAAGAATCAGCTTCCGGACAATTCACGACGATATTGATGTTTCTGAAGTTGCTGGCAAGTACGATGGAGGCGGCCACCAAAAAGCGGCAGGTTGTACCATGTCCGAAAAGGCGTATAGCCAATATGTCGAAAAGACCTTCTTTGCCGAGCCCCTTAAACGAGACGCACATAAGAATCAACTGAATGTAAAGGAATCCCCAGAGGGCTGCCTATATTCAACGAGAGACAAACATGACATATTCATCTATGAAGATGAAGAAGAGCAATGGATTGTTGAAATCAACGGAAAACAACAGAAAAAAACATTCGATACATTTGTGGAAGCGGAAAAATACATGAAGCGGAAATACGCTGCATGGCTGGCCTATGATGAAAGATATGAAGAGTTTGTCAATAAAGGATGAATACGAAAGCGGCTGTCCGAATGGGACAGCCGCTTTTCTATCTTTTGTCGTAATTCATGATTTTATCTTTTAAGCGGGACAGGATGGACGATCGTGCGGGAGGATTTTTTTGGAATGGAATTTTGGCGATGAAGAATTGCATTGATTTCTCCGCCGATCACAAAAATCAGACCACTCAAATACAGCCATAGCATCAAGATGATGACGCCTCCTAAACTGCCGTAAGTGGAAGAATAGTTGGCAAAATTACTGACATAGAATGAAAATCCAAGTGATATTCCTAGCCAAAGTACAGTTGCGGTAACTGCCCCAGGGATGACATGTTTAATGGGAAAACTTTTATTCGGTGCAAAGCGATATAAAAAGGTCAGGACAAGTGATATGACCACAACCGCGATAACCCACCGTAAAAAGCTGAATATTATTTGCGTTTCTTCAGGGATCGGAATGACTTGCTGTAATAAATCGATGATCACTTTTCCGAAAACGGGGAGACCCAACATGACGATGAATGCCACAACCAGTCCTAATGTCAATGCAATGGAAATGAAGCGGGCTTTAATGAAATTCCTTGTTTCTTCAACATCATAGGCGATATTCATGGAATGGATGAACGCATTCATTCCATTGGAAGCGGACCATATGGTGCCAAGGAAACCAAAAGTCAGTAAGCCTCCGTTCCGTTCAGATAATATGTTAATGATATTTTTCTCGATGACTTCCATCGTTTCCGCAGGCATGAAGGTTTTTATCGTGTCAAGGGCAGTCTGAATATCGATGTTCAGATAAGGTAATAAGGACAGCAGTAAAATGAGCAAAGGGAATAGTGCCAGTAGATAGTAATAAGCTTGTTCTGCTGCCAGTCCGGTCACACGATCTTCCTTTATTTCTTTAATCAGTTTCTTTGAAAATTTTATCGACTTATTCATCTGGGCATCACTCCTGAATAGTTACTTAGGTTATTGCTTCTTTTCCCTCTGCTCATATAAGTTAATCCTCAAAAGAAAAGAAATTGAAAGCCCTAATCCGAGCACTTGTAAAAGCTTGTGACAAATATGCCGGAATGATGGAGATGTGAAGAAAAGGGCTGCCAAGGATGACCAACCTTAGCCAGTTCTTTTTTCAATGCTTTTTTTAAAAAAATTGCAGAAGTCGGGGAATGGCGAGTATCATGCACGGGAAAATCAGGATTGAAGATTCGTAAAGCAAGCGACTAACTGATAAGCTTTCGATACTTCAAGCCTATCAATAATGCCAACACTACTGCTAGGTATGATTTTATGCCCTCTTTAAAACAAGTATAATAGCTAATTAAGTGATTTATTAAGGTAAACAGAAAAACGGCCAGACATTGCGGTCTGGCCGTTTTGCTCTATTGCACTTCTTTTCCCTGTTCCTTCTGAACCTTCGGAGAGGTCCATTTGAATACTTTATTTAGGATATTATAGATGTGTTTGGATTCTTTGGTAAGGATCGGCCCAAGAATCGCTAAGGTTAAAACATAAAGTGCCGCAAACGGGGTTAGTATAGGCATTAAACCGCCGGCAATGCCTAAGTTGGCTAAAATGATGGAGAATTCGCCGCGTGAAACGATCGTTAAACCGATGTTTGCGGAAGCTCTGTGAGATAAACCGGATTTGCGTCCGGCAATCATACCAGCTGCAAAGTTACCGATTATGGTGATGATGACGGCACCAAGAACCATCCAGACAGCTCCGCCAAGGGTAGTCGGATCGATACTCAAGCCAAAGCTGAAGAAAAATATGGCCCCGAAGAAGTCTCGAAAGGGAATGACAAGTTTCTCGATTCTGTCGCTATGTTCCGTTTCAGAAAAGACTAGGCCGAGCAGTAATGCACCAATGGCTTCCGCAACATGAATCGTTTCCGAGAAACCGGCAATGAAGAATAGTAATGCGAACACGACGATGATAAAAATCTCATCGGATGATATATTGAATAATTTGTTAAGGACCCCAGATGCTTTCCGGGCGATAACGAAAAATATCAGCATATACCCAATCGCGATAAATGTAGAAAGTAATGTTCCCCAAACGGAACCAGAAGAGCTTAATACCAATCCGGATACGACTGATAAATAAACAGCGAGGAAGATATCTTCAAACATGATGATGCCAAGGATTAGCTCCGTTTCATTGTTACCGGTCCTTTTAAGGTCCACAAGCACCTTTGCCACAATGGCACTTGAAGAAAAACTGATGATACCGGTTAATATCAGAACCTCTTTCAATGGAAGACCGAGCAGGAAACCGTAAAGCAAGGCCATTCCCACGTTGATTAAAATGTAATAGGTTCCGCCTGTCACGATATTTTTTCCGGATTTCATGAGCTTTTTGACGGAAAATTCAAGCCCTAGGTAAAACAGAAGGAATAATATACCGACCCGACCGAGGAATGCTATGATTTCATCGCTTTCGATGAAACGCAGGTCAATTAATCCGAAGTGCGGGGCATGGGGGCCAACGAGCATCCCGATGATAATTAATAGTGGAACATTCGATATTTTGAATTTACCTGCTACGAGAGCGGCTAATGCCACTAGAAGTAGGGCAGTTCCCACTTCAAAGACTAAATGGTCCATATGAGCTTAGTCACTCCTTTCGTCGGTCAATAATTCTCTTGTGAGGTTTCGGATATCTTTTCTTTCACCGGATATCACAAGGGTGTCGCCTGTTTCGATGATGGAGTCAGGACCAGGATTATTCAGTTGTTTTTTTCCTTTTTTAGAATGGGCGATGACGGTCACGTTATAATTGCTCCTGATATCAATCGCACCGATCGTTTGATTGATGGCCTTTGAACCTGGTTCGACTTTGAACCATTCAATCACCAAGTCACCCAATGACATTTCAATCGTTTCAAGTGCTTGCGGTTTATAAACCATGCCGCCTATGATGGAAGCCATTTGCCGTGATTCCTGATCGTTAAGGGTGATGCTCGATATGACGTCCTCATGTTCATTATCAAAATGGTATAATTCCCGACGGCCGTCATCATGAATGACGATTACTAACTTTTCATCATTTCTCGTTATGATTTCAAATTTTTGGCCAATACCAGGAAGTTCACTTTCTCTAATTCTCACTGGAATTCCTCCTTAAAATGTTGGTTAGAGTTAATAGAAGATAGCAGAATGTTTATAAGTTAACGTCAATATTCGTCTTGAATTTCTTCTCCTTCGATATGCCGATGTATTTTAATGTCTCCGATGGACTGGAATGATGGTAATGCTTCTGTATCAATGCCAGTGACACTCCTTGTTTATAGGCATGGTAGCCAAAAGTTTTACGCATCGAACTTGCTCCGAACTTGCCTGTCAGCCCTGCACCTTCCACAGCATCATGGATGATTCGGTGAGCCTGTTGACGTGTGATCGGCTTTTTTGTCTTAGGGGAAAGAAATAAAAATTGACCTTCGATAACCTTTGAGCCTTTAAGGTATTCTTGTAAGGCGGTACGGACTTTCAGGTTCAAATAAATTTGGTTTACTTCGTCATTTTCCGTACGCTGCTCATAGAACTCCTTTATTTTGCCCGTTTCATCCAGAACGCTGGCGACGGTGATTTCGAGCATTTCATTTATCTTCATACCTGTATTGATGCCGAGTACAAACAATAAATAATCCCGACTGGAGTGAGAGCGTAAGTATGTTTTTATTTTGCTGATTTGATTGATATCCTTAAAGGCTTCTACATATTCCATAGATCTTCTCCTCTTGCTAATGTAACATAATTAGATTATAACACAAGTTATGTAACATTGCATGCATTTAGTTCTGCAGGTTATTCCTATCCAAACAGTAAAAAAACCTTTTCCTTATTCTCTACGCAAACGAGGTAAAATATTTCAGGGAAGTTATTTAACGTGGAAGTTGCTGTCTGCAAATGGGGGAGGCCTGAAAGGAAAAAAAAGAAACCCCAAGTCGGGGTTTCCTCAATTTTTTAGTATACGGCTTTTTGTAATTTGTGAATGACCTCAAGTGAAAGCCCGGTTCCGATGGCAACGGATTCAAGCGGGTTATCTGCAAGTTGGACTGGGACGACGATTTCATTCGTCAGCCATTCTTGTACCCCGTTGAGAAGTGCACCCCCGCCGGATAAGATGACACCTTGATCGACGATATCCCCGCTCAATTCAGGAGGACAATCTTCCAAAGTGGCCCTGATTGCTTCCAGTATATGGAGAAGCGATTCCTGGATGGCTTCCTGGACGTCAGTGGATGATATTGTAATCGGCTTTGGAAGACCCGTTACAAGATCGCGGCCCCTGACTTCCATGGTGATCACGGAATGTTCAACGAGTGCGTAGCCGATTTCTTTTTTTATTTCCTCGGCTGTTCTTTCCCCAATCAGCACATTATGTTTTTTTCTGACATACTGGCTGATATCTTCATCCAATTGATCTCCGCCAATTCTGATTGAATTGCAAGAAACGACGCCGCCATAAGAAATGATTGCGACCTCAGTCGTTCCGCCGCCGATATCAACGATGACATTGGCAACTGGCTCTTCGACAGGCAAGCCCGCACCTATTGCTGCTGCTACTGGTTCCTCGATAAGGTGGACCTGTTTCGCTCCGCAGCTTTTGACTGCATCCTGAATGGCCCTTCTCTCAACTGATGTGGAACCTGATGGTGTGCAAACCACTACACTAGGTTTGCGTATCGATAATCCTAGGGCCTTACTTGCTTTTTTCATGATTTCCCGAAGCATTTGCGCGGTCACATCAAAGTCCGCAATGACACCATCCTTAAGCGGACGGATTGCCACAATATTTCCAGGTGTTTTCCCGATCATGTTTTTTGCATCCACACCGACTGCCAATACTTTATTAGTCTCTATATCAATGGCCACCACAGATGGCTCATTAAATACGATTCCTTTATTTTTACTGTAAACTAGCGTATTTGCAGTTCCTAAGTCAATGCCTATTTCTGTATTTGATAACATCTAGTCACCCCTCCATAAGAGTTTGACCCCTATATACTCATTCTACCTTTTATAGCGAATTTGTGGGGGTGGGAAATCTAGTAAATAGTGGAAGTCACGTGCTGTTCCTTTCATAGAGCGAAAACATGATGAAATATAAAAATGCACTGGTGAGGGAGGCGCCCCAAGAACGGCAAATGTCCAATTGGCATCCTGACAATGGAATGTTGAAAACAAGCGTGGATGCAGCTTTGAATCCGCCTATTTTATGTTAAGATTAAGATGAAAATCCGCTTATATAAAGAAGGTAATTTTGTGAGTGTAAATTTAATCGAGAGTAAGAGTTTTAGAGTCATCTTTACAGCTTTTCTAGCTTTCCTGGGTGGTTATGCGTTTGATAGCCTTGGAATATACCTGCCATGGATGCTTGGACCATTATTCGTCGTGATGATTACTAAAGTGAAGTTAAGGAAGTACTTGTATTGGTCTAAAACCTTTAGAAGTACTGGATTGGTCATTCTAGGTTTACAACTGGGCAGTTCATTCACGAAACAATCGCTAAATGAGATGATTGAATATCTGCCTGTTATGCTTTTTACGACAATTGCAATCATTTCATTTACAGTGTTGACTGGATGGTTTGTCGGAAAGCGAATGAACTTATCCTTGAGCACATCGATGCTTGGCAGTTTTCCGGGAGGCCTTTCCCAGATGGTGGTCTTAAGTGAGGAAATGAAGGATAGTGATGAAACGGTTGTAGGTTTCATGCAAACACTGCGGGTCATCCTTGTGATATCCATTGTTCCTTGGATTGTGACCCATGTAATGTCAGTTGAATCAGGTGCGGTAATGGCCGTATCGGAGCGGCCGTTTTTCTTATTTGAATATGATGGGAAATTAGCCATCATGATGTTGGTAACATTGCTGATATTCATCTTCATCACAAAGAAAGCCAATTTTCCGCTCCCTTTTTTGCTAGGACCTCTCATGGCCGCAGCACTATTCAATTTAGCAGGCCCAGGTGCACCGCAGATTCCTGACTTTTGGTTGAACTTATCGCAATTGTTGATCGGCGCACATTTAGGCTACACACTGAAGGTTGATAACCCCCGACTTTTCAGAAAGATGTTCGGGGCCGTATTCGTCAGTAATGTCCTATTGATTGGATTTTGCTATTATCTTTCCATTCAGTTTGCCCCAATCCTATCTTTACAGGCGAACGAATTATTTTTGAGCATGGCGCCAGGCGGCGTCGCCGAAATGGCAGTCACAGCCATGTCTGTGCATGTGGATTTATCCGTTGTCACAAGCTTTCATTTATTCAGGATCTTATTCATTTTATTTTTTCTATCACCCATCATAAAATGGCTGGCCGGAAGAAACCACGGGAAACAAAAACAGGGACAAAGCTGACAGGCTTTGTCCTTTTGGCGTTAAGCTGAATTCACCAGTAAAAGTGCGAAACTCACGAGTAAAATGCTGGAATTCACGAGTAAAAGCGGAAAACTCACGAGTAAAATGCTGAAACTCACGAGTAAAAGCGCGAAACTCACGAGTGAACCGCCAAATCACGAGTAAAATGCTGAAACTCACGAGTAAATGCGCATATTCCAGACGGATTGAGATAATTTCGTACAAAACAGGCTGGTAATTCCGCTCTGAAAGGATATTGTACCCAAAATATTGAAATGTGCTGTTGGTTAAGCTCATCAAGGCAATAAAGTTGGTGGATTTTGTGATGATTTAGTGAAAATTGAAATCGAATAGTAAAATAATCCTCACTTTTTTTGAACTTCATCCGATATAAGGAGGAGACGAGACTTTAAATGAATGGGTGAGTATTATGGATATAACATCAGTTTTGGGCGTAGTTCTGGGTATCGTGGCCATCTTGGTCGGAATGGTGTTGAAAGGCGTTAGTGTAACGGCGCTGATAAACCCGGCGGCTATTTTGATCATTATTGTAGGGACGATAGCTGCTGTTGTAACGGCTTTCCCTTTGTCGGAATTAAAAAGACTACCAAAAATATTCAAGATTTTATTCTTTGAACAAAAATTGACAAAGCCTGAAGATTTAATAAAAACCTTTTCTGAATGGGCGGTCATTGCCAGGAAAGAAGGCTTATTGGCATTGGAAAGCATTTCGGATCAGGTGGATAATACTTTTTTGAAAAATGGCTTGAATCTTGCAGTCGAAGGTCAAAGTGCCGATTATATTCGTGATATTTTAGCAGAGGAAATAGATGCGATGGAAGAACGTCATCTAAGCGCGGCAGCGATTTTCAGTCAAGCCGGTACATACGCACCGACGCTGGGTGTATTGGGTGCGGTAATCGGGCTGATAGCTGCATTGGGTAATATGGCCGACACGGAGGCTTTGGGACATGCCATATCTGCCGCGTTCGTCGCAACCTTGATGGGTATTTACACGGGGTATGTTTTATGGCATCCATTTGCCAATAAGCTAAAACGGAAGTCGCAGCAGGAAGTTCGAATCAAAGAAATGATGATAGAAGGTATTTTATCGATCATCGAAGGGGAAGCGCCGCGAACGATTGAACAGAAATTAACATCATATTTGCCTGCTGGAGATCGTAAAAAGTGGTTAGAAGGCGATGTGAGAGAAGATGGCTAGGCGCAAAAAGAAACAAAGGCATGAAGAGCATATCGATGAATCATGGCTGGTTCCCTACGCCGATATCTTAACATTGCTTCTCGCGCTTTTTATCGTCTTGTTCGCTTCAAGTTCGGTTGATGCAGTAAGGTTCCAGCAGTTGTCCAATGTATTTAACCAGGTTTTTACAAGCGGAACGGGTTTTATGGATTTTCCAAGTGATTCCCCCAGCAATGAGCCAACGTCACCAGAGCAAAGAACAGGTGCGGAAGATCTTGAGAAGCTAGGGAAAAACGAGCAAGAAGAACTTACGGAAGTTCAGGAGCGTGTAAATGCCTACATACAAAAGAATGATTTAACGAATAAATTGGGAACGAACCTAACGGATGAAGGCATGTTGATTTCAATTAGGGAAAACGTGCTGTTCGAATCGGGTGTGGCTGAGGTGAGAAGTGAAAACCGAAAAATCGCTAAGGAAATCTCGGATTTGCTAATCATGGATTTACCCAGAAACATTATCGTAAGCGGACATACAGATAATATTCCTATAAAGAATTACCAGTATGAATCCAACTGGGATCTGAGCGTGATGCGATCCGTGAATTTTATGAAACTTCTCCTCGAAAATAAAGAGTTGGATCCCGAAATGTTCAGCGCTAAAGGACATGGGGAATTCAAGCCGGTTGCTTCCAATGAAACGAAAAAAGGAAGGTCGAAAAACCGGAGAGTTGAAATCCTAATTGTTCCACGGACAGCGATAAATGAGTGAAAACCTGTCAGGAATGGACAGGTTTTTCTTTTTTAAGGAGATTATATGGAAAGAGAATATACAAATGTGATGGAAGAAATCGTTGTGACTTGGGTGCAGGTTTTAATGTCAGGTATGGAATACCAAACATTTTGTTCATGCGGTAAATGTAAAAATGACATCATCACATTATCATTGAATAACCTGCCTAATTACTATGTAACCACGGAAGAAGGGCGGAAAAGGATATTTGGAAATTTGAATACAAAAGAAAACAGGAAATGGATCAATAAAAGAATCATCAATGCGATACACGTTGTTGGTCAGTATCCTAAACATTGATTTGCTTTGGGGATAGGCTAATGAAATTTAGCACTAACATTAATTATGTGTTTTATTTATGGTGGCAGAGGGAACATAAATAAAGTGCAAAGTATGTTCATTCGATCAAAAATTGAGGAGATGAATTATTATGGGTAAAAATATCGCATGTGTAGTAACGAATATGTTTGAGGACTCGGAGTATAGTGAACCGGCAAAGGCATTTGAAGAAGCCGGCCATACGGTAACGACGATTGAAATGATAAAAGGGAAAACTGTTAAAGGGAAACAAGGGGAGGTAGAAGTCGAGATTGATGAGAGCATCGACTCAGTGAAACCGGAAAATTTCGATGCATTATTCATCCCCGGTGGGTTCTCGCCTGATCAGCTGCGTGCTGACGAACGCTTCGTATCTTTCGCCAAATCGTTCATGGATGATAAGAAGCCTGTATTTGCGATCTGTCATGGACCGCAGTTGCTGATTACAGCCAAAACACTTGAAGGACGCCATGCAACAGGATATACATCAATTAAAGTCGATATGGAATATGCAGGTGCAACATATTTGGACAAGGAGGTTGTTGTTTGCGGCAACCAGCTTGTAACCAGCAGGACACCTGAAGATCTTCCGGCATTTAATCGGGAATCGCTCAATCTATTGAAATAATGAAAAATCCCGGCAGCTGCCGGGATTTTTCATTTTAAAGGATTCATATACTTTCATCTTTGCAGTAAAATAAAAGGAGAGACGAATAAAAAAGGAAGTGTCACAATTGATCGTATTAAAATCTGCACGTGAAATTCAAGCGATGCATGAATCAGGTAAAATTTTGGCAGCTTGTCATAGGGAGATTGCTAAGTTGATTGTTCCTGGGGTGACAACATGGGAAATAGAAGAATTTGTTGAAGGATTCTTAAAAAAACATGGTGCGAAGCCGGAACAAAAGGGTTACAAAGGGTATGAGTATGCGACATGTGCCAGCATAAATGAAGAAATCTGTCATGGTTTCCCTCGTAAGACCCCTTTGAAAAATGGAGATATCGTAACGATTGATATGGTCGTCAATTATAACGGGGCCCTTGCCGATTCTGCCTGGACGTATACGGTCGGTAAGGTTTCAAAGGAAACCGAGCATTTGGTTCATGTGACGAAGGAATCTTTATATAAGGCGATTGAAGTATGTGTGGAAGGCAATCGGATTGGAGATATTGGTCATGCCATACAAACATATGTCGAGGCGGAAGGCTTCTCTGTCGTTCGTGATTTCATTGGGCACGGGATAGGAAGTGTCATTCATGAAGAACCGCAGGTTCCGCATTATGGACTGCCGAATAAAGGTCCGCGTCTTAAGGAAGGCATGGTATTCACCATCGAGCCAATGGTAAACGTAGGTACATATAAAGCAAGCCGTGATCCGAATGGATGGACGGCATCCACTGCAGATGGGAAATACTCAGCTCAATATGAGCATACGATTGCCATTACGAAAAACGGTCCGCTTATTCTGACCGAACAATGAAAATGAAAAAACAGCATCGATTATGATGCTGTTTTTCATTTTAATCAATTGGCCGTTCCAATGAATACAAATCTTCTTCGATATTTCCTAATCTGTCCTCAATGACTTTTTTAGCATCTTTGATACCTTCATTATAAATAAATGGAGCAATATTTTCGAAAATGAACTGCAAGTGATTTTCAGCAGCGATTTCTCCGATTTCCTTGCCATGTTCCTGATACACATATTCTTGGATACTTTCGATCATCTTGCGGCGTTTTTCTATGGGAAATTGAATGAACATTGTGCCCTCCTTCATATTTGTTCTAAAAACCATGTAATGAATGAATCTGAATCCAAAGGGAATACGGGAACTGAAGCATGATTCCTGGTTCGTTCCAGACATTCTGGCCAAGCCACTGCTGCTTTGACATTAGTAAGCCGTTCCAATAACACGAGGTCACTTTCTTCTTTGATTAAAATGACCTTAGGAAAGTCCTCTTGCTTATAACCCTCAATTAAAATCACATCAGGGAGAAATAGACACAGTAATTGAATCAGCTCAGTTATAGGGGCTTCACCCTTGAAATTCCCGAGCAGCTCGATTGTTCCATCACCTTCAACAAGTGAAGCTGCCGCCCCAGCCTGAAAGTGTTTATTGGAATCCTTCATACCGTTAACATACGGTTTTCCGCCATGTCCATGATGTTTTAAAACGGCTGTCTCTAATTTGGCTTTGCGAAGCTTTTCGATAATATTCGTTATGAAGGTCGTTTTTCCTCTATTTTGGTAGCCAACCACCTGAAAAATAAAAGGCTTCACCAAGGCCATTTGCATCCTTCCTGGTCATCGAGGAGCAGGATGTCCACGAAATCTCCCGTTTGGAAACCACGGGTCCCCCCAGGTAAGACGGTCAGTGAATTGGCACCTGCCAAGCTTGTTGTAATATTAGATTTATCCACACCGCTAGGAATTACCTTCAACTGGCCTGATTCGTAAAATAATCGGGTCCGAAGCAGACGTGAGAATGGATTGGGCTTTAAGAAGTCTTCTGCCAATTGGGCCGTCTCTTTTCGTAAATGCGGATGTTCCGAAAATAGCATGGTGCGGATGATCGGTCTTGCAAATAGTTCAAAGCCAACATAACTGGCGGAAGGATTGCCGGATAAACCGAATAAAAATTTGTTATTATATACCGCTACAGTCGTCACGCTGCCGGGGCGCATGGCCACTTTGTTGAATAAGACTTCAGCACCCATTTTTTGATAAATATCCGGGAGAAGGTCAAAATCACCGACAGAAACCCCTCCAGTTGTAATGAGCAAATCCACTTCCTCCAAGGCAGTTGAAATGGCCTCGTAACTTAATTCGAATTCGTCCTTAAGCTTTCCATAAAAGCGGACTTCTCCTCCGGCCCTCCGAATTTGGGCGGAGATGGCATGTGAATTGCTATTACGGATTTTCCCGGGCTGCAACGGTTCGTTAACATCAAGAAGTTCCGAGCCTGTAGCGAATAATCCGACGACAGGTTTCTTGGCAACTGGGACTTCGGCATATCCGAATGTTGCCAGCAAGCCGATGATCCCTGGATTGATCGTTGTTCCTTTTTTTACAAGAACATCGCCTTTCTTTGCATCCTCTCCTTGAAAAGAAACGTTTTCGCCTTCCTTAAGTGAGCGTTTAAATGATATGTACTTCTTTCCGTCCTTTTCGAATTCCTTTGTTAGCTCGAGCATGATTACGGCATCACACTCAGCTGGCATCTGAGCTCCAGTCATGATTCTCGCCACTTGATTTTTTTGTACAGGGATAGTCGGTACCATCCCCGCAGCCAGTTCTTCAACCACTTCGAACTCAAGAGGGTTATTTATGGAACCCTCTGCCGTATCCTTGGACCTGAGGGCGAATCCATCGTATGGAGAGCGGTTAAAATGCGGAACATCATTTGTAGCTACAATATCTTGAGCCAAAAAACGGTCTTGGCTTTCCTTGAGGGGAATCAGTTCCGCATGTCCTATTAATTTATGCTTCATCACTTTTTCCACTGCTTCTGCAATACTGATGGGTGTTCTTCTTTCTACCATGCTTACAACTCCTGTCAGTTTTCAATTTCTATATCAAATGTATCAGAATTATTTTAAAAATGAAAAAAATCCTCACCGGTACGGGAGGATTTGAATGTTACTTATTACGCAGTCTTCCAAGTTCTTCGGCGATTGCTTCCATTTCACGGACACTGAAATTCGTTTTTTTCATCACCATTGTATAAATATCGTGCAGCTCTTCGTACATTTCGATATCAAAATGGGTTGATTTTATTGCACCGAAGTTCATCACTTTTAATTTATCCTTGATTGCTTCGATCATAAACTCGACACTTTCGGCTGTGTTTTGCGTTAAATCCATTTCCCTCATCCTTTCATACGTTCCTAAATTATTTTCATCTTTGCATGATTACCGCTGGAAGTCAATGAATATTACGAAGCTTGATCCCCAATTACTTGGTCATCTCCACGTTTTAAACTGAGGGAGTTTGGGAAAAGATAGGAAAAAACTTTTTTAAACATTGTATAATGGAGATAGCTACCATTATCCATCAACTAATATATGACGAGGAGGAGAATATATGAGCAACATTCGAGAAGAATATAAGTGTGTCAAGAAAAGTAAATTTATGCAAGCGGTCTTTATTGGTGCGTTAGCAGGGGCGGCGATAAGCCTTTTTGACAAGGATACGCGTAATTCTGTATTGGAAAACAGTAAAAGCTGCATGAGTAATATGAAGGAATTCGTGAAGAATCCCAATGGGGTGCTTACACAAGTACGTGAAACATCATCCAAGGTCCGTTCCACTGTTGAAAAAATTTCCGATGATGTATCCTTCATTTCCCAAAAGGTGGAGGAAATGAAAGATATTCCATCGCAAGTTGCCCAAGTGGTGATGGAGACGAAGGAAGTTTTTGCTGCAGAGCAAGATGAGTCATCTTCAAGTCACCATGAACGGATTTCCTTAAATTAGAAAATGGGGTGGAGGTATGGCCAATAAAAAAGAATGGCTGAAAGGCTCATTCTTCAAGACTTTCATAAAACGGTTACAGATGGATGATGTGTCGGGGCTTGCCGCACAGCTGTCTTATTTCTTCTTACTTTCCTTGTTTCCGTTACTTATTTTTTTATTCACCTTATTGGCCTATCTGCCATTTTCCCAAGAAGATATATTAAATACCGTCCGTACATATGCGCCTGACGATTCGATGAAAATCATTGAGGCCAACCTATCTGAAGTAATGGAAGCGAATGGGACTTTATTGTCGTTTGGTGTCATCGGAACGATATGGTCGGCATCGAATGGGATGAATGCAATCATTAAAGCATTTAACCATGCATATGATGTAAAAGAAAGTCGAACTTTCTTTATTTCCCGGGGAATGTCGATTCTGCTCACATTAGCGATGATTTTTGTTTTTATTGTCGTTTTATTGCTGCCGGTATTCGGAAAACAGATCGGAGTATTCCTATTTGCCGAAATTGGACAATCCGATGAATTTCTTATGATTTGGAACCAGCTTCGCTGGGTAATAAGTACGCTTGTATTTTTAATTGTGTTCACGATCCTTTATTGGATTGCCCCCAACATAAAGCAAAAATGCATAACCGTACTGCCCGGTGCTATCTTTGCAACGGCAGGATGGAGTCTTGTTTCCTTTTTGTTTTCTTTTTATGTGGAGAAGTTCGCTAATTATTCCGCAACATATGGGAGCCTTGGAGGGATCATCGTATTAATGGTCTGGTTTTATTTATCAGGGCTCATCATCATACTGGGCGGGGAAATAAATGCGCTCATAAGTGAAAGGCAAAAACCAGAATGTGCATGAGCTTCCTGGAGTTCCCGTAATAGCGGACTATCATGATGCAGATACTATTCAAGAAATAACAACTTTTGATGAGGAGGAGTTCTTTCATGAGTAAAAAGGATGGCAGCACAAAGCAAAAAGGAAAAAATAAAGGTTCTAACCATAAAACATCAGGTTCTGCAAATGGTAAGAACGGATATCACTAAATTGAAACGATCATAAAAAAAGGGAGCCTTGGAGGGCTCCTTTTTCATGTTTAGTTTCTCAAAAGTCTTAAGCTGTTCAGTATAACGAGAATTGTGCTTCCTTCATGTCCAATGACGCCGTATGGAAGGTCAAGGAATTGAAGGAAATTGGATGCAATCAGGATCATGATGACCGAAATTGAAAAGATGACGTTTTGTTTGATGATTCGATTCATCTTCTTGGATAATTTGACTGCCTCCGCGATGCGCGGCAAGTCATTCTTCATCAGAACAACATCCGCTGTCTCCAAGGCAACATCCGTGCCTTCACCCATTGCAATTCCCACAGATGCCGTTGCTAGTGCAGGTGCATCATTGATGCCATCCCCAACCATTGCTACAGTGCCAAAATGTTCTTTTAGCCTTTTCACTTCAGTCACTTTGGTTTCTGGCAGGCATTCGGCAATATATGCATCTATATGGCTCTCCGACGCAATCGCTTTAGCCGTTTTTTCACCATCGCCTGTCAGCATGACGGTATGGATGCCCTCCTTTTTCAAAGCTTCGATGGCTATAATGGTTTCTTCACGCACGACATCTTTCAAAGTGAGAATACCGGCAATCCCTTGATCATCCTTTGCATAAACGATTGTCTTGCCTTGTTCAGCCAATGTCAGTGCAATGCCATTTTGGAATCGTTCTGCTTCACTGCGACCGACGAAATCAGCTTTTCCGACTTTCCAAAGCACGCCATTGATGTATGCTTGAACCCCATTGCCTGAGATATCTTCCATGTTATCCGGTTTAATGATGTCTCTTTGCAATTTCGTTTTGGCATAACGGACGATCGATGTTGCCAAAGGGTGGTTTGAATAATTTTCAACAGATGCAATATGAAATAAGAAATCATCTTCGTTTAAATCTTCGCGGATAATGACATCCGTTACCTCGGGTTTTCCTTTTGTTAATGTACCTGTTTTATCTAAAGCAATTGCCTGCAGGTTACCTAGATTCTCAAGATGGATGCCGCCTTTAAATAAAATGCCATGACGAGCACCATTTGAAATGGCAGATAGCGTTGCTGGCATAATAGAAGCCACAAGTGCACAAGGTGAAGCGACAACGAGCAGGATCATCGCCCTGTAGAATGTTTCGGTCCAGCTCCACCCCAATATGAAATGGGGTACGAACATCATCAAGCCGACAACGGTCAATACCACTTTTACATAAGTACCTTCAAACCGTTCAATGAACAGCTGGGAAGGGGACTTTTCACTTTGTGCGGATTGAACGAGAGTGATTATTTTTTGAAATAATGTTTCACTTGCTGGTTTGGTGATTTCCACGGTAATCGTACCACGGAGGTTAACCGTTCCGGCAAATACTTCATCATCCAATGATTTGCTGACCGGTATGGATTCACCAGTGATGGCAGCTTCATCGATATTGGTACGGCCGTCCGTGATTTTTCCATCTGAAGGAACTCTCTCACCTGGTTTCACTAAAATCAGATCTCCGACATGCAGCTGTGAAACGGATACGGTTTCTTCATATCCGTTAGTGATGCGCAGTGCTTCCTCAGGCTGTAAGTCCATAAGTGCCGAAATTTCTTTATGGCTTTTATTCATCGTGTATGTCTCAAGGGCACCGCTTAAAGCGAAGATGAAAATCAATATGGCACCTTCCGTCCAGTATCCGATGACCGCAGAACCGATGGCCGCAAAAATCATCAGCATCTCAACATTCAATTCCCGGTCGGCAATCGTATCTTCTATTCCTTCTTTTGCTTTGGCATATCCGCCAATCAAGAAAGAAGCTAAGTATATGACGATGGAAGTGGACTCCATTCCGTTCTTTGAAAGGGCCCATCCCAACACTATTAATAAACCGCTGAACAATGCAGCAAAAAGTTCTAGATGAGGTTTTGCTTTTTCCAACCAAGTGGTTTGGCATGAAGCCGGTTGGGTTAAATGTTTAGTATCTGTAGTCATAAGATTCCCTCCCACATTCTTCTCTATTTTGTGTAAATGATATAGATTATCATTTGTGTAATATCTAATTGAGAAAGATAATCAACGTCATTTCTCTGGATAAAATATGAAAGCTGCCACCAAAATTGCGATGACAGCAATGTTTTCAAAGGTTTTTAAACGTAATGTCCCTTTTGTTATTATTATAATACCACATATCCTATTCAGAAATAAAGAAGAATGATTCTAATCTAGTAAAAAATATAAAGTGCATCCTAACCAAATATTCAGCCGCTATTGAGAAATACCTTTCAAATTGAATAATAAAAGAAGTAGTCCAGATAATAAACTATACTAAATAACTGAAGCAGGCATTTTCTCCTTAAACAAGGCTAACGAAATGAAGACAAGGAAAAGCATGATGCTGATCATATAGAAAAAATTCCCGCCTTGTATATGTTCAATGACAAGGCCGCCAAAAAACGGACCGCTGATGCTGCCGAGGCTAAAGAAGATACTGCATAATAAATTTCCAGCAGGTAATAGGTTTCGAGGCAAAAGGTCTGCCATATAACTGATTCCCAGCGAGAAAGTCGAACCAACCATCATTCCGCCAAACATAAAGCAAATGAATAGACCAAGCACTGAATAAGAATAAATCCCTGCAAGAGTGAATATGGCAAACCCGGAAAAAAGTATCGTCAGCAAGGTCTTTCGCCGGCCAAAACGGTCACTTATCATCCCCAAGGGAATCTGGGTAAGCAGGGTCCCCGCGGAAAATGCCGGGATGATGATGGATACTGCGGTTAAATCGATTCCGGAGCGCAGGGCGAATACAGGGAAATTGCTATTCAATGATGCTTCAAGCACGCCAAATGTGAACGGAAGTAAAAAAGCGACCCAAGCTATGCGGCTAACTTTCGTAAACCTTTTGAGTGTGCCAAAGAATGATGTGTTTTCAGAATCATCCTGTTCAGGGAGCTCATTTCCAATAAGGAAAACAGTGGACCAAGCTAGAAGGCTAAGTATGGATGTGATGATGAAAGGTAAAGACTGATTAATCTCGAGAAGCTTCGTCATCATCGGGCCAACCATGAACCCAAGACTGAAGAAAAGTCCATAAATGGCAAGATTCCTTCCGCGCTTCGTTTTTGGTGAAATGGCAGTGATCCATGTCTGGGTAGCAAAGTGAAGTGTATGATCGCCGATTCCAATGAAGAAACGCAGGACGAACCAAAACCAGAATGATTTCCAAACAGGAAATAATGCAAGCGATAGAATGACCGTTATACCGCCAAATAATATCAAAGGCTTATAGCCGTATTTACGGAGCGGGGCTTCCATAAAAGGAGAAATCAACAGAATTCCAAGATAAAGCGAGGCTGCATGAAACCCATTTAGGGATGAGCTAATTCCGTCATTTTCAAAAATGATGGCAATGATCGGCAGAAGCATCCCTTGAGAAAACCCCGATATGCCGACAATTAAGATTAAAACGCTAAAAAGCAATTTATTATTCATAAAATCAAGTCTCCTAAGAAATGTATACCTTCTTGATGTTACATCTTAGGAAGAGGATTAAGCAATAGAAATTTGGGTAAATATTGACAAGAAGAGAGAGGATGATAAAATTTTCCTTTGTCATCTCCCGAAGATTATGTATGATAGTTTTTGTTACATAAAGGAATTATAGGATTGTGAGGAGAAGTATCGTGAATAAAATATTTTTTGGGCTTGTCCTGTTAGGCGTCCCTATATCAGTCATTGGGTCATTATTGCATTGGCCGAGCGTGATCATGTTCATCGTATATTGCTTAACCATCGTTGCGCTAGCAGGATTCATGGGCCGTGCGACTGAAAGCTTAGCGATCGTTATGGGACCAAGGATTGGCGGTCTCTTGAATGCAACCTTTGGAAATGCAGTGGAATTGATCATATCCATCTTTTCATTAAAGGCGGGGCTTGTGGGGGTCGTGTTGGCTTCTTTAACTGGTTCCGTATTAGGAAACTTATTGTTGGTGGCAGGACTTTCATTCTTTGTCGGAGGGACTAAATACAAACGGCAGAAATTTAATGTATTCGATGCGAGGCATAATGCCGGTCTATTGATTTTTGCAGTTATTGTAGCATTCGTCATACCGGAAGTATTCACACAAGATATGAGTGAATCACGTACGATGTCGTTAAGTGTAGGAATTAGCATTATTTTGATCTTATTATATCTTGCTGCATTATTCTTTAAATTGGTTACTCACCGTGGGGTATATCAGCATACGGAGAAACCCGAGGAACATGAAGAGGAAGTACCGGAGTGGAGCAGGAAAAAGGCAATTATAATACTTGCTGCTGCTACATTGGCCGTTGCGTATGTATCGGAGAAACTTGTTCATACGTTCAGCGAGGTGGGGGAAACCTTCGGATGGTCGGAGTTATTCATAGGTGTCATTATCGTTGCAATCGTGGGTAACGCGGCAGAGCATGCGTCGGCCGTCATAATGGCCTATAAAAACAAAATGGATGTCGCAGTGGAAATTGCCGTTGGTTCCACACTTCAAGTAGCGATGTTCGTAGCTCCTGTACTCGTACTTATTTCATTAATGTATCCAACTCATATGCCGCTTGTTTTCACAATGCCAGAATTGATATCAATGGTTACAGCAGTCTTTCTGATGATCATGATTTCGAATGACGGGGAAACGAACTGGTTTGAAGGCCTTACCTTATTGGCCGCTTACTTCATTATGGGAATTGGATTTTACTTATTATAAGAAATGCAGGCCTTCCGATGCGGGAGGTCTTTCTTTTTATATAATTCAAAAATAAAAATGACTCTGCTCAGGTTAGATTTAGCAGAGTCATTTCTATATTAGTAAATTACCATTCATAAGTCATTCCAAAATTTTTCATCATGCTTTTGTAAAAGTTGAGAAATATTCTAGAGTGTCACACCATCCTTTTACATCAGATTTAAGTATAGGCGAATTCGTTTTCTGTCATCCTTTAAAAGGGTTTCATGGATTGTTCGATAAGCATACCTCCTGAAGGTTTAATAGGTATGAACGATTTCGCCTCCTTTTTATAATGTAAAATAAGTATAACCGATTTAAATAAAAAAGTAAATATTCTGAACTTTACAAATTCATTACAAAATCGAAATAAGAATGAAATGTATAGAATGTTAGCTAAAAACAAAATCTATAACAAAATGATTGAACCCCTCAAAAGGAGTGCGACAGCATGAGAAGAACTATTCTTATTACGATGATTGGCCTAATTGCCTTTATTCAGGCGAATGTAAGTTTTGCAGCTGATATTCCAGAAGGCAAAGCAAATCCGAATATGGTGAAAATCCCACCTTCAGTTTTGAATATTGCAAAGGAGAATACGTATCCGAACCCAACCCAGGATCTTCCGATGCTGCAGCCGAGTAAGTTGGCCGAACAATTGATCGATTCGTCGGATATCAAGATTGAAAATCCAGAACTCATCCATATGTTGAATGAATCGGCAATTGCAAAAGCTCCGCTTGCTTTTGGTTACAGGGCGACGATTTACCTTGGCCATTGGGCATTGAATTATGAGTCTTCGGAAACGGCGCCAAACTGGGAGTACCAAAAAATCAATACGAATTACTACGATAATCGCGGCGGTGAGGTTCCATACAGGATCCGTTATGTCCAGGAAAGTCAAAAGGCAGTGAGTGGCGGTCTTACAGCGAAAATCCCTAAGGCAGAGGATGTTCAAAAGATGATGCTGTTAAAAGCCACTGAGAAAACGAATTTGCCGTTGGCTTTTGAAACGATCATCGGAGCTGGTA
Organism: Peribacillus sp. NPDC101481; assembly: GCF_044767165.1. Lineage (NCBI taxonomy): Bacteria > Bacillati > Bacillota > Bacilli > Caryophanales > Bacillaceae > Peribacillus > Peribacillus sp. NPDC101481. The sequence goes on along the minus strand of NZ_JBIWNJ010000004.1, from coordinate 147,567 downwards.
CAAAAAAAGATGAAGTATACAATGTTGCTTCTAATAGGATAGGTTACTTATCCAGTTATGCTTCCGCCGTCAATGAAAAAGGGAAGATCACATATGGGGAAGTGTATTTGAACTTAAAAGGAAGTAAAAGAACCATTACGATAAAGAACATCACTTCACAAGGCATCGGTGCATGGATACCGGTTCAGGACCATGTTTCCTTCAGCTTTACAGTCTCGCAGCAACCCAGGTAAATTAAAAAACTCGCCGGAATGGCGAGTTTTTTTTCTTCATATGGTTGACTTCCTGATCCTGAAGTCCTCCTTCGGGTAGTATGCATTTTTGACGAGAACATTCGGGCCTAGGCATTTGACTGCCGGACAATGGCAATTCAATTCATTGGCGAGTTTCGAATTCATCCATGTTTCATAGGATTCGGTCAAAGGTTGGTCTTTGATATTCCCTAATGTAGGCGCGTCACCGAAATCGGTCACGATCACTTCCCCGGTAAAAATATTGATGTTCAACCGGGAACGTCCATCAGGGTCATTACGAACAGTTACTTTATGTGAACCATAAAGGCGTTGAAGCAGCTTTATATCCTCTTTACTGTTATTGCAAGGATAAAATGGCAGGGTACCGAAAAGCATCCAAACATTTTCATCACGGATATCAAGCAAATGATGAATCGCTTCACGCATTTTGTCCAATGATAAAGTTTCAAGTGCCGAAGCGAAATCGCTTGGATACATCGGATGAATTTCGTGCCTTTGACATCCCATTTCATCGACAATCTGTCTGTGAATATGCTCAAGATGCGGCAATGTCCGTTTATTAAGCATCGTTTCTGCAGAAACCAGCACACCAGCCTTGGTCAGGGCCTGGGAATTTTCAATCATTTTATCGAATAATTTCTTTCGCTGTTCCCGAGATGGTTTTCGGTCCATCATGGCAAAGCCGATATCAATGAATTCATCGATCGTTCCCCAGTTATGGGAAATGTGCAGAACATCCAAATAAGGAATGATTTCCTCATACCGTTCCAGGTCAAGGGTCAAATTGGAATTGATTTGTGTCCGGACCCCGCGGCTACGGGCATATTTCAATAGAGGCAAAACATAATTCTTCACTTGTTTTCTTGAAAGCATCGGCTCCCCGCCAGTGATGCTGAGCGAGCGAAGCAAAGGGATTTCATCGAGGCGCTGAATCAATAATTCCAGTGGCAGTGCATCCGGGTCCTTGGGCTGAAGTGTGTAACCGACGGCACAATGCTCACAACGCATATTGCAAAGGGTGGTGGTGGTGAACTCCACATTGGTAAGGCTGAGCTTTCCATATTGTTCAACGTCCATATATGCTTCCCAAGGGTCATACTTGGGTGTAATTGGTGTTAAAAGATCTTGCTTGATTATTGACATATTTAAAACTCCTTACGTAATAATGCACTAACCCATTATGAACAATGGGGACAAAAAATGTCAAATGGCGGAGAGTGCATTTATAGCTTGCCATTGCACTTTCAAGCAGATTTCGTTACGATGAAAGAAGAACGGAAGGAGAGTGCCTCATGGGAAAATCCATTACAGGTAAAAACGAACAATTAACATACTTAAAAGAACGCCTCACGATGTTCATGGAAGTTCTTGATCATATCGAACCGGAAAATACGGAGTTGGAAGATATAGACCGTTTGATCGGCATGTTAGATGATTTGGAAGGCAAAGTGGAACAATTCAAAACCCGCGAAGATTAATATCTGTTTCGATAGTATGATTTTTTCAATGTTAATATTCATGAAGGGATGACGGGAATTCTGCGTCATCCTTTTTTAATGGAAATGATTGGTGATGAAATTTAATTCATGGGTTATTTCTGGCGGGTTTGCTCATTTCTCTCCAAATTGCTTTTCATTATGAAAAATAATTACTTGTTTTCGAAAGATTATGTTAGATGTATAATAAAACGGGTGTTGTATCATTCGCTATTTATAGAGAAGCAGGGAAATGATTAAATCTAATCTAGGGGAAATAAGAGGGGGAAGAGAAATTTGGATATTCAAAAATTCCAAGAAAGTATGTACAGTCTTATCGTTGAAACTTCAACGAATCTTCCAAAGGATGTTCGTCGTGCGGTCAAAAGTGCAAAACAACGTGAAAATGCAGGTACTCGTTCTGCATTGAGCCTGACCACCATCACGAATAATATTACAATGGCTGACGACAATGTATCACCGATTTGTCAGGATACTGGTCTGCCGACTTTCAAAATAAAAACTCCAGTTGGCGTGAACCAACTTGAAATAAAAAAAGCAATCCGGAATGCGATCATCTTAGCGACAAAGGGCGGAAAACTTCGTCCAAACGCAGTTGACTCTTTATCGGGAGAAAATAGCGGGGATAACCTTGGGGAAGGTCTTCCTGTCATTAAATTCGATCAATGGGAAAAAGACTATATTGATGTTCGTCTTATCTTAAAAGGCGGAGGCTGTGAAAATAAAAACATCCAATACAGTCTGCCTATGGAGCTTGAAGGATTGGGAAAAGCGGGCCGTGATTTGGACGGAATCCGTAAATGTGTCCTTCACTCTGTCTACCAAGCACAAGGACAAGGCTGCAGTGCCGGCTTCATCGGAGTTGGTATCGGAGGGGACCGTTCATCCGGATATGATCTGGCTAAGGCTCAACTTTTCCGCAGTAATGAAGATGTGAATCCGAATGAAGACCTTCGTAAACTTGAAGATTACATCATGGAGACAGCTAATGAATTGGGAATCGGCACGATGGGCTTTGGCGGCGAAACTACGTTGCTTGGATGTAAAATCGGTGTCATGCACCGTATTCCGGCAAGCTTTTTCGTCTCCGTTGCTTACAACTGCTGGGCGTTCCGCCGTTTAGGAGTGAAAGTCAATCCGGAAACAGGCGAAATCAATGAGTGGTTATATCAAGAAGGGGAGAAAATCGACTTTGCTTTGGAAGCAGAAAAAGCAGCGAAGGATGAAGTGGCAGCCGCTGCAGAATCGGACGTTGAAGCTTCCCGTGAAATCACCCTGCAAGCACCAATCACGGAAGAACAAATCCGTGAATTAAAAGTTGGTGACGTCGTTCATATTAACGGCAGAATGTATACAGGCCGAGACGCCATCCACAAGCACTTATCTGAAAATCCTGCACCAATCGACCTAGATGGACAAATCATCTATCACTGTGGACCGGTTATGCTGAAGGACGAAGAAGGCAAATGGCATGTGAAGGCTGCCGGACCGACAACAAGTATTCGTGAAGAACCATACCAAGGCGATATCATGAAACGATTCGGCATCCGTGCAGTTATCGGTAAAGGCGGAATGGGACCAAAAACACTAGAAGCACTAAGTGAGCACGGCGGCGTTTATCTAAATGCAATCGGCGGGGCTGCTCAATATTATGCAGACTGCATCAAATCCGTCGAAGGTGTGAACTTCACTGAATTTGGTATTCCAGAAGCAATGTGGCATCTGAATGTTGAAGGATTTACTGCCGTGGTTACCATGGATTCACATGGAAACAGCCTGCATAAAGACGTTCAGCAATCTTCATTGGAAAAATTGGCGCAATTCAAAGAACCAGTATTTAAATAAATGTATGCAAAAGACGCTCGCCAAACGGTGAGCGTCTTTTGCATAGCTTACTCCTCTATTTCCGGCAGTGGATCGATCCTTGATGCATCCTCTAAATTCAATCCACTTTTCACAAAATGAACAAACACTCCACCACCTAAACCAAGACAACCAACAAAGCCTAAAGTGATAACCCATTCCAGCATTTCATTCCCCCCCTGCTAATGTATATGAAAAAAAGGCGAAAATTACCTCAAAAAAGTACAATCTTTTGGAAAGGTCGCACATACATTAGAAGAGAAAGGGGGGATTTTCATGCAGAATAACTACTTCTTATTCTTTATGGCCATGCTAACCGGTTTTGCTTTCATCAAACTTCCTGTGGCAAACACGATTTTCTCCGGACTTGAAACATTCCTTGACGTAATCGGAATTGTAATCGTTCTCATTTTCGCTATCGCCATTATTTGGAAGGCGGCACAAGCGCTATTTAAAGGATAAACAAAACATGGAGGGCCAATCCTTTTCGGAGGAGAGGCCCTTTTTTGCGTCTGATTATAGACACTAACGAACTAATTCGGCCTCCGGGGCGTTAATTTGATCCAGAGTGAAATTTATACGGCTCAAGAGCGAAAATCCGACCTGTGGCGAGATCAATTCGCCCCACGGAGCGAAAATTCGACCTGTGGCGAGATCAATTCGACCCATGGAGCGAAAAATCGACCTACGGAGCAAAAAATTCGACCTAAAGCGGCAGAAATTCGACCTACGGAGCGAAAAAATCGACCTACAACGAGATCAATTCGACCTTCACAATATCATGCATATAAATCTCCATGTTCCAAACAATAAGAAAAAAGAACATGGGGGATATTCCAATGAAAAAAATGGTGATTTTATCCGCTTTTATTTGCTTGATATGCTCTTTGGCAAGCCCGGCTTTTGCAGAATCCTATAACTGGGGTTTCAATAAAGGAAAAAATGGGACATCTGCCGATGCCGGTAAAAAATTCAATGAAATGCTGCCTGAATATGAAGCGATTTATAAGGGGGATACAAAGAAAAAAGTCGTTTATTTAACATTTGATAACGGTTATGAAAATGGCTATACGGCCCAAATTTTAGATGTCCTGAAGAAACATGGTGCTCCTGGAGCTTTTTTTGTCACGGGTCATTATTTAAAAACGGCACCTGAGCTTGTTGTCCGTATGGCTAATGAGGGGCATATCGTAGGAAACCATTCATGGAACCATCCGGATATGACCAGCGTGACGGACGATGTGATTCGCACGGAGCTTGAGCGGGTAAAAGAAGCAACGGAAAAATTAACGGGGCAAAAGGAAATGAACTACTTAAGGCCGCCTCGTGGGGTATTTAATGAAAGAACGATGAGGATCGCAAAAAAAGAAGGGTATTACCACATCTTCTGGTCACTGGCATATAGAGACTGGATTGTTGATCAACAAAAGGGTGCCGCGTTCGCACACGATGAAGTGCTTAAGCAGATTCATCCCGGTGCGATATTATTATTGCATACCGTATCGAAGGATAATGCGGATGCTTTGGACTCGATTCTGACGGATCTTGAAAAACAGGGGTATGCTTTCGGTAGCCTCGATGATTTAATGATTGAGAAGCAGTTGCCGAACCGAATGCTTTATTAAAGTGAGAAGCGGGTCCTGTAGAGATAATTCGGGTCCCGCTTTTATCCATTCTCCTCAATTTCAAGTAATATTTCAGGAAACATGCTATAATACGTGGAAAACTGCTAAAGGATGGATCGCTTGTGTGGACAGAAAAATTACAGGTTCAAGGACCCTATAATTTCGATCTAGTTCTCGAACGATTATCGTTAGACCCACTTCAGGTAGTTGATTTCACTAACAGGACGGTAAAAGTTCCGCTATATATAGAAAATGAACCAATCGTTTTGCAGGTTCAAGCAATAGGAAATATCGATGAACCATCTTTTATCATCAAAGGTCATTCAGAGGTATACAAGTCAAAAGCGATCGAACGGTTAAAAAAGGTCTTTCATTGGCATCAGCCATTAGAAGGCGTTTCCAGGCATTTCCGGGAATCCGATTTGCGGGAAATCTTCGAAGAGCACCGCGGTACTGCCATAGTCTTGGACTTCGATTACTACAGTTGCCTCGTTAAATGCATCATACATCAGCAATTGAACTTATCCTTTGCCCATACGCTTACGGAACGATTCGTTAAAACCTTCGGCTACCAGATGGAAGGTGCCTGGTTTTATCCGACGCCGGAAACAACCGCCCAACTTAAAATCGAGCAATTGAGAGCCATTCAATTCAGCGGCCGGAAAGCGGAATACGTCATCGGACTTTCCGAGCAGGTCATTCAGGGCCATCTCGACCTTGATATAATGGAAAAGCTATCCGATCAAGAGGTTATGGATACACTAATAAAAATACGCGGTATCGGTAGATGGACGGCTGAAAACTTCCTGCTTTTTGGACTTGGCCGGCCGAACCTATTTCCTAAAGCCGATATTGGCATTCAAAATGCCTTGAAAATATTATATGGCTTACCGCAAAAGCCAACCCAAGAAGAAATGGAGTCCTATAGTGAGAAATGGGCTCCATATCTAAGCTACGCTTCCCTCTATTTGTGGAGAAGCATTGAAAAACGGAGTGAAAAGAAATGACAAACATTCAAGATACAAAACTGGAAGTGGATCAAACCCTTCCCCTTACGATTAAACGGCTTGGCATTAATGGAGAGGGAGTCGGTTATTTCAAAAAGAAAGTCGTCTTCGTCCCAGGAGCATTGCCTGGTGAAGAAATTGTAGCTTTGGTCACAAAGGTGCAGCCAAACTTCACCGAGGCGAAAATAAAAACCATCCGTAAAGAATCACCGCATCGCATTGCAGCGCCATGTCCGGTTTACGCTGAATGCGGCGGATGTCAGTTACAGCATTTAAGCTATGACCAGCAGCTTATCGAAAAGCGCGATATCGTCATTCAAGCGATGGAGCGCCATTCGAAATTCCCGGTTTCTTCATTAAATGTAAAAGAAACGATTGGTATGGAAGATCCTTGGAATTACCGCAATAAAAGTCAGTACCAAGTCGGCCAAAAAGATGGTAAATTGATTGCTGGCCTTTACGGCTTGAATTCCCATAATCTGATCGATATCCCGAATTGCCTTGTACAGCATAAGGCAACAAATAAGGTAACACGTACAGTGAAAAAGATTCTAAAGAACCTGAACATCTCAATATATAACGAAAGAAAAAGAAAAGGTGTTATTCGTACGGTCATTACACGGGTAGGCTTTGAAACAGGTGAAGTGCAGGTTGTCCTTGTTACAGGTGCGGAGGAAATTCCACAAAAAGATCAGTTGCTAAAACAAATTCGGGACCAATTGCCAGAAGTGAAATCGGTCGTTCAAAACATCAACAACCGAAACACATCACTGATATTTGGCGAAAAAACGATTCACCTGGCAGGCGAAAAAGTCATCAACGAAACATTGGGTGACCTATCATACGAACTATCAGCGCGTACATTCTTCCAGCTTAACCCCGTTCAAACTGTTCGCTTATATGATGAAGTGAAAAAAGCGGCAGCCTTAACCGGCACGGAAAAAGTGGTTGACGCTTATTGCGGTGTAGGAACCATTGGTCTATGGCTGTCTGAAAATGCCAAGGAAGTCAGAGGAATGGATGTCATTAAAGAATCCATCGAGGACGCAAAGAAAAATGCCAAAAAACATAATCGCGACAATGTATACTATGAAACAGGCAAGGCCGAGAATATCCTTCCACGCTGGACCAAAGAAGGCTGGAAACCGGACGTACTTGTCGTCGACCCGCCAAGATCAGGCTGTGACCAATCATTACTGCAGACAATCTTGAAAGTAAAACCGAAAACCATAGTGTACGTATCATGCAACCCTTCGACTTTGGCCAAGGACTTACAAGAACTGAGCACTTCTTATCGCGTTGAGGCCATACAGCCTGTGGATATGTTCCCGCAGACGAGCCATGTAGAGTGTGTCTCGCAACTCATACTAAAAGAAGGAAACTAACGAATCGCTAGTTGCTTTTGTATATAGTTTTTACACTGATGTAAATGGATAAATATATTGGAATCATGTATTGAATAAAATACTGATTTTCTGAGAACATGTTTCTATTAAAACATGTTCTCCTATTTTTTATTCTTCTTCATAATGTAATTCTGGTGGGTTTGAGCTGTAAATGCGTTTTGGGTATTCAAGTCCGCCGTCAATTCCATTCGGACCGATTTTCCTTAAAATAAACATTGCCGATTTTCACAAATTATAAATGTCCAAAATGTACTTGTGTTTGATAAGGAGTTATTAAGCATGATATAAGTGTAAAAGAAGTGGAGCACTTGGCTTTTATATTTTTTGACCGAGAGTTTGAAGTTGTATCCATATTGAGAGGATTTGAGTTTGAAATGATAGATAATTTTTGGCGTGATTTACCACGACCATTTTTTGTACTTGCACCAATGGAAGATGTGACAGATGTTGTTTTTCGTCACGTAGTAAGTGAAGCCGGTCGACCTGATGTATTTTTCACAGAGTTTACAAACTCGGATAGCTATTGCCATCCAGAGGGCATGAAAAGTGTGCGTGGCCGTTTGACTTTTACAGATGATGAGCAGCCAATGGTGGCACATATTTGGGGGGATAATCCCGAATATTTCCGTCAAATGAGTGTTGGCATGGCAGAGCTAGGATTTAAGGGCATCGATATTAATATGGGCTGCCCTGTACCGAATGTGGCATCGAGAGGGAAAGGTAGTGGCCTAATTCTGCGTCCAGACGTGGCGGCAGAACTTATTCAAGCAGCAAAAGCGGGCGGACTGCCTGTCAGCGTGAAAACACGACTTGGCTATAATGATGTAAATGAGTGGGAGGAGTGGCTGACGCAAATTTTAAAACAGGATATTGCGAACCTTTCCATTCATTTACGTACAAGAAAGGAAATGAGCCAAGTAGATGCGCATTGGGAGCTAATTCCGGAAGTCAAAAAATTACGTGACCGTATCGCACCAAATACGCTACTAACAATCAATGGAGACATTCCTGATCGTCAAACTGGACTGCAGCTTGCTGAACAATATGGTATTGATGGCGTTATGATCGGGCGAGGAATTTTTAAAAATCCTTTTGCTTTTGAAAAAGAGCCAAAAGAGCATAGCAGTAAAGAATACCTTGATCTTTTAAGATTGCAGCTCGATCTTCAAGATCAATATGCGGAAGTACTACCACGTTCAATCACAGGGCTTCATCGCTTTTTCAAAATTTATGTCAAAGGATTCCGTGGAGCTGGTGAATTAAGAAATCAATTGATGAACACGAAATCAACAGATGAAGTGCGTGCATTACTTGATAACTTTGGAAAAGAATGTTGATGGGAGCAATAAGCAGAGTGATCCGGGAATCTGTAAAAGGTTCTCGGATTTTAATCTGCGTTTATTTCCATCCATTTGTGAAATAATGAGAGTACTGTGAATAGAGAAATACATAGGAGGTTTTTGGATGCATAATCATGATATATTAATTCGATTAAGATATGCGCTTGATATTAAAAATAAAGATATGGTAGAGATATTTAAACTCGGGGAGATTGAAGTGACAATGGAAGAAGTCATGCAGATGCTCACAAAACCAAAAGATGATTATTATGATGAATATGAAGAATATGATGATATGGATGAAGAGGAAGATGGGGTAACCTGCAATAACATGATGTTAGAGTCCTTTTTAAATGGTTTGATCATTTTTAAAAGAGGGAGACAAGAGCCAAAACCTGGTCAGCCTCAAAGTCAGGCACCGGCTGTAAAGATTAAGGAAAGTGTGAATAATATCCTCTTGAAGAAACTGAAAATAGCATTAACATTAACCAGTGAGGATATGATCGAAATTTTGGAAGAAGCAGGAGTCATGATAACCAAAGGGGAATTAAGCGCTATACTAAGAAAAGTGGGTCATAGGAATTATAAAGAGTGCGGAGATCGATACGCGAGGAATTTCTTAAAAGGATTAACTTTGAGATATAGGGGATAACACTGTAACATCTACATTATGAATCAGACCATGAAATCGTGAAAAGTACTTTTCACGATTTCATGGTCTTTTTCTTATGACGATATTGAAGGGATATAAAGTGCGAAATAGTAAAAAAAGAAGGCACTCTCAAGGCACCTTCTGAATCATTAACCTTTTAAAAAGTCTGTTTTTGCGAAATTGGGGTTTGGATATTTATAGAAGCCTTCTCCTGCTTCTCTTCCGATTTTCCCTTTATCGATATATTCTGTTTTCAATAAGTTAGCCAGCTTTTCAATCTCTGGATCACCTGTCGCTTTCGCTTTTGCAAGTGAAATATTATAAGCGGTATTGATTCCTACCACGTCCAATATAGCGAATGGACCAAGAGGTGCCCCTGTTGCGACCATCCACGTTTTATCGATGGTTTCCGTATCAGCCACTCCTTTTAATAAGAGCATTTGGGCAGCATCCAAAAGAGGAACCAATAAGGAATTCAGAATATAGCCTGGCTGTTCTTTATGTAAAGGCAGAGGAACCATTCCAATCGCTTTTGCAAAATCAATCACTTCTTCAAAAACTTCACTATCCGTTCCAGGATGCTTCATGATTTCTGCCGTATTGTTTTTCCAGATTTCATTAGCGAAGTGCAAAGCGAGGAATTTTTTTGGACGGCCTGTTGCTTCGGCAAATTGGCTTGGTAATAATGTAGAAGAGTTCGTGGCAAAAATTGTTTTTTCAGGTGCCGCTTTTCCTAACTCTGTGTAAAAATCTGTTTTGATTTGAAGCACTTCCGGAATCGCTTCAATCACAAGATCAGCTTCGGCAACTGCCCCAGATAAATCACTGTGGAAAGAAATGCGGGCATAAGCAGCATTAAGATCTTCCTCCGCAGCTCCTATGTCTTCTTTATAGTAGGGCTTCAAATTAGTGATCCTATCTTTTGCACGCTCCAATGCTTCATCATTGATGTCATATACTGATACGTTAAATCCTTTGAATGCGGTTTGAAATGCAATCTGACTTCCTAAAAAGCCGCTGCCGGCAATCGTGATATTCTGATAATTCATAGTTATTCTCCTTTATTTCTTTGGATATCTCTACTTGTTAATTATTGCACTTATCATGAAAATAGATGCAGGAATAGCTTTGGATATATATTATTTTCCCTTTAAGGGACCCGATAAAAGCATATTAAAACGTAACACCCCTTCTTAGATGCAGGAGTTTCTTCATAACCATTCCTATTATTTTGAATTGTTGATAGCTTGTACGTATTGCTCATTTCATCAGTTGCCCATTGCATTTCACCCGTAACTACATAGTTTATAATAAAAGGTTGGACGAGGTGTAAAAATGGATGATTACCAAAAAGTGATAACCATTCTTGGGAGTGCAGGAGGGGCAGCAAAATCAATACTTGCCATATTGAATAAATCAGCTATTGATAAAAAGGATCCAATCCATCTTTTTATATCCAGTTGTATTATTCACTTAATTGATATTAAACAAAAGGAAGAAAAATATTATCATGAATTATTTCCACACCTAAAAGATCAAATTGTACTGCATCAATTTGATTTAAAAGATAAAAAGCGGTTCATCAAGCATCTTGAAAGCACAAAAACATTATGTGTGATTGATCTTTCATGGGCGGATACGGTTGAAATGCTGGAATGCTGCGACGCATTAGGCGTTAATTATGTTAATTCTGCTTTAGAAAACACAATGATCGATGAAAATGAAGAATTATATTATGGGTTTCCTCTAATTGAACGGATCAGACATTTTGAAAAGTTTAAAGATCGATTTTCCAATTCTACAGCTATAATTGGGTCGGGAATGAATCCAGGGGTGGTGCAATGGATGGCCATTGAGCTGTTAAAGAGTGATTCAGAGGAACGACCGCTTGGCTGTTACATTGTAGAGCATGACAATTCGTTTTTTAAGGACAAATCGAAGGCAAAGAATGACGTCATTTACACAACATGGTCTCCCGAGTGCTTTCTGGATGAGGCTATTTCAAGCTATCCAATGTTTATGAATCACCATACACCGCTCTTTTTATATGAAAATGTTTATGATGTCGAATTTAAAGTCACATTAGGGGACAAACAGTTTTACGGTTGTCTAATGGCTCATGAGGAAGTATATACTTTAGGTAAATTGTATGATATGGAAGGCGGCTTTTTATATAAGGTAAATGACCATACGACGGAGTTAATCCGCTCGAAACTGGATGACTCCGATCAATTATGGAACCATGACATGAAGGTTCTCGATCCGCTTGAAGCCGAACTTGACGGGGAAGATCTAGTTGGTGTCCTTATCGTTTATCAAGATAAGGAGCGTTATATGTATAATACATTAAAGAATCGCGATATCTTTTCCAAATACAAAACCAATGCAACATACTTTCAAGTGGCCTGCGGGATATATGCTTCATTATCGGTGCTGCTAATGGATCAAATCCCCAAAGGGGTATACTATGTGGATGAGTTATTGTTAAATACCAATAATCATTACGGTCAATATTTGACCTATTATATGACGAGTTTTGTAATTGGTGAAAACAATCATTCAGATGGTCCTTTACTTCACAGAATGAAAAAGATGAATCAATAATGTGAATTTTAAGTCGGCATCAGAATTGAGCTGGCTTAAATTTTCAACTAAAGTTGTGCACAAGGTGGGTAGAGGAAAAAGGGAAAATCCTTATTCTTCAAATTTCCCTTCTGAATGTGCATAACTTTTTTGTTTTTTGATTTACTTTTTACGTGTAAGTTACGGCAATATCCGGAGCTGATCAGCAGCTCTTTTTTTATTGTTGTAATGGACTTTAACGTCCATTAGTACAATGTAAAACAGACAAAAAAGAGGATAATTAATGCCCTTGCAGACCATAGACAATTTCAGTTTTTTCTTTAAAAAAGTTTAAGAAATTCGCTCCCTTTCCGCCGACTATCTGCCAAGTCTCATCTGGAAGGGGGCACCAAGTATTGTTTTAAAAAGTGGTGAAATCACTTCGGTAAAATCGTGGAAGGGATTCGACAAGAGACCATTCCGGAATCCCTTTTTCGACAAAACTGAAAGAGGATAATCAATCCCCTTGGTTGACTTCATTTGTTTGTTCATCAGATTTTTGGACGATTTCTTTTAATTCACCAATGTCACCTTTTGCATTGATAATCTCAAAAATCTCATTTAGGCCTTCTGAGGTCTTTTCATTTTCAGTTTTCACAATACCACTCCTTAATTAGGTTAATGGTTAATGTCTCCAAAAAACCAGTAGATAAAACATCGGTTACATTGGAAAATTGATGAAATTCTCTTCGTAATTCCATTGATATAAACGCATTTCAGGCGAATGCTGATTGTAAAAACTACAAAAATTCAAATTTTTTTGTCCACACAATATGGACAACATTAAAATTATCAATTATTATGATTGTAATAACACTTAGTATAAAGGGATTTACGTTAAAGTTGAGTGTGTTTATGGAGAAGACACGTGTATTTTTGGAAAAAAGGGAAAAAATACAATGTTTTTTTAAATAGGGGTAAAACATATAAAGATCCTGCATTTATTCCAACCATCAATGAGGGGGTATATTAAATGTCAAGTGAAATATTAAATAAATTTTTGAAAGAAAATTTGGAAGATTTAAAAGAAAAGGGGCTTTACAACGTTATTGATCCGGTGGAAGGTCCAAACGGTCCGGTAATCACCATTGCAGGCAGAGAGCTAATTAATTTATCATCCAATAATTATTTAGGTTTAGCAACAGATAGACGATTAATAGAGGCTTGCATAGAAGCGACTAAAACATATGGTGTCGGTGCCGGTGCCGTTCGTACGATCAACGGAACGTTAGATATTCATGTCAAATTAGAAGAAAAGCTTGCCGAGTTTAAACATACAGAAGCAGCCATTGCTTATCAATCTGGATTTAACTGTAATATGGCAGCGATTTCAGGAGTGATGGATAAACACGATGCCATTCTTTCAGATGAACTGAATCATGCTTCAATCATTGATGGTTGCCGATTATCCAAGGCGAAAATTATTCCTTTTATCCATTCCGACATGGACGATTTACGGACAAAAGCACGTCAAGCAAAGGAGTCCGGATTGTATAACAAGATCATGATTATCACCGATGGGGTTTTCTCGATGGATGGGGATATTGCCAAGCTTCCTGAAATTGTGAAGATAGCTGAAGAGTTCGATTTAATTACGTATGTTGATGATGCGCATGGTTCAGGTGTATTAGGTAATGGTGCAGGAACGGTAAAACATTTTGGATTATCGGATAAAGTGGATTTCCAAATTGGTACATTATCCAAAGCCATTGGTGTTGTTGGAGGCTATGTAGCAGGAAAGAAAGATTTGATTGATTGGTTAAAAGTGAGAAGCCGTCCATTTTTATTTTCAACGGCTGCCACACCGGGAGCAGTTGCAGCTAGTATAGAAGCCATCGATATTTTGATGAATAGCTCAGAACTTCAAAATAAGCTGTGGGAAAACAGCGATTATTTGAAAAAAGGCCTAAAAGAATTAGGGTTTGATATCGGGGAGAGCGAAACACCGATTACGCCTTGCATTATAGGTGATGAAGCAAAAACGCAGCAATTCAGCAAAAGGCTGAATGAAGAAGGTGTGTATGCTAAATCCATCGTATTCCCTACCGTTCCAAAAGGAACAGGAAGAGTGAGGAATATGCCTACTGCTGCTCATACAAAAGAGATGCTGGATCGTGCAATTGCCATTTATGGAAAAGTAGGAAAAGAGATGTCGATCATATAAGAGATTGCTTGTTTCAGAGTTTAAAACATGGGGAGGGATTTTTGATGAAAAAGGTCTTGGTAACGGGGGCTTTAGGTCAAATTGGTTCAGAATTGACGCTGAAAATGAGAGAGATTTATGGAGCTGACAATATCATTGCAACAGATATTCGAAAAACGGACAGCGATGTTGCTCAATCGGGTCCATTTGAGATATTGGATGTTACAGATGAAAAAGCGATGTATAACATGGCAAAAAAACATGAAGTGGATACGATTATACATTTAGCCGCTTTATTGTCGGCAACAGCTGAAAAGAAGCCGCTTTTAGCTTGGCATTTAAACATGGGCGGATTGGTCAATGCTTTGGAATCTGCAAGAGAACTCGATTGCCAATTATTTACACCTAGTTCCATTGGTGCCTTTGGTCCAACCACTCCTAAAGATTGGACACCGCAAGACATCATTCAACGGCCGAACACGATGTACGGCGTGAACAAAGTATCCGGAGAATTATTATGTGATTATTATCATCATAAATTTGGGGTTGATACGAGAGGTCTTCGATTCCCGGGACTGATTTCGTATGCGACACCTCCTGGCGGCGGAACTACCGACTATGCAGTTGAAATTTACTATGAAGCGATTAAAAACAAGCGATATACTTCTTACATTGATAAGGGAACGTATATGGATATGATGTATATGCCGGACGCTTTAGCAGCCATCATTACATTAATGGAGGCAGATGCCTCAAAATTGAAACATCGGAATTCTTTCAATGTTTCTGCCATGAGCTTTGATCCGGAGCAAATTGCAGCCGAAATTAAAAAGCATATTCCGGAATTTGTCATGAATTATGAAGTCGATCCTGTAAGACAATCCATTGCAGACAGTTGGCCAAATACAATTGATTCAACTTGTGCGAAGGAAGAGTGGGGATTCAAGGCGGAATATGATTTGGAGAAAATGACGAATGATATGTTGTTAAAGCTGAGAATAAAGTCCCTTTTAGTAACAGCATAATAAACCTGCCAGCCGAATAAAAGAGTTGCAATACTCTTTTATTCGGGTTACTTTATACAGGGGAATTTTAATGCTTAAGGGGTGAGCTTTTATAAACGTTAAAAAGTAAGCGCTTTCTATGAAACCTTGAACAGAATTAAGAAATAACATGAAATTTTATGGTAATCTTTCCAACTGTCAGAATGCTTAAGAGTGAAGAATGATTTTATGAGGCAGCTTTAAGAAAGATAAAAAAAGTGGAGCCTGCTATATCATTTCTATACTAAATAGGGAGTGTATTAAGCATCTTGAAAAAATTTCGACTATTAGTAGTGTAGGGGGAAATGGAATGGCAAACAAAGATTTGAATAGGGAGTTGAAAGGTCGTCATATTCAGATGATCGCTTTGGGCGGAACGATTGGTGTCGGTTTATTTATGGGTTCAGCCAGCACGATCCAATGGACAGGCCCGTCTGTAATGTTAGCTTATGCGATATCTGGGCTTTTTATATTCTTGATCATGCGCGCAATGGGGGAAATGTTGTATTTGGAGCCAAGTACAGGTTCATTTGCGACATTTGGTTATAAGTACATTCATCCATTGGCTGGGTATATGACAGCATGGAGTAACTGGTTCCAATGGGTTATTGTCGGGATGGCAGAAATTATTGCAGTGGGGACGTACATGCAGTATTGGTTCCCTGATCTCCCTGCTTGGATTCCAGGTTTAATCGCAATGGTGATTCTTGGAGCAGCGAACTTAATTTCCGTTAAATCCTTTGGGGAAATTGAATTTTGGTTTGCATTGATTAAAATCGTGACAATCATTTTAATGATCGTTGCAGGTTTTGGACTTATCTTCTTTGGATTAGGTAACGGAGGGGAAGCCTTAGGATTATCGAATCTTTGGGAGCATGGCGGTTTATTTACAGGTGGCTGGAAGGGCTTCTTCTTTGCTCTTTCACTGGTGGTTGCCGCTTATCAAGGTGTAGAATTAATTGGGATTACAGCTGGTGAAGCAAAGAATCCGCAAGAAACGATAACGAAAGCGATTCAAAGTACCATTTGGCGTATTTTAATCTTCTATATCGGTGCAATTTTCATTATTGTAACCGTTTACCCTTGGGATCAATTAAGCGCGATTGGCAGTCCATTTGTTGCGACTTTTGCGAAGGTTGGTATCACGGCAGCAGCTGGAATCATTAATTTTGTCGTAATCACGGCTGCTATGTCTGGCTGCAATAGTGGTATTTACAGTGCTGGACGCATGCTTTACACATTAGGGATGAATGGACAAGCACCAAAATTCTTTGCTAAAGTATCTAATAGCGGTGTTCCTTTATTCGGTACTTTTGGAGTGATAGTCGGGTTAGCACTTGGGGTTGTATTAAGTTATATTGCACCAGAAAATTTATTTGTGCATGTATACAGTGCGAGTGTACTTCCTGGAATGATTCCATGGTTTGTCATTCTGATCAGTCAAATTAAATTCAGGAAAGTCAAAAAAGCTGAAATGCACAATCATCCATTCAAGATGCCTTTTGCACCTGTTACAAACTACCTGACCATCGCTTTCTTGGTCATGGTATTAATCGGTATGTGGTTTAATGATGACACACGCATATCACTTATGGTTGGAGTAGGTTTTCTGGCTATCGTTGTAATTAGTTATTTCGCTTTTGGAATAGACAAGCGTGTACAAGCCAATGCTCAGGCAGAGGCTAAGGAAGATAAAGTGGGTTAATCTATCATTCACTTTGGGTTTTTACAAAGGGTTGCTGCGGCAGCCCTTTTCCAATGAAACCAAAAGGGCAGTTCAGTTTTAACAAGAGATGATAAAATGGATTAAAATGATTGCTTCATTGTGAAGTGTGAACTTTTTATGTTCGGATTAAAAATCTTCAGAAAAGGGGAAGTTGACAATGACAACTTCAAAGAAGAATATGAGGACTTGCGAAAAGGGACACAAATACTATAAATCCAGCGATTGTCCGACCTGCCCTGTATGTGAGCAGGAACGAAAACCGGACACCGGATTTCTTTCAGTTCTCTCGGCACCTGCCAGACGTGCATTGGAATACAATGGGGTAACCTCTTTACAACAGCTCTCAACATATAGTGAAAAAGAGATTTTGAAATTTCACGGTATGGGACCAGCTTCTTTACCTAAACTTAGGGCTGCTTTGGAGACAGGCGGGTTATCATTCAAAGATTAATCACTTTACGTGGATAAGGGATCAGGAACATCTTTTTTATGATCATCATCCTTGTTAAACTGATAGTAACTCTAAAAAGTGAGGTAACGAAAAATCATGAGTTCCTATACTCCCTATTTTGAATTCAATCGAGAAAAGTGGGCATCTCTGCGAAACCATACTCCTCTTCCTTTAACTGAAGAAGAATTGGATAACTTAAAAGGAATAAATGAAGAAATATCCATTCAGGAAGTAGAAGAGGTTTATTTGCCCTTGACTCGTTTGATCAATTTACATGTTGAAGCATCTCAGCAGCTTAACACAGCCACCACTTCATTTTTAAAAACTGATGTTAAAAAAGTACCTTATATCATTGGGATTGCAGGGAGTGTTGCTGTAGGAAAGAGTACGACAGCAAGGTTGCTTCAGACTTTATTATCTAGATGGGATAATCACAGAAACGTAGGTCTTGTCACTACCGACGGTTTTTTGTACCCAAATGATCTTTTAGAAGAAAAAGGACTCATGAAAAGAAAAGGGTTTCCTGAAAGTTATGATACTCAAAAATTAATTAATCTTATCGGAGATGTAAAAGCAGGAAAAAATAAAGTGGAAGTTCCAATCTACTCACATTTGAAGTATGACATTTTGCCAAATGAAGTGCAGACTATCTGTAATCCGGATATCTTAATAGTGGAAGGTGTTAATGTTCTTCAGGTAGACAAGGAAAACCAAGTATTCGTCAGTGACTTTTTTGATTTCTCACTCTATGTAGATGCAGATGTAATCGACATAGAAAGATGGTATGTTGAAAGGTTCCTTTTACTTCAAAAGACCGCATTTCAAAGTCCTGAATCCTATTTTCACCGTTATATTAACTTGTCTAAGGAACAGGCCATTAAACAAGCGACTCAAATTTGGAATGAAATCAATTTGAAAAATTTACATGAAAATATACTGCCGACAAAAGGACGGGCAAAACTCGTCTTGAAAAAGGGATCAGAACACAAAGTTGAAAATATCTTTATGCGAAAATAATATAATGAATGTAAGGATTGTGTATTAGAATAATATTTTTTTGTAATAGCAATAAAGTAAGGAATTTTTTATAAGGGACTATGCTATAAGTCTTAAAATTAGCAAAATTATCAATGGTCTTACCTTATATTGGTTTAATTATCAGTAATTATTGGTATTGTTATAATATCTAATAATTGGGTGAAATTTATGATACAAGTTAAAAAGGTAGGAGTTTAACATTTTCAGGAAGGTACTTATTGTTTAGGGAAATGGTTACAAATCCTTCTAATTTCACTTCTGATTTTGTCAATAAATGTGTTTTTCAGTCGCTTTTTCCGATGTGTCAATATTATTTCACTAACAGTTTCTTCCTTTAATAAGGGGAAGTTGCTGAAGAAATCTTTTAATGCGACTATCGGGGCGGATAAGTTTAAGCTAATTTCTTCACAAAATCAATATTTTAACAAAAAAAGTAATAGTAGAATATTTTAATCTATGAAATAATAATAATAGACTATGATATAGTTATAAGGAGACAGAAAAGGTGTGTTCCTTGTTCGTGCCTGGCTTTTTGTGACACCTAAGCAGGAGCGCCTACATCTTTTTTGAAAATATAGGGGATAAGGAAGGTTATAATGAGCAACATACAGAAACAAACAGACGTTATCTTAATTGGCGGCGGAGTCATGAGCGCGACTTTGGGATCATTACTGAAAGAGTTAGCACCGGAATGGGAAATCAAAGTATTTGAGAAGCTTGCAAACGCAGGAGAAGAAAGCTCTAACGAATGGAATAATGCAGGTACGGGTCATTCTGCACTTTGTGAGCTTAACTATACATCCGAAAAATCTGACGGATCTATAGATATAAGCAAAGCAATTAAAATTAATGAACAGTTCCAAGTTTCATTGCAGTTTTGGTCGTATCTTGTAAACTGTAAGCTGATTGATAATCCGCAAGACTTTATCATGCCATTGCCTCATATGAGTATGGTACAAGGGGATAAAAATGTAGCGTTCTTAAAGAAACGTTTTGAAGCGCTGTCAAAAAATCCTCTGTTCAAAGGTATGGAGTTTTCCGATGACCCAGCAAAACTGATGGAATGGATTCCACTTATTATGCAAGACCGTCCATCAAATGATTCTATAGCGGCAACAAAAATTGATTACGGTACTGACGTTAACTTTGGTGCTTTGACACGCATGTTGTTTGACCACTTAAAGACTAAAAACGTCGATATCAAATATAAACATAGTGTTGATAATGTTAAACGGGCTAGCGATGGCACATGGGAATTAAAAGTGCGTAATGTCGATACTGGCAGCGTAGAACGCCATAATGCTAAATTCGTCTTTATCGGCGGCGGGGGAGGAAGCTTGCATTTACTGCAAAAATCCGGTATTCCTGAAGGGAAGCATATCGGCGGATTCCCAGTTAGCGGATACTTCATGGTATGTAATAATCCGGAAGTTGTTGCGCAGCATCATGGAAAAGTATACGG
Source organism: Peribacillus sp. NPDC101481 (assembly GCF_044767165.1). Lineage (NCBI taxonomy): Bacteria > Bacillati > Bacillota > Bacilli > Caryophanales > Bacillaceae > Peribacillus > Peribacillus sp. NPDC101481. Next base: position 127,439 of record NZ_JBIWNJ010000004.1, on the reverse strand, counting down.
AAAAGCTAAAGTTGGTGCTCCACCAATGTCTGTTCCGCATCTTGATACACGTTTTATCGATAATAAAAAATCGTTGCTTTTTGGACCATTTGCAGGCTTCTCTCCGAAGTTCTTAAAAACAGGTTCAATGCTCGATTTAATAACTTCCGTAAAACCTAATAATGTTTTAACTATGTTGGCGGCAGGCGCAAAAGAGATGCCATTGACAAAATACTTGATCCAGCAAGTTATGTTATCGAAGGAACAGCGCATGGAAGAGTTACGAGAGTTCATCCCGAACGCTAAGAGCGAGGATTGGGATTTAGTAGTGGCTGGCCAACGTGTACAAGTTATCAAAGATACTGCTGAAGGCGGCAAAGGTACACTTCAATTTGGTACGGAAGTTGTCAGTGCATCCGATGGCTCGATTGCAGCATTGCTAGGTGCTTCTCCAGGGGCTTCTACTGCTGTTCATGTTATGCTTGAGGTAATTAATAAATGCTTCCCGCAACGTATGGAAGAGTGGGAACCGAAAATTAAAGAAATGATTCCTTCTTATGGAGAGTCACTAATGGAAAATACTGAGCTTCTGCACGAAATTCAAACTTCAACATCAGAGACGCTTGGTCTAAGCAAAAAAAAAGAGCTAGTTTATAGTTAATTTTTGGATACTGAAGTAACATTGAAATTAAAAATAACAGAACCTTTAATCTATCATTGATTGAAGGTTCTTTTTTTGTTTTAAAGCCTTATTCATTTAAGGATGCTTATTTGTAGGCCAACACGAAGAAAATTGAGTTTATGGCGCTAGTACAATTTGGACGTTGATTGGAACGAGAGGCAATCTCTTTCCGCGGGCGGTCAGGGAGCCTCCTCCGCTTGCGCCTGCGGGGTCTCCTCTAGACGCGCTTTTCTAAGAAGAAGTCTCGTACACCCGCTCCAATCAACCTAGTTCTAACTTTTAGATAGAACCCTCTTGGCTACAAACTGAGGAATGCTATTATAGCATCCCTAAAGATTTCTGCTTCTAATGTATCTTTGAATTTATTTGGGAAATGGTTTCTTTATCGCAAATAATGAAAAGCTGTGCATCATCGGGAATTCGTGCATCTAATTTTTGGTTTATGTTAAGATCACCACGATCTGCTACCAGTGTGGCTCCTTTGTTAAGAAGATCTATAAACGCATCACGATAGGTTAGCCATTCATCTTGTTTAGGAATCTCATACATAGTTTCCTCATATTTCGTGCTCATAAGTTCTGAATACATGTGGGTGACTCCATGAGAAAATAATGATCGTACTGCTGCGTGGGAGATCATTTCTTGCGTAGGAATAAACTCGTCCACCTTTACACGCTCGAATAAACGAATATGCTTTTGATTGATCACCTCGGCTGTGACATGGATGGACGTATTTGTTTTTTCTTCAATGGCCGTTATGGCAGTGGCAACTAATAATGTCTTTCCATCGACAAGTAACGGATCCTTTGTAGCATAATTATCTTGTGTAATTTGGTCAGCAAAAATGATAACGCCTTTTGCTTTAGGCAGATTTGCACGGAGTAATGTTTCTTCATCGGTGGCATCCCCGCGAACATAAAACAGACGCTCCTCCATCATAGGAGCTTTTTCCAAGTTATCAATGATTACAATATCAATGGTTTCATCAGATTTAAAAATTTCTTGGAGTGCAGATTTTGACTTATCACTCCACCCAATCAAAATGATATGATTTTTACCTGTATATTTCATTTTTCCACCAACTTTACGTTTTTCGATAAGATATACAGATTTAATGATTTTTCCAATAAAAAGACTAACAAGCCCAATACCAGTGATGTAAAGACCAATGGTAAATGCTTTTCCAAGATCGGTGACTGGTGCATAGTCCCCAAAACCAACAGTAGCAAGCGTTGTAAGAACCCAGTAAACTGAGGTTAAATATGATTCGAACGTCTGTGGCTCTATAGAAAAAGCTACATACGCAGCAACTAATATGTATAAAATGGCAAATGGTATAAAGATTCTACCTCTTAATTTAATCAGGTAATATATTATTTTTTTTACCTTAATTCTCATCATACCCATCCTAGTCTTCAAGTCATCGATTAAATTTATAGTTCCCCAATTTAACAATTAAATAAACGTAAGTGTAAAAAAACTATTTTTTACCCAAGCAAGAAGCAAAAGAAAACTGTTTGAAATAACGTTCAGCAGATCTTGAGAATTCCATTGGGTTTCATCTGCAGAACTTTAATAGACCACACAATCAGTATAAGTTTTTTTGCACCAAAACCACGTATTCTCCTATTAAATTTTGCTCTAATTTTAATATAGATTATAAAATGAACAATATCAGATGAATTTTTGTAAATAAATTATAAAATAATCATCAAAAAATAAAATTATTATTTGAATTTTCAGTATACAATGAATGTTAAATAACGAGGAGGTCCATCAAAATGAAAGCGGATACAATAAGTGGAATAATGACTTTATGAAGGAACAGGATTGAATACAAAAGACAGTACTTGTCATATTAATGAACAATCGGAATATAGCTGAGCCCCAGATGGCGGGTATAAGGCGGGATTGGAAAGCGGCACATAACTGGGAGTGTTTGGCTTCGAATCCTCAATAAGAGCTGGAAGAGGGTGAAAGCTCTGGGGAATCCTAACGATGCACCACGGGCAATGGCATTTGTGAAACAGGATTGGCCCAATAATAAATAAAGTTCCAAGGCTTTTCTTCCCGTATTCTGCTGGTTAGGCTAGGGGGCGTGCCGAATTTTATTTTTAAACGATATGGCGGCAAGCGGAGAACTAAAAGCCCTATCGTAATCGAACGTTGTATTCTGGTCCTGTTGCCTTACCAAATCGTGAGACAGGAGCGATGAGAGGATCGGATGTGTGTATGACGCCAAGAATTTACCCAGCATGCAATTATATAATAGGGGGAATAATTATGGGATCACCAAATGTGGCAACAAATACGAAACAAGAGAAGCCGCAAATTCAATCAACTACTAATATACTGAAGTTTATCATATATAGTTTAATAGGAAGTTTTATGTTTTTTATTCCTATTACCATAAATGGTGTTTCAAGCATACCAATTGATCATATAGTAACATGGATCAAAGTAACCTTGCCGTCAGCCGTTCCTATTTATGCTCTTATTGTCATTCTATTAGGAGCTGTCTATCCATTTATTTCAAAAAGCTGGAGCAAGGATAAGGTATCAATAGTTTTTTCTTTCTTAAAAGTAATAGGTGCTGTTGTTGCGATCTTAATATATTTCAAGATTGGGCCCGAATGGTTAATGGCCCCAAGTATGGGTCCTTTCCTCTTCGAAAAACTTGTCATACCTGTAGGACTTGTCGTTCCTTTTGGTGCTCTATTTTTGGCGCTTCTCATTGGATACGGGCTTCTTGAATTTTTGGGTGTACTGATGCAGCCAATCATGAGGCCGATATTTAAAACGCCGGGGCGTTCAGCAGTTGATATGGTCGCTGATTTAGCAGGAAGCTACTCCATTGGTATGCTTATTACGAATCGACTATATAAAGAAGGAAAATATACGCTTAAAGAAGCCGCTATTATTGCAACTGGTTTTTCAACCGTTTCAGCAACGTTCATGATTGTTGTAGCAAAGACTCTCGGGCTTATGGACATATGGTCCCTTTTCTTTTGGGTTTCTTTAGGGATAACGTACCTTGTCACTGCCATTACCGTACGTATTTGGCCATTAAATAAAATGAGCGACGATTATTATTCGGATAATGCCGATCCAGAAGAGGTTATCAAAGAAGGACTTCTCAAAAACGCCTGGTATAGTGCGATGGTGGGAGCAAACAATTCGGTAAGTCTTGGCAGAAATTTATGGGATAACTTAAAGGACGGTTTTCTTATGACAATGAGCATTCTGCCGTCCATTTTATCCGTTGGTCTCATTAGCCTTGTATTAGCGGAGTATACTCCAGTATTTAATTTACTTGGCTATCTTTTTTACCCATTTACTTGGGCATTGCAAATACCTGAACCATTTTTGGCTGCAAAAGCTTCAGCTATAGGAATTGCAGAAATGTTCCTGCCGGCGCTTCTCGTAGTTGATGCACCTCTGGTAACTAAGTTCATTATTGCCGTGGTATCTGTATCATCCATATTGTTCTTTTCAGCGACGATACCTTGTATCCTATCAACCGAAATCCCAATCAGCATTACGAAGTTGATTGTAATCTGGTTTGAACGGACGCTCATCACGTTAATTATTACTGCACCTATCGCAATATTGCTGCTTTAGTACGAATCAACGAATCTTAATTCGATCACACAATCGTACGGATGCGTTCGTATTATAAGGTCGACCAGTAAAATTACTGGTTGACCTTTTTTAATAGAATCTTTTATATCAGTAGGCATGGTAGAACGTACAGGTGCGAGGGGCATTTGAAGGCTTGTAGGGACGTAGAATAAATTATTTGGAACAGCATCATCAAAGAAAAGGATGTTGAGTTTATATGTTTCTAACAAAACAAATTTATATCTTTCGAGAATTTCGACATTATATTGACAATAATATAGTTACTCATTAGAATTGATAAAGATTCTCAATATGGTACTGGAGGAACCAATGTCATGTCAAAAAGAAGAAACAGCAAACAAGTGTTATTTATATCCGCAATCGTTTTAATTTTATCAACGCTTTTACTTGGATGTACAAATGAATCAAAAGAAAATTCACCTTCAAATAAAGACAGTAAAGACATGCTTACTATGGCTTGGCCGAGGGATATAGGTGAAATGAATCCGCATGTCTATAATCCTTCTCAATTATTCGCTACATCAATGATATATGAGCCTTTGGTCAGCTACCAAGATGGAGGCGAGCTGAAACCGCATTTAGCTGAATCTTGGGAAATTTCCAAGGATGGGAAGGAATATACGTTCAACCTCCGTCATGATGTGAAATTTTCTGACGGTACGAGCTTTAATGCTGAAATTGTGAAAAAGAACTTTGATACAATATTGAAAAATGTTGATTTACATAGTTGGTTGGGCTTTATTCCGAAAGTGGATCAAACGGAAGTAATTGACCAATACACATTTAAACTAACATTAAAGGAGCCGTATTATCCTACTATTCAAGAGTTAGCCGTCGTTCGTCCAGTCCGATTCTTAGGTGATGCTGGATTCCCTAAAGATGGTGACACTTCAAAAGGTGTTACAAAACCAGTCGGTACAGGCCCATGGGTTTTGGAAGAACATAAAGCAGATGAATATGCTATTTTCAAACGCAATGAAAATTATTGGGGTGAACTCCCTAAAGTAAAGAAAATCAAAGTCAAGATCATTCCTGATGCGGAAACCCGTGTTCTTGCTTTTGAAAAAGGTGACCTAGACCTAATTTATGGTGAAGGTGCTATCAGTCTGGATGCTTTCAAACAATTAGAAACAACAGGTAACTATGAGACTAGTATTTCTGATCCGGTTGCGACAAGACAACTAGTTATAAATACGAAGAAAGAACAACTTTCAGATTTACGTGTTCGTCAAGCATTACAATATGGATTTAATAAAAAAGCAATGGTTGACGGAGTTACTTCTGGGTTGGAAGAGAAGGCAGATTTCATTTTACCGACAAACTTCCCGTATACTTCAGACATTGATGTAACAGCGATTGATTATAATGTCGAAAAAGCAAAAGCTTTATTAGATGAAGCAGGATGGAAGCTTCCAAAAGGAAAAAACGTTCGTGAGAAAGACGGAAAGCCGCTTGAAATCGAGTTAATGTACGACTCTGCAGAATCGATTCAAAAAGCAATGGCCGAAACATTACAATCTGAGTGGGCGGCACTAGGTGTTAAATTAAATATCGTTGGAGTTGAGCTTACGGTACAAATTGAAAGATTCAAAGCTAATGATTTTGAATTGAATTTCTTTAGTAACTATGGCGCTCCATATGATCCACATACTTTCGTAAATGTCGTTGGTTCAGAAGGGTTTGGTTTTAACGAAGCCATTTCATCTTATCCGAACAGAGATGAGTTGTTAAAACAAATTGCAGATGTTCCTGGAACAACAGATGAAAAAGAACGTCAAGAACTTTACTCAACTATTTTGGAATCACTGCAAGACCAAGGAGCGATTGTGCCTATTTCTTATATTAAGAAAATAGCTGTTTACCAAAAAGATGTATCTAATTTTACATTCCCTGCTAACCGGGATGAACATCCATTCACAGGAATTAGCATCGAGAAGTAAGTTACAGGAGGGTTTTCATGGGCACTTATATCTTGAAACGAATTATGGCCATTATTCCTATCTTTCTTTTGGCCACTCTTCTAACGTTTGGAATGATTCACCTTTCACCCGTGGACCCAGCTGAGGCATATTTATCTGCAGCACATATCCAATCTACAGATGAGATATTGGCTCAGAAAAGACATGAGTTCGGCTTAGATCAACCCCTCCATGTTCAATATGTAAATTCTATTATTAAGATATGCCAATTTGATTTTGGCATATCTTATCTTTCGAATAAACCTGTTTGGGAAGAGGTTACCTATCGAATGCCAGCGACCATTCAGTTAGCTTTAGGTAGCATCATATTAGCTATCCTGGTCAGTGTCCCTCTTGGGTTTTTGGCAGGCATAAAGAAAAACAGTGGTATTGACCATTTTAGTCGCCTTCTCTCTTTTTTCGGGGCGTCCATCCCTTCTTTTTGGCTTGGTTATTTATTGATTTTTTTCTTTTCAGTTAAACTCGACCTATTTCCTGTCGAAGGAATCGGGACTTGGCAACATCTGGTTCTTCCTTCCGTTACTTTAGCTTTGCCATTAATAGCTTTGTATACTCGACTATTACGCGCTAGCGTTCTTGAAAATTTACAAGAACCTTATGTCCTTTTTGCACGCACAAGAGGGATTCATAAAAAAGTCATTATGGGAAAACATGTATTGAGAATAGCCATATCCCCTATGATTACTGGACTGGGGATGAATTTAGGAAAGCTGCTGACTGGAACCATTATCGTCGAAGCGGTTTTTTCCTGGCCAGGATTTGGTCGTTATTTCATTGAAGCTATTTTTAATCGGGATGTTCCTGTCATTCAATGCTATGTGCTTTTAGCTGCGGGACTATTCATTTTTAGCAACTTGATTGTTGACCTAATCCAAATGTGTATCGACCCACGCATCTCCAGAAAAGGAGGGCAACGTCAATGATAACAAGTCTTCGTATTATGATGAGAAGTCAGAAAGTGATTGTCCTTTGTTCAATAATATTATGCTTCCTATTTATCATCACTATCTTGGCTCCATGGATTGCACCTAATGATCCTATTGCTGTCAATTTAGCTAATAAACTACAGCCATCTTCCTTTGAGTATCCATTGGGAACGGATCATTTAGGACGATGTACGTTATCACGCATCTTATATGGAGCTCGCATTTCGTTAGGATTTGCTACATTAATCTTTATTTCATCTTTAGGCATCGGTTTGATTGTCGGAACCATTGCTGGTTATAAAGGTGGATGGGTGGACCAGGTGCTAATGAGACTGTGTGATGGTGTTATGGCATTTCCGAATCTTTTGCTCATTCTTGGCCTTGTTGGTATATTGGGACCTGGCCTTAAACAGGTCATCATAGCATTGATGCTTGTGCAATGGGTGTATTATGCGAGAATTTTCCGAGGAATGGTGCTTAGTCTAAAAGAACAAAACTATATAGCGGCAGCTAAAATAAGCGGTTCTTCTCAATGGAAGATAATAAAGAAACATATTGTTCCAAATGTTCTTCCTCCGCTCGCTGTTATGGGTACATTAGAAATGGGTTGGGCCATCATGGATATATCGGCCATGTCGTTTCTAGGTTTGGGCGTGCAACCCCCTACACCAGAATGGGGAGCAATGATTCATGAAGGGAAATCCTATATTCGGACGAATCCAGAATTAATGCTATATCCAGGTTTGATGATTATGCTTGTTGTCGTCACCTTTAATTTATTAGGCGAAGCGCTATCAGAACGTTTTGGAGTCAAACGTCGTTAATAAAAAGGAATGAGAAGATTGAGAACAGAACGGTCGAATGTATTAACAGTGAGCGATCTACATGTACAAGTACAAACAAAGGAAGGTGCTTCCACCCTCGTTCAGGATATTAATTTTGAACTGGAAAAAGGGAAGGTATTGGGTCTTGTTGGGGAAAGTGGGAGTGGTAAAACAGTTACGAGTATGTCCATTCTACAGCTTCTTGAGCGGAAAACAACGACAATTAAAGGGAGCATTACCCTCCAAGGACGAGAATTGAATGGTTTGGACGATAAAGAAATACGTGAAATCCGTGGCAAGGATATTGCCTTTATTATGCAAAATCCGATGAATGCATTTACGCCTGTTTTTACAATTGGCAATCAATTTATCGAAACGATTAGGTCTCATACCTCATTGAATAAAAAACAAGCAAAAGAGCTTGCCATCGATGCGATGCAAAATGTAAACCTGCCAGATCCCGCGACACTATTAAAAAGCTATCCTTTTCAATTGAGTGGAGGTATGCTTCAACGCGTGATGATTGCGATGGCCGCATGTTTAAATCCTACCGTTATTATTGCTGATGAGCCGACAACTGCACTCGACGTTCATAACCAATTACAAGTACTTCGCCACTTGGATAAAATTCGTTCTGAATATGGAACATCCATTTTACTCATTTCTCATGATTTAGGAGTAATTTCTGAAATGGCAGATGATGTAGTCGTTATGCAACATGGCAGAATTGTAGAAACTGCAAATGTATTTGAATTATTTGATAATCCGCAGCATGAGTATACCAAGAAACTGCTAAATGCCCGCCTTAGCATTAAACATGAAGAACCTATCACCCATATGTTGTGATATATGGACTGCATTCTTTTGAGGGGTGAATAAATGAGTTTATTACAAGTAAAAGCAGTAACTCATAGCTATAATTCTCATACGTTTTTAAAATGGAAAGAGCCTTCTAAAAAAGTACTCACTGACATTTCCCTCTCTATTGATGAAGGAACATGTTTAGGGCTACTTGGCACGAGTGGAGCTGGAAAAAGTACATTAGGAAAAGTGATTCTTGGTTTAGAACGTCCACAGCAGGGACAGGTTCTGTTTCAAGGGCATGATATCTATACTGCTGATAAGCTCACCCGACAAAAGATACGCCGAGATCTACAAGTCGTCTTTCAGGATTCATATTCAGCTGTCAATCCACGAATGACAGCCGAAAGTATTATAGGCGAGCCATTAGAAAACTATGAAAAACTAACCGTAGCCGAACAAAAAAGAACGGTTATTGAGTTATTGGAAAGAGTGGGCCTAAGTGAGAAGGATTTGAAAAAATACCCACACCAATTTAGCGGTGGACAATTGCAAAGGATTAATATTGCTAGAGCAATCTCTCTTAAGCCACTGCTAATCGTCTTGGACGAATCCGTAAGCAGTCTGGATATGGTTAATCAAACACTGATTTTAGAATTATTAAGTGAGTTGAAAAAAGACTTCGGCTTATCTTATCTATTTATTACACATGATATTAAAGCGGCTTATTCAATCTCTGATACTTTGGGTGTACTGGAAAAAGGAGAATTAATCGAGCATTACAATTCTAAAGATCAGTTTTTTTCGTCAGAACATCCTGTCGTTAAACAGATGAGAAGTTCTATACTCGCTGAGCATCCGCGTTTTCGTTCTCTTCCGACGAGGACTAACTAGACTTAGTCTAGAAGGATATTTATTGATTAGAAGGCCTCGATTTCAGTTTGATAATCGGGGCTCTTGTTTATATTGCTTCTGAAGCACATATTGGAGGGCATAAAAGGAACCATAATGGTTCCTTTTATTTGTTGCATCGATAATCAATCTTCCAATGATCTTAAATGGGTGTCTCCTATTAGGGATTTCAAAAACTGACCTGGTAAACCATATCCTTTTTCTATTTTCCATCACTGAAACAATATTAGGAAAAACATCCATAAAAATTATTTGGAGAAAATAATATTTATTCTAAAAATTCATATTATAATACTTTATTCTTATGCTATATTATAGGGAGAATTATTTATTATCACGTATAATTTAAGAATTGGAGTGATTTGAATGAAGAAACTTGGTTTACTTAGTATGTTTTTGATTCTAACTATCTTTATCTCGGCTTGTGGAACCAATGAAGAAAAAAATGCAGGTGAGGAAAAGAAACCTGAAAAGGTATATAAAGTTGGTGTGGATACGACTTATCCTCCTTTTGAATTTAAAGAGGGGAACGACTATAAAGGTATTGATATTGAATTGATCAATGCAATCGCAAAAGACCAGGATTTTAAAATCAAATTGTCTCCAATGGATTTCGGTGGAATCATCCCGGCTATGCAAGCCAATCAGCTTGATGTGGCCATTGCGGGAATGAGCATTACAGAGGAAAGAAAAAAGGTAGTGGATTTCTCGACTCCGTATTTTGATGCAGGATTAACGATTGTTGTTAAAAAAGAGAATACAAGCACTAAAACTGTTAAAGATCTTAAAGGAAAAACCATTGCAGTGAAAAAAGGAACAACAGGTGCTAAATATGCACAGGATAATGCTACGAAACTAGGAATTAAAGTTGTTCAATTCAATGATAGTCCAGCGATGTTCCAGGAAGTGGCCAACGGAAACGCAGATGCCCTTATAGAAGATTACCCGGTTATCTCCTATGCGATCGCCCAAAAAGATCTTGGGTTGAAAATCGTAGGTGACCGTTTGAATGGTGACCAATATGGAATTGCTGTATTGAAAGGGCAAAACGAAGATCTATTGAAGAAAATAAATGATGGACTTGCCAATCTTAAAAAAGACGGCACGTATGATGAAATAATAAAAACGTATCTTGGTGAATAAACAATAGATTAAAGCTCAATAAGCGCGCTTATGGCGCGCTTTCTTTTTCAAAGGGGTGAAAGAAATGGATATAATTGTTGCGGCATTGCCTATTTTATTAAAAGGACTTCAGGTGACACTTTATATCTTTGTGATTGCCATTATCCTAGGTTTTTTGATTGGTTTACTTGTCGCGTTGCTGCGACTTGCCCCCATCAAAATCTTGAACTGGATTGCAAAGGTTTATGTGGATGCGATACGAGGGACACCGTTCATCGTTCAGTTATTTTTTATCTATTTTGGTGTGAATTCACTGAATTTGATTTCTTTGGACAGTACAACAGCTGGTATAATTACCGTTGCAATCAATGCAGGGGCATATTTTGCTGAAATAATAAGGGCTGGGATACAATCCATCGATAAAGGACAAACGGAAGCGGCAAGATCCATCGGGTTCACTGGAACCCAAACAATGAGATATGTCGTGCTTCCGCAAGCCTTCAGAAGGATGCTCCCTACCATTACGAACCAATCGATCATCAGCTTGAAAGACACTTCTCTATTATCCGTCATTGGTATAGCCGATTTAACCCAGCAAGGTCAGATTCAAGCTTCGGCAACCTTTGAAGCGTTCAAGATTTGGCTGGCCGTTGGTGTGATTTACTTTATCATCATCTATTTGTTAACCCTAATTGCTAATTTCATAGAAAGGAGGGTACAAGTTCGATGAGCATCATTACTGTAAAAAACCTGAGAAAATCATTTGGAACTGTCGAGGTTTTAAAAGATATCAACGCAGAAGTGCAGGAAAAGGAAGTAATTTGCGTAATAGGCCCTTCTGGATCTGGAAAGAGTACCTTCCTGCGTTGCCTGAATCTCCTTGAGGAAGTTACGGGCGGTGAGGTGGTCATTAACGGACATGATATAACCGATCCTAAAAGGAAAATCAATATAAACAAAGTCCGGCAAGAGGTTGGAATGGTTTTTCAACATTTCAATCTATTTCCCCATAAAACCGTTTTGGAGAACATAACCTTGGGTCCTATTAAAATTCGTGCCACCGATAAAGCGGAAGCGAGAAGGTTAGCGCTTGAGTTATTGGATAAGGTTGGTCTAAAGGAAAAAGCAAATAGCTATCCAGGGGAACTTTCCGGCGGACAAAAACAGCGGGTCGCGATCGCAAGGGCATTGGCGATGAATCCGAAGATCATGCTATTTGATGAACCGACTTCGGCCCTTGACCCTGAAATGGTCGGCGATGTTTTGGAGGTAATGAAACAACTTGCAAAAGAAGGCATGACAATGGTCGTTGTTACGCATGAAATGGGCTTTGCCCGGGAAGTCGGGGACAGGGTGATATTCATGGATGGAGGGTATATCGTGGAAGAAAATGAGCCGAATGAATTATTCGGTAACCCTCAGCACGAAAGAACGAAAGCATTCTTGAGCAAAGTGCTTTAACGGAAAGCACTATAAGAGATGATGTAAATCATGAATGAAGTTGTGCATGAAGTGTGGACAAAGGAATGCGGGAAATGAGGGGAAACCCAAACGCATGGAGCCTTTCCTTCATCTTTGTGCATAACTTTTTTTGTTTTTAGAGCAGGAATCAGTGAGGCGATGGCTTCAATTGGTAAACATCAAAAAAAGAAAAACCTATGCATTCGACACATGCATAGGTTTCTTCTTTTTTTACTTGGCACCGTAACTAATCAAGTTCGTCATGATTCGATATCCGCCTGGAACTTGGCCTTGAATTTGCCTATATAGCACAAGGTTGGTGTAGAGGTAGGTGCCATTACCGTATTTAGCCATGAGAATTCCGCCATCAAATGGTTCTTCATTTGGATCAGCCATGGAAATGAATGTTTCATATCGTTCATCCCATTCCATTGGGAAATACAATCCTCTTTCTTGGACCCAATTGCTCCAGTCATCACTTGTTATTTTATTCGGATAGTTAAAAAGCGCTGATTCTGGCTTCGACACGTTTATCGTGGCTTTTTCATCGGTTACCCGCCAGCGAATGGAAGGATTCCCGAGGGTAAGAGGATATGGAGCAGTCTTCATTGCATCCCATCCATCACCCGGTTTATGGTATTGCACGACGAGATGGCCGCCATTTTCCACATATTCAAGTAAGCGCGCGTTATTTGCCTTTAAATCTTCCCTCGATAGATAGGCACGGATGCCTGTAACGATCGTGTCATATTGACTTAAATCACCTTCAGCTAAATCAGCTGCAGTTAACTTCGTAATGTTCAGACCTGCATTGCTTAAGTAATCTGCCACTTTATCGAATCCGCTTTCAATGTACCCCACTTTTAATGAAGCTGGCTTCAAAAGCTCAAATGCAACGGTATTGATAGCTGCTGGGTATTTGTAATAGAATGTTCCGATATGGTCATAGGAAATTTCCTGAATGGTCGAATCAAAGCTTTTCCCATTGACAGTAGCAGCTGCCTTCACCTGATATTCGCCGTTTTGTATTGCCATCGCCGGTCTGAGGGTGAACTTCACTTGTCTTTCTTCTGATTTTTCTTTAAATGATACAGTGACATTTTTGGGATGAACTCCCCAATTTTCAGGGGCTTTTAAAGCGACCTTTGCCGATGCTTTTCCTTCTGTATAGTTTTTCAAGGTTACCGTCACTGGGACTTCCTCTTTTACATCTGCTGTATTTACGACGATATCTTCAGGAGATAGGGTAAGGCCAACGTCGGGAAGGACAGCGATCGTTCCATCCACTTCCTCCTTGATGGAAGTTTTTGTGCTGCCGTATTTATAAGAAATGCTGGTCGTAATGGTTGATTCATCATAGGCATGGTAATAGGCTGCATCTTCAGGGACTTCAACCAGATAGGTCATTGTCGCTGATTTATTTGGTGCTAGATTGACATCTTTAGCTTTAGTTTTGATCTTCCATCCTTTAGGTAAGTTCAATGCAGCAGCGACTTTTTTCAAGGTTTGTTTCCCGTTATTCTTCACGGTTACGGTTACGTACGTTTTTTGGCCTTTCGTCAGGATCTTTGAAGCTGCTTTAGCTTGAACTTCGAGTCCTGAGGAGACATAACTGACGTTTTGCAATTGCTCTTCTTTTAATGAGAGCTTATGAAGCAAGTCGTTCTTAATGGCAGGGCTTAGCTTTGCCTTTTTGACTTGCGCAGTAATTGACCGAACATTTGAAAGAGCATTTTGGGATATTGAAAAAACACGTTTTTCATTGGGATAAGCCGTAATAACAGCGTCCAAATTCCGTTGCAGGTATTTAAATTCACCTTTTAATTTTGAAGCTGAGCGGGGGAGTTTTTCTGCCCATTCAGTAAAATTGTAAGGTACACCTGCAAAAAGGTCCGACTGGTTTTTTGTATCGACGGCGCTTTGCTTCAAATCCAGATGGATCTGGCGGGGTGCTGCCGGGATATCAGAACCCATGCCTTGGCTTTTATGCAGATAGCGGGATTGTTCTCCCAGCTGTGGATAAGTCATATTGTATATTGGGTCATATTTACCGATTTCAATCGAAGTGGTTGCTTGATCTGCCGATGAAACGGGCAAATATAACTTTTTCACTTGCCATACGGATAGCCCTTGTTTCAATTGTTGCGGAAACACAGTTGGGTCGGACGCATCCTTAAAGGCACGTTCACTTAAGATTGTCATTGTTCGATGATGTCCATGCTGGGTATCATCATTTTGAAAGGAGGGCATCAATATATCCGGCTGATAGGTCCGAATAAAGCGGATAAGCCGTTCATAGGTGAGTTCTTCGCCCCACTTTTCTAATGTTTCCTCTGGTGTTTTAGAGAAGCCGAAATCATAAATGGGATCTGAGGTAGTTTCACTTAGATGATAGGCCTTAACCCCGGTTATTTTCGCAGCTTCAATCATTTCCCTCGAACGGATGATTCCAAGAGCATTGTCCAGTTCATCCCCAATTTCATTTTGTCCTCCTTCACCACGGTTTGCAATCAGGCTGGATGTCTTTACCCCTAACCCTCTCGATAGATAAGCGAGAAAGTCACTGCGTTCATCATCTGGATGGGCACCGCTGTTCAAGAATGTCACGGTCGTCTCGAGCGGCTTGACCGCATTCCATAACTCAACGTTGGCTTCCTCAGGATTTGCAGCGCTGCCTCCAGGCGGCAATAATGCAAGAACCAACAAAAGGGAAAGCAGCGATAACAGAGCTTTTTTCATTAATCTTTTAACCCCCTTCAACTTTTTAAGACACCTAAAAAAAATGTAGGTTAGTAATATTTTCTAACTAACCAGACGAAAAAAACTTATCTAATAAATAGCATTAATGGTTATAAATGTAAATGATTCGAAGTAACTATTAAAAGTTTAACATTTTAAATGTTCAGAAAAATAACTTGTGCACTGAATTTATTTAAGTTATATTTTTACTTAATTAGGAAGATTTACTAACTAAATGATGTAAGGCCGTGATGTGATGAGTTTTAAAAGACCACCCAGTCATCAAAAATATGTCAATAAAAAAAGAATCATTCAATGCATCCAGGAATGCTCGCCCATTTCAAGAGCTGAAATCGCCGTTAAGCTTCAGCTAAGTAAACCAACTGTTTCTCTGGCTGTGGATGAACTTATACAGGAGAAATGGGTATTTGAGAAAGGAATAGGAGAATCCTCCTCTCAAGGCGGGAGAAGGCCCATCCAGCTCTTTTTTAATGAAAAGGCAGCCTATATCATTGGGGTCGATATAGGCGGGACGAAAGTGAAAATCGTTTTAAGTGATTTAAGCGGCAACATCCTTGCCGACACTAGCTTTTCAACCAACACCTATTTAAAATCAGGGCTTCTTAAACAAATGGCGATTGAAACGGAACGGTTAATTGCCAAGAATCAGATTGCGAAGGGCAGGATATTGGGGATGGGAGTCGGGATCCCTGGTATAACGCAAACGGCAAGCGGATTAGTAATAGAGGCACCGAGTTTAGG
Organism: Peribacillus sp. NPDC101481; assembly: GCF_044767165.1. NCBI lineage: Bacteria > Bacillati > Bacillota > Bacilli > Caryophanales > Bacillaceae > Peribacillus > Peribacillus sp. NPDC101481. The sequence continues at coordinate 111,610 of NZ_JBIWNJ010000004.1, read as the reverse complement.
CTGGGTACAATATCCGTTCATAGCCGAAGCGAAGCGGTATTTTGATTTCCCCATTTTTCTGGACAATGATGTAAACGCGGCTGCACTAGGTGAACAGTGGCTGGGTAATGCACAAAATAAGCGGAATTTGCTGTTCATTGCGGTTGGCACGGGGATAGGAAGCGGAATCATCTTGAACAACCAGTTATACAGAGGGGCTTCCAGTGCAGCTGGGGAAATGGGATATATGGTAACGGACAAAGAGGATATGAAGCGTGAATTCAAGCCGATTTTCCATAGATACGGCTATTTGGAAAGTGTCGCAGGAGGAAAGTCGATAGGCAGCCATTTTACCAGGGAGGTCCTCAAGGATCCTCATCATCTTTTATTCGAACGGGCCAAATCTTCCGAACTATCGGGGGAGGATGCCTTTTTGTCAGCAAAAAAAGGAGACACGACTGCAATGGCCGTCATAAATGAAGCCATCGAACATTTAGCGTGCGGAATTGTCAATGCGGCCAGTTTGCTAAATCCAGAAGTAATCATTTTAGGAGGTGGTGTATTAAATTCATCTGAATACATTTTACCTAGAATTCGGGAGATCGTTGATCGATATCTTCCTAGTTTAGTAGAAATGAAAACTTCACAATTGGGAGAAAACGCAGGAGTACTAGGCGCGGTTTCCTTATTCTTAAGGGAGCATGATGGCATTTTGAATTTTCGGGATGAGGGGGAGTATTAATGAAAAGTAGGAAAAAGTCGTTTGTTTCAGTAATGGCCTTATCGGCAGCACTATTGATTTCAGGATGTAACGGTACAGATACGAAAACGAATTCGGATGCTGGCGGTGCCAACGGAAAAAAGGGTGAGCTGGAAGATAAGATCGTTGTTTATTCACCGCATGGCAAAGATATTTTATCAAAATTCGAAAAGCAGTTCGAAGATGAGTATGGTATTGATGTTGAGTGGCTTGATATGGGGTCCCAGGAAATCCTTGACCGCGTTCGATCAGAGAAAAGTAATCCGCAGGCAGACGTTTGGTGGGGGGCACCTTCCACGAACTTCAATCAAGCGAAGGCTGATGGGCTGCTGGCTGCTTATAAGCCTAGTTATTCCGATAGTCTTGATGAAGGATTCCACGATCCGGAATGGTATTGGACGGGAACGAGCCAGACACCGGAAGTCATCATGTACAACAGCAAAGAACTATCGAAGGATGAGGTACCGAAAGATTGGGATGAGCTGCTTGATCCGAAGTGGAAAGACGAAATCATCATCCGTTATCCGTTAGCCTCCGGAACGATGAGGACAATTTTTTCTGCGATGATCTATCGTACGTATAAGGATACAAATGATCCAAAAGAAGGGTATGACTGGTTAAAGAAGCTCGATCAAAACACAAAGGAATATTCAGCAAACCCGGAAATGATGTATAACAAGGTAGCCAAAGGAGAGGGCTCACTTTCCGTTTGGGCAATGCCGGATGTTGTCATGCTGAAGGAAAATAAAAATTATCCGTTCGAGTTTGTCATTCCGAAGAGCGGAACACCTGTATTGACAGAAGGTATCGCCATCGTTGAAGGTGCCAAGCATCCAAAAGCGGCTGAAGCCTTTTATGAGTTCGTGAATTCACCTGAAGCCGCAAAAACTTTGGCAGAGGAATTTTACAGGATTCCGACCAGAAGTGATGTGAAGGATTTACCTGAATGGATCACGGAAACGGAAATTAAAGCGATGGATATTGATTGGAATGCATTCGAGGAAAAAGGTGACGAGTGGATGAAATATTGGGACGAAAATATTAAAAGTGGAGATAAAGAAATTAAAGAATAAGGAAGTGTCGTTGGGATGGCGTCAATAAAAATAGAGAATGTCCAAAAAGCCTTCGGGAAAACGATAGCTGTTGACCATTTAAATCTGGACATCAAAGAAGGTGAGTTTTTTACCTTTCTTGGTCCAAGCGGCTGCGGTAAAACGACAACGCTTCGGATGATTGCCGGTTTTTATTATCCAACAAAAGGTGTCGTCCGATTTGGCGACAAAGATATGACGCGTGTACCTCCGGAGAAAAGAAATACAGGCATGGTTTTTCAAAACTATGCCCTCTTTCCCCACATGACTGTTTTTGAAAATGTAGCGTTTGGCTTGCGTGTGAGAAAGGTTTCTTCTGTTGACTTAAAGAGGAGAGTGCTGGATGCCCTCCAAAAGGTAAGGCTGGAGAGCTACTCGAATCGTCAAGTGAGCCAGTTAAGCGGAGGGCAGCAGCAGCGGGTGGCCCTTGCGAGAGCACTGGTCATTGAACCGGAGATATTACTGCTGGATGAACCATTAAGTAATCTGGATGCCAAGCTTCGTGATGAAATGAGAGTGGAAATCTTAAGGCTGCAGCGTGACTATAAGATTACCACCATATATGTCACACATGATCAGGCTGAGGCTTTATCCATGAGTGATCGGATCGCTGTGTTCAATTATGGTGTATGTCACCAGGTCGGGACGCCGGCAGAAATTTATAATCGGCCGGCCAATGATTTTGTGGCGAGTTTTATAGGTGAGATTAATCTATTGCCCGTTCAAGTCGAAAAAGTCCAACAAGATAATATAGAGGTTGCCCTTAAAAATAGTGAAAAACCGATTAAATTGAAGGTGGAAAATCAAGCTAGGGACGGAATTTCAATCATACAGAGTGATGCTGACCTTGCTGTTTCGATTCGTCCTGAAGCAATCAGAATTCTGGATGTGATCGAGGAAGGAAAGAATATCTTTAAAGGTAAAATAAATTCCGTCCAATTCTTTGGATCTGTTGTGAATGTCATGGTGGATGTTCAAGACGTGTTACTAAGGGTCGACGTATTTAACACTTATGATTTTGGATACTTTTATCAAGGAAAGGAAGTGTATGTCCAGCTTCCTGAGAAACAGCTGCGTCTTATTCCCATCATAAGTGGTGATGCTCCATGATTAAAAATCGAGATACGAGATTGACGGTTTGGCTCCTTATACCAGTTTTATTGGTGCTAGTAGCTTATGTACTCTACCCATCGTTGAGGACCTTTATAGAAAGTCTGCAAAAAGACGGAACGATATCCCTTGGAAATTATCAGGACTTCTTCGTACAGGAATCGAAAACGAACTTAGAGGCTCTATGGAATTCTGTTTATATATCCTTATTGAGTGTATTGGTCAGTGCCTTGATTGGCATTCCGCTCGCATTCATTTTTAACCGTTACGATTTTCCCGGCAGAAGCTTCTTTTCTTCAGCAGCAATTTTGCCTATTGTCCTTCCATCATTGGTAGGGGTCATGGCCTTTATGTTTTTATATGGAGAATCGGGATTGATTCCAAATGCCATCAAGGACCTGTTTGGTCTCGAGAAGGTTCCATTCAAGATTGGCGGGGTATCGGGAATCCTTATCGTGCATGCCTATACGATGTATGTTTATTTTTATATGACCGTATCCGCTGCAATCAACAAAATAGATCCTTCCCTTGAAGAAGCGGCTTATAACTTAGGCGCAAATAAAATCAAGGTTTTTTGGAAGGTGACATTTCCATTATTGACACCTGCCATCGTAGCCGCTTCTCTACTTGTTTTCATGATATCGATGGCTTCTTTCAGTGCCCCGTTTTTATTAGCTGGCGGATATAGGGTGTTGAGCCTGCAAATTTATTTTTCAAAAATCAATGGTGATATGGAAATTGCCGCTACTCAATCCGTCATTCTATCCATCGTTTCGATTTCATTTCTATTATTCATGCGTTGGTATCAAAATAGGAAGGATTATCGCATGGCTTCGAAAGGAATTGGCGCACACAGGAGTGAAGTGAGAAACCCGTTTGTGAAATGGGTGATGGTCTTAACGGGTATCATCGGCGTAATCATTCTGCTATTACCGCACTTTACGATTCTATTGCTTTCACTTGTGCCGGATGGAACCTGGACATTTCAAACATATCCAACAGTATTTAATATGGAAAATTACCGGCTTTTGTTTGAAGACCCTAATATCTTCAAACCGTTACGAAATAGTTTACTGATGGCGGTTATTGCTACGTTGGCAAATCTGGTGTTTGGGGTCATAGCGTCCTATGTACTTGTCAAACGGAAATTCGTCGGGAAAAGCTTTGTCGATATTCTAGTCATGATTCCTTGGGCGTTGCCTGCAACGGTCATAGGGATGAACTTGATATTCGCATTCAATGAACCTAGCGTTTTTTCCTTTGGTCAAATTTTGGTAGGAACATTTTGGATTTTGCCGCTTGCCTATTTCATCAGGCATATTCCGCTCGTTGTCCGTTCGACTAACGCCGTTCTGGAGCAGCTGGATGACTCGATTGAAGAAGCAGCCAGAAACTTGGGGGCAAAGTGGTTTTATACCTTCAGAAAAGTCATATTTCCTATTATTATGCCTGGTGTTTTATCAGGGACATTATTGGCATTTATCGAATCTGTGGGGGAATTCCCGACGTCGGTCCTGTTGTACACAATTTCTAACAGGCCCATATCCATTGAAATCATGAATCAGCTTCGGATGTTCAATATGGGGCAGGCAGCTGCCTATGGGATGATTCAAATCACGCTGATTGTAATCGTTCTCTTTATTTCGAACAAGTTTTTTGGAATCAAAGCGGAAAGAGCTTTATAAATCGGAGGTTAAAAGATGAGCAGGCTTGAAGAATTTATCAAAAATGAAGGTAGTGCCTTTCCCGGAAAAACATATGCTAGAGAGCTTCTGATGCCTGTTTTTAATGATCAAAGAGATTACTTATTTCATGCAATGTTCGATATTCATCGGGCACATGTCATCATGCTTTCGGAACAAAAGATCATTAAAGAAGAAGAGGCGAAGACCATGCTTGATGGGATTCGGAAAGTGGCTCAAACAGATCTAGCGCAGTTGACCTATCAGCCCCAGTTCGAAGACTTATTTTTCATGATGGAGGCAAAGATCGGTGAGGAAATCGGTCATGAACTTGCAGGGAAGATTCATATCGGCCGCAGTCGTAATGATATGGGAGTCGCCATGTACCGGCTTGTTTTAAGAGGTCATCTACTCCAATTGATTGGCTATGCAAACCAATTGAGTGAAGCATTCTTGGTGCAGGCTGAAAAACATACAGAAACCTATATAACTGGTTACACGCATACCCAACCGGCTCAGCCGACTACGATAGGACATTACTTTTTGGCAATATATGATGTGCTTCAAAGGGATATTGGCCGGTTATGGGCAGCCTATGAAACGGTTAACCAATCCCCTTTGGGCGCGGCCGCGTTAACGACCACCGGTTTTCCGATCAGCCGGAACCGTACGGCTGAACTGCTTGGATTTGATTCGGTGATTGAGAATTCCTATGACTCGATTGGCGGGGCGGATTATTTATTGGAAACCGCAACTGCCATCATGACGTGCATGGTCAATACAGGAAGATGGATTCAAGACTTCCTGCAGCATGTGACAAGGGAGTTTGGAACCTTTCATGTGGCGGACCCTTATGTTCAAGTGAGCAGCATCATGCCGCAAAAAAGAAATCCAGTCTCCATTGAACATTCCCGTTCGATTGCAAGCAGTGCGTATGGTGATGCACTTGCTGCAATGAATATGATCCACAATACACCATTTGGTGATATCGTCGATACGGAAGATGATTTACAGCCGCATTTATATCGGGCTTTTTCGAATGCAGGACGTGTCATGAAACTAATGTATGCCGTCATGTCAACCTTGAAAGTAAATGAAGAACACACAAAGAAAATGGCCGCAAAATCCAGTATAACGGTTACTGAATTAGCGGATACCCTATCAAGAGATTACGACATATCCTTTAGAAAAGCCCACTCCATAGCCAGTCATATTGCAAAACGGTCAATTAGTGAAGGGAAAGAGCTATATGATTGGGACACAAAAGAAATCAACAAGATCATCAATGAATTCGTTTCAGTGAACATAGCAGAAGATGAATGGAAAAAAATAATCTCTCCCGAATATTTTGTGGAAATCAGAAGCATTCAAGGCGGGCCCTCCCCAAAAGAGGTTACGAGAATGATTGTAAATAGAAAACAAAAACAGGAACATGATTTGCAGGAATACAAGGAAATGGTCAAAGCATTGAATGATGGCAGGAAGGCTTTAGTGGATTACTAAAGGTATGTTGTTAAAGGGAAATGAGTCTTGACGCGCATGAAACTCACGAGTAAAAGCATGAACCTTCTGAAGAGAGTATTTTTTGTTGGCTCGGAAGCAATTCGATGAATTTTACTGAGAAAGCTTCATATTTTATGATATATAGTCATTCTATCAGGGTGGCTATTTATTTTGGATTTTTATTGCAACTGAGATATCCCTAGTGATAATGAATGTAGATTATTTCTAAAAATAATGCTATTATTTGGAAAATATATAATATAAGGCGGAATGTTAATGTCAAATAGATCTCAGTTCGGTGTTATCCTGATTTTAATAGCTTTCGTAATATCGATTACTTTTTGTTTGAATCCGGAAGTTTTATTAAGAGGTGGATATGATTTAGCTATTGATGGTCTGGTAGTATCCAGAACCTTGATGATTATTTTTTCGTTGTATTTATTAGTTAAAATAGGGGATTTGTTTATAAACAGAAAAGATTAATAGTCTAAAATGAGGTTTCCTATAAACAATATTGAGAAAAAGGACACTATGCTTGGATGCCGATAATAAGGAAGGCTCAGTCTTTTGACTGAGCCTTCCGATGTTTATTTATCCAAAATAACCGGTTTCAAAGTTTCTTCATATTTCGTTAACGGATTTAGGTTCCAACTGAATCGCTTGCTTTCTGAAAGCCAGACTTACTGCGATCATCACAATGAAATTGACTGCCAATGCGATGATTCCCACATTCAAATCTTTCGCTGCTTGCGGCAAGGATGGAAACAAGGTCCCTATTGTCGAATGACTGAGTGTAATGCAAATTACGATGGCCAATCCTGAAATGATGCCGGAGATTGCGCCAAATTTATTGATCGGATTATTCCTTTTCAGACTAAAGAGCAGGGATGGGAAAAGCTGTGTGATTAGACTGTATCCCATAAGAATTAATGCTGACATCGTTTCGCCGCCGTTTAAGGTGAAGTAGACGGCTATAAGGGCGATGACTGGAACAAGGAACTTTGCCAATCGTACAACATGGCAATCGGATACTGCAGGTGCAAATTCCTTATAGACGTTTTTCGCGAGCAGTGTAGCGACGCTCATCAAAAGCATGGATCCCGGCACCAATGCAGTCAATAATCCAGCTCCGCCGATTATGCCTATAAACCATGGATCAAAGGTCTCGATCGAAAGGCGCAGCAATGACAGGTCTGCATCTGCCCCAACGAGTCCGGGCACTTTCAATATTGCTGTAAACCCAACAAAAAAGACGAATAACAGCATGAGTGTATATAAAGGGCTGATGATTGCATTTTTTCGAAATACCTTGCCGCTGCGTGCTGAATAAACAGCGCTGAAAACTTGTGGCCACATATAGAAACCGAATACGAGTAATATTACCGTGGAGATGAACCATGATACGCTAAGTCCCTGATCTGGGAACTTAAGAAAACCAGGCTTGGCCGCATCAATCGCTTCAAACATCGGCTGAAATCCGCCAAAGTAATGAATCGGCAGATAAATCCCCAAAAATCCTATTATGGCGACCATCATTATATCTTTAATGACCGCTGTCCAAACTGAACCGTGTATACCGGAGATCATCACATAAATGGTAAGGCTGATCGCCCCCATCCAAACTGCCTCAGACATAGAGATGGCACCATAAGATGCTTCTGAGACAATGATCCCCAATCCTTTCAGCTGCACGACGATCACTGGAATCATCGACACCACACCGACAAGCGCAGCCAAAATTCCTAAACCGGGACTCTTATATTTGCTTACAAAGAAATCGGATTGAGACATCAGTTTATTTTCCTTGGCATATCTCCATATTTCCGGTAGGAGCCAATAGGATAATACGTAAGATAAAGTAATGTAAATTAGAACGTATAGAGCGGGTGCGCCCTTGCCATAAGCCCAGCCGCTGCCGCCAAGAAAGGAGAAGGTCGTATAGATTTCCCCAGCCATCAGCAGAAAGACGAATATCGCACCAAAACCGCGTCCGCCAACCGTCCATTGTTCCAAGTCCATATCTTTTCCTTTTGAAGAGCGTATGCCTAAAAATATCGATAGAAGTAAAAATGCTAAAATGATTAAGAGAGCAATATTCATTCCTGGTCACCTTCCCGATTCCTGGGATCCAGCTTATACATGATGCCCAGTATGGCAGAGGTAAGGACCACCCACATAGCCATCCAGAACATATTGAAAGGCATCCCTAATACATATGGTTCTATTTTATTAACAAAAGGCAGAAATCCTAGTATGCCTATAAAAGGAACTAGAGTAAGAATATATATAATCTTCATAAACAAACCCCTCCGTTTTAATAAAGTGAAACGCCCACCAATGGGGTTTATTCTTCAATGCCACTGATGGATGGGTGAACCAAACCGGGATGAAAAATTCATACATGACGGAAAAGTTCCGATAATATATATTAGCTTACACTATTTTGATATAAAATTTAATGCAGTTGCCTGATATATTTGAGCAACTGTGCGCAGACAGCCGAACAATGATATGTTCATAAAACAGATAAAGCCTTGAATTCATAGTGAGTTCAAGGCTTTATTTCCTTTAGCTATATTTTTTCCGAGAATTATATAGTATTACCAAAAGTATGAACCAGATTGGGGTTAAGAGCAGTGATAGTCGTGTAGCTTCAGCGAATAGCATAACAATAAGGATGAACAGGAATAATCCTAATATGGCGTAATTGACAAAGGGTGTAAAAGGAGCCTTGAAAGTCGATTTCGCTCTTAGGTCAGGCCTTGTTTTCGAATATTTGATATGGGAAATCAAGATAATGCTCCATACCCATATGAAACAGATGGCACTGATGGTCGTCACGACGGTAAATGCCTGTTCAGGTATCAGTTTGCTTAATAAAGCCCCTATTGATACAACGATTGTGGATGTTAATAAGGCATTGCTCGGAACAGCCTGTTTATTTAATTTTTCCAGTTTAGCAGGGGCTTCGCCATTCCTGCTTAACGTATAAAGTATTCGGCTCGTTGAAAATAAACCGCTGTTGCATGCAGAAGCAGCGGATGTCAAAACGACGAAGTTGATGATCCCTGCAGCGACAGGAATGCCGATTAACGCAAAGACCTCTACAAATGGGCTGCTCGTGGCATCCAGTTGTGTCCATGGGTTGACGCAGAGAATGACGAATAGTGCACCAACATAGAAAAGTAAAATCCGGACAGGGATTTTATTGATGGCAGATGGAATGTTCTTTCTCGGGTTTGCCGTTTCTGCTGCGGAAACCCCGACCAATTCGACACCGACAAATGAGAAGACGACCAGCTGTAAAGATAATAGGAATCCAGAAATGCCATTAGGGAACATGCCCCCATGATTCCATAGGTTCGTTAGGGAAACCGTTCCGCTATTGGTATTGAAGCCGATGATCAAAAGGATGATCCCCACGACGATCAAGGCGATGATCGTGATTACTTTAATGATGGCAAACCAGAATTCCAATTCACCAAATAACTTAACGGTCAAAAGGTTCAATCCTAACAGAATGACTAGGCATATTAGAGCCGGAATCCATTGAGGGATATCGAACCAATATTGCATATAGACGCCGACAGCTATGATATCGGCCATTGCGGTCATGATCCAACAGAACCAATATGTCCACCCTGTCACGAAGCCGGCCCATGGACCGACATATTCGGTTGCAAATTCAGTGAATGATGTATACCCTGCATTGGATAAGAGCAATTCCCCTAGTGCCCTCATCACAAAAAACAAGGCAATCCCTATTATCAGATAGGAAAATAAAATGGAAGGTCCTGCTAATTGTATGGCTTTTCCGGAACCTAAAAATAATCCGGTGCCAATGGTTCCTCCTATTGCGATCAGTTGTACATGTCTATTTTTTAAATCTCTTTTTAATTCTTGTTTTGCCAATTCTTACTCCCCCGTCTTTTTATAGTCTTGGTAGTGAATGAATTTACCTGAATGGTCTTGGAGAGAGGGACTGATTTTTTCGTCCAGCTTGCCTTTCCCATTGGTTTTAAAGCTGTTGTTTTTAGTCCAACCACAAAATGGACAATAAAAAAAGAGATTGGATAATACCAATCTCTTAAAGGGTTCAGAATAACAATTTTATCATTCGTTACTCTTCTGTCCTTTTGCCTGAGATTGTGAATCCTTCGGCGCTGCAACTTGTACAGTCTCTCCAGAAGCTGCTCCTGCTATAGTGTCATCCATAGCATTCATCGCTTGCTTGTATGCGGTTGTGAATAAATGTTGTCAGTGATAATCTACCACTGCTGAATCATTCATTATGCTTATAAAATAATATTGGAATTCTATCATCTATTTTTCGGAAGGTCAACAAGTTTTTTTTGAAGTGAAAACGGCAATAGCTGTAGTTTTATAGTGGTCTTAATTTTTATTAAGGTACTTGAAAAATTTGTTTTTTGGATGATCACTATTATGAAATATTGAACATCATTTTTTTGAAATGATATTTTTAGATAAGGGAAATTGCCAAGATATATTTGGTAACTGTTTATTTCAAAAATACAATTGTATTTTTACAGAATATTTACTATTATAAGATAAGAAAACATAATTGAAGTGTTATTGATATTTTTTTCGATAAAGCATTTCTAACCGCAATAATTAATAGAGAGTCGTTCGTGTTAAGGATGGAAAAGCATTACCGATATTGCATCTGGGGGAGTTAAACATGTCGAACAAGGAATTAAAGAGAGGGCTGGAAGCACGTCACATTCAAATGATAGCTTTGGGCGGAACCATCGGTGTCGGGTTATTCATGGGATCGGCGAGCACGATCAAATGGACCGGGCCCTCTGTAATGCTTGCTTATGCCATCGCAGGTATTTTTATATTTTTCATCATGCGTTCCATGGGTGAGATGCTCTATTTAGAACCGACTACAGGTTCTTTTGCAACCTTTGCGAGCAGCTATATACATCCTTTGGCAGGTTATATGACTGCTTGGAGCAATTGGTTTCAATGGGTAATCGTCGGAATGTCCGAAATCATCGCGGTTGGGTTGTATATGCAATATTGGTTCCCGGATTTACCGGCTTGGATACCAGGTGTGGTCGCCATGATCATCTTGGGGGCGGCCAACCTCATTTCAGTTAAATCCTTCGGGGAATTTGAATTCTGGTTTGCACTTATAAAAATCATAACGATCATATTGATGATCGTTGCCGGCCTAGGCCTTATCTTCTTTGGAATAGGGAATGGCGGGGATGCGATTGGATTATCGAATCTATGGGAAAATGGCGGCTTCTTTACGGGAGGCTGGACAGGATTCTTCTTTGCGCTTTCCCTTGTCGTGGCATCCTATCAAGGCGTTGAGCTTATCGGCATCACAGCCGGAGAAGCGAAAGATCCAAGGAAGACCGTAACAAAAGCTATCCAATCAATCATATGGCGTATATTAATTTTCTATATTGGTGCCATATTTGTCATCGTGACAGTCTTCCCTTGGGATCAACTGGATGACTTAGGAAGCCCATTCGTTTCAACCTTTGCTAAAATAGGTATCACAGCAGCAGCAGGAATCATCAACTTTGTCGTAATCACAGCGGCAATGTCTGGATGCAACAGTGGGATTTTCAGTGCAGGGCGTATGCTTTACACACTTGCATTGAATGGCCAAGCTCCAAAAGTCTTTGCTAAAGTATCTAAAAATGGAGTGCCGGCATATTGTACGATCGCTGTACTATTAGGATTGGGCATCGGGGTTATCCTGAATTACCTTGCACCGCCGCAATTATTCCTTTATGTGTACAGTGCGAGTGTATTACCCGGGATGATTCCATGGTTTGTCTTACTTATCAGTGAGCTTAAATTCAGAAAGGTAAATGCCGCTGAAATGGAGAAACATCCGTTCAAGATGCCGTTGGCCCCTTACAGTAACTATGCGACAATTGCCTTCTTACTGATGGTGTTGGTCGGTATGTGGATCAATCCTAGTACCCGGATTTCCTTGGTTGTCGGGATCGTTTTCCTAGCCTTGGTCGTAGCAAGTTATTACATGCTGAAAATGGATAAACGAACACCATTGGATGTTAAATCCGATGATGAAATTTCTGGATAAGAAACTCTATCGGAAAGCCCTTCTCTTAATTCGAGAAGGGCTTTTTTGTCTTTGGTGATTGTTGGAATTCAGGAGTAAAATGGCGAAATTCGAGTAAACCAGCGAAATTCACGAGTAAAACGGCAAAACTTACGAGTAAAGTGGTGGAATTCACGAGTAAAATGGCGAAACTCACGAGTAAATCAGCGAATCTCACGAGTAAAGCTAATTAGTCCCCGTAACAAGGGATGCCAGCAGTGGGACGCTTATGGAATGTGTCTTCCTGACAGACTTTTTCATAGGATGTAACATCATCTTTACCCGAGGGAGGGGGTATATTTTGGAAAGAACAAAGCTTACCGGGCGGGTCGTTACACCTAATGATGCTGAGTATGAGCAGGCCAGGATAAATAATAACTTAAGTTTTTCTAAATTTCCAAAGGTCATTGTGTTTTGTCAGAATTCCAATGATGTATTGAATTCATTGAAGTGGGCCCGGGAAAATCATACACCTTTCCGGGTTAGGAGCGGCAGGCATAGTTATGAAAATTTTTCATTAGTGAATGGCGGTCTAATCATTGATATAAGTGAAATGTACAATATCAAGGTCAACCGTGAAAAAATGATTGCAAAAATCGAAGCCGGAGCTGATTTAGGTCAAGTATATAATACGCTATGGAAGTATGGCACGACGCTTCCGGCTGGAACCGAAAGCGGTGTTGGTCTTGTAGGCCTTACGCTCGGCGGTGGAATAGGCATGTTATCGAGACGCTTTGGACTTACTTGTGACAATTTGCTTGAAATAGAAATGGTAAGGGCGTGCGGAAAGAGGGGCGCCAAACTTATTAAAGCAAATAGGAAAATTAATAGTGATTTATTTTGGGCATGCTGCGGGGGTGGAGGGGGAAACTTTGGCATAGTCACTTCTCTTACCTTTCGGGTACACCCCGTATCAAGGGTATCGATTTTCTCCGTCACATGGGGATGGGAAGATTTTGAAGCGGTGTTTGAAGCCTGGCAGGATTGGGCCCCTCAAGTTGAAGAGTGTTTAACTTCAGAAATCGAATTCAAGTCAAAGGAAGTAAACCAAATTATCGCTCAAGGTGAATTTGTTGGGCCATCATATAGGTTGCAGCAGCTTCTAAAGCCTTTGACGAGAGCGGGTTTTCCAACAAATACCATGATAAAGGAAGTCCCGTACATTGATGCTGTGCAATTCTTTAATGATCCAAGTGGAAATCGACCGGCCCATCGCAAGCGGTCGGGGTCCTTCATTGAAAAACCTTTTCAACGGCAAGCAATCTTGACGATGAAGCATTTTCTGGAAAACGCTCCAAATGAAAATGCAGCCATTTGGCACCAATCCCTAGGAGGGGCAGTTGGCCGTGTGTCCCCAAATGAAACGGCTTTTTATTATCGGGATGCCATCATCGCCCAGGAGTATCTGGCTACATGGACGAATCCAGAAGAAGAGCGGCAAAACATCCAGTGGATCAAAGAACTTAAATGCGCATTGTCACCATATACTACAGGTGACTACGTGAATTGGCCGGATATCCTCATCGAAGATTGGCCAACTGCGTACTATGGAGAAAATTTCAAGCGGCTTCGGGAAGTTAAAACGAGATATGATCCATGCAATACGTTTAAATTCCCTCAAAGTATACCGCCTTTTAAGAAGTGGGTCTGAAAAAGCTTGGATGAACCAAAAACATTCGTTATTAAAAGGCCTATTCCTCAATTGGGATAGGCCTCTTTTATTTTCATTTTATCATTCTGCTTGCTGAGCTTGAACTGCACTGTAAACCTGATTTACGGAAGACTGGGCTTGTGCGATTTCTTGAGCTGCTTGTTTAATGGCTTCTTGTGCCAAAGTTGGATCAGAGGAAGATTTTTCAATTGCTTGTGAAAGTAAGGTTTGTGTTAGGGTAACGTTTGCCTTTGCTTGGTTTAATTGATTGATATCAATTTGTTGTTGAGGCATGTAGCTTCTCTCCTTATGTCATTATTGGAATTACTCCATTAGGATGACCTTTCTTTTCTTTTTTATAAGGAGAAAAAATATATGACGCAGACAGGATGGGCAGCTTGGGGAAATTTTGAAACAAGCAAAAAAGCCATTTAAATAAACGATGCCAAATTTATGGACAATACAAATTCATGAAAAAGGTACACCCTTAGGATTGAAAACGGGCAGAAAGAGAATGAATTTATTAGTTTTATTTAATATACGTTCCTAATATCATGTTGTATGAGATCGCAATAAAGATATCGTGACTTGTTGGTTGTTAGTTAATTAAATTACACTTTACTTATTGGTTTTATAAGATTAAAATCGGAGAAAGAATAATTATAAGATATGAGCTGATTGGACAACCAAAAGCTCCTGAACGCGATAAGCGAACAGGAGCTTTTTGCGTTCATTTTGGTAAAAGGAGTTGGCAAGATGAATATTGATCATATTGAGGCATTTATGTATGTTGTTCACCTTAATAGTTTTCATAAAGCCGCAGAGGCAATGTTTTTATCACAACCGACGGTTTCGGCAAGAATTAAGACGCTTGAGAGTGAACTCGATTCAGTACTATTTGAGAGGCAAGGGAGAGGGATAATTTTAACCGAAAAAGGGAAAGCCTTCATTCCATTTGCGGATCAAATTATTCGGACCTTTCACCAGGGGAAAAAGCAGTTAAAAACAGGAAGCGAACTGGAGGAAATAACGATAGGGGCTAATATCATTACATCGCAATACTTTATTCCATATGCTCTTCCTCTATGGAAAAAGGAAAACCCCAATTTACGCTTTAAATTTATTTCAGCAACAAATGATGTATTAGTGGAAAAATTGCTTCAGAAACAGGTTGATATAGCATTTATGAAGGATGTTACACATAGTGGTTTGCAAAATTACAAGACCCTTGATAATTCGATTCGTTTAGTCGTGTATCCAGGACATCCATTTCAACTTCAAACTGAGCTAACAGTACAGGAATTAGCAATGGAGCCGTTGGTATTTTTTGAGTGTGGTGCATTTGACTGGAACCACGTTCATAAAATTTTTGAAGTATCTAATGTAGAGCCGCGCATTGAGTTTCAGGTTGATCACCTGGAAGTGGCGAAGTCGCTAATTCTTAGCAGAAGCTGTATCGGATTTTTACCGTACTTATGTATTAAAAAAGAGTTGGAACAGGGCACTCTGGTTGAAGTGGATGTGTCACATTTAATCAAGATAAAGCAGCATATCTATCTAACGCATTTAAATCACGGGTTGGAATCACCCTTACTATGGAAAGACATTCTTTTATCAATTCGGAAATTTGAGAAAAACCATCAGCAATTACAGGTACAATCGAATTGATAGATATTTTCTATCAATACAATATTTTTTTCTATTAGTAAAACCATTGCCATTAGCATGTTTTAGGTGATAGGATATGTCAAAATATAATTATTCGCATAAGTAAACTTTGAATTAAAACGGAGGAGAGAATATGAGTTATAAGCTTGGCATTTTAGACCAGAGCCCGATATTTCCAGGAGCTTCAGCATTTGATGCACTACAGCAAACCATTAATCTGGCTAGACATGCAGAAGAGTGGGGTTATACTCGTTTCTGGGTATCGGAACATCATCATGCCGAACAGTTAGCGGGGTCCTCCCCGGAAGTATTGATTTCTTATTTATTAGCCCAAACAAAATCGATTCGGGTAGGGTCCGGAGGTGTTATGCTTCAGCATTATAGTCCATATAAAGTGGCGGAAAACTTTCACGTGTTATCAAATCTTTCGCCAGGCAGGGTAGACCTTGGCATCGGAAAGGCACCAGGTGGTCTCCCCTTATCAACGAAGGCACTACAGTTTGGAACTGTGAATGATGGAAAAGATTTCGAAGAGCGGCTATCTTTCTTGCAAGAAATAATCGAAAATTCAGTTAATGAAACTCACCCGCTTGCAGGCATTCAAGCGACACCACTCCCTTCAAAAAAGCCAAAGATGTTTCTGCTTGGTGCAAGTGCTGACAGTGCCAGGCTAGCAGCCGATATTGGTATAGCTTATGTATTTGCCCGATTTATCAATAGTAATGAGACTGTACTCGAAGATGCTTCACGCATTTACCAAAGTAACTTTCCAACTGGGAGCTTTAAGGTATCGGTTTCAGTGATTGCTGCTCCTTCACAACAAGAAGCAGAACAGTTAACAGGTGATCAGAAGATTGTGAAAGTACATCTTAAAAGCGGTCGTTCTGTTACGGTCCAAACACTGGTGCAAGCAGAGTTATTTGGGAAACAATCTGGGGAGTCTTACGAAATTGAAGAACAGGATTCCAATATTATTGCCGGAACTCCCTCATATGTAAAAGAGGTATTAACAAATTTACATGAAAAATATGGGGTAGATGAGTTCATCCTACATTCGCCGATTTTAAAGGAAGCAGAAAGGTTAAGATCTTTCCGATTGTTGAGTCCACTTCAATTAGCCTTATCTGAACAGAAACACGTTACGAGCCAAAATTAAAAAGTCTTCAGTAAATAGGCAAGATGCTAGATATCAGCAAAGCTAAATACCGATTAATTAAAGGAGGAGTATCGATGTCTGAGCAGAGAAAGTTGAAATTTGGAGCGCTTATTCACGGAGTTGGAGGGAGTATATCTGGTTGGAGACATCCTGATATTCAGGCAGATGCCAGTGTTAGTCTTGAATTTTATAAGGAGCAGGCCCAGAAGGCTGAAGAGGGAATGTTCGATTTACTTTTCATTGCTGACGGATTGTTTATCAATGAGAAGTCAATTCCGCATTTTTTAAATCGTTTTGAACCACTTACCATTTTATCCGCACTCGCTGCTTTCACATCAAGAATAGGGCTAGTCGGAACAGTTTCCACCTCATACAGTGAGCCATTTACTGTCGCCCGGCAATTTGCTTCACTTGATCACATTAGTCAAGGTCGTGGCGGATGGAACCTTGTTACTACTCCTCTTGAGAGTACGGCCTTGAACTATAACAAAACGATTGAAGAACACCCTGATCATGCCAAACGCTATCGGATAGCATCAGAATATATACAAGTTACCAAAGGACTTTGGGATTCATGGGAGGATGACGCGTTTACTCGGGATAAAAAATCCGGTGAGTTTTTTGATCCTTCTAAAATGCATCAATTAAAACATAAAGGAGAATTTTTCTCGGTGCAAGGACCACTCAACATTGCTAGATCTAAACAGGGGAGACCTGTCGTTTTTCAAGCAGGTTCATCAGAAGCTGGAAAAAATCTTGCGGCTAAAGAAGCGGATGCAATCTTTACAGGTCAACCAACTTTGGAAGATGCCAAGATATTTTATCATGATGTAAAAAACAGGGCTATTGCATTCGGGAGACACCCTGATGAAATTGTTATTTTGCCGGGTATCGCGCCAATCATTGGTGCAACTGTGGAAGAGGCAGAGCACAAATATCAAGAACTTGCTAACCTGGTTTCTATAGATAAGGCGCTTGACTATTTGGGACGATACTTCGATCATCATGATTTTTCCCAATATGAACTGGATGCACCTTTCCCTGATCTTGGAGACATCGGAAAAAACAGTTTCCGAAGTACAACTGATCGAATTAAACAGGAAGCCAAGGAGAAACTGTTAACGCTCCGTCAGGTAGCACTTAAAGAGACTACCCCCCGGACTACTTTTATTGGAACTCCAGAGAAAGTGGCGGATTTGATTCAGCAATGGTTCGAAGAGAAGGGCGCGGACGGATTTATCTTTGCTTCAAGTGTTCCAAATGCTTTAAGTGACTTTGTATCTTATGTGATTCCTATCCTGCAAAAAAGGGGAATATATCGTACTGAATATGAAGCAGAAACATTAAGAGGCAACTTGGGGCTTCCATTCCCGGAAAATCGTTATGCGAAGGAAAGCATTAATCAATAATTGAAGAATTATTTTAAAAATTGAAGGAGGAATAAGAAATGGGAGAAGCGTTATCTGTCGTCGTTTGGTCAAAACAAGGATGTCACTATTGCGAAGAGGTTAAACAATACTTAAAAGAAAAGGAGATCTCTTATCAAACGGTGGATGTTACCAATCATGATGAACGGCGAGATATTTTAGAAATCAAATATGGTGTTCGGTATGTGCCAATTATTGAAATTGGGAGAGGCAACGTATATGAGAGTGTTACGGAAATTGGCATACCTTATCTTGAAAAAGTACTCGAACGCTTACAATAACAAAATTTAACGGACTTAAAAAGATGACTAAGAACATTATGAAATAGAGCTAGAGCGAGTGATTTAATGGGAAATTGCAGATATTAATCCGACTATTCTTGTGTAAATAATATGTTATAGAAATGGGGAGTTAGTCATGACACAGCTAATCCGTCTTGCTACTGTAAAGGATGCTCCAGAAGTGCTAAACGTCACACTTCGGGCTTATGAACCAATTAGAGAATTGAATATTAACTTTCTGGCTGCGACAGCTGATTTGCAGCTAGTGACGAATAATATTAGGCGGAATCTCACTTATGTTTTAGAACAGGAGGGTCAAATTGTTTCCACTGTGACAGTTCGTCATCCATGGAATGATCCTGATCATTTCAGTCCGTACCCATTCATTTGGTGGTTTGCAGTCGACCCCCTATACAAACAAAAAGGTTTTGGCTCAACTTTGTTAACCTGGGTGGAAGAAAATGCACTTCGGGAACAGGTGAAAGCGCCGGCCGTCTATTTGGCGACAGCTGATCGTCATCCTTGGCTTGTTTCCATTTATGAAAGAAGAGGCTATGAGATTTTTGCTGAACGAGATCACGATGGAGAAAAAATTGTGTATCTTCGTAAAATTCTAGATGAAACGCTGTATCGCATTATTGAAAAAAAAGAACCAATTGTTAGTAATTAAAAACGTCGGGGGAATTTGAGATGAAAAAAACATTATTAATTGTTATGGCACTGCTACTTACTTTTTTGGGAGCTTGCTCTTCGAAAGAAACAACGAGTACTGCTAAATCAAGTTCTGGAGGTTCAAAAAATAAAAAAGTTCAGAAAATCATTGTCGGAACAGGGACGCAATTCCCGAATATTTGCTTTTTGGATAGTAATGGTAAGCTGACAGGTTATGATGTCGAGTTGGTTCGGCAAATCGATGAAAAGCTGCCTGAATATGAATTTGAATTTAAAACGATGGAATTTTCTAATCTATTATTAAGTTTAGAAACGAACAAAATAGATTTTGTAGCTCACCAAATGGAGGTGAATGATGAACGAAAAGAAAAATTTCTATTTAATAAAGAACCATATAATGTCTTTCCCCTTCAAGTTACAGTTCATCAGGACAACAATGATATTCACTCCATTAAAGATCTAAAAGGAAAAAAAGCGATAGTGAGTGCAACGAGCAATTCTGCTGTATTTCTTGAAAAGTATAATAAAGAAAATAATGCCGGTATTGAAATTGTCTATTCTGGCCAAGGCGTAGATGATACGAAGAATCAAATCAAAACTGGTCGGGCGGATGCTACCATTACTACACCATTTGCAGTCGACTTCTTAAATAAACAAGCAGATGCACAGCAAAAGGTTGTGGGTGAGCCACTTCTTAATTCAAAAGTATACTTTTTGCTAAGAAAAGACGAAACGCCTTTACAGAAGAGAATTGATGAAGCACTTGTGGAGCTGAAAAAAGATGGGGTAGTTAGCGAACTAAGTAAAAAGTGGCTGGGTGCAGACTATTCAGTAGGATTTTAATTAGATAGTAGTAAGCGTGGAGGTGCTAAAGCATGGGGAAAGCATTTGATCCTTCATTAATCGTCGATTTCATTCCGACGTTAATATATTATCTTGGAGTAACATTGCAAATTCTGGCGGCATCCGTTTTATTAGGAATGGTCATCGGGATAGCGGCAGCCATCCTGAGATTATTTCGTATCCCTGTTTTGAATCAATTTGTCATTTTGTATATTTCATTCATTCGGGGAACGCCTATTTTAATACAATTGTTTCTAGTTTTTTATGGACTGCCTGCAATCCTTTTATTCATTAATATTGATATTTCAAGAATGGATGCTCTGTATTTTGTCATTATTACTTATGCATTAAGTAATGGGGCGCATTTCGCAGAAATATTCCGTGGAGCGATTAAGGCTGTCGATTATGGGCAAACGGAAGCAGCCTATTCTGTTGGTATGAATAATAGTCAAAGTTTTTTTCGAATTGTGCTTCCCCAGGCAATACGGATTGCTTTTCCGAATATCGCAAACTCTATTATCGGATCCTTGAAGGATACCTCACTTGCCTTTACCATCGGCGTAATGGATATGATGGGTAGGGGAGAGACATTAATTGCTGCAACTGCACATGCTCTCGAAGTCTATCTCTCATTAGCTGTTATCTATTATGCAGTCGTGCTATTGTTTGAGAAAATATTCAGACTTTATGAAAACCGCATTAATCGGCATCAAACTGTTGATGTGTCTGTTACTGGATAACAAAGGGAGGAGGGAAGGACTTGACGATTGATATTCTATTTATTGGGACTGCTTTTAAGGAGATTATTAAAGCACTTCCGATCACACTTATCTTAACGATGCTTCCTCTTCTTGCAGGTTTTATTATCGGTCTCGCTGTTGCCTTGATTAGGATATATAAAGTGAAATTTCTATGTAGAGTTGCAAATGGTTATGTTTCCTTCTTTAGAGGAACACCGATTATCATGCACATAATGCTCATTTATTTCGGTTTTCCATTATTAATCGATCAAATTTCTAAGAAATTTGATTTGGGTATACAATCTAATTCCATTCCGATTATTTTATTTGTCTTAACCGCCTTATCGTTGAGTGCGGGTGCTTATTTATCAGAAATATTCAGATCGGGAATTATCAGTGTCTCCAATGGCCAAATGGAGGCAGCCTATTCCGTGGGTATGAATTCGTTTCAAGCCATGACGCGAATTGTTTTGCCACAGGCCATTGCTCAGTCCATCCCGAATTTCACGAATATTTTCATTGGATTTCTGCATACGTCATCGGTTGCATTCATTGTATCGCAAAAAGAAATGACAGGAGCAGCCAATATTGTTGCATCCACCAATTTGAAATTTTTGGAGTCTTTTATTGCTGCTGGTTTAATTTATTGGGGTCTCACAATCATTGCAGAGGGGCTTTCGTTTTTAATTGAGAAAAAGGCCACTGCCTATAATCGAGGAGGAGTACAATGATTTATTTAAAAGATATAAAAAAATCATTTAACCAGCAGCCAGTTTTAAAAGGAATTAATTTGAAAATAGGCAAGGGAGAAGTAGTTACCATTCTTGGACCAAGTGGATCTGGGAAAACCACCCTGCTTAGATGCTTGAATTTTCTGGAGAAACCAGATGAGGGAATCGTTCAAGTAGGAGATATACAGGTGAAGTCTAAGAAGGCGACTAAAAGGGAAATCTTGTCCCTTAGAAGACAATCGGCGATGGTTTTTCAGCATTATAACTTATTTGCTCATAAAACTGTTTTGGAAAATGTAATGGAAGGGTTAATTGTTACAAAAAAATATAAGAAAGCTGATGCAATTCGGGAAAGCAAGCTGTTATTGGAAAAAGTAGGTTTGGGAGATAAGCATAACTATTTCCCTTCGCAATTATCAGGAGGTCAACAGCAACGTGTTGGAATTGCCAGGGCACTTGCTTTAAATCCGGAGGTCATTCTATTTGACGAGCCAACGTCGGCACTCGACCCTGAGTTGGTTGGGGAGGTGCTTTCTGTCATAAAAGCAATTGCACAGGAGGGCATCACGATGGTGATTGTAACCCATGAAATGAGTTTTGCTAAAGAGATATCGGATCGCATTCTTTTCATGGATGGCGGGGTCATTGTTGAAGAAGGGTCACCATTGGAGATTTTCAATGCTCCAAAGGAAGAACGAACACGACAATTTTTAAACCGGATATCAAGAGATTATTCCTTATCGTTATTAAAAGAAAAGGCCAATTAAAGAAAGGGGCCAAGGAGGACGTATGATTAATACAATCGTAGTCGATGAATTGATTGAAGAAGATAAAGAGACGGTGCGCCGTTTATTGGTAGAAAGTTATCAACAATATGAACATGAATATTCGAACCCGGAAGCTTGGGAGGGATATTTAAAAAATATTCAATCTTCCGTGGATAATCCACATGTTGATAAGGTGTTGGTTGCAAAGTGCAATCAGGATATCCTTGGTACATTACAGCTTTTTCAGTCATCTGAAAAAGCATATGAAAAGCCGGAACTTGGGATCCTTTCACCAATCATTCGGTTGTTGGCCGTTCATCCCGAATCAAGGGGACGCGGTATCGCACAGGAATTATTAAAAGCAAGTGTAATTTATGCAAAATCGCAAGGTGCGTCCAGTTTGTATTTACATTCTACTGATAAGATGCATAAAGCCATAAAACTATACGAATGGTTTGGCTTTAAACGGGATCGAACGAAAGAATTTCAAAATCATGATATTTTAGTAAAATGCTATCGCTTAGATTTATAGAAGGAGGCGTCTGTATGAGTCGAGAGCTGGAAAAGCGCTTAATATCGATAAGGCGCCATTTACATCAATATCCGGAGTTATCAAATGAAGAATTTGAAACGACAAAATCAATTCAAAATTGGCTCGAGGAAGAGGGCATTGAAATACGAAATACAGGATTGAAAACAGGTGTTTTTGCAGATATAAAGGGTGGCAAAACCGGACCGACAGTAGCCATAAGGGCGGATATCGATGCGCTTCCGATTGAGGAACAAACTGGGCTTCCGTTTGCTTCGAAAGTAAAAGGAGTGATGCATGCGTGCGGCCATGATTTTCATACGGCAGCTGTAATAGGAGCTGCCTACCTTTTAAAAGAATGTCAATCAGAGTTGTACGGGACAGTGCGATTGCTTTTTCAACCCGCAGAAGAATTAGGTGGCGGTGCGGTTCATGTGATAAAAGATGGTCAAATTGACGATGTAGCGGCTGTAATTGGCCTGCACAATAAACCCAATTTGCCTGTCGGCACCATCGGGATAAAAGAAGGTCCGTTAATGGCGGCAGTGGACCGTTTTCATATTGTGCTAAAAGGGAAGGGGAGCCACGCGGCCATCCCTCAAAACGGAAAAGATCCAATAGCGGCAGCGGCTCAGCTTATTACCGCTCTTCAAACTATCGTCAGCCGGAGTGTATCCCCATTAGATTGTGCTGTGGTGAGTGTTACGAGAATAACAGGTGGAAACACTTGGAATGTAATTCCGGGTGACGTCATATTGGAAGGAACGATTCGAACCTTTAATGCTGAAATCCGCGAAGAAGTAAAAGAAAAGTTTTATTCGATTGTGAATCATATTGCAGCTGCTTTTTCACAGGAAGCTGCGATTGGTTGGTTTCCTGGTCCCCCCGCGCTTCTTAATCATCCAGCTGTCACAGAGATGGTACGCGTGTCTGCTCGGCAGCAATCATTACACGTAATCAATCCAGAGCCTTCAATGGGTGGTGAAGATTTCGCTTATTACCTTCAACATATCCCCGGTACCTTTGCCTTTTTTGGTACAAACGGAAACGAAGACTGGCATCATCCAGCTTTTACTGTTGATGAAAAATCCATTATTAAAGCCGCTCATTTTTTATCTGAAAGTGCCAAGGATTTATTACATAAACATGGTAAGTGGTGAACATACATGGCTAAGGTGCCAGACACGATCTAAACTGGTTCGTGCATAGCACCCTAGTTGTCGTATTTCCAAATTATCGGTTCAAATTCAAGGCATGAATCCTCGCTCACAAGCAATAATCCTCAGAGAGTTTCTAGGCACAAATTAATTATTCAGATATCGGATTCTGTGGTGTGCCTTATTTATTTAAAAAATGAAAAAGACAGCCTGGGTTGGCCACCTTCTTCGATGTGTGAGGGAGGAAAATTAAAAAGTCGAACGTAAAGGTAATAGTGGGTTTAAGCAAGTTGGATTCCCGGGAGGTAAATTACAAAGCGCAACATTAGCTATAGGACTGCAGCTTTTTTGAGGAGTAGTAAAATTCGAACGTTCCCTCCAGGCACTCGCTTTTCCGCGGGGTCCGCCCCCAGCGCTCTTGTGCCTGCGGGTCTTCCTTGGACGCGTTTTTCCCGCAGAAGTCTCGTGATGCTGCTGGAAATCCCTTTGAATAGGTGAAATCATCCAAAATCAATCGAAAAAAAGGGCATCACATCGAGGGTGCTGATTCCATGAGATGATCAATAGCTGCGCTTAAAAAGCTGTTTAAACATAAGGATATAAAACTTCCTCAGGTTCAACAGCTGCCTCTTCTTGATTGCCAAGATGTTTGATTTCTTGGGTATATGTCCAATATCTTTGATCTTTCTTCACGAAGTCCCTACAAAGTATAGAAGGAACCGGATGAGCTCTGCTCTTCCGGTTCTTTGTGTATCAGTTAGCTGCTGGAATCAATCCTTTATGAATGGAGACTTCCTTAATGGCACGGTAGACGGTTTGGACCATGAAATCGAGTTCCTTTTCTGACATGGAAAGGATCGGCATCATCGTGATGACTGGACCAAGTTCCCGAATGATCAGGCCATTTTCCCGTGCTGTATGGATGATTCCGGAAACGACATTCTCTTGGAGGGTGAACGTTTCTTTTGTTTGGCGGTCTTTAACGATTTCCACTCCAATCATGAAGCCGCGCTGGCGGATATCGCCGACTATCGGGAGTTCGTATAGCGTTTGCAGTCTTTGTGATAGATATTTAGATTTTTTCTGGATGTCTTTAATGAGATTACGGCTTTCCATTAGCTCGATATTCTTCAGGGCCAGTGCACAGGCTAGCTGATTTCCTGTATAGGTGTGGCCGTGATAGAAGGTTTTATGTTCTTCTCTTTCCCCCAAAAAGGAATGAAAGATCTGCTCGGTCATGATGGTTGCTGCGAGTGGCATATATCCCCCAGTGATCCCTTTACCCATACACATGATATCAGGGACGACATCCTCCTGTTCGCAGGCAAACATTGTACCGGTGCGACCGAATCCTACGGCCACCTCGTCACAAATTAAGAGGATATTGTACTTTTTGCATAATTGTTCGACCTCTTTCAAAAAGCCTTGGGGATGGGTTATGATGCCTGCTGCTCCCTGCACAAGCGGCTCGATGATCAATCCTGCAATTTCCTCTGATTGTTTCTCCAGTAACTGCTCCAGTTCCGTCAAGCAATGGTTTTTCACGGCTTCTTGATCTCCATACTCAGTCATGTGATAGGCATATGGTGAAGGGGCGGAAATCCGTTGAAATAAGAGGGGCTTAAAGATTCTATGGTATAAATCCATTCCGCCCACACTCACAGCTCCGACAGTATCGCCATGGTATGCTTCGTCAAGTGAGACGAATTTGTTTTTATTCTGATGCTTGACGGGATCGATATTTTGCCAATATTGATATGCGACTTTAAGGGCGATTTCAACAGCGGCAGATCCCGTGTCAGAGTAGAAGACTTTCGATAAAGAACCAGGAGTGATCTCGGCCAGTTTTTTTGCCAGTAGAATCGATGGTACATTCGCAGATCCCAGCAGCGTGGAGTGCGCGACTTTATTCACTTGTTCAATTAGGGCACCGTTTAATTCCGGCTCGTTATGCCCGTGCACGTTCACCCATAATGAAGCATAGCCGTCGAGGTAGCGTTTGCCATCCACATCAATCAGGTAGCTGCCTTCGCCGCGCTCGATGATCAGCGGTTTGCTTTCCCGATACGTTTTCATTTGTGTGAACGGATGCCATACATATTCCTTATCCCATTGTTCTAAATCCTGACTGTTCATGCTTTGAACACCTCTTTCAGTTGGTGGGTATAATCTTGATCACTAAGTAAATCAAGGATACAGATTCTCAAGTCTTTTCTAACATCGGCCAGTGTTGGGATGCAGGCGAGGCCATTCAGCCCAGTCAGCTTTTCAATGGTTTCGATATTGTCTTGATGAATCCGATCTTCCGGCCGGAAATGATTATACAAAATGGTTTTCACGTTTATATCATGGACTTGGGCATAAGAATGGGTGGTCACGACATCATGAATCGCCCCTAAACCGCTTGTGGATACGAAGAGGACAGGCATGCCGCAATCCTTTATGAAATCCGCCGTCATATAGAAACCTTCCGTTCGTTCAATAAGCGGCACAGCCAATCCGCCAGCGCCCTCTACTAATACGATGTCATACATTTCCTCAAGTTCGTGAACCCTTTCCACGACTTTCTTCTCATCGATAAGACTACCGGTTAATTTAATCGCCAAATGTGGGGAGGTTTCCGGTTTCAGTGTGTAAAACCCTGAATCCTTTACACCGAGTTCCTGCTCAAACCAAGATATATCCGGGTATGTATGATTTTCTTCATTGATTCCAGTTTGGAATGGCTTGAATATCGTGACGCTTTTTCCCAATGTTTGAAGAGACAGATAGAGTGCACTCGTGACGATGGTCTTTCCAATATCCGTGCCAGTTCCGGTTATAAAGTAGGCTTGGCCCATGGATGATTCAGCTCCTTTACGTTTATATATCTTGCAATGCGCGGACGTACTTGTTGAATGATGACAGCACATAGAATGCATAGCATAAGATCACCGGGTACAGGTAACAAGAAGCCGTAAAGAATCGTCTGGTTGATGGTAAGCGGCGTTTCAACAATCCACTTCATTGCACCATACAGCCAGATGCAGCCAAAAAGGTAAACTGTCAGCAAAGAGGCGGCATTAGCAAAGAATATGGAACGAATCGTGGAGAGGGAAAACCGGTTGATCAGCCATCCATTTACATAGGCTCCCAGTATATATCCGAGCAAATAGCCGAATGTAGGTTTGAAAATATAGCCGAATCCCCCGCCTTCAGCAAACACGGGCACTCCGATAAGTCCGATCAAGACGTAGCATAACTGACTGAGCATTCCAAGCCGGGGCCCCAATAATGCGCCTGCCAAATAAACTGCCAGAATTTGCAGTGTGAATGGTATGTAAGGTATAGGTATCTTAATAAAGGCGCCAATGGCAGTTAACGCGGTAAAAAGGGCCACATAGGAAATCGTCCTTGCTTTCAAGTTTTTAACCTCCTTTTTTGAAAGTGCTGGCAAAATGCCCACTATTAGTTTGCCTGATTTCTATTTTATATGTCAACTAATTTATTTTTTAGTTAACATATAAAAAGCCATCTTTATCGGGATTTAAAGGAGAGACTAGGAAAATATTGAAAAAAGACCATTGAATAATATTTTGTTAGTATGTTATTATTCTATCGATATGTTAACTTAAAATATTTAAGGTTAACAAATTTACCTAAATCGCCAGGCAGTATTGATACTGCTAAATGTTAAGTGCTGCCCATTGTGGTTGGATGGTGCACATGCGACTACTTGGTTTGAAGGGAAAGTGGATTGGAGATGGAGGCATTCGCGGTTGGAGCATCAGGTAGATATTGCAGGCAGTTGGTCTTTATTTACCAGACCGGGTTATGCTCCTTTTCTAGGAATTGCATAGTCAAGGAATCCATAAACCAGCGATTCGGCACACAATAAAGAAAAGAGGGATAGGTTTGGAAACAATGTTAAGGGACTGGAAGAGGTTAGCGGAGAACGTTATCAAAGGATATAAAGTGACGGAGGAAGAGGCATTATCCATCGTACAAGCCCCAGACGAAGAGGTTTTGGAAATTTTGAATGCGGCCTACCTCATACGCAAGCATCATTATGGGAAAAAAGTTAAATTGAATATGATCATCAATACGAAATCAGGATTATGTCCCGAAGATTGCGGCTACTGCTCGCAGTCGATCGTATCGGAAGCCCCAATCGATAAATATGCTTGGTTGACGAAAGAAAAGATTGTCGAGGGAGCGCAAGAATCAATTCGTCGCAAAGCGGGTACTTACTGCATCGTTGCGTCCGGCCGTCGTCCGACCAACAGGGAAATCGATCATGTCATTGAAGCAGTAAAGGAAATCCGCGAAACGACGGATCTTAAAATCTGCTGTTGTTTAGGTTTCCTGAATGAGGAACATGCTGGCAAACTTGCGGAAGCAGGCGTTCATCGCTACAACCACAATTTGAATACATCACAGGAAAACTACAGTAAAATTACATCGACACATACATATGAAGACCGGGTAGATACAGTCGAAGCTGTAAAAGAAGCCGGAATGTCCCCATGTTCTGGTGCCATTTTCGGTATGGGGGAATCTGAGTCGGAAGCGGTGGAAATCGCACTATCCCTACGCAGCCTTGATGCAGATTCCATTCCTTGTAATTTTCTCAATGCAATTGACGGAACGCCGCTTGAGGGAACTTCCGAGTTGACCCCTACTAAATGCCTGAAATTGATTTCGATGATGAGATTCGTTAATCCGAGTAAAGAAATCCGTCTGGCCGGCGGTCGTGAGGTCAATCTCCGTTCCATGCAGCCCATGGCACTTTATGCAGCCAATTCCATCTTCGTCGGCGATTATTTAACGACAGCTGGTCAAGAACCCACAGCAGATTGGGGAATCATCGAAGACCTGGGATTCGAAATTGAAGAATGTGCACTTTGATAAAGAGGATTATTGGAAAACAATATGGATATAAAAAAACACCCTTAGGGTGTTTTTTTCAGTTTGTCGGCAAAAGAAGACCCAATTGGGGTCGGAAAAAGTGCATGGAGGGTCGAATAAAGAGTTAGGAAGGTCGAATAAATCCGAGAACGGTCGAATAAGGTGCGTGGACGGCCGCAAAATGAGCGTTGATGGATGAAAAAATCGTGAACGGCAAAAAATGCTCCGGATGATAACAATTGGAACGTTTTTAAATGAAAAAAATGCAGGCAAACTGCTCTAATTCTAATTTCTTTATAGGTGTTTTATTACTTTGCAGTAAGCAGGCTAGTGGTCAGTAAAATTTTACAAAAATAAAAAAATGATTGATAAGTGAAAATAATGAAAAAAAAATGCTAAATTGTAAGAAGAGGTTTTTTTAATGAATTACCTGAATACAATAAAATTTGCTGCATTGTGGTAAATGAATATGATATAGGGAAAGAATCAGTATTGGTAATATCAATAATGAGAGGATAGTTTTGTGTGATGCATATATGGCTGATTAGTTTTATTATTTTATTATTGCTATTAATATTTTATACTATTATCCCAACGGTGCTTATTCGTGTATGCAGTCTGGGAATAACAAAAAATATCAATTTGAATAATGGGATTGCGCTAACTTTCGATGATGGCCCAAACCCAGAATATACAATAAAATTACTTGATCTTTTAAAAGAGTATAAGATAAAGGCCACATTTTTTGTTGTTGGCAGTAAGGTGAAAAGAAATCCTGAGATTATTAAAAGAATGCATGAAGAGGGACATACTATAGGGATCCACCATTATCATCATGTTTCAAGCTGGGTGCTATCACCAATCCATTTACGGAAACAGTTGGAAATGACTGAAAAGGCGATAAATGAAGTTACGAATGAAAAGGTTGTTTTTTATAGACCGCCATGGGGCCATTTTAATATGTTCACACCACTTTTCAGTAAGAAATATAGAGTGGTGATGTGGTCCGGCATCTTCGGGGATTGGAAAGTCGAAAATTGCAGGAATACTTTGCTTGATCAACTGCGAAGCACTTCGACAGAAGGTTCCATCCTGTTGCTTCATGACTGTGGTGAAACATTGGGAGCGGATAAAGAAGCACCAGGCTATATGATTGAAATGTTAAAAATTTACCTACAGGAGAGTAAGGAAAAAGGAATTTACTTTATTACTTTAAAAGACTTATAAATAATTCTGGGGGTATTATGAATATAGATACGCTTTTACATTTTATTGATTCATATGGATACCTGATCATTTTTCTTTTTTTATTCTTCGGCATTGTGGGAGTGCCTGCTCCTGAAGAATCACTTCTATTTCTGATTGGGGTGTTGGTAGCACAAGGTAAGCTCTCACTAGGTTTGGCAATGCTGTGTGCAATTCTCGGCGCCTTTATCGGAATGCTTGCAGCTTATGCATGCGGAAAATATGTGGGGTATCCATTTATAAATAAATTTGGAAGATTCATTGGGATTACGACTGAACGCTGGGAGAAAGCAAAGAAAAACTATACGGATAATGCACAAAAAACCTTAGTATTTGGATTTTATATTCCGGGAATAAGACAAATTAGTCCATATTTCGCAGGAATCTCTTCTATACCTTTTCGGAAATACTTCCTATTTTCCCTATTTGGCACTATTCTATGGACCGTCCCTTTTATAGTGGCCGGTTATTATATCGGGGATGCTTTTAATGTTAATCCTAAATATGTTCCATATTTAGGGCTTGTATTTTTAGTTATTTTTGCACTTTATGTTTCTATCAAATACATTAAAAAGAGAAAACAAATGTCCAAAGGTTGAGTCGGCTCCTTATTATAAAATTGGAAATTTATTATAAGAAGAAGATATCATGAACTATATATTTTGTATTTTCAGAATGATTTCTTAGGAGATGACACATATATGAAGAAGAAAATTTTGTTTTTACCTCTCTTTCGAATGCAGTCGGGACATCATCAAGTTGCAGAGGCATTAATGGATATGTTAAAAAAGCATTCAAATGGGATTACTTATAAGAAAATCGATCTAATCAGCTATACCAATACCTCTCTAGAAAAAATCATTGTAAATAGTTATCTTACATGGATCCGTTATGCGCCGGAAACCTATAATCTTGCCTATAAGAATCTGTTTTATGTGCACACGCCAAAGGAACGGATATTTAAGTGGTATCAGCAACTATTCATGAATAAATTGGAACAATTAATAGCAGAAGAAAAGCCTGATTTAATTGTGTGTACACACGGTTTTCCTTCCTATCTTTTAAGTCAGCTAAAGATGAAAGGGAAGTGCAGCACACCGGTTATAAATGTGTACACGGACTACTTTATTAATAATGTGTGGGGAAGCGAAGGGATAGATGCCCATTTTCTTCCTAGTCAAGAAGTAAAAGAAAAGCTGATGAGTAAGCGTCAAATACCAAAACAAACGATGATGGTCACTGGCATTCCCGTGCACGAGGAAATCACTAAAAATGCCCGTGTCCAAAGAAATACAGCACGGCCAAAAATTTTGATATCCGGAGGAAATAGCGGTCTTGGAGGGATTTTGAACTTAGGTGATGAGTTAAAGAATTCAACCGACTTTGATTATTTAGTCCTATGCGGAAATAACAGCAAGCTTTATGAAGAAATCGAAACATGGAACTTACCACATATCAAACCATTGCCTTATATCTCATCAAGGTCTGAAATGAATAAGCTTTATGAAGAAGTTGACGCAATCGTTACGAAACCGGGCGGTGTTACGATTAGCGAAGCATTGCGAAAAAGGCTTCCCATTTTTGTTCATTCGAGGCTTCCCGGGCAGGAGGAAATTAATCTGCAATATTTAAAACAACAAGGACTTGTATTTAAACTTAATCAGAAAAAGCCTTTTGAAAAACAATTGCTGGGTATATTGAAGGATCAGAAAAAAATGAAAAAGTGGAACACATCCATAGAAGCTTATCATAAGGAAATAGAGTTGGAGAAACCTGAGGGAATAGTGGAGGTCATGAAATTGATCCTTAGTCTTAATCAAAATGGTACACCTTCCTATCTAGCCCGACAGCCCAAACTTCTTTATAGCTGAGATGCATGGTGTTCGGAATCTAAATGAAAGAATAATACGGAAGGCTGCTGAATTAGCAGCCAACCTAAAATGAAAGGTCGGAAGAAGAGTGACTTTGAAAAAAACATACCTTATGATTTTTTCGATTATGCTGCTAGCGGCAGCGATCGCAGGTTGTTCAAATGATCAAGCGGAAAAAACGGAAATGAAGGCGCAAGCCGGAGGTAAAGTGGAATTGACGGTTTCCGCAGCTGTAAGTTTGCAAGATGCCTTAAATGATATAAAGATGTCTTTTGAAAAAGAGAATGCAAATGTAGAAGTTCATTATAACTTTGGAGCCTCTGGAGCTCTTCAGCAGCAGATATCCCAAGGCGCGCCTGTTGACCTGTTTTTCTCAGCTGCAGAAGATAAATTTGATAAATTAGTAGAGGAAGATCTTATTGAAGAGAAAAACGGAATCGATTTAGTCGGCAATGATCTGGTGCTGGTGGTGCCAAAGGATTCCAAAAAGGAAATCGGATCGCTGGAAGACCTTACAAAGGCAGAAAAAATTTCGATTGGCACTCCAGAGTCTGTACCGGCAGGGCAATATGCGAAACAAACTTTGGAAAACATGAACCTCTTTAAAGAGGTTGAAGATCGATTGGTATATGCAAAGGATGTCCGGCAAGTGCTTACATATGTGGAAACGGGAAACGTGGACGCAGGCCTCGTCTATAAAACGGATGCGCTCAACTCATCGAAAATTGAAATCATTGCAGCAGCCCAGGCAGATTTACACGATCCGATCATATATCCCGTCGGAATGATCAATGACTTGGATCATGATAAGAAAGCCAAGCTATTCTATGATTATCTCCAAACGGAAGACTCCATGAAAATCTTTGAAAAATACGGATTTAAAAATTTGAAATAACCACCAATCTGATGGCCTGGGTTTGTAGACAAAATGGGGTTCTACCTAAATTTTAAAACAAGACTAGATTATACTTAATGTTTTTTTACTGTAATCCTCATTGGATTGAAGAAATTTGCGACACTCCTGCCGAATTACTGGCTAGCCGAGACACCGCAGCCGCTTGCTTTGATGCGGCTTGGCAGGCAGTCGGCGGAAAGGGAGCGGATTTCTGAAATCAACTGAAACATCTCTTGCTGTTCTTTGAATTTGTCTACAGGCTGTAACCACCAATCTGGTGGTCTTTTTTTTATGCATCTACAGTAATATTAGGTATATTTTCCTTTATATTGAAACCTTGTCTTGCTTTAAACGTAAGAATAAGGACATGATATTTCAACCTACGCGTCAATAATTCGGCAGCGGCGTGAAAGTAACTTGTGACAAAAGAAGGACAGCAAATTACTGTCCTTGGGCCTGGCTGTGAATGGTTCCATTCTTTTTGAAAACTGTGTAAAACAGCTTAATCGGCAGGTATCCTATAGTCCCGCCAAGAGTATTTAGGATCATATCATCGGTATCAAAACTTCCTAATTCAAATAAAAGCTGAAGAACCTCATAGGTGAAGCTAAAACAGAATGTTGCAATCAAGATCGATCTGAGTTGGGAAAATCTTTTTGATATTAATGGAAGCATCAAGCCAAATGGTACAAAACCGATGATATTCCCCGCTATGTTCTCAATCCGGATGGATGTATTTACATCCGCTAAGAACAGGTAATGGAAAATGGTTTTAAAAGGGATGAAGTTATGGGACCCCCAATATCGGCCATTGAAGGTAAAAATAATATGACCATTCATTTCGGTTATCGAGAGGGTTTTAAATAAAATGAGCTTTGTAAGGATTAATAGATAAAGAACCATAAATAACGATAATACAATTTTTACAAAAATTTTCATGATACAACTCCAATATTAAAGTAGGAAATATTTATCATTTTATCATAAATGGTATATGATGAGTTTAATGTAATATTTTACAAGTTTTTTAGGGCAAGGAGGGGTAAAAGTGGAGGAAGCAATAATTGATTTTCTCATTGCAGTCATGTTAATTATTGGTTTCACATACGGCCTCATTAGGCAATTTAGACATTGTGTCAGTATTAGGAACGGAAATAAGTCGGAGTATGTTCATTACAAGAGGGTATTGATTGGAAACTACCTGATTTGCCTATCCTATTCGGGTTTTCTTTTTTCTTATATTTTGAATTCATTACTCTCATCTCATATTATACCGGCTTCATTTATTACAAGTGATAATACTAGTTTTTGCTGTTTTGGTTTTCTTGCCATTCTATTAATCGCTAAATTTGGAATTATTCCAAAGGAAAATGAACAAGTTGGATTACAAGAATACATAGTTGAGAAAGAGGGAATATGAAGAAAATTTCGCTTACTTTATTAATCGTATGTATATCGATCACCTTTCTATTGAATTTTGCCATGCCTGAATTTGCTGGCAAAATGAAAGACAATATAAGTTCCATGAATATCCTGTATTCATACAGAGTCACAAAATCATTTTCGGAACAAACCCAAGAAACGATCGAAATGGCATCCGTGCCTTTAGGGAAAGCCGAGACAAGGAGCGCCGATTTCCGAAGTGATGTTAAGCTTGAGGGAACTCCGCTGAATATTAGAAGTGTAGTGAAAGAGAGCTTGAACAAGCCGGAAGCGTATAAAACTAAAGAGAAATTAACCGGCCCCGAAAAAGGGTTTTCTTACCGGAAATATTATCTTACCAAAAATTATTATAAAGGAAGATATACAGTCATCCGAACGAATAAAATAACCGGGAAAGAAAAGGTGTATGTCGGAACTTACTATGAGCCGAGTACGCAAGATCCGATCGTCAAATGGTCACGTGATGAGAAATAATGGCTGATAATATCTTTTACCTGAAAAGTTGAGTGATTATATGGAGAAAACAGTAAAAATCGAGGATTATAACCCTGATTGGGTTAATGAATTTCAACAGGAAAAAGCGAGGATAATGGGGGTTTTAAAGAACTCTTGCCTTTGTGTTGAGCATATTGGAAGTACATCTGTCATAGGGTTGGGGGCAAAACCGATTTTGGACATCATGGTTGGCGTCCGGCATTTAGATGTAGCAGACACATTCATTGAGCCCTTGAAATCGATTGGATATGAATTTGTCCCGCATCAGGAATTTCCCGAAAGGCGTTTTTTTAGAAAAGGCCAATGGAGAGCGGGGACACATCATTTGCATATCTATAGATTCGGAAGTGAACAGTGGAAGAATCAACTTTCGTTTAGGGACTATCTAAGAAATCATCCTGACGTAAGGAAACAATATCAGGAATTAAAATTATCCTTAGCTCAAAAGCATCCTGGGGATATAGTGGGGTACACGAAAGAAAAAGCTCCATTTATCCAAAATGTCATAGAGTCAGCAAGATGATAGTTCTTCTTACAATGTTTCTTAACTGAAAGAAAATGAAACACCAAAGGTTAGCTTTTCTTAGGACAAGAGGTAACGGCAGTCAATTTAAACTGCCGTTTTTTTATGGGCGATTAGCATGAACTCCGAACAATTAGTTCAGGGGCAAACCGGTAAGTAATGTACGGAGTCTGATCCGAATTGGTTATCCGGTTCAATAATAACTCTGCTGTTTTAATTCCCATTTGCTGTATGGGTTGTCCGATAGTTGTGATGGATGGTTCATAAAACTCCGTATAAGCGACATCATCAATGCTGACAATGGCCACTTCCCCAGGAATCGAGATTTTTTGCTTTTTCAAATAGCTAAGGATTTCACGTAACACTAAATCATTTCCTGCCACAATGGCTGTTGGAGGTTTTTCTGCATCGAATATCTGGGCCAATTTTTCTTGAATTCGATTTCTTGGTAAAGAATGAATATCATCCTCCCTGACTTCCAATTTATGAGATGCCATCGCTTTTTTGAATCCTTCGATTCTTTCCAATCTTGGTGTGATCGGGATATCAATCGGTAAGGTTAAAAAAGCAATATTTTCGTGTCCTTTTTCAGCCAGCATGGAAACAGCTAAAAAGATTGCAGCATGATTGTCCAAAAGAACGGAATCGGATGTAACTCCATCTACTAATCGATCAACGAAAACCATTGGAATTGAATGATCGATCAAGTAATTATAGACTTTAAAATCATTTCCTACCGGAAAAATGATGATTCCATCTACTTGCGTGGAAACCAGCAAATCAAGGTATTCTTTTTCTTTCTCTGGATCATCGGCTGAGTCACATATGAATACCTTCATGCCATGCTGCTGAAGCTGTTCTTCTACGGTACGAATGATTTCGGTGGATAAAGTATGTAAAATATTAGCTACGAGTATGCCTATCACTTTTGTTTTTTTCACTTTTAAATTCCTGGCATTATCATTCGGGCGAAAATCAAGTTCTTGGATGACTTGCTCGATTCTGTTTTTTGTTTCAGCACTCATATAACGAAAACGTTGGTTAATATATTGAGAAACCGTACTTTTGGAAACACCGGCCTTCTCAGCAACATCTGATATGGTAGTTTTCTTTTTTTTCATGATGTTCTCCTAAAGGATATTATTTCTTGAAATAGAACGGGTTACCTTCATCATAACAAAGGAGCATTACGATTCCAACGCCAGTTAGCAGATTTTGTTAAGCATTGGATGTACCAACTATTTTGAAAGATACGAATGTGACTTCCATACAAAAAGCGAAGTAAAAGTAAAATGTAAGCGTTATCCAAAAAGCAACCGGGGGTTATTATCCCGGCTGCTTTTTTGTGATATATGAACATTGGTGTTAAAATAAGGAAATAATCAAAAGGAATGTAAATGCCAATTCCTATCAAGGAGGCTTACATGAGAAAGGTCGAGGTTGTTCTATATAAGAAAGAATGGTCAAAGCTATTTCATGATGAATACCAAAAATTAGAGGATATTTTCGGGCCTGAAATGATAGAGTTATACCATATTGGCAGTACGGCCATACCGGCCATCCATGCCAAGCCAGTAATAGATATTTTGGCAGTGGTTAAAGATGTGGAATGTGTGGCTGATTTTAATAAAGAGATGGAAGAGATAGGGTATGATGCCAGGGGCGAGAACGGAATCGCCGGACGACGGTTTTTTCATAAAGGCGGGGATGAGAGGACGCACCATATTCACATGTTTGAAAAAGGACATGAGGAAATAGCCAGACACCTCGCTTTTCGGGATTATTTGCTATCACACCCTGATGAAGCACAAAAATATAGTAGGCTGAAGCAGCGCTTGGCAGCGGAATTCCCAGATGATATTAAAGGATATGTTAACGGGAAAAATGATTTTATCAAAAAGGTTGATGAAAAAGCGAAACATTGGGCGAAGCGTGGTAATCATCATGTTAATGAAGTGGATTAAATGCCAAGTGAATGAGGAAAACAAGCGTTCATTTTCAAAAGCACAAGAGGGATGGGTAGAATTGCGTCATTGTGCTGGTTTCATGGGTCAAATCGGAGGGTGGAATAGATATGAACCCTTTGAAGCAGGCATTCTCTCCGTTTGGAAAAATCTCCATGTCTATCAAAGTTTCATGCAGCATCAGCATGATGCAATATTCGGGAAGAGTGACCAGGGAAGTACTTATACAAATATTTCTGTCGATATATTCGAGAGTATTTTCAATATAGGAACAACAGACATTACAGCTTTTTTCGGCAAGGGGAAATTACTGCGAGTGGCTGACTGTTCTGTTGAAAAGGATAAACGAGCCCGTTTTGAGCAGGTGCTAAAAGAAGTAGGGAGCAAGGGCATGCTGTCTGGCGCATTCGGTAGAAAAAGGCAAAACGGCAGATACCTTGTCGCCTCAATATGGGACAGTGAATTTTCACATCAAAGGTATGCGGATAAGGAATTGCCTTCCCTGATAAACGAATCGGGAGTGAACGTTTCAACCCATCGCATTACAGGAAGTTTAATTGAATTGCATCCAAAGTGGGTGGTCATTTAGAATCGAACATTATCAATCTATCAATTGAGGCTATGGCGTCTTGGATTTGAACGTTAAGGACATATCAGAGCTCTAAATATATTCTACAGAAGGTGATTACAAATGAAACTAGATTATGATTCACAGTACATCAGGGGCATCTACCTCAATAGAGACCGAATATCTTCGTATGACCATTTCCCTCTTGATCTGCCGGTTATCAGGCATCTTCAGGAAGTTGCTTTTCATCCAAGTGTTACCTATGTCATCGGGGAAAATGGAATGGGGAAGTCCACCTTGCTTGAAGGTATTGCGATTGCGTATGGCTTCAATCCGGAAGGCGGAACGTTAAATTTCAATTTCTCCAATTATGATTCACATTCCAATTTGGACGAATTCCTCCGTTTGAAAAAAGGCGTATACAAACCGAAGGATCATTTTTTCTTTAGGGCGGAAACCTTTTATAATTTAGCTACCAATATAGAGGAATTGGACAGGGAGTCATCGTTTGGGTCGAAAATCATCGATTCCTTCGGTGGAAAATCGCTACACCAGCAATCTCATGGGGAATCGTTTTTTTCTGCTTTTGTAGAACGATTTCAAGGCGATGGATTGTATATCCTCGATGAGCCTGAAGCTGCTTTGTCGCCATTGAGACAAATATCGATGCTGGCCAGGATAAATGAGCTTGTTCAACAAGGTTCCCAATTCATCATTTCCACCCATTCCCCGATCATCATGGCCTACCCGGATGCTAAAATCCTCCAAATTTCAGATGAGGGAATGAGTGAGGTGACGTTAGAGGAGTCCAATCACTATTTGTTAATGAAACAGTTTTTTGAAGATAAAGATCGGCTTCTTCATCATCTATTTCAATGAGATTTTAGCATCTCCATGAAAAGCAACTAAGGAAAAACCCCGTCTGCACTGCACATACGGGGTTTTCATTTTTTTGGAATTCCTTGTTGACAGCTTAGGTGTATTACGGGTATAGTACATCTATAAGGTGTATGAACCACTTAGTACATACACGTATATCAGGCTTTTTTTAATAAATAGGGGGTGGTTTTAATGAACGTAAATACCCGGGAACCGGTATATCTGCAAGTAGTTAGGCATTTTAAAGAACAAATAGCCATTGGTAATTTCGTGGCGGGGCAGGAAATTCCCTCCCGAAGAGAACTGGCGGCTTCACTTAATATAAATCCCAATACCGCTCAAAAAGCGTATAAAGAAATGGAGGAACAGGGCTTGATTCATACAGAACGAAATTTCCCCAGTCAAATCACGACGAATGAAACGATACTACAGGCTGTAAGGCAGGAATTGATTTTGGCAGCTGTCGATACGTTTGTCGATGCGATTCGTCCGATTAATGTACCGGTTGATGAACTGCTTCGTGTGGTTAAAGAAAAATACTCGGAAGAAATAAGGGAGGAGGAAGAACAATGATAGAAGTAAAAAAGATCTCCAAGAATTATGGACGGAAAAAGATCTTGGATGATGTTTCATTTACAGCCAATAAAGGCGAAGTCACTTGTCTGATCGGGATAAATGGTGTAGGTAAAACGACTACACTCAAAGCGATCATGGGATTGACGCCATATAAAGGTGAAATCCTGATCGATGATCAAAAGATGACAAAGGACAGTTATGAAAAAATCACCTTCATTCCGGACGCACCGACCATGCTCCCGCAAATGACCATTAAACAGGCAATGGTTTTCATGTCGGATTTCTATACGTCCTGGAATCCGGAAAGAGCTAACCAGCTAATGGGGTTTTTCAAGCTTAAAGAGGAGAATCGCATTTCGGAATTGTCAAAAGGGAATACAGCTAAGCTTAACCTGATGCTTGGTTTGTCCCTTGACGTCGATTATGTACTGATGGACGAACCATTTTCGGGAATCGATATGTTTAGCCGCGAGCAAATTGCCGATGTCTTTGCGAGCCACCTAATTGAAGATAGAGGAGTCATCATCACGACCCATGAAATCGGTGATATTGAACATTTGATCGATAAGGTCATTTTATTAGATAACGGTACAGTGCTTAAAGAGTTCAATACAGAAGAAATGCGTGAAGAGGAAGGGAAATCGGTAGTCGATGTAATGAGAGAGGTGTATCAATCATGATGCGATATATAAAACTAGTGAACTTTGAAATCAACCGTTTCAGTAAAATCTATCTTAGCTTATTGTTGATAACCTTGGTCTCGCAATTTGCCGGAGTGATCATCGTAACGAAGAGCCTTCTTAAAGATGCCAGGGATGTCATGAAAGAAGAAAGACTATCTGAAGCCGCTTATATTACCAATTATGGAAGCTTTGACTTTAATTTTATCGCAGATACCCTCTTGTTTGTAGGACCGATAGCGCTGAGTGCGGTTGCCCTTATTTTTTACATTTTCCTTATTTGGTATCGTGATTGGTTTGGAAAGAATACATTCATTTATCGTCTATTGATGTTACCAACATCCAGATTATCAATCTACCTTTCAAAAGCTACGGCCATCTTCCTGATGGTATTAGGGCTGATTGCTTTCCAAATCATCATTTTACCAATGGAAAATGCCCTATTTAATTCAAATGTGCCACAAGCGATCTTGAATGAAATGTCAACTTTCACCATTACGAAACTCAGTCCGATTTTGTCATTGATCATTCCAAGCACGTTCACGCAATTCCTGCTTTCCTATGGCATCGGTCTTATGATCATGTCGATATTATTCACGGCTATCATGTTTGAAAGAAGTTTCCGCATAAAAGGAATCATTTTGGGCTTGGTATATTGCGGACTCGCAGCTGTGTTGTTTTTAGCCCCAGTTTTAATGGAAATCGGGAATTTCTATTTCTATCCTAATGAATTATTTAGCCTGATGCTCGCAATAGGGATCATTTTGACAGGATTATCGGTTTGGCTTGGTGCTTGGTTATTGAAAAATCGCGTTACCGTATAACAACTTTAAAGGAGAGTGAACAAGGTGAAACGTTATTTATGCAGCATCATTATTGGAATGGTTGTCATCTTAAGCATCGGGACCTATTATGTCAAAGTAGCTTCCTCCGCTTCCAGCCTTCCAAAGTATACGTTCAAGACACTGGAAGGCAGCGATAAAGAGCTTGATCCGGTGATCATAAATGGTACGCTTCAAAATGGCAGTAATTTTTATGATCCATTAACAATTGAATCCAATACAACGACATATGCCAGCGAAAGGTCTTACTTGGAGAACTTAACTGGAAGACAAGATCATCAAATTGAAAGATTGGTAAAAGAACATCGTTCGTTTATGCGTGGCAAGGATTCCATCAGTTCTTTATATGAAGACGATGATTTTCTTGCTTACGCTTGGGTGAATAGCGATATTACGAATAACGGGAAGATGGAAGCAAAGTTTGATATCGGTTTACTGGAAAAGAAAGATGAAGAGGAAACCTCTTTCCAAATCGAACTTCCGAATCAAGAGAGAATCATGAATACTGATGTCAGGGATGTGCAGTTGGTGCATTCAAAACTACAGGTTTTAACGATGAATGATGTGAATTCCAACAATGAGAAGCAGACAAAAGAGGTTCATCTGTATACGATCGATGTAGCCAATAAAAAAGTCTTAAGCGATAAAACCCTTTTATCTGAAACCTTTACTTACCCTAATCAGGTTGATTTTCAGATGCCAATTGATGTTGCTCCCTCCCGGCCAAACAACATGGTTTTAATTTCATTAATTAAAGGAGTAAATCATGAGGAGGGTCCTTATGAGGAAAAACTAAAAGAAAGCAAGCTTTTATCTTATAATTATGAAACGGAAAAATTAGAAACGGTTAAAAAAGGATCGCTTAGCCTGGACATGGCAAGATCAGGATATGCAGACGGGAAAAACCTTTATGCAGTTGAAATGAAATCAGGTAAATATCGCATTAAAACATTTGACCTCAGCAGTCAAACGTTAACGAATGACACGGAGCTGGATATAGCTGCTAATAAAAAGGAACAATACTTCGCTGCCATTAAGAACGGGCGTGTGTACTTCCTATTAGGCAAAGAAGTGGATCAAGACGTTTTAACATACAAGCCTGCCAAACTTCTGATTGCAGATATAAAGACTGGAAAGACTTTATATAAAGGTGAAACAGTCATAAATAAAAAGAACAGCAAAGGTTTTGGACTTATTATCGATGAATTGGAAATAAAATAAGGACCTAATATAGCTAGAAGCTGTTTCAAAAAGCTTTAAAATAAAAAGGGATATCCCCCAATGGGATATCCCTTTTTATTTTAAATGGAAGCCAAGTTCGTTCTGGCTGTACGTTCCTTCTTGCCGTGCAAGAAGTAGTAAAGGACGGAGGTTGCGATGACCAAAACGCCCAAGATGACATAAAGTGTGCTGTAACCTGTTACCGGAATGATGAATCCCAGAATATAAGGGCCGAATCCAAGTCCTGCATCAAGCATGATAAAGAAGGTGGACGTTGCCATCCCCATTCGGTGAGGCGGTGTCAGTTTAACGGCAATCGCCTGCGAGCTGGATTGCATATTACCGAATCCAAGGCCAATTAGGAAACCGGCTGCCAGTAAAGTGAAACTATTGGTTGTCATACTTAGAAGGAGCAATCCGATTCCGAAAATAATGAAAGCCGGATACATAATGAAGTTCGATCCTTTCCGGTCCATCAATGGTCCTGAAAAAGGACGTGATAACAATACGGCTACTGCGTAAACTACAAAGAAGAAGCTTGCCGTATTGACCAGATCGATTTCAATGGCATAAAAACTGATGAAAGAAAGGACACTGGAATAACAGAATGCCAATAACAAAGTGATGATTGAGATGGGCAGTGCCTTAGGTTCAATGAAATTGGAAAGCATGAATCCTTTGCTTTCCGTAACTTTGGCCGTCACTTTCAATGCCGGGACATACAAGAAGAATGCTGTAATCAGGGAGATTACCCCTAAAGCCAGGCAGAAACTGAAAATGACTTGGAAGCTTGTATGTTGAGCCATATACAGACCGATGAAAGGACCGATTGCCGTCGCAAGCGTTGCGCTCATGCTGTAATAGCCGATGCCTTCTCCCTTTCGAGTTGCCGGGATGATCTGGGCGACGATCGTGCCTGTCGCAGTACTAGCCATCCCCATCGCCATCCCATGAATCAGGCGGTTAACAAGCAGGAAGCCAATTCCAAGGTCCACAAAATATAGAAGTGTTGTCAAAGTGAAAAAGATCAAGCCTATGAATAATGTTTTCTTCCGGCCGATTGAATCAATGAAACGGCCGATGAATAGACGTCCGATTAACGTCCCGATAATAAAAATACCCGATATGAGTCCGGCTTCACTTGTAGAAGCATCCAATTCATTAACAGC
The DNA here is from genome assembly GCF_044767165.1 of Peribacillus sp. NPDC101481. Classification (NCBI taxonomy): domain Bacteria; kingdom Bacillati; phylum Bacillota; class Bacilli; order Caryophanales; family Bacillaceae; genus Peribacillus; species Peribacillus sp. NPDC101481. Next base: position 68,499 of record NZ_JBIWNJ010000004.1, on the reverse strand, counting down.
ATAGATGGCAAGTGTCACCATCAGTAAATAAAAGATTAATGTGATGAAAAAATTGATGGACGAAACGATGACAAAGTCCTTCGTCCACAGTCTGGCTCTGGATTGATCCATTTTATTATCTCCTTACTTTATAATGTTATTTCTTATTTCGCCCATGATGCGTATGGCTGCAAGTTGTTCCTCTTCAGTGATTCCTTGCAAGATATCCTGTTCGTATTGATCGATTGTCACGCGGACTTCACTGTAAATTTTTTTGCCAAGCTCCGTAAGCCGCATTCTTTTCTCGCGTCTATCTTTGCTTGGCACATGCTCGACATACCCCAGCTCTTCCAAGCGGCTAATGGTCCTCGTAATCGTTGGTTTTTCCACACTTTGATAATTGGCAAGCTCTACAAGCGTCGCCGAACCATTATTGATTAAGAAATGTAAAATGGACCATTGCGCCCTGTGTAAATCATGCTTATTCAGCTGGATATTAAGATTATTTTCAAACGGCCGGTACAGCAGTAATAATTGCTGAAAGAATTTTTGGAAAGTCTTTATCAGAAACACCTCTTATCAATATATAGTTATCGTGAGTAATTGTTACCCTGAGTAACTATAATACCAAAACAAATCCATTCTGTCCACTCGGATATGTATTGTTTAGTTAAATCAGGTTTTTAGCTAAAATGAATGGGAATATAGGAATAGGAGATGATGTGAAGCATGAATAAATCTATGATCGCGTTAATTGCCACAGTAACAATGCTAACTGCTTGCAATAATGACAAAGCGGATGAAAACGGGGAAAAATCTGTCCTAACAACAGATGAAAATCAAACCCAAACTGAAAATGAACAACAAAAACAACCTTCGCAAACAGAAACTCAAACAAGTCATAATCATGAGAGGTGGTCTTCTTTGCCCGAATATGACAAAATCATCGAGCAAATCGGCAATGAAGACTATACTTTCAATAAGGAAACGGATAACGATGGTAAACGAGTATTCCTTATTGAGTTGAACGGTGAAAAACAATATAAAACCGTTTTCGTCAAAAATACCAATCGCCTGAAAATTATCAAAATAAATGGCGGCGGAGAGGTTTACGACGGAATCTTAAAATAAGTGGACCTGCGTAAGTGGTGGTTTTGATAAAGGGGTCGGGGGGAAAGGGCTGTAAACCTTTAAGGTTATCGCATTCCCTATCATAGAGGGCGAGCGAGTGGGTCTGCTGCTTCCCGGCATCATGTTGATGAGATCACTAGAAAGTTAATGGGCAGAGGATTTGCCATCCTTTATACCGACAAACATTAATTGCCGGTGGGAAGGATCATTATGCTGTATATTTCGAAGATCCCGATCGGAGGAAGAACGAACTCACGGCCCCTTAATCATACGCAATAGTTGGCATAGCTATAATGGCCGTTATGTCCATCTTTCCCTTTCTCTGGTTCGGGTTCTGGGCCAAGTGAAAAGGCCTCGATCAATATAAATGCACCGAAAACTTGGGTCCAGCTGCCTAGTAAAAGAATTTGTTCTCCCATCCGTCGTTTTTCGTTTAAAATGAAGATATTTCCGACCGATTCCAAAAAAGAACCGGCTGCAATGAGTCCATTTCCCTTGATCTCAAAAGAGCGTGAAATGGACTCCTCCGTCAATGATGCCCCGAATGCTTCAAATGCGGCACCTAGTCCTTGGATTCCACTGCCAAGTGCATCGGTTCTGGTGCCCTCTTCCTCTGAACCACTCAACTGCATATCTATTCCAACTGCATTTGCGATATTGCCAATAGCCTCAAGCCAAGCACCGAATATGAAATAGGTTTCCGATCGTTCATTATCCGAGTTCAGCATTTTCGAACGGCCGATTGCTTGCAGCGAATTTCCAACGGCCTCAATGCCATTCCCTTTGAGGACAAGATCTTTTCCGAGGTTAGTCCCCGTTAAAGTTTGCCGGGTTTGCCCGATTGCACCTACAAGTGTGCCGATGCCAAGTAACCATGCTCCTGAAATAAGGAGGTCATCTCCATGAGTGATCATATCTCAAACGCTCCTTAAAAGTGGTTAGATTATATTATTCAGGAAACAGTGTTTGTTTACATATTGCTTTAACACCGTAAGCTCGGGTTGAAAAATAACCATTTATTGGTATAATGACAGCTGGAGGAGATGATATTGACATTTAGCATTTTTTTACAAATGATTATCACTGCACTTTTCTTTATCGTTTTTATGTTTTGTACCTGGTACGAAGGCAGTGAAATCCTGGATAGACCTTGGGAATGGAAGTATTCCACCCATTTCACACAAGTTAATGATGATCAGAGGATGGAAGCAGATGATATTTCGAGTTTTGATTATTTCGTGTATGCCGCAAAATTCAAGCCGCTATTTCCACTTCTTATGGTCTTAGCCGCATCGTACTTTATCATACTTACGGGATATATCCTATTCAAAAGAAGGATTAAAAAAATGGCACTATTCTTCTTTGGATTGGGTATCCTTTTTCTGCTTTCAAGTGGTTTTGTATCCAATTCCCCGACTGTTGGAGGAAATATCTTTCAAGCACTTTTTCTGATAGGCGGAATGATAGCCATATTTAGTGGAGTTCTATATTATTTCCGGATGCCAAGAGGATTCAATACGTTCATGAAGTAAGCAAGGCTGCCAATGAGGCAGCTTTTTTTTTGGAAAGATGACACAAAATAACGAAAAATAATAGTCATTTCCGCGAAATTCTTAGATTGAACTTCACTGAAATGTAGTTTATAGTTAAGTCGAAATTTAGTAGACCAGTTGCTATATTACCGGCGATGAACCCTTATCGGTTGGATATAGGGTTATCCAGTGATTGAAGAATAAAGCGAAAAGGTGATAATATGTCAGGCAAAATAAAAATTGAACAGCCAAAGATTCCCCATGACTTACCCCAAGCGAACTTTCAGGAAATATATTATCAAGATGAGCCTTATCTTGAGTCCTGTATCATAACTAATTGCACGATCGATAGAGAAAATATGGAAAAAATCGTATTATCACAGATTGTTTTTAAAAATGTGACATTCAGCGATGTATCATTCAGGAATATTGAGCTGACGGATGTCATTTTTGATCATTGCGATTTGACGAATGCCGATTTCATGGGCGGCTCGATTCATCGGGTGGAATTCAAAGAGTCCAAACTTTTAGGCATTAACCTGTCTGACGCAAGTTTAGGGAATGTCTCCTTTGAGAATTGCAACCTTAATTTAAGTGCTTTTGGTTATTCCAGTTTAAAGCTAGTGAAGTTCGATCATTGCTCATTGGAAAGTGCTGATTATTATGAATGTAAATTCATTAAAGTGAAGTTTGAAACATGCAGATTAAATGAAGTGAACTTTTCCCGGACACCGCTCAAAGGAATTGATATTAGCAGTTCTACATTTCAAAGGCTTACCGTATCCCCGGAGGATTTAAAGGGATGCGAAGTTTCCCCGGACCAAGCTATAGTCTTTGCAGCCATGCTTGGACTGAAAATTAAAGAGTGAACCTTTTTAAGATGTAAATTGAGCTAATGGAGAGTTAACTGCGAGATCTTCAATGAAGCAGAAGCGAGGACCACCGATTTGGTGGTCCTTTTTGAGTTGGCTTGTCGCTAATTCATTGGATATTTATGGTGAAAAAAGGGAGGGTGAATAGAATTATATAGATTTTGAATAGTACGGAATGTTTGCATAAATGCAGGATATCTTTACAATATTTGTTAAGTGGAGGGGGATTGAACGTTGATTATCAATAAGGTCACTTTGTACAGTCATGTCTTGGATGAAATGCGGAGTTTTTATGTTGATGTGTTAGGATTTGAGTTTTTATCGCAAACTGATGATGGTTTTGTAATAAAGGCAGGGGAAAGTGTGCTTGAAATTAAAAAATATCATCACAAAGGAAAGCCTTTTTACCATTTTGCCATGAACATACCGACCAATTTATTTACTTCGGCAAAAGCATGGGCGAAATCAAAAGTGAAATTGACTAGAGAAGATGATGATGACGAAGTTTATTTCAGCTTTTCAGACGCACATTCTTTTTATTTTTTAGACCCTTCAGGCAACATTGTCGAGTTCATATCGAGATATTCCGTATCACCCGAATCCGAGGCTGAGTCTTTTTCAGCACAAAACGTCCTGTGCATCAGTGAAATAAACATTACGACAGATGAAGTCAGGACTTTGGGAAATCAGTTGATCAGTAATGGTGTACCTGTAAGGAAGGGTGAGGCAATAAGTGAAGATGGATTGAATTTCATGGGGGAACATGAAGCAGGTTCGTTTTTACTTTTAGGTCCAAGGAAACGGCGTTGGATTTTCTCGGATAAAGAGTCGGAAATCTTTCCGCTTTCGCTAGTCATAAATCAGCAACTGGATATTTCATTGGATGGCAAAGGATTTATGAAATTAAAACCAGTCAAGTATAATCAGCCAAATAGTTGAAAGAATTGCTGTTAAGATAACGGAGGTTAGGCATTACCCCTATATATTTTTGGCTCATTAAGTTTAACTATAGCATTGAACGAGACTTTAAAATAACATGTATCAAATGTTTCCCCACTTTTAGCCTCAGAAATATGATCTAGGAACAGTACATAGAATAGTATAGAAATACTGTGGCTAAAATACTGCGGCTAATGCTGGACATGGAGGGGATGAATTTATATGAGTACCAGAATAATCCGGCAGCTGATAAGGTCAAGGCAACAGGAATTAGTCGAACTTGCTGCTATTCGAATTCCATCTGAAAACCCATCGCCCGAGTTTAAGAAGCGGTCAGCAGAAATGGGACGCCATATTAGCCGATACCTAGCAGCAAAAGGGTTCTTGATTACCGAGCACCGCCGTAGCGAAAATTCGTTGGTTACCGTGGTCTGTGATGCTCCCTTAACCAGGGTACCTGGTCCACGGCTCCTATTTTGTGGACATACAGATGTCGTACCTGCTGGCGATTGTTCACATTGGACCTTCAATCCTTTCTCTGGAGAAGTCAGAGCGGGTATGCTTTTGGGTAGGGGAGCCTCCGATATGAAAGGAGGCTTGGCATCACTGGTTTTTGTGGCTGGGCTACTTCAGGAGTTCGCCCCCGCTCTTAATTTGAAAGGTAGCCTAGGAGTTATTGCCTCTCCGGATGAAGAGACTGGCGGCATTGAGGTGGCCTCGCTCCTGGAACAAGGATTGATTAAAGGTGATGCTTGTCTGATTGGTGAACCAACGGACCCCCACCATCCGAATGCCGGCGAAAAGGGCAAGGCATGGATGCAGGTGTTCATACCAGGTCAGGCAGATCATGGCAGCCTACAACCGCTTTATGGAATCTCCGCCATACGAAGAGGGGCAGCCGCGGTCGAAGCACTAACCAAGCTATGGGAGCTCAAGGCAACGCCTCCGGCAGAGCCTTGTCAACTTTTGTACAATACTGAGTGGCTCCTATCTCAGTATCCAGGAAATCCCTTATTGTCACAGTTACTTTATCGTCCCTCTTACAATCCAGGTGTAATCCAGGGCGGAACAAATGTGAACGTCGTCGCAGACAAGTGTATCATTAAAGTGGATACCCGGGTTCCATTCGGTATGAAGTCCGAGTTTGTACTTGATGTCGCTAGGAATCTTGTTAGTGCTGTAGCGCCAGGTGCGATTGTAGAGCCTATAGTACCCTGTACTAACCCGAACTGGACCTTAGAGAATCGTCCAATTGTAAGGGCCATAGAACTGGGAATTCAGCGTGTCCTTGGAATGGAGGAACCCGTCTTCAGCTTACTTTTGCTTGGTTCAAGTGATGCCAGTCACTTCCGGCGCCATGGCATTGACACCGTCCTTTATGGTCCTGGGCTGGAACAAACTATCCATGGGTACGATGAGCGGGTTTCAGTGGAGAGCTTAGTGGAATCTGCCGAGATATATGCTGAGACGGCAGTGAAGTATCTTAGATCATTTTAAACCTATTTTCATTAAACTTTATGCAGGTTAACGATGCAGGGTATACTGCACGTGCTACTGCTAATGTTCTCTTTCAAGGTGTATATGGTGGTGGTTATTGGTGGGATTATTTATATACTCGATGGTATTAATTCTTTATAGTGTGTTTTGATCAAACTTTGTTTTACATTTACATGAAGACCAAAAGCTAAAAAAAGCTTGGAGCAGAAAACCGCTTCAGGCTTTTTCAGTTTTGTGGCCAAAGAGGTTCGTAAGTGACACCCCGAACCATGAGGAGCGGACGGGTAGAAAAAAGTGCGATAACGAATGAAAAAACTTAAACAAGACCTGGTTGTACTGCCAAGCCATATTTTCGGAGAAAGAGCGTTGGTGAAAATAGAGGAAACCGGGACGGATGATCAAAGAAGGATGGCAAGACTTCTATTCGAGGGGACTATGGAAAAACAGCAAATGGCAGAATGAATTCAGTATAGTCATGGAACCGCTCTATTTTTATTCATAAGGGGAAAAGTAAGATCTGAAGCGGAAAAAGAGATAATGAGAAAGAAGAAATCGAATTTTAATTTGGAAGCGGCTAATGAAGGGGCCAAATTCTTGAAAACATTTGACTTAGTGGACCAACTGGATCTGCCCGACATTAGTGGCAGGAGGCCGTCACGATTGGATCACTCCTGTAGAGGCATCGATTCTCATCGCCGAAAAGATACCTGACAGTGAATTGATCATTTTTGAAAAAAGCTGCCACTATCTTTTCATCGATGAAAATAGGGAATTCATTTCGAGGATTTCTTCTTTCATAAACGAGAGATTTGGACACAAAGAAAAGGCGGCATCGCGCAAAGCATAACCGGGCAAGAGTTAGATACTTTTAGGATAAACCGTTTGTACTGTGAAGGAATTAATTATATATTAATCCTTGAGTACATTAATTCATGGATTAAAGTATGATGATAAGAAAAGCCTGGAGGAGACAATCATGAAAAATATCAATACAGAACAAGAATATCGTGAACAAATCAACCAAGAGGGACTGACGGTCGGGATTTTTACGACTACATGGTGCCCGGACTGCAAACGTTTAGACATGTTCATCGGTGAGATCACTCAAGAACATCAAGACAAACAGTGGTTTACGATCGATCGTGACGAGTTCCCTGAGATTTCTGAAGAGCAAACGGTAATGGGAATTCCATCACTATTAGTATTTAAAAATGGGGAAAAGGTTGCGCACCTGCACAGTGCAAATGCTAAAACTCCAGAAGCGGTCAATGAATTTCTAAATGACCTATAAAAGATCTTGAAAAGGTGAACCCCGCATGGAGCTGTAATGAGGGGTTCATCTTTTTTTAGAAATTTTTTCTATAAATGACTTGATTTCTAAGGTGAAACGGGTTTTAATTATAGATACCGAATATCCATTATGGATATCAAATATCCACATACATAATGAAAGAGGTGAACTGATTTGCAATTAACAAAAGGGGTAGAGCAAGCTATATGCATCATCGTAATACTCTCTACCCAGGATAAAAATATTCCGCTTTCGTCTAATGAGATCAGCAGGCGATTAGAGGTGTCTCCTTCTTATTTGAAAAAAATCATAAGGAAATTGGTCGTAAAGCAGATAATCACTTCCGTTCCTGGTAATAACGGCGGCCTTACTCTTGCCAAAAGCGTAGATAAGATTAAAAACCTTGAAATAATTGAGGCGATGGAAGGTCCCATTTCGATGTTTCCGGATACAGGACTTATAGAAAAAGCGTTTAAAGATGGAGAGTATGCAGAGAAGGGAATGGATGTCCTTCGTCGGATGTTTTCTCGGGCGGATCAACTTTTAATAGAGTTCTTTTCCAGTCAGACAGTGGCGGATTTGCTTAAAGAAAGCTTTGGCACCACGGACATACCGACTCTTAATTGGAATACCGCGTCATTGAGTGATGTACTGCGTGAAAAGAAAGGTGAAAAGAAGTGAACATGCTTAAACAAGAATGGAAGCTTTTCCTTACAAATCGAAAACTGGTCGGTGTGGCAATCGTTTTACTGTTCGTTCCGATTATTTATGGGGGGTTATTCCTTAGTTCTGCTTGGAATCCATACGGGAATACAGGCAAATTACCTGTTGCGGTCGTGAATAAGGATGTGAAGGCGGAATATGAGGGGAAAACCTTAACAGTCGGTAATGAGCTAATCGAGCAATTAAAGGACAATGATGATTTGGAATGGCATTTCGTAACGGAAAAAGCGGCGAAAAAAGGATTCGATGATGGTACATATTATATGGTCGTTACCATTCCGGAGGACTTTTCAAAAAATGCTTCAACCGTCATGGATGATAAGCCAAAAAAAATGAATTTAACGTATGACGTGAATCCTGGACGCAGTTTCGTTTCTGAAACGGTCGGAAAACAGGCAACGAATAATTTGAAAACGGAAATTGCCGAAAGTGTCACAAAAGAATATGCGGAAGCGATCTTCTCACAACTGGATGAAATCGGAGAAGGATTCGGCGATGCAGCAGATGGGGCATCAAAACTGGATGATGGTGCTGAAAAACTGCATGATGGAAACAAAGAAGTGACAGAAAATCTGAATAAATTAGCTTCCAGCACATTAACCTTTAAAGATGGAGCGAATAAACTTCAAGTTGGCGTTGGCGAGTTTTTGGAAGGAGCCAATAAGCTTGAAAGTGGCGCGTCGGAATTAAATAAGGGAATTTCACAATACACTTCCGGTGTCGGTGAGTTGCAAAAGGGTGCGGACGAACTCGCATCAGGCACAGGGGAATTAACTAATAATAGTGAAGCACTTATACAAGGTTCTTCCCAACTGTCCACTGGGCTGGCCAAAGTGGTTCCAGGAGCGCAAACTTTAAATACTGGATTGGCACAAGCGCAAACAGGCAGTGCGAATTTGAATGATGGGTTGAATCAATTATCACAAAATGCAAGCCAGCTGACAGACCAATCGACTGGAATTCCAAAATTGGCAGCAGGTCAGCAGAGTTTAAATGAGGGAATCAATAAACTGGCAGAAGGAGGCCGGGCGTTAAATGACGGCCTGAAAAAAATGGATGGCCAATTACCCGCAGAAGAACAGCTGAATCAGCTTAAGCAAGGACTGACAAGCATTCAAAGCGGTGTTAATCAATTGCAAGAAGCGGTTCCCGCAGGAAGCAGCGCGTCCGGTACCGTATCCCGCATTACCGAAGACCTCAATAACAGTCAAGCGGCGTTGACGGAACTTCAATCAACGATTGCAAATAATGGCCAGAGCACAATCAATGCCGTTCAAAACACGGAAGCCTTCAAAAGCATGACCAGTGAGCAACAATCCGAATTAATCGGAGCGGTTCAAAATGAACTTCAAAGCCAGGCGGAAGCACAAAAACAAATCGCAGCGACTCTTGCTGCAAGTGTATCCGACTTATCAACGCAATTAAAGGATAAAGTAATGCCTGTATTGAATGGATTGGGCCAGCTTCCGGAACAAGTGGCCAATTTAAATAATGCGGTGAATAAAGTCAATCCAAACGCCGTTTCTGCGTTAAACGGATATACGGCAATAAGGAATGCACTGGAAGAACAATTGATTCCTGGTGCGACCCAATTAAATGGCGGCATGAATGAAGCTGTTGAAGGAAGCAATCAATTAACGGCGGCAACACAAAGTTTAAATGAACGGACACCAGAATTAGTGAAGGGGATCAACCAGTTAGCTCAAGGCGGTTCCTCGTTAAATAATGGCCTTTCAAAACTAACTGAGGGATCTGGTCAGTTGGTTGATGGAGTTTCACAACTGCAAGCAGGGTCATCCTCCTTTGGAAATGGTCTTGAGAAGTACGCATTTGGTGTTAGCCAAGTTGGCGAAGGGGCAAGCAAACTTGCTAATGGGGCCAATCAACTGGATGCCAACTCAGCGGCATTGAACGAGGGCTCATCAGCACTTGTTAAAGGCACTGAACAATTGGCAAGCAATCTGCCTACTTTGAGCAATGGAGTCATCCAGCTTGCTGATGGCGCAGGTAAGATCAATGAAGGTTCATCAGCACTTGCTGAAGGTTCCGGTAAATTGGGTGATGGAATCTCCTCACTTAAAGATGGAACGGTCGAGCTTTCGGAAAAACTCAGTGATGGTGCAGAAGAAATAAGTGAAAATAAAACAACCGATGATAATTACAGCATGATTGCTGAACCGACACAGGTTAAAGAACAAAAAAGCAGTGACGTGCCGAATTATGGTCATGCACTGGCTCCTTATGTATTGTCTCTTGGGTTATTTGTTGGAGCTATTGCCTTCAATATGGGATTCCCGACAGGCCTGCCTTCTACTAGGCCTACATCAGGATTTGCATGGTGGTTCAGTAAATTTACGGTCCTATTCATCCAAGCGACGCTTTCTGCATTAGTGTTGGATGTGATCATGATTTGGGGAATGGATTTACAGGTCGAGAATATGGGGCAATTCATTGGGGTTTCCATACTGACTTCCCTTACCTTCATGTTCATCGTTACCTTCTTGACCGTAGGGTTTGGAAATCCAGGTCGTTTATTGGCGATGATATTCCTTGTACTACAGCTAGGTGCAAGCGGAGGGATGTTCCCTGTGGAACTGACCAATAACTTCTTCAGTCATGTTCACCCGTTCATACCGATGACATACTCTGTCATGGGCTTCCGTCAGGCGATGAGTACGAGCCTTGGAGCGGATGCATTGACAACTAGTATAGTGTTCCTTACTGGATGCATCATTGTCTTTAATCTGCTGCTATTGCTGACGATGGTCATCAAGAAGCGCAAAGTACACAATATTGAGATGGATGCATAAACAAATGAAGAAAACCCCCAGTGCAATGCGCCGGGGGTTTTCTTCATTATGATGGTTTATCCTTGTCCTTTTCTTTTTCGATGACTTTCAATCCATTTTCCCCTGAATTTTCAATCACATGTTTAAGGATGGATAATTTGTTATCCCAGAATTGATCGTAAAATGAAAGCCACTGTTTCAATTCTGCTAAAGGTTCTGGCTGAAGTCGAAAGCGTTTCTCTCTTCCTACCTTCCGGCCACTTACCAATTCAGCTTCAGAAAGGATATGAAGATGCTTGGCAATCGCCGTACGGCTCATGGAAAAGTGAGAAGTGATTTCTGAAATGGGTAAATCCCCTTCAGCAAGCAACTGCAGGACCTTTCGGCGGGTCGGGTCTGCGATAGCCTGAAATACATCATGTTTTTCTGTTGCAGACACTTAGCCCTCAACAACCTTTTTAAGTTTTTGGTTAACGATCTGTTCCCAGCCATGATTCATTCTATCGCGAATTACTGAGCTTTTTTCGTTCGGTTTCGGAAGAATCGTTTCAGGCTCTTTCCAACCGCCATGAATAAGGGTGAACTCCGTTTTGCCGTCCAGTTCTTTTAAAATGAATGAAATGAACCAACCGTCCGTATCCCAACTGAATGAAAGGCGATAAGGGGCATCTAACTCCATTACCTTACAAGGAGATGGACCGAAGGGTGATTGCATATGGAATTCATGTCCCACTTTTGGTTGAAAATCATTTGGCATGAACCATGAAGCTATGCCCTCTGCAGTTGAAACTGTATCCCAAACTTTTTGGATAGGTGCTTCAAGAATAATCGTCTTCTTGATATCCTGTAATGTATTTTCCATACTGATTCTCCTTTTTAAGTGAAAATATGAAACCAATTGGTTTTGCTTTGTTGATTATATAAAACCTTTTGGTTTCATGTCAATAATTTGTTTCAAGCGATCTCTTTTTATTCATTGAAGAATGTTTAATTTCCCAACTCTTCAATTTGTTTTGCCAATCCTGTTATATTATCGATTGATTTCATTATCTCTGAATCTTCCAATGCTTTAGGATTAATTTGGCCATTCTCAATATTATTCAGATATAATTCAATGCCATCTGAAAGCTGTTGATTTGAGCTGACGATCTTTTCATGGATGCCTTCAGCTATTTTTGGTGGTTCGGTTGCATTGAATTCTTCAATCTCCGTTTTCATCAATTCCAATTCTTTTTCAAGATTTGCTCTTGCTTCGTCATTCGTGACGGCGTCCTGTGACAGTGCGGGCACCTCATTGGAAAAATCCTTAACGGTATTTACATATTCCGTCGCATTATCTGCATACTCCAATGATGAATTGACTTCTTCTAAAGCTGAGCATCCGCTTAATGTAAGGATGGACAGTAGGGCAATGGTCATTATTTTTTTCATATGTGCCTCCAATGTGATTTTATTATAGTAAGGATCAGATGGGCAGAAATCTCTTTTTATAAATCGCTGCAATGGAATTCAGTATGAAGCTGGGGATCTTCTTCGGAAAAAATGACTTCGAATAGAAAAGGTGAAATGCACTTTTCAAGTCGTGCCACTGATTGCAGGATTTCACTTGCTTAAACCTTGCAACGTCAATGATCTTCACCTTTTTTTCAGAAGTGATGAAGATGTTTCGTAAATGGATATCCGAAGGATTCAATCCTTCTTTCCTTGCCAATTGCAGGGCATGGTCTATCTCCGCAATGTTTTCTTCCGTTATCGGGATTCCCAATGTTAAACATTCAAAAAGAGTATTGCCTTCAATGTGATCTATAACCAGGTAATTTACCCCCGCATCATATAGGGTTGGATAGTATTCGATGGATTGGACGGTTTTGTATATTTCAGCTTCAACTTTAGCTGTGTGTGTATGATCCGGGAAAAACACTTTTAGTGCCTTATTGGTGGAATGTATTCGGAATACATATGCGCTTCGGCCTTTTCCGATCAGTGATAAAGATGGGTCGGCATCAAGCAATATATGCTTTTTATCATCGGAAATCTTAACGCTTTGAGCTAATTCATTATAGTTCTGCATACTTTTCACCTCTATTGTGCGATTTTTCGAATCAAAAAAGACGGTACAACCGATTAGTGGTTATACCGTCTTTTAAAAATTAAAAGACCTCACCAAATAATCGGCAAGGTCTTGCAAACAACTAAAATCAGTTGCCAATAAAGCCGAGGATTCAATCCTGTACTGACGACTTTATTGAATAGCTACTCCCCTTAACAGAAGGATTCTTATAAGTTATATACAGTAATTATATAGGTTATTGCATCGATCCGTCAAATATAAGATCGATGCTTACCCTATATATATATTCGATTTAGGCAGAAAGATGCTCGTCTCATCCTTATTTATTTGAGTGATTAGTAATTATATCAATATACTTTATATCCATCATTTTCCTGTCACGTAAGTTTCATTGCGAATATTTCTATTAAATTACTTAAATGTCTAATAGTTTACTATTATGTTACAATCCAGTTTATCTCCCTGTAGATCTAAAGGAATATGATATATTTTAAACGAATAAGCATATTTACCTATATTATTATACTAATTTTAACCGATATTTAAATAAATGTTAAAAAAATAATTCTTTAGTAGGGAGAATGAGATGAAGAAATTAATTATACCAACTTTCTGTTTTGCAGTGTTGTCGACAGTTGCTTTCGAAGAAAAAATATCTGCAGCTCCACTACATGCGGAACAGGCCAATATTGAAGACGTCATGTTTGTACAGGTGAATTCCGGATCGCTCAATATGAGAAAAACCGGGGCGGAAGGTGCAAGCATAGTTGCAAAGCTGGCAAATGGCACACAGGTAACGGTGTATGCGGAATCGAAAGGCTGGGCGAAGATCAAAGCCAATGGGAAAGAAGGATATGTCAGTACCAAGTATTTATCGGCAAAAAAGCCGGGGACTTTATCGAAAACTGCAATAACCATTAAAACGACATCGAAGTATGTGAATGTGAGCACAGGTTCACTAAATATGCGAAAAAGCGGCAGTGATAGTGCCAGCATAGTCACGAAGCTGACAAGGGGCACACAGGTGACGGTGTATTCGGAATCCAAAGGCTGGGCGAAGATCAAAGCCAATGGAAAAGAAGGTTATGTCAGTACCAAGTATCTATCGGCAACGAAGCCTGGAGCGGTAACCAAAGCTGCGGCAACCGTTAAAACGACAACGAAATATGTGAATGTGAGCACAGGTTCACTAAATATGCGAAAAAGCGGCAGTGATAGTGCCGGCCTGGTCGCGAAGCTGACAAGAGGAACACAGGTAACGGTGTATTCGGAATCGAAAGACTGGGCGAAAATCAAAGCCAATGGAAAAGAAGGATATGTCAGTGCCAAGTATCTATCGGCAACGAAGCCCGGAACGGTAACCAAAGCTGCGGCAACGGTTAAAACGACAACGAAATATGTGAATGTGAGCACGGGCTCACTTAATATGCGGAAAAGTGGAAAAGCTACCGCAAGCATAGTCGCAATACTTTCAAAAGGAACGAAAGTGACGGTATATTCGGAATCCAATGGCTGGGCGAAAATCAAAGCCAATGGAAAGGACGGATATGTCAGCACCAAGTATCTGTCTGCTACAAAGCCAGGATCGGGATCAACAGCAGTCACACCTGCTAAAACGACGACGAAATATGTGAATGTGAGCACGGGTTCACTCAATATGCGAAAAAGTGGAAAAGCTACCGCAAGCATAGTCGCAATACTTTCAAAAGGAACGAAAGTGACGGTATATTCGGAATCCAATGGCTGGGCGAAAATCAAA
>NZ_JBIWNJ010000004.1:0-53818 GCF_044767165.1 Peribacillus sp. NPDC101481 | reverse complement strand
AAGCCAATGGAAAGGACGGATATGTCAGCACCAAGTATCTGTCTGCTACAAAGCCAGGATCGGGATCAACGGCTGTCACACCTGAAAAAACGACGACAAAATATGTAAACGTAACCTCTGGAACGCTCAATATGAGAAAAAGCGGTTCGGAAAGCGCAAGCTTAGTCGCGAGGCTTTCAAAAGGAACGAAAGTGACGGTATATTCGGAATCCAATGACTGGGCGAAAGTCAAAGCCAATGGAAAGGACGGATATGTCAATACCAAATATCTATCTGCTGCAAAGCCAGGATCGGGATCAACGACCGTAACACCTGAAATAACGACGACGAAATATGTAAACGTAAGCTCTGGAACACTCAATATGAGAAAAAGCGGTTCGGAAAGTGCGAGCATAGTCGCAAAGCTCTCAAGAGGAACTGAAGTGACGGTGTATTCGGAATCAAAAGGTTGGGCGAAAATCAAGGCAAATGGGAAGGATGGGTATGTCAGTACTAACTATCTTTCGACGACAAAGCCTGGAACGGAATCCAAACCATCCATACCTGAAAAAACGACAACGAAATATGTAAATGTCAGCACGGGTTCACTGAATATGCGGAATAAGCCATCAGAAAGTGCTTCCGTCATTGTGAAATTGGCAAGAGGTGTAGAGGTAGAAGTCATCTCGGAATCAAATGGCTGGTCAAATATTAAAGCGTATGGCGGAGAGGGCTATGTCAATACGCAATATCTATCAGCAACGAAGCCTGGTCCTTTACCGGGGTTGAATCCAGACGAAGAAGGAAACACGTCAGTTAAATATGTAAATGTGAATGATGGCTCCAGTCTGAATATGCGGTCTGCTGCATCAGCTACCGCTTCAATTATAGCCAAGCTTGTAAACAATACGGCCGTAACGGTTTATTCAGAGTCCAATGGCTGGTCAAGAGTCACGGCCAATGGAAAAACCGGGTATGTCAGTACGCAATATTTAACGGCCAAAGCACCGGAAGGTCCGGGTAGTTCGAATGGATCGATAATCAGGATTGATAAAGAGTATAACCTTACGATGGAAAAGATGGTTGAAATTCAAATGGGCGTAAATGGTCAAACGGATAAAAAGTATAAAACCTACATACGTGAAGATGGATTAACTTTGATCAGTTCATCCAAAGGTACGGTAAAAGGAACCGGATGGCGTGTCAGGGGCGGAGCTGGTTCTAATTATTGGGTAGTCGGTCCTGTCAGCAATAATCAATCATTGAATATTAAATCGAAAGTAAAGGGCTCTGATGGTTACTATTGGTATGAGGTGGACTATAACAAGACATGGGTAAATGCCAGTCCGGAAGATATAGAATATAATCTTAACCCAAATAACTTTGTGAATGATCCAGTCAATTCATTCCAATTCGTCAAGCTTTCCCAAGTCACCAACATGAACGTTTCAGAAGTGAATAATCGAATCCTTTCAGGCAAAGGGATTTTACAAGGCCAAGCTGCAACCTTCACTGCGGCAGGTGAAAAATATGGGGTCAATGAAATCTACCTGATATCACATGCTTTGCTGGAGACCGGGAACGGCACATCACCGTTAGCGACTGGCGTAAAGGTGAACGGGAAAACGGTCTATAATATGTATGGAGTGGGAGCATTTGACGGAACGGCACTAAGCAGCGGCGCTCAATACGCCTATAATGCAGGCTGGTTCACTCCAGAAGCGGCCATCATCGGCGGTGCCGAATTCATCGCCAAAGGATATATCTCCGCTGGACAGGACACGCTTTACAAAATGAGATGGAATCCTACAGCTGCAGAGAAATATGGATATGCTTCACACCAGTATGCCACTGATATTGGCTGGGCAACAAAACAAGTGAAACAGATTTATAATTTGTATAGTTTACTAGATTCCTATAAATTGACGATTGAAGTTCCTAAGTATAAATAGAAAGCAGGAAAAAACACATGAGTCCGACTCATGTGTTTTTTTGCTAATTAGTTTTATCCTTTTCCAGAATACACTTGACGACATCCTCGATCGTCACCACTCCCAATGCCTTTTCCAAGGCAAGTTCAGCAACTGAAAAGATAGGCTCTATTGCATCTTGTATATTTCTTCCAACAGTGCATGCTGGATTAGGATTTTCATGGATTCCAAATAATTCTTTATCGGAGACAACGTTGACAGCTTGATAAACATCGAGCAAAGTGATATCCGATAATTCCTTGGCCAATGTCGCTCCGGCGATACCCGGCCGAACATTCACTAAACCAGCATTCTTCAGCATGCCGGTGATTTTTCTGATTAAGGCTGGGTTGGTGTTTACACTTTTTGCTATAAAATCAGAAGTGTTAACGCCTTCTTTGTTTATTTCTAAAAGAGATAATATATGGATTCCTACGGAAAAGCGGGTACTGATGGACATCTCTTTTTTCTCTCCTTTAAAATCTCTATTCTTATATAGTATAAATTATTTAACATGTAATTCAAGTGGTTACAAGTTATAATGGCCTGCAAGAATAATATTTATCCATTAACCGTTTCCTTGTCAAGTCACGCCGTTTCTGCAAAGGCAAAAATAAAAGGTATGTGTAATTGACAAACCAGCATGGTGAAACTTATATTATAACGTGTAAATGAATCAGTTACAGGTGAAAGGTGCAGGAAGGGGGAACTTGAAATCTGCCGCTATGGCTGGATAATGAATATGACACAACTACAAGTGATGGAGGTATATGATGGCTAATAAAAAAAAGGGTAATCAAAAACAATCTTCTGCATTCACGTTTTGGATCATCGGGTTAATCGCTGTAATCATTATTGGCTTTATATTTTTGGCAAATGGGAAGGACGAAGATACTGCCGTTAATGAAATCGATTATAAAGCACAGCCTTATTTGGGAGAGAAATCGGCTTCTGTGCAAATTTTGGAATTTGGGGATTATAAATGTCCAGTCTGTAAGACATTCGAGGAGCAATTCTTTCCTTCTATACAAAGTGAATTGATTGATACAGGAAAAGCGCAATTTTATTTCATGAATTATTCGTTCATTAACGTCGATTCAACCAGATCCGCTAAATTCGCGGAAAGTGTTTATCAGGAATTAGGAAATGAGACCTTTTGGAAATTTCATGAACTTTTGTTCGATAAACAGCCAGCTGACCTGAAATATGAAAAGGAAGATGTGTTTACGGACAAGTTCTTAGAAGAAACATTGAAAGAAATTGCAAATGACAAAGATGTGAAAAAGGTCGTTACCTCTTTTAAAGCCGAAAAGTCCGAGGACCGATGGAACAAGGATATGGAGATGGCCGACGAATTGGGCGTTACTGGAACTCCTTCCTTATTTGTCAATGGCAAGAAATTTGAAGGAAATACAATCGATGATTTAGTGAAAATGGTTGATGATGCAGCGAAGGAGAAATAGTGATGAACAAGCCACTATTATTTTCTTGGATCCTATCCATCATCGCCACTGCCGGAAGTCTCTACTTTAGTGAGATTCTCCATTATGTACCCTGCACCTTTTGTTGGTATCAAAGGATTCTGATGTACCCGCTCGTTATCTTATTGGGCCGGGCCTTTTATGAACAGGACCTGAAAATCTATCGATACATCCTCCCATTATCGATTTTGGGCATGGTGGTGTCAGGGTATCACTATAGTCTGCAAAAAATTCCAGCACTACAGCATTTCGAAATGTGCCAAAGCGGTGTTCCCTGCTCAGGTGAGTATATAAATTGGCTAGGATTCATCACGATCCCGTTTTTGGCCTTTATCGCTTTTACGCTCATCACAATCTGCATGGCACTGCTAATGAAAAAGAAAAAAAACATGTAATTTAAGCGCACCATTCTAAAAGGAATGGTGCTTTTTTTATATATATCGACGAAAATCCGGTTATATCATCGAAAATTGAATTATATCGACTGAAAACTGGATATATCTCCGAAACTTGCAATATATCGACGAAAACTCCAATATATCTCCGAAACTCCCCAAAATAAAAATGTTGACAAGATGCAACCTGTAACTTATATTATTACATGTAATTAATTTAGTTACAATTAAAGTTTCTATAACAATATATAGGAGGAATTTAATATGAAAATTGCTATTATTGGTGCAAGCGGAAAAGCTGGAAGTCTGATTTTAAACGAAGCATTGACTAGGGGACATGAAGTTACGGCTATTGTAAGGGATGAAGCCAAAGTCCAAATCCAAGGATTATCCGTACTGGAAAAAGACGTATTCGATCTGAAAGCAGAGGATCTTAAAGAATTCGATGTGGTTGTGAATGCCTTTGGCGCTGCTCCGGGGAAGGAACATCTGCATGTCGATGCAGGAAAAATCCTGATTGACGCAATGAAAGGGGCGCCTCAAACTAGACTGATCGTTGTTGGCGGAGCTGGAAGCCTTTTCGTTGACGAGGCAAAAACGATCCGTGTACTGGATACGCCTGAGTTCCCTAAAGAATACTTTGCAACAGCCTTTAATCAATCCAAGAACCTTGGAGATCTGCAAAATGCGACTGGCATCCAATGGACGTTCATCAGTCCTTCCGCCTTCTTTGATCCGCAAGGAGATAGAACAGGTGGGTATAAACTGGGGAAAGATAACCTTCTTGTAAATTCAAAGGGTGAAAGCTATGTAAGTTATGCTGATTTTGCCCTTGCAGTACTTGATGAAATTGAAATTCCAAAGCACATCAACCAACGCTTTACCGTTGTTGCCGAAGCTGAATAATTAAGTGGACGTCGCCCCTTATGGTGACGTCCATTTTTTTCTATTATGTATAACAAATTTTTGCCCAAAATATTGACTGATGTCCATTTTTTGCAGATAATATAGCGATAAAGTCCTATAGAGACTTTTTTTTATTAATTTTTATTGTTAGATTTTAGTAGAAACATTTAGAATTCCCAACAAAGAAAGAAGGACTATTAGAAGATGAATTGGAAATGTTCTTACGACTCATGGGTGAACTTCGAAGCCCTTGATAATGAAATGAAATCATTACTTAACGAGATGCAAGATGATGAAAAGAATATAGAAGATGCGTTTTATAAGAACTTGGAATTCGGCACAGGCGGTATGCGCGGGGAAATTGGGGCAGGTACGAATCGGATGAATCTATATACAGTCCGTAAAGCAACATTGGGATTAGCCCATTATCTGCAATCGATGGGTGATGAAGCAAAACGCAGAGGTGTCGCGATTGCCTACGATTCACGTTTTAAATCGCCTGAATTTGCCTTGGAAGCAGCCAAAACCCTGGCTACAGAAGGAATCAAGGCTTATCTATTCGATGAGTTGAGGCCAACGCCGGAGTTATCCTTTGCCGTTCGTGAACTGAATGCCTATGCTGGGATCGTTATTACAGCAAGTCATAATCCCCCTGAATATAATGGCTATAAAGTGTACGGGCCAGATGGTGCACAGCTTCCTCCGGCAACGGCTGATGTAGTGATAGAATTCGTGAATGCGATTGAAAACGAACTTGCCATTTCGGTAAAAGATGAAGAGACATTGAAAGCGCAAGGCCTCATTGAGATTGTCGGAGAGGATATCGATACCGCTTATAATGATAAATTGCTTACTGTGCCCGAAAACAAAGATTTAAGTGAAGAGGTGGATGTGACAGTTGTATTCACACCGCTTCATGGCACGGCAAATAAGTCTGTCAGACGTGCTTTACAAGATCTGGGATACGACAAGGTACACGTTGTAAAAGAGCAGGAATTGCCTGATCCCAATTTTTCGACAGTTCAATCCCCGAACCCGGAAGAGCATGCAGCTTTTGAAATGGCCATTGAATTAGGAAATGAAGTATCTGCAGACCTTTTGATCGCAACAGATCCGGATGCAGATCGACTCGGTATCGCCGTTAAAAATAAAGATGGCGAATATGTGGTGCTTACAGGTAATCAAACAGGTGCACTAATATTGGATTATCTTTTAAAAGAAAAGAAAGCGAAAGGCACTTTACCTTCCAATGGAGTTGTCTTAAAAACGATAGTAACTTCTGAAATTGGGCGCAGAATCGCTAAGGAATATGGTTTAGGGACCGTTGATGTATTAACGGGTTTTAAATTCATCGCTGAAAAGATCAATGAATATGAGGATAGCGGCAAGCACACGTTCTTATTCGGATATGAAGAAAGTTATGGCTATTTAATCAAGGATTTTGCCCGTGATAAAGATGCGATCCAAGCGGCCATTCTTGCGGTGGAGGTTTGTGCCCACTATAAAAAACAGGGCATGGATCTATATGAAGGATTGCTTACCATCTTTGAAAAGTACGGGTATTATCTGGAGGGACTTCAGTCATTGACCTTAAAGGGGATTGAAGGCGCCGGACAGATTCAAGGGATACTGAATCAGTTCCGTGAGGCTCCTCCAAAGCAAATTGCCGGAAAAGCTGTAACGATCCAGGAGGATTATCAAAGCGGTGTGAAGCTGACGGTGGGCACAAATAAGGAAGAAGTCATTGATTTACCTAAATCAAATGTAATTAAGTACTTCCTTGAGGATGGCACATGGGTATGCTTGCGGCCATCTGGTACAGAACCTAAAATCAAATTCTATTTTGGGATCCAAAGTGAAACGATGGAAGAAGCCGAGTTGAAATTGAAGCAGGTCATGAATGCTTTCATGGAAAATATTCATGGTATGATCAATAGTGCTAAATAAATAATCCTGAGCCCTTGGACCTATCAGTCATATAATTAAGAAAAATAAGGCCTTTTCCTGAAATATCAGGGAAGGCCTTATTTTTTTCAAGAAGAAAGCGGGCTATTGCATTACTTGGAAGTTTAATTTATGGATGCGTTTACAAAAGAAGGAATTTTTCTGTTAAGATATTTACAAAAAACGAGTCTATGTTACTATGAAAAGGATGATTCAGAAAAAAATGGGGTTTTTTGTAGATTTATCTTAATATGAAGGAGTTACAAAGAATGAAAAAAGTTAAAAAGGCCATTATACCTGCAGCGGGACTAGGCACTAGATTCTTGCCCGCAACGAAGGCTATGCCTAAAGAAATGCTGCCAATAGTCGATAAACCAACTATACAATATATTATAGAAGAAGCCGTGAAAGCGGGAATCGAAGATATAATCATTGTCACAGGAAAGAATAAACGAGCAATAGAAGATCATTTTGATAATGCTTACGAACTAGAGAATAACTTGAGTGAAAAAGGGAAATTCGATTTATTGGAGAAGGTGCGATACCCATCCAATTTAGCTAATATCCATTACATTAGGCAAAAAGAACCGAGAGGCCTCGGACATGCTGTATGGTGTGCACGTAACTTTATTGGTGATGAGCCATTTGCCGTCCTTTTAGGCGATGATATCGTTGAAAGCGATGTTCCTTCTCTACGCCAATTAATCAACGAATATGATGCGACAGGTTCGTCCATCATTGGGGTGCAGCCGGTAAATGAGAGCGAAACGCATAGATATGGCATCATTGACCCGCTTACGCAAGAAGGCAGAAGATACGAAGTGAACCGTTTCGTCGAAAAACCAAAACAAGGAACGGCACCATCCAATCTAGCCATCATGGGAAGATACATACTGACTCCGGAAATATTCGATTTCCTGGCCAAGCAGGAAACAGGGGCCGGCGGTGAAATCCAGTTAACGGATGCCATCCAAAAACTGAATGAAATCCAAAAAGTCTTCGCTTACGATTTTGAAGGAAAACGCTATGATGTCGGCGTTGTCGATGGCTTTGTGAAAACGACAATTGAATTTGCCCTGCAACGTCCCGATTTAAGAGACGACATCATAAAAGTAATGGAAAATATCCTCGAAATGCATAAGGCAGTGGACAAATAAACTCTTACTGCCATTCATAATCTTTTAATTTAATGTAGTAATCATCTTTAGAAAATCTCCAACTATTGATCATTCATAGTTGTTATTTTTGGTTAATGAAAGGCAAACATAATTTTGAATGGTGAATATAAATCCATAAAAGGGGATGCCTATTTAGTGAATAAGAAGGTAATAAAAAGAAAAGTCGATTTCCTTAAACAACCTATCGCTAATTTCCTATTAAAGGAAAATCATAAGCGCGTAAATAGATATGCAAAGTATTATGAGAAATTAAGCGTGCAAAAAAACACGATTCTATATGAGAGTCGTGATGGAAACAGTATGACTGACAGTCCGTACGCGATGTTTAAATATATGCTTGAAAATCAAGGCTATCAAGATTTTATGCACATATGGTCCATCCAGGATTTCAGCGTCCTCTCAGGTGTAATGGCGAAGTATAAGGATATGCCGAATGTTCAATTCGTTCAGCGTAATTCAAAGGAATATTTAAAATGGTTGGCAACAAGTGAGTATTTAATCAATAACTCCACATTCCAGTCTTTCTTCATCCCTAAAAGCGATCAAATTTACATCAATACCTGGCATGGAACTCCCCTTAAGAATATGGGCTTTGATATACCGGGTAATCCTTCGGTCTCTCAAAACGTTGTCAGGAACTTTTTGAGTGCAGATTTCATTTTGAGCCCTAATACCCATACTACCAACATATTTACACATAGCTATAAGTTAAATGGATTGTATAAAGGTGAAATTATAGAAGAAGGATATCCGAGGATCGATTTGACGTTGAATACGGATTCGGGGGAGTATAAGGAGTATCTAAGGACTCTAGGTTTGAAAGTCAGTGATGCCAAGGAAAATATTTTATATGCCCCGACTTGGAAGGGGACGAACCTTGCCAAAGTGGATAACGATCTTCTTCAAATCATTGCGGATATTAACTATTTACAAAGTCAAATCGGTGAACAATATAACCTATTTATTAAGGTGCATCCATTTCTATATAAAGAAGCGGCCAAGCATTCGGAAATCAAGGATGTGCTAATACCTGACTATGTGGATACAAATGAATTGCTTGCTACAGTTGATTTGCTTATCACGGATTATTCCAGCATATTCTTTGATTACCTTGTTACCGATAAGCCAATTCTATTTTACACTTGGGACACGGACGTTTATGCAGAGCAAAGGGGACAATATCTCCAAAATGACGAACTTCCGGGACCGCTGCTTTTTAACTCAAAAGAACTGGCACTAGCCATTAAAGATATTAAAAATGTGGAATTGAGATATTCCGATAAATATAAAAAAATGCAGGGAAAATTCACGAACCATGAGGATGGAAAAGTAACAGAAAGAATAGTCAATAATATTTTCAATAAGTCTACGAAACAACTAAATACAATTACCGGGCTGGATTCCACAAAGGAAAAAATATTGATTTATCCGGGCGGATTGAGGGATAACGGAATTACATCCTCATTCCTTAACTTAATGAATAATATTGATTATGATAAATATGATGTCAGCTGTTTTACTGCCACCCCTCACTCGTACGAGGTTTTGAAAAATATGGGCAAGGTCAATAAGAATGTGCGTTTTCTATTCAAACCTGGCTTGCCTGTGTATAAATTTTTGGAAGTCTACAAAGACAAATTCATCCATAACAGAGGGGAAAGAGGCTTCTTAGGGAAGAAGCTTTACCCGGAAAATGCTTATATTAGGGAGCATGCACGTTTATTCGGTAAAACAAAGTTTGATTTTGTTATCGATTTTAGCGGTTATAGTCATTATTGGGCTAAATATCTGCTGGCGGCAGATGCAAAAAAGAAAGTTTGTTATATGCATAATGATTTGCTTTCTGATAGTGAGCGCATCATTAATGGAAAGAGACCTCACCGTATCAATCTAAGAGGGATTTTTTCGGTATACAATCGATTTGATAAGCTAGTAAGTGTTTCTAAGGGAACGATGGAATTAAACCGAAAGAATCTATTGGAGTATGCAGACTTCGATAAATTTGATTATGTAATGAATTCTATCAACCCGGATAAAATCCTTCAAATCGAGTCAAATGAATCTGAAGCTATCGAGCATGATGAAAAGGCAATGATCACAGAAAACTTCAAAGCAAGGGCGATATTAACCGATGTCAAGGATAATCAAGTTTGGAATACCCTTCCTGGAATCCCGAATTCAATCCAATTTCGACTGGAAGAACGATTTGAAGGTGCTGAAATCGTCATTTCGAGAAAAGCCCATGCTGATCAAAAGACATTTTACAAATTCAGTCATGACAATCAAATAATAGGCTGGATTAGTGAAGAAGCTGTGGAGCTGTTGCCAGACAGCATCATTTATGAAAAAGAAGTGGATAAAATTGCAAGGTTAGTAAGACCTCGATCGAACTATATTTGGTCCTTGCCGTATAAAGTCGAAGGAACGTACAAAGTTTCCGGCAGTCATGATTTTAAAGGAATCATTGTAAAAGTCGATAGGGAAGCAAAAACCCAGCATTCGATTTATAGCAGAATATCTGTAAAAAACAAGATAATAGGCTGGATAGATAATTCAGCTTTATCCATGCTTGAACATTGTACAATCAATGAAGATATGAGCTTTAATGACAAGCTGCAAATCATGATGAAAAGAAAGTATATAATATCCAGAAACTATAAAAACAATAAAAAGTTCATTGATAAGATTGAGAATAGAACGCTGAAGGAAATAAACACCGGTAATCAGAAGTACGGTAAAATAACTAACCCGGAAGACCATACAATCTGGACGAAGGCATATCCGAACTACAAGGCTAAAAGAGTGAGCAAGGCAATCGATTTTGAAGGGCAAATCGTCAGAATCGTAAAGTATAACAGAACCAACAAAGGCGGCTATTACCTTTTCGAAATCGATAATAAGAGAATAGGCTGGTTAAATACGGGGGCATTCGAAATCATAGAAGAGCCAATCCTGTTAAAAGAACGGGAAGTGCGCGGCACTGCCGAAATTAACTTAGGCGATTACCATATTTGGGATAAGCCTTATGGGCTGCAAGATGCCATGGTCTTGGAAAATGGACCAACCTTTAATGGCCGGATCGTGGAATTCGATAAAGAAGCGGTTACTCAACTTGGTACTTATGCCCATATATTATTGGACGGGATATCTATTGGTTGGATCGATAAACAGGCGTTAATCGTACAAGAGGTGCATGGATTGGAAGTGAATGATCAATTCGTTCCATATCCTGATAAAAATGATTTTAACTTTGTCAATATGGGAAGATTATCCCCAGAAAAAGGGCAAGATAATTTGATTCGTGCATTCGCAGGCTTTCATGAAAAACACAAAAATAGTAAACTATATATTTTAGGACAAGGACCTTTAAAGGAAGATTTGCAGGCAATCATTGATGAGCTGGGCTTAAATCATTCCATTCATCTTTTAGGCCAGCTTGAAAATCCATTTTCGTTCATGGAAAAATGTGACTGCTTCGTTCTTTCCTCACATTATGAAGGGCAGCCTATGGTATTATTGGAAGCAATGACTTTAGGAATGAAAATCATGGCTACTGATATAGTGGCTAACCGAACCGTTTTGGAAAACGGTAAATATGGTTTACTTGTCGAAAATAGCGTAGATGGACTGGAAAAGGGCTTATCTACTATGGTAAATAATGATAATCCTGAACTAGCGAAGTTTGATTACACCCAATATAATGGATTGGCCATGGAAACCTTCAATAAATGCTTATAAAATGATGGGTTCTTTATAATTAGTAGAGCCTCACATATATAGGTTGCGAGATTTGGCAATGATTCATTTAAGCTTACAGTAAAAGGAGAAATTCTATATGATTTTGGTCGTTGGCGGTGCAGGATATATTGGAAGTCATCTTGTAAAAGAGTTAGTGAATACTGAAGAGGTAGTCATTCTGGATAATCTCTCAACCGGTTTTCGTTCGCTGGTTGATTCGAAGGCCATCTTGGTGGAAGGGAATTTAGGGGACGAGGAAGTTTTGAATGAAATATTCCTTAAGTATCCCATTAAAGCTGTTATGCACTTTGCCGCTAATAGCTTGGTTGGGGAGTCTGTTCAAGATCCTTATAAATACTATGATAATAATGTAGGTGCAACTCTTACATTATTGAATACCATGCTCAAGCATGATGTTAAGAATTTCATTTTCTCATCAACGGCAGCTACGTACGGGATACCAAATGTTGATATGATAGATGAAGATCAGCCAACCAATCCGATTAATCCATATGGCCGCTCGAAATTGATGGTAGAGCAGATCTTAGGGGACTTTGCAAATGCATATGGACTTCATTATGTCGTCTTGCGTTACTTTAATGCGGCTGGAGCACATGCGTCGGCAGAAATCGGTGAAAGTCATGATCCGGAAACACACCTGATTCCTATTATTTTACAGCATTTATTAGGTCAACGTGAGAAGATTTCCGTGTTTGGAACGGACTATGACACAGAAGATGGCACTTGCATTCGTGACTATATCCATGTAACGGATTTAGCTCAAGCTCATATAATCGCCCTTCAAGCCCTATTATTCAGGAAGAAGGATACGGCCACCTACAATCTTGGGAATGGAAAAGGATTTTCGGTTAAGGATGTAATCGACACTTGTGAAAAGGTCACAGGAGTAAAACCGACCATAGAGTATGCAGAACGTCGCCCTGGAGATCCAGCCCGTCTGGTTGCTTCGGCAAATAAGATATATGAAGAGCTTGGATGGAAAGCATCGATAGATTTGGAAGAAATTATTGAAAGTGCGTGGAAATGGCATAAATCTCAAATGAATTAATGGTTCCTTGGGACGCGTAAGTCGTTTCAGACTGTAGGCAAACTCGAAGAAAAGCGAGTTTGCCTGCAGTTTTTTTATGTAAAGAATGTTGCAGCTAATTTCAGAAATCCGCGCCCTTTTTGATTCTATGTTTGTTTAATTAATTATCGTTATTAAACAGACAAGTTTAGCATTAGTATTAATATCTATATCTATATAACTTTGTAAGCTCACAAATGTTTTTAGGGGGGATAGCTTGTCCATCGAGCCTGCTTGACGGTTGCTTGATGCAACCTCTAAAACTTACAGTAGCGCCTTCGGGTAGAAGGTTCCTGAGCATAGGGGATAAGACTGCCTTCCAGCCGTTTCAATGCTTCACCTCAGCAAGTCAAAAACCCTAAAACCAGTCAAGCATAATTAGCTAAATAGTTGAAAGAATTGTTGTTAAGATAACGGGGGTTAGGCATTACCACTACATAATCTTATATTTACTATATAAGGGTAGCGTCAGGAAAATGCGGATTTACAACGTTAAGCACATTTTCCGGACGCTACCCCTATATATCTTTGGCTCATTCAGTTTAACTATAGCATTGAACGCGACTTTAAATAACATGTATCAAATGTTTCCCCACTTTGAACCCCAGAAATATGATCTAGGAACAGCACATAGAATAGTATAGAAATACTGCAGCTAATACTGGACATGGAGGGGATGTATTTATATGAGTACCAGAATAATCCGGCAGCTGATAAGGTCAAGGCAACAGGAATTAGTCGAACTTGCTGCTTCATTTATTCGAATTCCAACTGAAAATCCATCGCCCGAGTTTATGAAGCAGTCAGCAGAAATGGGACGCCATATTAGCCGATACCTAGCAGCAAAAGGGTTCTTGATTACCGAGCACCGCCGTAGCGAAAATGCACTGGTTACCGTGGTCTGTGATGCTCCCTTAACCAGGGTACCCGGTCCACGGCTCCTATTTTGTGGACATACAGATGTCGTACCTGCAGGCGATTGTTCAGATTGGACCTTCGATCCATTCTCAGGAGAAGTCAGAGCAGGTATGCTTTTGGGTAGGGGAGCCTCCGATATGAAAGGAGGCTTGGCATCACTGATTTTTGTGGCTGGACTACTTCAGGAGTTCGCCCCCACTCTTAATTTGAAAGGTAGCCTAGGAGTTATTGCCTCTCCGGATGAAGAGACTGGCGGCATTGAGGTGGCCTCGCTCCTGGATCAAGGATTGATTAAGGGTGATGCTTGTCTGATTGGTGAACCAACGGACCCCCACCATCCGAATGCCGGTGAAAAGGGCAAGGCATGGATGCAGGTGATCATACCAGGTCAGACAGATCATGGCAGCCTACAACCGCTTTATGGAATCTCCGCCGTACGAAGAGGGGCAGCCGCGGTCGATGCACTAACCAAGCTATGGGAGCTCAAGGCAACGCCTCCGGTAGAGCCTTGTCAACTTTTGTACAATACTGAGTGGCTCCTATCTCAGCGTCTAGGAAATCCCTTACTGTCACAGTTACTTTATCGTCCCTCTTACAATCCAGGTATAATTCAGGGCGGAACAAATGTGAACGTCGTCGCAGACAAGTGTATCATTAAAGTGGATACCCGGGTTCCGTTCGGTATGAAGCCCGAGTTTGTACTTGATGTCGCTAGGAATCTTGTTAGTGCTGTAGCGCCAGGTGCGGTTGTAGAGCCAATGGTACCCTGTACTAACCCGAACTGGACCTTAGAGAATCGTCCAATTGTCAGGGCCATAGAACTGGGAATCCAGAGTGTCCTTGGAATGGGGGAACCCGTCTTCAGCGTACTTTTGCTTGGTTCAAGTGATGCCAGTCATTTCCGGCGCCATGGCATTGATACCGTCCTTTACGGTCCTGGGCTGGAACACACTATCCATGGGTACGATGAGCGGGTTTCAGTGGAGAACTTAGTAGAATCTGCCGAGATATATGCTGAGACGGCAGTCAAATATCTTAGGTCATTTTAAATCTATTTTCACTAAACTTTTTGCAGGTTAATGATGCAGGGTATACTGCACGTGCTACTGTTAAGGTTCTCTTTAAAGGTGTATATGGTGGTGGTTATTGGTGGGAATATTTATATACTCGTTGGTATTAATTCTTTAGTTCAATGCTAAACTAAATATATTAATAGCGTGTTTTGATCAAACTTTGTTTCAAATTTACATGAAGACCAAAAGATAAAAAAAAAGCCTGGAGCAGAAAAACCGCTTCAGGCTTTTTTCTTTTTGGGAAAAGTGGGAATTCCTTTTTTCTCGATTTTCCTCTAGACGATAAGATATACTAACCGAATTCCTAAAAGGAGATAGTTAAATGAAAGTTGTATTAAAGTATTTAGTATTAATTATATGGTTAATCATATTCATTCGCTATTTTACTGAATATATGCCACATAATGTTTATATATATTTGTTAATCATACCGGTTTATATAATAAGTCACACAATATTTAATAAAATATTCGCAACCAGTAAACGGCAAAAAATATAAATGAAAAAGGAGTCGTTTTTCAAAATGACGGCTAAAAAGAAGAGATATCGCAAACCTCGCCTGCGATTCATAAAATCGGAGCTTGCAAGTGAGATTCTTATTTGTCCATAAATAAAGTGGTGAAAGTTTAATCCTAAAACTTCCACCACTTTTTATTTTCTTCTTTGTCTTCTGTCTATTTCCAATATTTTTTCTTCTAACTTTTTTCCGCCGTTGACGCAGTTATTCGACCTACCTCGCACTTTATACTAAGCCTGCAGAGCTTTTTGGATTGATTTTTTCATGGCTTCTACAAAATTCTGACGTGTTTCATTCGTTAATTCCAGCAGGGACAGATAGGGGTTTAAATCCTCCAGTTCTACTAATAAAAGTTCACCTTGCTCATTCCGGCAGGCATCAACGCGTTGGATTCCCCAATCAAGATTGTTCCATTCTATAAATCGTTTAGCAAAGGCCAGGTCTGCTTCAGTAGGTGCATATTCTTTTAATTCCCACCTTTTCTCTTTATCAGGGGCATAAAGGGCATACTGAAATTCCTTATCGATAAAATAAAAAGAGACTTCATACTCAAAGTTGATAAATGGCTGTACCAATGTGTTTTTTGATTCTGCATCCATTTTATCTCCCAATTCTTCTTTCATGGCAAATTCCAAACCAATGGAATCCGCGCCATCTTTCGGCTTCACTATATACGTTTCCACATTGGGAAGTTTATTTAAAGATTCAAGTGAATCGATGGTCGGAATGACAGGGAATTGGGCATTCGTCAGTTCAATTAAGTATTCCTTCCCGTTCATATCAGCCTTTCCAACAAATGAATTGTACGTTTTCAAATAACCAGCAGCCACTCTATTACGGAATGCTAGATACTTATCTTTAAAATTGGCTACTGGACCGGCATTTCGAAAGACGATCAAGTCAAAATCCTTTTCAAACGTTTCAATGTCTTCAGGATGGCAAAGTACTAACTGAAAATCTTCTCTAAGCTTCGAGGTAAGGTACAAATCCTCCTCATAATAATTTCTTCCTTTTGCTTCATAGTATAAATCCGTTACGAATAATAGTTTCTGCATGAATCCTGCACCTGCTTTCCCGTTATTTTCATTGATTAGGTTAAAAACAAAAAATCCCGTCTCTTTAAGAGACGAGATTTGAACTCGCGGCACCACTCTTGTTTAATAACAAACGCACATTAATGCGTTGTCCCATTTAACGGGGGAAACCGGTAAAGCTTACTGAAGCTTCGGCTTTACTTCTCGGGGATGATCTTCGGTCAGATTCTGGACACTGGCTTTCAGCAAAGCACCAGCTCTCTTTGGAACAGAACGATAACGTACTCCTTCCCTTCATGGAATTTTACATTTGATGAATTTGAGTAATTGTATAATATTCAGAAAATAAAATCAATGGTTGTTTCACTTACTATAGGACGAAAAAGGGATATGAATAGAGATATAGAATTACTATTCAAGAGAAGCACCATTCATTTAATAGGAGATGTTAGATTTGAAAACGGTAAGGGTTTTTCATTACGATGCGTTCAGCAGTAAACCGAATAAAGGAAATCCGGCAGGTGTGGTTTTAGATGCGGATGGACTGACCGAAAAGGAAATGCAGGATATAGCGGTGAAGGTGGGGTTCAATGAAACCTCTTTTCCGATGGAGTCCGATATTGCCGATCTTAGAATCCGTTATTTTACACCGGGACACGAAATGAATCTATGCGGACACGCGACAATGGCTACCATCCATGCACTGAAGACCAGGGGATTATTGAATAAAGATGAGCTGATGATTGAAACAGGAGCGGGTATATTGCCAATCAAGATCCATACGACGGTGGGTCCTGATATATATATTACGATGAAGCAGGCAGCGCCGCAGTTTGAAGCGTTTAATGGAGATAAAGGTCGATTAGCCAGTTCCCTCGGCCTTGATATAGAAGATCTGGAAAGTGAATTGCCTATTGTTTATGGAAGTACAGGTTTATGGACTTTACTGGTACCAGTAAAAGAAAGAAATTCATTTATAAGGATGAAGGCGAACAATAGCCTGTTTCCGCAAATATTAAAGGAAATGCCAAGAGCTTCCGTTCATCCCTTTTGCATGGAAACGTACGATAGTGATGCCCATATGCATGCCCGGCATTTTTCCTCGCCATTTTCAGGTACGGTTGAAGACCCGGTTACAGGAACGGCTTCAGGTGTAATGGGCGCTTATTATGCAAAATACATAAAGGATGATCTTGAAGATGAGGTGCATCTGTTAATCGAACAGGGTCATGAAATCGGAAAGGATGGCAGGGTTCGCGTTACAGCTACCAAAAACGGTGGCACATACGATGTTGAAATCACCGGGAATGCTGTCTATGTTAAAGAACTTGAAGTGGAAGTCTAAGGTTCATGCAGAAGGCGATGGGCGGTTGAATGATTAGCATACCCGAAAAGGTATAGTGAACACGTAAGAACCCTGTGCTAAGACGTTTCATGTCTTAGCACAGGGTTCTTGATGAATCATTCTCCCATGCTCATTCCTTTTAAAAAGCGACTGCAGTCAGAAACACGGTCACGCAAATGATTGAGGTGGATACGACAATCGCTATCGGTAAAGTCATTGGAAATTCTTCCTTAGATGATGGTCACGCCGCTAAGATCAACCTTTGCTCCATGTAAAAAGTTGTAAGTGAGTTTATCCATCGAAGCTCCAGTAAAGTCGATTTTCTTTAAATCGGACATCCGAAATTGAACATTGATGAGGGTGGTATCGCGGAATGATGCCTTTCTCAATGAAGAGCCTTCGAAAATGGTTTGTTTGAAAGTTTCCCCATCAAATATAAGACCAGATAAATTACAGCTTTTAAAATGGGTTTTATTATAAATGCTGTTCTTGAAAGTTACGCCTTTTAAATTTGCACTTTTAAATAAGGTGCCAGTTAAATTGGCGTTTTCAAAGATGCAATGATCTAAGTTACTGTTTTTAAATGTGCTGTTCGTCAGGTCGGAATGGCTGAAGTCAGAACGGCTTAAATCGCAGGAATTAAACTTGCCATCATGCACAGAAACCGAGCGGAAGTCGGAATCCAATAGGCGATGCCTGGAATAGTCCATGTTTATCGCCTGCTCAAGCACATTGTATTGTAGGTTGAGTGAATCCATGAGCTCTGATACTTCCCCAATCGAATCCACAGTCAGCTTATACGCTTCCTGCTCACTGGCACCATTCCTTCTATGGTCATTGTACTTTTCCAGTAAGTTTTGCAGCAGTTCTTCTTCCAATTCCTTTGCAGTTTTTGCACTTTTGTACGGGGCAAAAATGCTATGAACATGTGCATTCAGTTTATCAATCACATTTCATCTTCCTTTCTTAGAGGAGGCGCTCAAGTATTCGCTTGGCCTGCTCCCAGTCATTTTTATTTTGGGTATATGTGTCTTCCCCGATCGGGGTGATTTTGTAATATTTCCTTCTTCCGCCTTGTGTGGCATCTCCCCAATAAGAGATGATGCATCCGTCCTTCTCCAGCCTTTTTAGGCTGGAATACATCGTCGCTTCCTTAATTTCATATTGCTCATTGGAATTCGTATATATCAGTTTGCTTATTTCATAACCATATTTATCGCCACTTTGCAGGAGTTTTAGAATCATCGTATCTACATGTCCGCGAAGCAAGTCAGAGGATAGTTGTCGTTGAACCAAATCCTCACCTCCTTTGGTATATCTTATAGTGTATTACTATGACAGTCAAGGTAATTTGGTTACTATGGATTATGCAGGTTTGGAGGGTTTATGAAAAGTAACATGCCCGTTTTCGTGAATCACTGCGTCGCAAACTTTTTTACTAATTTTCTTGAGATAATATGCGCTTGGAAGGGATTTATCATGCTTCATGGAAGTAGTATGTAAGGGGGTGGGGATGTTGAATAATTCGTGGAATAAAGTGATTTATAAATTTTGGTCGCCAATTTATGACAAAATCTTTAACTCTCATCTCTTTTTAGATGCCAGGAAAAGAATGTTTGAAGAGATGCATTTTCATGAAAATGCAAAGGTTCTGTTTGTGGGCGTAGGTACGGGGGCCGATTTGGAGCTGATCAAGAACCTTGACCTTGAGATAACGGCGATAGATCTGTCAGCCGATATGCTAAAAAAAGCGAAGGGGAAATTTGGTGATGCATCGATCAATTTCCTCGAGATGGATGCACAGCATATGGAATTCGATAATGAATCGTTTGACTATATAGTGGGAAGTTTGGTTCTTTCGGTTGTACCTGATGCCAATGAATGCCTTCGGGAAATGATCAGGGTTTTAAAAGGCGAGGGGAAAATAATGCTATTCGATAAGTTTATTTCTAAAGATGAAGTGCTTTCACTACCCAAAAAGCTTCTGAGGCCCATCATTCGATTTTTAGGAACGGATATTGGCTTGAGGTTTGAAGACTTGTTCAGTAGGCATGTTAAGAATATGAAAATTGAAGAAGATCGACCGATCATGCTGAATGGAATGTATAGAAAGATAATCATCAGTAAACGGATGTGACAAGCGGAGAGATGTTTCAGAAGTGGATTGGGAGTCGGATTCTAAGAAATCTGGATACATCATAGAGCTGAGTTTTGTTGTTTGGAAGCTAAATCTGATTTACTGAATTATATTTGACATGCTTATATAAAAACCATGTCCTTTCTAACATGGATAATGAGCCGAACATCGGGTTATTAAGTGAGAATGTATCATACTATAAGAACATATTTTGAACACATCTTCGATACCTTTAAATTCAGTGACCATCATATAAACAACAGTGTCCAATAGTGTTTGAACGTCCTTTGTCACGCATTTTTGATGAAGCTGTTACATAGGCACTGGCCGAAATCAGTATAATTAAATGGTGGAATACAATGGGAAGAGGTGATGGTTTTGTCCGAGACAATAACAACCCATGAAGATCTATTGAATATGCTCGACTCGTTATTGCGTGAGCCAACTGGATTCTGGAATGGTTTTTATGAAGACCGCTCAAAAGGGGTACCCTTTTTCGGAAATCTCCCTGATGAAAATTTGGTTACATATTTTGATGGTGGGTTAATCCGGCCGGGAAAGGTTCTTGAGCTTGGATGCGGACCTGGAAGAAATGCCATTTACCTTGCTCAAAAGGGCTTTACCGTTGATGCGGTGGACCTTTCGAAGGAAGCCCTTGAATGGGGAAAAGAACGAGCGTCAGATAAAAATGTCCATGTGAACTTCATTCAAAGGAATATATTTGATTTGGACATTGAGGAAGGGCAATATGACTTCGTCTTTGATTCAGGTTGTTTTCACCATATTGCTCCACATAGAAGGATCAATTATTTGGACACGGTGAAAAAGGCGTTAAGGCCTAAGGGATTGTATTCGATTACCTGTTTTGTCGAGGGCGGCATATTGGGTGGTGCCGATATTTCAGATTGGGAAGTATATAGGCAAAGAAGCCTTAAAGGCGGATTAGGTTTTACGGAAGAAAAACTCAGAAAGATCTTCAAGGATTTTGAAGTGGTGGAAATACGGAAGATGAGGAAAATGGAAAAATCGGAGCAAACCTTTGGGGTTCAAGGTTTATGGACGGCCTTATTTATGAAAAAGTAATTCTAAAGTCAAAATGGGGTTTAAACGGAGGATCTGGAATCAGGTCCT
Organism: Peribacillus sp. NPDC101481; assembly: GCF_044767165.1. NCBI lineage: Bacteria > Bacillati > Bacillota > Bacilli > Caryophanales > Bacillaceae > Peribacillus > Peribacillus sp. NPDC101481. Next base: position 32,985 of record NZ_JBIWNJ010000004.1, on the reverse strand, counting down.
TTTTTGTTATAAGAAAAGGGGTAATTTGTTAACGATATTTAAAAATGGAAAACTATTACAATGGGGGAACCAGAATAGTAGATGAAGGTTTTACTGAATTTTTTTGAAAAACAGTGGTTGTATGGTTTCAAAAACAGCTGGGAAGGTATATGGAAAGAGGGGCCATTGGGTTTTTAAATCATAAGAATTTTTAAGTATGGAAGAGGTTTTCTTCGATGCTTACTTTGTTGATAATTTTTCAATACCCTGACAATGCTGATTTCAGCGTTAGATTTATCGACTGCTTTTTATAAAAAACTAAATAGGAGGAGTTTATGCACAGAAATAAAGAATTATATTCCTTTTTATTGGGTGTGGCAGCACAATTGACTGAGGAATGGTACGCAACATTGAATAAAAACGATAAGGCGGGGGTTTACAGCTCACCAGATCCCAATGTGATTAAAAAACTTAAGCAGCAAAATAATGAATTCCATTTACGTTTCTTTCAGGTCTTTGATACAGAGGAGAGGGAATTCTTTGAGCAGCTTGGTGAGTGGATTGAAGATATCGGTCAGGATGAGCAGCATTTAAACACACCCATCTATTTTATATTGAGGGAGTTTTCTCGAACGCAAGAGCAATACCTGGATTATATTGACCGGTTTGTGGGATTGCATGGAGAAAACTATACGCAGGCGGAAATAAATTCCTGGTATCGGATAGTGGTGAAGGTGTTCAGCGAAGTGATGGAGAAGTTTACGGAAGCGAATCATAGGTATGCCAATAAAATCATGAAAGCCCAACAGGCAACGATCGATGAATTGAGCACTCCCATCATTTCGCTTAAAGATAATACGGCGTTACTTCCCCTGATAGGCGATATTGATACGGCGAGGGGCATGTCCTTACTTGAAAACACCTTACAAAAGTGCGCTGAAAAAAATGTCACCAGGCTTTTCATTGACCTCTCGGGCGTTCATGCAATTGATAGTGCATCCGCCCACCAGCTGTCACAATTGATTGAATCCTTACATTTGATCGGAATTCAAACAACCCTTTCAGGACTTCGGCCGGAAATAGCCATGACTGCCGTTAAGCTTCAACTGCCTTTTGATAAAGTGACGATAAAGTCCACTCTTGCCCAAGCGATCAGTACGATAAAATAATACATACATATCCAGGGCATGGGAATACTCGTTATAAATTTCATCGAGAAGACCTCCATATGGTGATCTTCTCGTATGTATAATGCTTGCATTCAAAAATAAGGTATCGGGCTCAATGAAGAAAGAGCTGGCACCTGCCAGTTATTCAATATTGGCGAAGTAGGCTAGATCTTCTTTATTGCCAACCACTAAAAGCATATCTTTTTCATGGATATCCTGATCCGGTGAGGGTGCTATGATAATTTCCCCATTACTCACGATGGCAATGACGCTGATATTATATTTTGCCCGTAAATCAAGCTCCCTGAGGCTTTTTCCCTTCATGCTCATGGGGAGGATGATTTCCTCGATATTGTATTCTTTGGAGAGCTCTATATAGTTCAGCATGTTAGGGGAAAGAAGCTGATTCGCGACCCGTTCCCCCATATCCCTCTCAGGATAGATCACCCAGTCGGCACCAATCTTAGTAAGCACCTGACCGTGATTTTTATTAAGTGCTTTGGCAATGACCTTTTTGACCCCAAGCTCTTTTAAAAGCAAGGTAGTTAAAATGCTCGATTGCATGTCATTTCCGATGGCTACGATGACACAATCGAAATTACGGATTCCGATTGCTTTCAATGTCTCTTCTTCGGTCGTATCCGCCATGACTGCATGGGTAACGTTCAGTTCCGCATTCTCGACTCTTTCCTCGTTCACATCAATACCCAAAACCTCTTGGCCTGCCGTATATAATCTATGGGCCACACTGGTTCCAAATCTGCCTAAACCTATCACGGCGTATTGTCGTTTTCCCATCTTTTACGCTCCTTCATTCATTATTAACCAATCATGATTTTCCCTTTTGGACGTCGGAATGGATCTGGCTTGCGCCTCATGGCGATAGCAAAGGCAAAAGTCAAAGGACCAACACGTCCTGCAAACATCGTGAAAATGATGAGCATCCGGCCGACCGGTGATAATTCCGGGGTCAAACCCATTGAAAGTCCCACGGTGGCGAAAGCTGAAGTGGCTTCGAACAAAATCATCAAAAAGTCAGTTCCGCTTTCAGTGATGGTCAGCAGAATGGAGATGAGTGAAACCATGAATACGCCAATGAATGTAACGGATAATGCTTTAAAAATCGTTTCATTCACAATGCGGTGACGGAATAATACCACATCACCCTTTCCTTTAATCTGTGACCAAACGGTACCGACAAGCGTCGCCAATGTAGTCGTTTTAATCCCGCCGCCAGTCGATCCGGGTGATGCCCCGACGAACATCAGAAAAATGATGAGCAGTAATGTTGGTTGAGTTAAATCAGGGATATTCAGCGTATTGGAGCCTGCCGTCCTTGGTGATACCGATTGAAATAATGATGACAGCGTTTTACCCATGAAAGATAAAGGCTGCAATGTCTTGGCATTGCCGAACTCGAATAGAAAGATTAAAATTGCTCCGGCAATCGTAAGGGTTAAGCTAGTCGCTAGAACGATCTTCGTATGTACTGATAAACGATGGGTATTCCGATATTCATATAGTTCATTCATTACGATAAAACCTATTCCTCCAAACGTGATGAGGAAGGCGACGGTAAGGGTTACGAATGGATCCGATACATATGGGGTCAAACTCCTGAATTCCCCCATTAAATCGAAGCCGGCATTATTGAAATTCGAGATGGAATGAAAAACCCCGTAATAGACCGCTTTAACGATTGGCATGTCAAAAGAAAAGCGAATCGATAAGATAAGTGCACCCATGCCTTCAATGATGGCCGTGAAAATTAAAAGCCGTTTCACTAATCTGACTACACCCGCCATGGATAGATTATTTAACGACTCCTGCAGAACTAACCTGCCTTTTAAAGAAATCTTTTTGCCTAAAAGGAAAAAGATAAACGTCGCAAATGTCATGAACCCTAAGCCGCCTACCTGAATCAGTGTTAAGATGACCAACTCACCAAAAGTGGTGAAGGTCGATCCCGTATCCACAACGACCAGTCCTGTTACACATGTAGCGGAAGTCGAGGTGAATAAAGCATCCAGAAAAGAAAGACCATGGCCATTTTCTGTGGAAATCGGCAGGGTCAATAAATAGGCCCCGATAAGTATCAGGATGGCAAAGCCAAGTACAAGTATTTTTGGCGGATCCAATTTTGTCATTCTCAAATGATCATCCCTACTGTATGACTTTTAATCATCAATCTGCTTTTCGAATCTTTTTAAAGGCATAATAAAAAGACCTGCGAAAACATCGAATAGCTGTATTGCCACAAAAAGCGTGCAAAAAAAGCTCCCGAAATAGGCGGTCTTATGACCTCCTTCGCTTTAGCCGACGAAGTTAGCTGACGGGTAGGATGGCGAAAGAGCTGATCTCATCCCTTCTGCAAGGCAGAATTAACCCCAAATGATTGGGTCCTCCGTACTCAATTTCCATGAGTTTTGGCCGAAATGCATTAAATTGATAAACGTATTCTACTCCCATCATTTAGCAGTTGTAAACCCCTAAATCGTAAAAAAATATTTCTTTAACAAAACTGAAAATTTACGTTTTATTTACATTTAGAAAACGTATTGACAAATATTAGTTAGCACATTATGATAGGTTCGATTAATCCAATTATGATAACCGGCATCGATGTACTTTATTCAATAATTTCAAGCAGAACATGCGATGCCAATCAAAATTTTCTAACATATATTTTATGTTTCTTTTGTAAATGATAAAGAAAAAAGCATTGCATTTGTATTTAAAGATTCAAGACATTTTATTAAAAAGGCGGGCAATTATGGAGAAGACGTTCAATAGATATGTTATTAATGCTACAGGCAAGGGTGGCCAGACATATTTAACACAATGCCAGGATAAAGATGCACTAAGGAAATGGATAGCCGATCATGAGGATCAAATCATTATGGATGAGTTAAGGATAACGGATAAGAAAAAGAATCCGTTCTTAAAATTGTTTTCCCTAAGGTAAATCAACTGCATCCAACATTCATTAGCGGTATTCAATTATTTATTCCCTGTGTTCTATCCGGAATGCTGAGCGAAAAATCCATATCTTGTTTTGCTTTGAAACTCATTTATTATAATGAGTTTTTTTGCGTTGGTTATTTAGAGGCAAAAGCGAAGGAAAAAATGTAATCCGATTTAAAGGCATGTTGATGGAACCTGCCTTTAATGAATCGTTCATTGGATGAATGTGCGCAATTGGCTGATGAAGTTCAAGATTTGAAAATGGATTTTCGCCATTTCTTCCGCCGTTTGTTTTTCACAGTTCTCTAGCCACTCAGTAATCACCCCTAAAATCGCCGATGTCAGGAAGGCGTGCATATACATGCGGAATGCTTCATCTTTAGCTGCTGGATGCAGGCTGATCAAACGCTCCAACAGTACTTCACCGAAAACCCGTTTTATTTTTTTCGCAAAAGAAGGGTCGCCCTGATCACCTAGAATGGCCCTTAATGCGTGAGCATGTTCACTGATGAATTGAAAAATCTCTATGAAAGGCGGGTAAAGTTGCTGTTGATGAAGAGCCAAAAAAGCCTCTTTCGGCAAAATGGCAGTAATGCGTGTTTGAAGTTCATGTAACAATTCCTGCTGTAAGTGATCCATCAATTCATATTTATCTGTGTAATGCAAATAGAATGTGCCCCGATTAATGTTGGCACGCTCTGCAATTTTCTTCACTGATACATGTGAGAACCCCTCTGCTTCAACGAGTGCAATAAAATGATGTTGTATCTGCTTTTTCGTCTTTTGTACCATATCCTCATGAATCGATGCCATGGAATGTCTCCTTCACTAAACATTTTTCCAAATGTGTTGATTGTATTAGAACGAATGCTACCTTAGAATGATGATACACTCAACACCGTGTTAATTAAAGAGGGAGGATGTGTGTGCATGAAAAATGCGATTTCCATTGAAGGGATTGCTAAGGGTTTTCATCAGAAAAAGGTCATTCAGCCATTAAGCCTGAATATTGAAAAAAACGGAATTTTTGGCTTATTAGGTCCATCCGGATGCGGAAAGACCACCTTGATTAAAATGATTGTCGGATTGATTAAGCCTGATGCGGGTAAAGTCACGGTTCTGGATCATGAAGTGCCAAATGAAGCACTGTTAATGGATGTCGGCTATATGGCACAGTCCGATGCTTTATATACAGAACTGACGGGAGCTGAAAATCTCGAATTTTTTGCGAAACTATACCGTTTTTCGAAAAAGGAACGAAGGGAACGCATTCAATATGCAGCTGAAATCGTACAGCTGACTAATGATTTGAGCGTTCGGGTTGCGCATTATTCCGGGGGAATGAAACGCCGTCTGTCACTGGCGGTTGCACTCATCCAAAATCCGGAGATTCTCATTTTGGATGAACCGACAGTAGGAATAGACCCTTTGCTGAAACAATCGATTTGGGAGGAACTTGAGCGTTTAAGAAATGAAGATGATAAGACGATCATCATCACGACGCATGTGATGGATGAAGCGGAACGATGCGATAAACTGGCGATGCTGCGTGAAGGTGAAATCATCGCGGCAGGAACCCCTGCTGCTTTAAAAACACAATTTGCCGTGGAAACGCTTGATGATGTTTTTTTAAGGATTGGAGGCGGCTTAAAATGAGAATTGCCTCTCTTGTTACTCGAATTACTCAGCAGATGCGCCGGGATCGAAGGACGCTTGCTTTATTCTTCCTAGCTCCTTTGCTCATTTTAACGCTCATGTATTTTATTTTCGATACAGAAGCAAGTGATTTGAAAATCGTTGTTACAGGCAGTGATGAAACGATCGTTAAAGCATTGAAAAAAGCGGATTTTCAAGTGTCGGCTGCTGAGGAATTCTCACAGGAAAAGATGATTGAAAAGAATGCGGATGGCTGGCTGCATGTTGAAAATGGGAAAATGAAACTCACACTTTTGAACGACGAACCGACCCGGGCAAAAGCCGTTCAAATGCAAATGATGCAAGGCTTGCAAGGGAATGAAAAAAACACTACTTCAATTGAGGAGAAATATGTTTACGGAGATGCCAACACAAAGGGTTTTGATACCTTCAGTCCGATGCTCGTCAGCTTTTTCGTTTTCTTCTTTGTATTTTTAATAGCGGGGATTGCGCTTTTGAAGGAGCGTACAAGTGGTACTTTGGAACGGCTGCTTGCCACCCCGATTAAAAGATACGAAATCGTAGCGGGCTATGTGATCGGATATGGCTTATTTGCTCTAATTCAAACCATAATTGTCGTACTATATGCTGTCAATGTATTGGATATCGTCCTTGTTGGCTCCATTTGGCTCGTTTTATTGACGAATATACTGGTCGCGCTCGTTGCATTATCGCTTGGTACATTGCTATCGAGTTTCGCGACATCTGAATTCCAAATGGTACAATTCATTCCGCTGGTCATCGTGCCTCAAGTCTTCTTTACAGGGATTTTCCCATTGGATGGCATGTCAGACTGGCTCCAAAAAATCGGCAAGATCATGCCTCTCTATTACGCATCGGATGCCATGAACGGCATTATGTACAAAGGCTTCACGTTCAATGAGATTTCACTGGATCTGCTCATTCTCCTGGCCTTTGCCGTCGTCTTTATCACCATCAATATCATTAGTTTAAAAAAATACCGAGCACTATAATGAGGATTAAATACCAATCCTTGCTAATATGATTACATCTGAATAACGTAAAACAAAGCCGGATTCCTGGATCGTGAGGGGCCGGCTTTTTGTTTTTTGGAAGAAGATCGAATTATTCCACACAACAGTCGAATTATCCGAGTAAGGTCGAATAAACCCGCACATCGGTCGAATTATCCGGATGTAGGTCGAATAAATCCGTACATCGGTCGAGTTATTCGGGTGTAGGTCGAATAAACCGACACATCGGTCGAATTATCCGGGTGTAGGTCGAACAAACCCGCACATCGGTCGAATTATCCGGAGTAAGGTCGAATAAACCCGCACATCGGTCGGATTATCCGGGTGTAGGTCGAATAAACCCACACATCGGTCGAATTATCCGGGTGTAGGTCGAATAAACCCACACATCGGTCGAGTTATCCGGATGTAGGTCGAATAAACCCACACATCGGTCGAATTATCCGGATGTAGGTCGAATAAACCCACACATCGGTCGGATTATCCGGATGTAGGTCGAATAAACCCACACATCGGTCGGATTATCCGGATGTAGGTCGAATAAACCCACACATCGAATGAATTATCGGGGATGAAGGACGAAATATCCTTCCGATAGGTTGATTCATTCTAAAAAGCTTCCCTTTGAAGTAGTTTGTTGACGGGCTGTTAAAGTTGTCCTAGGATATAAGGATATGAATTGATTTGGAAAGAAATAGAAAGGGGGAGTTATATGTCTCTAAAATCGGTCATGCTTTCCCTTTTGCTGTCGCAAGCAATGTTTTTGTGCGGTTTACCTTTTTTTCTTCAGCTTCTATTATATTTGAATCCTTTGGTAATCATGGTTGTCTGGTGTTGTATACTTCTTTTCGTTTCGTTTGCGGTTCTTTATTTTCGAGGTGAAACGGTCAGAATTCCGCGCTCTTTATGGCAGTCAGCATTGTTTAGTTACAGTTTATCATTATTGGTTTTGCTGTTCTTTCGGCCGGAAGGGCAGGTATATTCGTATAATTTGATTCCTTTTTCTACGATTCTTTCATATTTATCGAACGAAATGAACTGGCTTGTGTCATTTTATAACCTTAGCGCTAATGTAGGGCTGTTCATTCCATTCGGCCTGTATTTGTTGTCAAGGGAAGGGAAAGAGCCCTCAGCTAAAAGGAAATTTCTATATCCATTACTTTCGATTTCAGTCATCGAAATCTGTCAGTTTGTTTTTCGGCGCGGAAGTTTGGATGTCGATGACCTGATCCTGAATATGATTGGTGTTTACCTGGGGTACATTCTGCATCCTTTGTTCAAGAAAGTCGTAGTGCTCCGTTCTGGAAAAGTAAAAGCATGAGAGGCAATGCAATTATGTTAAATGAAAGGGTGTATTTTCATGTATAGCACGTTAGAAGAATTATCGAGCCATCCTGTGTTTCATTATTTTGCAGCGATTTCCAAAATCCCGAGAGGATCGGCTAACGAAAAAGCGATCAGTGACTATTTGGTTCGCTTCGCTAAGGATAGGAACCTGGAGGTGATCCAGGATGAGGCGCTGAATGTGATTATCAAAAAGCCTGCCACAACTGGATATGAAAATGCACCTACCGTCATTATCCAGGGGCATATGGATATGGTTTGCGAAAAGAACAAGGGAACGCTTCATGATTTTGAGAAGGATCCGCTTCAATTAAGGATTGTGGGAGACATGTTGTATGCAACGGATACAACATTGGGGGCGGATAATGGAATTGCCGTTGCTTATGCTTTGGCATTATTGGATGCGAATGATATTCCGCATCCCTCTCTTGAAATAGTCATAACGACTGAAGAAGAAACGACAATGAACGGTGCACTTGCCGTGGATCCGGCTCACTTCAAGGGAAAATTGATGATCAATATTGATTCGGAGGAAGATGGAAAGCTGCTGGTTAGCTCTGCTGGAGGAATACGAGTTCGGCAAATCCTGCAAATCGGATGGGAATCGGTTTCAATTGTTGAAGCTGTATCTTATAATATCAGGATTAAAGGGTTGAAGGGCGGACACTCCGGTATGTCCATCCATAAGGAAAGAGGGAACTCCAATAAACTTTTGGGCAGAGTATTACATGAATTAACGACAGACTTTCCTTGCTTCATACAGCAAATGAACGGGGGCTTGAAAGGGAATGCGATTCCTCGTGAAGCAGAGGCGACTGTACTGATTTCTGTAGAAGATGTTCAGAAGATAACGGTGAGACTCCAGAAATGGGAGGATACTTTTAAAAATGAACTGCAATCTTCTGACCCTGAGGTATCGATTAGATTTGAAAAGATCGAAACGATTTCTTCAAACGTTTTTTCCAAAGAGACGGTGACTAAAGCCATTACCTCCTTACTGGTAATCCCGCATGGCGTTCAAGGTATGAGTATGGGAATAGAAGGATTAGTGGAAAGTTCGACGAATCTAGGGGTCGTTACAACAAATGAAGCGGAAATGATATTCGAAAGTGAAATCAGGAGTTCGGTCAAAAGCATCAAATATAATATGGTCACGCAGGCAAAGGTGATTGCCGACATGCTTGGGTGCAAGCTATTGATTGATGCGGATTATCCGGAATGGCCCTATAATCCTGATTCGAAACTCAAGAAATTATTTGAAGAGACATACAAAGAAAAATATCATGAGGATATTGAAATCATCGCTGTGCATGCAGGGATCGAGTGTGGGGTATTCATAGATAAGATACCAGGGCTGGATACTGTTTCAATCGGACCGGATATGTTTTCCGTACATACACCTGAAGAACACTTAAGCATCCCTTCGACCATAAACAACTGGGAATATTTTGTTTACACATTAGAACGGATGAAAGATCTATAAACAATGTTTGGGCAACGGCAATATGGCATTCAATAGATTTGGAGACATCCTATCGTTAATCGATTGGATGTCTCTTTTTTTGAGGGCAGCAGCCGGCGGCAAGGGAGTGGGCCTCTGAAATCAGCTGCAATCTTTTCTTGAAAAAATTGTAGACTGGTCTCATCCCGAATTATGTTTAAAGTTTATCCTTTAAGTTTTTTTCTGTAATTCTTATTGGATTGAAAAAATTTGCGACACTCCTGCCGAATAAATGGCTAGCCGGGACCCCGCAGACGCTTGCGCCAAGGAGGCTTGGCGGACAGTCGGCGGAAAGGGAGCGGATTTCTGAAATCAACTGCAATCTTTTCTTGAAAAAATTGTAGACTGGCCTCATCCCGAATTATGTTTAAAACTAGTTTATCCTTTAAGTTTTTTTCTGTAATTCTTATTGGATTGAAGAAATTTGCGACACTCCTGCCGAATAACTGGCTAGCCGAGACCCCGCAGACGCTTGCGCCAAGGAGGCTTGGCAGACAGTCGGCGGAAAGGGAGCGGATTTCTGAAATCAACTCGAATCTTTTTTTAGAAAAAACTCCAGGTAAACTGGCTTTTCATCGAATTTTTGTCTACATTCTGAAAGAAACAGAGGTTTCTTTACAATCGTTATAAAATAAACTATTGTAAAGAAAACCTATCATTAATTATTGTTCGAAATCATTATGTATAGAGGAAGGTATATGGAAATATGGGTGTAAAGTATAGAATGGTCGTAGAACAAATGGAGAAAGAAATATTAGAAGGAAAATATACATTAAATACAAAGTTACCTACTGAAGAAGAGTTGATGAAGAAGTTCGATGTCAGCAGGAATACCATAAGAAAAGCAATCAACATATTGGTTGAGCAGGGTTATATCTATCAAGTGCAAGGAAGCGGCATATTCCTAAGGGAATTTTCCAGACCGGGCTGCATTTCAATGAGGGATATGGGTGGCTTAACCAAAGTGTTTCCAAATGATGAAATGAAAAGTAAAGTGTTGAAGTTAGAATTAATTGAAGCCGATGAAAAATTGGCCAAGCAAATGAAATGCAATGTGAAAACCAAAATCTATAACCTCAAACGGGTTAGATATTTAAATGGTGAACCCATTGTAATAGAAGAGTCCTTTTTCAATAAAGATATCATTCCAATCATAAATAAAGAAATCGCAAATGGTTCCATTTATGAATATATAGTCGAGGATCTGAAGTTGAATATTGGTTTTGCAGATAAAATCATTTCGTGTGAAAAACTAAATGACGATGATGCCAAGCTTTTGGACTTGCAGCCAGGTGATCCGACATTAATAGTTGAAAGTACGGTCTTTTTAAAAGCCGGAGCCGTTTTTGATTTATCAATCGAGAAATATAATTACACTTCAGCCAAATTATTAACATTGACTTAATGAGGGCAGGAAATTCTTTCAGGATATTAAAAGATTCCAGAGATATGATCGATTAACGATAACAGATTATAATATCAAATAATATTCAAACAAAGAGCGACTGCATTAATTAGCAATCGCTCTTATTATTTATTTTAGTTTTACTTGATCTATTATTAGTGATACATATATTCCTGCCCAAGTACCGGAAATTTCATTAAGCAGAACAGAACTTATAGCGGAATTAATGAAACGGAAAGCTTTGTTTTTCGTATATTAAATATATGGGGTTAAAATTCAAGAAGCAAAGATTAATAGATTGAGGACATTTGCATTCTTATCAATCAATGTATTGGAAATGGGGAATCTTATGCAAAAAAGGGTGAAAAGAAAATTATTTCATTTATATACAGGAGAATTGATGGCAACTGTGATTTTTGCTGTACTGTGGGTTTCGTTTCTGGTGCAGCATGATTGGACTGATTCCTACTTAACTTCATTTTCATCTGTGTATGCGTTCGTCCTACTGGAATTTATTTTACTTCAAGGAAGTTTATATTGGTTTCTTAAATGGAAACGCGCTAAAGAAAACCATTACGCCCATTTACCTTATACGCAATTACGGATTTTTCTATTCTTTAAAAGATTAAACCTTTTCCTTATTGCCCTAGGAATAGCAGCCTTTTTTTATCAATTAAATGCATTTGAATCAGGAGTATTTTGGTTTTCGTTTCTTTATGTTTTCGCCATCATCGAGCATATTAATTATTATCACTTCAGGCTTTCCTATCAAAGTCCAGAGGAAATGAGAGAATTCATTCGTCAAAGAGGTTTAAGGAAATCCATTTTGGCAAAGGAATTGAATAAGCTTAATAAGATTTATTCGGTGTGAATGGGAGATATCGATTCACACCGTTTTTTCTTAAATCATTTCTCTTTTTCCCCAACGATCCCATAAAACAAAATCTTCATAATATCCTCAGTCAAAGGCAGGATGCTTTGATAAACCTCTTCCCGTTGGATATATTCATTCATTGCTTTTATATAAAATAAAATCGCTTCATTAGATAAGTTCGGATCAACATATCCTTGTTCCTTCCCCTGGTTAAACAGATCGATAAAGCGGGGCAGGGCCTTTTCTGTATATATTTTTTCCATATAATTGATTCCGGAAGTATATTCCTTCATTAAATATTGATAAAAATCTTCATGTATTTGTTTGGCTGTTTCATTCTTCGTGAACATGAGCTGCTTTATTTTTTCAGGAAAGGCCATGTTGCTGGCCAGTATTTGTTCAAATTCATCCAGTGCCTTATCTGTATAATAAACAAAAACCTCATGAATTAGATTATGTTTGCTTTCGAAGTAATTATATATCGTAACTTGAGATACATTTGCTTTTTTGGCTATTTCCCCAATCGAAATCTTTTGGACACCATACTCCATGAACAAAGCTAAGGCAGCCTCTAGTATATTCAATTTCTTTTGTTCCCTGCGGCGTTGAAATCCGTCCATTTATTTCACCTCAACCTTAGTTTAATTAAAAATATGTAATAGAACAATAAAATAAGTTCATAAACTATTGTCAGGAATTATTATTTTATATATTATGAACTAAATTAATAAAAATATTTCATAATTTCTTTTCAGAGGAAGAGGTGGATGAGGGATGTCAGTATTGAAAACAACGAATTTAACGAAAAAGTTTGGAAGGTTTACAGCTTTAAATGGTGTGAACATTGAAGTGAATGAAGGTGAGGTATTTGGATTCATCGGTCCTAATGGTGCTGGAAAATCGACAACGATCCGTGTGCTGCTCGGGATTTTAAAAGCGACGGATGGAGAAGCGAAGATTTTTGGCAAGGATGCATGGAAAGATGCGGTTGAAATTCACAAGCGAATTGCGTATGTTCCGGGAGATGTGAACCTATGGCCCAACTTAACAGGCGGAGAAGTTATTGATCTATTTGTTGAATTACGCGGGGCGAACAATAAAAGCAGACGGGAAGAACTAATAAAAAAATTCGATTTGGATCCTTCAAAGAAATGTGGAACATATTCAAAGGGGAATCGGCAAAAGGTTGCTTTGATTGCTGCTTTCTCATCTGATGCCGACCTTTATATCTTGGATGAACCAACATCAGGTCTAGATCCATTGATGGAAAGGGTTTTCCAGGAATGTGTGATGGAAGCGAAAAATGAAGGAAAAAGCATTTTACTTTCCAGTCACATTCTTTCTGAAGTGGAAAGGTTATGCGATAAAGTGGGTATCATTCGGCAAGGGCAAATAATTGAAACGGGAACATTGGATGAGCTGCGTCATTTAACGAGAACAAGCTTGCTTGTCGAAACGAAGCAGCCTATTCCTGCTTTAGGGAATGTAAACGGTGTTCGGGATATCGTGATGAAAGACCAGGCACTTTCATTCCAAGTGGATACAGGTGAATTGGATAATGTCATGAAGTATATATGCCAATTTGGAATTGTGAAATTGGAAAGCGCGCCGCCTACATTGGAAGATTTATTCATGAGCCATTATGAAGGTGAAAGGAAGACTTCTGATTCTGGGGCGGGAGGTGCGTTATAATGGCAAACCAGTCCTATCATAATACAGGAAGACTCTCCCGATTAATCGTACGGCAAGATCGGATTCGGATTCCTGTTTGGATAATTTCCCTATCTGTCCTTACATTTATGGTTGCAATGGCATTCACCGATCTGTACCCGACTGAACTAGAAAGGCAAACTATTGCAGAAACAATGAGGAATCCTGCAATGACAGCGATGGTGGGGAAAGGTTACGGCCTGGATGACTATACAAACGGAGCGATGATGGCGCATCAAATGTTACTGTTAACCGCTATGGCCGTGGGGATAATGAGTATTTTACTTGTTACGCGCCATACACGCGCAGATGAAGAGGACGGCCGTATCGAGATGATCCGTTCTTTGCCGGCTGGCCGGTTGGCTAATTTATATGCAACCATTTCCGTATCGTTTGGTACGAATGCATTGATCGCGTTAATAACGGGTTTCGGATTGTATGCTCTGGGAATTGAAAGCATGGATTTGGAAGGTTCCCTTATGTATGGAGCTGCGTTAGGGGCAACCGGTATTTTCTTCTCGGCGATAACGGCATTATTTGCCCAGCTTACGGAGAGTGCGCGAGGTACGATTGGTTACTCCATCACTGTTTTGCTTCTTTCCTATCTTATTCGGGCGATAGGGGATGTCAGCAATGAAACACTTTCCTGGTTTTCACCTTTGGGTTGGGTTTTAGGTTCAGAGGTATATGTGAATAATTATTGGTGGCCAATCATCCTTACGATCGGTGCGGCAATCATTTTGGTTGTACTATCTCTATATTTGAATGCCATCCGTGATTTGGAAGCTGGATTCATACCGGCTAAGCCTGGCAGAAAATATGCTTCATCGTTTTTAAAAAGTCCGCTTGGTCTCGCGCTAAGGCTTCAGCGCACAGGATTGATTGCCTGGGCAGCCGGGATGTTCATTTTAGGCACATCTTACGGTTCCGTTTTAGGTGATTTAGAATCCTTTTTTGCAAAAAATGAAATGATGGCCGAACTATTGACGCCAGTTGAAGGCTTTTCGCTGACGGAACAATTCTTGAAAATGTTGATGTCAGTCATCTCAATGATATGCACCATCCCGCCTCTAATGGCGATGTTAAAGCTTAAAGGGGAAGAAAAAAGGAACTATACTGAACATTTACTGAGCCGCGCTGTATCACGTACAAGGCTTATGGGCAGCTATCTTATCATCTCCGTTATTAGCGGTTTTCTCATGCTTGCGATTGCTGACATCGGTCTTTGGGCAGTCGGGAATTCAGTGATGGATGAAGGGGTTGCTTTCGGCACTATATTTAGTGCAGCAATGGTTTACCTGCCTGCGATGTGGATCATGATTGGCATTGCCGTGCTGTTCATTGGCTTTGTACCAAAATTATCTGGCTTGACTTGGCTTTACTTGACATACTCAATCTTGGTCGTTTATTTAGGGGGAATGCTTCAATTCCCTGAATGGATGAGTAAACTAACGCCATTTGGCCATATTCCGAAACTTCCTGTTGAAGATATCGACTTCATGAAAGTATCCATGCTTACCATCATAGCCATAGTATTACTGGCTATTGGCTTTACCGGATATAACAAACGGGATATCCGAGGTTGACGATTCAACTATGATTCTATTATTCCTGAAAAAAGCCTGATTCCTCATTGTTTCAATGAGAAATCAGGCTTTTGGTTATCAGTCATGGGAAATTAATAATAGTACACCTAGCGCAATGATGATAAAGAATAAATAGCTTTCGAATTTTTTCGCAGGAATCCGCTTATTCATGAAGATTCCGAGACCAGTCGCAAGTAATATAGCTGGAATGGAATAAGCGTAAAGAATAAGTGAATCGGCTGTCCACAGTCCGCCTAGCGCATGACCCGTCACTACCAGGATTCCGGAAATTAGGAAATGGGCTTGCAATGTTCCGCGGAATCGATCTGGATTCCACCTTCGTAAAGTTCCATAGACGACGACCGGCACCCCATTAAAGTTATAGGCGCTGCCAAGGGCTCCCGACGCAAAACCGAACGGCCATACCCAGCCATTCGAGATAAGTAATGGTTTTTCCACAGCCTGAAAAAGTCTTTGCTTTAGAAGAGAATAACCCCCATATGCAACCAAAAAAACACCCAGTGCAGAAGTGATGATCATAGAAGGTGCGTAATGGAGCAAAGCCAGGCCGGCTGGTATGCCGATCACCGTTGAAGCCGCCAGCCTGATTAATACCGAGCGTTCAATATGCCGCCATCCGCTAACGACGGTTAGCGAGGCAACGGTAAGACCGGCCAATCCAATCAAGGAAACCGAAGTATTAAGCGGAATATGAAGTAAGGCAAGCAAAGGCATGCTGACAATCGCTTCACCGAACCCGAACATCGTCCGCATCAAGGCGCCGATAAACACTGCCGCCACCACCAATATGATGCTGCTGATCGTCATTCTTTCACCTCCTAAAAGCACAATAACCCTTCTATAAATTATACCATATCAACCTGGTTTTAGGTTGGGGGAACCATGCTTAAAACGGGTTATTTAAGGCGTTTTACGCTCTTTGTGAAGTGTTTGAAATGATACTTAATAGAGAGGTACACACCCTTTATTTTTGTTGCTTATGAGTCGAAAACGAGGCAGGAAAAGCGTTGTATATCTTGAAGTGTTAATTCAGATGAAACTCCATTAATTTCTACTTTCGCATCAACTAAAACAAAAACAATTAGTCATACTGGAACTTTAGGAGTTTTAGGAGTCCCTTTTAATATAAAATCACAGGAAAATATAATTATACTCCTAGTGGTGCTACATCAGCCCTTTCAACTAAAGGAGAAGTAGTCTATCATTATAATCCAAGAATCTCTACAGATTTAACTTATTATGGTGGTTATATCAATAATAAAAAATATTACGGAGAGGTAACTTTTTATTATAAAGTTGGAGTAGGATCGCTTGGTATTGTACAAATAGGAAATGTTTATCTTAAAGTATCAGGAAATCATCTAGGAAAACTCTCAGGTAGTATAAAAACTTCTGTAAAAAAATAAATTTCAAATATAGTAGGTGATTATATGAAAAATTGGAAGAAAATACCTATTGTTGTAGTATCCATTCTAATAATCGCTATGATAATTGGAATTACAAGCTTTTATTCAATTTAAAGTTTAATCTGCTAACCAAAACAAAGACCATCATTATAAAGATGGTCTTTGTTTATTGTGTACCCAGCAGGGGTACACAATAAACGCCAAATCCTTTGATAGAGGTGAGTCCTTAAATAACAGAAGAGAAAAAAAGGACAATCAATCTAACGCTATGAAACTACCTTTTTTAGCTGAATAAAATCATACATAAACAATAAAAGTGAAAGAAAATAAACCCCTTGGCTACAAGTGGTTTATTTTGGTGTAAATGCGTACAATAAATTAATAAAATAGGGGACATGAAAGGGACATTGATGGTTTTATTAGGGGACACAAAGGGGACATTGATGGAGTTTTCATGTACCACAAAAACACTAGGCTTTGCCTAGTTCAACAACTTAGTTGGGGACAGTTTTTCCTTATGCTCTTTCTTCTGCCAATACCTTTAAGTTATGACACTTTCCATTTAGATAAATCAAATAATTATTTTCCTGCATAAGAAAAGGCTGAAGTGGAAATACTTCAGCCTAAAAAACCCTATATATATATTTTAGAAGAATATCCTTTAGCATTTACGAATCAATCTCAGGTCTTTTTTTCATTCAGTTAGTGAATTAATCATAAAAGATTAAATGCATATCACTGTTAGTCCTTGATTTCGCAAAAAATTCTGCTTCATTTCCTCCATCAACAAAGTTACCAATACCCCGGAAAATACCACATTGGCCTCGATCTAAATATCTTACCCCTACATAATCATTATAACTGTCAGGATCATACTCCCATAATTCAACTTTTAACTTACCAGCTGGACCCACGTAAGAATCCCGACAAATCTTATAATCACCACCAGTAGAGGCAAACACATCACTTTCAGCACCATTAGAATAAAGAGATTGTTCTCCTAAGTAATCCCAGCCACTTGCAAATGTAGAAGAAGGGAACAACAACGCAGCGACCAATGCCACAGCACTTATTTTAAACATTTTCATGCTCATTCCTCCTCACCCGTTTTGACTTATTATTCTCCATATAATTCTAATCAATATTTTTTATATTATCATCTATCCAAAGATTCACTTTTTCACGAAGCGTTTTTGTATATCCACTACTTCAGCGCTACATATGAAAATAGAGAAAAAAGTGAAATGTGCTCGTCATTCAGTTTTGAAATGTATTTCTGAATCATCTTTAAACTTTTAAGCCTTCCGGGATCAGGTAAACTAATTACCTCTGAATCCACCATTTGTGTAGAGGCGTCTCGATTTCTAATACCAGCAATCAGCAGCATAGTTGCCGCTAAACTAACACTACAATCCATGGAATAGGCCAATGCAGAAATTCTTTCATGCTCATAAGCTTTGAATCTTAAATGAATCCTTTCCTTCTGAATAATAGTTCTCTTCTGGAATACTTCGGCTTCAAAATCCCCTCTAAAAATCGTATTATCATGCCTGTAGTTTCTTTTAAAATACATGGACAAGCCCTCAATACATTCCCTGGAATTGATAGCTGCCATTATTATTTTTTCCCCTATATCCTTCACAGGCTTATGAACACATTTATTTAATGAGTGTTGAAAGCAAAAAAACATATTAGTGCTATCTAGGGAATAAAATGAAGGGAATATTTTGAAGGAAAGCGGGGCTGTGCATGTGAAAATCCATGTGGTGAATAGGGGGGATTCTTTGTGGGGAATTTCCCAGCAATATGGTGTCAGTATCAACCGGATTGTTCGGATCAATGGCCTTGAAAATCCAGATAAGCTGGTGATTGGCCTAGCTCTTTTGATTCCTGAACCTTATCTTCAGTACAGGGTTCAGCAAGGTGATACTCTAAATAATATCGCAAATCAGTTTGGAATTACGGTACAGGAAATCATGCAAACGAATCGCATCACGAATCCTTCCGCTATCTATCCAGGGCAGAGACTAACCATCCCGGTTATTTATCATACCGTAAGGGAACGAGATACCCTTTATGATATTGCGAGACGTTATGGAACGACAGTTCAAGCCATTATGCAAACGAATCGGATTACAGATCCGTCCAATATTCATATCGGGAGGATAATAAGGATTCCCCAGAAACCAAAACCCATCATTGATGTAAATGGTTTTACAAACGTTTACGGGCAAGTAGGTGCGGAGCAGGTACGTGATGTAGCCTACGATTTGACCTACGTAAGTCCATTCGGTTATAGAATGAGGAAAGATGGCAGCCTAGAAGTCATAGATGACACCCCGACGATACGGGCGGCACAGTCAACTGGCGTCATACCCATGATGTGCATAACGAATTTTTCCGCAACGGAAGCGGGAACACAGCTTGCACATACGATACTTTCCGATTTAAGTTTAGTGGAAAAATTATTAACCAACGTCATAAAAACGATGAAAAATAAAGGGTACCGTGGATTGAATATCGATTTTGAAAGTGTAGCGCCAGAGGACCGTGATTTCTATAATCGCTTTCTCCAAAGAGCAGTGGATCGATTGCATCCTGAAGGCTACTTTGTGTCATCCTCCCTTGCCCCAAAAACTAGCGCCAATCAAAAGGGACCATTAGTTGAGGCACATGATTATCCAGTTCACGGACGGCTGCTCGACTTCGTGGTGCTGATGACATATGAATGGGGTTACCGAAAGGGGCCGCCGCAGGCAATCTCTCCCATTAATGAAATAAAGCGTGTCCTTGACTATGCCGTAACGGTGATACCAACAAATAAAATCTTCATAGGATTTCAAATTTATGCACGGGACTGGCTTATTCCTCATGAAGAGGGACAGGAAGCAGAGACTTTCGACATGCAGGAAGCCATCAGACGCGCCGTCCAATATAATGCAGAAATAAAATATGACGAGACAGCCCAATCCCCTTATTATAGGTACAAAGATAATCAGGGACGCACACATGAAGTTTGGTTTGAAGACGCACGCAGTGCCAAAGCCAAATTCGACTTGGTGAAAATTTACAGGTCAAGGGGTCTCAGTTATTGGGTACTTGGTTATCCTTTTCCACAGAATTGGGAACTGCTTGGGGATACATTTATTGTACGGAAACTGTAGGGTGTTTTGTTACAGCAAGGTGTATCAAACATTATTAATATATGATGGGCAGCTTATTATAAAGCTGTCTATTTTAGTGATTTCGAAATGCATTTCAAGAATTGGATTTTTATAACAACGTAAAAATCGTTTGGAATCTGAGTCGATAAAGGGACTTAATCGAGAGCACCATATTGAAACTTATGAATGAAAAAATAGAATCCCTAAGGCAGCCATATGGTGGTCCTTTTCATTTTAATGAGAACTCTTTAAAAAACAAGGTAATGGTCATTCAAAAAAGGAAAAGGGCTCCTCATTGTGGAATTAGGAGACTAGAATATTACTTACCGGAGGAACAGTTAATGGAATTAACCATCATTAATACGTTTACAGATCAACTTTTTAAAGGAAACCCTGCTGCAGTCTGCCTTCTTACCGGGGAAAGTAACAGCGAGTGGATGCAGCGAATAGCTAAAGAGATTAATATGCCTGTTACTGCTTTTATTCAACCTCATAATGGTGAATGGAAGCTGCGATGGTTCACACCTTTCATTGAAATCCCGATTTGTGGACATGGGACGCTGGCAAGCTCTTTCTTTTTATGGGATAAAGGATACGTGCCAAGGAATCAGCCGATTGCCTATCAGACGAAAAGCGGGCTTCTCACTGCAAAATTCGTTGAAGGAATGGTTCAGTTGGAATTTCCGTCATTAAGGGAGAAGGAGACCGCTGCCCCTGATTTACTGATAAAGGCTTTAGGTGTTGAGCCTGAGTATGTTGGGCAAAACAAATGGGATCTTCTAGTCGAAGTTCAATCAGAGGAAATCGTAAGGAATTTAAAGCCGGATATAGATTCCATTGCCCAATTGCCGGTTCGGGGCGTCATTGTAACGAGTCAATCGGATAGCAGTGAATATGATTTCGTTTCACGTTTCTTCTCCCCTGCCCAAGGCCTTGACGAAGATCAAGTAACGGGCTCGGCCCATTGCTGTCTGGGACCATATTGGAAAAGAAAGCTGGACAAAAGTATTTTTATAGCCTATCAGGCATCGGAAAGAGGAGGTCTATTGAAGGTTGAAGTAACGGAAGACACAGTTAAACTTTCCGGACATGCCGTCACAATATTCGAAGGGAACTTAACCATTTAATGCAGGGGGAAGATTTGAGTGGTTCCATCTAAATTTTTAAAAAAGTTGATTGGAGCCGGTTTTCGAGACTCCGCGGGAAAGGTGCGTCCAAAGGGGGTTCCCACAGGCACAAAGGCGCCGAGGGCGGACCGCCCGCGGAAAGCGAGTGCCTGGTGTGGAAATGAACGTTCGAAATTTACAACTCGGCAATCCTTCTTAATGAAGGTTTGTGCCCTTTACCTTTTTTTTAGTGTGCAAGAATCGAAATGGCACTATACACTAATAACAAAGCCATGATTACATTAAACTGACTTCTATACTTTGATAAAAACGTTTGAAAAACAGAACCGAACATACTCCAGCAGAACGTACTCATAAAACCAACAAAAGCCAGAAATAATGAAAAGAATAGTAAGCTGAAATTTGAAGAGTGATAAGGTAGGATGAAGGTCGATATTGCCGTGATGCCATATAAGATTCCTTTTGGATTTATGAATTGTAAAAGCATCCCTGCTATAAAACTGTTGTTCCTGTCATCATTATCGTCCTTCGCTTTATTTGGACTGGAAATGATTTTTATGGCCAGATACAGCATGTAAATTGCCCCAAGGATCGTCATGATAAATTCAATCTTTGGTATGGAATTTTCAAGCAAAACATTAAAATAACTGCACAATAGCATGATTATAAAAAAACCGGCACCTACTCCGAAACAAAATTTAATCGTCTTTTTTAACCCGTACTTGTTCGCAAATAACATGGCCATGATGTTATTTGGACCCGGAGTGAAACTGGTAACAAAAACAAACAGCAAAAAAGATAGTAATGGCATGGTTGATTCCCCTTTGTATGCTATAATGACCAAAATTGACATTATAACGATTTCCTTTTTATTGTACAATGCAGACGTTATATTGTAAATAAGGAGTATTTTTATGGAAGAAATAAATTTTATTATTGCTAACAATTTAAAAGCCATCAGGGAAAGCAAGAAATTAAGTCTTGAAAAGGTTGCCGAATTAACTGGAGTAAGCAAAACGATGATCGGACAAATAGAAAGGGGAGGATCGAGCCCTACGATTACGACAATTTGGAAAATAGCCAATGGATTAAAGATTTCATTTTCTTCATTGATAAATAGTCCGCAGCCGGATACAAAAATTGTTTTAAAAAGTGAAATTCAATCATTATCTGAAGATAACGGCAAATATCGAGTTTATCCCCACTTTCCCTTTGAGGATGAGAAGCGCTTTGAAGTATATTCAGTCGAGATAGAAAAAGGTGGATTCCTAAGTTCCGATTCGCATAGGGAAGGGACGGAAGAGTACATAACTGTTTTTGAAGGGGAAGTGACTGTACGTGTAAATAACGAAGAATTTACAATAAGGAATGGTGATTCTATCAGGTTCAAGGCTGACAGACCGCATGCCTACCATAATTCAGGGGATACATTAACTCGATTAAGCATGATCTTATATTATCCAACTTAAAAAATGGAGTAATGTAGTTCTGTTAATATATCTTAGCAAAGTGAATATCCCCTATGGATTGACTGGTGGTATGGTCTGCCTGTTGGGGATACTGCTTCAAAAAGTCAAAGGCCCAACGATTTGACTTGTCATCAAATTACTAGTAAACTGATGGTGCATCAAAGATGGGAGGCAGGCTTTACATGGATAGACGGGGATTTTCGGATGAGAACAAATTGAGTTTGCTGATTTGGCTGCGAATGGTTCGTTTTTATCAAAGAAGCAATCAGCTTTCGAATGAACACTTACAGCATTTCGGCGTCACCGCTGCCCAATTCGATATGTTGGCACAAGTACTTATCCATCAGCCTGTTTCACAAATCGAATTAGCGGAGCACCTAACGATAAGCCGTGGAGGCGTATCACATATGCTGACAAGGCTGGAAAAAGAGAACTTGATCGTCCGTAATCAACAATGGAAGGTTAAATATATTTCATTAACGGAAAAAGGGAAAAAGTTAATGGAAACGGTCATGCCTATTCAATCCGATTTCCAAGCTTCATTATTCGATATATTGGATGATGAAGAAAAGAAGCGCATGCATGAGATGATGATAAAGATTCATAGACATAGTTTACAGATTGAAGTGCCTAATGCCAGCAAGGAGGAATCCTAAGACTGGATCAGGCAGCCATAATGATAGCATTTTTATCAGTTTACTAGTAACTTAAGGGAGGAATGGAGTAATGAAAAGTGAAAATCATTTTAAACGAGATATTGTCGAAGTGAAAGATGTGAAGCTTCAAAGGTATAGTCCGATTCATACGGCCGGACCAGTCATAGAACCAGGAAACTGGGAAAAGAGTGATCCGTTCCTTTTAATGATGGAGGATAAATTTCAAAAGGGATCATTCGATATCCACCCGCACAGGGGAATCGAAACCGTTACATTCGTCATTGACGGAACGATCGAGCACTATGACAGTCATACCGGGGATGGAGGGATACTTGGACCTGGTGATGTACAATGGATGACAGCGGGAAGCGGCGTCGTGCATAATGAGGTGCCTTCCGAAGGTGTGACTGCCCATTCCCTTCAACTTTGGGTCAACCTTCCCCGGAGTGAAAAGATGACGACACCAAGATATCAAAACTTAATGGCAAAAGATATGCCGGTCAGAAAAGAAGAAGGAGCACTGATCCGTGTCTTTTCCGGATCATCCAAGGACGTTATCTCGACAACGAAAAACCATGTTCCCGTGACGATGGTGGAGATGGTCCTGGAGCCTGGAGCATCGGTCACGCAGAATTTACCAGGAAGCTACAACGGAATCATCTATCTAATAGAAGGAAGCGGAATCTTCGGTAACAACGAAGTGAGAGCCTCAAAGGGACAGGTATTATGGCTGGGTGCTTGTAAAGAATCAGGGGAAAGTGAAGTTGATATAACGGCAACTGAACCTTTAAGACTTGTTCTATATGCAGGAGAACCTTTAATGGAGCCTGTTGTTGCCCGCGGACCGTTTGTCATGAATACTGAAGAGGAAATCGATCAGGCATACCTTGAGTATCGGCAAGGCACTTTCTTGAAGCATTAAGATGGAAAAAGGGCATCGTAATTGATGCTCTTTTTTTTGAATCTTCCCATATTGGTGGGCGGGGATAGTGATTATAAGGGAGAGCATTTCTGAAATTAACTGGACTTTTTTTAAGAAAAAACTGGATGCTAACTAGTCTTAGGCGTCATTATCTGCAGTTTGGGAGAGATTTAAATCTCTCCCTTTTTTGCTTTTCAGCAATTAGGTATAAAGACTAAGTTTAGAATTAGATGAAACTGATTCAATTTTACCATTAAATAATTTTCTTGATATATCATCAATTAGCCACTAGGTATTTTGGGGTGATTATAATGATAATATTCTGTTAATATTCGATGTTGTATTGTAAATTTGTTTTAAAATTGGATTATTTTGTTGTAATATAGGAGATACACGGATCTTTAGAGGAAAAAAGTAGGGTGGATTTGTGTATGGATAAGTAAATTTGTCGGGATTCATTTTTTGGGAAATTGTGTCAATTCTATGGATAAGTTAGCAGAATGTTATGTCAGTATATAACTTATGGGGGGATTAACTATAATGGGGAAAAAGAAAATCGTAAAAATTGCATCAGCTACCATAATGGCTGCGACAACGATCGTAGCGGTAGCGCCGGCACCTTCTGATGCTGCCACTAGCCTGAATAGTAAAATCAAAACGGCCAAGGCCGCCATCAAAAAACCATTCGATACCTATTTTTACACTTCTAAACTCGCTTCAGTGTCCACTGTTGAAAAACAAATCAAATCTGCTAAACAAGCAAAAAAAGACATCAACTCTACCATTAAAAAATCAATGTTAAGCAAAAAAGAAAAAGATGCCAAATACAAAGAAATCGAAGCTTATGATAAGTACATCACTCGTTCAGAAGGCTATGTAAAAGGATATAAAGCGGCTGAGAAAGCAAAAGCTGCACATGGCAAATCGATTGGCGCCCTTACGAATTCAATACTTGCCAAGAAATCAATAGATATCAGGAATCAATATGAGGCACTGGATAAAGCCGTGAAAAAGGCAGATAAAGATATTAAAGATACTGTTTACGGTGCGAAAATCGAAAAGCTCCTATACGATAAATTCACTAAATCGACCAAAACAGCTTTGAACGGTGACCTGAAAGCTCCGTACTACTATGAAAAAGCTGCATACTGGGTGAAGAAAGGTGATTTAAAGACCGCGGACAAGCGGATGCAAACGGTTTCTTCGCAGTTGAAAAAGGTCAGCAAAACATCCAAGCTCGGAAAAGCCATACACGCCTATGTGAAAGAAGTGAAAGGTAAGTATGATGATGCGGTATATGCAGAAAAGAAAAAGGAAGTGGCCAAACGGGTCAATGCCTATGTAGCACTTGCCAATGGGGAACTTAAAACGAAAGAACAGATAAACGCGGCTAAAAAGGCGAAAGCAGCCATTAATTTAAATGGAATCAAGGAGTCGGACCGAAAGGAATTCCTGACGAAAATAGCATTGGCGGATAAGAAAGTCGCTGCCGCTGAAGAAGCCTTGAAAAATCCAGCGAAGGCGATCACGCTTTCCTTGATGCATACGAATGACACGCATGCCCACTTGGACAATGTGGCCAAAAGGGTGACGGCTGTTAAGGAAGTGCGTAAGAGTAAGCCGCAAGCTCTTTTGGTGGATGCTGGTGACGTATTCTCGGGAACCCTCTATTTTAATGAATTCAAAGGGCAAGCGGATCTTCGCTTCATGAATTTAATGAAATATGATGTCATGACATTCGGGAATCATGAGTTTGATTTGGGATCTAGCGCCGAAGGGCATCAAGCTTTGGCTGACTTCATTAAAGGGGCACAGTTCCCATTTGTCAGTTCGAATGTAGACTTCTCCAAAGATGATAAATTCAAGGGACTATTCTCGGATTTAATTTCAAGTAAGCCGGAGCAAGGGAAGATATACAATGGAATCGTAAAACAAGTGGATGGCCAAAAGGTAGGGTTCTTCGGGCTTACAACTGAAGAGACGAAAGACATTTCAAGTCCAGGAAGTATAGAATTTGAAAACTATCTTGAAGAAGCCGAAAAAGCGGTCAAGGCGTTCAAAGGCATGGGTGTCAATAAGATAGTTGCCGTATCCCATATTGGTTATGATGACAATGCGGCTTATGACAATGATTTAACATTGGCTGCCAAGGTCAAGGGCATCGACGTGATTGTGGGCGGACATAGCCATACGCAGTTAGACGCCCCCGTTGTTGTTGACAAAGATGATAAAGGGAAAACGAAAGAGCCGACTGTCATCGTTCAAGGGTATCAATATAGCGACTATTTAGGAACGATCGATGTGAACTTCGATAAGGAAGGCAAGATTGTCGGACAAGCCGGTAAGCTGATAAAGCTTTCTGAAAAACAGGATGATGCTGAAGCGGCAAAAGTGCTCGAAACATACTCCTCGAAGATTAAGGAGCTGAAGGATACGCAGACTGGTGCATCTGCTGTGAAGGCGTTGGAAACACCGCGTGATGCAGGAGATGAAACAAAGCCGAGTGTTCGCAAAAATGAAACGGAACTGGGTAATTTAATTACGGATGGAATGCTTTCTAAAGCGAAGGAATTCAATAAGGATACGGCCATAGCCTTCCAAAATGGCGGGGGCATCCGCGCTGGCATCGATCAAGGTGAGATCACTTTAGGGGAAATCCTAACCGTTTTACCGTTTGGGAATACGTTAGCGACGATGAAGCTTACGGGTGCAGAAATCAATGAAGCATTAGAGCATAGTGTAAGCCTCGCTCCTAAGGAAAATGGCGGCTTCCTGCATGTTTCCGGAATGAAATTCAGCTACGACAGTTCGAAGGAAGCAGGCAATCGTGTCACAAAGGTTGAAGTCCTTGGACAAGATGGAACCTATTCCGAATTGGATGCAGCGAAGGAATATGTCGTGGCGACCAATGCTTTTACAGCCAAGGGCGGAGATGGATTCACCGTTTTCAAGAAGGCTTATGAAGAAGGAAGGGTGACGGATATCGGACTCGCTGATTGGGAGAATTTACGGGATTATGTAAGCGGGCTGAAAACTGTCGATCCAAGCATCGAAGGACGCATCAAGGATGTTGCCGGAAGCAATACAGACCCGACTGTGGTATTGGCCAAAGACTTTGGCGGAACGGCTGATGCGCCAAAAACACATGAAGGTAATGTAGTTGTTGATATTACTGATGTTGCTTCATTGGAAAATGCAGTGGTTAAAGGGAATCTTACATTAACAGGAACTCCTCCGGATGACTTTACTTTTTCGCAAGTTACAGTCGAGGGTAATTTGGATTTATCGGGACTTAACGGTAAGACCGTGAGCATGAGCGGTGTCTCGGTGAATGGCGAAACCATTCTTTAAGCGGTATTCAAATGACTGCTGAGCCTACGAAAAAAAGTTGAAGGGGTTGAGATCTTGAAGAAGAACGGGATAAGCAAGCTTTTCTTTGCCATACTGATCGTGCTGTCAACGGTTTTGCCATATGCAGCCGCTGCAAAAGCGGAAGGGACAATATCGGTAACGGAAGCGATTAATAATAACAGCGGTACGGCGACGGTGAAGGGATACATTGTCGGTACAGCTAAAAGCGGTACAAGCTATCAACAAACATCGCCTTTTACTGAAGGTACGAATATAGGTATTGCGGATAGACCGGATGAAACGGATGTTAAGAAAATCATGCCTGTTCAGCTTCCAGCCGGAAATATCCGAACTGCTTTGAATTTGGTCGAACATCCGGAATTACTCAATGCGCAGGTGACGATTACGGGGAAGCTTGAAAAGTACTTTTCAGTACCCGGCCTGAAATCCGCGACGGATTACAAAATTATCACTGATGGAGGAACGACTCCAGAACAGCCTGATGTAAAGGTACTGGACTCCATTGCCGAAGCACGCACGAATACTGAAGATGTCGTGCAGGTCGATGGGGTGGTCACCACGGGCCTTGGTTATTGGGGAGGAAAGGGTTTTTATATCCAGGATGAAACGGCTGGGCTATATGTTTATGGTTCTTCGTGGCCTGCGGATGTAAAGCTAGGGGATAAGGTTACTGTAATCGGACAAGTGTCCGCTTATAATAATGAATTACAAATTCAACCAACCTCCCTTAAAGTGGTTTCCTCCGGGAATGAACTTCCTGATATCCAAAAAATTGATGCATCTAGCGTAAATGAGGAAACACAAGGTGAGCTGGTTACCATTGAGAATGCAACCATTACAGAATTGGCAGCATCGGGAACATACGGAACATTCGAATTCAAGGCGGAAGATACTGAAGGGAAATCTGTTGTCGTTCGCCATGATAACCGGACCGGTTCAAGTTATGAAGATTTCGTGAAGAGCTTTAAAGCAGGGGATGTCATTTCCGTAACCGGAATCGGATCGAGGTTCAATGACACGTATCAGTTGAAGCCGCGTGGTATTGAAGATTATGAACTGGTGAACAAACCAGCCGTTTACACGGATATTTTCCCTGGTACGGTTAGTGAAAATACAAAGGTATCACTTGAATCTGGTTGGGAAGCAGCGAAAATCCATTATACGCTGGATGGATCCGCACCTACGTCTTCAAGTGCTGTGTACACAGAACCCATCATTTTAACGAAAGATACGGTCATCAAGGCAATCGCTGTCAATGACAAGACATCGGAAGTTTTCACATTTGCCTATACCGTTACCAAAACCAATGAAGTGAAGATTCGTGACATTCAAGGGATGAATCATTTTTCATCATATGAAACTCAACTCGTCTCAGGTGTGGAAGGTGTCGTCACGTATGTAAAAGATGCGAATAACTTTTACATGCAAGATCCCAACCCGGATAAGGACCTGAAGACATCCGAGGGAATACTTGTGTACAACAAAGCACATGGCCTGAAAGCGGGAGATCATGTCAAAGTGGCAGGTAAAGTTGCCGAATGGTATATCGAAGGATACGCTGAAATGAAAACGACGGATCTGCCAACAACTGAATTGACCAATACGACGATTGAAAAGCTTGGCACTGCAGCTATGCCAGAACCGATCATCATTGGAAAAGATGTCATTCCGCCGTCTGAGAACATCGATGATGATAGATTGACAGACTTTAACCCAAGTGAAGACGGCATTGATTTCTACGAGAGTTTGGAAGGCATGCTCGTAGAAGTATATGACCCGAAAGTGGTAGCTCCTCAAGACTATGGTGAATTGGTCGTGATTCCGGGGAATATGGAAACGACGACTGCAGTTGGAGGCGTCAAAATAACGGAAACGGATTTCAATCCTGAAAGAATTACCTTGGATATAAATGATGAGTCATTTACAGCTAAAACCGGTGATTACTTTGAAGGCTCGGTTAAGGGTGTCATCAGCTATGGATATAGCAACTATAGGGTACTGACGGATAAAGCTCAGCTGCCGGCATTAAAGGATGGCGGTACGGCTCGGGAAGTGACATCCTTAGAGAAGGATGCTGATAAGCTATCGATCGCTTCCTATAATATCGAGAATTTCTCGACTCAAACCGCTAATTCGAAAGTTGAAACGATCGCAACATCCATCATTACCAATCTAAAACAACCCGATATCATCGGCGTAACGGAAATGCAAGATAATGATGGGGCAACAGATAGCGGGACAACGGATTCTGCACAAAGTGCCAAGAAGTTAACTGACAAAATAAAAGAGCTGGGCGGACCTCAATATCAATACATCGATATCGCTCCAGAAGATAAACTTGATGGCGGGGCACCCGGCGGAAATATCCGGGTAGGCTTTTTATATAATGTCGACCGTGTCAAATTAACTGAAGGAACGAAAGGAACGGCAATACAGTCCGTGGCCTTCAAAGATGGAAAACTTACCTTGAACCCTGGACGAATCGAGCCTGCCGATCCCGCCTTCACTTCTAGCAGGAAGCCTTTGGCTGCTCAATTCGAATTTAAAGGTGAAAGCGTAGTGGTGGTAGCCAATCATTTTAATTCCAAGGGTGGTGACCAGCCGTTATTCGGCAAAAACCAGCCTCCTGTCCTTTCAAGTGAAACGCAAAGGCTTCAAATTGCCTCCATCGTCAATCGGTTTGTCAGTGATATCAAGTCACAGGATGCCAAAGCGAATATTGTCCTGCTTGGAGACTTTAATGATTTTGAATTTTCGGCTCCGCTTAAAACATTAAAGGGCAAAGACCTAACCAATATGATCGAAAAAGTTCCATTTGAAAAACGTTATTCTTACACATATCAAGGCAATTCACAAGTACTGGACCATATCCTTGTTTCGAATAATATGGCCGCGGCAACGAAAGTTGATATTATCCATATTAATTCATCCTTCATGGAAGTTCACGGAAGGGCTAGCGATCATGACCCTGTACTGATTTCAACCACTTTATCTGAATCAGGGGGAGTTGAAACTCCCTCTCCAGAAAAAACATATAATCTGACAAACGTTAAAACAAAAAGACTTACGATCGCTTCACCTAGTGCTTTGATCGATCTTGACGAAACATCCAGCATCGAAGAAGGTATCTGGTTAAAAGGTTCATATGCTGTACTCAAAGGCCTTGGGCTGAAGAATGCTGCTGTGACGATAAAACCGGATAAGGATGGTGCAATCATTGATTTTAGCGGCATGGCGGTGAAGGAAGTCATCATTGATAATGCTAATGTAAAAGAAATCAGGGGCGCTGAAAATGTTCAGAAATGGTCGGTAACAGATGGCGTAGACACATCGAATATCAAGTTTGTCGATTCGAAGGGGGAAGCAATTGCTTCCCCTTTTGACCCTAAAGAAAACCATGCGCCCGTCGTGACCAAAAACCTGGAAAATCTTGAAGTGAAAGCAGGCTCCAAGGTCACCATCGATTTGAGTGAGCACTTCTCAGATCCAGATGGAGATGAACTTACCTATTCATCGACTATCGGTACGGTCACCGGTCAGACATTAATCCTTCCTGCAAATGAAGCTGGAACATACCTTGTCGCAGTCAAGGCCGAGGACCAGCAATCGGAAGTTGTTGCACGTTTCACGTTGACTATATCGAATGATAAGCCGCTTGAAGTTTATTACGAAACGGCTGCAGGAAAAACGGGAACCGAATTGAAATCGGTTTTGCACTCGATTATTAAGGGTCACACGATGTTATCTTATGATCAAGTGTGGAATGCCCTTAAGGAAACGGATGAAGACCCTGTGAACAAACAGAATGTCATCTTGCTTTACTCTGGAAAATCCATCTCTGAGAACGCGAATGGGGGCAATGCCGGACAATGGAACCGTGAACATGTTTGGGCAAAGTCCCACGGTGATTTTGGGACAAGCAAAGGTCCCGGGACAGACCTTCATCACCTCCGTCCCGCTGATGTGACAGTGAATGGGAAAAGGGGCCACCTTGATTTCGACGAGGGCGGTCAAACATATAGTGGATGTGAATGTAAGTTTGATTCAGATTCATGGGAGCCGCCAGATCATGTTAAAGGCGATATAGCAAGGATGTTATTTTACATGGCCGTCCGATATGAAGGAGACGGCGAGTTGGATCTTGAATTATCCGATACAGTCAATACGTATCCGAAGCCGCTTCATGGAAAGCTATCGACACTATTGAAATGGAATGAACTCGATCCAGTAGACGATTTCGAGAGCCATCGCAATGATGTCATTCAGGACTGGCAAAATAACCGCAATCCATTCATCGATCATCCTGAATGGGCATCCGAAATTTGGGGTGCCGCTAAATCCATCGATGAGAAAAAGGCAAGTTAAAATCGGAGATAGAAGGGAAAGCAGCCTGATGGCTGCTTTTTTAGTTTGCTGACACAAGGGGGACGAAAGTGCAACCATGATGTTAAGAGGAGACTTGGTTTAACTGGCTAGCGGAGACCCTGTTAAATGAGTGCGTCGCTTGGCATTTAATGCGTGGACCGCAAAATAATGAAAAAAATTGTTAAAGGTCGAATAAAGTGGGTGAACGGTCGAATCGAGAGGGTGGAAGGTCGAATAAAGTGGGTGAACGGTCGAATCGAGAGGGTGGAAGGTCGAATAAAGTCCGTGAACGGTCGAATCGAGAGGGTGGAAGGTCGAATAATGTGCGTGAACGGTCGAATCTAGAGGGTGGAAGACCGAATAAAGAGGGTGAACGGTCGAATCGAGAGGGTGAACGGTCGAATAAAGTGCGTGAACGGTCGAATCGAGAGGGTGGAAGACCGAATAAAGTGGGTGAACGGTCGAATCGAGAGGGTGGAAGGTCGAATAAAGTGGGTGAACGGTCGAATCGAGAGGGTGGAAGCTCGAATAAAGTAGGTGAACGGTCGAATCGAGAGGGTGGAAGGTCGAATAAAGTAGGTGAACGGTCGAATCGAGAGGGTGAAAGGTCGAATAAAGAGGGTGAACGGTCGAATCGAGAGGGTGAAAGGTCGAATAAAGTAGGTGAACGGTCGAATCGAGAGGGTGGAAGGTCGAATAAAGTGGGTGAACGGTCGAATCGAGAGGGGGGAGACCGAATAACTGCGTGAACGGTCGAGGAAATGACCTTCTTATTCAATAAAGGGGCCCTTTAATGGATGAATTGAGTCGCTACTATTAGCTGGTTTGCTTAAAAAGAAAAAGTCGTGACTATGCAAGTGCTCACGATTTTTTATCTACAAACTGAAAGTGGCCACAAGGCTGCTTTTTTCATGCTTTTATATAAAGTTAATCATTGATAGTTAATTATCTTAAAATACTGAAAAATCAAACGTTTATTTTGCATTAAATAAAAAATATTTTGGTAGGTATGTTATGTAATATATGTTAATATGGGATATGCAATGAAAGGGTTTTCATTGCAGGAATGACAAAAATATTTTAATATAGTATTTATGCCGCTTTTTAATCTTCATTCATCCTTAAAAGACGGTTAAAAAATATATTGCCAGAAATGGGGCATTTCACGATGAAATACAGATCTGCATTCGATATAATCGGTCCCGTCATGATTGGACCTTCAAGCTCACATACAGCAGGAGCTGCCAGAATTGGCAGAGTA
>NZ_JBIWNJ010000003.1:220111-605456 GCF_044767165.1 Peribacillus sp. NPDC101481 | reverse complement strand
GCAAGCTCCCATCGATTCGCTCGACTTGCATGTATTAGGCACGCCGCCAGCGTTCGTCCTGAGCCAGGATCAAACTCTCCGAAGAAATGTTTGACATGCTCATTTGCTTTTTTGATAGTGTGTGCTCACTTAAAATTTAACGTTGGCGCTTTGTTTTGTTCAGTTTTCAAAGAGCAATTTGTTGTCGTTTCTCTCAGAAGCGACCTCTATAATGTAACACATTCTGTCACGTTTCGTCAACAACTTTTTTTAAAATGTTTTTCACAGCTTGTTAGCTGTTTAAGTTGCTGTCTTAGCGACAAGAAATAATATACCATGTACAAAAAATGTTTGCAATACGTTTTTTAAAACTTTTTCAAAAAAAACCGTTTCACCTATTTTCTTCTATATATCCTTTACACCAACACACCCTTATCCCTGCTTTCTGGACCAAGCTCAATTGTTTATGAATAAACGAAGCATATTTCCAAAGAAACACAAATAGTCATATATAGATATCTTTTTCCATGAGGTGAAGCAATGAATCTTCCATTAATCGGATTACTCATTTCCTACAGTATGACCCTTTACTTATTCAGTACCGCTTATTATGAAGCCATCAAGTTCAGCAGAGAAAAAGGCAAGGTGAATGGTACGACGTTTTTATTCAGCTTTACATTCGCTTTGGTTTTCACACGGATCACCTATTTGTTTCACCCCTATTAAATAAAAGCAGTAAGTCGGGAGACTTACTGCTTTTATACGGAAACTTGCGCTTCTTCATGTACCTTGCTTTTCTTTTCATCTTTTAAGAACATCATCAAACCACCCAATATGATGGTGCCTCCCAGGACCTGAGTCCAGAGTATCGGTTCATCTAATATGAAGTAAGCCAGAATTGTAGCCCCCACCGGTTCAAGTAAGATTCCCATCGAAAGCGTCGAAGTGCTTAACCACTTTAGTGACCAATTGAATAAAGAATGACCTAATAAAGTCGGGAAAATCGCAAGCAAAACGAAATAAACCCAATCGGAAGCAGGGTAAGGCGCCAATGCCTCTCCCTTGAAGATCACATAGAAAAACAATGCAACAGCACTGATTGCATACACGACAAATGTATATGTTATAGAAGAGATACGTTTTCGAACATTTTGACCAAACAGTAAATAACCGGTTACCAGCGCACATGCGATAAGCGAAAGAATATCTCCCCAAAGCGCCATACCACTAATTCTCAAATCGCCCCAGCTAATGACGAGGCTACCTGCTATTGCAATAATGCCGCTCAATATCGCCTTCATTGAAAATCTTTCTTTAAAAAACAGGTAAGCTCCGGCAAAAGCGAATAAAGGCTGGAGGGTGACAAGCACAGTTGAACTCGCGACCGACGTGTAATTAAGCGATTCAAACCATAAAATAAAATGAAAAGCCAAAAACACTCCTGCCGCAATCGAATATAGCCAATCCTTTTTTTCAATGAATTTAAGTTCATGACGGTATTTCATCAAGAAAAACGGCAACATAAGTAAGACGGTAAATAATAATCGGTAAAAAGCGATAACACCCGATGGAGCGGTGGCCAATTTAACAAGGATGGCCGAAAACGATACGGATGCCACACCGATTACCAACGCTACATAGGGATTCACTTTTGGCATTTGCACTCAAATTCCTCCTTTCAAATGGAATTACATTTCATTGAACTCTATTTTACTATGTTAAAATCATTAGGGTAGTTTTTTTTGAAAAACGGGTATATGGCAACAGACGATCTTATTCTTCGATAATAATTCGGAAGTGGTGAAAAAAATGGAATGGACATTCGACCCTCAATCGGAACTGCAAATCCTTATCAAATTGGGAATTTCAGCTCTACTTGGACTAATTATCGGACTCGAGCGAGAAATGAAGCGAAAACCCGTAGGATTAAAAACAAGCCTGGTCATTTCAATCGTGAGCTGTTTATTAACGATCGTTTCCATGGAATCCGCTTATAAGTTCCCTGGGAGCGATGACGTAAATATCACAATGGATCCCTTGCGTCTAGCTGCCCAAATCGTTTCTGGCGTAGGCTTTATCGGTGCTGGCGTCATTCTCCGGCGGGACAACAACAGCATATCCGGTTTAACGACAGCCGCCATCATCTGGGGAGCTGCAGGAATCGGAATCGCCGTTGGAGCTGGATTTTTCCTCGAGGCCATTGCAGGCGTCATCCTATTGATCATAAGTGTCGAATTGGTGCCCGCAATCGTCACCTGGCTAGGACCGATGAAGTTACGGCAAAAAGAAATCTTTCTGCAGCTGGTCGTACAAAATAAAGATGACATTGCCGTCGTATTGAAAAAAATCAAAGACGAAAAAATATTCATCAAAAACCTTAGAATCAAAGATGTCGCAAATGACAATCACCTTTTGACACTTAAAGTGCTGGTCGATCATAAAGTCAGAACATCGGAAGTGTATTACACCGTTTCCAACCTTAAGGAGATTGAAAGAGTAGAGATCGAAAATGCATAATTAAAAAACCGTTTGATTACCCTCAAACGGTTTTTTTATCATTTTTGCAAAAATCTCATATTTTATATTGACTTTTCGCTAAAATCCGATAAAATAGTTATTGTACCTCAACTCGGGGCATTAGCTCAGCTGGGAGAGCGCTACGCTGGCAGCGTAGAGGTCAGCGGTTCGATCCCGCTATGCTCCATATCCGAAAACCCTTGCGTAGCAAGGGTTTTTTTCTTTGGCTTTAAAAAAATACTTCATTGTGACCATATGAATAATCAGAATCTACATATACACATTTTAGGTTGCATGCTTCAGCAGTGGGCTTAATCTACGGTGCTTAAACAATTTGAGATAAAATCATCGCGAAGGAGTTAAAGAATCCTTTCATTAACAAAGTGCCTACCTCCTTTAAGGAAGTAGGCTCATTCAAATCCATTTTCAAAAAAGCATCGAAATAACTTATAGATTAATCAACTAACATTCCTTCAGGACAATCTATTCAAAAAAGATGCGATAAGCTGTCCTAGCCTTCGAACTCCCTCGATTATTTCTTTCTCATTGGCATAACTGAACGAAAGCCGGAGAAACTCGGTTCCATCGTTTTGATCCAAGAAAAAGTATTTCCCTGGAACATATGAAATACCCTCAGCAAGAGCCTGTGATAACAAATGCGACGTATCCACACCTGGAATTCTCACCCATACAAAGTAACCACCATCTGGTACATACCATGAAACGGATTCTGGAAGAAATTGTTCCATCGAATGGATTAACGCATTACATTTAGAACGATACACATCTTTTAGTAGGTCGAGCCGTTTATCAAAATCGGCGTTTTCTAAGTATACAGCCATTGTACTTTGAGCAAATGGATGGTCTAAATCTTTTTTAAACCACTCTAAAGCCTTAATGAATTCACTTTCTCCCGCTATCCATCCAATCCGCATTCCTGGCGCAACAACCTTGGATAAGGACCCAACGTGGAGGACCCGCCCGCGTTCATCAATGGATTTTATTGGCGCCGGATTTTTATCGAAGGATAATTCTCCGTACGCATCATCCTCTAGAATGAGAAAATCAAACTCGATGGAAAGCTCCAATAAATGCTTTCGGCGCTCAATTGTCATAGTCGTGCCAGTTGGATTTTGAAAGCTTGGGATAGTATAAAGAAAACGCGGAAGGGTTAGACCTGTACGCTTCCTTTGATCCAGCATTTCTTTTAATCGGTATGTTTGGATCCCCTGTTCATCTATAGGTATACTGATAATATGCTTCGTATAGTTTTGAAAAATTTCTAAAGCCTCCATATAGGTGGGAGACTCTACCGCTACAACCGCTTTATCATCAAGGAGAATGCGGGCAATGAGATCAATCCCCTGGCAAGCTCCTGATGTAATCAAAAGCTGTTCTTCTAAAATCAAAATTCCACGCTCTGCCAATCTTTTCTGGATTTGCTGCTTCAGTTTTGCAATTCGTGGACTTCCAAGATAATGGAGAGGCAAATCCTGCTCCTCATCAAGAAGTTTTGCTACAGCTGCCTTGAGCTCCCCAGCAGGAACGAGTGCAGGATCAGGATAGCCTGAACTCAAGCGAATACAGCCATCCGGCAGATTTGGCATCCATGCACCGGGCGGATCATTCTTAAGTGCCGCTTTAATGTTTTCAGAAAAAAAAGATTCAACATTCACTTCAACCATACACCTTTCCGTCAATGAAATTTTAATTGATACTCGTGATTTTTGAAGCTCCCTTATTTTATATAAGCATAAATCTATTGTAGAAACACTCTAAATTAATTTTAAAATTTCTCTAATGAGAGAAAATAATCACTCTTTGCAAATTCTGGAGTCCCTTTTACAAAGACTTTCTTGGTCACTCCAATGCAATCATAAATTATGTGTGTATGGATGAGGTCGTGATTTTTGTCATCAGTATCTGTAAAGCTGGTTAAAGAACGAAAAAATAAAGAAAGGCAGATCGTTCGCCTTTCTTCACCTTTTATGCAACTCATGGCATTTCTTAACCAATCGCTTCGGTGCCGCACGTAAATAGGCTTCTTGAATTAGATAGGTCAATTCATCCCAGTCTTCCCCATCCGGACTTTGAATAGAGACCCAACCGTGATGTCCTATATATGGAGTTTTGAAAAAATTCTCTTTCTGTAGCAATAATTCTTGAGTTTCTCTATCTGACTTGAACGACAAGCTGAATCCTTTCTCGCTTTCACCTGAAATCACGAAGGATTTCCCATTGATTTTAAAAGTGTTGTGACCGAATCCGTCAATATGTTCAACAGCTTCGGGCAGCGCAAGACAGATATTGCGTACATTTTCAAGCATGGCTGCCGTTTCTTGTGATTTCATGTTTTAATTCACCTATTATCAACTCTATTTTGCATTCACATCGGGTTGGTGAATTCCAAAAGTATTGCCTTCGGTATCAATATAGTATCCTTGCCATGCCATTCCGGGCAGGGCAAATTTGGGCAATGCGACCTTGCCGCCATTCTCAATAATTTTAGCTTCCGTTAAATCGTAATTTTCCACTCCCATGGTACAGGCAAATGCATTTAACGTTTGGTGTGTTTCCGGCGGAGCACTATGACGCTGCATCAAAGCACCATCGATCCCATGTTCATTCTCATTGCCAGTTACTGCTCCAAAGTAAGGCACTCCTGCATATTCACTCCAGTCTTGAAATGACCATCCGAATACCTCTCCATAAAACTTCTTTGCCCGTTCCATGTCATTCACATGAATTTCAAAATGAACTATTCTTCCCATGATTTCCTCCTAATTCACACAAGAATTAACCGTATCCTTAAATTATTCAGTCAGTGTTCGCTTACAATAACCCATTTATCATTATATTTTAAATGGAAATAAATTCAAATAACATCATACATCCTATATAACTTTTTAGAAAGACAACAGGAACCACTTTTTAATTCTCGTTTGCTCCGACCAACCGTTTGTATACCAAATATTTGCGAAACTATGCGTATATTTTTGTGAAAGTTGGACGAGACTGCTAGTAAATAATTCTAGGAGGTTATCAAAATGTTTAGATTCGGGAAGAGTAAGCCGCGGAGCAAGGTCGGTAAATTAATAGATAAGCACGGATATACACAAGAGGAGTTTGTAAGTGCGTCCGGTATCTCACGCAATACGATAAGCAGAGTTTGCAGCGACCCTAAGTATGTGCCGTCAGCCGGAGTTTTAAAGAAAATCATGAAGGCGGTTCGAAGTATAGAGGCTGACGCAAAGGCAGATGATTATTTTGATTTATGAACGAATATAAAGCCCAAACATCAAGGGTCAGGGCTTTGTCTTATTCCCCGCTTATCTTGCGTACTGCTTTGGAAGGTACCCAGCCAACATCGCCAGTCTTCGTTAATTCAATCCGGGGCTGTGTACCCTCTCGTTCGATGAACGTGATAGGCATTACTTCGTCTGTTGTTATTGGCCTCTCATCGGAAAACATAATCAAAGATTTAAACACTTGAATTTCCATGCGAGTAAGCTTATTAAAAAAATGATCTACTGTACCTACAAGTAAATCGCCATCCTAATTGTAAAAAACAACCTTCATTTTAATTTTTGTTTACACATATATTGACCTGCTTTATCAGGATAAAAAAATTGATCATTTTTCATTGAATGGATTGAATAAACTTATTAATCCTGATCCACCTCCCGATTTCTAACTTTTTTGATTAAGGATGTTAGGTCGCAAATTTTCCCGGCTGTTTCCCGTTCCAATACCAGCTGTTGCCCAATGGCGAGGGCTAATCTTTCTCCTTTTGCTCTTAATTTGGGATCATTTATACTTTCCAAATCAGGAACATGAGCTAAACCAACCACTCGACGCATCATTTCACACCCCGCGTATCCAAAGGAATCCTGAAGCAAACGCAGCAAATAATCATCTTCATATCCCTGTATGGACACGTAAGAACCGCTTGCTTTTTCCTTCCACAAAGTTCTAAATTCTTCTTCAAAGGTTGTCCAAATTTCCTCTACTGTATTTAATAAATACTCTTGGTATTCAATCCGTTCCTTTTGAATGAGAGTATGTCCTTCATGAGAGCAATAGTTGAGTAATAGATTAGCAATCACAGCTCCAACATCAAAACCCATCGGTCCATAAAAGGCGAACTCTGGATCAATCACTTTCGTGTCCTTTTCCGTGATCATAATGCTGCCTGTATGAAAATCTCCATGGATAAGTGCTTGAGTACGAGTGAGAAATCCTTCCTTTAACTTCGTGATTTCAAGTTTAAGCCGGTCATGACTCCAAATTTCTTCTACGACTGCCTTAATTAGCGGGTTGAATCGATTCGTTTTTGCATCGTAATATGGATCAGTAAACACAAGATCTTCTGTAATTTTGCACATTTCAGGATTTATAAACTGAATTACTTTTTGCTTTTTACATTCAGGATCTAACGCTAAATCGGAAGTTAAAAACAGAGTTCTAGCTAGAAAAGCACCAATGTGTTTTGCAAAATAAGGATAACGATTACGGGCAATTAGGCCTTTACGCATTATGATATGTGTAGATAAATCCTCCATGACAGTTAACGCCAATACTTTATCATAATGATAAACTTTTGGAACTGAACCAGGACAAATTCCATTTTGCATCATCAATGCTTCACTCTCAATACGTGACCTGTCTAATGTTAATGGCCAAGACTCCCCAACTACGCGCGCATAAGGAAGTGCTTGTTTTATAATTACACTTTTTTCCGACGAATCTTGTTCCGCTATACGAAATACTAAATTTAGATTCCCATCCCCCATTTCCTTGCAAATTAGTTGAGCATTCTCCGAAAATAAACCCGGAATCTTTTTAATATATTGCATTGTTTCTAGCTCACTAAGTATATGATAATTTAAATTTGTCATTAATCCCCTCTCCCCTTTCTAAGAGCTCTTTTCCTGAGTAAATTCAACTAGGTGTGTGCAACAACACTAGTATAAGTAAGTTAAACAATTGTTTTTTTTGTATTTACTCACT
The DNA here is from genome assembly GCF_044767165.1 of Peribacillus sp. NPDC101481. Lineage (NCBI taxonomy): Bacteria > Bacillati > Bacillota > Bacilli > Caryophanales > Bacillaceae > Peribacillus > Peribacillus sp. NPDC101481. The sequence goes on along the minus strand of NZ_JBIWNJ010000003.1, from coordinate 597,950 downwards.
AAAAGGGTTATGTCATCATATGTTGTTTTTAAGAGAGGGGTGATTAATTATTCAAAATAACAATTTTATAATCAAAGCAACCAACCTAAAGAATCGCCTGCCAAATCAATTTTTCTCTATTATTCGGAAAAGTGTAAGGGCTTATTAATGCGGGGTATGTTGTTATTAATTTTGGACAAGGCATCCCTGACCTTCTCACAAGAAGGCGTTCAAGAGCTTGTGGATACTTACGAATTACGATATTGCCTTTTTGAAGAGCTAAAAAATTCAATCGGCATGCTCCAGCTCCTAAAGGATCCTACTTTGCCTGGCTGCCAGTAAGAAATTTGCTGATACGTTATTGAAAAAATGCAAAAGTTGTCCTGGGACCGGGAATTGGATTTGGTAAGCATGGAGAGGCATATGGTCGAATAGTGTTTCTTGCCGGAGAGGAATGGATTCAGGAGGATACAAGCGGAATTGATATTTCGTTCTCCCTATTTTATCGCGTTACCCTATCCCCAAATATGATATCTATTGCAATGCCAGTGATTTTAATGACAAACAAATCAAAATCATATGGCCCTTTTCTTGTGATTCAAACTGCAACAAAGACTGTGGAATGTGTAAACCTACTATATTTCGTTCGCTTTCAACTACCGATTATATGAAAGTTGTAATTGGAGATAGTATCACAGATTTGGCGATTGCCAAATTGGCTGAACTTGTTATTGCACGAGATTTTCTTTTACAAAAATGTAAAGAGCAGTCTCTTCCTTGTAAAGAATTTGAATCATTTTTTGATGTGATTAAAATTTAAACCAAATTACCAATAAGTGTGGTGAAGACCCATAGATAAAAAGGATTTTGAAAAAATCACTCTCGAATCAATCGAAAAGGCCTTTAAAACATTACAAACAATTAAAGGAAGCCTATCGGAAAGAGGCTGGTTTCCGGCAACCAGCGGGAACCTGTCCATTCGTGTAAAAAACTCTTCGTTAGAGCTTGATCAACCTATTATAGCAATAACATCTAGCGGGAAAGACAAATCGATTGATACTCCAGAAGATTTTATTTTAATTGATTCGCATGGGAATCTTGTGTTTCCTACCAACTTAAAACCTTCTGCCGAGACCTTGATTCATACTGCTATTTATCAATTAATCCCTAATTGTGAAGCTGTTTTCCATGTCCACACTATTTACAATAATCTCATTTCAGATCTTTATGGCGATCAAGGAAAAGTTACCTTCACGAAACATGAAATCATTAAAGCATTTGATATTTGGAAAGAAGATGCTTCCATAACAGTTCCAATTGTAGAAAACTATGCTTCCATTCCTAAATTAGCAGAAGAAATCGGCGGAGTTATCCAACCCGGGGTACCAGGTGTATTAATCCGCAACCATGGAATCTATGTATGGGGAGATAGTGAGTTTACTGCTAAGCGTCATTTAGAGGCATTTGAATTTCTATTTGAATATCAAATTAAAATGTTTTTTCTGAAAAAATTCAACCAAACTTTTTAAAATTTTCAAAAAGGAGAATTTTACGATGGCAACAATTCGCATGCGTACTACCAATAAAAGATTTACAGAAGAACAAGAGGTTAAAAGATTTTTGGATGAACAAGGAGTCCTTTACGAACATTGGGATATGAAAAAATTACCCAAGCATCTTTGTGATGAATTTATACTTTCCGACGAGAAAAAAGAAGAAATTCTTAACGTCTTTGATGCGGAAATTAAATCCCTTGCAAATCGACGTGGCTATAAAGAATGGGATATTGTTGCATTATCCGATGCCACTCCTAATTTAGACGAGCTTCTAAAGAAATTTGAACAAGTACATGTTCATACCGAAGATGAAGTTCGTGCCATCACTGCAGGAAATGGTATCTTTACTATCAAGGGTGATTCTGGTTATTTCGACGTAGAATTATCTGCTGGAGATGTGATTTCTGTTCCCGTTAACATCCCCCACTTCTTTACTTTATTGGAAAACCGTCAAGTAGTGGCCGTTCGTTTGTTTATTGATGCTTCCGGCTGGGTTGCCCACCATTATGATGATCCGGATTTCAAGTCGGAATAGAAACTGATCCATCGATTTAATCTAACCCATCTCTGGCAGCCTGAAGTCCAATTGTTGCCCCCCTATGCTCTATACGTGTAAACCCTATACTGCAAGGTTTTTTTCTTGTTCTTGAACACATGAAAATCCCCCGCTTCCATTAGAAGCGGGGGATTTTCATCATTCTCGGATAATATGCTTTTAGCTTGCGGCTCTTTTGTCGCTTTTAGACAAACCCTGCAGGGATTGTTTAAAAGCAACAAATATGTATTGCGCTTGTGCTATTTTCGACTAACCATTTTCTTTATGAACTGAACCACAGGTGACACAATGGATTCATGTACATTCGTAAGGGCATAACCGATCAGCCCCATAATTATCAGGGCTATTATTAATCCTATTATCAATCCTGATGTTTCTCTAAGTTCTTCAAGTACAGCATCCATTCCTTATCCTCCCCGGCTTGCCGAAGCGACTTAATTTTACGGTTTTACATCCATTTTACTTCTGAAAGCTTCATTTATCGTTTTTTCTTCGAGCATTGACCGATTCTGTTAAATAAGGTTCATTATAACGCATTGGATGATTATGGTCGAGCTGCCACTTTTACACGCATTCATTGATGTCTTTCACATCATCGCTTCCTGATAAAGGCTTTATTTCTAGCGTTTCTATATAGGTTTAAAAATAAACCTTCGTATCATTCGAACATTCAAGAAAAATTGTAAACCTTTTCATTTGTCCAAAACCGACAAACAAATGACAGAATTATTGTTTTTTAAGAACATTGAGAATATTGTCGAAAAACCGTAAGCTTAATTTATTGAAATACATCTTCTTAGGGGGTGCGCTTTATATGGAAGCCATTACAAGGGACTTTTTCTTATTTTTATCTAAAAATAATCTGCTTAATAATATTGCTAAAAAAAGCGGAGGAAATTTTGCTGCTGGAAAGATCATTGGAGGAACTGATTTCCAAAGTTCCATTAAATTCATTAAACAACTTAATAATAGCGGCTTGTCGGTTACAGTCGACCATCTTGGGGAATTCGTTGATTCCAAGGAAGTGACCCTGGAACGTACGGCAGAATGCATCGAAACCATCGAAATGATCAGCAGGGAAAAACTTGATTCACAGGTTTCTCTGAAGATGACTTCTTTGGGACTTGATATCGATCATAAACTCGTGATTGAGAATATGACGAAAATTCTTGATACAGCCGAAAAACATAAAGTCATGGTCACGATCGATATGGAAGATGAAGTTCGCTGTCAGGCGACAATCGATATCTTCAGGCAGTTCAAGGAAAAATACAGCTGCATAAGTACTGTTCTGCAAGCATATTTATTCCGCACAGAGAAAGATTTGGAGGACCTTGCCCAATATAAGCCATTCCTGCGTCTCGTAAAGGGTGCCTACAAGGAATCTCCCGAGGTTGCTTTTCCCGAAAAGGATGATGTAGATGAAAACTATAAAAAGTTGATCAAGCAAAGTCTTCTTAACGGTAATTATACGGCCATCGCCTCACATGATGACAAAATCATCGAGTATACAAAAGAGTTGGCTAAGAGGCACAACATTCCAAATACACAATTCGAATTCCAAATGCTTTATGGCATGAGAAACAAAACTCAATATGAATTGGTCAAGCAAGGTTACAAAATGCGCGTCTATGTACCATATGGTCTGGATTGGTATGGATACTTCATGAGAAGGCTTGCAGAAAGGCCATCCAATATTGCCTTTGCCTTCAAAGGGATGGTCAGAAGCTAAATATACATTCAACATTATTAATTGCTACAAAAAATCTATTAAAAGGTGTGATTATCAATGATTTCATATAAACACGAACCATTTGTCGATTTTACAAACGAGGAAAACAAAAAAGCTTATCAGGAAGCACTTCAAACAGTTGAGGGCTACTTAGGGCAAGACTACCCTCTTTATATCGGGGCAGAGAAAGTGACGACTGATGAGAAAATCGTTTCATATAACCCTGCAGATAAGCAAGAGGTCATCGGCCGAGTATCGAAAGCGAATAGGGATCTTGCTGAAAAAGCCATGCAGGAAGCTGTTACCGCTTTTGAAAGCTGGAAAAAAGTGAAACCTGAAATCCGCGCTGACGTTTTGTTCAAAGCGGCTGCCATCATTCGCAGACGCAAGCATGAATTCTCTGCGTTATTGACAAAAGAAGCGGGAAAACCTTGGAATGAGGCTGATGCGGATACAGCGGAAGCAATCGATTTCCTAGAATTCTATGCCCGTCAAATGCTGACTCTTAAAGATGGTGTGCCTGTTCAAAGCCGTCCGGGAGAATTTAACCGCTATGATTATATTCCATTAGGGGTAGGCATCATCATTTCTCCTTGGAACTTCCCATTCGCTATCATGGCAGGTACAGCTGTTGCCGCTATCGTCACTGGTAACACAATCCTGTTGAAACCAGCTTCGACTACTCCTATCGTTGCAGCTAAATTCGTTGAAGTGATGCTTGAAGCAGGCCTTCCGGCAGGTGTGTTGAATTTCGTTCCAGGAAGCGGAGCCGAAGTGGGCGACTACCTGGTTGATCATCCAAAAACACGTTTCATTTCCTTTACAGGTTCACGTGATGTAGGTCTGCGTATTTACAAACGTGCTTCAGAAGTGAACGAAGGCCAAATTTGGCTGAAGCGTGTCATTGCTGAAATGGGCGGAAAAGATACTATCGTTGTCGACAAAGAGGCAGATCTTGAATTGGCCGCTCAATCGATCGTGAAATCTGCATTTGGCTTCTCTGGACAAAAATGTTCTGCTTGTTCACGTGCTGTCATCGTAGAAGATGTATACGATCAAGTATTAGATCGCGCTGTTGAATTAACAAAACAACTTACAGTTGGTAATCCTGTAGAAAACCATTTCATGGGTCCAGTTATCGATCAAGCTGCTTTTGACAAAATCATGAGCTATATTGAAATCGGGAACCAAGAAGGACGCATTCTGACTGGAGGAGAAGGAGATAGCTCTACAGGCTACTTCGTTCAACCGACAATCGTTGCTGATGTTGATCCGCAAGCCCGCTTGATGCAAGAAGAAATCTTCGGACCAGTCGTTGCCTTCACAAAAGCGAAGGACTTTAACGAAGCTCTTGAGATTGCCAATAACACTGAATATGGTTTGACTGGGGCTGTCATTACGACAAATCGCCTTAACATGGAAAAAGCACGCGAAGAATTCCATGTCGGGAACTTGTATTTCAACCGCGGCTGTACTGGTGCAATCGTAGGTTATCAGCCATTCGGCGGGTTCAACATGTCAGGAACTGATTCCAAGGCTGGCGGACCGGACTACTTGCAGCTTCATATGCAAGCAAAAACAACATCCGAAACATTCTGATAATGTTCCATTGAGCTATTTGAAGATGATTTGAAACCCCTATGGTTTTCGTATCTTTCATTATGGATACGGAAACCAAAATGAAGTTAAATGGAGGAAGTGACAAATAGGTTGCTTCCTCTTTTAAAACAAAAAATTATATATTTCATCACGAAGGGAGTCTTTTATGGATTACGCATTAATAATTTCGATCAGCATTTACATGGCTGGCATGCTTCTCATCGGTTACTTCGCTTACAAAAGGACTTCCAATTTAAATGATTATATGCTGGGCGACCGAGGTCTTGGACCTGCCGTCACTGCATTAAGCGCCGGTGCCGCTGATATGAGCGGTTGGCTTTTAATGGGTATGCCTGGTGCCATGTTCGCAACAGGACTAAGTTCAATCTGGATTGTAATCGGTCTCACATTAGGAGCCTATATGAACTGGCTGTATGTTGCACCTAGATTGAGAACCTATACGGAAGTCGCCAATAACTCGATTACGATCCCCGCTTTCCTGGAAAATCGTTTTGGCGAGGGCTCACAGATCTTAAGGCTCATTTCGGCTTTGGTTATCCTCGTATTCTTTACCTTTTACGTTTCTTCCGGAATGGTATCCGGCGGAGTCTTATTCCAAAGTACATTCGGCCTTGATTACCATACAGGTCTATGGATCTTAACAGGCGTCACCGTTGCCTATACTTTATTCGGTGGATTCCTGGCAGTAAGCTGGACAGACTTTGTTCAAGGGATCATCATGGTTGTCGCCTTGGTTCTTGTACCGATCGTCACCCTTTTCCATGTTGGCGGTTTCGGTCCTTCCATAGATACGCCACGTTCCATTGATCCAGCTCTATTGAATATTTTCACGGGGACAAGCTTTTTAGGCATCATCTCATTATTTGCTTGGGGACTGGGTTACTTCGGACAGCCGCATATCATTGTCCGCTTTATGGCGATCAGTTCTATTAAAGAAATCAAGAAAGCCCGTACTATCGGAATGGGCTGGATGATTTTCTCCAGTATCGGTGCCATGCTGACTGGATTCATCGGTATCACGTATTTCCATCAGAACAACCTGAAGTTAGCTGATCCTGAAACGATTTTCATAGAGTTAGGGGAAATACTATTCCACCCGCTTATCACTGGTTTCTTGATTTCAGCGATACTGGCAGCTATCATGAGCACGATTTCTTCGCAGCTTTTGGTTACGGCCAGCTCTTTAACGGAGGATATGTACAAAACCTTCTTCCGGCGTTCCGCTTCAGATAAAGAGCTTGTTTTCCTGGGCAGGCTTTCTGTACTGACCATATCCGTCATAGCGCTCATTCTCTCTTGGGAACAGAATGACACGATCCTTGGACTTGTCGGGTATGCATGGGCTGGATTCGGATCTTCATTCGGTCCATTGGTCATACTGAGCCTCTGCTGGAAGCGAATGACAAGATGGGGCGCTTTAGCCGGGATGATCGTTGGTGCCGCTACTGTAATTTTCTGGTCGATGGCAGGATTATCCGATATGATGTATGAAATGATTCCTGGTTTTGGCGCAAGCTTGATTGCCATCATCGTGGTCAGTCTTCTAACAGCGAAACCATCAAAAGAAGTAGAAGAGAAATTCGAAGAATTTGAAAAAACTTTAAAACAAAAATAAAACCCCTAAAAGGAACGGTATTTTTCATATACCGTTCCTTCTTTTTTCTTCCCCCTATACACATCATCCGTTTAAAAGTATTATTAAACTAAGTTGTCATATACTTCAAAAAATAACAGGGGGCCATATATGTCATTAGAAAAAATTCTGACTATCACAAACATCAACGATATAACGGATATGGTCAGCACTTATTTAAAAAAACCAGTCGTCATCGAAAATGACCAATTTTTATTGCTGGCATATAGTTCATATTATATCGAACACTTCGACCAAGCCAATCGGCAAACCATCTTCACAAAGCATTGGCCGATTCCAATTCTGGAAAAATTCATGGATGAGGGCATTGTCGAACAGCTTAAAACCGTGGAGCATCCATTTAGGGTGAAACAAATGGAGGAAATCGGTTTAAATCAAAGAGTCGTTGTAAGCGCCGTTCACAAAGGACAGGTCTTCGGATTCATTTGGGTCCAAGAAACGGAAATGATGACTGAATCCGATTTAGAATTTTTACATGAAGTTTCCCATCATATCGGCAAGCTCCTTTATCAGAAAAAACAGATAAACATGAAAAAAGATGAAGAAAAAAATGAATTTTATCAAAAGGTCATTGACGAAGTCTATCAAACGGAAAATCAAATAAAATGGGAAGCCGCCAATATGAGTCTTCTCATTCCGGAAACTTTCCTTGTCAATGTCTTTACAATCGCTCAATCCGATGCGGAACATTTCGATGAATTAGCTGATACTGTAAGTCTATTCGCCAATGCATTAAATCATTTTACCCATGTATTCACAAACCAATTGAAGATCATCGTCTTGATTGGCAGCAACGGAAAAGGGAAAGACCTGCTTACCGATAGCGCCAATGATTTAACGAACACCGTTCTTTCCCAATTCAATGACAAAAAGGTATTCCCGGGAATCGGAAATGAGTATTCTTCGATTCTTCAATTAAGAAAATCCTATCTCGAAGCCCTGGAAGTGATCAACGCAGCCAAGTTCATCGGTGAACCTGAACAGCTTCCCTTCCAATATAGCAAGCTTGGGATTTTCCGTTACCTCGAAATGATCTCCAACCATCATACTAAAACGAATTATATCAATACGGATTTAGAGATTCTTCAAAAGAAGGACCAGGAAAGCCAGACCAAACTCCTTCAAACACTGGAAATATATCTGTTGAACAATTGCCGGATCAAACCGACAGCTGAACAGCTATATATTCATACCAACACATTGAAATATAGATTGAATCAAATAACCGATCTCACCTCCATCGATTTTGATGACTTTCATTCGAGAATGCAGCTATACATCGATTTACAGCTTATAAAGCAGAGATCTTAAAGAGCATCGCCAATTTTTGGGTTCGGGAGATTAAATAAGCTAAGGAGAGAAGAAACGCGGCTAGGTCTGCCGTATTCTTCTCTCCTTATACATGTTTCACCTATCGTCTTTCTAAAGGGTTAGTACGATTTTTCTGGACTCACCTTATACGGAAACTTTAGGCGTCCCAGTACGAACGAAATCCATGATTTCCTCTTTTGATAGTTTGCTAAGACCCAGAGTTTCAATCGTTCTTCCACTATTCGGTGTGCCCCCAACAAGAATTTCCCCCAAGGTGATCATGGAATCCATCACTGGTGTGTCTAATCCAATATGGTCGGCAATTGAAGCGAATGTTCGCAAACCAAAAGGAATATCTTCGGATAAATAACGTGATTGTAAAGAAGTCGGTCCTTTAATCGGTGTCAAACTGCGGCTTCCATTTAACACTTCCCAGGTTGTTCCTTTTGGGCCATACCCTGATGTATGGAGAAGTTCAGCGATTGTCCTCAGTTCCAAACCAAACCACTTACCAATCTCCAATCTTTCTTGATCCAACTGCTCCATCACCCGAATGACGGATGGGGTCATCCCTTCTTCGTATATATAGAATTCCCCGTTTGAACGCTCAATTCGACCAGCATTCAAAATGGTTCCAGGCGGATGATCGATTGGGTTCATACTGCTCAAACCAGCCTCAAGCACATTGCTGACAGGTGTGATGGATAAAATATCAGCAAGCAAAGCCGTTGCCCAGTCAGTACGGATGGAAGGAAACACCCCTATTTGCACATTGATTTTCACATTTACCCTTACTTTACCCGGTCCCTCAAGTCTTGTCGCATACGGAAGGGTATCCGATTCAGCCAGCACAACATCCTGATTCACCCCTAATTCATTCCAGATCCTCACAAACTCCAAAGATCCCAGCGTTCCTGGCAGGAGAACAACCAATTGATCTGAACTCACTTTATCCGCCAATAAATTCGCATAATCTTTATGCGCAAAAGCTGGTACTGCAACAAGGATGATTTCTGCCCCTTTTAATGCTTGGTCGATGTCACTTGTGACCATCGCTATTTCTGCTGTTCCATTTAACACCTCACCAAGGCATTCAATCCTTTTCGTTGCAAATACATGCTTCATGGCATGACTGAATTTCTCCACTTCAAATAGTCGAACTTCATGTCCAGCCAAACTTAAATCAGCCGCTAATGTATGTCCTCCGTTACCTCCACCTAAAACAGCCACAGATCTTTTCATGTACATTACCCCTCCATATCTTTTTGTCCATATTTCATGCTTGAAATTGTTCTCTACGTACAAATCTTTTTTCACTTCTTTATGACATCCTCTATATAATGTTTTGTACAAACTATACCTGTCATAATGGTGACTACGATTAATAACGATGGAATGAAATAAAGCAGAAAACTATATAACATCATTTTCAATCAGCTCCTTATCCACCTTATTTGCAGTTTTTTTCGCTTCGTTGTTTTTCGTTAGTGAAAGGGCGATAAAAAAGGCAATTGCATTACCGATGAATCCCGGAACGACCCCAGATAAGCCAAAAGGTTCATGCAGGGCAAAGGTCCAAACCAACGTGATGACTGCCCCAACGATGATTGAGCATATACCGGCCGCCGCACTACGTATCTGCCACATGATTCCCATCACCAATGGGCATACGATGGTCGGAGCCCAAAGGTAATAAGAATATTCCAAGGCCGCGATTATACTTGGAACATTGATAGCAAAAATTAAAGAAGCGACCCCTACGACCACAGTCAAGACTCTTCCCATGAATAATTCTTGCTTATCCGATATTTTTTTCCTTCTAAGATAAGGATAGATGTCCCTCATGAAAGAAACCGTCGTTGCATTTAAAAAGGAGCTTGCCGTGGACATGATTACCGCTAATAATGCAGCAACTGCCAATCCAGTCACACCAACAGGCAAAAGCTCTTTCACTATCGTTGGCAAAGCATTATCGGTTTGAATTCCAGGGAATAACACATAAGCGATTAAACCTAGTGAACCTGTGATGAAAAAGAATCCAAAAGAGAAGAAACCCGAAATGATATAGCCTTTCCTGGCCGTTTCAGGATCTTTTGACGAGAAAACCCGTTGTGTGTAAGGAGGAATCAGCGCTTCTCCTAAGAGAAAGGTGACGAACAATCCAATAAAGGTAGCTAGTTCCCAATTGCCCAAAAGGGTAAAATGAACATCAGGGATTTTTTCGATTAAAGTTTCAGTACCGCCCACCGCAAACAATCCAATGATAAGAGAAAGAGGTAATATGACACCTAGCAGGACAAATTGAACGACATCCGTTTGAATGACCGCCATGACTCCTCCAAAAGAAGTATAGAGAATCACCGATCCCATCCCGATCAGGATCCCAACGATCGGAGGTATATCTAGAATTACATTCAGCATGGTTCCTAACGCTAAAGCCTGACCCCCTATAATCCCCGTACATAATCCCACCGAGAGAATCCCCGTCACTAACTTCGCTTTTTTTCCATAATGCCTTTCCATGATATCCCCAACGGTTTGAGCTCCTTTATAGGTTTTTAACCGTGGTGCAATAAAATAGCCAATTAATACACTTGCAATCCCATACGCACAAAAAGCGAACATAAAGACATACCCATCTTTATAAACATTTCCCGCCATTCCAGTTGAGGCCCCTCCACCTAATACAGAAGCTGCCAAACTGGCAAAAAGAATGGTCCAAGTCACTTTCTCTCCTGCAACATTATAGTCTTTAACGGTTTGTATACGCTTACTTGTTTGGTATCCGATAATGCCTATGATTGTGAAATAACCCACGACAAAGATCCAATCTACAATTCCCATACCCCTTCCCCCCTTAATTCTATTATTTCAAATCAGTTTCTCCCTCTCCCTAATTTGAATTATAGAGGTTCGGTGCCTCTCAAGGCATCGTAATGACCGCCTAATTATCGCTTTATAAATGAGGCGATGGATTGTGCTATCAGCACAAAGCTAATCCGCTTTTCTTTCCGGTTCAAGTATCTGCAGCAGTTTAACCGCGAGATAAAGCTCCAACGCCTCTTTGAAGTTCCGCAGATTACTTCCTGTTATTTGTTCTATTTTGTTCAATCTATAAAATAAAGTATTACGATGGATGTTCAATTCCTTGGATGAATTAATCGGACTTAAGCTAGATTCACACCAAGCTGTAATCGTACGGAATAATTCATCATGATCCGGGTACTCTGTTAATTTCGTTATGGTTTCTTCGACAAAATGCTGTGCAGTACTTTTATGTATATAAGATAACAACTCTTCCAAAACAAAATCTTTTATATAAAAAATATCCGGGTGATCCGTCATTTTCTTTCCGATTCTAAGTGCCCTCCAAGCAGCATGGTAGGATTCATTCAGATCGGTTAAGTTACTTCCAATGGTTCCTATGCCGATTGATGCGTCAATTCCCAACTCCTTTAATACTGTAATAAGCAGCTTGCATTTCTTTTTAATCATTTCAGGACTAGCTTCATCATCGATTTCACCATTCAGCATATGAAAGACAACATATTTATCAGACCCCAAAGACACCGTTATATCCTGATTATTCGAGAAGATTTTTTTTATTTTTGATTCTATGTTTATCTTTAAAGATTGAATATATATTTCAGGTGAATCCATCTTTAAAGCTTGGTGATGAATTTCGCTGGTAATGTGATTAAATTGAAAGAGATCGATAACAAGCGTTATCCGGGGCGGTTTTAAATCATAACCCAATTCCCTGCCGCGAGTCAGCAGTAACATTTCATCAGTTTGGTCATGGTCAAAAGCGGCTATTTCCTGAACGAGACTCTGTAATGCCCGTTCACGCAGCAGGGAAGATTTATTGACGATTTCCTCTCGCAATAGGATTTCGGCATATTTTTTAGCTAACATCCCAAACTTCGATACTTCATTAGGATATCCCGTGATGCCTAATGTCCCAACATACTCCCCTAATAATTCAATAGGGATGGTTATTCCAGGTTTCACTCCCTTCAATGTACTCGATACCACTTCATTGTGAGTCATTTCCTTACGACGAAAAATGGCTCCAAGAGAAGCCTGATGCAATGTGCCGATTCTCGACTTATCGCTTGAACCAAGAACCATTCCGTCTTTATCCGTGATAAGTACATCATGACCGATTACTTCACTGGTTATGTTCACAATTTCTTGAGCTAATTTGGCTAACATATAATCCCCCCTGGTTATCGCAAAACTATAACAAAGCTGTTTTCTCATGTATCTTCTTATATTAAATATAAGGGCATTTTCCTTCAAGAATCATTTTCCTTGTCGCCGTTCTATTCACCTCTCCCAATAATCAACGTTATTTATCTTCCTTTAAAGTAATACGCGCTGGTTTAGTCAGAATTAAAATGGCTGGCCGCTAGGACCATGAGAGAAAGAAGAAAAGGGCTAATGAAAAAAACGCCAGCGATTCCGCCGGCGTCATGTTTTTTGCATATTGGTCAAGATACTTTAATCGCACCCAATATTTCCTGTTCCAATTGATTGGTTCTTTCCATTTTTGTTGATTCCGTCCATCCAAAATAACCAGCCATATAATCGATCACTGCATGTTTATGAGTTTGGACTAAATCGATATCGAATAACAGTGTCCCCGTCCTGCGGAAAAAGAAATCCACTGGAGTTGCGGCCATTTCATGATCTAGTGCGTATTTCAGCTGTACGAACAATTTCTTTGGAAGGCCGCTGTTCGCTCCTCCGTCTCCTTCGTTTTTGGCGATATCGAATAACACAGGTGCGTTGGACCCGTACATGGCCAATATCGCTTCGGAATCCTTTACAGCGAGTCCTGAGTCTACTCCCATTTGAATATGTTGCTTGATATAATCGGAGAAGTTGCTTGATCCCCCGACATCCCCTCCGGAAATCGGCATGCCTTTAGTGCTGCTGGCTGGGTAAGTTTTATTGGATTGCTCGGCAAGCTTCCCTGCCAAAAGGTCGACCGTCGTTTTTGCCATTTTACGATAACCGGTCAATTTTCCTCCCGCAATCGTGATAAGGCCAGAATCGGACTCCCATATTTCATCTTTCCTTGATATCTCTGAAGGATCTTTTCCTTCTTCAAGAATCAACGGCCTTACCCCAGCCCAGCTAGATTCGATATCATCATCCGTAATGTTCACTTCCGGAAACATATAATGTATGGACTTTAATAGATAGGCACGGTCTTCGGAAGTAACGGTAGGCACAGCAGGATCACCATCATAAAAAGTGTCCGTAGTCCCTACATAAGCTTTACCGGCTCTCGGGATGGCAAAAATCATCCGGCCATCAGGCGTATCAAAATAAAGCGCCTGCTTCAACGGGAACTTCGATTGGTCGATGACCACATGAACACCCTTGGATAACTTCAGCGTTTTCCCTTGTTTTGATTGGTCCTTCTCACGAATGGAATCCACCCACGGTCCCGCTGCATTAATGACTTTGTCTGCGTATATTTCATAAGCATCACCTGAAAGTAAATCGGCAACTTGGACGCCGTTCACCTTACCATTTTCATATAACAATTTTTCTACTTTTGTATAATTTATCGGTGTTGCTCCTTTATCGACAGCCGCCTTCATGACTTCAATCGTAAGACGTGCATCATCTGTCCGATATTCAACATAATAGCCTCCGCCCTTCAGTCCCGCTTTCTTAACGAGGGGCTCCCTTTTTAGTGTTTCATCCGCAGAAAGCATTTTCCTGCGTTCAGCTTTTTTAACCCCAGCAAGGAAATCATATACCCGAAGTCCAATGGAGGTACTGAATTTCCCGAAGGTGCCACCTTTGTGCATCGGTAACAGCATCCATTCCGGCGTGGTCACATGCGGTCCATTTTCATAAACGATTTCTCGCTCTTTACCAACCTCGGCAACCATTTTTATTTCAAATTGCTTCAAATACCGCAATCCGCCATGAACAAGCTTTGTCGAGCGGCTTGAAGTACCTGCAGCAAAATCCTGCATTTCAACCAAAGCCACTTTCATCCCACGGGTCGTTGCATCCAGGGCGATCCCTGCACCGGTAATTCCCCCACCAATGACAACCACATCAAATTTCTCTTTTTTCAGAGTTTCGACCGTTTCTTCCCGATATATATTTGAAAACCTCATGCCTGACTCCTCCTTTAAGTATTGCATTCTATTGTTTTTTGTATGAATTGGCGCTGTTCACTCGTGAATTCTGCACTTTTACTCATGAATTCGCGCGGTTTACTCGTGAATTCACACGATTTACTCGTGAATTCGCGCTTTACTCCTGAATTCACACGATTTACTCGTGAATTCTGCACTTTTACTCGTGAATTCGCGCTTTACTCGTGAATTCACACGTTTTACTCGTGAATTTTGCACTTTCACTCGTGAATTCACACGTTTTACTCGTGAATTCGGTCAATATATTCAATTGATTCATTTGTTCGCATAGTTTATATAGATATTAATATCCCTAATCTGCCATTAAAAACAAAAAAAGAGACCATAAATGCACATTATCGAATTAACGATAACGCATTCATGGTCTCTCCTGTTCTCCGGCCGAGTTATTAACTTGATTTCATTATAGCATACTCCATCTCATTTGAGAAAGAATACATCTTGTTTTTTATTTAAACGCCATAGCGGCATGTACAGCTTTTTTCCAGCCTTCATATAATTTTCCACTATCTTGCTCTTCCATGGATGGTTTAAAGGTTTTATCTACCGCCCATTGCTGGGAGATTTCTTCTTGATCCTTCCAATACCCGACAGCAAGGCCAGCTAAGTATGCAGCACCTAATGCTGTAGTTTCGTTTATGGTAGGCCTCTCGACGGGCACACGTAATAAGTCGCTTTGGAATTGCATCAAGAAGTCATTCTTGACTGCCCCGCCATCCACTCTTAATGTCTGCAGCTCGATTCCTGAATCCGCCTCCATTGCATCAAGGACATCCTTCGTTTGATACACAAGTGATTCAAGTGTGGCACGAATGAAATGCTCTTTAGATGTGCCGCGCGTCAAACCAAAAACGGCTCCCCGCACTTCGCTGTCCCAATATGGAGTTCCAAGTCCTACAAAAGCCGGTACCACATATACTCCATCCGTACTTTCCACCCGTTTTGCATAGGCTTCGCTGTCCTTGGCATCATGCAGCATCCGCAGTCCATCGCGCAGCCATTGGATGGCGGAGCCAGCTACGAATATACTGCCTTCAAGTGCATATTCGACCTTCCCATTCAATCCCCAAGCAAGGGTCGTCAATAGTCCGTGTTCGGAGCTGACAGCCTTGGCTCCTGTATTCATGAGCATGAAACAGCCTGTTCCATACGTATTTTTAGCCATTCCTTCATTAAAGCAGGCTTGGCCGAATAATGCTGCCTGCTGATCACCGGCTGCCCCTGCAATCGGAATCGATTGGCCGAAGAAATGATATTCGATCGTACGTGCATATTCCTCAGAGGAAGGCCTCACTTCCGGCAGCATCGACTTTGGAACAGTCAATATCTCGAGCAGTTCTTCATCCCATTTCAGTTCATGGATATTGTACATCAATGTCCGGGATGCATTGGAATAGTCCGTTACATGAGCCTTGCCTCCTGATAGCTTCCAGATCAGCCAAGTATCGATGGTACCGAATAACAGCTTTCCTTCATCCGCCTTTTGTCGTGCCCCTTCTACATTATCAAGGATCCATTTCACTTTCGTTCCGGAAAAATAGGCATCTATCAACAATCCCGTTTTATCCCGGAATAGATCATTAAGTCCCTTTTCCTTCAAATCATCACAGATTTCACTTGTTTGCCTGGACTGCCATACAATCGCATTATAAACAGGGTTACCTGTTTCCTTATCCCAAACGACTGACGTTTCACGCTGATTAGTAATCCCGATACCGGCAATTTGCTCTGGCTTTACACCGGATTCAGATAGTACACCGGCAATCACCGCCAAGATCGATCCCCAAATCTCATTGGCGTTATGCTCGACCCAGCCTGGTTTAGGGAAATGCTGCGTGAATTCCTTTTGGGAGGAATGGACGATTTCCCCCTTTTCGTTAAATAAAATCGCCCGCGAACTAGTTGTTCCCTGATCTAATGATAAAATGTATTTTTCCATTGTGTATGCCCCTCCTTTTAATTTAACTGGCGATATTTCTGCTTTCCAATTCATGTGACTGTTTTTTACCAAAAGCATAGGCTAATATCAATAGTACCAGGCTTGCACCCAAAACAGACCAAAATCCTGCTGTTATTTCCCCCATAAAGAATGCTTTATAACAAACGGCACCAAGTGAACCCCCTACAATCGGTCCAATGACCGGAATCCATGAATAGCCCCAATTGGAATTGCCTTTACCGGGTATCGGCAGCAAAAAGTGAGCGATGCGCGGCCCCAGATCGCGGGCCGGGTTAATGGCGTATCCTGTCGTTCCGCCAAGAGACATCCCAATCACGACAATCAATAACCCGACTGCAAATGGGTTTAGGCCCTCTGTAAAATCATTGGCACCTATAAATAATAATCCAAGAACAAGGATGAAAGTTCCAATCATCTCACTTAATAGATTTGAACATGTGTGCGGGATCGCAGGTGAAGTCGCGAACACACCAAGCTTCGCTCCTGGATCATCCGTAGCTTTCCAGTGTGGCAAATAGTGCAGGAATACTAGAGTCGCGCCCAGGATTGCGCCAATCATTTGGGCAACGATGTAACCGGGCACATCACTCCAAGGAAATTCTCCAATAATGGCAAAACCTACTGTGACCGCCGGGTTTAAATGTGCCCCGCTTATGGACCCTACTGCAAAAACCCCCATGGTAACGGCCAACCCCCACGCAATCGTGACAACAATCCATCCGGCATCCTTTGCATAGGAACCCTTTAAGGATGAACCAGCCCCAATACCTGCTCCGAATACAACTAATATCATCGTGCCTAACACTTCTCCCCAAAATGGAGTCATGATAAAACCCCTCCCCTGTTAAATTATTAAACCTTGCCAACAAATAAAAGGAGATCCACAGCAGAACTATCTTCATAAATAAATTATGAATAGATCTGTTGTGAATCTCCTAGTCTCCGTCACATATATTAACTTGTACTGTAAAATATACTAGGTTATGAAAACGCTGTCAATATTTTGTGAAAAATTAATCTATTTTTCTGTAATTTTTTTCAATTTTCCCCTATTAGACGATATCCCATAATTCAGTTTTGGATGTGGTGATCGACGAAGCTCCAGCATCAAGGGCATTCAGGACTTCATCCGAAGTACGTATGAGGCCGCCTGCAAAAATCGGTGTCTGCAATCGTTCCTTCACTTCTTTTATCATCCATGGCATGGCGCCCGGCAATACTTCGATATAATCCGGCTTGGTTTTCTGCACCAGCTTATAACTTTTCTCAAGCGCATGTGAGTCTATTAAAAAGATTCGCTGGATGGCAATGACCCCCTTTTGCTTCGCCTTCAATATAACGCTTGATTTAGTCGAAATCAGCCCATAGGGATTATATTCCTGACAAATGAATTCTGTCGCGTACTCATCACTTCTTATGCCATGGATCAAATCGACATGATAAATCATTTTCTTATTATGTTGTTTTGCCATCATACTTACATTTTTCAATTGTGATATATGCAAATCAAGAAACACACCTATTTCATAGGAACTTTCTAGAAATCTTTCAAAATCCTTCATGCTTGCTGAAGCAGGCAAAATCTTTTGATCCATCATTATCCTCCTCATTCCCAGAAAAACTCAAAACTTCAAGTTATTTAGTATATTTTAAAGAGCTTGATTTATCAATCACATTTTTTTCATGACAATCTCACAATAACACTAACATACCTGGCACTCCCTTTATAGATTGCGGATAAGGTTGTATGTAAAATATCCCTTAACTCATAAAGAAAGTTTCATTATCAATGCACCTTCGACAAGTTCATACGATTTAATTGTGCCCACCGGAATTTTTCTCACGATGTTCCAAGCATTAACATTCATTTTGATCGTTCTTTTTTCAAATTCAAAAAATGGCGGTCTGTTAAATATCCTTTGGTTGATGAAATTCCTGTCAACTGGTTCCATTTCCACTAATTCAAATGAAATCGTTCTTTTTTCCACATGAACCGGTTTTAATGTAATCCGGAAAGCTACGTTACTCTTAAACATCATTTTTTTCACTTCCATCGTTCCGGAAAGCACAATATGCTTTGGCGTAATCTCGACTTTAATATCCTGACAAGATGATTTCATTTTTATGATTCTCTCTATCATAGCTTCAGTTACCGTTATCGGTATGCCACTTTTGAATGGACTCATCCTTGCATTCCCTCCCCACTCAAAGCATATGCCGGATTCCCTGATGCCGTTAACATTTCAGTCCGATTAATAAACGGTATATTCGAAATATTCAACCTCCAGCGCTTGACCTTTATAAAAACTACCTGTATAGTCATAGTTAATTTAATAGACACTCTTATCCAGAGAGGTGGAGGGACTGGCCCTTTGATGCCTCAGCAACAGACTATTCATGTACTGTGCTAATTCCAGAAGTTTAAAAACTTGAAGATAAGAAGAGTATATAGCTTTGTTGCCAACACCTCTTCTTATTTTTTAAGAAGAGGTTTTTTATTTTTAAAAGGAAAGAAGGAATGCAACATGTCAATCACATTAACGAAAGCACCATTCAGGGCCGATCACGTCGGAAGTTTATTAAGACCGGAACGTTTACATATTGCCAGAAAGCAATTTAGGGAGGGTACCCTTTCAGCAGAGCGGCTTCGTGAAATTGAAACCGAAGAAATCAATCGGATTGTCGATAAACAAATTGAAGTTGGATTGGAGGCTGTTACGGACGGTGAGTTCAGACGAACATGGTGGCACTTCGACTTCCTCGAGCATTTAAATGGCATCGAGGGATATGTTACTGAAAAAGGTCTCACATTCGATGGTGTGGAAACAGAGAGATATAACGTTCGCAATACCGGGAAGGTTTCATTCAATCCTGAACATCCCTTCATTCGTGATTTCATTGAATTGAACAAAATCGTGAACGGACGTGCCGTTGCCAAGCAAACGATTCCCAGTCCGAATCAATTATTTGCTGCAGGCATTCATAATGAAGACATCTACCCTGATATCGAAGACTATGCAAATGATATCATCAAGGCCTATCAGCATGCTTTGAAAGCCTTTTATGAAGCAGGTGTGCGTTATCTTCAATTGGATGATGTATATATTGCCAGACTTTCAGCTCCAGATTTCCAGTTCAAAGACGGAAAATATACAAGGGAACAATTAATTGATCTAGCACTTCGCGTAATTAATGGAGCATTGGAAGGAAAACCAGAAGACCTTATCGTCACTACCCATCTATGTCGCGGAAACTACCAGTCGACATGGGCGTTTGAAGGAAGCTATGCCCGTATCGCCCCAACTTTATTGGCAAAGGAAAAAGTAGATGGATTCTTCTTGGAATATGATGATCAACGCTCAGGGGATTTCAAACCATTGGAATACATTCCAAATGGCGGTGCACAGGTTGTACTGGGGGTCGTCACTTCAAAAAATGGGGAAATCGAAGACAAGGAAGCTGTTAAGGCACGCATTAAAGAAGCCTCGCACTTCGTTGCTCTCGAACAATTATGCTTAAGCCCTCAATGCGGCTTCGCCTCCACCCATCACGGCAACAAACTGACCGAAGAACAGCAATGGGAAAAGCTGAAATTCGTCGTTGATGTAGCAAAAGAAGTATGGGAATGATTCATCTTTAAATGTAACGTAAAAGCTAGGCATTAGGCAGGCCTAGCTTTTCTTCAAAACAGCTCAAAAAAATGTTTTGCCGTTTTGGAAAGATAACGATCTTCTCTAAAAACCAAAGCTATATTCGATTGAATTGAAGAATCGATAATATCCAACACTTTCACTCCTTTTATGATATGAGGTGAAACAGCTGATTTCGGAACAATACTCGCCCCAACTCCAGCTGAAACCAGAGAGAGCAGAACATTTACATCATGGCATTCGCATAAAATATTTGGCTGTATTTCCCGCTTTTTAAATTCCTCGATAATTTCTTCGTAAATCCCTTGTCCTTTTTCCCTATGCACTAAAAGCAATGGGATATTTTCAATATCCTTTAAATGAACCCTACTCTTTGAAGTGAAACTGTCCCAAACCTCAGGTACAACAAAAACATTCGGCACTTGTCCTATGTTCAAAATGGAAAGACCCTTCATCTCGACAGGTAAATGAACAATGGCAAGTTCAATATCCTGATTCTCCAAATAATTACTTATTTCATATGGATCTCCTGCGAAAATTTTAAAGGAAACGGAAGGATATTTTTTCTTAAAATCATTAATTTTATCAGGTAAATAAGACATATAGGCAAGTACGGAACCTACTGAAAGGGTACCTTTAATTCCCTCACCCGTTTCCTTCACTTCGAGCAAAGAGTCCTCGAAATATTGCAGCATATTCTTAGCCTTCTCGTAAAGTACCCTCCCAGCTTCGGTCAATTCCATACTTTTACCGTTCCTTTTTCGCTCAAGTAAAGTAGTCCCTAATTCTTCTTCCATAAGGCGGAGCTGCTGGCTTAATGGCGGCTGTGACATATTCAATTTTTTTGCTGCACGGGAAACTTGGCCTTCTTCTGCAAGAATAAGAAAATATCGTAATTGTCTAATATCCATTTTGGCACCTCTGATATATATGTAAAGCGTATATAAACTTAATTATATAGATATTTTAAATATGATACAAACAGCAGTAAAATATATTTGTTTACAATATAAAGGGGTGTTCAAAATGGAGAAATTCAAGGATCTAAACAAAAGCTTCATCAATGGGGAATGGATGGAAGGCTCAAGTCAACGCAGATATAATATTTTAAACCCATACAATAATGCCGTGATTTCAAATGTGAGCTTGGCTACATCAAAACAGCTCGAAGAATCATTTGAAATAGCAAAAAATGCTCAAAAAGGTTGGGCAAAAACATCAGCTGAAAAACGTCGTCAGGTCCTGCTTAAAGTTGGTGAATTCCTACAGGAAAACCGGAATGAAATCGTTGAAATGATTTCCCGTGAAACGGGTGGATCGCTTATTAAAGCAAATGTTGAATTTCAGCTTACTATGGAAATAGTCGAAGAATCTACTAACATGGTGGATGAAATATATCAAATGCATGAGGTTCCGTCAGCTATAGATCATAAAGTCAATCATATACATCGACTGCCACTAGGAGTTATTTCTTCAATATCTCCGTTTAACTTTCCGATGAACTTGTCAATGAGAACCATCGCACCAGCCATTGCATTAGGAAATGCAGTCGTTCACAAACCGGACGTTCAAGTTGGATTTACTGGAGGAATCATCATTGCTGCAGCATTTGAATATGCCGGTCTTCCAAAAGGCGTCTTTAATATGATCCTAACTGACCTGGAAGAAATCGGTGATGGCATGCTGACAAACCCGATCCCCAAATTAATCAGCTTCACAGGTTCTACTCCTGTAGGACAGCACATCGGGGCCATTGCAGGGAAAAACCTAAAACGAGTTGCGCTGGAGCTCGGCGGTAATAATCCTTTCATTGTATTATCTGATGCAGATGTGGACCGTGCCGTTGATGCTGCAATTTTTGGGAAGTACATTCACCAAGGACAGATTTGTATGTGCATTAACCGCATAATCGTGCATAAAGACCTTTACGAAGAATTTACTGCAAAATTCGTTGAACGTGCAAAAGCTCTTCCATTTGGTGACCAATTAGATCCTAAAACAATCATTGGACCACTTGTGAACGAGCGTCAATTAGAAAAGGTACAACAAATCATCGAGGAAACTAAAGCTGCTGGGGTCAATGTAGCACTTGAGGGAGAACGCATTGGCAATGTACTGACACCAACTATTTTCCGGGATGTACAGAACTCGGATAAAATCGCACAAACAGAAATGTTTTCCCCTGTCGTGTCCATCATTCAAACAGAAACAGATGAAGAAGCCATTGATATCGCCAATGACACCATTTATGGTTTAAGCTCGGCTATCTTCACTTCTGATCTGGAAAAGGGCGAACGCTTGGGGTTGCAAATCGACAGCGGAATGACACACATCAATGATCAAACCGTTAATGATGGAACGAACATACCATTCGGCGGGAACAAAATGAGTGGTTTAGGCAGATTCGGAAGCCCATGGATTGTCGAAGAATTCACTGTTACGAAATGGATTTCCCTTCAAACACAATATCGTGAATATCCATTTTAACCATTAAATCATCAGGCATCTGATACAACCTTTTAGGATGTATACAGATGCCTTTTTTCAGTAATTACGTACTAAGGAAAGGTCACAAAAAAAAGAACGGCCACCAGCACGTCCCCTTTTTACTTGCAGCTATCATCATCATCCATTTTTTTCACAAATATATCATCCGTCACCCTATCTTCCAGCTTGTTCCTCAAGGCCAATTCCGCAGCCTTCCCGTCACTAGGCGATCCGTCCGCGAAATACATCGGAAACAAGGAGAAAAACATAATATAGAAAGAAAAATAGATAAATTGATACCAGATTACCGAGCTGTCCAGGATATTCTGATACACTAAGCTATATATGATCAGCATGCTGACCAAATTAAAGATAGACCCGCCTAAATATATAAGCGTATTCGTCAATCGATTATCATGTTTCAATCCCTTGAACTCGCAAGTCCCATTCCAAAAATAATATTTCCTCACCTCTATGTTCCGAAAGGCGAAAAGTTTAGTACCACAACCGATCAATATTTTCTTTTCTGATCCCCCAAAGATCGTAACAAAGAAAATATGCCCGCTCAAATGTATCAGCGTAACGATCGGCATGATCAAAAAAAAGGAAAATAGAAATTTAATGATATCAGAGAGACCAAACATGTTTAATCACCCCTCCTTACCAGAGCATTATCAGGATGCTACTCTGATACCCTGCCCACACTAGTTATAACTAGTAAATTTTCACAGTGGTAATATGTTGCTTTCCACAACTGATAGGAGGATAATTTGTCCTCTTCTGCTTAATCCGGCCTTCCACCGATTAATTCGACCTATCTCCTGCTTTATTCGACCTTCCTCCTGCTTTATTCGACCTTTCATCAATTAATTCAACCTATCTCCGCTTTATTCGGCCTTCCATCAATTAATTCGACCTTCCTCCTGCTTTATTCGACCTTTCATCAATTAATTCGACCTTCCTCCTGCTTTATTCGACCTTTCATCGATTAATTCGACCTATCTCCTGCTTTATTCGACCTTCTACCCATTAATTCGACCTATCTCCTGCTTTATTCGGCCTTCCATCAATTAATTCGACCTTCCTCCTGCTTTATTCGGCCTTCCATCAATTAATTCGACCTATCTCCTGCTTTATTCGACCTTTCATCAATTAATTCGACCTATCTCCTGCTTTATTCGACCTATCTCCTGCTTTATTCGACCTTTCATCAATTAATTCGACCTATCTCCTGCTTTATTCGGCCTTCAAAAAAAACAGGCTATCTCCTTCCCAAAAATTCCGGAAAAGTGATAGCCTTTACATCTTTATTTAGCGATTGGGGGTGCGAAGAATTTCTGCGTTGTTTTGTCCTGGCCTCAAGCCAGCATGTTTATATTCAGGGGTGAAAACCGATGTTTTGATTGGACAGGCGATTTGCTTCTGGACATTTCCTTTTCCGTCAGGTACCTCGACGATCATTCCCCTCTCCTTCAATTGGGGGTGTTCGGCCGCTTCGGTGAAGGTCAGCACTGGTTCTGCACAGGCCTCGAAATCAGCGAATATTCCCTGCCATTCTTGAAAATCTCTTTCAAGGAAAGCAAGTCGGATGGCCGTTTTAAACCTGATTCCGCTATCTTCATCGCTATTCATGCTCAGTTCATATAATTCGGGTGCACCGATCGCTTCACATAATGCTTTTCGAAAAGGGGGCTCAAGGCTTCCTACCGAAAAATGACGTCCATCTTTCGTTTCGTAAAAGTCATAAAAGGACCCTCCGTTCAACATCAGTTTTTCTGGTTCAAGCTCGAGGCCCCCTTGTAAATTCAAAGGTGCGGATATGGCATTCAAGGCAAAGCTGCAATCGGTCATGCTGATGTCGATGGCTTGGCCGAATCCCGTTCTTTCCCTGTGAATGACTGCAGATAATATACCGATAACAGCATGCAATGAGCCTCCGGCAAGATCTGCTATTTGGGTTCCGTTTTTTGCCGGTCCGCCCTTTTTCGTACCGGAATAGCCTGATAAGCCTGCAATCGAAATATAATTGATATCATGTCCCGGTCGGTCTTTATAGGGACCAGTCTGGCCGAAGCCCGTGATGGAACAGTAAATCAGCTTTGGATTGATCGATTTTAATGCCTCATACCCCAGTCCCAGACGTTCCATTACACCTGGACGGAATTGTTCAATGACGATATCGTATTCCTTCACTAGGTTTTTTACGGATTCGATTGACTCAGATTGTTTTAAATCCAGTGTAATCGACTTCTTCGATCTGTTAAGATATTGGTTCACACCCCATGAATCCTTTGCTCCCGGCCTCTCTACCTTCAAAACATCCGCTCCTAAATCCGCTAGCATCAAAGTGGCAAATGGGCCTGGCAGTAACGTTGAAAAGTCCAATACTTTTAAATGAGTCAATAAGGTCATCAGCCGTGCACCTTCCCTTTCCATTGAAAATATTAAAAGCTTTCCGCGTCGCTCTGTAAATTCAATTTAGCAGAGATTACGATTATCATATAACACCTCTCATCAGATATGTATAAATTTCCATTTAACAAAAATAAAAAGCTAGGAATCAGTTTCCTAGCTTTTTGATAATGAGCCTAACAAGTAAAAGCCGGACAATTCAATACTGCATTGTCCGGCTGATTTCACTTTAAGGTTGTTCATTCATATTTTTTGTCAAAGTCAAATTCGACTTCATCAAGTTTAACGAATTTAGTTTTTCTTATTAGTTTATAGCCAAACCATAGACCAAGGAAAAGCGGGATTCCCAGATATGCAGCTATAACACTGCCCCAATCGATCTTGTCTGAGAAAAAGGCTTGGATATTTTGGGACAGGATGACGATCATGCCAATTAATATGGCAAAGATCGGACCTATCGGGAACCATAATGCCTTATATGGCAGCTTCTCCAATGAATGGCCTTGAGCGATGAATGCTTTCCGGAAACGGTAATGGCTGATGGATATGCCCAGCCAAAAGATGAATCCTGTAATTCCAATGGCATTCATTAACCAAATATACACTTTACCATCACCGAATACGGAGGCTAAAAAGGCTAACATGCCAATGGAACATGTCAAAATCATGCCTGCAACCGGTACTCCGCGTTTATTAAGTTTTGCAAAAATACGCGGTGCTTGCCCATCTTTTGCCATAGAATATAACATACGCGTAGATGCATATAGACTGGAGTTACCTGCAGATAATACTGCTGTTAAAATGACGGCATTCATAAGCGAAGCAGCAAATGCAACTCCAGCTTTTTCAAAAATGAGCGTGAATGGACTTACCATGACGTTATCGCCTTGTAAACTTGGATTCGTATAAGGGATAAGCAGTCCTATTACGAAGATTGCAAATACGTAAAAGAGCAGGATTCTCCAGAATACACTTTTAATGGCCTTCGGTATATTCCTTGCTGGATCTTCACTCTCACCGGCAGCCACACCGACAATTTCAGTACCTTGAAAAGAAAAGCCAGCAGCTATGAATACAATGAAAACACCCATGAACCCACCCGGGAAAGGGGCCTCATCGACGGTGAAGTTTTTAAAGCCTACCGCTTCGCCGCCCATAATGCCGACGATCATTAGCAGCCCGACGATTATAAAAATAACGATGGCCGTGACTTTTATGAAGGAAAACCAGTATTCCCCTTCACCATATCCTTTAACGGATAAATAGTTCAATAGGAAAATGAGCACCAAGAATGATGAACTCCACAACAATGATGGACTATTCGGAAACCAGAATTTCATGATCATTGTCGAGGCCGCCAACTCTGCCGCTATCGTCATCGACCAATTGAACCAATAAGTCCATCCCAAGGCAAACCCAAATGCCGGATCGACGAATTTCGATCCATAGGTACTGAATGAGCCGCTTGTCGGCATGAATGCTGCCAGTTCCCCTAAGCTCGTCATCACAAAGTACACCATTGCCCCAACTAAGGCATAAGCAAGTAATGCGCCGCCTGGTCCAGCTGTATGAATGGCTGCCCCGCTGCTGAGGAACAGCCCGGTGCCAATAGCCCCGCCAATGGAAATCATCGTTAAATGGCGGGATTTTAAACCGCGCTTTAGTTCTTGTCCTTCTTGCTGTGGAGGATGCAAGATGTCATGTTCTTGTTTTGGTATCATAAATTTTCATCCCTTTCTATATAAGCGCTTTCATATATGGAGAAATCCATTTAATAAATTTTCCTATTTCATAGACTTTCAAATAGACCTAATTTACAATTCGAATTCCTTTTCTGAATATATGCAATTTTCATGCCAAGTTTATAAAACGCAATATTCAACAAATCATCAAAAAAATCGCCTTAAATAGACAAATTTTTTTGCACTTTACGCCATGTTTTTTTGCACATTATGCCATGTTTTTTTGCACATTTATTCATTTGGTTTAATTTAAATACATTCCAAATATTACTAAAAGAATATATTCAAAGAATATTTCTATCAAAATCCATTTTTCTCCATTTTATTCCTTTAAATGTCATATTTTTTGCGAATTTTCTCCATTTGATAATAATTATGAAACGATGTAAAAATGAGGTATTCTCATGAAGGAGTTGAGTGTTATGAAAGGTAAGGTATTTTTAGGAACTGCACTATCCATCGGTCTATTATTTTCTGCTATTCCCAATCAAGAAGCTTTAGCGGCAAAAAATGTGTTAAGTGTTGAAAAGTACAATAAGCATAAGGATTCGCTAGAATACAAGTCTGGGAAACTTACGGATCCCTCAAAGCAAACGGCAGAAGATATCATTCTTACCTTTTTTGATGAAAACAAAAAGTCTTACAAGCTAGAAAAGCAAAAGGCGAAAGACTCCTTCACGATCGAGAAAGAAAGCAAGGATGAACTGGGCAATACCGTCCTTAGATTGCAACAAACCTATAAAGGCGTACCTGTATGGAATTCCACACAAGCAGTATTGATTGATGCTAAAGGTGTATTGACCGTCGTGTCCGGTACGGTTGAAGCCAATCTAAACACGAAATTAGGGAAAAAGGCTAAAAAAGGCATCAGTGAATCCGAAGCTATCAAAATAGCTGAAGCGGATCTGGGGTTCACACCTGCCTACGAACAATCACCTGAATCTGACCTATATGTATATGCAAATGAAGGCAGGGCCGATTATGTATATAAAGTCAATTTGAAATTCTTAAGTCCGGAACCAGGAAATCATAATTATTTCATTTCAGTCAAAACGGGTAAAATCCTGAATAAATATAATACACTGGATGAAGTAACGGGGACCAACTCCGTCGGAACGGGCACTGGCGTCTTAAACAATACGGTGTCGCTGAACACTACCTTATCCAACGGTCAATACTACTTACAAGACAATACACGCGGTAAAGGCATCTACACGTATAATGCCAATAACCGTTCAAGATTGCCTGGTACGCTCTTTTCAAACACAACAAATGCATTTACTGCTTCTGCCGATAAAGCTGCGGTGGATGCCCATTATTATGCGGGTAAAACCTATGATTATTACAAATCCACGTTTGGCCGGAACTCCTATGATGGTAATGGAACCATCCTGAAATCAACCGTCCATTATGGCTCAAGATACAATAATGCTTTCTGGGATGGCACCCAAATGGTTTACGGTGATGGAGATGGCACGACGTTCATCCCATTGTCCGGCGGGCTCGATGTCGTTGCGCATGAACTGACTCATGCCGTCACTTCCTCGGAATCGAACCTTACCTATCAATATGAATCCGGTGCTTTGAATGAAGCGATATCTGATATTTTTGGCACCGTTGTGGAATTTAAGAATCAAAGTGCAAAAGCCGATTATTTGGTCGGGGAAGATATTTACACACCTAACATTTCCGGTGATGCACTCCGCTCGATGGCTAATCCAACATTGAATGGTGACCCTGACCATTATTCGAACCGTTATACAGGAACGGGTGATAATGGCGGAGTCCACACGAACAGCGGAATCATTAATAAGGCAGCTTATTTAATCTCTGCAGGCGGAACCCACCATGGCGTGAGTGTATCCGGAATCGGCATCGATAAACTAGGAACCATCTTTTACAGGGCAAATACAACATATTTAACTTCCTCATCGACTTTTTCACAAGCCAGAGCGGCGGTCATACAATCGGCCTCTGATTTATACGGTTCAAGCAGTGCAGAAGTCACGGCCGTCAAAAATGCCTTTACAGCTGTCGGTGTGAATTAAGAGATTTACCTTTATGATAAACACCTCCCTAGCTTCACCTCTAGCGGAGGTGTTTTTTCTTATGCTGGGCTACCCCGATCATTTCAGCAGTTCGCTGCCTTCTTTTGGCCTTAATGTTTGGAATTCCGTCCTTTGGTACGGGGAGAACCTCAATAAAAACAATCTTGTCGTTTGCTAAAAATGATTAATTCCGTAAAATAGTTGCTTTTCTTCTTATTAACTGTCAAGCTTAGATAATCTGGACTATATTGAATAGAACAAGTAGGTGACGAACATGATTGAAGTTAAAACTTCCACACTCAGTGATGGTGAGTTCAATAGAGGCGTATTCGCAACACGAGATATTAAAAAAGGTGAGCTTTTACATGAGGCACCTGTCATTGCATATCCAAACGAGGAGCATGTTTTCATAGAGAAGACATTGCTGGCTGACTATGCGTTTGAATATGGAATAAACCATACTGCCATGCTTTTAGGCTATGGCATGCTGTTTAATCATTCTTATACACCCAACGCTACGTATGACATAAACTTCAAGAATCATACGTTTGATTTCTTTGCTTACACCGACATAAAGGCAGGAGAAGAAATCCTGATTAATTATAATGGTGAAGTCGATAATGAGGATCCGCTTTGGTTCAATAAAGAAAATGATGGTGAAGATGAAGCTGAATGATCATTGATCATTCATGAAAGCACTTGTACTTTTTAAAACCTGTCCAAGGTTTTTCGAAAGTATAAGTGCTTTTCCTTTTTCCTTTCACCGGCTTGATGAATTCACTGCTGGATTTTAAAAAGATCATACGCAATAAATAAAGCCCCATTAAGAATAACTTAATGGGGTCATTTCACCTTAACGTACGGATGGGTTACTTGATTTTGTTTTGGTTATTGATTGGAATTGGCCCTTAACCTTATCAATGGTTTCGGGTGTAGCTAGTGATCTTATTTGACTCATCGTTTTTTCACGGGTTTTCTTATTGCGCATTAAAAATGCAGCTGCTCCTATCAGGACGGTTCCAAGCATTTTGTTTGATGGCATGTTAGTTTCCTCCTTCAAGTTAGTCCTATATAGTATTCCCTCTATGGACTGATTTAAACAAAAGCATACTTGGGAGAGCGATTTCGCTTTTATTTATCCTTGCTCAGGCTTTCGATAAACTTTAGGCTTTCGGGATTTTTCACGACTTTTTCAGCTTCATCCGGATCAGCTTTCGTTAGCTTCATATTGTAAAGTTTATATGTCAGCACTCTTTTCACTGACTCGTCAATTCTATCCATTGGAACTTCCCCTGCTTTTACTGCTCGCAGTAATCCGTTATATACCTCAAGCTCATGGGCATATTCATGACAGACAAGTAATAAGTCAGCTCCTGCAAGAATTGCCTGCTTCCCCATCTCTTCATAAGAGAAATACTTGTTCACAGCACCCATTTCCAAATCATCTGTAACGACAAGTCCTTCATATTTGAGTTTCCCCCGAAGCAGGTCTTCGATGATGATTTTAGAAAGGCTCGCTGGTTTTTCTTTATCATAGGCTGGATATTTAATGTGGGTCACCATCACGAAAAAATTTTGGTTATCCAGTTCACTTATGATTTGCTTGAAAGGATAAATATCAGAATTTTCCAGATCAAGTTGGTTTGCCTCCACGGATGATGTTTCGACATGCGGATCGATTTCGCTGCGTCCGTTTCCAGGAAAGTGCTTCAATGCACCAGTTATCGATACATCGTTCAAGCCTTGAATGGCTTTCTTTCCGTATTGATACACCTTTTCCGGATCTTGTCCCAATGAACGCTTATCCGTTTTCGATAGATCAAGAACAGGGGCAAAATTAATGTTAATCCCCATGGAGCCCAGTTCTGTACCATTCAATTTGGCCACTTTGTACACGTCTGTAACGGATGCATTATTTCCAAGGTCCTGTTGTGCAGGGAGGGGCGATACCCGTTCCTTCATCCGAATGATGTCCCCTCCTTCCTGATCGATGGCAACCATCAACGGGAGTGAATGGGTACTTTGATTGGCCATTTGCTGAAGCGAATTGGATAACCTGGCCACTTGTTTAGGGGATTTCATATTGCGGTCAAAATAAATGACGCCCCCTATATGTTTTTGTTCGATAAGCTCCGTAATTTCACTGCTCTTTTCGGTTCCCTTGAAACCGACCATCATAAGCTGTCCGATTTTTTCTTCAAGCGTCATTTTTTTTAGCAATTTTTCTATTCTTTCATGGTTATCCGCACCGGCTTCTTTCCCTTTTTCCGCTCTGTAATTCACATCCATATTCAACTGAATGAACACCACTGTAAAAGTGAGGATTGCGATGAGGAAAAGACCCCAATATATATTTTTTTTATTCTTCATGCTTTGACCTTCATTGACATTTTCTCTGTCCTTCCTTGATAGCCCTTTTATTGATTTTGCTGTACACATCTTAATCATGTTCATAAAGTGACAATTCTATATCATCATTGCTGATTTTTTTGAATAAAGCATTAGCCGCGTACCATACTACAAACATAGCCTAAATAAAAGGAGATGCCCCCATGAACGGAATCTTGAAGAATATTGCCGTCACCTTCAGTCATGCAGTCGATTATGCAAAAGAAAAAATAACGGCCTTTACAGGATCAACTTCTGTTACGATAGCGGAATTGAGTGAGCACATCATCATTCAGCCTGAAACAAAACTAATCAGGAAAAACCTTTTAGGTATACCTTTTTCTTTTTATCATTTACAAAAAGAAGACGTTACGTACTATTTGGAAATGAAAAGCTCACAGGTTCTCCAGTTGGATGTTCAAGCGCATAATCATCCGATTGTGTCTTACAGGTCTTATCGAGATAAATCCAGCTTGCCCACGGCCATTAGGTTTCCTAAAATCCTTTTATCCGAATGACTTCGTTACAAAAATAAAAAAGCTGATATCCCCTGCATATGGGGTTATCAGCTTTTTTCAATCTTATAGGGAGAAAAAACGGTCTCTTTCACTTGAAATCCATTTCTCTGCATCTTCTTCATCCTTTTTAACCAACCGGTTAACGAGGATATCATGCCAAATGTAATTTTCGAGAAAATTGATATGAATGGGATCATCTGTGTAGAACGCGGTTTCCCTCGTTTCGGGCGAAGGGCCGTAAATCGTCTCCTTGCCATCGATGGATAAAATGAACCATTTGTTTTCTCCGATATTTTCCACATAGCTTGTTTTGCGATGTATATCTATACCTGATAATGGGTTTTCAACCTGAAATGCAATCCCCTTTAGAGTGCAATGCGCGGCGACCCCTTTTAGCTCTTGTTCAAGTTTTTCATACATCTCGTCCCATAAGGAAACCACCACCCTTTTCTCGGCTTTGTGAATCAAAGTACGGCAGAAGGATAGGATGTGCCCTTCACCCTTAAGCGTCATTACACGATTGTCGGACATCGGTTCGATTTTCTCGAATTGCTTTAGTGTATGACTGATGGATTGATAGGTATTGTTCCATTTTGATTGAACCGATTCCAAAAAAACATCGACTGGCAGCGGTGAATATTTTATCGAGTCATTGATTTCCTCTTTTAAGACGATTCCTTCTTCTTGCAGTCCATTTAATATCTCATAGATGCGGGCCCTCGGAATTCCTGATTCCTTGCTTACTTGATAGGCACTGGATGGGCCTTGGCGAACCAAAGAAACATAAGCCTTTGCTTCATATTGACTAAACCCGAGAGACTGTAGTTTTTGAATGATATCTTGCATAGTACCTCCTAGTGCTTTTAGTAAGTTATATGCCTATCATACCAAATCTCTTATCGAAATCTATTTCGAATTCAAATCGGCATGACTCATAATATTCTTATTTACAGAATGGTTTCAATTAGTTACTATCTAAATAGTGACTAATAAAAAAACAGCTTATGGCTTCTGCAAAACAAGCAATCCAGCCTGAATGCCATTGATACGGAGGCTTCTTAGATGGAAGATATACAAATTTCAACACTTTTGCTGCTGATGTTTTTCGGATTTTTGGCAGCATTCATTGATTCTGTGGTCGGCGGCGGCGGCCTGATTTCAATACCCGCTTTATTATTTTCAGGACTTTCCCCGTCAGCAGCGATCGCAACGAATAAGTTAGCAAGTTCCATGGGGTCTTTAACAAGTACCATTGCCTTCATTCGCTCAGGTAAGGTTGATTTCAAATTGGTTTCCAAACTTTTCCCATTGATTTTCATAGGTTCCCTGCTAGGAGCTTGGGTTGTCAATTTCGTCTCGCCTGAATTATTAAAGCCAATGATCTTGGTTCTATTAATAGCTATTGCCATTTATACCTTTTTTAAAAAGGACTGGGGCCAGAAATCGACTTACCATAAACTCACATGGCAAAAGGCTGCACTATTTGCGTTCGCTATATTTGCGATTGGTTTTTATGATGGGTTTTTGGGCGCTGGAACGGGATCTTTCATTTTGTTTGCCTTTTTAATGATTGGCTTTGATTTTTTGCACTCTGCAGGAAATGCAAAATTTTTGAACTTCGGAAGTAATTTGGCAGCACTGATCATGTTCATATTCCTTGATACCGTCAATTTTTCCTATGGAATACCGATGGGGATCTCCATGATAGCAGGAGCGTTGGCCGGTTCTAAATTTGCTATTAAAAAGGGAGTGGCCTATGTAAGAGTATTATTTATCATAATAACCGTCATTCTGATCATGAAAAATATAATGGATTACTTAATGGGCGGCTAATTTTTAAAAAAATAGAATTCAGCACCTGATTCCCGCCACAGTATGTGACATATAGGAATTATTTGGGTATATGATAGGTATAGACTGTGTGGAAAGGTGTGGTTGGATGATTGAAAAGTGGAATGGCGAAGAAATGGCAGATGCATCAGGGCAAACCATTGTGATTACTGGTGCCAATAGTGGGCTTGGCTTCGAAACGGCTTTTGCACTGGCGGGTAAGGGGGCAGAAATCATCCTTGCTGTCCGGAATGCTTCAAAGGGAGAAAAGGCGGTCGATAGAATCCTAGGGGTCCACCCTAAGGCGAATGTACGCGTGATGCAGCTGAATTTAAGTGATTTAAGCAGCATTCGGCATTTTGCTGATTCCTTTCAGGAAAACTATGACTCACTCTCCGTCCTCATCAATAATGCAGGTGTGATGATTCCGCCATACAGTAAGACGAAGGATGGTTTCGAGCTGCAATTCGGCAGCAATCATCTCGGTCATTTTGCTTTGACAGGTCTCCTTCTTCCGCTAATCCTTTCTACGCCAAAATCGCGTGTGGTCACATTGAGCAGCTTGGCCGCCATCAATGGATATATAGACTTCGAAAACTTAAATGGTGAAAACGGTTATAAACCAATGAAATACTATGGGCAAAGCAAACTGGCCAATCTACTCTTCGCCCGTGAATTACAGAACAAATTCACCCAGCATGGTGCAAGTCAGATCAGTGTTGCCTGTCATCCGGGCCTTTCCCATACTAATCTCATGTCACGCGGATCTGGCAAACCCATAAATAGATTCGTGCACTTTCTTTCGAAAACCATCACCCAGCCGGCAAGTATGGGAGCATTGCCTACCCTTTATGCCGCAACGGAGCCTACATTAACAGGCGGGGAGTACATCGGACCCGATGGAAAGAAGAGCAGAAAAGGCTTTCCTAGAAAAGACGATATCATCGATACCTTATATAATGAAGAAACTTCTAAAAGATTATGGGATATTTCAGAAACCTTGACAGAGGTCAAATATCGTTTCACTGTAAGCATCACACCAAAATGACTCTATATTTCCCCTGTTTTTTCATGAACGGTGCAAAAAAAAGAGGGAGCATAATGCCCCCTCTTTTCGCTTCATCATTCAGCGTCAAAAACTTCGACTTTTTCCATTTTATCGCCATTTTTCATAGCTTTGGCTGTTTCTAATCCAGATGTCACTTTACCGAATACTGTGTGAACACCGTTAAGATGCGGTTGTGGTTCGTGCACGATAAAGAATTGGCTTGAGCCTGTATCTTTTCCGGCATGTGCCATTGATAGGCTTCCAGCCTCATGTTTGTGAGGGTTTCCTTCTGTTTCACATTTGATTTGCGTGCCGCTTCCGCCTGCGCCTGTACCTGTTGGATCTCCGCCTTGGCTTACGAAACCAGGGATTACACGGTGAAAGACCACACCATTATAAAATCCTGTGTTTGCCAAGTTTTCGAAGTTAGCCACTGTGTTCGGTGCTTCGTTCGGGAAAAGGTCGAATTCGATTTTTTCCCCATTTGCCATAAGTATGTATCCTTTTTTAGCCATGTAAAACATCTCCTTTAATATGAACTGAATCAAATCTTATAGTACCACTTTTAGAAGCAGAAAGAAAAGCAAGCGCTACTTATTTCGAATTGTATCATTATACATTCCTATATTTTTTCTTTTATAATGGAGTAGATTCATTATTATAAGGGGGAATGTACCATGATTCAGCAATTTGATGCTTTAGTCGTGAACAAGCAAGATGATCAATTCACCGTTAACATTCAGAAACTATCACTTGATGATCTACCTCAAGGCGAAGTGCTCATCCGCGTTCATTATTCCGGTGTGAACTATAAAGATAGCCTTGCAGCCATTCCGAACGGAAACATCGTCAGCAGCTATCCGATCGTTCCGGGCATTGATATGGCTGGTGTAGTCGTTTCATCTGAGGATTCCCGCTTTAAAGAAGGAGACGAAGTCATTGCGACCTCCTATGGGATTGGCGTTTCCCAATCAGGAGGCTATAGTCAGTTTGCCCGTGTTCCTGCAGAGTGGATCGTCCCGTTACCTGATGGCCTTACAATGAAAGAGGCGATGATCATCGGAACGGCCGGTTTCACTGCAGCACTATCGGTTCTGCGATTGGAGGAAAATAACCTCACTCCTGAGCAAGGGAGCGTTCTCGTCACTGGTGCAACTGGCGGGGTTGGCAGTTTCGCTGTCTCGATCCTTTCCAAACTTGGCTATTCCGTTGAGGCGAGTACAGGAAAAGAATCGGAACATGGATACTTGAAGAAAATCGGTGCGGCGACCATTGTATCACGAGAAGATGTATATGATGGCAAGCTGCGGGCACTGGGCAAGCAAAAGTGGAGCGGCGCGGTAGATCCCGTCGGCGGTGAACCGTTAGCATCGGTCCTTAGCCAAATCAAGTATGGCGGAGCTGTAGCGGTCAGTGGATTGACAGCTGGTACAAGCCTTCCTTCCACCGTCTTTCCTTTCATCCTAAGAGGGGTTAATCTTCTTGGGATCGATTCGGTCAATTGCCCGATGGATACAAGATTGAAAGTTTGGCATCGTCTTGCCACCGATTTTAAACTCGAGCATTTAGAACAGCTCATTCAACAGGAAATTACACTTGAAGAATTGCCTGACGTCCTTCCTACCCTATTAAAAGGGGAAGCAAGAGGCAGAACGATCGTTAAGCTATAATCCAAAAAGTGACGAGAGCATGGCTTCTCGTCACTTTTCATTGTGAACTTTCATTGATAGGGAGACTGATATCTACAATCGTCCCTTCTCCCACTTCGCTGCTGAAATGAATTTCCCCGTTATGCTCATGGATGATTTTAGTGCTGACCATGAGCCCAAACCCTGTTCCTTTTTCAGAAGTGCTATAAAAAGGCTGGCCTAGATGCTTCATGCGCTCATTTGAGATTCCGCAGCCTTGATCCATGAACCGGATCATTGCAGAGTCACCTTCTTGGTTTAACTCTATATGAAGTTTGCCGCCATTCGGCATGGCTTCTATCGCATTATTGACGACATTCGTGAATACTTGTTTTAACTGATTCGGTTCGCCAAAGACAGATGCCGAATCCGTATTATATTCCTTGATGACTTCGACATCATTCAATATCGCTTGAAACTCAGCTAACGTAATTACACTATCCAATATATCGTTAAGCTGAATGAATTCACAAACCTTCGCTTCAGGCTCTGCTAAACTTAAAAACTCATTGGCCAGGTTTTCGATTTTTTCTACTTCACTGACCATCATTTCAAGATAGTCCTTTTGCTCAGGATCTTCCCTTAATAATTGTAAAAATCCTTTCACCGTAGTTAATGGATTTCTTATTTCATGTGCGATTCCCGCAGCCATCTGTCCTACCGCCGATAACATATTGGATTTACAGAGCAGCTCTTCGGTCTTTTTACGCTCCGTAATATCCCTGCAAAATACCTGTATGGCCGGTTGACCTTTATATATAATCGGAAGACCGAGTGTTTCTCCATAAAATACTTGGCCGTCAAGTCGGATGAACTTTTGTTCCAGTAAACCAACAGCCTGATGATCGTCCCTCATGATCTCGATTCTTTTTTGTACACTTTCCCGGGACTCCAGGTGAACGAACTGAAAAACCGATTTACCGATAATATCTTCGACACTATCCATCCCAAGCATTTTTGCCCCCATGGGATTCATGTACTCTATTATCCCATTGCGATGTACAAAAATCGCTTCAGGTGACACTTCAACTAAACTGCGATACCTTTGCTCACTTTCCTTCAAGGCAGCTTCAGCAAGTTTTTGATTCGTGATGTCCCGATAAACGAAAACGAGGGCACACGTCTCATTTTCATCATTACGGATATTGAACAGGGAAATGCTTACATCGATTAACTGGCCA
Source organism: Peribacillus sp. NPDC101481 (assembly GCF_044767165.1). Classification (NCBI taxonomy): domain Bacteria; kingdom Bacillati; phylum Bacillota; class Bacilli; order Caryophanales; family Bacillaceae; genus Peribacillus; species Peribacillus sp. NPDC101481. The sequence continues at coordinate 560,402 of NZ_JBIWNJ010000003.1, read as the reverse complement.
TCCTTCCTTAACCTGACCGTTTCAAAGCCTTTCCTTTGTATCCCTGCCTTAATCTGGTCATGCAATTCATTGACTGACTCCTTCAAGAAATCCGGAATAATTGGAAACGGCATGCCTATGAGCTCATCATTCGTCCAACCGAAAAACTCTTCAAAAGCTGCATTCACTTGAAGGGTCTTTCCTTCCAGATCAACAATGGAAATGGCGTCCGGGTTGTTCTCCATGAAAGACTTAAATTTCTCGGTATTATCCTTGGTCTGTTCCCCCATTTGCCCTTGTCCATAATTAATAAGCCTTTTACTCATCAATTTTTTTATTCCTTTCTTATCCGGAAATTTACAGTCTCAATTTTACAGTATCAGTAAATCATTTGCCAGTTTTATCATATGCTTTATCCAAGTTAAGGATTGATGCACAAAGAGGCCAAACCACCATAAGGTTCAGCCTCTTTCTTAAAATGTATTATAAATATTTGGACATTCTGTACCTGTTGGTTCATAAAAGCAATGAAGCTTGAAACGTCCAACCAGGGGCTGATTATACCAGGTGGCCGGACAATCTCCCGGTGGCCTGAAGTACCATAGGCTAAATTTCGAGGGCCAAATCCTTTCACCATTTACACTGCGGCGTGCAAGTCTTTTTTCCCTGTCCCTTGCCCGCTGATAAAAATACCCCTTCTGTACAGCTTCAAAAGCATGCTCCTGATAGATCATGTCTGGAATCGTCCTCAGCCCTTTGAAATCGGAACAATTCGATCTAATCCGATTGACCCCTACATTACCGATCATCAACATGCCCTGATCACCTTCTCCCTCGCCTTCCGCCCTAAGCAATCTTGCCAATAAGGCTATATCGGCATCAGTGTGCTTTACAACGGCCATTCCATCACCTCCACTTTTTTTATCCTATGCCTCGCAGATGGAAAAATACTCCGTTTATTAACAAAATCTTCATACGAGATACACGTCCTATCAATAATACAACCCTATACTTAAGTAAGGCTGGATAGCACGCGTGGCTATCATGGTATTTGGCGAAGGCGGGGCCAATACTTTCTTTATACATATAAAAAAGGCAACACATAATGTGCGTCTCGGACTGTAGACAAACTCGATGAAATTCGAGTTTATCTACAGTTTTTTAAAGGTTTGTACAATTTGCCTTCAGGCCCTCGCTTAACTCAAAAAGGTTGCGGAATGGTGTCATTCCGCAACCTTTTTGTCTGCAAACTGAGGCCGCACACATTGTGCAGTCCTTTTATCTTGTCATTCTTTCGATTCAAATGCCGATTCAAACGCCAATGATACCTTTTCGAACTCTTCATCCGATTCGATATCGAGCAGTTCACCTTCGCCTTCGACCCTGAAAAAGAAAATATCGATATCTTCATCTGTATCCTCTTCAATATCTTCAAGCAAACCTACTGCAACATATTCCGTTCCTTCTACATCCAATGAACCTAAAACCTCAACTTCATGACCTTCATCACTGTCATCAGTAAGGGTGAAAATTTCACCTTCACGAATTTTTCCCATACTACCTCTCCTCTCATATCCATTAATAATGGAGTTGTTTCCATAGTATATCTACTAATCCATTTAGAAACAAATTTTTGCCCTGGAAAATGTTAAATTTCATTCTTACATGAAAAGAATCAATCAATAGATATTATGGAAGAAAACTATTATCCCATAAGCTATTTATCTTTTTTCATTATTTACCAATACTTTCCCTTTATTAACATCATTTAAAAAATTATCTAAAAACGGCTATAAAAATGTAATTTAATTCCGAATAATCTTATATATACTAATATTAGCAAATTGAATCTGGATTTAATGAAGGAGGAAGATTTCTTGGCTGTTAAGAGGGTCGATCACGTTGGCGTTGTTGTAAAAGATCTTGAAAAATCCATCGCCTTTTATCAAGATGTGCTTGAATTAAAATTAAAAGCACGCATGACTCATACTAATGGGGTAATCGAACTGGCATTCCTCGGTTACGAAGAGTCTGACGAAACAGAAATAGAATTGATTCAGGGATATAGCGACACACTGCCATCCGAAGCAACGATCCACCATTTTGCCATTACCGTGGATGATATCGAAGGTGAATATGCCCGGATCAAAAGCTTGGATAACACCGAGCTGATTGATGAAGAGATCGTCACCCTTCCAAATGGTTATCGCTATTTCTACGTTTATGGACCGGAAAAAGAGTGGATTGAATTTTTCCAAAGGTAAAAAGCATACTAAAAAAGCAGAGTCTTAGAGACTTCTGCTTTTAACGCTTCTTCAATATTTTAGCAAAATTTACAGATAAAAAACCTTTCTTTACTTAACTGAAGTAATTTCTTAATATTCTGCATTTATCCTAAAAGTAATAATATTTTTGGAGGTATGCATTTTGGGGAAAATGACCAAAAAGGTAGCAGGAATTACGTTAGCGGGCGCGGTAGCCATTTCATCACTGGGTATTTCAACTATGAAGGAAGATGTTCAGGCCAAAGACAAGAAAAAAGAACCAACAAACGTCATCATGATGGTGATGGATGGGACAAGTACAGGAGCCACAACCCTTTCAAGGTGGTATAAAGGCGGTAATCTAGCCATGGACGAAATGCTGTCTGGCGGCATGCGTACATATTCTGCTGAATCGGCCATTACAGACTCAGCTCCTGCAGCAACAGCGCTTGCGACAGGAAATAAATCCAATGATAAATTTGTCGGTGTCCTGCCAGCCATCGTTAATTCTCCAGGGCTCGATCCGGTTAATCCGAAAAATGCCCATAAACCAGTCGCTAACGTTTTGGAGGGTGCGAAACAAGCCGGAAAGGCTACTGGAATCATTTCTACATCTGAAATCCAGCATGCTACACCCGCAGGCTTCTCCGCTCACGTGACACATCGAAGCAATTATGGTGATATTGCGGAACAGCAGGTTTATCAGGGGATTGACGTCGTTTTGGGAGGGGGCAAGGAATCCCTTTTACCTGGTAAAACAAAAAATGCAAGAATTGATGGAGAAAACCTTTTGGAAGTGCTTGATGAAGACAAGTATGATTTTGTTGAAACCCGTGACGAGCTGTTAAACTCTAAATCGAATAAAATTTGGGGCAGCTTTGCACCAAGTGCACTGGCATATGATTTTGATCGTGAAACAACAAAGCCAAGTGAGCCCACTTTGGCTGAAATGACCAACAAAGCCCTTAAAACCTTGAAAAAAGATAAAGATGGCTTCTTCTTATTTGTCGAAGGAAGCAAGATTGACTGGGCTGCTCACGGAAACGACACGATTGGAATGATTAGTGATACTTTAGCTTTTGATGATGCCGTGAACGAAGCCCTTAAGTTTGCAAAAAATGACGGAAACACGATGGTCATTGCTGTAACGGACCATGGGAACAGCGGAATTACAATGGGTAACGTAAACACGAACTCCTCCTACCCGGAAACTCCCGTATCAGCCTATATCGATCCATTAAAGAAAGCGAAGATGACTGTTGAAGGAGCTTTAAGTAAGTTAAAACCAGATCATTCCAATCTAAAAGAAGTTGCAGCACTGTATGGACTTGATGATCTGACTTCTGAAGAAACAGCAAAACTTACCTCTTCTAAAAACATAGGTACTGAAATGACAAAGCTGCTTGCTAACCGTGCCAACATTGGCTTTACAACAGGCGGTCATACAGGGGAAGACGTATTCCTGTATTCTTATGGCCCTTCAAAACCGACTGGATTAGTGGAGAATACAGACCTCGCTAAAAAAATGGCCGCATTCATGGGCTTTGATTTACAAAAATTATCGAATAAACTATACATGAATGCTAAAGATTCCTTTGAGAAAAAAGGATATTCAACCCGTATTGATGTTACAGACCCGAATAACCCGGTTTTCGTAGCGAAAAAAGGGCAGCAAAAAGTAGAGTTGCCTGCAAATAAGAATATCGTTATCAGCAAGACCCCTAAATCCACTAAGCAAAAGGAAATAAATGCCATAACTGTTTACAACGGAAAAGACTTCTATATATCTGAACAAGCATTAAAGGCAGTCAAGTAAGCAACACTTTTGAATGGGAAGGAGCCCATGTTTTTAACAAGGGCTCCTCAGACTGTAAACAAATTAATTAAAGTCCCAGTTGATTTAAGAAATCCGCTCCCTTTCCGCCGACTGTCTGCCAAGCCTCCTCACCGCAAGCGGCTGTGGGGTCTCGGCTAGCCAGTTATTCGGCAGGAGTGTCGCCAATTTCTTCAATCTAATGAGGTTTCATCCGTATAAACAAGGAAAAAGCACTACACTGCCCTTTATTCGGACTCCATACCCCTTTTGTCGCCAAACTGAGGAGCCCTTGTTAACAAGGGCTCCTTTTCTAATGAATGATTTAGAACTCCCTGCTTCACCAGCTTGACTTTTTGACACCCGGCAGTTGCCCTTTATGAGCAAGTTCCCTAAAAACGATACGTGACATGTTGAATTTGCGCATATATCCACGGGGCCTTCCCGTCACTCCACAACGATTGTGAACTCTTGTCGGCGAAGAGTCACGAGGGAGTTTGGCCAATGCGTCATAATCCCCTTTCTCCTTCAATTCCTTTCTAAGTTTTGCATACTTTTCGACCATTACCAGCTGTTTTTCTGCTTTTATCACCTTGGATTTTTTCGCCATTTTAATTCTCCTTTTTTAATAATCTTGATTTTATTAAATCTATAAACTATTCACAATTCGTTCCGCTGCCTGTCTTGCTCCCGATATATTCCTCGAAATCGGTCCCATTTCAATTTGTTCCAGTCTTCCTTTTCCACATACTTCTGCAGGCTGAATGGATTCACATCCAGATGGTGGACGGATGGAGAACGTAAATATGGCATTGAAATGACTTCCGTACAATGCTTCCATCTTGCCAATGGCTCTTCATTTCTATCAACAATCGCAAGCTGGTCCACTGTTGTTTTTCCTGACTTAAGTAAAAATGCAGCCATCGTGATACCTTGAATGCCTCCGCCAATAATGATCCATTCCAACTGAACTTCCCTCCTTTTATATCCATCTCCTTCAATAAAACATAATCATTACGATTTAAACCTTAAAATTACTTCGTTTCTCGGTGAAGCGTGTGTTTCTTTAATCGCGGGCAGTACTTCTTCAATTCGATCCTGTCCGGGTTATTCCGCTTGTTTTTCGTTGTGATATAATTGCGGTCCCCTGATTCTGTGCATACTAATGTAATGTTTACTCTCATTTTTATTTCCTCCTAAAGTTTTTAATGAACGCTTTCCGTAAATGCAGGCAATCGATCTTCATACAAAGACCAATCCTGCAGCAACTCTTTTTCCGTCAATAAGCATTGATCTAATTCAGCTTCTATTTTCTGTTGATTTATTTGAATTCCAATCATCACCAATTCCGTCATCCTGTCACCGTATACTTCATTCCACCGTTCCAATAATTCAGGCGCTTCCTTTAAAATTTGGCGCTGTTCTTCCTCAGGGTATGCTGCGATCCATTTACCGGCGGCTTGTAAAGTTAATGACGGTCCTGCCTGCGATAGCAAGCCTGCCGTATCATTTCTCGATGCCAGCCAAAGGAAGCCCTTTGCCCTCACCACTTGTACGGGCCAATTTTCTAACCACTCCATCAGCCTCTCGGGATGAAACGGTATTTTCCTTCTGTAAACGAAGGATGAAATCCCATACTCCAGGGTCTCTGGGATATGCTCTTCATTCAATTCCTTTATCCAGCCCGCTCCTTGGCTTGCCTCTTCAAAATCAAATAAATGTGTATTCAATACATCCTTTAGCGGCACCTTGGAATGATTTGTTTCAATGATCCTTGCATCCGCATTCATTTTATGAAGAACCGCCTTTAATTCCTCAACAGCGTCATCATCCATTAAATCGATTTTATTTAACAGGATGACATTGGCGAACTCTATCTGATCTATTAGTAGATCGACCACTTCCCTGCCACCGGCAGCATCAGTTGCCTGAATCCTGTCAATAAGTGTTTCTCCGGAAGTGAAGTCTTGCCAAAAGTTATACCCATCAACAACGGTGACCATCGTATCAAGCCGGCAATATAACGATAAATCAATTCCCATGCCTTCATCAACATAGGTGAAGGTCTGGGCTACAGGTACCGGTTCGCTTATCCCGGTCGATTCAATCACGATGTAATCAATGTCCCCTTGTTTCGCCAATTTCTCCACTTCAATCATCAAATCCTCACGAAGCGTGCAGCAAATGCAGCCATTCTGCATTTCCACCAGTTTTTCATCGGCCCGGGTAAACCCTCCCTGTTTGACTAGTGAAGCATCAATATTGATTTCACTCATATCATTAACGATGACGGCAACCTTCAGGTCATTCCGATTTTCAAGAATATGATTCAAAAGCGTCGTCTTTCCCGCCCCAAGGTATCCACTCAATACCGTAACCGGAATTTTCTTCATCTCCATCCATACCACTCCTTTACCTGTTTTCTTTTCTGTTTGTAAACCAAAATGATTACGATTTAAACGCCGAAGCCATCACCCATATAAAAACACTCTCTAATAATAAAACGTAATCATTACTATTTGCAAGTTTTTTTCAAAATTGCCTCCGAATACTTTTTCTGAACAAATGTAATCACTATTGCTCCGACACCTGCAGCATGTGCAATCAAGGATAAACGAAAGGTACTGACATTCTTAATGAAACTAAAACAAAAATCAAATGGAAGCCCAATCACACATAACTTCATGTGTAATGAAGCTCCATTGCAGTTTTATCTTTTATTGTACTTCCTTATTGCAAGCTGCTGTTCATCAACAACGTCCCAATATACAATACATTTTTCTTTTTCTTTGTTGTAATTCGAAAAAAATTATTGGTTACTGAGCTTATTCCGCCATTTCCCACCCTGAAGATGTTACTGTCTTTTGTTCAAAAGTTTCAATCTCTCTCTGTTTCGCCAGCTTAGAAGCTTGTGACATGGACCACGTTAAATTCCCAAAGGCAATCACTGTCCCGATCGAGATAACTAACACCTTTTTACAAAGTATTTTCTTCAATAGCTTCCTCCTGAGAATGTATTGGAATACTCTAAATATAAACCAACATTGTTAATCTGACATGTAGCTGCTGTAAATGTACGAAATTATTTCTGTACATATATAAACACAAAAAAGCTGAGTGCATATGCAGTCAGCTTTTCATAGGTGGTTCTTATTTATAAAACACTTTGTCGACGTTGTATTTAGCATGAAGCTTATTGATCATGTACGTTTCATAGATTTCACGTTCCATAGCGTCTTCGACTAAAAGAATGTCAATTTTCTTGACTTCATTACGATGCTCTTTAATCGGAGAAACATTATCCTCAAAATGCTTCTTGACCCTTGGTCTTAATTTACGGGCTTTACCGACAAAAATCAGTTCATCATTCTCATTGTAAAACAAGATGATGCCGCCTTTATCACGGGGAATCAAATGAAAATCGATAAACCCGTAAATTTCAGGAATGACAGCTTCGTCTCCTTCTATAACTTGCTTTCTTTGTTTGATGCTTATATCCGCTGCAGGGATTTCAATTTTAATCATTACAATTCACGTCCTCTATTTGTATAAAGTGAAACTTTCAATCGGAATCGAAACTCCAGTTTCACGCCAAGCTCATCACTTCAATCTTAAAGGTAAATGGTATCATAATTATGAGTGAAAAGCCATGAATGCCTTGATCGGTTTAGATGATTTTGGATTAAATATAAAGAAGAAGACTCGCTGGGAGCCTCCTTCTTTGTCGGAAATATCCTTTACCACCTGTGAGCCTTTGCATTGCTTCTTAGTATAATGTTTGTTTGTGATTCTTGCGTGTGGCCATTAACTTGAGATTTTGAACGCTTAGGTCTTGTCCAATTATGGTGAAACTTTTGAGAATGTGGATCTAATTGATCTTTATAGCTCATTCTGTGTCACCTCATCATTAGGATTTGGATATTCCGTTCAGTGATAGTAATCCCCATCACTTGTTCTAGTATTTTATTTTTCCAAGCCATTTATACATATTCTTTAAAAAGCGAATTCAGCTGACTTGCCTTTTGCAAGGACTTCCCCTTCTTCATCCACCGCATCACTTGTCATGAGGGATATGCCCAATATGTCTCCATCATTTAGAATGAAACCAATGTTTCCGCTTTTTGAACCGTTTCCTTCTATTTCACCAGTAAGTTCTTCCAAGTATATCTCATCTTCCCATGTCAGATGTTCTTCCCTGTCCGTTTCAAGGAAAGCAACTGGGGAAAACTTAATTTTTTTATCCGAATTGTTTTTGATTTCCACGTTCACTTTTACGATACCGAAATCTTCATCATGCGTATACCCGTGGAAGAAATCAATCATGCTGTAATCCGGAGTGGCATGCATCACTTTCATTTCTTTAACTTTAACCTCGATCGGGCCAACATTGAGCGTTTCATTAACCTTTTTATAGGCCTTCAAAGTTAATTCGCCTTTGGCATCAGAAACATTCTGACCGATCTGGTTCAAGTTTATATCATCAGGAAGCTGTGGATTCGGAACATAGACATCCTTTTTTTCCAGTGGTCGTGCAATTTCCTCTGTTTTATCTTTAGCTGTAGTTTCTTCTTCGTAAGCTGGTTGTGTATTAAGAGCGCCAAATGCGGTTAATAACAGGGCACCAATCATCAGTCTGTTCATTGAATCCCTCCCTGAAGTGTAATTACTTCTTTAATAGATCAAAGATGATTTTGGCCTGATCCGTGTTATCGACCTGCCCGGCAAAACGTTCTTTATATGGGCCGTATGCGTAGACCGGAACATCTTCACCCGTATGTCCCCCAGTAGTCCAGGCAGTATTGGTCCGGTTATCGAATATAGCTTCGATGGCATTATCGACGTTCGTCACATTTTTTGTTTTTGCAGCTTCTGTTACCGTTTTGATTTCATCATCAGTTAGCTTCACTTCATTTTGGTTAATATATTGCTTTAACGTCTTTTCAACATCGGCTCCTTTGACAATGGCATCCGCCATGAAGTCAGGGGTGCGTTTGGCTGCCTTGATCGGTTCACCGTACCAGTTATATATTCCTTTGGCTCCGATCGAGAATCCTCCTGTAGAGTGATCCGCAGTAGCCACCACTAAGGTATGTTTGTCTTTCTTCGCAAATTCCATGGCTGCTTTGTATGCTTTTTCAAAGTCTTCCATTTCACTCATTGCACCTACGATATCATTATCATGTCCGGCCCAATCGACCTGGCTTCCCTCGACCATAAGGAAGAATCCATCTTTATCTTTATTCAAACGCTGGATCGCTGAACTTGTCATGTCTTCCAAAGAAGGTGTTTCACTTGGGCGGTCAATCATTTTCGGGAGTCCTTCAGAAGCGAATAAACCAAGAACCTGTTCATTTTTGTCCTTAAGCATTTGGTTTTTATCAGTCACATAACTGTAACCGTCTTTTTCGAAGGCTTTCGCCAAATTGACATCAGGCCGGACAAAATTGGACTTACCACCGCCCAATAGGACGTCAATTTTATGTTTGCCCCTGATTAAATCATTATAATAATCGTCTGCAATTGAATTCATGTTTTTCCGATTTTCATCATGGGCGCCAAAAGATGCAGGTGTAGCATGAGTGATTTCTGAAGTGGCAACCAATCCCGTCGCTTTTCCTTTTTCCTTTGCTGCTTCCAATACCGTTTTGACTTCGGATTTATCATTATCCACTGCAATGGCAGCGTTATAAGTCTTCACCCCTGCAGACATTGCCGTTGCGGCTGAAGCTGAATCCGTTATATTTTGTGCAGAGTCTTCTGGGTAAGTCATCTGCTGGCCAACCAAGTACTTATCAAACTCGGTCCGTTCCGCCGCCTTCGTACCCGGGTTATCTTTTAAATACCGGTAAGCGGAGGTATAGGAAACACCCATGCCGTCACCGATCAGGAAAATCACGTTCTTGATTTCCGGTTCTTTTTTTGGGTTACCCTTTGCCGAAACATGATCCGCAGCGGACCATGATAAACTTCCAAATGCTAATGCCGAAACGAGTGTAATCGGTAAAACCTTTTTACTCCATGTGCTATTCAAACGAATGACCTCCCGTTAATCTTTTCTATTTAATTTAACTATAGGTGAAGAAAATGAACTCAATGTCAAGGCTATGTAAAAAAGCAGCAGGATAATTGTTAAGACAAGGTAAAGACAGCAATGTCACGAAATTGTATGCACTTTTATGAAGTTGTTGGTTATTCAGGAAAATCATCAGTAGTGGGGGCATATTACAGGCTTTAGAGGAATGAAAAAGATTTGGTTAACACCAACGTGGGTAAATGATCTTGAACAGGGTTCTTTACAATCCACGTCTTCAAATCGGTGGTTAGGATTTTAAAAATACTAAAGGGGAAAAGAAAATAAAGCATCCAAACAGGATGCTTCAGAGTCAGACTATAGACAAATTCGAAGAAAAGTTTAGGGACGGAAAGGAAGCAAATTTCTTAAATCACCTGGAACATTGATTGAAGCGTAGGGCACTCGCTTTCCCAGGACGGTCCGGGAGCCCCCTCGGCGCTCTTTGCGCCTGAGGGGGTCTCCCCTGGACTCGCTTTTCCCGCAGGAGCCTCGCACCTTCCATTCCAATCAACTGGAATCGTTTTTAAAGAAAAACTGTAGAATGGTCTCATCCCGAACTGTTTAAGACTAGTTTATACTTCATGGTTTTTTACTGTTTTACAAAACTTCTACTTAATTAAAGAAGACACCAAAGGTGCTTAAGGCGAGGAGGCTTGGTAGACAGTTCAACTTTAACGCGTTATAAAGAAAAAAACTGTAGGATTTTCACTATTATTTCTCTACAACTAAACATTCCAAAGCACGGGCCGCATTCACTCTTGCCACCTCGATTGAATCGGCAGATGACAAGGCGACTGCCACCCTTCTGCCTGCCTTTGTAACAGGTTTTCCGAAAAGGCGCACTTGTGTATTAGGTAAAGCCAAAGCCTTTTCAACACCAACTATAGAATATTCCGATAACTCTTCTTGAGCTTTTAATGGACGGCTGGCACCTGGGCTGATCAGCTTGATTTCCGGGATGGGGAATCCTAGAATCGCCCGAATATGAAGAGCAAACTCGGACAAATTCTGAGTCACTAATGTCACTAGCCCCGTATCATGCGGACGTGGAGAAACTTCACTGAAATAGACTTTATCCCCTGAGAGGAAAAGCTCAACCCCGAATAATCCGTACCCACCAAGTTCATCAGTAATGGCATGGGCAATTTTTTTCGCTTCCATTATTTGAGCTTCTGTCATATTATGCGGCTGCCAGGATTCAATATAATCCCCGCCCTGCTGTATATGGCCGATGGGAGCACAAAACATAGTACCATTTACAGCCCGAACAGTAAGCAGCGTGATTTCCGAATCAAAACGGATAAATTCTTCAATGATCACCCGGCCATTTTGAACCCGGCCGCCTTCCATCGCGATTTTCCAGCAATCTTCCAGGTCACCTTCCGTGCGGCACACACTTTGCCCTTTACCTGAAGAACTCATCAGCGGTTTAACGACATTGGGAAAGCCAACTTCCTTGGCAGCTTGGACAAATTCTTCATATGTATCGGCGAATTTGTACGCTGCTGTCGGAATCTCCAGAGTTTCAGAAGCCAATCTCCTGATTCCTTCACGATCCATAGTCAATTTAGCCGCTCTTGCCGTCGGAATGACATGAAAGCCTTCCTCTTCCAACTTTACTAATTCGGATGTAGCGATGGCCTCGATTTCCGGCACAATCAAATCAGGTTGTTCTTTTTCTACAACTTCCCTTAGTTGTTCCGCATCCAGCATATCGATCACATAACTGCGATGAGCGACTTGCATGGCAGGGGCATGTTCATAGCGGTCTACAGCAACGGTCTCCACACCAAGCCGCTGTGCTTCAAGTATGACTTCTTTCCCCAATTCACCTGAGCCCAATAATAAAATCTTTTTTGATTTATACATTCAGTCTCTCCTCCTTAATTCCTCAAAATCATTATATACGAACTATAAACGAATAAACATAAATATTTATTCGTATTTTCATTTGTATTACACCAAAAACATTAAAAAAATTATTTAATTTGAGTTTTTCCAAAAACACACTTGACAAATAGGAATAATAAGCTTTATGCTGGATGAAAATATATAAGCTGACCAGTTCACTGGAGGCTCCCTATTCAACATGAATAGGGAGCCTTTTCGTTTTTATCAATAAGGGAGGAAATACACTATGCAAAAGGAATCGGTGAGGCCCATTTTCCCTATATGGAATGAGAAGAAAAATGGCCGCTTTGAGGATATGAAGTACATCAATCTGCCCGACAGATTATTTTTCGAATGGTGCCGGCAGCAATATGCCCTGAATAGAGGGGTTTACAATGCAATCGATAATTGGTTCTATCAATATGGCATTGACCATATACTTTACCGAAGGATCAACCTTTTAGCCTTTTTGGAATTTGCTGCTCCCCCGGCACAAGCAGCCGGAAAGACAAAGTTCATTAAATTTGGCAGTGGCGGACTAACTAAAAAGTTGCAGGAGTTCATTGCAGATTAACCTGAATCTTATAGGCCCCTTATCAGTAATACGCCAATTCTCCTCCTACTGGTAAGGGACAATTTATGCGAATGTCGAAATTTGCAATACGATTATTTTTGAAAATGTAAGCGCTTTCTATTATAATGAAATTAGGTTGGATGGCATGCGTGGCCGTCAAAGTATCTGGCGTAGGTGGGGCCAATACTAGCGCTAAGGAAGTTAATCTTCTTTACCGCAAAACTATTAGTATTCCTTTTGGTAGGGGCTGCAATATTACTGGGACATGGAGAATGTCCGTTAATTTCAGGCTAAAAAGCGAGTTAATCATGCAATCGATAAGTAAAGCATAACTTTACTTATTTTTTGCAGCAGCCCTCATCGTTTCAAGTCTAATGGTGTATAAGACTAAAAAGCTCTTCCCCATGGTAACGGAGTTGAGCTTTTTCATTTGGTCAAAATTCACATATATAACCCTGCCAAGAAAATCCCAAGCGACTTCTGATAAATCTCATCGAACTGTGATATAGGGAGGGGATTCGTTCCTTTGCCCAGCTCCACGGTAAACCCCGGCCTGCGCCAATCCTGAATGAACCAATCCTTATACCCTGCGTAACTATTGGCAGATTTGACAGGCTCATATCCACTGACCCTCGCAAACTCATTGACTATCGTTTCCGATTCGGGCGGTTCCAAACCTTCAAAACCCCAATAAATGACCTCTCCTTGGGTATGGAACGCAAGGACTTTGCCAAAGTCACGTTTTCTTGTCAACTCAGACATTGCAATGGCTTCCGGCTGTGTAAGCGGCCCTTCCCCGGGATAATTTGCCGGACCTGGCTCCGTTACATTATTGCGTTCTTTTTCCAGTTCCCATTTGGCGGGAAATTGATCATTCAGATCCACCCCGTTAATATTTGCCTTCCAGCCAGAGAAGTCTTCACTTCCGTTATTCCATTCCAAGAGCCGTCGTCTTAATGACTCATCTGCAGGCGGGCCTTTAAGAACCAACTCCACTCCGTCCGGATTCACCATTGGGACGATCGACAGCATCGTCTGTTGATAAAAAGGAAACAGAGATAGACCGCGGATGTCAGCCTGATTCGTGATTGCGAGTAAATAATCATTTAAAAAGGTCATGATCACAGGCGTCGTTATCCACTCATTCGCATGAAAGGAACCATTGTAGTGAACTCGTTTGTTACCATTCCCAATCAGCACTTCGGGGATATCCCTTTCAAGCACCGAGTCCCCGATGGGGGAGGTTTTAATAAATGGATAGATAGTTTTCAAACGTCTTACATCCGTCATCATCGTCTCATAATCATATTCCCGATTTCCTTGAATAAGCCTCCACGTAATCCTTAATGGCACAGAAATTGTCTGACCGACTTGCAGGGCATTCGGGTTGAGATTGGGATTAGCCAAAAATAGGGCATCCAATGAAAGATTACGTGATCTTGCAATTGCCCATAACGAATCGCCTTGCTTAATACTATAGCCGGTCGTCGTAAAGCCAGGAATTTTGATTTGTTGGCCAATCATAAGTGCAAGTGGATCAATCCCACTATTGGAATCAATGATAAGTTGGTAATTCACCTTGAATAATTGGCTATAATACCACAAGGAATCATTCTGCCGCACAAAAACGTCCATACTGCACCTCCTCTTAAGCAAATGTATGCTAATTTGATTTAATTATTGCCAACGCACCCTCCCCCATAGAAAAGTCACTCCTCAAAACGAACCAAATTAGGGGCATCATCCAGAATGCTTAGATATTGCTCAGTATTTCCATACCTACCCTCAGGGTCCAATTCCTGATATCTTTTGAATTTCGCTATCCGATCTCCTTCTTTGACCCAGCCCAAATGCTTTAAGCGAATGTCGGATAACTTGTGAGGCAATTCAAAGACATTTTCTGCAAATCTCCCACAATGCTGCGGCCTATCGTTCCATTTGCATTCAAACCCCTCCCGATACCTGACAAGGAACGGCCGGTAATACCGGTGTGCGCACCAGCGATCATCCTCCCTGTAATGGGTTTCATTCCAAAAGTCATATAACCGGAAGCAATATACATCGACTTCTTGATCACTTATCAGCTGCTTGACTACCTCTTTGAATCTTTTTTCAAACATTTCATCAGCGTCAAGATTTAAAATCCACTCGGGATTCGACTTCACCGTCTCCGACCATTGCTGTTTACGAAGTTCTATTTCATTGGAGAACTTGGAGACATCATTCCTGATGATGCGTACTGGCATCCCCCTCAATACTTCTAAACAAACCTCTGCGGAATCGTCCGTGCTGCCATCATCAATAATCACGGCTTCATCAATATAATCACGAACTTCCTCTAAAACCTTCCTTAGATAACGGTCACTTTCATTTTTGATGACCATGCTCAGCGTTAATTTGGGACTGGATACCCCTGAAGCTTCCCTCTTATTATCCGTCCGATCAAGAAATTCCATCGCACCGTCCAAGTCCGAATCCCTGTATATATGATAAGCGGGCAAGTGGGTATCAACGTACATGGAAAATCCTAAAGCTGCGGCACGAATGCAAAAATGCCGGTCTTCACCCCAAAATGATAGATTCTCGATCATTTTAAAATTCACACCTGCTTTCAACGCTTTTTGGCTGATGAGTGTACAGGCACCCAATCCCCCAACTTTATGAACACCAGGTGTTCTCATCTGTCGGATGTACGACTGATAACGTGTGGTGATCTCCGAATCCGCCAACGGTTGACCGCGTGATATCTCCCATTGGGTGTATTCATCATATAACCATACTTGAGGCCGTTCTTCGGCATCAGGCTGCCATTTTGTCCAGAAAATATTAGAGATGATATCCTTTTTGGCAGAAATAAGCTGCTTGATGGTCAGAGGGTATAGCAGGAGGTCCGAGTCGATAAGAAATAAATAATCATAGTCTTGCTTAATCGCGTGTTCAATCATCATATTTTTGAAATCAGCGACCTTCCATACCAGATTTTCATTCCAGTAATGGGTAATGCCATTACACACGTATACATCGCTTTGATTGGATGCCAGTATTTTGACATTGCTCCGCTCCTGACTGAAATCCTCGAGCATTTTGCTTGATCGCTCATCTTCATTGTCATCAATGAAGAAAATGCCAAGCTCCAGTCCCTCCACATCCAGCCTTTTAAGTGAGAGCAGGAACTTTTGTAAAATATCTGGTTTCTGGTAAATCGGACTGCCTACTAACACCCGATTTTTTTTACTAGCCATAAATTCCACCCTTTACCGATAATTTAAGTAACTCGCCCCCAATTAATCTGACAGCATGACTTTTTTCCAAACCATTTATAACTATATATTCTTACCGAACTTGTCGGGTGTCATTTATATAATGGAGCCATGCATAAACCAAAACAGGCATCCATTCATGAATGGATGCCTGTTTGCATTTACTAGATTGGTAGTCCCATATTTTACGCTTCTTGCGGTACAGATAAACCTAAACCTTCGGCAATGCGCGTTCCGTATTCCGGATCGGCTTTGTAAAAATGGCCGATTTGACGAAGCTTGATTTCTTCCAATTCCACAGGTTTCATTGCGCCCACGATCGTGTCAACAAGGCGGGTTTTCTCTTCGGCACTTAATAGACGGTATAAGTCACCTGCTTGGGTGTAGTGATCATCACTATTATGACCGACTTGTGCAGCTTGCCCAGTCACCTCGAAAGGAGTGACTTTATTTTCTCTTGATTCGGCAGGGCCTCCAAAACTATTCGGCTCATAATAAACAGATCCCTTGCCATTGTCATCAGCACGCATGAAGCCATCACGCTGATAGTTATTCGCTTCCACTTTCGGACGGTTAACCGGAAGTTGGTTGTGATTCGAGCCCACACGGTAACGGTGTGCATCTCCATATGCGAATAGGCGTCCTTGAAGCATCTTGTCTGGGGAAGCTTCAATTCCCGGTACGAATGTTCCTGGTGAGAACGTGGCTTGCTCCACTTCAGCAAAGTAGTTTTCAGGATTTCTGTTCAATACCATACGACCAAGCTCGATCAGCGGATAATCTTTTTGAGACCATACCTTCGTCACATCGAATGGATCGAAACGGTATGTATCCGCATCTTCCAAAGGCATGATCTGAACATACAATTTCCATGCAGGGAAGTCCCCTTTTTCAATGGCATTGAAAAGATCTTCCGTATGGTAATCAGGGTTTTCACCTGCTAGTTTTGCTGCTAGATCCACATCAAGGTTTTTGATGCCCTGTTCTGTTTTGAAGTGATATTTCACCCAAACGCCTTTTCCTTCAGCATTCACCCATTTAAATGTGTGGCTTCCGAAACCATGTGTATGACGGAGTGTAGCAGGAATGCCCCGATCGGACATCAGGATCGTCACTTGGTGCAGCGATTCCGGTGAATGTGACCAGAAATCCCAAACAGCCGTAGGGTTTTTCAAATGTGTTCTAGGATCTCTTTTTTGTGTATGGATGAAGTCGGGGAACTTAATCGCATCGCGAATAAAGAATACAGGCGTATTATTACCGACGATATCGTAGTTTCCTTCTTCCGTGTAGAATTTAACAGCAAATCCACGCGGATCACGGACTGTATCAGCAGAACCCAATTCACCTGCAACTGTGGAGAAACGGATAAAAAGATCTGTCTTCTTGCCCACACCATTGAAAAGTTTAGCTTTCGTGTACTGAGAAAGGTCGTTCGTTACTTCGAAAGTTCCGAATGCACCGGCACCCTTCGCATGAACTACACGTTCAGGCACACGTTCACGGTTGAAGTGGGCTAGTTTTTCCAATAAGTGTACATCTTGAATGAGCACCGGGCCGCGTTCGCCGGCAGTGATCGAGTTTTGATTATCTCCAACTGGTGCTCCCCAGCTTGTAGTAAGGTTTCTCTTATTTGTCATAATTGAACCACCTTTTCATTATTATTTATGTATATAATGATAAAGCTTCTCAGAAAAAAATCAATACTTATTTATAATAATTTTAATATAATAATCAATCCATTGTTTTTTTTATTTATATTATGACTTCAACAACCTCCAGCATATGGAAATGTATAGTGATATAAACCGTTGAATGGTCAGCATATTGAAATAATCACATTCCTAATAATGGTATACGACCCTTATAACCAATATTCCTTCACACCGAGTGATTTTATCATTTCTCCTACCAATGGGTTAGTAATTGATAATGATGCCGAATATTCATAGATACTTTGCGCTACTTCACCCATCTCCTTCTATTTATCTTATAACAAACCTAAGTGTTCTCCTGTGACTTTGTTCACTTCATCTGCCTTTATTTACATGGTGAATATAAGGATGCATAGAAACCGAATTTTCATTGCTTTTGTGGACCTTTATTTCAGCTGACCTCTTCCAGTACATGGCCTTCCCCCTTATTTTGCTAGAGAAATTGTAAACATACTGGTTTGTGTTGGTTTGTGTTCGTATAGAAAATAAGATACTATTACGTTAAAATGACCGTCCAATAAGAGTAAGGGTGATATATATGAATGAGCGCAAGCAATTGGTAGTTAAATATGCACACCAATTATTTATTGAAAAGGGATATCAAGCAACATCCATTCAGGATATTTTAGATTATAGCGGCATTTCCAAAGGAACATTTTATAACTATTTTTCTTCTAAAAGCGAATTGCTTAAGGCAGTCTTCCTAACTTCGCAGGAAAAATTCGAAAAAGAGCGGAATGAATTGCTTATTGGGCAAAACCTTGCAGATATTGAGATATTCATCAAACAATCAGAATTACAAATGCACTCCAACAAAAACAATAAAATCTTTTTCTTATATGAAGAAGTAATGATTTCAAATGATACCGAACTTAAGAACTTCATCACACATGCTAAATTCCAGCATATCCATTGGCTATCAAAACGGTTTCTGGACATTTTCGGTGCTGATAAAAAACCCTATATTTTGGACTGTGCCATTCTTTACTCGGGAATGATGCATCAAACTATTCATTTTAATGCTTTGGCTAAAGAGCCAGATTTCAACCCTACTGAAATTATCCGTTATTGCGTCGATAGGATTAAATCGATTTTCGAAGATGTCAGCCAGTCAAATGCACAGCTTTTGGAACCCGATCTCATTAAGCAATGGCTGCCAGAGTGCTTCCATTCACAGCAGGATTTTCATACTGCACTCCTGCACTCTGCAAACGACCTAAAAAAGATGATTCTAAGGCTATGCCAAGATGATGAAGCAGAACGGGTTAAAAACCTAAAATTGATTCACTTTATCCAAGAGGAATTATTACAAAACGTTGAACCGCGAACCTTTCTAATTGAAAGTGCCCTGCTTTCCTTAAACACCAATCCAAAATTGAAAAACACATTGGAATTAAGTGAATTCGAAAAGATCATTGCCAACAATTAAATAGAAAAAGAAGACAAATGGGGTTCGGAATGGTCTTATCCCAAACCATGGTTTCACAACAAAACTAAGTTATACTAAATGGTTTTTTAGTTTTATAAAATCCTCAATGGATTGAAGAAAACTAGCTGAAACGTTCTTTTTGAGGGTTTGTAAAATAGGAACGTTAATTTCCTCTACGGCACTCGCTTTCCGCAGGAGTCTCGTACCTTCCGTTCCAATCAACTGGACTTTTTTAAAGATAAACTGCTCTAAGACCCTTAAATGGACCTTTTTCCAATCTTGGGGAATACATATCGTATTCCTCTTTTTTTGTGACAATTCTGCAAACATATAACTGAAATTCATGAAATTTTAGTATAATGACTTGTAGTTAAGGTGACTTCAGGAGGAGTTTTTCATGAACATAATTATGCGTTTTCTTATCAACGGGCTGGTATTGCTCGTTATTGACTGGCTTCTCGACTCCATCACGATTAAATCTTACGGAACAGCCTTGCTGGCGGTTTTTATATTATCAATCATGAACTTGCTGGTTAGGCCCATTCTCCAGCTTATCACATTGCCGATCACCATCCTGACGTTCGGGTTGTTTTCTTTCATTATCAATGCCTTCACATTCCAAATCACTTCCTATGCCGTCAGTGGCTTTGTAATAAATTCTTTTTGGGGAGCTTTAATCGGATCATTGTTATTGAGTTTCATTCAAAGTCTTCTTATAAAACAGAGTAAAAAAAACCGTCAGTAGCATACTGACGGTTTCATACTTTAGACAAACTCGATGAAAAATCGAATTTGTCTAAAGTTTTTTTAGGATCTATATACTGAAACAGTAAGTCGAATGGTGACGGTTTTTCGTATCATTTTCATTTTCATAACAGCCTTCGATATTTCCCGGGCTATTCCCCTAAATTTCGCTAAGCATCACTAGCTGTTTTCTCTTTTTTGACAATACTTTCCCCATAACTATACAAATCAAATCGAGTGCTCTGGAAATCAGTATCAATCGATTCATGGAATGGAATGGCTTCTTACCGGAGTGGAATGAACAGGTTCCTGTAGATGCCTTCGAGCGTAACCGAAATGAGATCACTTATAATCAATATCAGCATAATCGCAACCCTTTCATTGATCATCCTGAATGGGCCTCCGCCATGTGGCAATGATGAAACGAACAAGCTGTTCCTTATTTTTGGGACAGCTTGTTCACTGTTAAATGTCTAAATTTTTAGAAAAATCACATAATTTTATTTTGTTTGTATAGCATTATAATTAGTTTCGAAAGATTATTATACGATGAAAAATTATAGGATTACTTTTGTAGTAAGCGTTTTCATTTTTTACTTTACATTATTCCTATTAAAATATATTATTTAGTTGTAATATTATGTGAAAAATCAATAAATAATATGTATTCTCCTCTACTAGTGATAAAATGCTAGATAGAGAAAATTAAACTCCAACATAGAAAAGGGGAAAATTATGCAAAACTCCAAAGAATCTCAACTACATAGAGGTTTGGAAGAAAGACATATCGCATTAATGTCTCTTGGCGCAGCCATTGGAGTCGGATTATTTCTCGGCTCGGCATCTGCGATTAAATTAGCTGGTCCAGCCATCATCATTTCTTATGCCATTGGCGGACTTATGATCTATCTTATCATGCGTGCACTAGGTGAAATGGCGATAAAAAATCCAGTCGCAGGCTCTTTCAGTCGCTACGCAAGCGAATTTGTCGGTCCTCTTGCCGGATATATAACCGGATGGAATTACTGGTTCGTTTGGATCGCCACTTGTATGGCTGAAATTACTGCAGTCGGAATCTATATGCAGTTTTGGTTCCCTGATACTCCGCAATGGGCTTGGGCGTTAGCCGCACTCGCCATCATGACAACGATTAACTTTCTTGCTGTAAAAGCTTACGGTGAATTGGAGTTTTGGTTCGCCCTTATTAAAATCGTAACGATCATCCTAATGATCGTCCTTGGCTTTGGAATGATCATCTTTGGACTGGGGAATGGCGGAATCGCAGTCGGATTCGGCAACCTTGTTGAAAACGGAGGATTTTTCCCGAATGGAATTTCTGGTGTCATCCTCTCGTTCCAAATGGTCATGTTCGCCTATTTGGGAATTGAAATGCTCGGTGTTACCGCAGGTGAAGTTAAAAACCCTGAAAAATCTTTAAAAAGAGCCATCGATACCGTTTTTTATCGGATTTTACTTTTTTACGTTTTAGCTCTGACAGTCATTTTATCAATCACTCCATGGGATGAAATGAATGGGGAAAACAGCCCATTCGTTATGATGTTTGATAAAATCGGTATTCCAGGCGCAGCAGGAATCATTCAGTTTGTCGTACTGACAGCAGCCCTTTCATCTTGTAACAGCGGGATCTTCAGTACAGGAAGAATGTTATTCAACCTAGCGCAGCAAGGTGAATCACCAAAAAGTTTCGAACGTACAACAAAGTCAGGCGTTCCTGGCGTTGCCATTATCGTTTCGGCTATCGTGCTTCTTTTCGGTGTTTACCTTAACTACATGGAAGCCGATAAAGTTTTCACTTACGTCACAAGTGTCGCTACATTCGGTGCACTCTGGACATGGGGAACCATACTTGTCACACAGATCATGTCTAGACGGAAAATGAGTCAGGGAGAAAAACAAGGCTTGTCTTACAAAATGCCTCTTTTCCCATTCACTTCTTACTTAACTTTAGCCTTTTTAGTATTCGTAATGGTAGTACTCGGTTTTTCAGCAGATACAAGAATCGCTTTAATCGTTGGTCCGATTTGGATCTTACTGTTGGTAGCCCTGTATTATGTGACCGGCTTGCATAAACGGAAAAGATAAATGTCAGAGGGTGCCAATCTAATTGGCACCCTCTCTTTCTGCCTTCACCTTTTACCCCTTCTTTTGATCACCCAATGGACCGCCGCACCAGCTCCGCCTAAAATAATGAGGATAGGCAAGTTTCCTATTATAAAAACAATGATTCCTGAACCCGCTTTAAGTAATAGATTCGCACTTGTTGCAAGTTGTTTCTTCGTTCTTTCCCATGTATTCAATTCCTTATTATCAATGCCCGGCACAACTATCCGGTCCTGTGATAACGTGATGGTAACCGTCGAATATGAGGTCTGGTTCTCAAGATACTTCATTTGCCCGGTCAGCTGCTCTATTTCTTCTTGCACCACGGCAAGATCGGATGATATTTTCAACAAATCTTCGGTCTTCTCAGCATCCTTCATGAATGCAAGCAACCTTTCCTCTACTGCTCTCTTTGACTTCAATCTTGCTTTTAAATCTACATATTGCTCCGTTACATCCTGTCCTGTCACATTCCTTCCGACCACTTCTGAAGCCTCACCCTCGCTATCGGCTAGAAAATCCTGAAAATGGGTTTCAGGGACCCGAACAGTGATCGTTCCTTCCACCAGTTCTTCATCTTCCCTGTATACATTGGACTCGACAACATATCCGCCATATTCAGCCACCTTATTCTCAATCTTCATTTGTGCCTTTTCGAGGTTCTTCACCTTCAACTCAAGCTGGGCTTGATGGATGACCTTTCTTTCATCCGTCACTCCTTCCTTTTCCGCCGCTTCTTCCTGTTGCACCATATTCCCGGAAATTGAAGCGTCCATTTTACTTTCCGCCTTTTCATCATGTGATTCAGATGCAGAATCATTTTTTTCATTACTGCTGCATCCAGCAAGTAAAAGGAACAAACTGAACATTAACATCACTATTTTACGGTTCATCGGTATTCCCCCTTTTTTTAATAGTACCGACGTAAAGTTTGGAAGAAAGTTACACTTCTTGATTAAAGGGGATGTTTTATTTTCAGAGTGAGAAGGTAAGGGTATAAGAACATACAAATAATGAAGAAAGAAGAGGATCGCTTTATGAACTACGGAAAATTAGCTAAAAGTGTATTGGTACCTGTGGTTGGAGGCTCACTTGTGGGGATATTCGCCACAAGGAATTCAAAAGAAATTTATGACAAACTCAAGAAACCTGCTTTTGCTCCTCCTTCCTGGACTTTCCCCGTTGCTTGGACCAGCCTTTATACAATCATGGGAATAGCGAAATATCGTATTGCATCCAAAGAAAAAGAATCGAAGTCCGCTGAACGCCTCTATGATACTCAACTAGGGTTGAATTTCTTATGGTCTTTTTTATTCTTCAAATGGGGCTTTCGCGGAACAGCTTTTATTGAAATGGCTGCACTGCTGACCTTGATTACATTAACGGCATTCGAGTTTTATAAAATAGACCGTACATCCGGTTTAGCGATGGTTCCCTATATTGCTTGGGTCACCTTTGCATTGGGATTGAACTTTTCCATCTTCTGGAATAATTAATCACAAAAAAGGAAGCGCCCCTTGTATTAAGGAGCGCTCTCTTTTAGGTTTCACGAGTAAATATTGAAAACGAACGAGTAAATCCTCAGTTTTCACGAGTAAACCTCTATTAATTATTGATATTCGTAATCCTGCCTTCAATTTCAGCCGTGATCTTTCCGCCTTTAAAGGTTTCTTTTACATAGTTAACGAATGCTTCCAGGTCAGCATGTCCAAACACACGCTCTTTTCCTTTCAGTACGGTATAGTTATCACCGCCGCTTGCCATGAAATCATTGACGGCCACCGTGTATGTTTCGGTATCCTTGATAGGTGTTCCGTCCGCTTTCTCCAATAAGGTGACGCGTTCCGTGACAGGTTTACTGAAGTCGGCTGTATAGCTCAGTCCAGAAATTTGCAAGGTTTTCGGAGATCCTTCAACGATCCATTGCTGTTGAAGCAGCGTTTTCACTTCCGCTCCAGTCAGTTCCAGCTTAACCAATACGTTTCCGAACGGCTGGATTTTCGCTAAATCGGAAAAAGTGACTTCCCCCTTTGGAATATCTGCACGAATTCCGCCTGGATTCATGAAGGCAAAATCGGAATTCAAATCTGCCTTCATGGAATCGGCAATTAAATTCCCAAGGCCCGTTTCCTGCGTATACGCATTGGTTCTTAAAATTTTCTCATCCGTTGTCCCAAGCGGGGCTTTCAACTCGGGGAACATGTCTAGATAGTCGTTAATGAATTTCGTCGTCCCGGCATCAGGTCTAATGCCATCTTGTGTAACCGTGACAATCTCAGCTGACTTTTTGACAATATCCTTTGTGTTTGGATCGATTTCCAAATCCACATCTTCAAAAGCCGTTCCATAAGAGTAAGCTTGTACAATCAATTTATTATCCACATAGTTGTTGACCTTCGCATGATTATCTCCCGCTAAGATCACATCTACTTCATCATCCACTGCATTAGCAAGATCAGCCACTTCGCCTGTAATGACCCCTTCCTTTTCAGTGCCTGGGTCATGTGAGATGATCACAATCGATTTGACGCCTTTTTCTTTCAACTCATTAACCGCCTTATTTACGGCAGGTGCCTGTTCTATGAATTCTACATTCTTAATGCCATCCGGACTTACTTTTTGAGGTGTGGCATTCGTGACTACACCTATGAACCCAATATCAACCCCGCCGACCTTTTTTATGACGTAAGGGTCCAAAATCGGTTTTTTCGTGTCTTTATATACGACATTGGCAACTACATATGGAAAGTTCAATTTATCGAATACCACATCGGATGTTGGCGACTTTCCGCCATTGATTTGAGCCATCAGGGTTTCTACCCCTTTGTCGAACTCATGGTTCCCGACAGTTCCGACATCGAATTTCATATCATTCAAAAACTGAAGCGTCGGTTTGTCCTGGATTAAAGAAGAAACGGGTGCACTTGCACCTACAGCATCCCCTGCCGAAAGTAAAAGTGTATTTTCAGGGTTTTCAGCTTTACGCTGCTTCAAGTGCGCAGCTAAATAATCGGCACGCCCTTGTTTGATACCGCCAAAATCGGAAGTGGTATCAAGCTGGCCGTGAAGATCATTGATCCCGAGCAGTTGCACCTTAACGTTTTCTTTTCCCAAATTATATTTGTAAATGCCAAAGCCTTTATCATCCTTTTTGCCTGTATAGGAAATCGGGCTGTCTTCATTTAAATATTCCGCACCTTTAGGTGATGAGGTGAAAGTAACGTCCACCTTACCTGAAATCGGGGCAATCGACCAGTTATTATCAGCAGTTGGATTGATTTCACCCTCTTGTGTGATGTAATCCATCAAGATCTGGCGATTTTCATCCGCAGAGTCAACTACATATTCGCTGCCCTTGACTCCCGGGAAGTTCCCCCCGCCCGAAGCACGGTAATTATTCGTCACTACGATGAAATCTTGATTCGGGTCCACTGGTTCACCATTATATTTCAAATCTGCAATCCTGCTTGAATCCGACACTTTTATCCCTTTTTCATCATAGCGCGGAGCTTTGGTGACATCGATTTGATACGTAACGCCGTCTATAACATCAAAGTTATAAACGGCAAACTTTCCATTAAGCAGCTCCTGTTCCTCAGACTTGGCAGGATCGATTGTATTATATTTCCCGGCAGACATTTCTAGCCACTCTTTAACAACTGACCCTTTGATCTTGATTGCCTTCAAGGTATTATCGTATAAATATAAATCACCGGCGCTGCGAATGGTCAATCCGCCTTCCTTGATTTCGGTGAATTCCTCGACTCCATTGCGACCCGCTTTGAAAGGGGCTCCTACAGAGAGAATCGGCAAGTCCTTGTATTCAGGACGGTTGCTTTGGATGTATTTTTCTACATACCATTTCTGTGCGCTCGTCACGACCTGTACGGAAGGATCGTCTTGCACAAGGGCGAAGTAACTATGAATTGGAGCTGTAGTCGTTCCAATTGGCGTGTTGACATACTTGATCGTTCCTTCGTGATCCTTCTTCACGGCTTTGACGACAGATGCATCTTCAGCCGCTTTTTTTCCTGTTATTTTATCGTTGATTGCACGTGTTGATGAATCGGAATTGAAGACTTTCCATTTCCCCTTGATATTCTGGATATCAAGGTCGATGATCCCGAGATTACTGCCGCCATATCCTGCTTGAACGGCTGGTACACCATTGATGGTACCCTTTTTATTATCCACGCCTTTAAGGACTTTTCCTTGGCTATCTTTGAATAGGCTGTCTAAAGAAGCCTCATCTTGTGCCGGAAAGACCTTATGCGTGTGGGAGAAAGTGATGGCATCGATGCCGGATACCTTGCTTAATGAATAGATGACATCCTCGGTATTCTTGGTATCGCCATTAAATCCGGAATGCGTGAGCGCCACGATGACATCCGCGCCCTTTTTCTTCATTTCAGGTACATATTTTTTTGCAGTCGTGATGATTTCTTTTGTAATGACCTTACCTTCAAGGTTCGTTTTATCCCAATCCATGATTTGCGGAGGGGCAAATCCAATGTAGCCTATTTTTACTGATTTTTCTTTTCCATTGATGTCCTTTACTTTCTTTGTGACGATTTTATAAGGAGTATATTTATTTTTATCATTCTTTGAATCATTGTCTTTATCTTTTTTATAAACATTGGCATTGACATAAGGGAAGTTCGCATCGTTGATGGCCTCTTCCAAATAAGCTAAGCCATAATTGAATTCATGATTGCCGAATGTGGCCACATCATAGTCTAGCAAGTTCATCGCTTTATAGACAGGATGGACTTCACCCTTTTTCAGCGGCGCTATTTTCGCTTTGTACGTACCTAGCGGCGTCCCTTGAATAAGGTCGCCGTTATCCACTAAAACGCTATTTTTCACTTCTTTTCGTGCCTGTTTGATTAAAGAAGCTGTACGGGAAAAGCCGACAGAGTCCGATACGGCATCCTTATAATAATCATAGCTCACCAGATTAGTGTGTATATCTGTCGTTTCCATGATCCTTAGTTCAAAAGGTGCATCCGAAACGGAGGCTGCCAGGCTGTTGCCGAAGTTACTCGTATTGCCGTTATACTTGGAGACAACCGATACTTTGATCCAATAACCCGATTTGTACGAGTTGAAGTACGCAGAGAACTTTTGGGCCGATTTAATATCCGCCTCAATGGCTGACTGTGAAATGACCTTCGTCCCATTCATTAATTGAAAGACAACGGTTTCATTTCCTTTGTTCCCTTTTTTCGGTGTGACCGTTACAGTCGCTTTAGTGCCTTTTGAGTAATTAACAGTAGGAGCTGAAATCGTAAATGGTTCAGTCTTGGCCGGTTTCTTATTAGACTCTTTGGCGGATGTCTCCCCCGGTACGGCAAATGGGGCTGTAATCAAACTCACAGCAAGAATCGGGGCGAGCATCTTATTAACATGCATTTTGAACGACATACTTCACAACCCTTCTATTTTTGTAAAATGCTAGAATAATATATCATGATTTTGTCGAATAAACGCCAAAATTTATCTTAATATTACGAATTTTGAATAAACGGTACCTTTTACCTATTTTCATTCAGTGAACACGGACCTTTTTTCCTTCAAATATATATAAAGGCTGGCCCATGCACATGAGCCAGCCTGCTTAATGAAATGCTTACTGAAGAATCCAATAACTCATCTAAACCATTGAAACAAATTAATTTCGTTACTATTCTTTATCGTTTTCTTCATCTATTGATTTTTCTCATTCGTTTTTTTGCCAAGCCTCTATAAACAAGGTTTCATCAAAACAAAAGTGTAATTTAACGTAACTCAAAATAAAAGTCATAAAAATGTCACTTATGTAAAAATTTTTCGGCATATATAATTACATTTATGCTTAAAAGAAAGGATGTTTTTATTTGCCTAGTAATAAAAAGGAAGGCATAATCTTTGGACTTTTTATGTGTTTTGGTATGGTCCTTATTATGTCAGTTTACAACACAGCTTTACACGGCTTGTCATCGTTTACCGTAGGGGGTGCAGTAATTCAATTTGCGGTAACATTTATCGTCGCTTTTATTGCAGAGTCAATAGTTGAACCGAAGGCGCGTAAACTTGCATTATCACTGCCTTATGATAAATCGAAAGAATCCAACTTTATTATTGCAATTGCCTTTTGCATGGTCCCTGTAATGGTCCTTATTATGTCAGTATATGGGCTTATTTTAACTAGTTTAATGATGGGGATTGAGGGTTCAATCTTCATAGCTTACCTTAAAACAGTTTGTCTAAACTTTATCGTGGCGCTACCATCACAGTTACTGATTGTTGGACCAATCTCACGCTGGTTATTAACTAAATACATTAAACCAGCGACACAAAAGCCAAAATTAACAAAAGTTTGAGTGCGTAAATATTAATATATATGACAAATAAATAAAAAGGATTAAGCTAATACGCTAATCCTTTTTATTTAATATGTTATAACCTACTGCGTTAAGACGAAAAATCCCTTATATCATGAATTGACCTGTCCCATCCAGACCAAGGCGTTTTCCTGTGAAGCGACCATTATATCCAATATGGATTCCCTGCTTGTCCTCCTTCCATAATCCCTTTTTTTATTACCAGTTTTAAAACATAAAGACTATAAATCCCGATCTATTAAACTGGCGGATACCGGTTCGATGCCCATCTCCCTCGACCAAATGGACAGCTGGCCTATATGGTGAATTTCGTGCGCTATCAGATGGCGCAGTATCCTGCCTTTTTCGTATGTCCCCTCCATCCAAGCTGGCTGAATCATTCCATTATCTTCTTCAATAGCATGCGAGTTCAAATATTCAATGATCTCAGAATGATAACTAGCGGATAAATCTTCGACCTTTTCGATCGTATCATAAGCTTCCAAATCGATCGCGACATCAGGCTTCCCTTGTATGGCCCTGATCCAGCTGCATTCGACATCGATAATATGGGCGAGTGTCTTCAATATATTCCCCATCCCTCCTGTGCGCTGCCGTTTCAGCTCCTCATTCGGTAAGGACCGGCACCACTTGAACCACTCATTTCGCACCTGCCAGTTATAATTGAATAAGATCAACATCCATCCCTGCCTCCTAACACTCTTTGTCGTCAAGCATCCTTCAGCCTTTGTATTGATAATAATCCTGTCTTTGAATGGTTTTGAATCCACAAGATTCATAGAGTCTTAAAGCATGCCCATTAGTCGCCTCTACCTCGAGAAAAATATCATATCCCAACTGGCATTGTTCGGCTACGACCTTTTTCAATGCCTTTCTGCCAAGTCCTTTTCCCTGGTATTTTGGCAAAATGGAAAATCCATAAATCCACGCTTCCCGGCCAGAGTGATCAACACGGATCTTACCGACTGCAAGACCACCCTTTTCAATCATCATGGTTTTCAGAGTATCCTCATAGAGGATGCGCTGATAATAATCCTTCGCCTCTTGTTTCGTAAATTGGAAACATTGAATATCCAGCTGAATTTCCGTTTCCTCATCATCCCTCCGTGAAGGGCGAACGACTGCATCACCATAATCATCAAGCTCCGTTTCGGACCATTTCATTTGAAACTCAGAAAAAGCAAACTCACAATTGAGCTGCTTCAAAAATCCTGTCCCTGAATGGGATTGAGCAGGTGAGTTCAAAAGAATCAACTTATAGTTGCGCTCTGCGGCACTCCTTATGGCCTCTTCCATCAGCTTTGTAAAAATGCCTTGCCTACGGAAATCAGGATGCACCATTCCGCACATCTCCACTTTGTTTCCAAAATCGTATAGACCTAGAAAACCAACAAGCTTCAATCCATCATAGTGAAAAAAGTCATTCTTATTCACACCATTTCGACTGCGAAGCGTTTCCCAGTTCAGCTTTAAAGTAAAACCTTCCCGTTCACATTCATGCTGCAGGATCTGAATATCTTCTAGCTGTTGACTTTTCATTTTTTTCCACCCCATTTCCATATTATCAGTTTATTACCAAACAATAAGAAAAGCAGCACCCTTTTACTCGGATACCGCATACTTCTATAAGTTTATTGATGAATGTTGTTTTTTTAAAAGTATTTTCACTTTAATCCATAAAACTAAAATCGTATGAGGGGAGGATTTCCTATCTAATTCCATTGACGGATGAATTATAGTAGTAAAATGATTCCAAATGACGATTATTTTTTACCTATTTTGTGCTATATTCCAAATAATGGTTTATTATTTTTTTATTTGAGTGTAAGGGAGGGGTTTAGCAAAGTCTTGATTTTCAGATAGTACCCATTTCTTTATACCCGAATTCCGGACCCTTTTTTGAATAGAATCCGAAATTCGGTGTTTATCACCTGGCACATACGCCCTGAGGTTATCGTTTTTTCGTTTTATGAGCGGACTTTTTTAAGTTCTCTACGTCCGTTGTCAGTTCTTTTAATTGTTTACCGAAGCGGAAGAGCAAAAACATAGAAACGACGAATGGATAGCCAAATTCGCTAACTAATGAAACCCACATAGTAGCATCCTCAATCATCATCCTCTTCACCCCTTTTCTTGTATCTGATATCTAAAGTGAAACTTGTTTAAAAAAATCAATCTAGCACTATTGATTCATGGAAAAAAGAACGAATGTTCGTATATAATTGATTTATTCCCCTTGTCTATCACTTTATTAATTAAAGGAGGGATAACAATGAACCAATTAACTTCTCATTTTTTTTCTCATTCATTGGAGTTTCTGCAGCAACAGTACTCATCTTTCTTTGAACAACCCATCATTCAAGTATTTTTACAGAACCCAGAGCATTTAAAGATTTTCACTGAAACTCTTGATTCCCCTTCTTCCCACAACATTTGCCATCTCAACGAGACTTTCAAAATTTTCTATTACCGGGCTAAAGTATACAAATACATGTGCTCCTTAATTTACTTTTTCTCTGTTGATTTTGATAAAAGGGCACGGAAACAGCGGGAACGCTATCGAATGGTACTTGATGCGGCACCAAGGGATACTGGCGGATTCATCGATCGAATCGGCACTATGGACGTTCAACTTGAAAAGATGGGGGAAACGAATGAACTCGCTTCACACATAAGTGATGAAGAGATGATAAAAGCCTTGAAAAAGTTAACAGCCAAACAAAGCCTGGTTCTGACCATGATCTTTTCCTACGGCCTATCCAACAAGGAAATTGCTGCCTATTTCCATGAGTCGCCACAGAATATCTCAAGCATCCGTAAACAAGCTCTAAAAAAACTTCGAAAGCACTATATGGATGAGGTATATGTTAGAAAGGAGAAAAGCCATTGTGGATAAAAAACTGTCAAAAGAAGAATTAATGGATCTAATCGACTCTTTGAATCCTAAAATAAAAAAATCGTTAAAAAACACGAACTATCAAGACCGGAATGATCTGGAGCAAGAAATTAAACTCAAGATCATTGAATCATATGAAAAAATCGCAGCAATCGAGGCCCCAAATTTCGAGGAGTTCCTTGCAGAATTCCTTACTAAGCAAAAACAATGAAAAAGTACCAAGTCCAGAGCAAGGATGCTGGGCTTGGTACTTTTTTTCTGAATATCGTTATGATGGTTTCAATGTCAGCGTATCACCCTTTGGGTCGTCTAAAGTGGTTTTATGATAAGTACCTTCTGCCCAATCGTCAAGCTGATCGTGGTACCACTCACTTTTCACGTTACCTGATTGACCAGGGCCAACAAGGTGATATCCTTGATTCATATCGGCCAGGTCGATGACAAATCTCCAGGACCCGCCATGATTAACGGTTCCATCATCTAAAAATGCCGCCGCCTGTACGGTGACACTGCTGCCGCCTACCGGCATTCCGCCGCCGCTGTTAAATACATAATTTAATGGGGCGACACTCGAGAGCGGGTGGTTAAACCTGACCTGATGATAGTCTCCCCATTCCCAATCAGCTATATCGTCACCTTGTGATTCTCCCAGTTCCGTTAATGTCTCCTGCAGCGACTTGGCAAGCACCTGCTCAAGTCCGCCCGCCTCATCAATCCAAGGGCCCGGCTTACCGTCCAGTGCCCGCCTTAGTAGTTCATCGACGGCCGACCGCCTTCCATTAAAGAGGTTGAGGGTTTCCTCAGGTATTTCTTCCTTAAGCAGAACATCACCTATTTTTCGCATCCAGACATTAAAGATCATCGGTGCCGCTTCATCAACGGAATCAATATGATTCCATTTTTTCAGAATCGTTAGTGCCTGGTCTTCCTTTTTCCCAGATGGACCTTTCAATACCTCCACGAATTGAGGAACAAACTCCTTAGCTTGCAAATTCACTGTATCCATCTGCAGGCTTTGCATATCCTCGGCCGTAAGCTTTTTATTGGCTTTTAAAAACTCCTGTATCCTCATCTGACGGTACGGCTGTGCCCAGTTATTGCTGATGTGGTAAGGATAATCATCTGAGATGACTTTATTATTCGCCGTCGAAATGAATCCCTCTTCCGGATTCACCGTTTTTGGAAGTTCATCAAAGGGAATATAGCCTTTCCACTCAAATTCATCCGTCCAGCCAGGTACAGGCAGCATACTATCGCCTTTTTTCCTGATTGGGATTTTCCCATTCGCCTTATAGGCAATGGTCCCGTCGACTGAGGCAAAGACAAAATTCTGGGCCGGCGTTTCGAATTGCAAGAGGGCCTTTTCGAATTCTTTCCAGCTTCCCGCTTTATTCATATTCAGTACCGCTTCAAGCTCGGCAGATGGATCAAGTGCCGTCCACCTTAATGCAAGCACGGTATCTTTTCCGCTTTTCCCAGCAAACTCGGAGACAACCGGTCCATGGCGGGTAACCGTCACTTTATAGTCGAGTGTTTTACCACCCTTCACCTTTATGGGTTCGTCCAAGATTTCAGCTTTTTCCCAGTTGCCTTTGTAGGAGAATTCTTTCTCGTTTTCCGGGTTTCTCCTCTCAATATACAGATCCTGTACATCCGGACCGGTATTGGTCACACCCCAAGCCACCTTTTCGTTATGACCGAGGATGATGCCCGGAATCCCGGCAAAAATAACACCGCTCACATTGACCGACGGGGCCTCCAAGTGCATTTGATACCAAACGGACGGTGTAGCTAATCCCAGATGGGGGTCATCGGCCAATAACGGCTGACCGGAATCCGTTTTCTTGCCTGAAACTACCCAGTTATTGCTGCCGTTGAATTCATAAGGAATAACGGCCCCGGCAAAACTTTTTTCAATATCCAGTTCTTCCTTGCTGATGATATATGGAGCGCTCTTTGGATAATTAGGGAATAAATCATATGCTTTTTCCTTGGGGAACGTTTGCAGCAAATACTGCCTAAACGCCTGATCTTCCCAGTTCCCACCTAAATCAAAGGCCATATATTTACCGATGGTCAGCGAATCGACGGGTGTCCACGGCTCTGGTTCGTATCCAAGCAGAGTGAACTCCGCCG
The DNA here is from genome assembly GCF_044767165.1 of Peribacillus sp. NPDC101481. NCBI lineage: Bacteria > Bacillati > Bacillota > Bacilli > Caryophanales > Bacillaceae > Peribacillus > Peribacillus sp. NPDC101481. Next base: position 527,125 of record NZ_JBIWNJ010000003.1, on the reverse strand, counting down.
GCCATTTCCCATTCTCCTTCAATTCATTGATATAAAGATTTACCCCCTCGGCAAACACATCCAAGGCATCTTTCCCGTCACTTGAATACGCTGCATAAGAGGCTTCAGCCGCCCTCCTCAACCCAAGTGTACGGAAATACTTATCGTTTTTGACGGTTTTCTCACCAATCACTTCACTCAATCTTCCTGAAGCCTGACGCCTGCTTAAATCCATTTGAAATAAACGATCCTGTGCTTGGATATACCCTTGGGCTAAATACAAATCATGTTCATTCGCTGCGTTGATATGCGGGACCCCACTTGAATCCCTCACCACCGTAACCGGTTTCAAAAGACCTGGAAGCGATATTTCCCCCTTCGTTTCCGGCAAGGATCTTGAAAGAAATACATTTGCAGCAATCAAGACAGACAGCAAAAGTATCATCATGATTCCAAAACTCCATAGCACCAGCTTTCTCCACTTCCGTTTTGGCTTTTGCTGAGGTACGGCAACTTCCATCGATTCATCTCCCTCTCTCTCCCCATAAAACTCTCTTTCTTTCTATTTAAGATATTCCGCGTTTCCACCCATCTTTCCTACCAACATCCTTACATTCTCTCTTTTTATTTCAGTAAGGCTGGAAAGGTTCAAGGACAAATTTTTCCTGGGCAAGGTCGAATTTCTACCGCGAAATTGCTCCGATAAACATTAAATCAAATGCAAAAACACCGATACAATGTATCGATGTGGCAGGGAATTCTAGCTATTTGCAATAATGTATTCAATGACTTTATCTGCATCGTCTGTATAAAAGAGAGCTTTATCAAAGTCATGGGCCGCCTTCGTCTCGGCTTCCATGTATTCAATCACGGAAAGGAGACCAAGTAGCCTCTTCCATTTATGAGTTTTCTCGAGAAGTTTTCTTTCCTTTTTTATATCCTCTGGTATGAATTCATTAATGATAAAACATGGGTCGGAAAATGAGGGGTCCCGAAAACGCTCGTTCAAGGCTCGCAATTTATCCCGATCCCATTCGGCCCTTACCAAGTCCGATATGACCGAGACATTTTGGACCGAATCGAGGATGCGTTTGGACAAAATATCATATTCTTCGTCCTCCAAGCCTTTATCCGTCATGATTCCTACACAATACCATTTTTCGTTATGATCAGGTTCTTCATTTTTCTTAAAAAACACTCTTCGTCCACCTTCCTTACACGCTTTACATTATTCACTTTACTTAAATGAAAATCAACATGCCCTTACGCCATTAACTATATCATGAAGAAATATCGATGGACGATAAAGTATGAAAGCTTCCTGGGAACTACATGACATAGAAAAAAGATACCCTAAAATAGGATACCTCCATCATACTGGCTGAAGAGCCAGCCCTCTTTGTTTAAACAGATATTCCAGTGCCTGCCTGAATGATAGGAAGGCTTTTACCTGATTTGCGAAATCAAGTTTGACGATCTCTTTCACGGCATCAGGGGCAAAGCCGACAAACATCGTTTCCGTACCCATCAACGCAAGTGCCCCCACTAATTGATCCAACAGGGAGAGCATATTGCTTTCCTTCGTAAAGTTAATTCCGGAGAAATCCATGATCAGTACTTCCGCATGCAGATCTGCACATTTTTGCAGTACCGTCGATTGCATCGACTCCATTCTCCAATCGTCAATTCGTCCGATCAACGGTAGGAGCAGCACATCCTTTAATACGGTCTGAACGATCGGGGTGGACAATTCCTCCATGACTTCTTGGTTTTCTTTTATCTTCTGCAAAGAATCGTTTGCCATTTTCGCCATTTCTTTATAATGATTCACGTAACTGATACTCACACAGTGTATGAACTGGTCCAGGATTGCATCAATTATCGAGCTTGCCTTTAGCAGAATTTCAATCGAGTAATAGCGATTGCTTACTTCTTCTTCAATGAAACTCCAGAAAAGGTTACGCACAAGCTGAGCTTCCTCAATATTCTTATCTAAAGGAATCCCCATATCCACGATGCGCTTACCTATTTCCATACCCGTTATTTTCATACTTTCCATTGCCTGTGCCTTTCCATGAATCAAGGCCTCTGCATGAATTTGAATAAGCTTTGACCGTACCTCTTTACTGGTTTCAAAATCATAGAGCGGTTCCTCTTCTTCAAACAACTCGATATGCTCCACTAAGATATATTTAAATTTTTCAATTTTTTCACCGATCATTCTTAATTCTTCCATGTAGACCTCCCATACAGGGCTTTTATCACATTTTATCAAATAATGAATGGTTAAGGATATAAAATCCTTCTATTACCAATATGATAATAGACGTTTATCCTTTTCTTTATAAGGGTATTATGCTATATGACACTGGAGGGATTATCATGAAAAAAGATCAACAAGACTTCGAATCTGAAAACATGAGCGATTTAGTAGAACTCATAAACAGTAAAAATAACAGCCGCAGAATCTTGGATGTACTACGGCGTAATAAAAAGGCTAAAAGTAAAAGCACAGATAAAAAATGAAAAAACCCAGTCCAAAATGGTCTGGGTTTTTTCATTGGATAAAATAAAAGTGCTGAGTTTGTTGTATTAAGCAATCTCAGCTCTCCCGTCATTAACTATTGAAAAGCCACTACCTTTTTCTCCGGATTTCCTTCACATGGTTTCCTTCAGTGGTAATATAGACTGTTTCATCAATTTTGTATGTTAAATAACGGTCACAATCAATTTCCAACGTTTTCCCATTGCTGAATTTCATTGCGCAATTGGATCCCTCTTCGGTTTCCGTAACATCAATGACTTCGTTCGTCTTAAAACCGACTGCCTTGCCATCGGAGAAATGAGGATAGTATTTTTCAACAATCTCCACCTTTTCCAATCTGCCCGGACTTGTTAAGTATACAACGAATAATATAATTAAAACGGCTATTAACCCAATGAGAATTACTGCTTTTCGATTCACTCTATCTATTACCCTCTTCTCTTATCAATCTATTATTCAATATCCATTTTCACTAGATTATATTCAGCATTCCGGAAAAACATGATAGAAAAGATCATTTTATTTAACGATTCTCTTTTCAACCATCACCACACAAGCGGCAGCCAGGATGATCAGGATCGATACAGCCGAGATGACCCCTCCCCAGCCGAACTTCATCAGGAATATACCGCCTGATGCCCCCACTATACTTGATCCCGCATAGTAGAACAGGAGATATAAAGCGGATGCTTGTGCCTTTTCACTCTTATCAGCCAAGCTTCCGACCCAGCTGCTCGCAATTGAATGTGCTCCAAAAAAGCCAAATGTAAACAGTGCAAGCCCCATTATTTTCAGCAAAAGCGGATCCAATAGGGTTAAAAGGGCGCCCATCAGCATAATAGCGATTCCGGTAAGAAGTACAATCCTTCGGGTATATTGATCGGCGAGCTTTCCCATCCATGTTGAACTAAATGTCCCCACAAGATAGATTATGAAAATGAAGCCAATCAATGTTTGTGATAAATGATATGGCGGTCCCATTAAAGGTATACCCACAAAGTTATAAACGGTAACGAACGAGCCCATTAATAGGAAGGCCATGCCGAATAAGAGTACTAGTCCGCTATTCCTTAAGTTATTGATCATGGAGGTTTTGATTCTCGACAAAGAGACTCCTGCGCGGACGGCATGCTGTGAAGGCGGAAGCATCCACCAAAAAGCCAGACTGATGATCAAACTTAAAGCCCCAAGGCTTCCAATCGCTATGTTCCATGAGAAATGGTCGGTCAGCACGCCGACAATCAGCCTGCCAGCCAATCCGCCGATACTCGAACCGCTCACATAGATCCCCATCACATAGCCAAGGCTTTTCGGATGAAACTCTTCATTGATATAGGCCATCGCAATTGCCGGGAAACCTGCAAGCACCGCTCCTTGAATCGCCCGTATTGCGATCAGGATGTATAGATCATCCTGGATGAAGCTGACACATATGGATAACAACGCAGACAGAGTGAGCGCCGTCCCCATTATTTTTTTCCTATCGATATTTTCTGAGAAAAAAGAAACAAGCAATAAACAGAGTGCAAGCGTTCCAGTTGCGAAAGATAATGTAAGGCTTGCCATTGCAGGAGAGACTCCGAATTGCTTTGCGAAAACCGGAATGACCGGTTGGGTACTATACAGATCCGCAAACGTTACAAAGCTACCAAGAAATAAAGCCAAGATTGTTTTCCTGAATGATTTACCAGCAGGCTCGATATAATTCACTTTTGTTCAGACCCTTCACTATTTAACTTCCCCCCTATGTTAATACGAACTTCCCGAGTTGTCTATTTCGTCACTTTTGTCCAACGGGAAAGTTATGTTCCAGCTAATCACAAAAACCCTCCACTGCACGCAGTGAAGGGTTTTTCATTAATATGAACGTTTACCATCCCGCTCACTTTTCTTAAGGAGCCAATACACTGGCATACCTATAATGAGGATGATCACCGAGTACAGGGCATTTAAAGGTGTTTGGATTAATGTGCTTAAAACAATGTATATTGCGCCAGCAATCGCCACGATGGGGATGAATGGGTAAAACGGCACTTTATACGTTTTTGCATCCGGATCTTTCCTGCGTAAGATGAAGACCGCAAAGAAAGCTAATCCATAAAAACAGAAGACAGAGAATACGGCCATATTGGTAAGTTTGTCAGGGTCTGTTGCAACCATCATGATGATTGCAATGATCACTTGCAATACCGTCGCATTTATAGGTGTTTTGAACTTGGGCGATATTTTTCCGATTTGTTTATGGCCTGGCATCATTTTATCAGTCGCCATCGCCAAGGTAATGCGCGGAAAGGTCAAAAGCTTTCCGTTCAAGCAACCGAAGATTGAAATCGCAATTCCGATCGATATCAATTTCCCGCCAAATTCACCGAATAAAAGCGTTGCCGCAACATTCGCTGCATTCGTACCATGAGCTATGACTCCCTCCGCCCCCAATACAGAAAGCATGGCAAGGTTCACACCCAAGTAAGCGACCATGACCACGACCAATCCCGTTATGATTGCCCGCGGCAGCGTTTTCTGCGGATTTTTCATTTCCCCTGCCATGAAGCCGACATTCATCCAGCCATCATACGCCCAGAGCGTAGCCAAAATCGCACCGGCCATACTGATTTTCATTGAACTTTCGCTATCGACATTGAATACAGGCATATCACCTTGCGCGATACCGAACACCGCTATGAAAATAATTGGGATCAATTTAGCAACGGTTGATAAGGTTTGGATGATACCGCCGTATTTTGTACCCAGCAAGTTCATGCCTGCTATGAATACGATCGTAAGAATCCCTATCGCCAAAGAGTAGCTTGAAGCAATCTTAAATATTCCTGCAACTAATAACCCGAAGTATAAACTGAGTGCGCCCATTACTGCAGGTCCGTATACCAATGTCTGAACCCAGCCGCATAGGAATCCCCATGCTTTACCATACACTTCTTCCATATAGACATATAAGCCGCCCGTTTTAGGAATCCGTGTACTCACTTCCGCAATCGTCAACCCGCTTGCAAGGGTAATCAGACCGCCTATCAGCCAAGCTAACAAAGCCATGGTTGAATTACCGCTCAATTCAAGCACGTCACCAGGTCTCATGAAAATACCAGAACCGATAACTGTTCCAACTACAATAGATGTTCCAACCCAAAAGCCAATCGTTTTCTTCAATTGGTCATTTCTCATGTTGTCCTCCCCAGGTGTACACATGTACTTTATTTATACTAAAATTATATCATATAAATTATATGGAAATAGTTTATGTAATCATTTGAATATTACAAAAAATACCCAAACACGTTGGTACCATTACGCTCAGGGAGCTTTATTACATTTATATTTTTTTTACTAATTATGTCTGGAACTGCACTAAAAACCGAATATTTTTTTATTATAAAAGGAATTATTGATATTAAACACAATAATAACGAATTAAAAACTCAAAAACTCAATTATCATTCGTCATGAATTTCATGGGAATCCTGCCTATTTTCGGACACATAAAAAAGCCACCCCGAATCGACGGGGTGGTCACTCTCCTCTTTCAAGCTTCATTTCGTATTACCAAATAATGAATAGAAGCACAACCGCCAAGACGATCCGGTAAATGGCAAAAGGAGTCAATTTAACTTTATTGATTAAAATCAAGAAAAAGCGGATACAGAATAATGCAAAGATAAATGCACTGATGAAACCTGCAATAAAGAACGGCAGAACTTCAGGTGTGAAGCTTTCCCAGTATTTCACGATTTTCAACAAGCTGGCACCAGCCATGATCGGCACTGCCATGATGAATGTGAAATCGGAAGCCGCCCGATAGCTCATACCCAAAAGCACTCCACCTGAAATGGTCGAGCCTGAACGTGAGAATCCCGGCCATAGTGACAAACATTGAATTAACCCTACACCAAAGGCCTGTTTATAAGTGATTTGGTCAACCGTCTCTGCAGTCAGCTTTGGACGGAATTTATCCGCAGCAATCATCAAAAATGCGCCTAAGAACAATCCGACGATAACCGTCTTCATCGTAAATAAATGATCATCAATATAATCTTCGAATAAAAGACCTAAAACGCCCGCCGGCAACAATCCGACAATGATCTGCAATAGGTTAAGCTTTTGGCCGTTCACAGCCGATGTGCCTTTCAGCTTCCTTAAACCAAGCAAGTCCATGAATCGTCCCCAGAAGAGCACGACAACGGCGAGTATCGAACCAAGCTGGATGACCACCTTGAAGGCATTGGCCACTTCACTCCCGAAAAGTTCTTTCGAATTCAGCCATAAATCATCAACGATAATCATATGCCCTGTAGACGATACAGGAGCAAATTCAGTTAATCCTTCCACAAGACCAAGGATAACTGCAACAAAAATTTCCCACATATTCATTTTATTCACCTCATAATTCGAACACCTATTTATGGAAATATCATATGTATTTTACTCGTTGTTTAAAATATTGTCTATTAAACATTGCTGAAACAATTCAAGCGTACATGTATGATAGGGTTCAAGATAAAGTTTAAAGGGGAAGTGATGATTTTGCAAAACATATTGATTTTCGCCCATAGAGGGTCTAAGGGTACGCATCCTGAAAATACCATGGCAGCATTTCAAAAGGCGGCAGAAATCGGGGCAGAGGGGATCGAGTTCGATGTCCACCTCAGTTCTGACGGGGAATTGGTCATCATCCATGACGAAACACTTGATCGAACGACCACCCTTACAGGTTATGTAAAAGATCATTCGGCACAAAAACTGAAAACGGCTGATGCCGGGAGTAAATTTTCCAATGAATTCCTTGGGGAGCGGATTCCTTTTTTAATGGACGTTTTCGACTGGGCTATGGGAAATGCTTTATTGATGAATATCGAAATCAAAACGGATAAACTCGCTTACAAAGGAATTGAACAGAAGATCATTGATTTAATTCGTCAATATGGAATGGAAAATCGGGTGATCCTCTCTTCCTTCAACCATCAATCCATTGAAAAAGTGAAGATGCTTGCCCCAGATCTTGAACGTGCATTATTGTTCGAGGGACTACCTGAAAACTTCGAAGAAATCTTACGTGATAAAAAAGAGTCGGGTTTTCATCCAGATAAAAACAGCTTGACTCCAGCAGTTAGAGAAAAAGCGAAAAAACTTGGATATAAAATCCGGCCTTGGGTCGCCAATGATGAAGTCGACATCGTCAGGCTGGCAGGGTTGGGAGTCGACGTCATCATGACTGATTTCCCTGAAAAGGCAATCAAGATTTTAAAAGCTTGGCAGCCACATGGCTGAACAATGCGAAAGAGAAGGAGCAATGCCCCTTCTCTTCCAAATCCATATTTATTCAATTAATTAACGCGAAAAGTTTGAACCGCCTAGTTGTTGTTCAGCCATTTGAACCAAACGTTTTGTGATTTCCCCACCAACAGATCCGTTAGCACGAGAAGTAGTGTCAGCACCTAGGTTTACACCAAATTCACTAGCGATTTCATTTTTCATTTGTTGTAGAGCTTGTTCTGCACCAGATACTAAAAGTTGATTGCTGTTATTGTTGTTTGCCATGTGTTTTCACCTCCTACTAATATTAATTAGCATTTTAAGCTTAAATTATTATTGCCAATTTATTGTATTTTTTCATCTGTGTTTCTCACAATCCTAAGCTCTTTATCATGAATTTCTTTTTATGCTCATAAACTGTTAGGAAACTTTCAGTAGGAGGGAAAAGAAATTGCAAATACATGTGGTTAGGCCAGGCCAGACGTTATATGGCATCGCCCAGACGTACAGCGTAACCGTTGACAGGCTCGTTGAATCAAATAAGATCCCTAACCCAAATAATCTTGTTTCGGGGCAGGCCCTTGTCATTCCAATCGTCGGCAGTTATTATTTCGTTCAACCGGGTGATAGTCTTTATTCCATTTCCCAAAGGGTTGATGTCCCTGTTCAAGAATTGGCAAATATAAATGGCATTTCCGAAAATCAAACCCTATCCGTTGGATACCGGCTCTATATTCCGGCTCGGAGGAAAAGGACCGCCGAATTCAACGGCTATGTCGAGCCGAGGGGTACGACGGTTGCACCGGCCCTTGAGACGGCCGCCAGGGAAGCAGCACCCTATTTAACCTACTTAGCCCCTTTCAGCTTCCAGGCGCTACGAGACGGCTCCTTAAAAGAGCCATTGCTCAATGAATTCCCTGCCATCGCCAGAGAAAATAAAAATGTCCTGATGATGGTGATCACGAATCAGGAGAATGACCAATTCAGCGATGAGCTCGGGCGAATCATCTTAACGAATACTTCCGTTCAGAATAAGTTCCTGAACAATATCGTTACAACGGCAAAGAAATATGGTTTCCGCGATATCCACTTTGACTTTGAGTATTTACGCCCAGCCGACAGAGAAGCCTATAATCAATTTCTCCGAAAAGCCAGGGATCGCTTCAAGAAGGAAGGATGGTTCATTTCCACGGCACTGGCCCCTAAAACAAGTGCTGAGCAAAAAGGCCGTTGGTATGAGGCCCATGACTATAAAGCACATGGTGAAATCGTCGACTTCGTCATCATCATGACATATGAATGGGGATATAGCGGCGGACCCCCAATGGCAGTGTCACCAATTGGACCTGTTCGGGATGTTCTCGAATATGCCGTCACCGATATTCCTTCCAACAAGATCATGATGGGGCAAAATCTATATGGCTATGATTGGACCCTGCCTTTTGTACAGGGATCCACTGCCAGGGCCGTGAGTCCGCAGCAAGCCATCCAGATTGCGGCGGACAATGATGTTTCCATCGAGTATGATGAAACCGCACAGGCCCCGCACTTCAATTATACCGATATTGAGGATAGGAAGCATGAGGTGTGGTTTGAAGATGCCAGATCGATTCAGGCAAAATTCGATTTACTCAAAGAATTGAACTTAAGGGGAATGAGTTATTGGAAGCTCGGCTTAGCCTTCCCCCAAAACTGGCTGCTCATCAGTGATAACTTCAACGTACGGAGAAGGGTTTAAGAAAAGATAAAGGAATACCGAAGCTCAAACGGGCATATAATCAATCATCGAGCATGAAGTCCATTCAGGATACGTGACTCAGCACCAAAAGCCTTCCGACATCTTCCGGAGGGCTTTTATCATTTACTATAATTCGATAGGCAAGATGCCGATATTCATCATTCAAAGTTTGTCTGTCCGGACCCTTATGAGCCAAGCCTTTTTTGACCATACTATAAGGAACAGCTCAAAGGGTGTGAAAAAAATGATTCGAATCGGTCCATACTTCAGCACCGTTCCCAGATTTCCGCGTTTCATCAGATTGCTTTCCATCATCGCATTATTTTTACTATCATTCGGGGTCTTGATCCACATTGTGGAGCCGAAGAGATTCCCCACCTTACTTGATGGCATCTGGTGGGCAATCGTGACGATGTCAACGGTCGGCTATGGAGATTTCACTCCCGTGACCAATCTTGGCAAAATCATTGGGATGGTCCTCATTTTGTCAGGGGCCGGCCTGATTACTTCTTATTTTGCGTACATCGCTAAAATTTCCATATCCAATGAACAGCAATTTCTAACAGGAAAGAAAGTTTTCGGCGGCGGCGGACATATTATCATTGTGGGCTGGAATGGCCGTTCCAAGAGAATCATCCAAAACATTCATGATCGTAAGCACCATCAATCCATTGTCCTTATAGATGATACACTGCAAAAGCACCCGCTTCCAAGGACGAATATCCACTTTATCCAAGGAAAGGCTACATTGGATTCCGTTTTGCAGAAAGCCAATATTAAACAAGCCATACGCGTCCTTATTACGGCTGACCTTAAGCAAGACGAGCTGCAAACGGATATGTTCTCGATATTAACGTTACTGGCTGTCAAAGGTCTGAATCCTCATGTGTATTGTCTTGTGGAAATATTGACGCATGAACAAAAGGAAAATGCTTTACGGGCTGGGGCAGACGGTATAGTCGAAACGAATAAATTCGCGAGTGAGTATATGCAGGAGTGCTTATCTAAGGGAATCATTGTGGAAGCAGAAGAACAAAAAGATCAGGATGGATTGAACCTCAAACAGCTGAGCATCCAGGATGACTGGGTGAAATTGACGTTTAAACAGTTGAACGTAAAGCTATTCGATCAAGACATTTTATTGGTCGGCATCATTTCAGGAGGCAAGACCTTAATCAAGCCCCCCGGAGATGTAATCATACATCGTGATGACACCCTGCTCATCATTGATGATTAATGTAATAAAAGCTTTTCCAAATCCCGGACAAGCGTCTTTCCTAATGAGATATAGTTTTCCGGAAATTCGGCATCCGGATTTTCAGGCTCGGCAAATTGATTGAAGGAAGCGGAGAGGTTTCCGATATTTCCTTCATCATCAATCCCGTCCTCGTACTTATGAGATAACAAAAACGGCTGTAAGAGTTTGACCATTACCCCGTCCTGATCGAGTGAACCATCAACAGCCTTGAAAGGGACTCTCAAGAATTGGTAGCCATCACTGTCATCAATCTTATAATCAAAAGACCCGTGGTCATAATCCCATCCTCCGCCAATCGCATATCCTTCCGGTTTTAACTTCGTCTCCAGATCGAACAAACCGAATGTTTTCCCTTCCAATTGAGAAGAAATTTTAATCATTGTATAAAACCTCTTTCGCTAATTTTCTATTAGCTTAACCAAAGTGCCATAAAAAAAACCTGGCCTTATTGTTCCTTCAATTGGAAAAAGGAATGGGCGTTCCAAGCAATCCTTACGCTTTTGTGAAGTTTCCTTCTCTTCACCTGACACTGCTTTTGCTTTTCAAACAGAGAAAAAGGCATCATGCTGGATGTATTTCCAGCTTGATGCCTTTTTTATTATAAGCGCTGTTCGAGCTCAGCTTTTTTCTTTTCATAACCAGGCTTGCCTAAAAGAGCAAACATGTTCACCTTATAGGCTTCCACTCCAGGCTGATCAAATGGATTTACACCCAATAAGTATCCGCTCATCGCACAAGCTTTCTCGAAGAAATATACAAGGTAGCCAAAAGTATAAGCATCGAGTTGCGGAACCGTTACGATCAGGTTTGGAACGCCACCGTCCGTATGGGCTAACAGCGTACCCTCAAATGCTTTATTATTCACGAATTGCACCGACTCACCTGTAAGGTAATTCAGGCCATCCAAATCATTTTCCGCTTCTTCAATCAAGATTTCATGACGGGCCTTCTCCACTTTGATGACTGTTTCAAAAAGGTCACGCCGTCCTTCCTGAACATACTGCCCTAATGAATGCAGGTCAGTCGAAAAGTTGGCCGATGAAGGGAATATCCCTTTTTGATCCTTTCCTTCACTTTCTCCAAATAATTGTTTCCACCACTCAGAGAAGTATTGAAGCCCAGGCTCATAGTTTATCAGCATTTCAATCGTTTTCCCTTTATTGTAAAGGATATTCCGAACCGCCGCATATTGGTATGCCTGATTCTCACCTAGCTCGGAAGAACTGAAGTCCGTCCTGGCACGCTCGGCTCCCTCCATGATTTGATCGATATCCGCCCCGCTGACCGCAATCGGAAGCAGTCCTACAGCCGTTAAGACCGAGTAACGTCCGCCAACATCATCAGGAATGACGAAAGTTTGGAAACCTTCCTCCGTTGCTACCGTTTTTAATGCGCCCTTTTCTTTATCAGTGGTCGCATAAATGCGGCTCTTAGCTTCTTCAACACCGTATTTTTGCTCCAGCAGTTTCCGGAAAATCCTGAATGCCAGTGCAGGCTCCGTGGTCGTACCGGATTTAGAGATGACATTGATCGAGAAATCCCTATTTTCCAATAGGTCCATTACGTCCTGCATATATGTAGAGCTTATATTATTACCCACAAATAAAATTTGCGGTGCATTTCTTTTATCCGACGGTAAAATGTTATAAAAACTATGTTGAAGCATTTCAACTGCCGCTCGTGCTCCCAGGTATGATCCGCCGATACCGATAACCAGCAACACATCTGAATCTTCTTTTATTTTCGCTGCCGCTTCCTTGATCCTTGAAAACTCTTCTTTATCATAATTGGCGGGTAAATCAAGCCAGCCAAGATATTCATTGCCTGCCCCTGTCTGCTCATGCAGGGAATGGTGTGCCACTTTTACAGCATCCTGTAAATAGGTAATCTCATGCTCCCCGAAAAACGGCAGGGCTTTTGAATAATCGAAACGAATATGGGCCATTCAAATTCCTCCTTGGATTCTTTAGTTTCCCTTTCACTTTATCTGATGTAATTCTCATAATCAAGAAATCGATCAAGTAAATAACGAATTATGACTATAAAGTAATCTCCCACCTGGCAAGGCGGGAGAAAGGATCATACCACTTTTTTATAATGAAGCCCGTAAAATGGCAAGGACATCTTCACGGTTCAGGACTTTGAATCGTCCAAACTCCCCTCTGCTCATCGCTTTATCAGCCATGACTTCCAATTGTGAGTCATCGATGCCATAGTCCGAAAGATTGGTCGGCGCCCCTAAGCTGCTCCAAAATGCCCTAAGTCTTTCAATGCCTTCAAGGGCCGCTTCCTCATCCGTTTTACCTTCCGGATCTACATGGAAAACACGGACTGCAACTTGTTTAAAGCGTGCGACATTTTCATGGAGCACATGCTTCATCCAATTAGGGAATAAGATGGCCAATCCTCCTGCATGCGGGATATCATAAACAGCTGAAACGGCATGTTCAATGTTATGCGTTGCCCAATCACCGCTGTAACCAACCCCAAGCGACCCATTCAAGGCTAGATTTCCAGCATATAGGATAGTGGCCCGGTGCTCGTAATCTTCCAGGTTTTCCAATAACTTAGGGGCGGTTTCAATCACCGTCGATAACAGCGATTCACAAAAACGGTCTTGAAGCGGCGCATGCGTTTCCGGATGGAAGTACGTTTCGAATACATGTGACATCATATCGACCATTCCGTATACCGTTTGATCTTTCGGTACCGAAAAAGTGTTTTCAGGATCCAAAATGGAGAATTGCGGAAATACCAACGGACTTCCCCATCCATATTTCTCTTTCGTTTCCCAGTTTGTTATGACAGATCCGGAATTCGCTTCAGAGCCGGTTGCAGCTAAAGTCAGTACCGTTCCGAATGGAAGGGCCTCTTCGACTGGCGCCTTCTTGATGACAAGATCCCATGGATCTCCCTCATATTTAGCACCTGCAACGATGGCCTTTGTAGCGTCTATGACGCTTCCTCCTCCAACGGCAAGGACAAATTTGATACCATATTCTTTACAAAGGTCAACACCTTTACGGACTGTTGAGATGCGTGGATTCGGTTCAACTCCGGAAAGTTCGTGCACCTCTGCATCGATTTCTTTCAAGACATTGACCACTTTTTCATATAAGCCATTTTTCTTTATGCTTCCCCCGCCGTATACAAGTAAGACTTTATCGCCATACGCAGGAATTTCAGCTTTAAGGCTTTCAAGCTGACCTTTCCCGAAGATTACTTTAGTAGGATTTTTATAAGTGAAATTCTCCAATGGATATCTCTCCTTTATGACACATTGACTCCGTTTTTGAATTGTCGACAGTGCCAAGTGCTAGTTTTTCTTTTATTCATTATGACCAATGTTCCATTTAAATACAAAATATCCGCCCGGAACTTTTGAGTAGATGTATATTTACATGATGGAAAAGCATGATAAGTAAAGAACTGATTTTTTCAAAAAAAGGAGGCTGTACAATGAGTGGAATACAAAGAACTGCACTTGTTCTTACAATAATTGGGGCAATCAACTGGGGTTTAATAGGTTTTTTCCAATTTGACTTAGTCGCTTCGATTTTCGGAGGGCAAGATGCTGGATTGGCCCGTATCGTTTATGGATTGGTTGGAATTGCCGGTCTCATTAATCTTGGTCTTCTCTTCAAACCAAGTCCTGAAATTTCCAGAGAGCCTGAAACCAAACCGACTCGTTGAGATCATGACAATGGACAATGTCTCTGTTCGATAAAATAAAGCCGGACCATGGATAAACACATGACCCGGCTTTATTTCATTCATATGCCCCGCTACCAGCCATGACAATGGACAAAAAAAACCGGCTGATCTAAGGATCGGCCGGTTCAAAAAAAATTATTTTTTGATTAAGTCTTCGCGTTGAGATTGTTCAATCCACTCTTGAAGTTTGTCTTTCAATGTGTTGAAACCTTCAGTAGATTCGATGTGAGATGTCGCTTTAACAGATGCTTGGCGTTTTTTCGGAGCTTTTTTCGGAGCTTCAGTACGCTCAGGAGCTTCTTCTGTAGCGCGGATCGATAAGCCGATTTTTCCAGCAGCTGAATCGATGGAAAGTACTTTAACTTTCACTTCATCGCCCACTTTTAAATGTTCGTTGATATCTTTAACGAAGCCGTGAGTAATTTCAGAAATATGAACTAAACCTTGAGTTGAATCGTCTAGAGCAACAAATGCACCGTATGGTTGAATACCAGTTACTTTACCAGCAACTACCGCACCAATTTCGAATTTTTCAGACATGGTAACACTCCTATTTTATATATATTTTTTCGTCTTTTCACGCAATAAAAAATTATATCACATAATTGGAAAATAATCAAAGTTAAGTATACCATACTTTTTAGGATTTTACTCATTAAAAATGTTTGTTTTTTGGAAATAATAAATATTATAAGATCTTTATTTATAACTTATCCTAATAATTTGCAAATAACCTCTATTTCCCTTAATTTATTCACTCATTTTTCTAAAGATTGTAATATTAAAACACTATTCAATTCCGCATAATCATAGTAAGATGAGAAAATGTTTTAAAAATTTAGTAATATGCAGCTAGATATTTTTTTACATCTAAAGGAGATTTTCCATCATGTCAAAACAAGATCAATGGACTTCAAAACTCGGGTTCATCCTGGCAGCCGCGGGATCCGCTATTGGATTGGGTGCCATTTGGAAGCTCCCATATATGACTGGGCTAAATGGAGGAGGGGTCTTTTTCCTGCTCTTCATTTTATTCACCCTGCTTATAGGTGCACCGATATTAATAGCGGAATTCACGATTGGCCGCAATGCACAGAAAGATGCCATTAGCGCATATAAACATATCGCCCCGGGGAAGCCTTGGGCATTGATCGGATATGGCGGTGTCGTCGCTTCCATCATTCTGCTTTCCTTCTTCAGTGTTGTTGGAGGCTGGATCATCTCTTATTTAGCGAGAAGCTTTACAGGTTCCCTCTCAAACTTGACTCAAGAAGAATATGGAAACTTCTTCAATAAGATAATCAGTAATCCTTATGAAACGGTCATCGCTCAGTTATTATTCATGGTCTTTACCATTTGGGTCGTGCAAGGCGGCGTTTCCAAGGGAATTGAAAAAGCGAATAAATATATGATGCCTTCCTTGTTCATCCTTTTCATCATTCTTCTTATCCGTTCCTTGACTCTGGATGGAGCGATGGAGGGTGTTAAATTCTTCTTGAAGCCGGACTTTTCCGCATTAACAGGGGAAACGATCCTATTGGCACTGGGCCAATCCTTCTTTGCACTAAGTGTCGGTGTTTCCGTGATGGTAACCTACGCGTCCTATTTAAGCAAAAAAGAAGATATTACAAAATCAGCCTTTTCGGTAGTTGGGCTGAATATCTTCATTTCCTTGCTGGCTGGTTTGGTCATCTTCCCTGCTGTTTTTGCACTAGGCTTCAGCCCTTCGAGCGGGCCTGGACTGGTATTTGTCGTGTTGCCAGCCGTTTTCAATGAAATGGCTCTTGGTGGGATCTTCATGTTCATTTTCTTCATATTATTATTATTTGCCACCCTTACTACGGCATTCTCCATTCTCGAAATCGTCGTTGCCGCCATGATAAAGGGTGATGCTGCAAAGCGTAAGAAGGCTTCTTGGATAGCTGGTATCACAGTTTTCTTAATTGGGATTCCAAGCGCATTATCATTCGGGGTGCTTTCGGATGTGAAGATTTTCAATTTATCCATATTTGATTTCGCTGATTATCTGACAAGCAATATCGCGCTGCCAGTCGGCGCCTTGTTCATATCCCTTTTCATCGGCTATCAAATGAAAAGGATCGAGGTACAAAAGGAGTTCGAATCAGGCGCTGATTCCGGACGATCACTTTTTAAAATTTGGTACTTCCTGATTCGCTACATCGTGCCGATCATGATCATACTCGTATTCCTTAAGTCAACTAATCTCATTTAACATTCAACATGCCGTTTCGATATTTATCGATGCGGCATTTTTTTCACAAAACCTACATATTCCGTTACTTCCCCTAAGTAATAATATGGTAAAATAATTACATAATAAAAATATATTTCCTGAAAAAGGAGTGTCTGACCATGTCAAATATCGCGAAGAATATCCGGCAATACCGAGAAGATCACAACCTCACTCAACAGGAACTGGCTTTGAAATTGCGCATCGGCACGAAGAAAATCGAAAAGTATGAATCAGGTGAATCGGTTCCTGATACACAAACCATTTTACGGCTTTCCACCGTTCTTGACATTCCGGCTTCAGAATTCCTGAAAGATGCCCAAACCGGTAACCCAGCTGGTATCGACGAGGACATAAAAAAACTGATTGAAGAAATCGGAACCAAAAAAGCGGAGCTCATTCTAAGAACAGCTAAGGACTTTAGCGAAGAACAAATTCTGAAAGTTATGCATACTTTATATAATACACAAGCTTAATTCAAAAAATGGGTCGTAGTATGTGTATTTTTTTTCACGGTACTGGATATACTATGATTAACACTTTCTATGTTAATCCATTAGATTAACTCTTTTTTCTAATTCCCCCTATGGAAAGGGATCCGGCTGCTAAAGGCCGGATCCCTATTTTTTTGCTTTTATTGACAATGTTTCTTCATGAAACGTTCCATTCTTCGAAGCGCCTCTTGAAGCTGTTCCATCGAGGATGCATAAGAACAGCGGATATGGCCTTCACCGCTTTCCCCGAACACATCTCCCGGTACAACGGCAACAAGTTCTTCCGTCAGAAGTTTTTCAGCAAATTCCATCGAAGTCATCCCCGTCTTCTCGATTGATGGAAAAGCATAAAAAGCCCCGCCAGGATTATGGCAATCCAACCCCATATCGTTAAATGATTTCACGATATAATTTCGTCTTCTCCGATAACTGCGACGCATTTCTTCCACATCCTGCATACCGTTCTTTAATGCTTCCAATGCAGCATGCTGCGCAACGGTCGGCGCACACATCATCGCATATTGGTGAAGCTTAAGCATCGCTTCCGAAATTTCCTTAGGTGCACAAACGAACCCAAGACGCCATCCAGTCATCGCAAACCCTTTCGAAAACCCATTGATGACGATTGTCCGCTCAAGCATGCCGTCAATGGCAGCAAAAGAAGTGAATTCCTCATCATAAGCAAGTTCGGCATAGATTTCATCGGAAATCACCAGCAAGTCATGCTTTTTAACGATGTCAGCAAGCATCACCAATTCTTCCTGCCCAAGCTGGGTTCCCGTCGGGTTATTCGGTGAACAGATTAAAACGGCCTTCGTTTTAGGTGTGATAGCCGCTTCGAGTTGTTGGGGAGTCAACTTAAAGTCTTCTTCCTTGGATGTTTGGACTGTGACCGGTATTCCCCCTGCCATGGTCACAAGCGGTGCATAGGCGACGAAACAAGGTTCGACGACAATGACTTCTTCACCTGGATTCAAGATGGTCCTCAGGGCAATATCCAGGGCCTGGCTTGCTCCGACCGTGACAATGATTTGATCGTCCGGTCTATACGAAACATGGAACTGCTTCTCCATATACCGGCTGATTTCCGACCTTAATTCAAATAATCCGGCATTGGCCGTATATGAGGTATATCCTTCCTCCAAGGAGTTGATCGCCGCTTCCCTTACTGCCCAAGATGTAACGAAATCCGGTTCACCCACACCAAGCGAGACGACCCCTTCCAAATTGGCTGCCAAGTCGAAAAAGCGGCGGATGCCTGATGGTTTAAGCTCTGCAATCGTTTTTGAAACATAACTCGTTTTAATCATGGTGACACCACTATCCGCTTATCTTCTTCAGTTTGATCAAAAATGGTTCCATCATGCTTGTACTTTTTCATAATGAAGTGAGTCGTCGTAGAAATGACGGAATCCAGTGTCGAAAGTTTTTCCGAAACAAAGCTTGCCACTTCGTTCATCGAACGTCCTTCGACAATGACTGAAAGATCATAAGCCCCAGACATTAAATAAACGGACTCGACTTCTTTGAACTTGTAAATCCTTTTTGCAACATCATCGAAACCGACGCCGCGTTTTGGGGTGACTTTTACATCGATCATAGCTGTGACACCATGGTATTCATCCACTTTAGCCCAGTTAATGACTGTTAAGTAACGTACAATGACCCGCATATCTTCTAATTTCTTCAATGTTATTTCAATGTCCGATTCTGATTGATCGGTCATTTTAGCCAAATCCTTCAGATCAATCCGGCTGTTATTTTCAATGATTCTCAAGACTTCCAATTCCTCTTCATTCAAGTGCATTGGAAAACCCCCCTTTTGGAATTCACTAATTTAGCTGTGATGGTTTGGCTGGCAGATAGTCTCACGAATTACCTTATTAGACTTTTTAAACAACCTATATGACAATATAATTTAATAAGTCCTATGCTGTCAGGATAAACTTACACTATTATATCAAAATTGGCTGGTGACCTGTTATAGTAATTGTATTTTTTCATCGTTATTATTACAATTACTGTTATGCAACAGTATTAAAGGACCTTTTTTGGAATATTCAGGTTAACATGGGTTTTTATCATTGACCAATAACGGAGGAGGAGCTTTTTTTGGAAAGTCATACAATCAAAGGTGTCGAACGGGTGGGTGATATAGAAATCTATTTTGAATATGACCGAATCGATGATTCTCTCCCCACCCTTGTCCTGCTTCACGGATTTTTGTCATCGAGCTTCAGTTTCCGTAAATTAGTCCCCTATTTAATCAAGGAATACAATGTGATCTCCATCGACCTCCCGCCATTCGGGCAAAGCGGAAAAGATTATCGATATACATATTCATTCCGAAACATCGCTAAATCCGTCGTTCTATTCTTGGAGGGAAAAGGCATCAGGAAATTCAGTATCATCGGCCATTCCATGGGCGGGCAGATTTCCCTGCAGCTCATCAAGTCATATCCTGATCTTGCAGACCATGCCATTCTACTTGCAGGTTCAGGCTATCAGCCCGGCTATTCGGAAAAAATGAAGATGGTCAGTTACCTGCCTTTCTTTTCATACGGGATAAAACGGTATCTGCAAAAGTCAGGTATCGAAAAGAACTTGAAAAATGTCGTCCATGACCCGGCGATGATTGACGATGAAATGCGGCAGGGATACCTAGGGCCATTCATTAAGAAGCATGATATTTTCCGGGCATTGGGGAGGATGCTTCGAGATAAGGAAATCGATTTGTTGAAGGAGGACCTTAGTGGTATTCATACACCATGCCTGCTTATTTGGGGAAGGCATGACCGAGTGGTGCCTTTGAGTATTGGCGAAAGGCTCCATGAAGACCTTCCTAATTCCGAGCTTGTTGTCATTGAGGATTCCGGGCACCTTCTTCCAGAGGAGAAACCGGAAGAAGTGTATCAACTAATTAAGGGGTTTCTTGGGGTGGCCACCCCAACGTAAACTCACGAGTAAATCGCCGAAACTCACGAGTAAAACAGCAAAACTCTCGAGTAAAGAGCAAAAAAAACCGTAAAAAAGGTGCCCCTGATTTCTGGGTACACCCTTTGTCACCTTTAGATCGAACAGCTGGCATCATTCTTAATGATCAGCAGCTTTTGAGCAATTTCCAGGCACTTATCCATCTGAACGGATTCATCGAACGAGAACTCGTAAATGGATTTTATCTTTTCCGCCAGTTCCTTTGGATCATCTATATTCCGGATTGCTACGACCGTATCGGCAATTTCCGGCTCATATAGATCCCATCCTATCTTGAAAGGGTCCCATTCTTGCAAAACGGCAACCAATGCTAAATTCATTTGCTGTGTATCCATAAAATCATCACCTGCTCAATATTTTCAAAGAACATGATATCATAGTATCATAACAACAGGCTTTTCGCGAAGACGACAAATTTTATTCGGTGGTGGATATTTTGAACAAGTCAATATTTGAAGAACAAATCAACAGGGAAAATTCAGGGTCTGCAAAATGGGATAAAAACTCCCTCACATCCTTATATGGGCGCGAGGATGTTCTGCCAATGTGGGTTGCCGATATGGACTTCCCATCTCCTGAGGGCATTCAAAAGGCATTGATGGAACGCTTGAATCATCCGATTTTCGGTTATACCGTCCCTTCTGAAACGGTCTTCACTGAAATTCAAAGCTGGCTTAGAGACCGGCACTCCTGGCAAATCGATAAAGATTGGATTTCATTCAGCTCCGGCGTAGTTTCCGCAATCGGTACAACGATCCAAGCATTCACGAACCCGGGCGATAAAATATTGTTACAATCTCCCGTTTATACACCATTTTTTGATATGATCAAAAATAATGACCGGGAAGTGGTCAATAGTCCCCTTATCATTGAAAATGACCGCTTTGAGATCGATTTCACTGATTTTGAGGACAAGCTGAAAAGCGGAGTGAAACTATTCCTTTTTTGCAGTCCGCATAACCCCGGCGGACGCGTTTGGACAAAGGATGAACTCTTACGGATCGGGGAGCTATGTGAAAAATATGATGTAGTCATAGTCAGTGATGAGATACATGCTGATTTATTCCATACAACATCAAGGCATTATCCGATCGGCTCGCTTTCAGAAAAATTAGCGGACATAACCGTTACATTGATGGCGCCAAGCAAAACATTCAATATTGCCGGCCTTCAGGCTTCATTCCTGATCACAAGTAATGAAAAATTGCAGAAGCTTTTGCAAAAGGCTCAAACGAAACTGGCCTTCCATGGTCTTAACATCTTTGCCTTAACAGCAATGGAAGCTGCGTATCGGGAGGGCTTGGAATGGCTTGAAGACATGATTGGCTACATTGAGGAGAATATAAAAGTGGCAGAGGAATTCATTGCAGCCGAAATTCCTTCACTGCATGTCATGCATCCGGATGCCTCTTACCTTTTATGGATTGACTGCCGTGACCTTGGATTGACCGACAAGGAAATTAAGGATCGACTTATCCATCAAGGGAAGCTCGCATTGGAGCCTGGTTCTAAATACGGACCTGGCGGAGAAGGTTTTGTCAGAATGAATCTCGGTTGTTCACGCAGCGTTCTGATGGATGGGCTAAACCGTTTGAAATTGGCTTTTTCTTAAATAAAAAAAGAACCAGGCTTAGAATCCTGGTTCTTCTTTTTCAATCTTTTTCTTCATCCACATAAGGATCATGCTCATATCGGGGCAAATCCCCAAATGAGGTTTGGATATTTTCTTCAAAAAGTTCTTCCTTCAATTCTTCATATTGCGAGTTCGGATAAACCGTTATCTCTTTACCGTATATATCCACACCAACGAAATTTTCATAATTTTCGACATAGCCGACATTTTCCTCGGACTCCACATACATATCTTCATAATCGTTTGGCGGATTTACAAAATCGGAAGGCGATTCAGATGTTCCATAACTGGCAACATCCTGCCAAGAATCCTCCGCGTCGTACGCAACTGATTCGTGACGGTCGTCAAAATCAAACCTTCCAAACGGCGGTCCCAAAACTTCCTCTTCGACCGGCCGATTGTCCGAAGTTTCCTGTGATGGGGTATGCTCGACACAATAAGTCGTAGTAGGGATGGCGTTCAAACGTTCAAGAGGTATTTCCTTTGAACAAACCTGGCATTTTCCATAATCACCTGTCTTGATGGCAGAAAGCGCCCTTTCAATATCCCTTATTTCATCCCGATCATGCTCGGAAAGGGCCAAATCCTTTTCCCGTTCATATAACTCGGTTCCTTCATCTCCGGGATGATTATCGTAACTCGATAACTCACCAGTCGAATCCTCCAGGCTTCTTCTTAAATCATAGTTGCCTGAATCATTTAATCGCTCTTCCAACTCTTGCTTCGTTTGCTGCAATTGCTGTTGAAATTCTTTAAGCTGCTGATTGGATAGCATGTGCAACATCCTTTCAAATCGTTCTTCCCTCTAGTATTTCTCTCTTCCCGCCATTCCATAAAGGTACTTTTTACCTTAGGAATAATTTAATTCAGATAACAGAAGCTAAATTAGAAATTTTAATTTCAAGGAGGGCTTCCATTTGTATTTCTATAAGGAAGATTTAATCAATATGATCGTTCCCGATAAGCCTGATCCGAATGCAGCAAAAGTACTTCAGGAAACACTTGGAGGCCAATTCGGTGAAATGCGGACGATGATGCAGTATTCTTTCCAAAGCGCCAATTTCCGTGGCAAGGCTAAACAATATCGTGATTTACTCCGTGGTGTTTTCTTGGAAGAAATCAGCCACGTTGAACTTGTCCAATCAACCATCAACCAGCTGCTGAATGGTGCTGGCGGGGATATGCCTGGAGATGTCGCTACCGACGGCGCCCCATTGGATGAAGTCATCAAAGGCGGCGCAAACCCTCACCATTTCATCATCGGAGCAAAAGCCTCCCTACCTGTCGATGCTGGCGGCAATCCATGGAATGGATCATGGGTTTATGATCACGGTAATCTTGTGGCCAACCTTTTGAACAATGTCATGCTTGAATCTACTGGTGTCCTGCAAAAGTCCAGGATTTATGAAATGAGTTCCAATAAAACAATGCGCGAAACACTGGCATTTTTAATGGTTCGCGACAATGCCCACCAAAATGCATTTGCCAAGGCATTGGAAACACTTGGGGTCGACTGGGGGAAAATCTTCCCTGTACCTAATTATGATTTGAACAAATATCCTGAATGCCGCAAATATGTGGATTTAGGCTACCATAATGCCCAATTCAATTTCAGATTGGATCCAACTCAAATCGGCGATATTTTCAAAGGGGAAACACCGAGCCGAAATGGCGGAAACCTTGCTGTTACAGAGCCGCCAAAAGGATTCCCGGTCCCTGAAATGCCGGATATGCCAAATGAACATAGCCCTGGCTTGAGTGATTTGAACAATTAAAAAAGAAGGCGGACACATCATACTGTGTTCGCCTTCTTTTTTAATTATTGATATATTTTTCAAAAACAAAGCCAAAATCTTTCACATGGTACTTTTTCCGGCTGTCCATCAACCATTCGAAAGCTGCGGAATTAATTTCCTTGAAGCTCGCAGCCATTTGGCTTCCATCAGTGCGAACCTGGTTCAAAGTGGAAGAAGCAAGGTTTACGCTTTGTTGGGCGTATTGAAGGGCAAACTCATTCTCATGGCAAATTTCCGATATTTTCACGAGTGATTTGAACAAGTCCTTTAATTCTTCTATGAATTTCTTATGAACATCAATGGAGAAAGTCTTTGCACCGATCGAAAACTTAATTTCCGCATCCAAATCCACGGTCCCTGCGGTTTCAAGCGTGGCATTTGATATAGTATACTGGCTGTAGCTATATCTTGTAAGTGTACGCTTTTTGCTTATCGCACTAGTGCCGTCCAAATGTATGAACGCTTGATTCGTAAAACAGTACTCATCCGTTTTTGATTTAATCAGGAAATAAATTTTTTCCCCATCTTCATGCATGATATAGTCATCTGCATCTACCTTGTCATAATCAGCAGGACTAATCACACTTCCAATATCACTAAGACCAAGGGCATCTGCCGCCATTTTCTTGAACATCCCTATTCCCCCTATCAATATCCAGGTGAATTACACCTTTTTATAAGTATTTCTCCAGTATTATCTCGTCTCGGATCGGAATTCCATCAAAACTGTAAAATGGAATCTCCGGCTTGATTTTCCGTGATTCTTCCACGGCATTTTTAACGACTTCCGATATGACATAACCACGCTTTTGAAAAAACTTCAATGCCTTTAAATTATCGTTCGTTGTAATCGCTTTAATAGTATGGCAATTTTTTTCCTTAGCGATATTTTCCATCACATAAAGCAATGATGAGCCAACACCTTGATTCTCATGCTCACTGTTCAAAGAGATGATCTGACATACATGGTCGGATAATTTGTAAGTTCCCAACCCCGTGATTTTTTCATTCTCGTCCATTACCCCAAAGCCCTCAAGTTCCGCATAATGAAACAAGCCTCTTGAAAAAACGACTTGGGTCGTCTCCCAGTGCTGAATGAAAAAATCCTTGACCGTATCTGCCGCAATCATTCTTTTAGCTACGATTTGCATAACCAATTACGCCCCCAAAATTTCTCTCTATGCTTATAGTATAAAATGCTTATGCTGATAAGGGAACATTTAATTCTTTACGCCCTTCTAACAAAACATAATACCATTCATATTCAGATAATCAATATTCAAAAAACGGGGCACCCTAGTGATGCACGGCATCTTCCGGGTTCAAGAGATGGTATCATCCTTTAAACGCTGGTTCCTTTTGGTGACCTCATCTTCGAATTGCTTCGTTTTCATTTCTTCCTTCTTTGAATATCTTATAATTGCCCTCATCGTAAAAACGGCTGCCACTAAAAAAATGAAGCAAGTTATACCAGCTGAGATATATTCAGTCTTGTCTTCCGGAAAGTAAAGAAACAAACCTAGTAAAGCATGATTGAGAAAATCCATCCGATACATCCTTCCTGATAGGGAATTAAACTGCATTATCCCATTATATCAATTACCAGAACAATCCACTAGTGGGCTTAATCCACTAAACCCCGAAAAAAAAGAGAGGCACTGAGCCCCTCGCTTCTCTTTTATTTATAAAATGGTGATCCCTTTTATGACCACGTCCACTGCAGGCTTGTCTCCCGCAACTGTCTCCACGTTAGCAATCGTATCAACAACGTCCATGCCTTCGACCACTTGTCCAAAGACAGAGTGTTTATGATCCAGCCATGGTGTGCCGCCTTGCTCCATATAAGCACTGATGATTTCTTCCGGATAACCGGCTTGCTTCATTTGCTCACCCATCCTGCTGTCTACATGCTGGGCTTGTACGACGAAGAATTGGCTGCCGTTTGTTCCCGGGCCTGCATTTGCCATGGAAAGAGCTCCGCGCAAATTGAATAATTGCATGGAGAACTCGTCCTCAAATGGAGTTCCCCAGATACTTTCTCCACCCATTCCAGTGCCTGTCGGATCTCCGCCTTGTAGCATGAAATCCTTGATGACACGGTGAAAGATGATTCCTTCGTAATAACCGTTTTCAGCATGTGTCAAGAAATTCTCCACTGTCTTCGGAGCCAGTTCAGGGAATAGTTTAATTTTAATATCGCCCATCGTCGTTTGCATGATGACCGCTTTTTCATTTTCCAAAACTTCACTTGTTAATTGTGGAAAGTTTGTCATTGTTCATAACCTCTTTCTTTTTAAAATTAAATGGCATGAAACACCATTTTTCATCTTCATTTGTACACTTTACACGATTTTCATAAAAAAAGCATCTTTACGAAATTGAACAAATTCGCTGTGAAAAATCGTCGTTCTTATGTATCATGAAGGAAGTTAAAAGAAAGGTGGTAGGGAAATGTCAGAACAGGATTTTAAAATCGGCGATAAGGTTACCGCCATATATAAAACTGGAAAATACATCGGAGAAGTCACCGATATCAGACCTGCTGCATATCTTGTTAAAGTGTTGGCTGTCTTGAAGCATCCCATGCAAGGAGATCTTCATAACCCGAAGCAAACGGAAGTGTCCATGTTCCATCAGCGGCGTGCTCTAGCTTACCGGGAGCAAACCAATGTACCAAAGAATATGGTCAGGAACTTTAATGAGGAGATTCCTGAGTATAAGGAATCCTTAAGAGAAGCTGTTGAGAAAATGAAAGGCACTTTAAGCGAAGTCCAAACAGAATGGAATGATAAAAGCTTACAGTTGCTTGAAGATCTAGAGACGGATTATTTTAAATAAAGCATGATAAAAGCCAAATCAGTAGTATATGATTTGGCTTTTATAACGCTAAATGATTCAATACTTTTGATAAATCAATGCGATCGCCAATTGTCGTCGGTTCATGATTTTTCATATAACTTTTATCTTTCTCCACTAACTTAAAGATATTATATGTCGTAATCGCATCATCCAGCGCCCGGTGATGCTTGCCTGTCCCTTCTTTGCCATAGGCCTGTACAGCTTTCCAAAGCCCGGTTTGATTTTGATCCCCGAAAAAGCGTTTATACTCCAGGCAAAGATCACTTTGTTTCCCTGAAAAAGGGAAATCCAATCCTGCTTTCTGACAGTTCTGGCGAAGTACCTTCATATCCATATTTCCCCAGGTAACAATCGTCGTCGGGTGCTTCTCATCTATTTTCTTCAATAAATTAACCAACTCTTCAAATGAAATCCCCTGGTCCACCTGATCCTGGGTAATGTTCAAGAACTTTTTGCATCTTCCCGTTAAGACTGGAAATTTCATTGGGTTAACAAAAGATGAGAATTGTTCCTGAATGGTCTCATTAATGACGGTGACTAAGCCCACCTCAATGATTTCCGGATAAAACCCTACTGGATTGGCTTTTCCTTCCGGCATCGTAAATTCAAAATCAATGAATACATATTGCTGTTGTTCCTCCATTTTTATGACCCCCTTCATATTCGTGACATCAACATATAAACAAAAAATGGTTTTTTTCTCATAGACTATTATAACAGAAGATTTAGAAAGTTTTTCGTAACACACCATCCGGATAGCTATTGCCTAACACCTAATTTACCCAAAACTATTTATTGTCTACCTTATTTGGATTATGATGGATGAATGAACCAAAAGTACCATTTTTTCATTCCTTCAATCCTAGGACATACTAAAAATATATTAGTTAGGAAGTTGAACTATGCGCACGTATCTTGGTTATATCACGATTTCCCTCTTGATTCCCGTCTTGATCCTTTTCATTTTCCTTTCCTATCAGGAGTGGTCCTTAGCGCAATCTCCCTATCATGTACTCGACGAGCGAATTCCCATTGAATCGATAGAACTGGCTCAGGATAGTTACATAAAGGCCGCAAATGGAAAGGTCATCAGTGAAATTTCCACTGGTGAGAAACGGACTTACCTTAAACTTGAAGACATCCCCCTATTCCTGGAAAATCTATTCATCGTTACAGAGGATCAGAAATTTTATGATCATGCAGGCGTTGACCTATCCGGCATAAGCAGGGCGCTTCTTATCAATTCGCAAAATAAAACAATCGAACAAGGCGGCAGTACCATTACCCAGCAGCTGGCCAGGAATGTTTATCTTTCACATGATAGGACGTATAACCGAAAACTCAGTGAACTCATTTACGCCTATCAGATAGAGCGAAAAAAATCAAAACCGGAAATCATGGAGCTGTATTTGAATGCCATATATTTCAGTAATGGAGCTTATGGAATCGAAGCTGCTTCCCAATATTATTTCAGTAAAGCGACTGAAGAGTTATCCAAGGCGGAACTTGCCTTCCTGGCCGCAATCCCTAATAATCCGGAAAACTATAACCCTCTTAAACATTTCGATGAGACGAAAAAGCGCCAGGAAAGATTACTGAAACAAATGGTGGCCGAAGGTGATTTAGAGCAGGCCGAGTACGAGAAGCTTATCAAAAGTACGATTAAATTAGACTTGTCCACCCCGGTCGACTTATATCCCGATTATGTGGCATATGTTCATCAGGAATTGAAAAACCTGGTGGCATCCTCCGAGGGTCTTGATAAATCTCTGCAAAGCCCTGAAGTCGCCATCCGTAAGAAAGCGGAAGCTGAGCTGGATAAAAAGGTCAAAAAGCTTTTGAATTCCGGTGTAACCATCCATACCGCACTCGATACCAAGCTGCAATCACAGTCAAAGACTGCCTTACAATCAAAAATCGGTGTCAATGATATCGAGGGAGCTTTAGTGGTTATACAGCATCATACGCACGAGCTTGTCTCTTTGATTGGGGGAAAAGATTATAAAAAAAATTCTTTCAACCGTGCATACCAAAGCTATAGGCAGCCAGGATCAGCCATTAAGCCGCTTCTCGATTATGCTCCATATTTGGAGGAAACGGATGCTGACACCAATCAGCTAGTTAGCGGTGCAAGCTATTGCAGCAATAGCTATTGTCCAAAGAATTATAGCGGTGACAGCTACGGGATGGTCACACTAAGAACTGCCTTCGCTCAGTCCTATAATACACCTGCCATAAGAATTTTTGAAAAGACGGGGGTGGAAACGAGTTTCAAGTACCTCGATGCTTTCGACTTTAAAAAGGTGAGCAAAAAAGACCACCATACGAGTTCGGCCATAGGCGGATTCGAATATGGCATGAGTCCCCTTGAACTGACAAATGCCTATACTTCCTTCAATGAAGGAAACTATCAGCCGGCCCGCGCCATTATTAAAGTCACCGATCAAGAAGGTAAAGTCCTTTATAAATGGAAAGAGCGCCCCAAGGAGATTTGGAGCCAAAGCACTGTAGCCAAGATGCGGCAGCTGCTCCATGAAACGATCATTTCCGGGACAGCCCGCAAAGCCTACTTTCCTACAGAATATGTCGGCGGTAAAACCGGTACGACCAATGATGTGAAAGACATGTGGTTTGTCGGCCTGACAGCAAACTATACAACGGGGGTTTGGATTGGAAGGGACAAGCCATCCAATCTACAATCCATTTATTCACATACACCCCATGTATTGATTTGGAAAGATATCAGCCAGACTGCCGAGTGAAAAAAGAAGGTGCCGCAATGGCACCTTCTTTTTTATGGCTATATGGGAATGCTTGCAATGACGCTGTTATAAAGCTTCAATCCTGCATAAGTGACTATTGAAATCAGTGCCGTCCAAACGAAGATTGGAAAGAAAACCAATCCCACTAACCTCGACAAGTTCAGGCTCGGGCTTAACTTATTGACAAAATAAATTAAAGCAACGACATTCGTTGCGATAAAGATGGACCCAAGCCCGATGATGAACTGAACACTGAACAATGAACAGGCACCGCCAATCACATATATGACAGACCCCTTTCTTACACTGTTCAGGGCTTTAGAATCCTTGGAAAAGAATAATAAAGACAGCTCCAATATCGTATCTGAGATCAGCTTCAATGCGGCAAAAACCATAAAGAATAATAAGAGCAATACGATCAGCAGCGCCAGCTTAATGCCGGTTTCAGAAAAAAACTCCAGCATCCCTTGGTAGATTCCCAAATTTCCAAATAAAGAGAGCATTTGCATTTCCCCATAAATGGCAAAGGAGAGGCTGAATAGTAGAATTGAAATGATTGGTAAATAGCTAAGTAAATATGTGTTTTTCATGATTTCTCCATCCACGCGTCTTTTATCCTATATTATGCAAGATAATCCATCATTTCACAATGAATACTCTACTAATTCACCCTGGAAAAACTTTTTTCAATAAATTTTTCAGGTCGGTTTCCCCTCCTTTTCTACCTATATATAAAACATCATTCAAGTTGGCCTTCACCGTTTTTAATGCCATGCAAACCCACATAAATTGCGTTATACTTTTAAGCGAGACAAGCATTCGATAATAAAATACATATTCAACGAAGATTTCCTAACGTCTAGGATTGCGCGAAAAAAGCATAATAAGACGACTGACTTCGTTTTAAAAAAGGGGGGAGTTTATGTCTTTACTTCATTGGGCGGTATTATCACCGTTTCTATTAGCACTTATTGTACCGATATTGTACAAACTATTTCGACAAATACATACAGGATGGTTTGTTTTGACTTTACCGATTCTCCTTTTCACCTATTTTTCAAGGTTCATTTCCTTGACCAAACAAGGGGATATCATTATGGAAAGGGCAACATGGATTCCTTCTCTCGGAATTCATGTTGATTTCTATGTAGATGGACTAGGGCTTTTGTTCGCCTTGCTCATTACAGGTATAGGTTCACTCGTCGTTCTGTATTCAATTTTCTATTTATCGAAAGTGAAAGAAAAGCTGAACCAATTTTACGTCTTCCTTTTACTTTTCATGGGAGCAATGCTTGGTGTCGTCCTATCCGATAACCTAATTGTCCTTTATTCGTTTTGGGAATTCACGAGTTTATCATCTTTTCTATTGATAGGATATTGGAATGAAAGGGAGCGTTCGCGTTATGGAGCGCAGAAATCCCTGCTGATCACTGTGCTTGGAGGCTTAAGCATGCTTGGTGGCATCATTCTCCTTTCCGTTATGGGGAACACATTCAGCATACGTGAATTGATTGCCCAAAGCGGGGAACTTATGGACCACTCGCTCTTCGTTCCTGCACTTTTGCTTGTGCTGCTTGGCGCGTTCACTAAATCCGCACAGTTTCCTTTCCATATCTGGCTTCCTGACGCTATGGAAGCCCCGACACCGGTCAGTGCTTACCTTCATTCCGCCACAATGGTCAAGGCCGGAATTTATTTGGTTGCCCGTTTAAGCCCTGTTTTTGCAGAATCAGGATTATGGTTCTGGCTCGTTTCGATCGCCGGATTGATCACCCTGTTCTGGGGTTCATTCTCTGCTATCAAGCAGACTGATTTAAAGGGGATTCTCGCTTTTTCCACCATCAGTCAGCTCGGATTGATCATGTCGCTTTTGGGACTTGGTGCGGCGGCCATTCACTATGAATCTTTAGGGGAAAATATATACTTGGCATCTACTGTTGCAGCAGTATTCCACTTGATTAATCATGCGACCTTCAAAGGCAGCCTTTTCATGGTTGCAGGCATCATTGATCATGAAACCGGTACACGTGATATCAGAAAGCTAGGCGGATTGATGCAGTTGATGCCGATCACTTTCACCGTCGCTGTCATAGGTGCTTTTTCAATGGCTGGACTTCCACCCTTCAATGGTTTTTTAAGCAAGGAAATGTTCTTGGCCAGCATGGTGAATGTGTTGGAATTGAATATCTTCAATATGGAGACATGGGGGGGCCTGTTCCCTGTGGTGGCATGGGTAGCCAGTGTATTCACTTTTATTTATAGCATGATCGTCGTGCTCAAACCCTTTACAGGCAAACTTCAGTTACAACTATTGGACAAGAAGCCCCACGAGGCGCCGATTGGGATGCTGATATCCCCGATCATCCTTGCTTCGTTGGTCATCGTTTTCGGTATTTTTCCAAACTTGCTATCTTCATCAATCATTAAACCTGCGGTAGCCGGCATACAGCCAAGCTTGGCGGGACCGGACTTCCAAGTCCATATCGCCTTCTGGCATGGATTCCAACCTGAAGTATGGATGACCATCGGCATCATAGCATTTGGAATCCTTTTATACAAAACGCTTCCGAAGTGGCAAAAGATCACCCAGTGGATTCCTGAACGTATATCCCTGAATGCGTTGTATGATAACGGGGTTAGAGGGCTCGAACGCTCAGCCTCCATCGTCATGAAAGTGTTAATGACAGGTTCGATTCGGACTTATCTGCTTTCAATCTTCCTTTTCTTCATTCTTTCCTTGGGCTTTTCGCTCTATCGGAAGGATGCATTTAAATTGGATACAGGGAATTTTGCCCCGATCGGCATATATGAATTGGTATTAGCTGCGATCATCGTGATTGGCTCGATCGCCATTCTGTTTGCAAAATCCCGTTTAACTTCCATTATCATCTTAGGAGCCGTCGGTTATACGATTTCCCTATTTTTCGTTTTGCTGCGGGCACCGGATTTAGCCTTGACTCAACTAGTCATCGAAACGATTTCGGTATCGCTGTTTTTGCTCTGTTTCTTCCACCTTCCGTTAATGGCAAGCAGAAAGGAAGAACGGATGACATTCAAGTTGAATAATGCCCTGATATCCATTGGTGTAGGAGTCATCGTGACATTGATTGCCTTATCGGCACATAGCAATAAACTATTTGATTCCATCTCCAGTTACTATCTTGAAAATGCTTATAAGGAAGCAGGCGGGAAAAACGTCGTAAATGTCATTCTCGTTGACTTCCGCGGACTTGATACGATGTTTGAAATCAGTGTCCTTTCCATCGCTGCGCTCGGAATATTCGCGATGATCAAATTGCGTTTGACAGGGGGGAAAGATAAATCATGAAGCAAAATGACCTGATTCTCCAAACGGTTACGAAAGTCGCCGCCTTTGTTATCTTGCTGTTTGCGGTGGCCATCTTTTTAGGCGGGCATTATTCGCCAGGTGGCGGGTTTGTCGGCGGTTTAATGACTTCAGCCGCCATAGTCCTGCTGTTGCTCGCTTTCGACATTAAAACCGTCACCGGCATCTTGCCGATTGACTATAAATTAATGATCGGGTCAGGCTTGTTCATATCAAGCCTGACCGTGGCCGGCGGGCTGGTGTTCGGGGTGCCCCTCATGACACATGTTTATCATTATGTTGATTTACCGCTTCTTGGGCATATCTCGCTTCATACCGCGGTACTTTTTGATCTGGGTGTTTATCTTGTGGTTGTTGGTGTAACGATGACCATTATTCAAACGATAGGGGAGAGTGAATAATGGAACTTTTAATGGCCATTGTCATTGGAATACTATTTATGTGTGCGACCTATTTAATGCTTTCCAAAAGCATATTAAGAATCATAATCGGTACAGGGCTTCTAAGTCACGGCGCCCACCTTTTGATTTTGACGATGGGCGGTTTGAAAGGCGGTTCCGTTCCATTGCTAAGTGATGAAGCTGCATCCTATGTCGACCCGCTTCCGCAAGCGCTTATCTTGACGGCGATCGTCATCAGTTTCGGAGTCACATCATTTCTGCTGGTACTTGCTTATCGGACCTACCAGGAACTCGGTACGGATGACATGGAAGAAATGAGAGGTACGGAAGCGAATGAATAATCTTACTTTCCTGCCTGTTTTATGGCCGCTTTTCACAGGCATCCTTCTCATTTTCTTTGCCAAAAAAATCAAGCTGCAAAGAGGGATATCCCTTACTTCCTCTCTTATCGGGATTGTGATTTCCCTATATCTAGTATTTACGGTCCATACTCAAGGGATCCTGACTTTAGGTGTCGGCAGCTGGGATGCGCCATTCGGGATCGTGATCGTCGCAGATATGCTTTCTTCGCTGCTCGTACTGACCACGAATGTCATTGGATTTGCAATACTGCTTTACTCGTTTTACTCCATAGGGGAAGAACGTGAAAGACATTATTATTATCCTGTATTTCAATTTTTACTGATTGGAGTGAACGGTGCCTTCCTAACGGGGGATCTTTTCAATCTATTCGTATTTTTCGAAGTCATGCTGATGGCTTCCTACGTGCTGCTGGTACTGGGAGGTACGAAAATCCAGCTGAGGGAATCATTGAAGTATATCATCGTCAATGTACTATCCTCTTCCTTTTTCGTCATTATGGTGGCGTATCTTTATTCAGTTCTAGGCACATTGAACATGGCTGACATCAGCCAGAGGATAGCGGAAGTCAACCAGCCTGGTATCATCTCGGTGATAGCGATTGGGTTTCTGATCGTATTCGGTTTGAAGGGAGCCATTTTCCCGCTCTTCCAATGGCTTCCAGGTTCCTATTATGCTCCGCCCATTCCAGTGATGGCCCTATTCGGGGCATTGCTGACAAAGGTCGGGATCTATTCCATCTTCAGGACCTATACACTCATGTTTTATCATGACCAGGATTTCACCCATACTTTCCTTGCGATACTTGCTATCTTGACCATCATCATCGGTGTCATTGGTGCGGTAGCCTATTGGGATGTAAAAAAAATCATCATTTACAATATCATCATCGCAGTCGGGGTTATCCTATTCGGCATCTCCGTCATGAATGAACAGGCTTTATCGGGATCCATTCTATATATCATTCATGACATGCTGATCAAGGCTGCACTCTTCCTTCTGGTTGGCATCATGATCAAAATCAGCGGATCGGATGATCTACGGAACATGGGCGGCCTGATCAAGCAATACCCGGCCGTCGCATGGACCTTCTTCATAGCTGCCATATCATTGGCGGGAATTCCGCCGTTCAGCGGTTTTGCCGGCAAGCTCCTGATTCTTCAGGGAGCAGCAGAAAATGGGGCCTACTTAGGAATGGCCGTTGTCTTGCTTTCGAGCTTGATGGTCCTATATTCCGTCATGAAAATATTCATGAATGGCTTTTGGGGAACTCCAAAAGCTGATTATGCCTTAACTAATAAAACGGTAAATAAAATGCTGGTTCCTGCCGTACTCCTTGTCATCATTTCCGTTTTATTCGGAGTAGGAACAGAATCAATATACCCATTCATAACGCAAGCTGTAGATTCATTAATGAATCCCGAAATCTATAACAAAGCGGTTTTAAAGGAGTAGTGCCAGATGTCATTCCAAATTTTACTGAATGTGTTCCTTGCGGTTATCTGGATGTTTTTGAAAAATGAGTTTAACGGGAGCACTTTTATCATCGGATATATATTGGGGCTCGGCATCATGTTCGTCTTCCGTCATTTTTTCAATGATCGTTTTTACTTGAAAAGGGTGAATGCCGTCTTTATATTGCTGCTCATATTCGCAAGGGAACTCATACTTTCCAACATTAGCGTCCTTAAGGCCGTGCTTAAACCGAACCTGGATATGAGACCCGGCATATTCGCATTTGAAACCGTGCTGACCAAGGATTGGGAAATTACGATACTATCGAATCTAATTACCCTGACACCAGGAACACTTGTCGTTGAAGTATCGGAAGATAATCGGATTCTTTATATCCACGCGATGGATATTGCCGACAAAGCCGAGGCCGTGGACAGCATTAAAAATACATTTGAAAAAGCGATTATGGAGGTGAGCAAATAATGTTCGATCTAATGCTTAAAATCGCGCTGCTAGGTGTTTCGCTTTCCATGATTGGATTCTTATACCGTTTAATCAAAGGGCCTTCCGTACCGGATCGGGTCATCGCACTCGATGCAATGGGAATCAACCTTATCGCAATCGTTGCACTTGCCTCCATTGTCATGGATACAAGCGCATATCTGGAAGCCATTCTTCTGCTCGGAATCCTATCTTTCATCGGAACGGTCGCTTTCGCCAAATTCCTTGAGAAAGGGGAGATAATCGAAGATGACCGCAATCGCTGAAATCCTATCGGCCCTATTCCTATTAATGGGAGTCTTTCTCTTTATAGTCTCGGCTTTCGGCATCATCCGGCTGCCCGACGTCTATACAAGAAATCACGCTGCCTCAAAAAGTTCGACACTTGGAATCATGTTCATCCTGATCGGCACCTTGTTATATTTTTATTATAAACATAGCCATTTCGATTTCAGGGTCGTGCTCGCAATCATCTTTATCTTCATGACCAGCCCTGTTGCCGGACATTTAATCATGCGCTCGGCTTATCATACTGGCGTAAAAATGTGGGATCGGAGTGTACAGGATGATTTAAAGAAAACCCGGTGATTCCTGCCATTGCAAAAGAGCTGCCCTGATTACAGGAGCAGCTCTTTTCTGCCTCAATCCTTTAAAAATACCTCATCGCCCACTCTGATTTCACCTGTTTGCATGACCGAGGCATATACGCCAAAATGATTTTTCCTTTCCTTGACCACAGTTTTCAAAAGTGATGGATCTCTCTGGGAATCGCTTGGATCGACAGTTATGATCATACAGCGTTCACAATGCCTTTTGATCTCCAATTCCACTTCATTTCCGATTAGAATCCTTTTTCCGAACCATTTCTCTTCTACAAAGGGCGTTTTGTTCACTAGAGATAGCACTAAATTTTGCCTGAATCTCCTGCCATCCAGTTCTTTTCCCCAAAGTTTTGTCAATTCGCCAATCGAGGCATCACTGACAAGCAGGATGTTTTCTTCTTCAATCGCTCCTAACGGAATATGTGCAGGGTGATAAACAACGGGTGCTGCCTCCTGTTTCAACAATCGGTCCATTTCCTCCTGAAAGGCTCCCTCTCCCCATGTCAGTACGTTTCCTGAAGGGGTCTTCACTTTGATTTCCGGATATTGGCCAAGGGTTTCCTCACCAGAAAAAACAGCTTTATAACGGACCATTTCCGGGACTTGGGTTATCGTCAGGAACTTCCCATTTTTATCTTTAAAGGCATGGCTGCGATCTCCATATAGTCCATAGTCCATCACCTTCGTTTTCTGTACCTGTTCACCAGTGAATGATTTTACAGGATGACGGGTGATTTCTTGTATATGACCCACCAGCATAAAAAAACCTCTTTTCATACAATAGTCTACTGCCATCTTATACTTAAACCGGACACTGTAGAATCATTGCGTCCCTTTATTGAAATCGTTCTTTTGATTCACTTTGGCTTTGGTAAGTCGATAACCGCCAATGTACAGCGTGAAATGCAGATAAGATGATCCTCTTCATCACGGATTTTCACGTCCCACACCATCGTCATCTTCCCGCGATGGATGATGTTCCCTTCTGCGGTAACAACACCGGA
This sequence comes from Peribacillus sp. NPDC101481, assembly GCF_044767165.1. Lineage (NCBI taxonomy): Bacteria > Bacillati > Bacillota > Bacilli > Caryophanales > Bacillaceae > Peribacillus > Peribacillus sp. NPDC101481. Next base: position 490,168 of record NZ_JBIWNJ010000003.1, on the reverse strand, counting down.
ACGGACGCCCCTAACATGATTTGCATTGATTTCAAGGCCGACGACAGCTTGTTTTGTACTATCTACCAGCATCATTCCTCCAAAGCTTGCAACGGATTCCGCAAGGGCAACGGACGCTCCCCCATGCAATAAACCATACGGCTGCCTAGTCCGTTCATCCACAGGCATCGTCGCAATGACTTTCCCCTCGCCGACTTCTTTCATTTCAATCCCAAGCGTGCCTATCAATGACTTTTCAATATTTCTCTCCATCCCATTACCCCCGACTCTCATGTTTTTTTACCAAAAAATGAATCGCTATTCATAATAGTATACATAAAAAGGATGACCCAAGTCTATCAAGTCATCCGTCAATAATGTAAATGTATTATTTGGAGAGGATTTCTTTTAATTCAAACCAGCTTGTCAGTCTTGGAATATCCAATTCCCTGTTATAGGAGTTATCCATTGCATACACTTTCGTTGGAATATCCAATAACGTTTCCAGCACCGCCGGTTTATCATCAAAATAATAATCCAATTCCAATTTGCGGATCGTATCAATTTTTTCATGATCCTTCATCCCACAGTAAAAATGGTCATCCTTAACCGGAAAGCCGTTTTCAATCAGCCATTTTTTCGTCCGTTCACCATGCTCCGCTTTTCTGGCGGTAATGTAATAGATTTCATGGCCATCACGCTCAAGCTCCTGCAGCGTTTCCACTGCGCCCTCGAAGGCTGGACAGGATGAATAATACACTTCATCGGCAAGGCTGTTCCACATTTTGCCCCCAGCCTCTTTATCAAGCCCGAAAGCTTCATGGATCTCCAACGTCTTTAAAGCTCTGAATTTCGTTAACTCTATATTCGTCTTAAGCTTTTCATTATAAAGATGGAACGCGAACTCCCTCAAGTTAATAAGGGTATCGTCAATATCAAAACCGAATTTCATATCCTTCACTCCTATTCAAACATAAGCTGCGGCAAACTGTGATGCGAAGGACATTTCCTTGTCCACCTGAATGGCCTGTAATCTTTCAATCTCGGCTTTTCTTTTTGGCTCAGCCATTTTAAGTCCAAGGAAGCCAGTATCCCCCTGCAGGATGCAGCCAGAAATAAGCTCGGCCAATATATCGGCATCCTTCATGGCACAATTGAGTCCGAACGCACCTGTAGGTGTCATCGTATGGGCTGCATCACCTAATAGAGCAACGCCATCCTTTGTCCACGTTTCACAATAGCTGCTGTAAACATCCAATAAAATGAAGTCCTGCCAAGAGCGGATATTTTCATACACAACCTTTTTTAATTCAGGGAAGGCAAAAAGCAAATCTTCTATGAACGGTTCAAAATGCTGTTTTCGCAAATGGGGATATGAACCATGTTCTATATTCCAGCCAATTTGGATGAAACCTCCAGCCTGGGTAAAGAGGGCAACCTGGGAGCCATTGACCAATGCCATCTTGATCGAAGGCTTCCACCCCTCCGGAGCAGGAATTTTTGCCCACAGTAAATCATAGCCATGATTTTTAATCACTACTGGTATCTCCGCTTTTTTTCTAACGATGGAAAATCTGCCGTCCGCTCCGATTATTAATGAACTTTGCACTTCCAGGTCATTTCCGCCATTTCGAGCCTTGACTCCCGTAAAACGGCCCATTTCATCCTGTATCAAGTCAGTAACCTTCGTATTCATCATCAATTTAAAAGAGTCCAGCTTTATGGCTTGATTCAATATAGCTGTAAGCAGATGATTTTGAGGGACATGTATCCCAACATGATCGACCGGCCATTCAGGGAAAATCCTTTTGAATATTTCGCCGTCATGCCAATATTCAATTTGTTCCATCCTTAGCAAGCCAAGTCTTTCCACACTCTCGAATAAACCGTGCTTTTTAAGAATGCCCTCTCCTTCATCGTTCAAGAACTCGCCCCTGAACTCCCTCGAAACCTCAGAATGCCTCTCAAGCAAAACGACTGAAATATCCTGCTTGGCCAATAGGTAAGCCAGCAGCGCTCCACCAGGACCTGATCCGACTATGCATACATCTGATTTAACCAACATGCTTCTTCACCTGTTGTCTATTTTTTATTTAGGATAAGCCGTGATGCGTATGTCCTCACCAAACGTTTCCACGCCAGAGAAGGAAACATCCATCGCTTCATCCATCGTATCCACATTCATTCCAGTAAACGGTGTTAGTGAGTTTCTTCCGCCCAATAGCTTAGGGGCTATATAAATCAAGAATTTATCGATGAGCCCTTCCCTAAGGAATGAGGCATTCACTTCGCTTCCGCCTTCCAGCAAGACATCCGTAATCCCCTTTTTATACAGCTCTTCCATCAAAGCCCTTAGATTCAGTCCCGTCTCGTTTTTGGGGACGAAAATGAATTCGATCCCTCTTTCACGCAGAAGGTCCATTTTATCCGCAGGTGCATTTTCCTGCGTAACGATCAAGGTTTTCGCATCTGATGCTTGTACAACATTGGCATCCAAGGGAACCCGTAATTCACTGTCTAAAATGACTCGGATCGGATTTTTCCCTCCACCCGCCGGAAGTCTGGTCGTCAGGGATGGATCATCGGCCAACACAGTCCCGATACCAACTAGAATGGCATCCACCTCATCACGCAGCAAATGAACGGAGTGACGTGATTCTTCTCCTGTTATCCATTTTGAATGACCTGTGTGGGTTGCAAGTTTTCCATCGAGCGTCATCGCATACTTCGATATGACAAATGGACGATTCGTCAGCATATTGTGAATGAAACGCTCATTCAGCCTTTGAGCTTCCTTTTCCAGGACGCCAACTTCCACTTCAATGCCCGCATCCTTTATGATCGATATCCCCCTGCCGGCTACTTCCGGATTCGGATCTTGAGTAGCCACGACAACCCGCCGGACACCTGATTCTTTCACCAAATTTGCACAAGGAGGTGTCTTTCCATAATGGGAACAAGGCTCAAGAGTCACATATAGCGTTGCACCTTCTGCATACTCACCCGCCATTTTGAAAGCATGTACTTCCGCATGCGGTTCACCCGCTTTACGGTGAATCCCTGTCCCGGCTATCACACCGTCTTTGACTATGACTGCACCGACCACCGGATTCGGATTCGTCTTTCCTTTAGCACTGGCTGCCAAATCCAGTGCCAGCTTCATGTAATATTGATCATCATTCATACTATAGCTCTCCTTATACAATCAAAGTTGGCTTCTTTTGAGGAATATGTCCAGACTTCTTAACTTTTGTATCGAGATAGAAACTATTATCTTCCGTCAAACCGCCCCAAAGCGGAATATGGTCCTTTGCCGCAAGTCCATGCTTCATGAGGGCATCCAGCTTTTTGGGGTTGTTCGTGATTAAAGTCACAGGATCCTTGCGGAGTTCCCTCAACACGCGGATGGCTCCCTCGTAAGATCGCGTATCATCCTCGAATCCTAAAGCCTCATTCGCCTCGACCGTGTCATAACCTTCCTGCTGAAGCAAATAGGCAAGAGATTTTGAAAACAGGCCGATCCCTCTTCCTTCATGGTCCGCAAGGTAAAAAATGGCCCCGCACCCATGCTCGGTTATCATCTTCATAGATTGGTGGAGCTGGTAGCCGCAATCACAGCGTTTACTGCCGAAGATATCACCTGTGTGACAGATGCTATGCATCCGGACAAGTGCATCCTCCGACTTTTTAAAGTCACCATATACCAATACGGAGGATTGCTGTCCGAAAGCGAGGTTGGCTTCCGAGAGCGAATCAAGCACCGCTTCCTTGCCATTATCCGCGCCATCAAGCTGTAGCCATGTATACCATTGGAAAACCGTTGAGAAATCTCCTTGCTCAACAGGCAGGTTCACAGGCCCTACAAGGCATATATCAGCTTTTCCCGGTGTTTTTATGATATTCATTTTATCTATTAAAAGGTTTTTTGTTTCCTCGGTTATTTTCATGTTAACATCACCTATTTTTAATTTATAGTGTGCCTTCTCCTTACTTTAGGTAAGTAAGTATATTACTATACACTATACCTGTCAATGAAGCAGTTTACAAATAATAGTGTGTCTTTGATCATAATTTTCAAGAAGTTTATTTGCAGAAGAAAGGTCATTCCCAAACCGCTATCATATCGGCTGGCCTTTATACATATTTTAACGTATAACGAAAACGTGTCTATAGACAGACTTAAGGAAAGGAAGAAAACCTTTTGGAGGATTTCCCTTATTTTTTATACGACCCTATCCTGTTTCCGCCTCACGCCAGAGCAATGAATATGAATCGGGAACGGGAAGGAACACTGCGTCCCTACTCGGCAACCAATCCGGATCTACTAGTTAAATCGGCAAAGACCTCGCAATCCCTAATGGTTGATGTAAAAAAAGTCATGGATACTTTAGCCACATCCAAACCCTTCTCGAACCGGTTGATGACTGCTGCCCAAGCATCACAAAAAAATGTCGTGATCGATATGATCCGAAAGATAGGAATTAAGAACGAACCTGATATCACGTATAACCCCGATGGGATCCGTTTTGATTTCTATCCTAAAGCAGGGGAAGAAAATTGCCATATCATCGTCAGCTTGAAATGGAGGGATGTATAACGTTCGTCCAACACCTTTTTGGTAAAAAAACCGAAGCCTATTTTCGGCTTCGGATATTTGGGTTCATCTTGTTTTCGTTTCAAAGGTTTCAACCAATAGTGCAAGCGTGCGTGCCATGACACCGGTAGCCCCCGCCGTGCACAATTCAGAGCTGCTCGAGGTGGTGGATGTTCCGGCAATATCCAGATGGACCCACGGAGTGTCTTCGGCAAATTCGCCGATGAAGGCCCCGCCCATGATCGCATGTCCTGCCCCTCCAGGTGAATTATTCAAATCCGCTATTTTACTGTTGCGTACCCGCTCTTTATCCTTTTCTGTAATCGGCAATCTCCAAATGGGCTCCCCGGCCTCCTCTGAGGCTTTGACCACTTGTTCATAGAATTCCGTGTCATTTGTCATTGCTCCCGTCATATCCATGCCCAGTGCGGTTATGACACCACCCGTTAAAGTGGCAACGTCAATAAGATAGTCTGCACCATGATGTTTTGCGTATGTCATGGCATCCGCCAAAACCAGCCGGCCTTCCGCATCCGTATTCAATACCTCTATCGTCTTGCCGCTCATGGCAGTGATCACATCATCCGGCTTGAATGCATCACCGCTGATCATATTATCAGTGGAAGGAATGACAGCCACGACATTTTGGTCCGGTCCTAATTCGCCGATTATTTCCATTGCACCTAAAACAGCTGCCGCACCGCCCATATCCGTCTTCATTCCAACGATTCCTGCCTTCGTTTTCAATGAGTATCCACCCGTATCGAATGTGATGCCTTTACCTACCAACCCGATAACATCCTTCCATTCATCCTTACCTTGATACTTCAGGACGATCATTTTCGGAGGCTCGACCGAACCTTGATTGACAGCAAGGAGTGCACCCATTCCCAACTTAAGCATATCCTCCTTCTCGAGGATCTCCACTTCAAAACCATAACGTTCACCCAAGGCAGATGAATAATCCGCCAAATCCGTGGAAGTCAACAAATTGCCTGGCGTGTTGACCAATGTTCTCGCTGAATTCGTCGCCCTTCCGAAAATTCTCCCTACATGAAGCGCGGCACCGACCTCTTCTTGATCATATTCACTGTATACCGTAATCGATTCAAGGCTTTTTTCGACCTGGTTCGATTTTTGCTTGTATCCGTCAAATTTATAGGAAGCAAGTTCGAAAGCCTCGGAACAAGCATGCGCTGCATCCAACGCATCCAGATTTTCAGTCGTGAATGTATCCAAAGCGATTGAAAGTGTCGTAATCTTGGATTCTTTTATCGTCTTACGAGCTTTTCCCAACGCTTCGCGGAGCGTTTCAAAGGATAGCTCCTTTTCCTTGCCCAACCCTACAAAAATCAATCTCTTTATGCCTAATTTACCTAATGTATGTATTTTGACCACTGATTTTTTCCTGGAAGAGATTTCTCCCTCCTTCACTAACTCTGTTAGCTGGCCGTCCAATCGTTCATCTGCTTCTTTTCCTATGCCTGAGAATTTTACGGGTCTGTCAAATACGCCTAAAATCAGGCATTCGTCAATCAAATCTATATTCAAGGAATCTTTTACTGTGAACATTCTGCTACCTCCTCCATTCGATTACATTCATTATAACGAAATCTTCAAAAATTTTCGAATAAGGCCCGCAAAAATAATAATAACAAGTGATATTGTTTAGAATGAGTGACTTTAGAGTAATAGTATAAGAAAGATCATATTTATACTTATACCAGCAGGGAATCGACAGGACTGAATGGAACTAATAATAAGGGCCTTATTCCGAGCAGGATGTAATTACCCATATATGGTTTTCATCTTTACTTATAACTAGAAAGAAGGCTGATACTCTTGGAATTATTACTCAACTTCCCTTTAATCGCAGCATTGATTGCCATTTTCTTTGCTCAATTCATTAAAGTGCCCATCCACTTCATAGCATTTCGTAAAGTGAACTGGTCACTCATTAACTCAACAGGCGGTATGCCAAGCTCCCACTCAGCGGCCGTGTCAGCCCTAACCGTAGCGGTAGGGATCGAAACCGGTATGAAATCCCCTGTATTTGCCGTTGCCGCGATTTTTGCAGTCATCACGATGTTCGATGCGACAGGTGTGAGACGGCAGGCAGGAGAACAGGCGGCCGTCTTGAACCAGCTCGTTACGGACTTCAATACATTTGTCGAGCAAGCAAAGAACTGGCAGAAAAAAGCAGATAAACAGAAACAGCAACAATTAAAGGAACTGTTGGGACATAAGCCAATCGAGGTATTTTTCGGAGCCTTGACCGGAGTATTCATTGCGCTGGCACTTCACTTTTTCATCTTTCAAGGGTAGGTGTTCAATTTGAAAATAATCTCTCTTTGCCCCAGTAATACGGAACTCTGCACATATCTAGGGATTGAAGATCAGCTGATCGCCATCGATGACTACTCTGATTGGCCTGAAACCTTACAGCACCTTCCTAAGGTGGGGCCCGATTTATCCATTGATATCGATCATGTAGAATCACTAAAACCCGATTTGGTGTTGGCTTCACTAAGTGTACCGGGCATGGAAAAAAATATTGAGGGGCTAAAGGAACGGAACATCCCTCATATCATCTTCAACCCGCAATCACTTGAAGATATCGCAAAAGATTTACTGACCTTGGGCGATGCCATGAATCTTAAGGAAAAAGCAGAGGAACAGGCTGCCAAATTCCGTGATGCCATCCTTCAATACAAAAACGTCGCAGACAAAATCGAAACAAAGCCGTCGCTGTATTGGGAATGGTGGCCTAATCCCTTATTCAGCCCCGGGGGAGTTAATTGGTTATCCGAGATCAGCACGCTTGCGGGAGGATATAACCTTTTCGAAGATGTCGACAAAGCAAGCATTCAAGTCACTTCCGAAGAGGTCCAAAAAAAGGATCCCGACCATATTTGCTTAGCTTGGGTCGGTGTCCCTTTACGAAAAGTAAACCCGGAGCTGGTCAAGAAACGGAAAGGGTGGACTGATATGAAGGCAGTCCGGAATAACAATATTCACATAATGGAAGAGCCTTTATTCTGCCGCCCCTCCCCGCGATTACTGGATGGGCTTTCCAAATTGGCAAAGACTCTGCATCCTGAAGCCTACAAAAGCATGGACTAAGGCGGCCCGAACGGAAAACAGACAATCAAAAAGGCTGCCTCAATTGAGGCAGCCTTTCGCTTTCACCTTTGTCCATCATTAAAAAGCAAAGGAAGCTACATTATCGTTCAATGTTTTCTGAGCGATTTTAGGCTTGAATACCTGCCTGATCTTGGTTTCATTCAACTTGCTTAACTGTTCTTCGGATAACTCGCCGTTCCCTTTTTGGACAACATATACTTCAAGGGTTTTCTTCCCCCAATTCTCATATACATCTTGTACAGTTTCGTAGTATAGATCCAGGTGGTTTCCTTTGATTGCACCACCCTTGTCCGCTACAACCCCATATCCATAGCCCGGAATCCAAAGGATGGTTCCGAGAGGGAATACGGTAAGATCGGCGGCAATGGTGGAAAACAGATCCCGTTTCACCTTCACCCCTGAATAAGTGATACCATAGGATGGGCTTTCCGGGTACTTTCCGGTAGATTCATACCCTGCTGTATATCCTGTAGCCAAGACTTCATGCTTCGGATATTTCGAGAGCTCGATTGCCTCCGCTATCGTCACGGGACCATCGCTCGTGGATGCGGATGCCATTAGCGTCGCCACTTGACCTCCACTATGGATGGCTTTATATTCGAGACCAAGCATTCGATGTTTTCTCATCACCTCTTCAAAAGGATGATCCACAGGCACGGCCCCAAAAACATGATTTAAGGTCGAGTCGATGGCCAAGATAAATAATATGATAATAGCAACCCTCAAAAATAACGCCTTGACAATCTTCATATGTATTAGTTCCACTCCTCTCACAAGGATATTTGTTCCCCTTCCAGAGTGAAAGTATTCATAAAGCATGAAAAGATCTAATTTTCCTTACAAAAAAAGGCCCGTCCATAAATGACGGCCCTTCTCATTATTAAAACATTTGATATCCTTTATTCCTTAGAATCCTGATGACCACACCAGCTAAAACCGCGCCAAGCAGCCCACTTGATAAAATGATGATGTCTGCCGTATGCAAGGAAGTGAGGTTCGTTCCAAGATTTGAAAAAGAAATTCCCGGATTTCTAAAATATTCTATTAGCTTTGTTTCATTGACAATGATGATGAAGACAATTGGAAATAAGATGACCATGATCCACGAAGAACGAAAGAGCATATTCAGCAAAAAGCCAATTCCGAAAAACAATATGAAAAATAAGAGTATTGAGATAATTAAAACAGGCAATGGCATGTTATTCTTGACCCTCCTTAAAAACCGACACCTTTAGTTTACTGAAAAAATAATTGCTGCGTCAACGACTTATACCAAATAATTCCGAAGAAAAGATAATTACCCAAATTACATGAATAATTTATATGATGTATACCCAAATTGATCTCCCGGGTTCAATCCGTCAAGCATCGTCTGCATTCTCTCCTTTTTAAAAGCTAAAAGCTGTTCCAATAGTAATGATTGCTTCCCTTCCTGCATGAGTAAATCAGGGTCATAAAATTTAGCTTCATATAGTTCATCCAACTGAGCGGTTACTTCAAAACTGACCGGTTTAAGTAAAAATATCAACATATTATCACTAATATTCCCTTTAATGACTCCGCTTCTCACTCCTACAATGCCTTCAATTTCTGTATGAATACCCGTCTCCTCCAACACTTCCCTTACGACAGCTTCATCGACGGTTTCATCACTTTTGACAAAACCTGCCGGAAGCGACCATTGCCCTTTCAATCCGCCATACCTTTTATTCACGACCAGCCATTCACCCTTATCAGATATCACAAGGCCGGACACTGCAAGCCAAACATTTTTGCATCGTTCCACCAAGAACCACTCCCCTCTATATTCATAGTAAACTTCAAACAGCAGAAGACCATACGATTAAGCTTCGTCATCCAAACCCCATTATATTCCACATAAGAACCGTGCATACTCCGATTGATGGCACGCTCACCCATTGTTGGGATGTCAATGAAAAAGCCATTCAGGGAAATTCCCCAAATGGCCTTTATTTATATATAGAAAAAATTAAAGGACGTTGAATTTACCTTTTTTAGCAACAAGGGAAGCTCCGCCAATCATTAACAACGCTCTGTTATCAACCATCTTCTTCAGGAATGATGCAGTCTTACCTGTAACTTTCTTGCCGAATACAACACCAATCGCGTTGTCTTCACCAAGTGAACATACCGTTCCTTTGTTTTCGAAAGTGAACGTTTCAAGGTCACTTTCGTTACGAACCAATTTAGTCAGGTTCTTCGCAATGACCTCACCTTGCTGCATCGCGATTTGTGCGGTAGGTGGATATGGACGGTTTATTTCCTCGTTGATGATCAAAGCGCAGTCCCCTACGATAAAGATATCGTCATGACCCGGTGCCCGCATGTCAAGGTTCACTTTAATACGTCCGCGCATAGCTTCAAAACCGGAAGCCTCTATCACGGAGTTTCCTCGTACGCCAGCTGCCCACACTACGGTTCCCGCTTTGATTTCTTCCACTTCATCTTCGCCTTTTGCCACGATGATGCCTTCAGGAGTCGCTCCCTTGATCGGTGTTCCGATTTTGAATTCGACACCTTTTTTCTCAAGGTAAGATACTGCATAATCCACCAATTCCGGATCGAAGCCAGGGAGGACGGCTGGTGCTGCCTCCACACAATACATACGAACCTTTTGGAAATCGATGTCGTATTCTTTACAAAGTTCAGGGACACGGTTAGCCAATTCGCCTAGGAATTCGATTCCCGTAAATCCTGCTCCTCCAACAACGATCGTCAAGCGGTCTTCATTCTTTTCGACCTCAGAACTGTACGTAGCAAATTGCAATTGGATATGGTCACGGATTTTACGTGCCGTGTTCACGTTAGAAATAGAGAAAGCATATTCTTTTAGCCCTTGGATTCCAAACGTTTCCGATTCAGGTCCAAGTCCAATCACTAAGTAATCATAAGAAATTTCGCCGTTTTCAAGGATGACTTTTTTGGTCTCTGTTTTCACTTCCAAAACAGAATCCTGGATGAATTTAACTTTGTTGTTAATGACACTTTTGATAGGATACCGCACACGATCATGATGAAGCGTTCCAGCCGATGCTTCATGCAGCCATGTTGTTTCATAGTGGTAATCATTTTTGTTAACTAATACGATTTCTGCTTCATTTTGACCTAATGCCTTCTGTAAGCGAGTAACAGTCATCAATCCACCATAACCTGCTCCTAAAACAACGATAGTTGGCTTTTTCAAAAGTATTCTTCCACCTTTACGATATTTTCTTGTGATGCTTTCCATAACTAAAATATATTGTCTATCTTATTAATTTCCATTATAAAAAGCACTCTTATACATTTGTGACGTATTTCACGTAACACTTCGTAATTGTCATGAAAAATTCATAAAAATTTTACCTAATGATGTCTAAGTAAATATTAGTCTTTTTCCATACCTTTTTCAAGTAACAAACCGAACTTTTTAGGGTTAAAATCACGCCGAAAAACGTTACTTTTCACCCGGCTGCTATCCATATTTTTACGATATGCTAACATTGGCAAAGGGCAATGTTCCCCACTTTTGAAAGAGGATAAAGAACATTCATTATTAAACCGCCTGTATATAGTCAAAACTTTCTCACTTTTCTAACATTCTCCGTTTTTTCAAAGACCATCTATGTTAAAATAAGAGAATAAATTTCAGCAAACCTAGTATATCGGAGGGATAACGTTGGAAGTTAATGAAAAAGTTTATGATATTACCATCATTGGCGGAGGCCCAGTTGGATTATTCACTGCATTTTATGGAGGAATGAGACAGGCATCCGTAAAAATCATCGAGAGCCTGCCACAATTAGGCGGACAATTGTCTGCCCTTTATCCTGAGAAGTACATCTACGATATCGCTGGTTTTCCCAAAGTGCGGGCTCAGGAGCTAGTGAATAACCTGAAGGAACAAATGGCAAAGTTCGAGCAGGATGTTGTCCTGGAGCAAGCCGTTCAAAAAGTGGAAAAGCAAGCTGATGGAGTTTTCAAGTTAACGACTGATAAAGAAATCCATTACTCCAAAACGATTATCATCACAGCTGGAAATGGGGCTTTCCAACCCCGCCGCATCGAAATTGATGATGCAAAAAAATACGAACGCGGCAACCTTCACTATTTCATCGACGACCTCAACCATTTTGCCGGAAAAAAAGTGGTGGTCTTCGGAGGTGGGGATTCAGCAGTGGACTGGGCCCTGATGCTGGAGCCTATCGCCGAGAAAGTGAGCATCATTCACAGAAGAGATAAATTCCGTGCCCACGAACATAGTGTAGAAACACTTAAAAATTCAAAAGTTGAAATAAAGACTCCTTACATACCTTCAGAGTTGATTGGTACAGACGGACGGATCCATACAATTGTCATCAAGGATACGAACGGTGAAGATACAGAGACGATGGAAGTGGATGCTGTCATCGTTAACTACGGCTTCGTTTCTTCTCTTGGTCCCATCAAGGAATGGGGACTTGATATCCAGAAAAACAATATTTTGGTGAATTCCAGAATGGAAACGAATATCCCCGGAATTTATGCAGCAGGTGACATTGCAACATATGATGGCAAAGTAAAATTAATTGCAAGCGGTTTTGGTGAGGCACCCACTGCCGTCAATCACGCCAAACAATATATTGACCCAAAAGCAAAAGTTCAGCCGATGCATAGTTCCTCCATGTTTTAAAAATTACGCAAAAACCCGACTTTCATAGCCGGGTTTTTTTATTGTCCCCAATTCGGTTATTGTGGATAACTTTTTTCATTACTTATCCACAGCGCTTACCCTTGTCATTCTAAGGGTAAAGAGTAGGGGAAGCCATGAAAGGAGAATGCATAAATGAATATTTTAATTGCAGGAGCCAATGGAACGACAGGAAAGCAGATCATTGGGGAATTATCAAAAAATCCGCAAATGACTGTTTACGGAATGATCCGGAAAGAGGAACAGGCCCAAACAATAAAAGCACTCGGCGGGCATCCAATCCTTGCTGATTTAGAGGGAAATGTGGATAAAGCAGTGGATAACATGGAAGCCATCATTTTTGCAGCCGGATCTGGACCAAAAACAGGGCCCGATAAAACGACAGCTGTGGATAAGAATGGAGCCATTAAACTGGTTGATGCCGCCAAGAAGAAGGGAATCGAACGTTTTGTCATGCTAAGCTCTGTCGGTTCCGATAATCCGGAACAAGCCCAAGAAGGAATGCACCATTATCTCGAAGCAAAGCATGATGCCGATGAACATTTAAAAGCAAGCGGGCTGACATACACGATTGTCCGGCCGGTTGCTTTGACAAATGAACAAGCTATCGGAAAAATATTTGCGGATGAGAAAGTGGATCATACTGACAATTCCATTCCAAGAGCCGATGTCGCCGACGTTCTTGCAAAAACAATCACAGAAGAAAAAACATTCAATAAAACATTCGAGATTTCCAGCGGCACCCTCCCAATCACGGAGGCCCTGCACAATATTTAAAGCAGCAAATAACCATGGAAAAGGGCACTTTTTTTAGTGCCCCCTTAGACCTTAGACTGTAGTCAAATTTGATGTTTGCCTGGTTTTTTCTTTAATAAGCGCTCCAGCTGTTTTCAGCTGGAGCGTTTATTCGGCCGTCCTCGCACTTTATTCGACCGTCCTCGTACTTTATTCGACCTTCACGGCACTTTATTCGACCGTCCTCTCACTTTATTCGACCTTCACGGCACTTTATTCGACCGTCCACGTACTTGGACCCTGTTTTAAAATCATGGTTCGGGATGAGACCATTCCAAATCCCTTTTTCCAATAATAAGGGGGCACTTGTTAAAGTGCCCCCCCTTTTCTCAATGATAAGATTTCTTAGCAGTTTTCCGGCGTACCGGCGTTTTTAGCCGTTTTGAAGGAAGACCCGCAACCGCATGAAGCGATAGCATTTGGGTTTTCGATCGTAAAGCCTCCACCCATCATCGTTTGTTTATAATCAATTACCGTTCCATTCAATATATCTGCATCTTGGGCATCAACAAGGATCTTAATTTCAAACTGTTCCAGCTGGCTATCTTTTTCTCCGGGCTCTTGTTCAAAACCCATTCCGTAGGATAATCCACTGCAGCCTCCGCCTTTAACGGCCACTCTTAAAAAGGAACCCTCTTCACCATTTTGTTTCATCATTTCTTTTATCTGAAAAGCGGCAGCTTCCGTTATTTGAACAACTTCACTCACAATAAATCCCTCCTTCTTCTGATATGTGAGATAGAACTATTACTCTTTATAGTATATACCAAAGAAATTCCCACGCTCAATTTTCCAGCTTGAAAAAATTCATATTCCCCCACCTATTTTACCAATAAAAATTAGATCGAAGGCATACACCCTCTATAAGATAAAAGCATGGAATGCCTTTTATGCAAGCAAAAATCAAACACAAAAAGGTACGGTCGCGTTTTGTAAAAGTTGTTAAATATGACACGGACTTTTGCCCCGTTATGTTGATTCAGCCGTTAACGCACTTTACTATAATATCTTTGTTTGCCCTCACTGAGGCTTTTCGTATTCGGAGGATTTCTCCCGGTACTTCCCCCCACTACAATGGAAATCATTATGGAAAAAGTAAGCTCCCAGTGGGTTCCCCACCATTTTAGCAATGAGAGATCCATTAAAGATGCGATCAATACATACAAGCTGGCGAGTTATTGCGGAGCTTTAAAAAAGGAAAATCATATAATCCTTGCCGGAATCTGTTTAAGGATAGCATGGTTATATAGGATCAACAAAAACAAGGAACAAGAAGAAAGATTTTTGAGGTTCGCCCTAAGGAATATGAAGCACATCCTATTCAACAGGAGACTTCAGCGGCACCCAGGTATCCGAAGCCAGAATCCTATATCTCGCTGGCGACATCTCAAGGAAGATAGGAAATGAAAAGGCAGCCATCAAGTATTTTTCATTAGTATTCGAAGGTCAAAACAATGACCGGGTAGCCTCCATCATCCAGATGGCGGGACCGCTTTCAGGAACTCAAGCAGCAGCGAACACCCCACTGAGTTGCTGCAGCACTGATATTAAAAAGGCTGTCCACTAAGGAACAGCCTTTTTATTCACCGTTGATGATTAAAACATTTCAAATTCATCAATGTACTTATATATTTTATCAACCAATTCATCCGTTGTATCACCAAAAACCACTTCACCGTTTACAAGCGCATATAAGTTACTGGAGCATCTGCCGCAATAACCCAGACAACCATATTCTATGATATCCAAATTTGGATCCCGCTCCAATCTTTCCAGAGCCTCCTGAGCGCCGCTGGCCAGATTGCTTACACAAAATTCAATAATCGGGTACATTGTTTCACCTCACAGTTACTAACAAACCATCTTAATACTTTTCCCTTTTACAGTCAATATTTACGCATAAAAAATCAGCCGATTTCAAGATATCGGTTGTGATTTCCTTTTATATTCGTTATACTTTTGTCGGGGTACGTAAATAAAAGAAAATTATCTAATTTTTTATTCTTGCTACTAATTGGGGTATATATATTTAATTAAACTTTAAAGGGGACCATTTGGGGGAATCCTATAGTTAAATGCTAGTCAAATTTTTCAAGAGATCAAATAAAGGGGAAAAATCATATGAAGAATCTAGTCATACTTGGTGGCGGGTATGGTGGTATGCGCATGTTGCAAAGATTGCTGCCTAATCAGCTTCCTGAAAATGTGAGCATCACGCTTATCGACCGTAATCCTTATCACTGCTTAAAAACGGAATATTATGCTTTAGCAGCAGGTACCATTCCAGATCAGCACATCCGTGTTGCATTTCCTGAACATCCTCGCTTGAAGAACGTATACGGAGAAGTACTTTCCATCGATATGGAAAATAAACAAGTCATTATAGAAAATCAAGATCCTGTCGTTTATGATGATTTAGTCATTGGCCTTGGCTGCGAAGATAAATACCACAATATTCCTGGTGCAGACACACATACCTACAGTATCCAAACAATCGATAAATCACGCCGCACATATTCAGCCCTGAATAATTTAGGTGCCGGTGCAACCGTTTCTATCGTTGGTGGCGGACTGAGTGGTGTTGAGCTTGCAAGTGAATTGATTGAAAGCCGTTCAGATTTAAACGTTAAGCTATTCGACCGTGGACCGCATATTCTATCTGCTTTCCCAGAAAGGTTAAGCACCTTTGTCGAATCATGGTTCGATAAACATACAATCGAAATCGTCCATCATTCAAATATAACGAAAGTTGAGCCAAACATTCTTTATAATGGTGACGAGGCCGTTCAAAGCGACGTCATCGTATGGACAGCTGGAATCCAGCCAAGTAAGATCATCCGCGATATGGATATAGAAAAAGACCGTCAAGGAAGAGCCGTTCTGACTCCTCAGCATTTCCTTCCTAATGATGACAGCATCTTTGTCGTCGGCGACTGCGCGAGCCTGCCTCATGCACCTAGTGCTCAATTAGCGGAGTCCCAAGCTGAGCAAATCGTACAGGTTCTTGTAAAGAAATGGGCAAATGAACCACTTCCTGAAAGCTTCCCGACAATGAAATTAAAAGGGACATTAGGTTCTCTTGGGAAGAAACAAGGTTTCGGTCTTGTTGCAAATCGCCCAATCACCGGTAGAGTGGCACGCCTGATGAAATCAGGCATTCTCTGGATGTACAAATACCATAACGGTTGATTCCAACCCATCTATACTACATTTTATATTAAACTGGCCCAATGAGCTGCATGCAGCTCATTCATGGGTCAGTTTTTCTTATTTCTTCCATTATATATCACTCTTGTATTGTATACCCGTATTTTTCCATCGTTTCCACCACTTTTTTGAGACGCACATTTCCTTCTGCGATGATTTCTCCTTCGATGAGGACCAGTGGATAAAATAAATCTTCCTCGATCATCTTCGCGGCAAAGCCCTTTTGCTTTTGCGTTTCTGGAGGATTATACAAATCTATATAGGATATTTTGAATTTCTGCTCAGGAAACTTCCTCGTTAAAGCTGCTTCAAGCCACTCGCAGGTATCTTTCGAAGAAGGGAGATTAACACAACTCGCGCAAATTTGCTCCGCACCATATACTTCTATCTCAATTTCTTTCATTACCTACTCTTCCTCCTTCATTTTGAATAATGTTTAAAAACTTCACCTGTTTCCATCATACCAGAATAATATAGATTATATTTCCGCAAAGTTACAGTTGGATTTTTTACTACCTTCGCTTTATAATATGATTAGGAAAGGAGTCGATTGCAATGTCTGAACAAACAATGGAAGTTCAAGTTCAAGAAGTCCTAGATAAGCTTCGTCCGTTTCTTCTTCGTGATGGCGGTGACTGTGAACTAGTTGACGTAGAAGATGGAATTGTAAAATTACGATTACTAGGAGCCTGCGGAAGCTGTCCTAGTTCGACCATTACGCTAAAAGCTGGGATTGAGCGTGCCCTTCTTGAAGAAGTTCCTGGTGTAGTGGAAGTTGAACAAGTTTTCTAATGGCCCTTTAAATAACATGCAGCGTATGGATGTAGGCTCACTTCATCTATACACGTTCAACCTTTTTATACAGGCCGGAATCTTTTCTGGACTGCAATAAAAATAAAGCTGACTCGGCTTTTGCCCTATCAAATTGATACGGCTTGACGCGAGTCAGCTTTTTTATATGGACAATGAATGAAGCATGGCTCACGATTTCAAAAATTTCAATTCCTTTTTTTCCTGTTCTGAAAGGGTTGCCGTATAACTGCCTTCATTATCGATTTCCAATTCTTTCACAAGAAATTCCGGAAATGTTTCCTTCAATACTGTGAGTAAACTTTCACTATTTTCTGCGGATGATAAGCATAAAACAGTTGGACCTGCTCCGCTTAGAGCCGCACCAAATCCGCCTTCATTGAGGACAACTTCTTCAATAAGCGCTAAATGAGGGACCAACTCTGCTCTAAATGGTTGATGGAAACGATCACTTTGCATCATTTCACCAACAAGCTTCCAATCTTTAGATAGAACTCCTGCCAGCAAAACATTTGCGGCTGCACTTCCGCTTATCGCCTCTTTATAGGAAAGCGAATTCGGAAGGACATTTCTTGAATCCTCTGTAAGCAATTCAAAATCGGGAATGACAGCAATCACCTTAACTCCCTCGATTGGAAAAGACACGACATCCGTTCTTTCCTCCGTATGCAGGCCCACAACCAATCCACCATACACTGATGCCCCCGCATTATCCGGATGCCCTTCAAAGAGGGAAGCATGCCTATTCTTTTCCTCTTCGGATAATTGAAGTTCACCAACGATGTTCGCCAATTCAATCCCCGCCACAATGGCAGAGGCACTGCTGCCAAGCCCACGCGCCAGTGGAATTTCACTAGAGACGAAAAGCCGGCATGGGGAAAGTTCCTTTCCATAGGATGCCGCCGTTTCCTTGGCAATTTGGACGATATAATTACGATCATCCGTTGGAAAAACAGACATTTCCTCTGAAAGTGGAACGACTTCCCAATGATCTGATGAAGATCCGTGTATTTCCAAGTAAAGTCCTAGCGCCAAGCCGATGGAATCGAATCCTGGTCCTAAGTTGGCCGTACTTGCTGGTACACGGATCAAGAACATCTCTGATTCCGCACTCATGCCTGTTTCACACCCTGCAGATGTTCTAAAATGACCTCTTCATCCATTGGCAGCAATGTCGGCTGAATCGTGCTTGTATTGACTGCCACATTCGGATCTTTCAATCCATTTCCAGTCAAAACGGCAACAATCTTACTTCCCTTTTTGATTTCACCGCTTTTTAATTGTTTATAGATGCCTGCAATGGAAGCACAAGATGCCGGCTCTGCAAATACCCCTTCTTTTTTAGCAAGGAAATGATAGGCTTCCAGAATTTCTTCGTCTGTCACCTCATCAATTTTGCCTTTGGATTCATTTGCTGCTTCCACAGCAAAGCTCCAACTTGCAGGATTCCCAATCCGGATGGCTGTTGCAATCGTTTCTGGATTTTCAATAATGCTATCCCGGACAATTGCAGCCGCACCTTCAGCTTCGAACCCTCTCATTTCAGGAAGACCCGTTTGTTTCGATTCGTTATATTCTTTAAACCCTTTCCAGTAAGCCGTTATATTACCTGCATTCCCGACTGGAAGCGCCAAAATATCCGGTGCGGATCCGAGGGCATCACAAATTTCGAAAGCCGCTGTTTTCTGCCCTTCAATCCGGTATGGATTGACCGAATTCACAAGAGTTATCGGTGAATTCTCACTAAGTGAACGGACGATTTTTAGAGCCTGGTCGAAATTCCCTTCGATCGAGATGATTTCCGCCCCGTACATGACGGCTTGGGCAAGCTTGCCCATGGCTATTTTACCTTCCGGGATGACAACGATGCAGCGCAGGTTGGCACGGGCCGCATAAGCGGCTGCAGCTGCCGATGTATTCCCTGTGGAAGCACAGATGATCGTGTCGCTGCCCTCTTCTATCGCTTTGGCGACGGCCATGACCATTCCGCGGTCTTTAAACGACCCAGTTGGATTCGCCCCTTCATATTTTACATGTAAGTCGATTCCCCACTCTTCGGATAATCGATTCAGTTTGATTAAAGGTGTATTACCCTCCAAAAGGGTTAGTGCAGGTGTGTTATCATTAACGGGTAAAAATTCTTTATACGTGCTTATAAGTCCTTGCCAGCTCATTTGATGTCCTCTCCTTCAACTCTGTATGTACTTTTCACTTCTCTTACCATATTGTAATCATGTAATTTCTGTATTATTTGCTCAAATGCAGCCTTTGTGGCAGTGTGTGTAACCAATACAATTTCGGAAGATTCCTTTTCATCCAGAGGCAATTGAAGGATTTTATCGAATCCTACTCCATGCTCGGCAAATAAATTCGTGATTCTGGCTAAAACACCAACTTCATCTTGAACATGTAAACGAATGAAGAACTTAGCGAAAATCTCAGTGGCATCTTTTAATTGTTTCGGATACTGAGGAGAAACCGCACTGCGGCCATTTACGCCCAGCCTCATATTCTTGATGACCGTCACCATATCCGAAACGACTGCAGTCGCAGTAGGAAGACTACCGGCCCCCGGTCCGTAAAACATCGTTTCCCCTACGGCTTCCCCATAAACGTATACAGCATTATACTCATTATTTACCGATGCTAACGGATGTGCTTCCGGAAGAAGTGCAGGCTGGACACTTACTTCGACCCTATCCCCTGCCCTGGAAGCGATGCCGATCAATTTCATTGTATAACCAAGCTTCTTACTATATCTCAAATCCTCTTCGGATATCTCGGTAATGCCCTGTACCTCAACATCATTCAAACCAATGTTCATTGAGAACCCGAGTGTTGATAGGATCGCCATTTTACGGGCCGCATCCAATCCGCCTACATCGGCTGTCGGATCGGCTTCAGCAAATCCCAGCTCCTGGGCTTCCTTCAATACGTCATCATAAGCTCTGCCTTCCTTGCTCATTTTCGTTAAAATGAAGTTTGTCGTTCCATTGACGATTCCCATCATTTTCGTGATGCGGTCAGAAGATAATCCATCGACAAGACCGCGTAAAATCGGAATTCCCCCTGCAACACTTGCTTCATAGAATAAATCACATTGATTCTCGGTGGCCAATTCCAGCAGTTCCGGTCCATATAAAGCCATTAGGTCTTTATTGGCCGTAACGATATGCTTTTTATTTTTTATAGCTTCTATCAGATAACTGCGTGTTTCTTCGATTCCACCCATCACTTCTATTACAACATCAATCTCGGGATTCGAAAGGATATCCTCAGGATTGTCAGTTAACATTCCTTTATCGACCTCGACAAGCCGCTCCTTCGTCGTGTCTTTGACTAGTATCTTCTTAACGGATATGGAACAGCCCACTTGATGCATGAGCTTGTCCTGATGACTTTCAATGATTTGTACGACTCCTGAACCGACTGTACCTAACCCCAATAAACCGATCGAGATGGCTTTCATATTTTGGTTCCCCCTTAAAAACTGTTTGCCTGAAGAAAACATTTGTATTTGTATAGTAGACATTATAAGTTTAATTCAAATAATTATCAATAGTTAGAAAAGATGGATGCACGAACTTTTTTCGCCCATCCCTTGAACGAGTAAGTACGGGTAAAGCTAATTTTTTTTATAGGAAAACCATTTTGCTGATTATTACTTAACGCTCTTCAATGAATCATTTGTACCCATTGCAATATGTGGTTTTTGCACGGGATCCATCCATTTCAGTAAACTGAGGACATTCTTTTCGGCTGTGGCTGTACATCCCGCAGTCGGCTTTGTATCCCCTCTCCATACATGAAGAAAGATTGCACTGCCTTTTCCTTTTATGATGGGATTCGTATTATAATTTATGACCACGCCATACTTATAGAGTTCATGATTCATCCTTTCGAAAGACTTCCATTTAACTGCAGGATTTCCTTTATAGGTTTTCCACTTGTTATAATCATTGGATGTCTGATCGTCAATCCAGTAGTCATATTTGGTCGTTTTCTTATAACCCATTTTCATTCCGGTTGGCTTCGTTCCACTTCCAAAAGACGTACCGAATGAATAAATTCCAACCGGGGATTTTCCATCACCCTCTTTTTTGCTCTTCGTGAAGCCGTTCTTTCCAATGACACCCTCCATCTTCTTCAATGCCCGGCGCCATTCCCCTTGTTTCTTTTCATACGTTTGGATCGTAACCTTTGTATCACTCATCGCTTTTCCTGTCACCGATACAACTTGGTTAACGCCTTTTCTACTATCGAATTTCTTTAGAAGGGCTTTTTCACTGGTAACGAAAACCTCATTAGCATCTGCCAAATTGATATATGCTGTCTTTTTCGAGTGACAGACTTTATACCAGTTTCCAGTTCTTCCACTTGCCGATAATTCTTTGTTTTTCTTATAAGTTATTAATGTTTTGCTTGCAGCCGACGCCTTTTCCTTCACATCCGCAGCAGACTTCATGACAATCTTGAATTGATTTGCTTCGCAACTTGTTTTCGTTTCAGCCTTTGCAAGATTTGTCGTTTGGATGATTAATAGAGCTAAAAGGGCGGCCATCATCAATCTTTTCATGGTCCCATCCTTCCGTAGTGATTAAATATCTAATTATTCTAAAAAATCTTGTTATCATCATAACATAGTAAGAAGGATGAATCATATTTCTTTCCCGTTTTTATCTAAATCCAGTCAATTTTAGGCAAATCATATTGCTTGGCCGGGACCTCCGCCAATTCATAAAAATGTTTGAGGAAGGACTCATATTGTTGTGAGGATTTCGTGATGGAAGATATTTTATCCTCCAACTCATTCGACCTTGATTCCGTCGTTTTTGAAAAATACTCTTCCACAGTTTCAAAATAATGAATGGGAAATAGCATCCTCGAATATAACAACCGGGCTGAAAAGCTGGAGAATGGTTCTATGGATTGATATTCGTGAAAGAATTGGCCAATGCCCCGTTGATGGGTATGCACATTTTGAAAATAGTGTTCCCTCACCCATTCTGCGACATCCCTGGTTCCATGGTCGAATACCCAATCGAACGGATTTTTCATCCACTTATTGCTTTTCCACGTATCATGTAAAAAACGTTCATAACAAACCGTTCCACTATCGACAATTTGCGGGGTATCATCAATTTCCGTGTCGACTAAATATTGAATCGCATTTTCACCCAGGACCATATAATAGGGAAAGGTTTCTATAAATAATTTTTCAAACTGGTTATCAGGATGGGCGTTGAGCTTATCCCGCCAAATCTTTTCTAACTGATCGATCCTTTGTTCCCATAGTTCTTTCCATTTACCGATCCTTGAACATGTTCGAATCGTTTCATTAATATTTCTCCCACGCTGATGAAATCTTGCCAGGCGTCTTCCTGGATTGAAATTTTTCGGACCTTCCAATGCCTGATTGGCAAGAAGGATGAATAATTGTTCATCCGCTTCCGAAACATAACTTCCATGATTGGCAAGGACAAAGGCGGATACGTGACGATCTCCTTGTGAAATCAGATGTTGAGACATTTTATACCGTTCCACTAATTCCTCCTGCTCCATATTTTCAATGGGAACGATGCTGTAAACCATATTTCCTGAACGGAAGCTTGGAAACCTGCTATTGGCTTCTTCAAGCTCCACCTGTATGCCATAATTATTAAAAATGATTTCTTCTATCATGGAATGGCCCCCTTCATCAAATGGATATAATAGAAATATTGGACATCATATACTTATATATATGTGGAATAACCCGTTTTCTGAATGATTATCGAAACCTTATTAGAAATTCGGATCAAAACATCCTTCATGGCTTTTCATTTTAATCAAATCAACCTACCTGCATTAGAACTATCCCTTTAAAATATAGAGAAATGGGTGATGACATGGCTAATATTGAACAATCAATGTCTGAAAAAACGGCTCGAAGATGGCTAATTGAACGAGGAGTGAAATTGGAGGATATCGCTGAGCTAGTCATGTATTTACAATCTGGCTACCATGAAAATCTCCAAATGTCCGATTGCCTTCACAATGTCGAACGGGTCCTTTCAAAACGCGAGGTCCAAAATGCCATCCTTACCGGCATTCAGTTGGATATTTTAGCTGAGAAAAAACTGCTCGAGGAGCCTCTGCTGAGCATAATTGAAATAGATGAAGGTCTATATGGGGTCGATGAAATATTGGCTTTTTCAATTGTGAATGTTTATGGATCGATCGGCTTTACCAATTATGGTTTCATTGATAAACAAAAGCCGGGGATCTTAAAATATCTAAACGATAAAAGCACAGGTAAGGTGAACACCTTTTTAGATGATATCGTTGGAGCGATTGCAGCTGCCGCTTCAAGCCGGCTTGCCCATAGAACCGAAAATGCAGAATAAAACGGCATGAAAAAAACAGGACTGCAATCGCAGGCCTGTTTTTTTTCATTCGAAGCGCCATAAGTCGAGTGTGTCCACCACATGCGTTGGCTGCTCCTTATATTGCTTTAGGCGTTCTTTTGTCGTCACGCCAGTATGTACAAGCAGTGTATCGATCCCTGCGTTAATGCCGGCAAGAATATCCGTATCATAGTTATCGCCAACCATGATTGTCTCTTCTTTAGGTACCCCTAATACTCTTAGTGCTTGCTCCACTATGACGGATTCAGGTTTTCCAATGAAAATCGGCTGTACCTGAGTCGAAACGGAAACAACGGATGTCAAGGAACCATTCCCAGGCAAAAGGCCTTGTTCAGTTGGAATGGCAATATCACCATTGGTCGAAATGAAAACAGCCCCATTTCTAACAGCAAGACAGGCTTTTGACAACTTTTCATAATTGATGCCGCGGTCGATGCCCATTACCAGAAAATCTGGATGCTCTTCGACAAGCTTCATTCCTTTTTCCTTAAGAGCCTCGATGATGCCTTCTTCACCCACCACATAGACCGATGCATCCTTCTTTTGTTCGGCTATGTAATTGGCAGTGGCCATGCTTGTCGTGAAAACCTGTTCATCCTCTGTTGAGATGCCGATGCTTCTTAACTTATCCGCTACTTGTGCCGGAGTCCGGGATGAATTATTGGTGACGAATAAATAAGGGATATCCCTTTTCCTTAGGTCATTGATAAACCCTGCTGCTTCCGCAATTTGTTCAGTTCCGCGATACATGGTGCCATCTAAGTCAATTAAATATCCTTTATACGACTTCATTTGAATTCGCCTTCCTAACGCTGCTAGTTTTTAAAAGCTGATACAGGTCCCAATTCATTTGTTAAATAGTTCCTCACCAAATCAGGGAATTGCTTGAATGCCTCGATATTTTCCGAAAATACGGCATGCAGTTCTTTGTGATTCACTTCAATGAAGTCTTGAACCAGCATTTTCCTTAATGGCAAAACCTTTTTGAATTGTATCGCTTTTTCTTCTGAAATCACTTTTTCATCTTGAAGGATATCGATAATATCTTCATAACTTCCTGGATCACGCATAATGAAACCATCAATTACCGCATTTCCTACATCCAACACGGAATCGATGGAAGTTTGTATGAGCCTTTCTGCGATAAGTTCCGAAAGGTCTCCATCCCAATTATCATGCCCTTCAAAAAGTCCAAGCTGCTTTTCAAGAAAACCTAATATTTGTTCAATTTTTTGGCGGTCTACAAAGTACATTATTTCCAGATCCTTTCTGATCTAAGATGATATAGGGAATCATTGGTTGAATGAGCGGCATAGTTAAGACCCTGTGCCGCACCAACCTTATTCCTTGATAATACCATAGCTTCTCCCTTACTCTCAATTCCTTCAACCCCAACCATTGTACAATCCAATTACTAACAGGTGCATTGACTTAAACATTGCCTTTTCACAGAGGGGCATTTTCCGACGTCCACTCCAAGAAAACCAATTCATGATTCCATTTATATTCTTAACCACTTTCATCTAACCGATGAACGCAATGATTGCTCGAGGTTCTGAAGCATCATGGGGAGGGATTAATTTCTACAGTCGGCAGCCCAGAAAAATGTCTGTTCCCCTATTGAAGTCACTTTGTTATGATGGAAATACAAATGTGAAGATAAGAAGGGAATGAGACTATGGAAGATCGTTTTTATTTATACAATGACGTCGTTGATTCAAAAACCCGGTTCATAAGCTTCATGGGAGAGGAATCAAGATTCGATTTGGCCATTACGACTACCGATCGGTTTTATGGAAAGAAGCTTGTTTTGAATATGCAGAGTAACCGTTTCGCGATTATTGGGCCTGATGATTTAGAAGAGGAAGGCTATCTTGAGCATGCCTTTCAGTTGTCAGAAGCGGAAGCCGAGGAACTGCGTCACTTTTTAATGGAAATCGTCTGAGTGCTGAAGTTTTTTTCTTAAACGGGAAAACCTACTGAATGTAAGATCGATTACATGAGGGGGGATTATCTTGGACAAAGAAGAATACCACGATTTTTCCAATGTCGAAAAACAGAGGGATTATTTAATTCCTGAAGAATTTCCCGAAGGACCTTTTGGATCAGCCATTGCAAAAGATGCACCAGTCCAGAATAAAAACACACCGTGGCAGGAAGGGCAACGATATCAAAGTGCCTTCAATTATGAAAATAAATCGTTGCATGAAGGCTTACCTCGACAATATCCTGGTGCTCATCCGACACATGATGATCCAGAAAAAGATGAACAGCCTCCATATAAAGGATATGGTAACTCTTAACGTGGAAGGGCCAGAGTGAATTCTGGCCTTTTTATTTCTTTACTTTCTTCACGACGAAATAAGGACAGCCAAAATTGCAGTATTCATATAAATATTCACTAAGCGTGCTTATCTTTGTATCGAAGGTCGCTTTCTGATTGGAATCATCAAAAAATCCACGCAGCCTCAATTGTCCGTAACCCCAATCCCCTACTATATAATCATATTTCGTTAAAATCTCACTGTATCTGGCTTTAAACGCTTCTTCGTTATAGCCTTCCCTTTCATCCTCAATTATTTCGTAGGTCATGTTATTGATGGTAATCATTGTTTTCACCTCTCATAAATACATTTCTTCTTTAAATTATAACTGATTCCCCATCAATTACTAAGCGAAAAATAGAGAAATATGTTCATCCTAAAGTTACGGGGGTGTTATTGATGAAAAAAACGATAATAACGATAGGTTTAAGCTCGATTATTGCACTAACCGGATGTGCTGATAAAGAAAAAGACCAGGGGCTCGGTGCAAAAAACAATGCAGGCAACCCAACAAACGTAAATAATCCAACTCAATATTATGATGAGGATTATCGTAATAATGACAACAAAAGTGATGATTTTGGTTTTACTCGCACCAATAGTGCAACCATTGACGGCCGTAACATTTCCAACAAAGCTGCTTCCATTGACCGTGAACAATTGTCTGATGTCATTTCAAAACTTAGTGTTCAGATTCCAAATGTCAATGACGCCGCTACACTCGTTACTGATGAGGAAGTACTTGTCGTATATGATACCAATGACAAGGATCGGACGGAAACCGCCGACCAAGTTAAACGTACTGCCATGTCCGTCGTGCCTCGCTACTATCATGTCTACGTCAGTGATGATTATCAAAACCTTGCCCAAGATGTCGAAAATTTCGCTACAGTGAAATCCGGCAGCAAAGGGATTGACTATACGATCGAACAAACGATCAAAGAAATGCTGAAATCGCCTCAAGGATACAAAATGAGTGACACAGAAAATGAAAATGGAGAAATGGTTAACGATAAAAGAGATCATCATGATAACATCCATCAAAAAATGGATAACCGTTGAATAAAAAAGGACCGAATTTTTTTCGGTCCTTTATTTCTCTATTTCAATAATTCTTCACCTTTGTTTTGCTTATGTTTAGCCGCAGCATTAACTTGTTCATCAGCATGGTAGGATGAACGGACAAGCGGACCGGATTCACAATGGCTGAAGCCTTTTTCCAATGCACGTTCTTTCAGTTCGGCAAATTCCTCAGGCGTATAGTATTTCAGCACCTTTAAATGTTTTTTAGTCGGCTGTAAATACTGGCCGATTGTCATGATATCGACATTATTAGCCCTTAGGTCATCCATGGTCTCAAGGATTTCCTCCCGCGTTTCACCCAGACCTACCATTAAACTGGATTTTGTCGGGATTTCCGGATACAGTTCCTTGGCTCTTCTTAAAAGCTCCAAAGAACGTTCGTACTTGGCCTGAGCCCGTACACGGTCGGATAAACTTCTGACAGTCTCTATATTATGGTTAAGGATATCTGGTTTAGCATCCATCAATGTCTTGATATTTTCAAACACCCCGCCCATATCAGACGGTAATACTTCAATAGAAGTAAATGGATTTTTGCGACGGATCGCACGGACTGTTTCAGCGAAAACTTCAGCGCCTCCATCCTTTAAATCATCACGGGCAACAGCTGTAATGACGACATGCTTTAAATTCATCAAAACAACGGAATCGGCAACACGCTCAGGTTCAGCCCAGTCCAATTCATTCGGACGTCCAGTTGTAACAGCACAAAAACGGCATGCCCTTGTACAGATTTCACCTAAGATCATGAAAGTAGCCGTTCTTCTCACTGCCCAGCATTCGTGAATATTCGGACATTTAGCCTCTTCACAGACTGTATGAAGATTTTTCTCGCGCATCATATTTTTTAAACCGAGGTAATTTTCGTTAGTATTAAGCTTTATTTTCAACCAATCTGGTTTACGAAGAATTTCTTTATTTGTAGAAGACATGAAAATGCCACTCCATTCTATAGAAATTAACACACCCTACTTTAACAATAAAAAAGCATTTATACAAGTTATAGTTGGTTTCCCATTATTTATTTTTCATGTTTATAGCTAAATCAGCAAAACTATAAAAGATGGATGGACTGATGTATTTTAATTACGGAGAATGTCATGAAAGGAGCCTGCCCCGTTGAATAAATTATTCCTTCTTACCATAACTTGTTTGTTAATTTTGAATGCACCAGGCCAAGTGGCTTATGCTACCGATACCCCAGATGCTTATCCCGGGAGAATGGAGCTATATAAAAATATGGAGGCTACTCTCCAAATCCCGTGGTATTACCTTGCTGGAGCAGATCAATATGAGCATAGCCTCAGGGCTGCACGAAGGGACTTAGAGCCGGCAAAGGGTTTAATAGGCATCCACATCGAGCCTTCAAAGTGGAGCGGGGCCCTCAATCCTGAATTAAATGACGTGAACCCGCTCACGATCACATTTTTTGACGGATTGGGCCAGGATGGAAATGGTGATGGAAAAGCAGATATCAATAATGATACCGATCGATTGTATGCTTTTTCGAAGCATCTCCAATCTTATGGTGCAGATGAAGATAATATCCGGATCGGCTTGTGGGATTATTATAAACGAGATAAAGCAGTCAGCATCATTATCGGCAATGCCGAGATTTATAAGAAATATGGCCGGTTGGATTTACATGAAAAGGCCTTCCCTGTTCCAGTACGGACTCATTATACGTACTTGAATACATGGGGAAGCGCTCGTGGATGGGGCGGAAGGAGAATCCATGAGGGCACTGATATTTTTGCCGATTATAGCCTTCCCGTTCGTTCCACCAGCTATGGAATCATCGAGATGAAAGGCTGGAATAAATTCGGCGGTTGGAGGATAGGGATACGGGATTTAAATAATACCTATCATTACTTTGCCCATTTAAGCGGCTTTGCCAAAGGGTTGAAAGTCGGACAAATCGTCGAGCCCGGACAAGTCATCGGAGGTGTCGGCAGTACAGGTTACGGTCCTCCGGGAACTTCGGGAAAATTCCCTCCGCATCTTCATTACGGGATGTACAAAGACAATGGAATCACAGAATGGAGCTTTGATCCTTACCCTTATTTAAAATTATGGGAAAGGAAAGATTTGGCTAAAAAGAGAAAGTGAGCGGCGTGAATTTTACGCTGCTTTTTTTTGATTTCAACATAAACCCCTGAACTTGATGCATAGGTATTAGTAAAGGGGGCTAAAGCGTGTTCCGAAAAAGATTTCGACCGAAGAAATTCCGAAAAAAGGGGCCTCTTCCCACCCGAAAAGTATTTCTCTATTCATTCATCCTGTTTATCATATCAAGCATCATGACTCTTTGGTACGTGGACAAATCAATCGAACCCGTGATCATGAGTGTAGCCGAATATGAAATCAAACGGATTGCAACGGAAACGATTCATGAATCGGTTGATGAAAATATAGCCAAGGTCGATATGAACAAAATCATCACCAACAATAAGGGTGGTAAGGACTCCAGTTCCTCCTATAGCTTCAATCCGGTCATATACAGTGAATTGCGGGCTAACATAACGAAGGATATTCAAAAGAAACTTGGCATCAAACAGGGAAATCCTTTTAAAACAGGTTCAGCCAAAATAAACGATGAACAATATAAAAGTGTGGTCTATTATATACCATTTGGTGTTGTGACCGGGAATAACCTCCTTTCCAATTACGGACCAGAAATCCCAGTGAAAATGTCGGTCATCGGGAATGTTGAATCGGATTTGAGGACAAAACTGACAAACGCAGGCATCAATAATGTTTATTATGAATTGATTGTGGATTTTGATGTCAATATTCAAATCGTCATCCCCTCTTTCACAAAGGAGACCAAGGTGAGTCAGGAAGTGACAGTCGGAAGCCTGTTGATCGAAGGTGATGTTCCAAGCTATTTTAGTAACGGCAACGGTTCGGTGGCACCTGCGATCATGAAGGAAAACAAGGAATGACAAAACCAGCTTATCCTTGAGGTTAGGCTGGTTCTTGTATATTTAGACATTTCATGATAAGCAAATGCAGGTTTTTATTCAAGTCCACTTCATAGGGCTCTTTTATCCGCTCCCCATCTTCTTCCAGTATCCTTATCATGGGGCGGTCCCCAATCCCCTCATTTTGAGCGGATACTACTCCTTTCCTTCCATCATTCAATTCTACTGATAGACCATTAGGATAAATGGCAACCGCCCGGCGGAAAGCCTCGATGATCGTATTGTCGAACTTTTTCCCGACTCCGGCATAAAGAACTTCCAAACCCTGATGCGGCAGCATGGCCTTACGGTAAACCCGATTGGAAGTAACGGCATCAAACACATCGGCAACGGCAATGATCTTGCCGAAATAATGGATTTCATCCCCCTTTATCCCACGGGGATATCCAGATCCATCTAACCTTTCATGATGCTGATAGGCACAGTTCGCAACTAAAAGTGAAACGGTATGAACATTTTTGATTAGATGAAATCCGTAATCGGCATGTTTTTGGATTTGTTCAAACTCCTTTTCCGTCAGCTTGCCGGGTTTATGGAGGATTTCCAAAGGCACGAGCATTTTGCCGACATCATGTAAAATCGCCCCCAGCCCAAGAATTTCAAGATTCTTATTATTGATATTCAATTCCATCCCGATCGCCAGGGTATATAAGGTCACATTGAAGGAATGAGTAAAGATATAGTCATCGTATGTATAAACGTCGGCCAATAAAGTCATTAACTCCTTATTCCTTTTCAGCTCGTCCATGATGTTCCGGACTATTTGAGTGAACTTGACGTTAGCCTGCTCTATCGTGAATGATCCATCAAGGTTCATTTTGTTCTTTATGTCCTGGAAAGTGGTTTCAATCGTATTAACGGCTTCTCTTCTAAGTTTCCCGGACACTGGGGGCATTGGAATGATGTCATCCGTCCTGGAATCTTGAATGTAAACAAGGGGTATATTAAGGGACACCAGTCGATTGATCATTTTCTGCGTTAATGTAAGGCCCTCGCACAATAGGACATGGCCCCGCTCATTATAGATGTTTTTACCGAGCCTTGCTCCAGGGCTTAGGGACTTTGTAATAGCTAGCCTCATACTTGTACCCCCATCTCCCCATTAAATATTTGTAAATCAAACCGTTTCTTTCCTTTATAAAGATTATCGGAAAATATTTTGATAAATGAATCTGTTTGAATATATTTATTGAAAAAATATCAGCATTTTAAAATAAAAAAATAAGGCCCCCTTCTAAAAGAAAGAAAGCCCACCTTTTCAAATCATTTTGATTAATGCCTCTTTACCAATCATTCCCGGATGAATGCCCTTTTCCACAGCCTCCCAGGTAACCGATTCAAGCGGCGCTTCCAATAACTCTTCAATCGATTTAACTCCTGTAGCCCTCCCTGCAAGGATTTTACGATGTTTCAATTTATCATTCAGCAGTCCAACATCTAACGCACCGCACATTATATACCCTTTTTCGGACGCGACAGCAAGTAAATTCGTTTTTGGAAGTCGGACAGAAATGGCTAGGAATGTATGATTATCAAGAATTATTGGGATCATGTTAATCAATTGGTTTCGCCCCTCTCTTCCCCATACTTTATGAAAAAAAGGGCGAAACCGTGATTTAGCGTTAGGCGTTTGTGTATATTTTTTTCAGCTTCCATAAAAGGATATCCCGTAAGAATTCCGGCAGCAGGTATGTTTTGCGATTGGAGCGCTGGATACTTGGAAAGAAGTGCCCAAATGTAAACATATCAGGTATGGCCAGTTTATAGGACTTATCCACCTGCAGTTTCTCTCCTTTTATAAGAATCCCTTTTACGATACCATTCTCCATTTCGTTAAATTCAATTTGATCATAATGCATGACTCCCATTATGTTTCCGCGGAAACCGAAACCTTTCACCTGAATATGTGGCCATTCCGCATTTCTCGATTGCATTAAGATTTCTTTTAATTCATTCCCATTAACTTCAACGACGCAAGGGTTGATGGGATGTGGACAGATTCTGTGAATATCCCCTTTTGTGACAGGACCGTCCGGCAGCCCTTCAAGCAGGAGGCCTGCATTCAAAAAGGAACAATCCGCCTGACTCCACTCCCTAAGGGCCTCCCCTAGGATTTCCGTCAAAGGACTTACTTTGAACCAATCATTATCCAGTGCTTTTGGTAAGTCCACTGCAACCTGTTTTAGCGTTTCCCCTCCGGCCTGGTATATCTCTTCAATCCATGACCGTTCATTCTCCAATTCCAAAAAGTCATTGGTATCATAAAGAATGGCACTCTTCTGGCTAATTTCCCTTTCCTGATTGACGGTCATTTCCACCTGTCCAACAAAGAAGCCATATTTCCCGGCACCGCAAAGGAGTGTGTCATTGATCAATCTCCCCTGGTGGAGAATGTGGTGGGTATGCGCGCCAAGTATGATGTCAATCTCCGGAAAGTCCTCTGCCATCCTCTCATCATCATGGATGCCCAGGTGGGAAAGGATGATGATTACATCCGCCTCTGATTTGACCCTTTCAAGCTGTGCCTTTAACTCCACGAACGGTTCTGTTATTTCCCAGCCCATCGCAGAGTAGAACTTTTGAAAAAAGGCTGTTAAACCTATCAGGGCGATCTTGGTGCCTTTTACCGTTGTATGTATCCAATATGGCAGCGCCCATTCCGGCCTTTCATTATCACTGTAATAAATATTGGCTGCCAAGACCTTGAACCTTGCATGATCATATAAGGAGTCTAACGCATCATGAGGTAAAGTGATCCCTTCATTATTGCCGATGGTCACATATTGGTAGCCTGCTTCATTCAGCAGCTCAATATTGCCTTTACCTAACGTACCTTCTGTATATGGATGCCAGCGGTCCACATGATCGCCTATATCCAGTATGATCGCTTCTTCTCCCGTTTCTTGATGAAGTTTTCTTCTTTCTTTAAGAAACTTATCAATACGAGGCCAATTCTCAAAATGACTATGGAGATCATTGGTGTGATATAAATGAATGATTTCTGACATCATTTCTCCTCCTCGTTTATCCTGTAATACCTTGGTATATAAGACGTAAACCAATGATTATCAGAACTATTTTCAACATATTTTCCAGCGACGCACTCTTTAGGCGCGTATTGATGAATGCGCCCAATTTAGCACCGAACCATGCACCCGGAATCAGGGCAAAAGCATATGGCCAATTAACATTTCCAAGGGAAATATGGGTAATCGAATTAGTGATGGATGATAAAAATACCATGAACATCGAAGTCGCTACAGCCATATGCGGAGGGAAGAAGAAAAGTAGCATCATGACGGGAACCATTAAGGCCCCACCGCCAATTCCAAATAATCCGGAGCTGAATCCCACGACAAAGGAAATCAATACAGCTAACACGGGGTGATAACCATAAGAAAATGAATGTCCATTTTCAGTTTCATACGTTTTCACTATTTTCCCTTTTCCAGGCTTGAAAAGCATTGGCTTCAAACGATTTTTCACTAATAACACAATGGCCATGAAAACCATGAAAATACCAAAATACAATGAAAAAGCTTCGGCGTTAAGATTTTTATTCACATATGCCCCTATTATTCCACCAGGCGCACTGCCAATAAAAAAGATTAAGCCGGCCTTATAATCCAC
Organism: Peribacillus sp. NPDC101481; assembly: GCF_044767165.1. NCBI lineage: Bacteria > Bacillati > Bacillota > Bacilli > Caryophanales > Bacillaceae > Peribacillus > Peribacillus sp. NPDC101481. Next base: position 456,521 of record NZ_JBIWNJ010000003.1, on the reverse strand, counting down.
CACTTTATGTTTTAAATAAGATAAAGTAGAAGATAAGCCGGTAAAAATCATGATTACGGTTGAAACACCTACAGCGACCTGAGGAGTCAGCTCATCGATAATATTTGTAGATGTACCTAAATATAAAAGAGAAGGCACAATGATGATGCCACCTCCAAGACCGACAAGAGCTCCGATCGCTCCCGCAACTAATCCAATAACCACTAATACTAACCATACCATGTAGAAATCCGCCTTTACCTGTTTGTGAGGATATAACCTCTACTAGTTGTCACAATATCTCTTTATTTAATTATATATATCCTCTTAAAACAAACCAAGCTGCTTAGGAGCCAGTCCTTCATATTCTATACCAAGCAACTCAATCATTTGTTTGGCATTATCGGAGGCATCTCCGCCTGAATTATTATTGAACAGGACATATATATCCTTGGATTCCTTTTCCAATATCCTGATTTTCTCCACCCATTCAGTCAATTCCTGCTGATTATATCGATATAAGTACCTGACCTCACGCCAATTATCACCCGAAGAAGGCCTTTGCCAACCATGCAGGTTACGGCCATGAAAGCGTATCAGGGTTTTATCTTTATCGGTGGCCTGCAAAACGACTGGAATGGATCCCTCTCCAGCCTGAGGCTCATCGCATACAGTATGGATCCAGCCTTCCTTTTCGATAAAATCCAAAGTTTGCTGGACTACGTTAGATCTGTACCAGCTTTGATTCCGAAATTCTATGGCCGCTGGGATATCGCCCATTTCAGCTTTGCACCATCGCAGGTAATTCACATTTTCACGTTTACAATCAAACCATGGCGGAAACTGAAATAAGACCATCGCGAGCTTTCCGGACATCTGATAAGCCTCCAGAGAGTCGCAAAATGCCTTGAACATTTCCTTCTTACTTTCAAATGGGATTTCCCCACGCTGATGTCCTGTCATCCCTTGATAAGCTTTAACGACAAACTGGAATGATGCAGGCGTCTCGGATACCCACTTTTCACTGTTCCTCTTTGGCTGGACTGCATAAAAAGAGGCATCCACCTCCACAATGGGAAAATGAGCTCCGTACTCTTTAAGCTTATCACGTTGGGACACACCACCATGATACAAACTATCATGATCTCCCCAACCGGTCACACCAACATAGATCATCTGCATCATCACTCCTTCGGGACTGGCCCCATTTCCTGACTTCTATTGTTATTTTTACCCTTATTGAGCCATATCTAATCTTTGGTATAAAGGTAACGGAGACGGATGTCAAAACAAAAAGCCTGCCAGACAGACCCGGCAGGCTTTTGTATGAATGGTTATTCTAAATCGCCTTACAGGCAGGCCAGTCGGTCATTATCCGATGGAGCCTTCCATTTCGAACTTGATCAGACGGTTCATTTCAACCGCATATTCCATTGGAAGTTCTTTTGTAAATGGTTCGATGAAGCCCATTACGATCATTTCCGTTGCTTCTTGCTCAGAAATTCCGCGGCTCATCAAGTAGAACAATTGTTCTTCTGATACTTTGGAAACCTTCGCTTCGTGTTCAAGGGAAATGTTATCGTTCAAGATTTCATTGTAAGGGATTGTATCGGATGTAGACTGATTATCCATGATTAATGTATCACATTCAATGTTGGAACGAGCTCCATCCGCTTTACGTCCGAAATGAACGATACCACGGTATGTTACTTTACCGCCCTGTTTAGAAATTGATTTTGAAACAATCGTTGAAGATGTATTTGGCGCTAGGTGAATCATTTTTGCTCCAGCGTCTTGGTGTTGGCCTTTGCCGGCAATGGCAATCGATAATGTCATACCTCGTGCACCTTCACCTTTTAAGATGACAGCAGGGTATTTCATTGTCAGTTTAGAACCGATGTTACCATCAATCCATTCCATTGTTGCGTTTGCGTCACAAACGGCACGTTTCGTAACCAGGTTAAACACGTTGTTTGCCCAGTTTTGGATCGTCGTGTAACGGCAGTAAGCATCTTTCTTGATGACGATTTCGACAACGGCACTATGAAGGGAGTTAGTTGTATAAACAGGAGCTGTACAACCTTCCACATAGTGAACGGATGCGCCTTCATCAACAATGATTAGCGTACGTTCGAATTGACCCATGTTTTCAGAGTTGATCCGGAAATATGCTTGAAGCGGAGTATCCACTTTAACGCCTTTTGGTACATAGATGAAAGATCCACCTGACCAAACTGCCGAGTTCAATGCCGAAAATTTATTGTCAGTTGGCGGAATCGTTTTTCCAAAGTGCTCACGGAAGATATCTTCATTTTCACGAAGTGCTGAGTCCGTATCTTTAAACACGATACCCAAGTCTTCCAATTCTTCTTTCATGCTATGGTAAACCACTTCTGATTCATATTGAGCAGATACGCCAGCAAGGTATTTTTGTTCAGCTTCAGGAATTCCCAATTTATCAAAAGTCTGTTTGATTTCATCAGGAACCTCATCCCAAGACTTCTCTGATTTCTCTGATGGCTTAACATAGTATGTGATTTCATCAAAGTTAAGACTCTGCATGTCGCCGCCCCATTGAGGCATTGGCATGTTGTAAAAATGCTCCAATGATTTCAAACGGAAATCAAGCATCCATTGCGGTTCATCCTTCATTCGAGAAATCTCTTCCACGATTTCTTTTGTCAGACCACGCTTTGAACGGAAAATGGAAACATCTTTATCCGCAAAGCCATATTTATAATCGCCGATATCAGGCATTTTCTTTGCCATAGCTCGTATTCCTCCATTTCAAATGGCTGAATTACAACAGCTCATTTTAATTTAATTATTCCTTCAATCCCTTTTCCATGGCTTTCCAAGCCAGAGTAGCACACTTGATTCGTGCAGGGAATTTGGAAACGCCTTGAAGGGCTTCGATATCCCCAAGGTCCATCTCATCGTCGTATTCTTTTCCCTGAATCATTAAGGAAAAAGTCTCGGACATAGCTAGAGCAGTATCAACGTCTTTGCCCTTAATGGCTTGAGTCATCATGGAAGCTGAACTCATGGATATCGAACAACCATCACCATCGAATTTAACATCGCTGACCTTGCCATCTTCGATTTTCATCGTTAACCGAATCCGATCGCCGCAAGTTGGGTTATTCATATCGATTGTCATGCTTCCATCTTCTAGCATGCCCTTATTACGCGGTTTCTTATAGTGATCCATAATGACTTGACGGTAAAGTGTATCTAGGTTATCAAAAGACATTACTGAAATACTCCTTCGTTTTAACAAGCCCGGACACAAGCTTATCAATATCTTCTTCCGTGTTATATAGATAGAAACTTGCTCTTGCTGTCGCTGATACGTCAAGCCATTTCATTAATGGCTGTGCGCAATGATGACCGGCACGAACAGCAATTCCATCTGCATCAAGAACGGTAGCGACATCATGTGGATGTACGTCATTAATATTAAAGGTAATTACACCCGCACGCTTTTCCGCATCTTTAGGACCGTATATAGTCAGCCCTTCAACTGCTGACATTTTCTCCATTGCATATGCGGCGAGCTTATGTTCATGCCGTTCAATATTATCCAAACCGATTTCTTCCAAGAAATCAATTGCAGCCCCCATGCCGATTGCACCGGCAATGATTGGGGTACCGCCTTCGAATTTCCACGGGAGTTCTTTCCATGTAGACTCATACAAACCTACAAAATCAATCATCTCTCCGCCGAATTCTATCGGTTCCATTTTTTCAAGAAGGTCTTTCTTGCCATATAATACGCCGATACCTGTTGGACCGACCATTTTATGACCTGAGAAGGCAAAGAAATCACAATCCAAATCACGGACATCCACTTTTAGATGCGGCGTGCTCTGTGCCCCGTCGACTACCATAACAGCATTATGATCATGGGCAATTTTTGCAATCTCCTTCACAGGATTGATAACACCAAGTACATTCGAAACCTGCATGATGGACACGATTTTCGTTGCTTCCGTAATTGTAGCCCTCACATCGTCAAGGGAAATCGTGCCATCCTCTTGAAGCGGAATATACTTCAATACAGCGCCCTTTTCTTTGGCAAGCTGCTGCCACGGAATGATATTACTGTGATGCTCCATGTAAGAGATGACGATCTCGTCACCCTCTTTAATATTTGCACCACCGTAACTTCTTGCTACAGTATTCAAAGCAGTCGTTGTGCCTCTGGTAAAGATGATTTCTTCTGTAGAAGAAGCATTAATGAATTTACGTACCTTTTCACGAGCACCTTCATACGCATCCGTAGCTTTTGTTCCTAGTGTATGCACTCCGCGGTGAACATTCGAGTTGTATCCGCGGTAATATTGCTCAATCGCTTCAATCACTGCAGCCGGCTTTTGAGAGGTTGCAGCACTATCTAAATAAACTAATGGCTGACCATTGACTTCTTGATCTAATATTGGAAAAAGCTTACGAATTTCGTATGGGTTCATTACTGTACTTTCCTTTCAATGACCGCTACTAATTGTTTTTTAACTCCCTCAATTGGAAGCTGGTTAACAACAGGGGCCAAGAATCCGTGAATGACAAGTCTTTCTGCTTCTTTCTTTGTAATACCACGGCTCATTAAATAATACAGTTGAAGCGGGTCGACACGGCCGACGGAAGCAGCATGACCAGCCGTTACATCATCTTCATCAATCAAGAGAATCGGATTGGCATCTCCGCGTGCTTTTTCACTTAACATCAAAACGCGTGACTCTTGTTCGGCATTGGCCTTTGTAGCACCATACTCTATTTTCCCAATTCCATTAAAAATGGAGGATGCGGCGTCTTTCATTACACCATGCTTAAGGATATAGCCCTCAGAGCGTTTGCCATAATGAATGATGGCAGTCGTGAAGTTCTGCTTTTGTTCCCCGCGTCCGACTACAACTGTTTTTGTATCTCCGTGAGATCCATCGCCCATTAGATATGTTGTATTATCTGAAATCGTATTTCCGTCGTTCATAAGGCCAAGCGCCCACTCAATACGAGCATCACGTCCTGCCACTCCACGGCGGTTAACGTATGTCGTGAAGCCTTTTGAAAGGGTATCGACCGCTCCGTATTCGACTTTGGCATTCGCATTTGCAAATACTTCCGTTACGATGTTGGCAATCCCTTCGTTAGACTCAACGCTTGAGAAGTAATTCTCTACATATGTGACAGAGCTATTATCTTCCGCTACGATCAAGACATGGTTGAAAAGTGTAGTATCAGGATTATCCAACAGGAATACCGATTGAATCGGCTCTTTGATTTCTACATTTTTCGGAACATAAAGGAATGCCCCCCCATTAACTAATGCAGCATGAAGTGCCGTTAAACGATGTTCATCTATTTTAACGCCATCTTTCATGAAATATTTTTGCACAAGCTCAGCATGGTCACGAGCAGCTGTTAAAATATCTGTAAAGATGACGCCTTGCTCTTTCACGTTTGCTGACAGATTGATATGTGCCGGCGTATTATTGCGTTGAATGTATAAGTTTTCATTTTCTTCAATGATGGATTTAATTTCCTCCGGAAGTTCCTCTAAAGAGGCAAAAGCTTCACTTTCAACCGTATGGTTCTGGAAAGAAGTAAAATTCCATTTATCGATCTTCGTTTTATCCGGCTTGGGCATCGGGAGCTTTTCTAATTCAGAAAACGCTTGAATCCGAAGCTCGGATAGCCAAGTTGGATCATTATTTTTAGTTGAATAGGAGCTTATATCCTCTTGTTCAAACGGTAATTTCGTTTCTGTAGTCATTGCAAATCCTCCTACTTACGCTTCTTCGCCAACAGTTTCGTCTTCAATGCCCAATTCTTGTTTGATCCAATCATAACCTTCCGCTTCCAAGCGGGCAGCAAGTTCAGGACCACCTGATTTTACGACGCGTCCTTGCATCATTACATGTACAAAATCAGGAGTGATGTAATTTAATAGACGTTGGTAGTGAGTGATGATCAAGCATCCAAAGTCTTCTCCGCGCATTTCGTTGATTCCTTTTGAAACGACTTTAAGTGCATCGATATCTAGACCTGAATCAATCTCATCCAAGATTGCAATTTTAGGTTGGATCATCATTAATTGGAGAATCTCGTTGCGTTTTTTCTCTCCGCCGGAGAAACCTTCATTCAAATAGCGTTGCGCCATATCTTCATCCATTTCAAGGAATTCCATTTTTTGATCCATTTGACGGATGAATTTCATCAATGAAATTTCATCGCCTTCTTCACGGCGTGCGTTAATGGAAGAACGTAAGAAGTCAGCATTTGTAACACCGCTGATTTCACTTGGATATTGCATAGCCAGGAATAGACCGACACGAGCGCGCTCGTCGACTTCCATTTCCAATACATCTTCACCATCGAATGAGATGCTTCCGCTCGTTACTTCATATTTAGGGTGACCCATGATCGCTGATGATAAAGTGGATTTACCAGTTCCATTTGGTCCCATGATCGCATGGATTTCTCCACCTTTAACTTCAAGGTTTACCCCTTTTAAAATCTCTTTACCTTCAATTGATACGTGAAGATCTTTAACTGTTAATGTAGAAGCTGACATAATAATACCTCCGTGAACTAATTCCAATTTTATTACCAGAAAGTAAAGATTACTTTCTATCACTATAATTTACGTAAAAGCATTCTCACTTTATTCTCATTCCAATTTTATAACAAATCCAATTTGGAATCAACTAAATAGATAGGGTTTCCACTTCTTCCATGTTAAAAACCTGTCCCAATTCTTACTATACTAACAGATATAGCCTATTTACTGCATAATCATACTTATTTTAGTTTTTGTTAAAATTATCTTATTATTCGGCAAATCTTCGTCCTTATTAATATATGTTCGAAGAATTCGAATGCAAGGTATGAACGTTCCGCTTTAAAAAGAAAAAAATCGGACTGTCAGGCATTATGTAAGTTTATCCAATAAGGAAACCCTTATTTTATGGACCACTTTCCATTTTACCTCTACAGACCGATCTTTTAAAGAATTCTTTTATATGCTTAGCCGTGAATTTTGCGTTGTAGGTCCTGGACCATTTTGTTGCACTTTACATGTTCCCTATCCCGTTCTTTCTCGACCTCGATACGGAGGTCTAAGTTTCTACTGTACTCACTGTAGCCAATCCCATGTGAAGACTGCATCGCCTTTTCCATTTCGCTTGTTACATTTAAATCCAGAGTATTGATAGTGAACCATCCTTTCAAATTTGTGTATCATTTTTTTACCTGCATTATCTCTATACCCTTTCCTTTCCTGATTAAACATGAAATGAATTAAATTAAGCCGCAGACTAAAACAAACTGGATCATCAATGAGTTTGTACAGTTTTTTAGGTTTTTAGGTTTCAAAATTTGAACGTTACTTTCCACTTCAGGCACTAGCTTTCCGCGGGCGGTCCGGAAGCCTCCTCGGTGCTTTTGCGCCTGCGGGGTCTCCCTTGACTCGCTTTTCCCGCAGGAGTCTCGTACCTTCCGTTCCATTCCACTAAGACTAAACAATCAGATAGGCAAAATGAAGTGCCTCACTTCTCTAAGCACGGAAAAAAATTATGAGCGACGCACTATGTGAAAGCTGAATGGACAAACCAGCTCGCTTATTCATTTATGCGTCAGAAGACCGTAACGGATTTGTGTTGGGACGATAGTAACACCCGGAAATACTCGTATTAAGAGCCTCTGATTGAACAAGTGATTAAGAAAGCTGGAAAACCTGAATCTGTTGACGCAGATTCCGCAACCATGGCTATGTGTAATATGAGCGTTTTGGTTGTTATCTCTGCCCATCGGCACTCAACAACAAATAAAGAGGGCAATTATCGGTTCAAATCCAATATAAAAACAAAAAGGTTTCGGAATGAGATCATTCCGAAACCTTTTTGTTTTTAAACTGCGGCCTGAGTTAAATCAGGTTGCCATTCTTGAATTATTTATCCGCCGGTACAACTGCACCTTTGTATTCTTCAAGAATGAAATCTTGAATTTCTTTAGAATGCAATACTTCTACAAGCGCTTTTATTGCTTCTTTATTTTCGTCACCTTTGTTTACGGCAATGACATTCACATATGGTGATTCCGAATCTTCAATCGCAATCGAATCTTCAAGCGGATTCAAACCGGCATCAATTGCATAGTTGGAGTTGATCAAGACTGCATCGCCTTCGCCACTCTCATAAATTTTAGGAAGCAGGGCCGCTTCATAATCAGCATCGAATTTAAGGTTTTTCTTATTTTCAACGATGTCTTTAGTTGTAGCCGTCGTTTTATCGACGCCTTCTTTCAAAGTGATCAGGCCATTCTTTTCCAAAAGGGATAAAGCGCGCCCATGATCAGCAACAGAGCTGCTCATAATAATTGTTGCGCCTTCCGGAAGTTTATCAATGCTTTTATATTTTTGTGAATATAGAGCAATCGGCTCGATATGGATTCCGCCAGCATTAACGAAGTCATATCCATTTTCTTTAATTTGCCCCTCTAAATATGGAATATGTTGGAAATAGTTAGCATCCAATTCCTTATCATTCAACGCCTTATTCGGTAAAACATAGTCCTGGAAAGTTTCGATTTCCAATTCGATTCCTTTTTCTTTAAGAAGCGGCTTAGCTTTCTCAAGGATTTCAGCATGAGGAACATTGGATGCCCCTACAACTATTTTCTTCGATTCTTTCTCCGTATCACTGCCGCTTTTATCCTTTTCACTTCCACAAGCAGCCAAAGCGATAGACAACACTAAAATTAATGCAAATCCTAAAAACTTTTTCATCCTATTCATCTCCCTTTATCTTTTGTCCAATTTAGATGTAATCACATCTCCAATAATTTGAATTATGAAGACGATAATTAGAATAACGATGGTCGCCACTAGTGTAACGTCATTTTGATTTCTTTGATATCCGTCCAAATAGGCTAGATTACCAAGCCCGCCTGCGCCGATGACCCCGGCCATTGCGGTATATCCAACCAATGCAATCGATGTTACCGTAATCCCGGAAATAAGGGCAGGCATTGACTCTGGAAGAAGGACCTTCCAAATGATTGTGCTCGTTTTTGCTCCCATCGATTTAGCGGCTTCAATTACACCTTTATCGATTTCACGAAGGCCGATTTCTACCATACGCGCATAAAATGGTGCCGCACCGATAATAAGTGCCGGCAGTGCAGCGTTCTCTCCGATCATGGAACCGACTAGCGCTTTAGTGAAAGGAATGAGCAGCACGATCAAAATAAGAAATGGAATGGAACGGAAAATATTGACGACAGCACTCATGATCCCGTTGACTGCCCGGTTTTCCCACATATTACCCTTCCCTGTCAGGAACAGGATCAATCCTAATATTATGCCTATAAAAAAGGTTGCCACTACAGAGACGCTTGTCATGTAAAGCGTTTCCCTCGTAGCTTCAATAATGTCTTCCCAATCAACATTCGGCAATAATTCTTCAAGCATGAGTAATCACCTCCACGCCTACCTGCTGTGCTTTAATGAATTCGATTGCGCGGAGCATTTCATCCTCAGTGCCATCAAGATGGATAAACAATGTTCCATATGAACCGCTTCTTGTTTGGGATATCTTACCTTGAACGATATTGACATCCAACTCGAAGTTACGTACAAGCTTGGTGATCAACGGGCTTTCGGCATGATCGCCTACAAAGGTCAATTGAATCACTTTGCCTGCAGGATAGCGTTCGAGCAAATGGTCCATCGTTTCTTTCGTTTCTTCCGGTTCCGTTACCTGTTGCACGAAACGCTTTGTCATTTGTTCTTTAGGGTTCTTGAAAACATCCAGGACAGGTCCCTGTTCAACAACTTGCCCACTTTCCATCACGGCGACGCGATGGCAGATTTTGCGGATCACATGCATTTCATGTGTTATCAGGACGATCGTCAACCCCAAACGCTGATTGATGTCAACAAGCAATTCGAGTATGGAGTCGGTAGTCTGCGGATCCAAGGCAGAAGTCGCTTCATCACACAGCAGCACTTTAGGATCATTTGCCAGAGCCCTGGCTATTCCCACCCTTTGCTTTTGCCCTCCGCTTAATTGTGATGGATAGGCCTTTTCCCTGCCTTCCAATCCGACTAACTTGATCAATTCGTTCACACGCTTGGTTCGTTCAGGTTTAGAAACTCCTGCAATTTCCAATGGGAAAGATATATTCTCCTGAACGGTCCTCGACCATAATAAATTGAAATGTTGGAAAATCATGCTGATTTCTTGACGGGCCTTGCGGAGCTGAGCCCCTTTAATTTTTGAAATTTCCTTCTCAGCAACTACAACGGATCCCTCTGTTGGTGTTTCCAATCCATTGAGCATTCTGATCAAAGTACTTTTCCCCGCTCCACTGTAACCGATGATACCGAAAATCTCGCCTTTATTTATTTCAACATTCACATTATTTACAGCCTTGATTGTCTCACTGTTTCCTTTTCCTGTTCGGAACAGCTTACTGACTTTCGTCAATGTAATCATTAACCCTCACCTCTTTTATCCAATAAAACCTATGAACTTAGTTGATTTCTCTACATTATTAGTCTGTTTCTCATATCATGTAAAAGTTTACCCAATTAAAACAGAAAAAACCTTTCTGCATGAGCAGAAAGGCAGGTGAAGAAACAGGCCTTCCTCTCATCTTCCAAAGTGATTAAACTTTGTGTGAATTGGCACCTTTCCAAGGAAATCTCCTTGTCGGTTGCCGGGTTTCATCGGGCACATCCCTCCACCTCTCTTGATAAGAGCTAATATATAGAATATTTGTACATCATTAAGTTCTTTAGTATGGAGAAATTTTATCATAGATAAAAAAGGAGCGCAATGTATAATATTTCTAGTACAAGCATATAGAAACTTTACTTAAACCGTTTTGGATGTCAAGGAGACGATATTCGTCGCTTTTTCAATTGCCTGCTCCAAATCTTCTATTAAATCCTCTACATTTTCAATCCCAATCGATAAACGGACTTGGTCGGCACTCACACCCGCTTTCGCAAGACCTGCCTCATTCAATTGTTGATGGGTCGTACTGGCTGGGTGGATGATCAAGCTCTTCGCATCCCCAACATTCGCTACATGGGACCATAATTCCACCGAATTGATAAGTTTTGCCCCAGCTTCTCGATTACCTTGTATCCCAAAAGTCACAACAGATCCAGCTCCCTTTGGCAAATATTTTTCCGCAAGGGCTTTATCGGGATGATCCTCATCACCAGGATGTGAAACCCAAGTCACCGCAGGATGGTTTTTTAAATATTTAATGACAGACTTGGTGTTTGATAGATGCTCTTTCATCCTTACATGCAGCGTTTCAAGTCCAAGCGTAAACTGGAATGCACTTTGGGCACTTAGCGCAGGTCCTAAATCACGGAGTAACTGGACTCGGGCTTTCGTTATGAATGCGGCAGGTCCAACTGCCTCGGCGTATACCAGATTGTCGTAACTTGGGTCAGGCTCTGTGAAGCCAGGGTAATTTGGCGAGTTCCAATCGAATTTCCCTCCATCCACGATGACACCGCCAAGCGTAGTTCCATTTCCCAGAAGCCATTTTGTAGCGGAATGGATGACAATATCCGCTCCAAAATCAATTGGTCTGCATAGATACGGTGTCGCAAAGGTATTATCAACGATTAAAGGTATTCCGGCATCATGGGCGATTTTCGCTACCGCTTCAATATCAAGCACCCTCAAACTTGGATTTCCGATGGTTTCAGCAAAAATGGCTTTAGTTCTTGGCGTAATCGCCCTTTTGAAATTTTCAGGGTCATCTGGAGAAACGAACTTCACTTTAATCCCGTATTTAGGAAGAGTATTTTCAAAAAGGTTATACGTACCGCCATATAATGTAGATGCTGAAACAATCTCATCCCCTGCAGCGGCAATATTCAGGATTGAAAGTGAGATGGCAGCCATTCCGCTTGCTGTTGCCAATCCGCCGATTCCGCCTTCCAATAAGGCCATTCTTTCCTCAAAAACGCTGATCGTGGGATTATGGAGTCGTGAATATATATAGCCATTCTCCTTTAGGCCAAATAAATTCGCTGCATGGTCGGTGTCCTTGAACAAGTATGCATTGCTTTGGTAGATAGGAACTGCACGTGCACCTGTTTTATCAGCTTGCAGACCGCCATGAACACTCAATGTTTCGAAACGCAATTTTTTCCCTGACATATGATTTCACCTTTTTCTATGGATTTAGTTGGAATTATATGATGTCTGGCCTTTTATAAACAAAAAAACCACTTCAATAAGAAGAGGTTTCAAGAATACACCTCATCTACCAGAGCCAACACTCTGCTGGAATTAGCACCGTATATAAAAATTTATACCGGTTGCCGGGCTTCGTCGGGCCAGTCCCTCCGCCACTCTTGATAAGAACTATTAAATTCTGCCGTTACTTAATTCAAAATATAGCATTTTAGATTAAATCAGTCAATGAATTGTTAGAATATTCTTTGTTTAATTTCATCTAACATTCATATGTCCGCAACAAAGAAACCAACCACGGTTCCGATTGGTTTCTTAGCTGATTTCCTTAAGCAATCCGTACAAATAAGGAACGGATTGAAAGGCATATATTTTTTTGTGCAGCCGTCCTTCTTTGAAAAATAATAAACATGGAACACTTTCGATTTCATATGATTCGGCAATTGCTTGGACATAATTCATATTCATTTTGCCTGCCTTCAATTCCGGGAATAGCTCCAAGGATATCGTCAGCATCTTGGAGGCAACCTGACAAGTGCCGCATAAAGGGGTATATAAATATAAGCAAAAGGTTTCCCCATTTTCAACAGCAAGCTTACACTCTTCTTCTTTCCATTCCTGCATCAATTAGTCGTTCACCCTTTGACTTAAAAATTTCATTTTCACATTCATATTGGCAGATAGAAGCACAGTTGCGATATGATGTTCGGGTGAGCTTTCCACTTCTTTGTACATTTTATTAATATACAGGTGGTTCGCCTCAGGCATTTCCCTTCGGAACTGCTTCCGCAGCTTTTCTCCTGATTCATCTGCGTCAAAAAGGAGATAAACATCACGGTCCATCAATTCATCCACTAATTCATCCAGCTTAGTTAATGATATGGTCCCATTCGTACATCTTATTTCCACATCTTCATTTAAAACGGAGGCAACTTTTCTTCTATCGGAACTGCCTTCTACAATGATCACTTTATCGAATTCGCCCCACTCCATGTCATCACTCCATCTCACGAATTATGTGCGCAACTGCCACGGTACAAAATGAAAAAGAGAGCAGGCCTTTTCAGTCCCCCCTCTCCTTTTTTTTAACCGTTGATTAAACTCTCATACTCTTCAGCGCTCATCAAGCTTTCAATATCACTGCTATTAGATGGTTCAAGCACGACCATCCATGCCTTTTCATAAGGAGACTCATTTACATATTCAGGGTTGTCACTTAAATCTTCGTTTACTTCAATAACCTTGCCACTGATAGGTGCATAAAGCTCAGAAACGGTCTTAACGGATTCAACACTTCCGAATGGTTCGTTCGCTTTCAATTCATCGCCGATTTCCGGAAGCTCAACGAATACGATGTCCCCAAGCTCGGACTGTGCGAAAGCTGTAATTCCAATGCGCACTGTTCCATCTTCCGTTTTGACCCATTCATGTTCTTTTGTGTAACGAAGTTCTTTTGGTGTTGTTGTCATTATTAACCCTCCATATGTACATCTTATTTTATCTATTCCATTATAAGGTAGATTGTTTGTTTAAGTAAGGAATTAACCAAATATTTCGAGAAATTTTCAGTTCCAAACCTGTTCGAATTGTTCCTCTTTGAAACCTACCGTCACTTTGGTGCCATCCGTAACAATCGGCCTTTTCAGAAGCATGCCATCTGTGGACAATATATCAAGCATCTCTGCTTCAGAAGCTTCTTTCAGCTTATCCTTTAAGCCAAGCTCCCGATATTTTTGACCGCTAGTATTGAAAAACTTCTTCAACTCCAAATTGCTGATTTTATATAGTTGTTCTATTTCTGTTCGCGAAGGCGGATTTTCCGCTATATGGATTGCTTCATACTGCAGTTCATGATTATCAAGCCACTTCTTCGCGTTACGGCATGTGCCGCATTTTGGGTACCAATATAATGTTAAGCCCATCATTTCACCACCTATCAATAGAATACCCGTTTTCATCACGCAATACAACGAATTGTCTTTTGAATTTCCAATGCGATTTCATCAAAGGAAATAAGGGAATGCCTTCTCGGGCATTCCCTTTACTGATTTTGATTCATTTCTTAAAGAGCATATTTTTCAGCTTCGATTACCTTGACGGAAGCTTCACGTTTTTTCGCAATGACATTGATCGGATTATGCCTTGTCAGCTTACGGAGCGACGCAAGCATGATGCGAAGAGTATCGCCTGTTTCCACTGCGATTAACGTTTCCTTTGCGTGCTGTTCTATTTCATTGAAAGCTTCCTGAACGAAGATTTCTGTGTAAAGCACTTTTTGTTTGTTCTTCTCCAGACCTGTAGCTGCTATTGCTTTTTCCGTACGCAATACCACGGATTCCGCTGCATAGGCAAGGGATGCGATATCAGCAATGTTGGAGAGGATTTCTTGTTCTTGATCAAGAGTTTTGCCGTATTTCTGTGCAGCAAGGCCAGCTGCCAGAATCCCGATTTTCTTAGCATTTCTAACAAGCATTTTTTCTTGTGCCAATGGCTCATCACCAGGTTCTTCCGGCATCATCATCATTAATTCCTCTTGCAGGCTTTGAGCCTTTTGAAGAAGCGGCAATTCCCCTTTAAGTGCTTTCTTCAGGAAAGTTCCAGGGACAAGCAATCGATTGATTTCATTTGTACCTTCAAAGATCCGGTTAATCCGGGAATCACGATATGCTTTTTCAATTTCATACTCCTGCATGAAACCATAGCCACCATGAAGCTGTACGCCTTCGTCCGTAACATAATCCAACACTTCGGAAGCGAAGAATTTATTCAATGAACACTCAATGGCATATTCAGCGATTGCAGCAGCCATTGATTTCCCATCTTTCACTTGCTCATCCGTCAATTTGCTTTGTCTTTGTTCATAAAGGCCAACGGTACGGTATACAGAGCTTTCTGCTGCATAAATTTTGGATGCCATTGTTGCAAGTTTTTCTTTCGTCAAGTTAAAATCGGAAATTTTCGTTTTGAACTGTTGACGTTGATTCGTATAAGCTGCTGTAATCTCAAGGGCACGTTTAGATCCGCCGACAGCACCGACACCTAATTTATAACGGCCGATATTCAGGATATTGAAAGCGATGACATGTCCTTTTCCGGCTACACCCAAAAGGTTTTCGACTGGCACATGTACATCTTCAAGGATTAATGTACGTGTAGATGAGCTTTTGATTCCCATTTTCTTCTCTTCAGCACCAGTTGATACGCCATCATAATCACGCTCAACTATGAAAGCGGAGAATTGTTCGCCGTCGATTTTGGCGTATACACAGAAGACATCTGCAAAACCTGCATTTGTAATCCATTGTTTTTCACCATTTAAAATATAGTGTGTTCCTTCGGCATTCAATTTCGCTGTCGTTTTTGCTCCCAAGGCATCTGAACCTGAGCTTGGTTCCGTTAAGGCATACGCTGCAATCTTCTCACCCGTTGCCAGTAAAGGGAGGTATTTTTTCTTTTGTTCTTCATTCCCGAATAATACGATCGGCAAAGATCCGATACCTACATGTGCACCATGCGTAATTCCAAAGCCGCCTGAAAGTGCCATTTTTTCTGTAATCAATGCCGAACTGATTTTATCAAGACCCAATCCGCTGTATTCCTCAGGAACGTCAGCACCAAGTAAACCGATTTCACCTGCATGTTTCAGTAATTTAACGGAACGGTCAAATTCATGGTTTTCTAAATGTTCAACCTGCGGCAGAATTTCATTCTCTACGAAATCCTCGGTAGTTTTGGCGATCATTTTATGCTCATCAGAATAATCTTCCGGTGTAAACACTTGATCATACGTAATATCTTCTACTAAAAAGGCTCCGCCTTTAATGAGGTTATCTGTAGTTTGATTGGACATGTTATTTCCTCCTAAGTATTTAAGATAGTAAATCCGCCGGAAGCATGACAGCTTCCGGGAGGGGGGGATTAAGCCAATAATTCAAATACTCCAGCAGCACCCATTCCGCCGCCGATACACATTGTCACGACTCCGAACTGTTGGTTTCTGCGCTTCATTTCATGTAGCAGGCTTAATGTCAGTTTTGCCCCCGAACATCCTAGTGGATGGCCTAAGGCGATGGCTCCGCCATTTACATTGACAATCTCTTCATTCAAACCGAGCTCACGAATGATTTGAATGGATTGGGAAGCAAAGGCTTCATTCAATTCAAATAAACCAATATCCGATAACTCAAGACCCGCTAGCTTCAAAGCTTTAGGAATGGCTGCAATCGGTCCGATACCCATGATTTCAGGCGGTACTCCCGCTACAGCAAAGGAACGGAACTTACCCATCGGTTTCATCCCTAATGAAGAGGCCTTTTCCCCATCCATGACCATGACCGCGGCTGCACCATCACTCGTTTGTGAGGAATTCCCTGCTGTTACGGAGCCTGTAACAGAGAATGCAGGTCTTAGTTTTTTTAGCACTTCAGCAGTGGTGCCTGGACGAACGCCCTCATCCTGTGTAAATGTAAATGTTTTTTCCTTTAACTTAAGATCTGGTCCCACTGAACGAAGGGTTACGTCAACCGGCACGATCTCATCCGAAAACTTTCCTTCTGCAATGGCCTTCGCCGCCTTTTGATGACTACGAACAGAAAATGCATCTTGATCGTCACGGGAAATGCCGTATTTTTTTGCAACGGCTTCAGCAGTGTGGCCCATACCCATATAATATTCCGGTGCCGTTTCCGCAAGTCTCGCGTTCGGACGTGTTACATGGCCCATCATTGGCAAAAGGCTCATGGATTCCGCTCCGCCTGCAATGACAGTATCACTTTGGCCGAGCATGATCCTTTCCGCTCCATATGCGATGCTTTGCAGCCCGCTTGAACAGTAACGATTAATCGTTATGGCCGGTACTGTATAAGGTAATCCTGCCAATGCACCAATGTTACGAGCCATGTTCAATCCTTGCTCCGCTTCAGGCATTGCACAACCGATAATCAGGTCATCGATGGTGCCTTCATAATTTCCTGCACGCTTTAACGTTTCCTTTACGACAAGAGCCCCTAAATCATCAGGACGTACACTGGCAAGAGAACCTTTTTTCGCTCTTCCAACCGGAGTCCTTGCTCCAGCTACTATTACCGCTTCTTTCATGAGGATCCCCCTTACTCATTTTTAAGCTATTGATCTATTAATCTTCGTTTTGGCCATTTCTTCGTCCATTCATCAATTACGGAGTGGTTTGCCTTTAACAAGCATATGCTGCATCCTTGCTTGGGATTTCGGAGTCGAAACCAGTTTCAGGAATGCCTGTTTTTCTAGGTTCAAGATGTATTGTTCATCTACTTCCGTGCCAAATGGGAGTTTTCCCCCCGCCAGCACATATGCAAGCTCTTTGGCTATGACAAGGTCATGTTCTGATAAGAAACCTGAAAGGCGCATGGATTCCGCCCCTAATAGAAGTGCGGCATATCCCGTTTCACCTACGACAGGGATTTTTGTGCGGGCCGGAGCGATATAGCCTTGTTCATGCATGGAAATTACCGCCTGTTTCGCATCATATAGCTGATGATCCGCATTTACGCTTATTCCATCCGCTGAATTAAGGAAATTGTTCCCTCTCGCTTCCTCGGCGGAGGTAGAAACTTTTGCCATGGCGACCGTTTCAAATACTTGGTTGGCCACTTTCTGTAAGTCGAAGTCGACGCCCTTCGGCATATTCCTCAACGTCTTCACATAAAGTTCTTTAGTCCCGCCGCCGCCTGGAATCAAACCTACACCAGCTTCCACTAGTCCCATATACGTTTCTGTCGTTGCCTGGATGCGCGCTGCCGGAAGGGATACTTCAGCTCCCCCGCCAAGTGTCATATTAAACGGTGCAACCACTACAGGAACAGCACTGTACTTGATTTTAAGCATCGCCTTTTGGAATTGGCTGATGACCATATCGAGTTCAAAAATGTTGTCATCCTGTGCTTCCATCAGCATCATTGCAATATTAGCGCCTACACAGAAGTTCTTTCCTTGGTTTCCGATGACCAAGCCTTTAAAATTCGCTTCCGCTTCGTCGACCGCCGCATTGATCATTTGTATGATATCCAGACCGATTGCATTATTCGGTGAAGTGAATTCAAGAAGAGCCACTCCATCGCCGATATCCATCAGGCTTGCACCACTGTTTTTCTTGATTACGCCTTTTTGTTTCTTTATCGCTTTAAGATTCATCACTTTAGGATTTGCAACAAGTTCCTTATATTCACCATTATCATAATAGTGAACTATGCCATTTTCTTCTTTATAGAAGGAAGTGATGCCTTTAGCGAGCATATCCTTCACCCATTGCGGAACGGTGATGCCTTCCGCCTCCATTCGGGCTACCGATTTTTCTACCCCTATCGCATCCCATGTTTCAAATGGTCCTGTTGACCATCCGAAGCCCCATTTCATCGCTTGATCGATCGCCACGATGTCATCCGCGATGTCCCCAAGCAGCTGGGCAGAATACACAAGCGCCGGATTCAGGACATTCCAAAGTAATTGGCCGGTACGGTCTTCGCTATAAACAAGCGCTTTCATTTTATTTTCAAAGCCCTTGGCCTGTTTAGCCATTTCAATGGAAGGCGTTTTTAATCTTTTTCGTGCATCATATTCAAGGGTATCGGGATTCAGTTCAAGGATTTCCTTTCCTTTTTTCAAGAAAAATCCTTGGCCTGACTTGCTTCCAAGCCACCCATTCTTAAGCATTTCATTCATGAAATCAGGTATTTTGAAAACTTCTTTTTCTTCTCCATCCACCTGTTCATATACGTTTCTGGCAACATGTGCAAAGGTATCCAATCCAACTACATCAAGTGTCCGGAAAGTCGCACTAGTTGCCCTTCCAATCAACGGACCTGTAACCGAATCGACCTCACCAACACTGTATCCGCCTTTTTGCATTTCCCGCAGAGTGACCAATAAACCATAAGTTCCGATTCGGTTTGCGATAAAGTTAGGGGTATCCTTGGCTTCGACGACACCTTTTCCCAGTACATCTTCGCCGAATCGTTTCATGTATTCGAGCACTTCTGGTGAAGTTGCTTTAGTTGGAATAAGCTCCAACAACTTAAGATAACGCGGCGGATTGAAGAAGTGGGTTCCCAGGAAGTGCTTTTGAAAGTCCTCCGAACGGCCTTCTGCCATTGCTTCAATTGATATTCCGGAGGTATTCGATGAAACGATGCTTCCTGGTTTACGATGCTGATCAACCTGGGCGAACACACTTTGCTTAACCTCAAGCTTCTCAACGACCACTTCGATGATCCAATCGACATCCTTTAAACGACTTATATCATCTTCCAGGTTTCCTGCCTCGATCAACGCAATGTTTCCCTTAGCCGAAAGCGGAGCTGGTTTCTGTTTTAAAAGTTTCGTAATCGCTGTTTGGCTGATGCGGTTACGCACTTGTTTATTATCTAATGTCAGTCCCTTTTTCTTTTCATCCT
Source organism: Peribacillus sp. NPDC101481 (assembly GCF_044767165.1). Taxonomy (NCBI): domain Bacteria; kingdom Bacillati; phylum Bacillota; class Bacilli; order Caryophanales; family Bacillaceae; genus Peribacillus; species Peribacillus sp. NPDC101481. The sequence goes on along the minus strand of NZ_JBIWNJ010000003.1, from coordinate 436,891 downwards.
CAGTTAGTTCACGAGGTACAATATCCAATAATAAAGTCGGAATGCCGATGTTAGCAAGGTGTGCAGCAATCCCTGATCCCATAACTCCTGACCCTAGAACAGCAGCCTTTCGAATTTGTCGAACCAAGTTCATATCCCCCTTACGCAATTTATTGAATGAATGCTCATTCATTTTTAATTCAAAAAAATTTTGAATATTTTTTCTTATTACTAATATAGAATATATTTGGAAATTCCGCAATGATTAAACAGGAAAAAAATATTTTTTTCTCCGAGTTACTTCGGTTATTTCTCCTCCGTTCAGTAAAAAATAACCGGGGTGGAGGTGACTTATATAATGAAGCGTAAAGATAATCCTTCTAAAGCAGCCGTAAGCGCAGCAAGCGTTAAAGGCAATGCCGGCCCTGGCGCTGAACGTCAACACGGAATCAATAAAGTGAACAGCCAGAACAATCAGTTCAAAAGATAATCTTTCTTAATTTGAGCAGCCGTCCCTTTTCCGGGGCGGCTCTCGCTTCCTATTTCTTGAATAGGCCTTTTAAAACGAAAGCAATATTGGCCGGTCTCTCTGCAAGGCGGCGCATGAAGTATCCATACCAATCCGTACCATAAGGAACATACACCCTTACCTTATATCCTTCTTTAGCAAGTTCGAGCTGCTTTTCATTGCGGATGCCATATAACATTTGGAATTCAAATCGATCACGGGGAATTCCCTGATCTTTGACCAAGTCCCTCGTATAATCAATGATCTTGTCATCATGTGTGGCAACGGCTGTGTAATTGCCATTTTGCATATGCTTCTTGATGATTTTCTTGAAATTCTCATCCACATCTTTTTTCTCGGGAAAAGCCACTTCCCTTGGTTCTTTATAAGCCCCTTTAACAAGCCTTAGATTCGGATGGTATGCATCCAGCTCCTCAATATCCTTCTCAGTCCGATACAGATAAGCTTGGATGACAGTCCCCAATTCATTATATTCAGACTTCAGGTTTTTGAATACATCCAAAGTCGGCTGACAGCGCGGAAAATCTTCCATATCAAGCGTCACGAAAACCTGATGGGCTTTAGCTTCATCCAAGATCCTCCGCATGTTATTCATTACGACTCGTTCGGACACATCCAAGCCCATCGAGGTCAGCTTCAGGGATAACTGTGAATCCAGTTCATTTCTGCCAATCATGCGGATTGCTTCAATGCACTCATCTGCCATCTTCCCTGCTTCTTGTTCATCTTCAATGAATTCACCTAAATAATCAATAGTGACGGCAAGCCCTTTCCGGTTAAGATCTGCAATCACTTCACATGCCATATCCAAGGATTCTCCTGCCACGAAACGAGATGCCCCAAACCGCAGCCCGTATTTTTTCGCTGCCTTTGTCATGCCCTTGTTCTTTGATAAAAAAAGGAATAGATTTTTCAATATTCTTTCCACTGCATTCCCCTCCAAATCATTTTGGAAAATAGATGCACAAGATTATTTTACCATTTAATGCACTTTTCAGATATTTAGAATCAAGAATAAAAAAAATCCAGAAGGGAAAATTAAGCTCGTTTAAAGAACACTTAAGGAGGTAGCAATGATGGAACAGCAAAATTCGTTTAACAGCCAACAGCAGTCCACCGGCTTTATGAAACAGCCGCCGGAAATGGTTACGGTGAAAGATAGCTTATACTTAACCGATATGCTTGCATGGAATCTGAATGCAATTAAAAAAGCACATTTTTTTGCCACACAATGCAAGGACCCGCAAATCATTGATGCTTTAAATCGGTGCGGACTCATGCATCAACGTCATTACGATACCATATTGAAACATTTGAACCCCGACCAAAATCAGGGTCAACAACAATATCAGTAAAGGAGGGTTCTTGATGCCCAATGAAAACAAAGTCCAAAATCCAGAATCTCCCGTGGCAAAGACGCCGCAAATGAATGACAGGGATTTTATAAATGATATGCTTTCAACTGAAAAGTACTTTTGCAACTCCCTTTCCGTTGCCCTGCATGAAATGAGTAACCAAGCCTTATTCCAAGACATTTTCTCCGTTGCCAAAGAAAATCAAGAGATGCAGCGTGAACTCTATAACCTTATGTTCGAAAAAGGCTGGTATAGTTTAGAAAAGGCGCAAGCTACCAGCTTAAGCCAATCGTTTCAACAATTTTCCGGTTATAAAAATCAATTTCCAACTGGAACGAACATTCAATAAGCAAACATTCAGGGGAGATTCTGCTCCTTTTGTTTTTTTTGCTACAAATAAAGCCGGCCCATCGGGGGCCGGCTTTATATTTAGATATCCGTTGAAAACATATACTTCTTATAGTGATACCGAATGCTGAATATTAAGCCCATGGCCATCATGTTCCCCATTAGCGAGCTTCCTCCATAACTGACAAATGGAAGCGGAATTCCCGTTATTGGTAAAAGGCCTACAGTCATGCCGATATTTTGAAAAACGTGAAACGTCAACATGCTTATAACGCCAACACAGATATATGTATAGAAGTTATTTTTCGTGTCCATTCCCGTTTTTGTTATATGGTAAATCAATAGGAAAAACAAGGAAATAATGATACTTGATCCGATGAAGCCGAATTCTTCACCGATGATGCTGAAAATGAAATCCGAATGACTCTCAGGCAAATACACTTCCCTCGAGCCGATTCCCTTGCCTGTGGTCTGGCCGGAGCCGATGGCCAGTAAAGATTTGGTTAAGTGATATCCTTCGGAGCTGGCATAATTATATGGATCCAGCCAAGAATAGATACGGCCGAATTGATAGGATTTTACCCCTAGGTATTTTTCCAGGATTTCCGGCTTCCAAAGGACAAAGTATAGGACCGTTGAAGCGACGACAATTCCTCCTGAAACGATCGGCAGCAGGATCTTCCATGTTACCCCTGAAATGAAAATCATTCCGAGCATGATTGACATGATGACAAGCGAGGTACCCAAATCTGGCTGTTGCATGATTAACAATAAGGGGGCACCGGTCACTAGACCGATTTTAATAAGCAGCCAGATATCCGTTTGAATCGTTTTCAGCGTGTTTTTGAGATGATGGTTTGAGATGACATTCGCTAAAGCCAGGATGAGGAAAACCTTCATGAATTCCGATGGCTGAATCGAACCGATTCCCGGAATGATGAACCAACTTTTCGCACCATTCCGGACAGGAACGATGCTTTCCGGCATAATGATCAGCAAAAAAAGCAAAAACAATCCGAAGCCATAGGCGTACCAAGATATTTTTTTCAACTGATCAGAATCCAAGGTGATGAAACCTAATACGATTCCGATTCCAACTATATACCAAAAAATTTGTTTAATTAAGAAGTTTTCAGCGTACTGTCCAGTCGTTTGGGCACTATAGATTGCTAAGCAACTTCCAACGCATAATAACAGCAATATTGTGACCAAAGAAAAATCTATTCGTGATGAAAATTTATTTTGTTCTTCCATACTTAACTCTCCCTTAAAAAGGCTCCTGCGATATATCTATAAATACACTTATTCATTATACTTTAAACAAATAAAATCACAACTATATAGAAGAATAGTTTACAGGCTTCATGGAGTTATTTCCATGAAGCCTGTATGCAGAGAGAGCTATGCATGTGATTCCTTTGATTTTCTCCGTTTCAGCAATAAGCTGACCAATCCATGGTTTGGGGAAAAGAGAAAGGCCATTCCGAATAATATGGCGGCCGACCCCACCATGCAGCCTGAAATCGAGGCATCCAAAATGGTGGCAGAATAGTAGCCGATGACGGAACTTAGCACCCCTACCCCGATACTGACCAATATCATGCTGCTTAAACGGTCTGACAGCAGGTATGCTGTTGCCGCAGGTATGATGAGCATTCCAACTACTAAAATGGAACCTACACTATCAAAAGAAGCTACAGTTGTCAGTGAGATGAGGCTCATCAATAAGTAATGGAAGAACAGTACAGGAATACCCATTGCAGCCGCAAGTGACGGATCAAAAGACACGAGTTTAAACTGTTTGAAGAAAAGGAAGATCAGTACGAGATTCAGGATGAAACAACTGCCGACTATCCAAACAGCTTTTGGTCCAACTTCGATTCCCGCGATTGTCATTGTGTTCCAGGGAGTATAGGCTATTTCGCCATAAAGGACATGTTCCAGGTCAAAATCTATTTGTTGCGTATACAGGCTCACAAGTACGATTCCCGTTGCAAAAAGGGAAGTAAATACAATCCCGATCGCTGCGTCAGCTTGAACGCCCGACGATTGGAAAAGCTGGATCAAGAATACGGTAAGCAAGCCGAGCGCAGCAGCCCCGATCAGCATTGGAACCGAATCACGGGTCCCCGTTATTAAAAATGCCAATACGATTCCCGGCAAAACAGAATGACTGATGGCATCCCCAATCAACGTCATTTTCCTGACTATCAAAAAGCATCCTAATACACTGCAAGAACCCGCCACTAATGCTCCGACTAAGATAATCCAAAAATCATTCATGATGTGTGGCTCCCTTTCCTTCTATCCTGTTCGAGAGAATATTTCTTTTTCGTCGATACCCTTCTCCATACAGATGAAAGCACTCCGCGTTTAGGTGCAAAAAGCATGGAAAAGAAAAACCATACCGTCGCGGATAAGACAATTAACGGTCCTGTTGGCAAATCATTGACTGATGTACTGATCAACGTTCCAGACACACCGCTCAACATTCCGAATACACCAGACAGGATAACCATGATATGCAGCCGCTCCGTCCAATACCTCGCGGAAACCGCAGGAGTTATCAGTAAAGATGCCATCAATACGACGCCTACAGCCTGGATACCGATCACTACAGCTGCCACGATCAGCATCATGATGAAATAATCCAGAAAAACAACCGGCAATCCCATCCCCTTAGCAAACCCAGGGTCAAAGGACAGTAATTTGAATTCTTTAAAAAATATGGTACAAGTGAAAATGAGAATGAAGGAAACCGTCATCATCATATATACATCGGACATGACCATTGACGCCGTCTGTCCGAATAAAAAGGTATCCAATCCACTCTGGTTTCCATACTCGCTCTGCTGGATCTGCGTAAGCATGACAATTCCGAAGCCAAAGAAAGAAGATAAGACGATTCCCAATGCTGCATCCTGCTTGATCTTACTGTATCTCGTAAGCACACTGATCAAGAAGACAGCCACTAGCCCTGCCAAGGCAGCACCTATTAGAAAGTAGGAAGTGGATTTCACTCCAGTTAACATAAAGGCGACACAGATACCGGGTAACGCTGCATGTGCGAGCGTGTCGCCAAGCAAAGACTGCTTTCTGAGGTAGGCAAAGCTGCCGATGACCCCGCTGCTTAATCCGAGGAACATCGTGCCAAGCAATATCCACCTTGTATTTGGATCAGTAATAATATCCAGTATGTTCATCGTGTACACCTCATTTTAATAAAAGGCCGGACTTAGTGTCTGATAGTATTGCTAGACGGCCTCCATACGTTGCCTGTAAGTATTCGGGAATGAACACTTCTTCTGTCGGACCTATTTTCATCACCTTTTTATTCAATAACATCGTCCAGTCGAAATATTCCTTCACGGTGGATAGGTCATGGTGCACAACAAGGACTGTTTTGCCTTTTTCCTTCAATTCCATCAGCAATTGTATGATTGCTTTCTCAGTTGCCGCATCCACCCCTACGAACGGTTCATCCATAAAGTAAATATCCGCTTCCTGTGCCAATGCACGGGCCAGGAATATCCGTTGCTGCTGTCCACCTGATAGCTGGCTGATCTGGCGGTTAGCGTATTCAGCCATTCCCACCTTATCCAGGCACTCCATCCCCTTCTGCCTTTCGGACTTCCCTGGTCGCTTCAGCCATCCGAGATGACCATATCTGCCCATCATCACGACATCGAGTGCGTTGGTTGGAAAATCCCAATCCACTGACTCACGCTGTGGTACATAGCCAATACTCTTCCTCATCGATTTATAAGTCGAACCCTTTATTGTGATTTGCCCCGATATTTTTGGGATCAATTCCAGTATTCCCTTTATCAAAGTGGACTTCCCTGCTCCATTGGGGCCTATGATACCGATTAAATTCCCTTCCGGCACCTCAAATGAGACATCTTCGACAACCGGCTTCTTATGATATGCAATCGTTAAATTCTCGACCTTCAAAGCTGCTTGATTCATAGTTTCTCCCCCTTATTTCAATGCACGGACGATGGTGTCTGTATTATGACGGACCATCCCGATATACGTTCCTTCTTCCGTCCCTTTTTCACCCATTGCATCCGAGAATAATTCACCGCCGATTTCCACTTTGTGGCCCTGCTTCCCTGCACCTTGAATGACAGCCTCGATAGCCTTCCTTGGTACGCTTGACTCAATGAAAATCGCTTTTATTTTGTTCTCCACAAGATAATTCCGCATATCAGTAACATCTTTTGATCCATATTCCGATAATGTATTGATTCCTTGGAGACCCCTTACGTCCAGGCCATATGACTTACCGTAGTATCCAAAAGCATCATGTGCTGTAACGAGCACCCGTTGATCTTCTGGAATTTTATTAATTTCATCTTGAACATATTTATCAAGTTCCTCCAATTGCAGGACGTACTCTTCATAATTTTCACGAAACTTTGCTTCATGGTCCGGATCATTGGCAATCAACTCTTTCTTGACTGTGTCCGCCGCTACGATCCAAAGCTTTACATCAAACCATACGTGGGGATCATGCTCCGTAGCACTCACTTTACGAAGCTGGTTCTCCTTGAAGTCCTCCGTTACGGCAATCGTCGGTTTATCCTTGCTCATCATTTCGAATATATCCGTCATTTTCCCTTCAAGATGCACACCATTATAAAAAATCATATCAGCCGAATCCAGTGTCTCCACATCACCCTGTGTCGCTTTATATAGATGGGGGTCGACTCCCGGTCCCATTAAACTGGTGACCTCGACATGTTTACCGCCGATATTCTCAACCAAATCCCCAATCATTCCCGTTGTTGTAACGACATTTAGCTTGCCATTGCCTTTATCCCTATCGGCTGTATCATTACCGCACCCCGTTAAAATCAGCAATGCAGCAAGCACACCCCCAATAGATTTTAGAAAACCCATCCATATTCCCTCCTCTTTTTCATTTCCCTAAAAATGTTTGCCGAACGCAAAATTAAGTGTAAATTTTTTTACATTGTCGTAAATGCTAAAAAGTTTCCTCTACACAACTTATTTTATACTATACACAAATATACAAAAAAAGTGCAACTATTTTTTAAACATTTCAAAAAGGCGAATGACTTTTACACACAATAAAAACTGTCAGAAATCTCACTAGGGAGCTCCCTGACAGCCAGTCATTCCGTACATGAAACGTAACGATGAAGTTATATTTATATTGTGGAGTTTTAATGGTGAATATAATATAGGGGAGCTATTTCTGGACGACATGAAATTCACGAGTAAATGTGTGAATTTCACGAGTAAAATGCCAAAATTCACGAGTAAACGTGGTTTCCTCGCGTAATACCGCGGAATTCTTGACTGGCATTGCCACTCATTTTTCCTGTTTCAATGAAATTGCCAAGTACGCAAATCCCAATTCGATTCCGCAAAGCACAACCAGGGTGATTAAAGTTTGGAACATCATGATTTCCTCCTCCTCTAAGACTTAAACAAATCTTAAAGGATGAAACCAATACCAGAACAAGACCTTATTTGAAGAAATCTTCAGCAGTCCCACACTGTTCCCTTGCCCTGAAATGGGTTTCATACTGTACAATAAAAAAAAAGAAAAAACGGTGATACCATGACAAATATTAAAGAAATAGCTCAATGTGCTGGTGTATCTGTCTCAACAGTGTCTCGTGTATTGAATGATCATCCATATGTAAGCCCCGATAAAAGAAAGAGCGTCTTAGAAGCGATCAATCGTTTGAATTATACGAGAAACATCAACGCCATTCATCTTTCAAAAGGCAAGACCAATCTTATCGGCATCATCATCCCCTTCAACAATCACCCATATTACGGGGCAATCGTTAACGGAATCACTAAACAGGCAAATGCAATCGGCTGTCATATCGTCATCTTTCAAACAAATTATGATAGAGAGAAAGAAATCCAGGCTTTTAATATGCTGCAAATGAAGCAGCTCGATGGCATTATCGTTTGTTCAAGGATTTCAGAAATGAAAATCCTCTTGGAATATCAAAAATACGGACCGATTATTTTATGTGAAGATACAGCTCAGGCTGAATTCTCATCCATCAGCATTGATCATTATGCAGCTTTCTCCTGTGCCCTTGAGTACGTGATCGCTAAAGGATATAAGAAAATCGGATACAGCCTCGGCCGTAAAAAAAGCAGAAATAGTTCCCACCGCACAAAAGCCTTTAACGATATCATGAGTAAACATCAACTGATAAACAATAAAGAATGGCTGTTTGAAGGCAGTTATCACATCAAAGACGGTGAACAATTGTTTCAGGAATGGAATTCGATGATGGATAAACCTGAAGCCATCATCATCACGAATGATGACACGGCGGCAGGATTCATTCTTACCGCTAAGAAATCGGGTATAAGGGTACCGGAAGATGTGGCCATTCTCGGCTTCAATAATGATAGCCTTGGCGAAATGCTCGACATCACGACCATTTCCTTACCGCTGGAATGGATTGGGAAAATGGCAGTGGACCTATTTGAGAATCCTGGAGAGGTCAAACATGTAAAACTGGACTACGCCCTAATAAAAAGGAAAACCGTTTAGCTATCAGGATGCTTTATTTTAGTATATCGTCACTTGAATTCTTCCTTACTGCCATCATTCAACTAGGAAAAAATAACCACATAAAATAATCATTGCGATATCCCAGAAGTTATTTTATAATTTTGATATAGTAAAGTTTACTCAATTACTAGCAATCTATTAACGATTGCATGAATTTCATGAGTACAATCGTCCGGCGTCACCTATTAAACTGACGCAAACGATTTTAGAAAATTGAATACTTCCTCATTTACCGATGAGTTAGAGGCTGCAGCTTATAAAAGTAAAACGGACGAGATTCTGGAAAATTAAAGACTCCGTTTGAAAGGATAAGTTGCCGAAGTTAGGGTATATTCCATGTATATTCTTGCTGGCGGTGTAACCGAAAAGGAACACCACTGTCACGTTTTTTCAAAAAAGCGTGGGGAGCTATCTTCGGAAGGATAAACGGGTTTATTATAAACAGCCGTCGATCTTTTTCGACTGCTGTTTTTTTATTTATCGTTCCCTTCCAATAAAAAGGAGTGTAACATCAATTGTCAAATTCACAATCACCATCAAGCCCTACTGAACTGAAAAGGAGCCTGAAAGCGCGTCATTTAATGATGATTTCATTAGGTGGAACGATTGGAACAGGTTTATTTTTAGCTAGTGGCGGGGCCATTCATTCAGCCGGACCCGGCGGTGCCTTGGTGGCATACGCAATCATCGGCATCATGGTTTATTACTTAATGACAAGTCTTGCAGAAATGGCAGCGTTCATGCCAGTGGCCGGTTCGTTCCGTGTCTATGCATCCAAATTCGTCGATCCGTCTTTCGGTTTTGCGATTGGTTGGAACTACTGGTATAACTGGGCAATCACCATTGCTGCCGAATTGGCAGCCGTTGTCTTAATTATGAAGTTCTGGTTCCCGGATAGCCCTTCAATTATCTGGAGTGCCATTGCGTTAATCATTATGTTTCTTATCAATTACATGTCAGTTAAAGGTTTCGGGGAAACAGAATTCTGGTTTGCCATGATCAAGGTCGTGACAGTCGTCATATTCTTGATCACGGGTGTTCTGATCATTCTCGGAATCATGGGTGGCAAAGACCCAATCGGTTTTTCCAATTTCACAATGGGCGAAGGTCCCTTTAACGGAGGATTCTTCACGATTCTAGGCGTATTCATGGCTGCCGGCTTTTCATTCCAAGGTACGGAATTGCTTGGAGTGACTGCAGGTGAAAGTGAGGATCCAGAAAAAAATATCCCAAAAGCGATCAGATCCGTTTTCTGGCGTATCATCTTATTCTATATCTTAGCCATTTTTGTAATTGGCATGATCATTCCGTTTACCGATTCACGTTTATTGAGTGAAGATGTTGCCGTAAGTCCATTTACGCTTGTATTTGAAAGGGCCGGCCTTGCATTTGCTGCATCCATCATGAACGCGATCATTTTATCATCCGTACTCTCAGCCGGTAACTCTGGCATGTACGCTTCAACCCGTATGCTATGGGACTTGGCACGTGATGGTAAAGCACCGAAATTCCTAGGCAAGTTAGATAAAAGAGGAGTACCCGTGAATGCCCTTATCGTGACTTCTTTAGTTGGCTGCGTTGCATTCTTAGCTTCGTTTTTCGGTGATGGCGTCGTTTATATCTGGTTATTGAACGCTTCAGGCATGGCGGGATTCGTCACCTGGGTAGGGATTGCGATTGCCCATTATCGGTTCCGCAAAGCCTACGCAGCTCAAGGCCTTGATATGAATGCTTTACCATTTCGGGCAAAAGGCTTCCCATTCGGGCCTATATTCGCACTTGTCCTTTGTATTATCATTATTATCGGACAAGGCTATCAAGCTTTCAGCAGCGATGGGATCGACTGGAATTCAATGTTCGTTTCCTACATTGGCTTGATTCTATTTTTCGTCTTATGGTTCGGCTATAAAATTAAGCACAAAACGAAAATCATTCCCCTAGAGGAATGTGACCTTAAATCAAAATAATACGCAAAGGACCTGTTCTTCTTCCTAATCGAAGAAGAACAGGTCCTTTTTTCATTTCAATTGATAAACACGGCATTCATATGGTTGCAGGGGTTTGCTGGAGATTCCTTCTTCCTCCTGATCATAATTGCCGATCAGCTTTGTGGCAGAATATGCATGCAGCTCTTCAGGCAAAGTATAGGAGGCCTGCTCTTCTTTAAAGTTGCATAGCACCAACAGCTTTTCTTCTTCCAACGATCTCGTGTAGGCAAATATTCGTTCATCATCAGGGAACAGCAGTTCAAAACGGCCATAAACGACGATATCATGTTCCTTGCGTAATTGGATAAGCTTTTTATAAAAATGAAAAATGGAATTGTGATCATTGTAGGCCTTTTCTGCATTAATCTCGGGGAAATTGGGATTAACCTTAATCCAAGGAGTCCCTTGCGTGAATCCTGCGTTCCGGGAGTCATTCCACTGAATCGGTGTTCTCGCATTATCTCGGCTGCGGGCGTGAATGGCTGACATCATCCTCTCTTTTGACCAGCCATGAGAATTGACTAGTTCGTCATATGAATTCAATGTTTCGATATCCCGGTATTCATCGATGCTTTCAAATGCAACATTGGTCATGCCCAACTCTTCCCCTTGATATATATAAGGTGTACCCTGAAGCATATGAAGACAAGCAGCAAGCATCTTAGCGCTTTCAATACGATACTTTCCATCATTACCAAACCTTGAGACAACCCGGGGCTGATCATGGTTGTTCCAGTATAAACTGTTCCAGCCTTCCCCCTCCAAACCAGTCTGCCACTTGGAAAGAATTCGCTTTAAATCGGTAAGCTTCCACTTATCATTACTCCACTTTCCTTCAGGCCCTCTCCCCAAATCCATATGTTCGAATTGAAAGACCATATGTAGCTCACCACGATCTTTACCTGTGAACAATTGTGCGTCCTCCGGTGTGACGCCTGGCATCTCCCCAACCGTAATCACGTCATACCCAGAAAGCGCCCGTTGATTGATTTCCTGTAAAAACTCATGTATGCGCGGGCCATTCAGGAAAAATGGGCTTCCGTCACCAAACTGCTTCTCATGGCGAACGGCTCCATCCGAATAGCTTTGATCTTTTGAAAGGAAGTTGATGACATCCATCCGGAAGCCATCGACACCCTTATCCAGCCACCATGTCATGATACTGTAGATTTCTTCACGGAGCTTAGGGTTCTCCCAGTTTAAATCCGGTTGTTTCCTGCTGAATAAATGTAAATAATATTCATCGGTTCCTTCATCATATTCCCATGCCGAACCTTTAAAAATGGACTCCCAATTACTTGGCTCTTTCCCATTCCTGCCAGGTTTCCAAATATAATAATCACGTTTCGGATTATCTTTTGAGGATCGCGATTCCTCGAACCACGGATGTTCGTCTGAAGAATGGTTGACCACCAGGTCCATCATGATCTTCATTCCACGTTCATGAACTGCCTTCAACAACCTATCAAAGTCAGCCATTGTCCCGAATTCAGTCATGATTGATTTATAATCACTGATATCGTACCCATTGTCATCATTGGGGGATTGATAAACTGGGGATAGCCATATCACGTTCACACCCAGTTCTTGTAAATAATCGAGTTTCATCAATATCCCGTTTATATCCCCTATCCCATCACCATCACTATCCATAAAACTCCTTGGATACACTTGATACACAACTGCCTCTTTCCACCATGCTTTGTCCATGCTTTTCCCCCTTTTTAGCCGCATTAGCACAATCTTTACACCAATACCCTATTATAAAGGGGGAAACTCCAGAATATTCTACTTTTATTCAGCTATTCCCGTTTGAATCATTTCAATATCCAGATCGACCTCGATCGGAATATCGGGATATGCCTCCTCCCAATGTTTTTGATCGAAATTTCTTGTTTTACTTTTAGCGTGATCACCGAGTGCAAGCGGATCTATATTGTTCTCCTGAAACATGGTTACCATCTCATTTAATTTTTTACCAATGATCCGCTCGGCCCTGGCCTCTATTCTATTCAGGTCGACCGCTTTGCCCAAGTCATAGCCTTGGACCTCTAGCAGACTCGCTTTCATTTTCACTCCAATCCTGACCTTGGGGTCTTGATTGGCATTCGAAATATGATACTGGACACGTGACTCCACGTTATTGATATCGGTAAAGTCATTTTCCTTCCATTTAATTTCATAACTCCCCAGCTTAAAGTTTTCACTAAGGACTTTATATAAAAAGCCGTCTTCATAAGGGATATATTTACCGATATAACGATCCTTTTTAAACAAGGCGATCCCTCTCACCCGTATTTGGTCTCCTGTTGTTTCCAATAAAGGCATGACCGGATCGATTCCTTTACCATGATACGCATATAAATACCTGTGAAGATCTACATCAGGCAAATTAGTCCTTATATTCTGTTCGATCAGCTCTTTCACTTGAACTCCTGGAGTTTTAATCAACTTCGGCTCCATTTTAACTACATCCTCCGCTTTGCCATGAACGACAGCTAAATACAAATCCCTTCCCACCATTGGGTCACGCCTATATGTATCGACATAATCATTCAACCCCTTACTTGCCAATTCTTCACCATATAGAATGACTGACAGTCTTCCGCCGACAATCGGGTATGGTGTTTTTGCATTTTCTTGCTGGCGGGCCGACTTTATATCATGGGAGTTCGCTTCATATACTTCTTTACCCAGATCTGCTTCCTCCCCAGGCTGAGGAACACTGACAACGACCGTACCTTGGATTCTTTTCTCTTCGGCATCATCATAACCTACGACTTCAGCAATTAATATATCTTCTAATATTTGCTTTTCCACGCCACACGCCGTCATCAAAAAGCCTGCTAATATTATCAAGAGTAGTTTGATTTTCATGATTTATGCCCCCTGACTTTATAGACGATCGACTGCCATAGGAATAGGAGTGGAAGATACAAATAAACGATATAGAAACCAATTTGCGAACTGATCGTGTTAAATTTATCGATTCTATAGCGGTTATCCAAAAAAATGCAGGAAACTAAGATGATGATCAGAATGAAAACCAACATCTTTTTCTGTCTTAATCCAAATACTCTTTTTGCTGTCCTGCTTGCTGCCCAAACCCCTATGCAAACATTCGGCAGCACCATGAACAGCCAAACGGAAATCCCTATGTATTCGAACCTTTCAATGAATGGAAGGTCTACGATTTTCCATAACGTCAAAGTTGCCCAAATTACATCTTTCAGCTGATCTTGATGATAGTAGGCTAATGAAACAACAATCGATACTAAATAAATCGACATAGTAAACAACGCCCCTAAGTGGGCCCACTTTTGAGATTTTTCACGATTTTTAATAAAAGGATAATAAATGAGGAGCAATTCAAAGCCAAGGTAATTCAGGGTCATTTTCTTACAGGCCTTCATGATTGCCAAAAAGGAATGATCAAGAAAAGGACCCAAATTTTCAAAGTGGGCAAACTTCAATGGGAAATAATTCAAAAGGAATAATGGCGATCCGATAATAAGCCCGATTATGCAAAAACCGGTAATGACCCTGAACCCCCCCTCCACAAAACTATACACGAGCATAAGAATGATGGTTGTTAGCATCAGGACATTGACACCAGGGAACATCCAAACCTGAATGACTTCTAAATAAGTCCTGATAAGAATGATGGAGATCATTATAAAGTAGAGGATGAATAAAATATTGAAAGCATTTCCGACCCATTTACCAAACAAATCCTTGTGGATGGCGACCAAGTCAATTGTTTGGGGACCCCTGCCTAAAAGCTTGAAACACATCCAAAGCAGAACATTTATGATCAACCCTGATATGAGGACCGATATCCATGCGTCTTGGCCAGCCTCTTTCGCTATGATCCGTTCAAACCCCAATATCCCTACTCCAATCTGCATGCCCGGCATCAGAAAAAAAACAAAAAATGGAGATATTTGTTTAGTTTCATTTGGTTTGACTTCCATCCCTTCTCACCGCTTTCTATACCTTATTCATCGATATCATTATGGGAGTTTTGCGTTTCCGCCTCTTTCCTTATCCTTATTGGATTTTCCGTCCGCAGAAACTGCGGGCGTTTTTTCTGTTTTGAAAATGGGAGGCGAATCAGACTATCTTTAAAGTCATGAATTCTTAAGGGGTAAAGCGGGTCTAAATATGGACTGCCAAGCGAAGTCAATTTCAATAAATGACTTAAAATGAAGGCACTGCATAACGCTATTCCAAACAGCCCGTATAACTGGGCTGCAATTAGAAAGGGGAAGCGGATAAGACGAATCGTATTGCTGATTTGATAAATCGGCACCGTAAATGAAGCCAAGGCAGCCAAAGCGACAAGCATCAACAAGACATTACTGACAAATCCCGCTTCCACAGCGGCTGTACCGATGACTATACCGCCAACAATGCCGATGGTAGAGCCTACCTTAGCAGGCAGCCTGACCGCCGCTTCCCTCAGCAATTCGATCGTCCCTTCCAGCACGATCGCTTCCAAGATCGGCGGAAAAGGGATCACTCCCCTGGATGATATTAAGATTGGCAGCAAATCCGTTGGAATCACTTGATAATGATAGGTTAAAACGGCCACATACAGAGGTGAAGACAAAACGGAAAACAGCACTGCGAAAAGCCGAATCAAACGGAATGAAGTACCGAGATTCCAAATTTGAAAATAATCTTCAAATTTCGAGAAGAATGAAATGATGGTATTTGGACCAACCAATGCATGAGGAGACCCATCCAGCATGATCCCTATTTTCCCTTCCGATAATACACTGGCCAGATGATCAGGCCGCTCCGTGTCAATCAATTGCGGAAACATCGAATTCCGATTATCCGTGATCATCTGGCTTACAAACGAAATATCGACGATTGTATCATATTCTATATCTTCAATTCTCTGCATGACTGTCTTAATGATCTTTTGATTTACCACCCCATCTATGTAGAGTACCGCTATCCTTGTTTGCGAGATGCTCCCGACCCGAAATTCCTTGGACTGCAATTCAGGAGTGGGCAACCGGTTACGGATCAGATTCAAATTAGAATCAAGCGATTCAACAAAGGCCTCCTTGGACCCAACGACGGTATACTCCGACTCGGGTGTGGAAATTTGCCTTTTCACACTGTGAACACATGGAATGAGCAAACATATTTCATCATCTTGCTTGAATTGGATCATGATCGATCCTGCCAAAACCAACCTTTGAATGTCTTTTAGATCAGCAGTCAATTTCATATCTTCCATCGGAATATCGCCTTTTAGTTGCTTAAGGACCTTCTTTGGTTGATTCGACATGACTGCCAATACTTGTTCATGAAGCTGTTGTGCACTAACCAGTGAATTGAAGTAAGAGATGATATAGCCATCATCATTCGGGAATTGGAAGGTAAGAAAATCATCAGATGCCTTAAATTTTTTAAGGAGTTCCTGAAAATCCTTGGAAGTAACCTGAAAGGATGCTGCATCCATTTTCCCCCTGCCCTTAAAAAACCTCACCATCCCACCCCCATTACATTTCAAAAGTTTTTTAGTTCATTCGATTATTGTAACCACCCTATTTAAAGTTAGTCATGATCCACCGATATCCTTAAAATAGGAAAAGACCTATCCGGAATCCACCGGATAAGTCTTTAATTCAATAATAACCAATTACCTTTGACTTGGAAAAATCCGTGTTACAAGTTCACGGAACTCTTCAGCGAATCCTGCAACGGGTTTTCCATTCTCGATATCATTCGCATACCCTTCAATTCTTTGAACAAAATCCGGGTTTGCCGACACATAAACTTGGTCTACTGATGGATCGGCTCCCCTTACTGTATCAGCAACCCTTTCTTTAAGGTCATTCGAGATATCCTTATCCCCGCCATCTTTTAATACTGCCCCTACATAAGCATTATTTTCAGTCACGATGACACTCGCGTTACTTACTTCCTTCATGGCTTCAACTCGATTTGAGATATCATCGGAGACTCTCATATCGTTAATACCATTATTATTATTAGCATTATTTTCATCATTAACATTTTGCCTTGTGTCGCTTACATTCATCGGATTATCTAAATTATCCTGATGGGAACGATTCAGGCCAAGATTTTCACTGGCTCCTTCGTTATCATTAGTTGCACAACCTGTAATCATTAAAGCCATCATCGCACTTGATACTATCGCTTTATAATTCATATTCTTCACTCCTCAAAAATCATTTAACATTACTATTTGCGAGGAGTGGATAGATTATTCAGAAGAAGTGACCTTCAAGCCGATTATTCCCACCAAAATGAAACCGACGAATACCAAACGCATCGCATCCTTAGGCTCGTTAAATACGATGATGCCTACCAGAACAGCTCCAAGAGCCCCTATTCCTGTCCAAATTGCATACGCTGTCCCCATAGGCAGCGTTTTTATAGCCGATGACAAAAAGTAAAAACTAATAACCATGCCAGCAATCGTAATGATAGAAGGTAATAATTTCGTAAAACCCTCGGTATACTTTAAACTTGTCGCCCATACCACTTCAAATAATCCTGCAATCACCAATTGAACCCATGCCATCTATTTTCCCTCCAATTACAAAAAAAGCCCGAAAGGTCATAAATCATAACCTCCCGGGCTTTTTTCCCTCCGTGTACGCAGGTTCCTGCGCGTTTCTCTTGGACCTTTCCGGTAAAATTCAGCCGAGGAACCCTAGAAACTTATTATTTCCATACTATATCATGTACATTTCAAATCGGTCAAACACTTATGCATCGCTTCTGTTTCTAAGCTTCCACTTGTCACCTTTAATTGAAAACCAAATATTTTTAAAGGGTTCAGGTATTTCTTTAGCCGCCTCAACCGTATATTGCACGGCCTCTTTTTTATATTGGACATCTTCAGTGATTTCTTGCTGTGTCATGGCGAGTTGGTCCGTCTCCGATTTAATCTGGTCCGTTTTGGCCTGGATGCGTGTAACGGTTTCAGTCACATTTTCAATTGTGGGTTTGGAATCCTTAAATGTTTTAAAAGCAAAAAACGCTAAATAGATAATCGCTCCGATAAAGAGGGCAAGACTAATATATACAATGACCACCTAGATTCCTCCTTTTATTTTACCTTTACTATACCCGTAATAATTGAGCAGAAAACGAATCCCTATGTATTTTCTTTTATGCCTGGTCATATTATTGAAAGAAAAAGGAGGAATGAAAATGAATCAAATGCCTCTGCTTAAAGCCTGTTTTAAAGCTGGAATCCACTTTATCAGACATATGACCATACAGCAGGCTGCCACTATTGCAGGAATCATTTTTTTAATCATTCATCCAGAAATTTTCAGTCCCCTTTGGCTTACACTGGCAACATCCGTCTTGATTCTGCTCCTGCTTTGAAGATTGTAATTAGTCTCCCGCACACTGGTTGAGTTATGGATTTCTTCGCTGACACCCACATCAGGAAAACACCGAGGGTATGCGCAACATTCAGAAGTACATACGGAACCAGCAGGCAACAGGCCGGCGCGTTGGATTTCACCCTTACTGCTAAGTGATTTCAATTCCTTCATAACGATGATCTATAAAGTTTAATCAAACGATTGATTAAAAAGGAATTTGACTTGAACCCCCTTGCGACAGAAGAACTTCCCTCCCCCTTCATTAATTGTTTACACTACATTTGCCATTTTATCAAACGGAAAGTTATTAGAAAATTACAGAATTTGTGTATAATTAGGCTATATTCATTAACTCTTAAGGAGGAATCATAGTAATGGATACTCTTATTCAACAGTTCAGGAATTTGCCCACCACGGCGATTTCTGATGCAATGGACGGGTTGAGCAATCTGGAATCGGCGATTAAACCCTTAAAGGAAGAGTTTCGTCTGGCCGGACGAGCTTTGACCGTACAGATGCCCGTCGGTGATAATTCAGCCGTGTTAAAAGCAATTGGTGAAGCAAAGCCTGGGGATATAATTGTCATTGACAGCAAGGGTGATACATACCGGGCTATAGCAGGAGACTTTGTCGTCGGCATGATGCAGACCATGGAAGTTGGCGGTCTCGTTATCGATGGAGTCATTCGCGATCTTGAAGCGATTAAAGAATTGAATTTCCCTGTTTTCAGCAAAGGGACGACGGTTGCCTCAAGCGGCAAGGCAGGTGTAGGCCAAACAAATATCACCATTTCCTGTGGAGGTGTCACGGTACTTCCAGGTGACATCATCATAGGTGACATGGATGGAGTCGTGGTCGTGCCACAAGCAAAGGGTGAAGAAATCCTGAATAAAGCGAAGGATAAAATCATGAAGGATGAACAGCGTGCTGAAAAATATGCAGGGAAGCCTGATGAAATTAGAAAGTATATTGCCATGATGACCAATAAAGAATGACACATATAAAAAACAGGCAGGAAGCGATGGCTTCCTGCCTGTTTTTTCATTAGCCTTATTTATCGGTCTTATCTTCCTTAGAAGCCTCTTCATCATATGTGTAATCATAATCAGCAGGGTCTATCGGTTTAAAACCATTTGGAGTGTAGAAACGGAGTAAGTCGCCGTTCACTACTTGGTCGGATAAATTGAGCATCGTTTCAGCTCTCTTTTTATAATTGAGGATATCATCATTTTCCTCGACCAATTCTCCTGTTTTAGTATCGTAGTATTTCCCTTTAATGGAAGTGACATCAGGTGTTACAAAATCACCATTCCTGAAAGGTACTACTTCATTATGATCTTTTGACAATAAATCTGAACCGAATTGTACATAATCTTTAGATTCAATTCCTAACAGATGCAATAAAGTCGGGAGAAGGTCAATCTGTCCTCCGTATTGGTGCATTTCCCCGCCTTCAACACCTGGAACATGAATCAATAATGGTACACGTTGCAATTGGGCATTCTCAAATGCGCCAACATCCTCGCCAAGAACTTTTGACATGGCTTCTTTATGGTTTTCGGAAATACCATAATGATCACCATACATAACGATTACCGAGTTATCATATAGACCGGATTCCTTCAGATAATCGAAAAACTCTTTAAGCGCCTCATCGGCATAGCGTGCAGTTTGGAAGTAACTATCAACGGAAGCATCACCTGTCGTATGCTTACCGATTGTTGCTTTTTCCTGGTCCATTGCATATGGGAAATGATGAGATACCGTTATGAATTTTGTATAGAAAGGCTGTTTAAGCGTTTCTAACATTGGAATCGATTCCTTAAAGAACGGCTTATCCATTAATCCATAACTTAGTACTTCCTCTTTATTCTCCATATTATAATGGTTTGCATCAAAGAACTGATTGAAACCAAGAGACTTATACATATTATCCCGGTTCCAGAAAGATTTGTAATTACCATGGAACACAGCAGATGTGTATCCTTGTTGTCCTAAAATAGCTGGTGCTGCTTGATACGTATTTTGGGAACGGTTTGTGAATGCTGCCCCCTGTGGTAAGCCAAACAGGGAATTTTCAAGCATGAATTCAGCATCCGCCGTTTTACCTTGGCCTACTTGATGGAAGAAATTATCAAAGTGCATGAAATCTGATTTATCATGTGCAAGTGAGTTCAAAAATGGAGTTACTTCTTCCCCATTCAACTTATAATCGATAAGAAAATTCTGCATCGATTCCAAATGCAGGTAAATGACATTCTTGCCTTTGGCTGCACCAAAATACTCAGGGTTCGGTTCAGCGCTTGTTGCTTTCGTATAGTTGACGACTTCTGCGATATCCGTGCTGTTAGCAGTCGCACGCTGAGCGTATGTTTTAGTGTTCTGAACGGCATCATAAACCGTATAGTTGAACATGCCCAAATATTTGACGATATAGTTTCGGTCGAATGTTCTTGATAATAATTGTGGGCGATCCTTTTCAGCAAGTCCTAAATTGATCGCGAAAATTGCAAGTCCCGCTAGGTAAACCATTCCGACTGTACGGCGTTTGACTTTGAAGTCTTCCACTTTAAAGTCTTTGAATCTGTACAATACGATCAAAAGAACCGTATCAAGGAAATAAAATACATCATGACCTTTAAATAATTCTAAAATACTCGGTCCTAAATCCCCGGCATTTTGTACTTGCGTCAGGGTTGGCAATGTAATGAAATCGGTAAATGACCGGTAGTATACAATATTGAAGAATAACCATAGGGACATCAATAGATTCAACCTGATGATCCATTTAAACGATTTTTTGCCTCTAGCCAATAGTGCCAAGCCAAAGAATAATATGGCTGAACTAATCGGGTTTATGAACAGCAAGAACTGTTGCAGGCCATTCTCAAGACCTAAGTTAAATTCAATTCGATATCCAATATAAGTTTTTATCCAAAACAAGACTACCGCAATAAAGAAAAAGCCTAGTATGTTATCTGCAAATAAATGCCGGCTTTTTTTAAGAAAATTATTCATGCTTTCACCTCTATTAATCTAGTGGTTTATTTATATAAATTTTTACAAACTTACAAAAGACGGAAAATCGGAAACCTTATAATAGCATTCTTTCACTTGGATAGTCAAGATTGTGAAAACCACCTTTTGTCACATCCATAACTCTAAATCCAGAACACTTCTTTAGCTTATGAACAAGCCTTTGAAAAAATACAGAGGTTCGCCCGTCTCGAATGTTCAGCGCACCTATAACAAATATATAGGAACTCCATGTCTTAATCCAATAAATATTACCGTAACTTTTTGGGGTGACTGCGGATGACAGTCACTGTTTTAGTTTCACGTCCTTGAACCTTTTTCATTATAAACGACTCTTAATAAAAAAACCAGTACATTACAAAATATGTAAAGATATAAATCTTCAATTATTGAAGAATACCTGTAATTCCGAGGATTCCTTTCCCGATATTTCGACAGTTGAAACTGGATTGCCGAATACATGGATGCATCTCTCCTCCGCACTTTTGTTACCCCATTCAAAATCCAAGCCTGCAAAAGTTTGACTCATTCATAATTGCATCCTGCCGCTCCAAAATCCCATAAAATAACAAATGGATTTCGTGTAATATCGACATCATTCCCTCCAATTTCTTTATTAGCTTTTTTCAAAAATATTTCCTGAAAATCCTGATCATATTAGTTTTATATTTATACTTTAAGGATAATTTTTATCATCCATAAAAGATTTGATTTACCAAAATTAACTTATATTACAATTTATAAAACTCCTCTTGGAAACGGAAAGCTTCAAGTATCCATGGATTTGACATTATAATAGGAAGAAACTGAATTTTTTCATATCGACTGTAGGGTCACATTCCTTCGATTTCAGCCCATATAAGCTATAAAAAGCAACTGGAGTGAATATACCTTGTCCTTTTCCCATTTCCCCTTAATTTGGTCGTGGGGGACCTTATAAGCTTACCTGTGTTTCTCAACTTTATATGTGAATTCTTTCGCCCCCTTTGTTAGTATATTGGTTTCATCGAGCTTTATTATAAAAAATAAAAAAATCCTGCCCTCGATCGAGGACAGGATTTTCTTTAATCATATTTATATTACTTAATGCCTTCTGAAACTTCTTTAACCATAGCGTTAACAGATTCTAAACCGCCGCCTGATAAGTACCAGTAGTTAGGGTCTAGATAAATGATGTTACCTTCTTTAAATGCCTTTGTATTTTTTACGATGTCATTTTCAATCGTTTCTTTCGCTGCAGCACCATCACCGGCAACAGCATCTCTATCTACAACGAATAGGTAGTCAGGATTCTTTTCAGCAATATATTCGAAAGAAATACTTTGACCGTGTGTCGATACTTCCAATTTATCATCTACTGCAGGTACTCCGAATACATCATGGATGATTCCAAATCTTGAATCCGGTCCGTAAGCACTTACTTTTCCACCGCTGGAAAGAACGATTAAACCAGTTTTGTCAGTTGGAGCTTTTTCTTTCAAAGCATTGATGTTTTCTTCAACACTTGCCAATTCTTTAGCTGCTTCGTCTTCTTTATCGAAGATTTTACCCAAAAGTGTTACGTTTTCTTCAAATGATTCCATATACTTTGTTGTATCTACACCAACAAAAACAGTAGGGGCAATTTTGCTTAATTCCTCATATGCATCAGATTGACGGCCAGAAATAAGGATTAAGTCAGGAGCAATTTCGTTAATTTTTTCGAAGTCAGGCTCTTTTAATCCGCCGGCATTTTCAGTTGTACCTTCATATTTAGAAAGGTATTTTGGAAGGCCATCATGAGGAACAGCTGCCACTTCTACACCCAATTTATCAAGAGTATCAAGAGCACCCATATCGAATACAACGACTTTTTCAGGGTTTGTTTTTACTTTCGTTTCTCCTAGTTGGTGCTTAACTGTAATTTCTTCGCTTTTAGCATTTTCTTTTTTCGCGCTTGATTCTTCTTTTTCCTTATCTGATCCACAAGCTACAGCCACTACAGCCAGCATTGCAACCAAAAGCAGTAAAGATAATTTCTTAATCATTATGGTCACCTCGAAAAGTATTTTTTTATTTAAAATTACATATTGAATCCTCACCTTCACAGAGTTTACCTTCATCACTTTCCCTGCCATATGAACAGGAGGCGGCTAAAGTCCTGGGCGCCCGCCAACTCTTAACAGCCTAATGTGCGTTTGAGATATTCTGGGACGGCTACGAATACTGAAGTAATTTAAAACCAAATGGAATTGTCTTAAGTGAAGTACACACAGATCTTATTGTCATTGATATTTTGGATTTCAATATCCATATCATAGATTTCCTTTAATACATTGGAATTGATGACTTGTTCGGTAGGTCCATTATGAACAACCTTGCCATCCTTCAATGCGACTATATAGTCGGAATAACAGGATGCAAAATTAATATCATGAATGACGATAATGACCGTTTTCCCTAATTCATCGGCCAATCTCCTCAATACCTTCATGATTTGGACGGAATGCTTCATGTCAAGATTGTTCAGGGGTTCATCAAGTAGTACATACTCCGTGTTCTGAGCAATAACCATGGCAATGAAGGCCCGCTGTTGCTGCCCGCCGCTAAGCTGGTCAAGAAACTTATCCTGCATGTCTGCAAGTTCCATATATTCAATCGCTTCATCGACATATTCCCAATCCTTTTTGGTCAGCTTGCCTTGTGAATACGGAAAACGGCCAAAGGCGACGAGTTCACGAATCGTTAATCGGATATTGATGTGGTTAGCCTGCTTTAAGATGGCAATCTTCTTCGCAAGTTCATTGCTATTGAATTTCCCCATATCCTTACCATCGATCAGGACTTCTCCTGAATCCCGGGTAATGAGCCGGCTGATCATCGAAAGGACGGTACTTTTCCCCGCTCCATTGGGACCGATGAAGGATGTGATTTTGCCTTTCATTATTTCAATGGAAACATCCTCGACAACCGTTTTACTATTATATTTTTTGAATAAATTTTTCACTTCTACCATGATTTATTCTCCTTTAATAGAAGATAGATGAAATAGACACCGCCGACAAAGTTGATGATGACACTCAATGTGGTAGTGAACGTAAAGATCCTCTCCACAATGAATTGGCCGCCGACCAGGGCAATCACACTGATCAGCATTGCACCCGGGATGATATGTTTATGCTGATAGGACTTAATGAATTGATAAGCCACATTTGCAACAAGCAATCCGAGGAACGTGATCGGACCGATCAGGGCAGTCGAAATGGAGATTAAAACCGTAACGACGATTAAAACCCGCTTCGTGACAAAATCATAATCCACACCCAAGTTTATGGCTTGGTCCCTCCCTAGGGACATGACATCTAAATACTTCAAGAATCTCATGAAATATATCATTGCCGCTATCATGAGGATAATAGCTAAAGTTAACAGGTCCGTGTTGACATTATTGAAGCTGGCGAACATTTTATTTTGAATGATTTGAAATTCATTCGGGTCAATCAATACCTGCATGAATGAGGACATGCTGCCGAATAAGGTTCCGAAGATGATACCGATCAGCAATAGGAAGTAAATATTACGGTTTTTCTTGAACATGAACTTGAACAGCAGGCTGGAAAAAATAAGCATGGCCGCAAGTGTAATCAGGAAATTGAGATTTTTATTCACGATCATGATATGCGTTGAACCGAAGATGAAAATGACTCCCGTTTGGATCAGCATATACATGGAGTCCAACCCTAAAATGCTTGGTGTCAAGATTTTATTATTCGTGACCGTCTGGAAAATCACTGTTGAAAAAGCTATTGCACAACCAACCACGATGATGGCGATGATTTTTATGACCCTTCTCGGCAGAGCATAATCCCAATTCGGGCCAAGGTCCCAAAAGATATAACCTGCCGTTAAAGCTGCTGCAAGAACAGCCAATATAATGATTCTACTTTTATTATTCATATGCCTTTCTCCTCATTATCAGATAGATAAATACGGCGCTTCCTATGACACCAACCACGAGTCCGATCGGGATTTCAAATGGATATATGAGGATCCTGCCCAGAATATCGCAGATCAATAGGAAAACTGCCCCTAGTAATGCTGTATGAGAAAGACTCTTTTTCAAATTGTCACCAAGGTAAAGGGATACAATATTTGGTACGATCAGTCCTATGAAAGGAATCGTTCCCACCGTTAACAAAACGACAGTGGAGGATAATGCCACGATGATCAACCCAAAATTGACTATAAGCTTATAATTGAGTCCTAGATTGATAGCAAACTCCTCACCCATCCCTGCCACAGTGAATTTATTGGCAAAGAAGTATGCGAGAATGACGAGAGGGATACTTAGATATATAAGTTCGTACCTTCCCGACATGATCATCGAGAAATCCCCATTCATCCATGTGTTGAGGCTTTGAATCAAATCATATTTATAGGCAAAGAAAGTCGAGATGGATCCGACGATATTACCAAACATCAAACCAACCAATGGAATGAAAATCGTATCCTTATATTTCACTTGATCAAGAATTTTCATGAACAAGAATGTACCTGCCAAAGCGAATATGAATGCGAATGCCATTTTCTCAATAAGTGCCGCCGATGGAAAAATGATAATGGCAAGAAGAAGTCCCAGCCTTGCAGAGTCCATGGTACCGGCAGTCGTCGGGGATACAAATTTATTGCGGCTCAATTGCTGCATGATCAGACCGCTTATACTCATCACAATACCGGCAATGATTATGGTCACCATTCTGGGGAAACGGCTTTGCAGCATGATTTGCACTTTATCATCACTTAGATCCAATAAATCCAGGGGGGTAATATCTTTTACACCAATGAATAATGACGTAAATGATAAAACAATTAACGCCATGAATAAATATCTTATCTTCATCTACATTTCCTACTCTTCCTATCTCACTTAATACAGCGATAATATTTTTAATTAAATATATTTGAATACAGACTATCGCAAAGTCCACTATTGAAATCGCGATCATGAAGTTGCAATAGTTACAAGGTTCTTCCATTCGTGATAATGAGATTCATTATCATTATCAGTCATTCTTATTCTATCATCTCTCAGATATGTGTCAATATATACAAGTGAATTAGTTTGATATTCTCCGGATAGTCAGATTGTAATGAATTTGGATGAACCAATCATGCATTTCGTTACAGGAAATGATAAAATCAAAATAACAAATATTTACTCTTCCAATGAAAGAAGCGATATGATGAAAAACTTTTTATCCAAAGTGTTCTCAAAAAAGGCGAAAATCCAAATTGAATTTTGCCAAAATAATCTTGACCGCTTCCTTAATGAACAAACTGTTGCCGATTATGGTAAGTTCTTAGAGAATCCAAGGATTCAATATAAGGAATATGAATGTTTAAGTGAGTGTAAACTTTGTAAGAATACCCCCTATGCGAAAGTGAATGGCAAGATAATGAGTGGCGAAGATTCACAGGATCTTTTAAATAAGTTACAAGATCAATTGAAATGATACGGGCCAAGCAAATTGCTTGATCGTGTCATTTTTACTTCCCACCTGTAATTATACAGAATACAGGTGATGAACATCTATTAAAAGGCATTGCGAATTGTGCTATGGAATCATTAATCTAGTCGTTACTTCCTGTTTTTCACTATTTCAAACGTTTTCACTGTATAGATAGCTTGAAATATGATAATTTATGGAAAAAGATAGACAGGAGGACGTCCATGAAAAAAATCATTCCTACCATCGTATCAGTCGTAACACTAGGCCTTGTCACTGGATTGCCTGGCCCTATAGCCAAGGCGGAAGAATTCACCCCTTATTATGGAAATGGTCCAAGCTACATTCAACCAGATAACCTCTCCCACCTTTTCCCTGACCCTAATGTTTCTTTCAAGACCCCTGCCTTTAAACAAAACAAGATCGCCTTTACGAGCCAGGAAGAATTGTTGGATTCCATCAGGTCCCTCTCCCATAAAAACAAAAACATCCAGGTCAAGACGATAGGTAAATCCACAGAAGGACGCGACATCCCGATGCTTCTTTTCAGCAAGGATTCAAAAAGGCAGATTAAGAATTCCCATAAACCATTGATTTGGATTCAAGGTCAAATCCATGGCAATGAACCCGCCTCAGGTGAATCTACATTAGTCCTTGCACAATGGCTGGCTGAAGGCAAGCTTGGTGATGTCCTCGATAAAGTGAATGTTGCCATCGTTCCACGAGTCAATCCTGATGGCTCTTATTATTTCAAACGATATACCGCAAATGACATGGATGCGAATAGGGACTACTTAAAAGTGGAGTATCCTGAAGTGCAGACGATTCATCAGTCAATCGATGATTATGAACCTGAAGTCATTCTGGAAGTACATGAATATACAGTGAATCCTGCCCCCCTGAAAAAGGTGGGAGCAAATGGATCGATCGCTTCCTATGATTTACTCATCTCCTCAGCCAAGAATTTAAATATTCCCGCACAGCTTCGAAAAGCTTCCGATGAACTGCTTTTGCCTAATGTTTTTAAAACTTTGGAAAAAGAAAAGCTTTCCTATCATGATTACTATACACTGGCCACTTCTGATGATGGAGTCCTTACCGCCACAGAAGGAAGCACAGAAGCCCGGATTGGCCGAAACGCCCTCGGTTTGAAAAATACAATGACCTATTTAATTGAAACAAGGGGGATCAATATCGGCCGTACGGATTTTAAACGACGTGTTTTTGCACAAGCTACAGCACAGGCAGCATTCATCAAAACGGCAGCCGAACAGGCCAATAAGGTTAAAAAAGCCGTTAGTCAGGCAGAAACTGAAGTCGTGCGAAAAGGGCGAAAAGCAAATGATAACGATAAAATTGTCATCACCAGCGAAAATAAATTGATTAAGGATCAAAAATTGACAGTAGTCGATTTAGCGAAAGCTAAAATGGTCGATGCCTCCATCGATTGGCTGGATTCTACCGATGCCTACCCTACCCTTGTCAGAGATCGTCCGACAGCTTATATCCTTCCACCAGAATATAAAAATATCGCCCAGAAACTTCAGATATTGGGAGTGGAAGTGAAAAAATTAAAAAAACCTATGAAAGTAGCTGTTGAAAGCTATAGGGTCAAGGATTTAAAAGTTTCCGCTGAACTGGAAAGCGGACATTCCACAAGGGAAGTAACGACCACGGTTACTTCAAAAACCCGGGATTTCCCAAAAGGAAGCTATGTTTTCGACATGGCCCAGCCTGATGCCAACTTCATCTCCCTTGCCCTCGAACCTGAAGGCATGGACAGCTATGTGACATTCAATTTCATCCCGGCTGACAAGGGAAAAGAATTGCCGATTTACCGCTATATGCAGCCATCTTCCTTACCCGTTAAATGATGCATAGTATCTAAATGACGCTTTGGCAGCTTTCATTGCCAAAGCGTTTTTTAGTTTCCCCCCTCCTTTGATTTCTTGAATGCAACGACAAGTTTTGAATATACATATTAACGGAAAATGTGTTTTTAGAGGAGGAAAGTCATTGAACCAACATGTACAATTGGAAATCAACCGCCTTGTTCACCGCTTGAAACAAGACCAATCTGCTGATGGTTCGTGGAATTATCCCTTCGACACCGGGATAACGGCAGATGCCTATATGATCATATTATTGAAAATTTTAGATATGGAAGACACTCCTCTTATAGAGGCTTTAGTAAAAAGAATCGAAAGCAGGCAAACGGAAAACGGTTCATGGAAACTTTTCCAAGACGAGAAGGACGGCAATGTTACGGTTACGATCGAGGCCTACTATGGCCTTCTTTTTAGCGGACTCCGCAATAAGAATCATCCCCATATGAGAAAAGCCAAACAATTCATTCTTTCCAAGGGCGGCATCAAACAGGCCAAAATGTTAACGAAAATGATGCTTACCGTCACCGGACAATATCAATGGCCTCGCCTATTCCCCATTCCTCTCGAAGTGGTCTTACTGCCTCCGACCTTTTTCGTCAGCATTTATGATCTTTCCGTATATGGGCGGGTCAACATGATTCCATTGCTATTGCTTGGCCATAAAAGGTTTCAAATCAAGACCCCTGACACGCCAAATCTAAAAGATTTATTTCAAACAAGGGAGGACCGATCCGAAGAGCGTATGTGGGAAGAGTATCGTACCGAAGAATATCGTTCCTTTTTCTCTAAACTTCAAACAGGCGTTAAAACCTTGATTGGTTATCCGGATTATTTGCATTCCTTAGCATTGGATTCAACGAAAAGGTTCATGCTCGACAGGCTGGAACCAGACGGGACACTGTACAATTATTTCGGTTCTACCTTTTTCATGATCTTTGCCCTCCTTTCCATTGGATATTCGAAAAGAGATCCAGTGATTCTAAAGGCCATGGCCGGTCTGAAGGGGATGGCCTGCTCCATTGAGGGACACACACATATCCAGTTCACTACGCCCCATGTTTGGAATACATCCTTAATAAGCTACGCCCTTCAAGAAGCGGGAATGCCTTTCAAAGACAAAGCGGTCAAGGCGGCCAATCAGTACTTGCTGTCACGCCAGCATTATATGTATGGAGATTGGCTGATCCATAATCCTAACGCGATTCCAGGCGGCTGGGGGTTCTCGGATTTAAATACCATGAATCCGGATGTCGATGATACGACCGCCTCACTGCGGGCGCTGGCTAAGCAACTTCAAGCAAAACCGGATAATCGGGACAGCTGGCAGCGCGGTGTCTCCTTCACGATATCCATGCAAAATGATGATGGCGGATTTCCAGCCTTCGAGCGGAATAACGACCATAAATGGCTGCAGCTTCTTCCTATAGAGGGTTCTAAATATCTCCTGACTGACCCTTCCACCGCTGATCTGACAGGAAGGACGCTGGAATTCCTGGGGAACTATACAAATATGAAAAAGCCGGAAGAAGTCAGTAAAAGAGCGGTGGATTGGCTATTGGAAGACCAGAAGCGTGATGGCTCCTGGTATGGGCGCTGGGGCATCTGCTATCTATATGGCACATGGTCTGCACTGACCGGCATGAAGGCAGCAGGGCAAGCCACTGGACATCCATCCATCCAAAAAGCCCTAACTTGGTTGAAGAAAATTCAAAATGAAGATGGCGGCTGGGGTGAATCTTGTTACAGTGATATCAAGCAACGATATATCCCCCTCGGAACTAGCACACTGACACATACAGCCTGGGCTGTGGATGCGTTGATATCGGCATCAGAAAAGCCGACAGCAGAGATTGAAAAAGGCATTGCCTATCTCATCCTTGCAGGTCAACAAGAAAGCTGGACCAATGATTATCCTGCAGGCCAGGGAATGGCAGATTTTTTGTATATCCATTATCATAGCTATCGCTATATTTATCCCCTTTTAGCCTTAAGTCATTACAATAAAAAATTCCTGGAGACTTAATCGCCAGTGTTTTTTTCATATTAAAGGTGAATATGTGGATTACCTGTGGAAAAGTAGTGAATAACACCGGAAAGTTATCCACAATCCAAGGTTATCCACATTCATTTATACGTAAAAGTGCAAAATGCAAGAAATTCCCCGTCATATTGTTGATTAATTCATTTCAGCGATGTAAGGATGACTTGGTTTATACAGGCTTTGTGGATAGTTTGGGGATGATCACGATTATGTGAAAACTTTATCCAGTTTATCACTATAAAATTTTATGGCCTTAGCATAAGATTGTATTTCTTGATCCCTCGACGTTTCGGCAATGATCTTCAATAGAGATTCCATCGCAAGATCATGTTGGCCCAAATTATAAAATGCCATGGCCCTGAATACCAATAAAGCCTTATCCCCAGGAAACTTCGCCAGCCCGGATTCCAATGTCCGTCTTGATTTTTCATATTCCCCTATGGTGCGATATGTACTGCCCAACCCGAGGTATGCCCCTTTGGCATCCTCCTCCGGCAAACCTAATTCGAGTGCCGCTTCATAATAGGGCACCGCCTTTACCTCAAGTCCGAGAATATCCAAACTCCAGGCACACTGATACTGTATGACTGCATCACCGGGATTTTGCTTTGCCAGACCCATCAATAATCGATTGGATTTTTCGAATTCTTTCCTTTTCCTTAATGACAGTGCCTCTTCCAAATTTCCCATAATCAATCCTCCATTGAATAAATTCTTATTGCCTCTATTCGCGTTTCTTCTTTTTAATTCCTTTATAACCGCAGATGTTTTCAGAGTATCATCAGCTACATGCCCGTTCTCCCACCCATACGCCTCTTCATCGAAAGGAAGTTTCTACTTCCTTCCCCCTAATTTCGCTTGAGATTCATAATCGCAATTAAAAAAAGGATCTGCCACTTGGCAAATCCTTCATACAATTCAGTTCAAGAGCATTCATATATCAAATATTGCTGATTAATCTTCCAATTGGTTTTTCAATACTTTACCTGTGGTTGCATCCACCACAACATCATATTCCTTTTGTCCTTGTTTTATTTCCAGCTCGTACACAAGGGTGCCATTCTCTGAATCAAGCTCCATATCCGTTACTTGACCATCCACCGCTTTCAAGGCAATCTTTTCAGCTTGATCACTGCTGACTTTTGCAGTTTCCACGGCTTGTTGTGTGCTCATATCCTCATCGTCATCGTCATCGTCTTCCATCTCCTGAGAAAGAATCTCTCCCTTTTCAGCATCAACATCAACGTCTTGATAGCCTTCTTTTGTTTTAACGGTCATCTCATATGTCATCGGCTGGTCCCAATCCTTTTCAAATTGAGTAACTTCCCCGCCTAGTTTTTCTGAAATCATTTTGACAGCCTCATCCTCGGATAGATTCCCCTTATTGACTGCATATACTGCCGTTCCAGCAGCACCGCCGAAAAGCAATACGGAAGCTATGGACACCGTCATGATTACCTTTTTCCTTTGAATGATGCCTTCTTTAATCGTACTCCACTGTTTTTTCATGAATGAATTCCTCCTTTAAGTTGTTACCTTAATAATAAGCACCCTTCATGAAACGAACATGAGCGTTAGATTAGAATTTGATGAGAAAGAGTAAGAGTCACCAACGTTCCCTCTCCCACCTCACTTTGAATCTCCAAATTACCGTCGAATGACTCTACAAGCGTCCGGGCGATGGAAAGCCCGAGTCCATTGCCTCCCGTTTTCCTTGCCCTCGATGAATCAACGCGATAAAAACGGTCAAATACATGGGGGAGATGTTCTGGTGATATCCCTCCACCGTGATCTTTCACACCGATGACAATTTCATTATCCTGCCGCTTTATCATGATTTGTATACTTGATTGACTGTATTTCATTGCATTGTCCAATAGGATGACAATCACCTGTTCAAGCTTACTGGAAATGGTCATTGCATAGATTTCCTTAAACTCTGACTCTATCGTTATTCCACGATTTCCCGTCCTTCTGAATGTTTGGGCAATCCCTTCACAAAATGAAATGAGTTCTATTTTCCCTTCCGCATCTTCTGAAGGTTCCGTTTGGGAAGCTGACTGCAAAAGATGTTCCGTCAGTTTTTTCATCCGGATGGCTTCATGATGGATTGCCTCCACTGCCTCTTTCTGAATCGCTTCATCCTTCATGCCCCAGCGTTTCAATAGAGAGGAGTAGCTTTCGATGACCGTAATCGGTGTTTTCAATTCATGTGAAGCATCTGAAAGGAATTGCTGCTGTTGGTTATAATTCCTTTCCAGCCTTTCCATCATCCTGTTGAATGCCGCCCCCATCACCTGCAGCTCGTCCTTTGATTGATCCGATAGCGGTATCCGTTTGAATTCCCCGCTTTTCTCAATATCCTTCATCGTTCCGCTCATGACCGATATCGGTTTAAGGATCAGGTTGGCCAGCCACTTACCGGCAAGAATCGATAACAGAATGACAAAAAAGGATGCACCGCCCAAAACGAGGGCAAGCGTCGATAAATTATCAAGGAGGGTATCCTGCGGCTGTGTGACCTCGATCATCCCCAGCTTCTTCCCCTCATCAGGATAAGGAAAACGGTAGGTCAATACATATTCACCGTCAACTTTGGCAAAATCATATCCTTTCTCGTCAATGGCTTTAACCGCAAGCCCCTTAAGGTCCTCTTCATCCGTAAATGATTTTACCAGCCTTCCATCCGTGTCGAATATCCGCACCATTCCATCGTCCGGGATATATGGCTCCATTAAATCGGAATCACCGGAAATCAAATCTTTCGTCAGGATATTTTCTTCTATTAATGAAGCTTGATCTTCAAGCAGATCCCGTTCCCTCTCTAACGATATCCAAAGGAAGGCGATTAAAACGATGATACTCAACAAGATAAGCATGACACTTAAAAAAAGACTGGAATACGATTGGATTTTCGTCCGAATCTTCATACTGGCTCCTTCAAGCTGTAACCTACCCCGCGGTAAGTATGGATGAGCTGCACCTCAAAGGGATAATCTATCTTTTTGCGCAAATAACGGATATACACATCAACCACATTCGTATCCCCTGCAAAGTCATATCCCCATACATGGGTCAGGATTTGCTCCCTTGAAAGTACTTGATTTTTATTTTGCAAAAGATAAACCAGCAAATCGAACTCGCGGGAAGTCAACTCAATCCTATTGCCTTGCCTGTGAATGTCCCTTGTACCGAGGTTCAACTTCAGATCATGGATTTTTAGTTCATCCACTTCCACTTCTGATTGGCTCTCCCGTACATTGGTACGAAAACAAGCACGGATCCGTGCAAGCAGCTCTTCAATTTCAAACGGTTTCGTTACATAATCATTCGCACCATGGTCCAGGCCATTCACCTTGTCTGGCACAGCATCCCTTGCGGTTAGGAGGATGACCGGTGTCGATCCATTCTTTTTCCGGTAACGCCTAAGTACTTCTATGCCATTCAACTCGGGCAGCATCACATCCAATAAGATTAAATCCCACTCTTCTGCTTCTGCTCTTTCCAGACCAGCCTTTCCGGTAAAAGCCGATTCTGTTTGATAACCCTCATGATTAAGTTCCAGCTGGAGAATCCTCGCTATTTTTTCTTCATCCTCTATTATTAAAATTCTCTTATTCATGATCATCACCACCTACCCCTTAGTGTACTGAAGAAATATGAAAATATCATGAGAAATTGACCCCTGCGCATAAAAATCCGATGAAATAATGATTTAAATTTTTGTACCTTTAAAAGGTCAAAAAAAGAACCGGATGTGTAAGCACACCCGATCCATTTCATTCACCGTTCCAATGCTGGTCAATGAATTCATCACGTCCCGATTTCGCACGGTCCGCTTTATAATCATCTTTGTTTTTTTTATGATAGCCTTGATGGTATTCCTCGGCAGGATAAAAGGTTTGGGCCGGAAGGATTTCAGTTACGATTGGTTTCTGGAACTTCCCGCTGCCTGCTACCTCTTCTTTCGCTTCAAGAGCCAGTTTTTCTTGAGCTTCATCATGATAGAAGATGGCCGTCCGATATTGGCTTCCTCTGTCATGAAATTGACCGCCATCGTCGGTTGGATCGATTTGCTGCCAATATAGCTCCAGCAATCTTTCATAAGGAAATAACTGAGGATCGAAAGTGATTTCCACGACTTCATAATGCCCCGTAGTTCCCGTCTTCACTTCCTCGTAAGTCGGGTTTTCAACATGTCCTCCCGTATAACCGGATACGATTCCCCCAATCCCCGGTTGTTCTTCAAATGGTGTCACCATGCACCAAAAGCAGCCTCCAGCAAATGTAGCCTTTTGCATAATGGTCATCCTCTCCGTATGTAATAAAAATTAATATACCATATTCAATTCTGACACTGCGCTTTTTTGATTTGCGAAGCCGCCATGGATTTACCTTTGATCAATCTTTTGACCAGCCCTTTTCCTTGAATCTTACAATCGCTTCAACGCGGTTGCTCACATCCAATTTATCAAGGATGACCGATATATAATTACGAACCGTTCCATTGGTCAGATAAAGCTGGCTTGCGATTTCCTTTGTGGTCTTACCATCCGCGATCAATTTGAGCACTTGGCACTCTCGTTCAGTCAAAGGGTTTTCTTCTTCGAAAGCCATATCCACCAGCTCAGGAGCATAAATGCGCCGACCATCCATGATGACACGGATAGAGTTCGCCAGTTCGTCACTTGGGCTATCCTTCAGAAGATATCCGCCTACCTCGGCCTTTCTGGCTCTTTCAAAATACCCAGGACGTGCAAAGGTGGTTAAAATGATGACCTTGCATTGGTGGCCTTGATCCTTGATCTCCTCCGCTACATCGAGCCCGGTTTTAACTGGCATTTCAATATCTGTTATGCATATATCCGGCTTTAATTGATTGACGAGATTCATTGCTTCTTCCCCATTGCTCGCTTTTCCTACAACTTCCATATCACTTTCCAAATCAAGGATGGAACCTAACGCGCCAAGCAGCATCCGCTGATCTTCGGCAATTACGATTCGAATCAAGGTTAATCCCACCTATCCATTATTTTTTATAGCATTCGGAACCCTTATATAAAGTGTCGTTCCCTCTGTTGATTTAATATCCAGGCTGCCATTAACAAATTCTAGCCTTTCTTTCATTCCTTGAAGTCCATTGCCTTTAATATACTCTGATCTATGTGAAAGTCCCACTCCATTATCCTGTACTGTGATCGTCACCCCTGTTTGTAATTCTTCGATGACGATATTACAGCAGTCGGCACCGCTATGTTTGACGATATTGGTCACAGCTTCCTTCAAGCACATGCTCAAAACCGTTTCAACAAGCAATGGGGTTTCTTGTAATTCCGTGGTCCCTTCCAAATTGAATTCTATCTCTGCGGCTTTCAATATTTGCTTGACCCGGATGATTTCATCGCTTAGCTTGGACCCACGCATTTCCGACACCATTTCACGTACTTCCTTGAGTGCCGTCCTCGCCGTTTGACGGATATCCTTGATTTCTTTCTTGGCCGTCTCCGGATTCAAATCGATCAACTTCCCTGCAAGGTCACTTTTCAAGCCAATCAAAGACAGCTTTTGGCCAAGTGTATCATGTAAGTCACGGGCAATCCGCTGACGTTCTTCCATTTTGCCAAGCTCTGATATTCTTTTATGAGCGTCCTCCAATTGTTCTTCCAGCATGCCCCGTTTATTCCGATTATACGTGTTGAAAGGGAGCAGGATCACACCTACCACACAAATGAGCATAAAGGGAAATTGCGAAAAGAAGGTAGGGTCTTTCATGATGAAGCCAATATTGACAGACACGATGGTAGCCAATAGCTGGATTGAATATAATACGAAAAAGCCAACCTTATTTTGAACATTCCCAATAAAGAATGCTAAAAAAAGTGAAAAGTAAATGTAGCTGAAAAATATGGTCATCGATATCGAAATGATTATTTGTATCGCGGTCCATACGTATACGGGCCATCCCTTCGAAACGAATGAGAGACCATATGATATGAAAAACAATATGATCATGACGATTCCAAAGACTATCTCCAACATCGAAGAGGATTTGAAGATGAAATAAAAAGGAAGGATACAAAAAATGATCCAGACATAAGGGCTCAGCCCTGTGTTTTTCGGAAAGATATGATACCAACTTTGCATGGCGCCGCCTCTATTTCTTTTTATCCTAGTATATACTAAGGAGTTTCATCAAAAAACCATCCAATGGGAATCGAATGGTTTTTTGGTGAACAATTTATTTTTTTTGAAGACTTGGACGTTCATTATTGAGTTCAATTTTTAATTTTGCTTCATTTAGACGGTCCTTAATCTCTTTAAAACTGACAAACGTCTTGTTTTCGCCATCATAAAGGCGGAAGCGAAGTGATTTTAAACTTGAACTAAGGGTGATTGTCGTTGCCTGCTGCAAAGGCAGGGTGGATTCATGGACTTTTTCCAGATTATAGTTCGGCACTCTTGGACTAAGGTGATGCACGTGATGAAAACCGATATTACCAGTTACCCATTGCAAAACCTTTGGAAGTTTATAATAAGAACTTCCATCAATGGCAGCCTTCACGTAATCCCATTCAGATTCCTCTTCGAAATAAGAATCTTCGAACTGATGCTGTACATAAAACAGCCAGATGCCAAGTGATCCCGTTACAAAAAGCATCGGTACCTGAATCATCAGGAATGCCTGCCATCCGATAGCCAAGCATAAAAGACCATAAATTGCCACGATTGCAGCATTTGTCAAATACGTATTCATCCGTTCTTTCTTTTTAGCGCCCTTTTTATTCAGACGGTTCGATACAAGAAATAGATAAAATGGACCCAATCCAAACATGACGATCGGATTTCTATATAAACGGTAAGCAAGACGCCCCCAGAATGTAGCGGCGATATATTCATCAACGGTCATGATCCAAATATCCCCTGTACCGCGTTTGTTTAAATTACTGCTTGTTGCATGATGTATGGAATGGCTATGCTTCCATTGCTCATACGGAAATAATGTAACGATCCCACTGATTGTACCCAGGATGCTATTCGCTTTCCTGCTTTTGAAAAACGATTGATGACAGCAATCATGGAAAATGATGAAAATCCTGACTACGAATCCTGAAGCAAGAACGGCCAATGCAAGTGTCAGCCAGTATGAAATGGTTAAGCTTTGATAAGCTAAAAACCATAACAGGAAAAATGGCGGAAATGTATTTATGAGCTGTTTCACGCTTGATTTAGTATTGGATTTTTCAAAAGGGGCAACATCTTTTCTCAATTGTTTTTGATTATGATTACTCATGATTTCCTCCTCAAAAAATATAGGAATGAAGTGTTTAAATGGATCGGTTATGCTTGCATCTCTTCTTTAAGTATAGGAATAATAACCGATTTTCTATAGTCATAAACGTCAAATCCCTGCCATGACACTTGTCATATACTTGTCTGCTTCAAAACTTTTCACACGTATTTTTTCCTCATTCATCATTTTTACACTTAAAAAAACGATGAATTCCCATCAATCTGATTCCAAGAAATAGCCTTACATTTATTCGAGCAAATAAAAAAGGATCCGCCGCTTGGCGAACCCATTTATATCTTGATGGCATAAACCCTTTCAGGACGTCCTACCGTGCCATATGTTAAATCGGCATCAATTTTTTCCTCTGACATCAAGTGCTCCAGATAACGCCTTGCCGTTGTCCTGCTCACACCGATTTCCTTTGCCACTATTTCGGCAGTTAAACCCGGGGAGGATTTCCCCAACACAACCATCACCTTCTCCAAAGTCATCCGATCGATCCCTTTTGGCAGTAAAGTCTGTTCCCTCTCTTTTTCATTCATTTCCTTTCGCAAAAGCTTATCCACCTGTTGCTGCGTTACAGGAAAATTGCCCTTTTCCAATTCAGACAGTTTAATGTGATACTCTTGATACCTGCGTAAGGACTGCTTGAAACGTTCAAATGCGACAGGCTTGATAATATAATCAAATATGCCGATTTTGATGGCTTCCTGGACTTTTTCGATTTCTTTAGCCGCCGTAATCATGATGACATCCATTTGTTTGCTTTGCTGCTTGATTTCCTTCAGGATATCGAGCCCATTCATATCCGGAAAATACATATCGAGCAGCAATAGATCCGGCTGCATGATTTCGATGAAGCTTTTAGCCTCGTCATAGCTTGACGCGATTCCGATCGTTTGAAACCCCTCAATCTTTTCGATGAACAGCTTTTGTATCTCCGCAATCCGCAGGTCATCTTCTACGATCAAAACTTCTATATCGCGAATGGCCATCATTTAATCACCCCTTTATTTTTTGGCAGTGCAACAGTAAAAATCGTATATTCCCCTTCTTTCGTCGAAAAAGTGATATATCCCCCTAATCCATCAATCGCTTCCTGAACAAGGCTCAATCCTATACCTGAATTGGTTTGATGGCTTTTCGTCGTAAAACCGTCCTGGAAAATCAATTCGGTAACATTTGAGTTCATCCCTTTTCCATTATCTTCAACCTCTATGATCAACTCTTTACCCAAGTCCGTGACGAACAACGATACCCTCTTTTCTTCCCTTTCGTTTTCCCGTACAGCTTCAAAGGCATTATTGATGAGATTGCCGATGATCGTCACCAATAAATCTCGATCTATTACAGATGGAATATCTTTAAAACTGCTTTCTCTATCAATGGTAAAATCAATTTTCAGCTCACTGGCTAAACTTACCTTCCCTAAGATGAACCCAGCAATGATCGGATCAGGTACTTCCTTCATTAGAAAGTGAATGAAGCCTTGGGTGACATCGACTTCCTTCGATATGAAATCCATTGCTTCTTTATATGAACCGAGTTGAATCAAGCCTAGCAGTGTATAGAGCCGGTTCGAATATTCATGTGTCTGGGCCCTCAGCCCTTCTGCATACGCCTTTACATGTGACAGTTCCTGAAGTAGATTGGATAGTTCCGATTTATTTCTCAAACTTGCAACTGCACCAATGATTTCTCCCTGTCCATTCAAGATCGGAATCCGGCTAGCCAAAAAAACTTCACCGTCAATCATGAATTCCTGATCATACTCGGCCCGTGCCGTGCTGACTACATCAAGCAAATGTGTATGCGTTATGACTTCTTCGATTTTTTGCCCGCGAAGCATGACGTCTTTAGGAATATGAAGGATTTTATGCGCCGTTTCATTGACGACCGTGATTTTTCCATGAACATCAATGGCAATGATGCCTTCATGAATGGATTCCAAAATGGCATGCTTCTCTTGAAACATCCAGGCGATCTCTTTCGGCTCCAGGCCCAATATCGCCTTTTTTATATTGAATGAAATGAAGAAGGCTACCAACAAACCGCCGACTAATATAAAAGAGATGATCCAGACGATCTTTCTTTGTATACTGGACAATTCTTTTTCAATATCGTCCTGAAGGTAGCCAACGGAGACGACACCAATGACCTTTTCATTGGCGATGATCGGGGATTTCCCCCTAATGGAAGGTCCCAATGTCCCAGTGGACTCCGTGATGATGGATTTCCCATCCCACACCTCGGCGTTATCTCCCCCTACCATTTTCTTCCCGATCAAGTTTGGATCTGGATGGGACAGCCTTGTTTCATTCTCATCCCCTATTACTATGAATTCCGCATCGATCTGCCTGCGAATTTTTTCCGCGATGGGCTGGATGATTACAGAAGGATTGTCCGTTCTAAAAGCTTGTTTAATTTCAGGCAGCAAAGAAATGGTCTGGGCAACCGACAATGCTTTTTCCCCTGTTTCCTGCTTCAGGTTATTTTCTAGGATATTTATGAAAATAACTTCAAAGATTCCACCCATTAAGATGATTAACGTACAGATGCCCAGCATCAACTTGGTGTGTAAACGCATTCAATCACCTCTACTTACATCATATAAAAAAAAACCCCTTTAAAAAAGGAGTTTTTTCACAACATTCAGAAAATATTAGTTAACCTTCAATATTGATGACAACATCCTTCCCTCTCTTCTTGAGTAAAACCGGAATGAGCAGCCATAATGCCGTTACGATCAGGAATGTCAACGAAAGCGGCCGAGTGAAAAACAAACTATAATCACCATCGGATATCGTCAGTGCCCTGCGCATATTATTTTCTATCATCGGTCCTAAAACCAGTCCTAATACCAACGGGGCGATTGGATAATCATTTTTACTTAAGAAATATCCCAAGATCCCGCATCCTAGTAATAGCAATAAATCATAAGTCGATACTTGTACCGCATAAACGCCAAAAATGGAGATCGCGATAATGATTGGTATCAAATACTTCTTTGGCGTTTCAATGATTTTCGCAAAAACCTTAACGAGCGGGAGATTAAGGATGAGGAGCATCAGATTCCCGATGAACATACTGGCGATAAGTCCCCAGGCCACCTGGGGATGGTCTTCGAATAATAATGGACCTGGCTGAACATTGTACATCATCAGCGCACCCATTAAAATCGCCGTTGTACCTGAACCCGGAATTCCCAGCGTCAATAATGGAATCATCGCTCCGCCAGAAGCCGCATTATTGGCCGTTTCAGGACCAGCCACTCCAGCGATTGCTCCCGTACCAAATCTCCCGGGTTTTTTTGATATCCGTTTTTCCATAAGGTATGAGAAGAAGGAAGCAAGAGTGGCCCCTGCACCTGGCAGGATTCCTACAAAGAAACCTAAGAGCGATCCCCTCGCAATCGGCCCTGCAGATTCCTTGAATTCTTCTTTTGAAGGAATCAAATTATTGATCTTTGCAATTTCCCCATCATCCTCGTCTTTTTCCAGGATTGTCTTGAATACTTCCCCAAGGGCGAATAGGCCTACTGCGATCGTCAGGAATTCGACCCCTTGATACAGCCAAGGAATGTCGAATGTAAAACGGGCGATCCCGGATACATTATCGATGCCTATCGTCCCGATCAACAAACCGCAAACCGTCATGATCAGTGCCTTGGTTACGGATTTTCCCGCGAGGCCGCTGACTGCCGCCAACCCTAGAAGCATGAGCGAAAAATACTCAGCTGGACCGAATTTAATGGCAATCGTCGATAATGGCTGAGCCAAGGCAATCATGGCGACAAGGGTGACAATCCCTCCGACGAAGGAACCGATTGCCGAAATCGATAAAGCACTCCCGGCTCTTCCCTTCTTGGCCATTTGGTAGCCATCCAGTGTGGTGACGACAGAAGAAGATTCACCAGGAGTATTCAATAGGATTGAAGTTGTCGATCCTCCATACATCGCTCCATAATAAACACCTGCAAGTAAAATGATGGCGCTTGTTGCCGCTTGCTCTGGGGGAAGTCCCCCTGTAATCGAAGCGGTTACCGGAATTAAAAGAGCCACACCGCTCATAGGCCCGATCCCCGGCAAAACGCCGACAGCCGTACCGATCAATACTCCGACAAATGCAAAAAGTATATTATACCAAGTTAGTGCCGTTTCAAAACCATTGATCAAATAATCAAAAGTGCCCACTTCACATCCCCCTCCCCTTTATGAAAACCAGATTGGCCAACCCGGCAGTGTTCCCTTTAAAACATTCACGAATAAATAATAGATGATTCCGGAAAATCCTGCGGATATGATGAGCGATGTCACCCATTTATTTCGCTCCATCGTTTGAAAGCAAACAAACAAAAACAGAAAGGTCGTAATGACATATCCTATCGTTTCCAATGTCAAAATATAAATCAAGGTGGAGAGCAGAATGATGATAAAAGGTTTATATTCCAGCTTTCCCTTACCCGATTCCTGTACATTGCTCCGAAATGCCTCATAAAACAGGCGAATACTTAAAACAGCAAGAACGAGTCCCAATACAAAAGGGAAAATGTCCGGTCCTACCGAACTTCCATAAGAAGAACTGGCCAGCTTTCTGCTTCCTATCATAAACAGCACTCCGACAGCCAGAAAGGCTACAGATGCAAAGCGATCAAATTTAACATCCATCACAATCCCTCCATTTCAGAAAATAAGAAGAAGGTGAAAGCACCCCCTTCTTCTCGATTATTTTTCCATGCCTAAGGCTTCCAATAATTGCTGCACCTGTTTCTCCTGTTCTTCTAAAAACTTGCTGAATTCTTCACTATTTTTATACTCTTGTTCCCATCCTTGAACTTCCACTTCCTTTTTCCATTCAGAAGTTTCAACTAGCTTCTCAATGGTTCCGTCCCAAAAGGCTTTCGCTTCACCAGACATATTCTGAGGTCCAAAAACGCCTCTCCAAATCGTGAATTCAGCATTAACACCCTGTTCCTTTGCCGTCGGTATGTCTTTTAGATCTCCACCTAAACGTTCCGTCGAGGTTACGGCCAACACTCTAATCTTTCCTGCCTTTAAAAATTCCCTGACACTGGATGCATCCGTTCCGATCACATCTGCATTTCCGCCAAGCAATGCCGTAATCGCTTCCCCTCCACCATCGTACGAAACGTATTTAAGTTCGGTTGGATTCAAGCCATATTCATATGCTGGAAGAATGGAAATCAAATGATCCATGGATCCCGGAGCCGATCCTCCTGCGAAGGTCAATTTACGCGGATCTTTTTTCACTGCTTCCAGCACTGATTTCAAATCCTTGAATTCAGAATCTGCCTTTACCACTATTGCCCCATAATCCTTTGTCAACT
Organism: Peribacillus sp. NPDC101481; assembly: GCF_044767165.1. Lineage (NCBI taxonomy): Bacteria > Bacillati > Bacillota > Bacilli > Caryophanales > Bacillaceae > Peribacillus > Peribacillus sp. NPDC101481. The sequence goes on along the minus strand of NZ_JBIWNJ010000003.1, from coordinate 393,640 downwards.
GCGCCAAAGGAGTCGTATTTTTATATCCATAAGGACTGTTGCCTTCTTTTTTAAGGTTATTGATGATGACAGGCGGTGAATTCACGAACAGCATGTCATTGTTATCAGCTTGCTGTGTTGCATAATCCGCCATGAAGACAGCGCCCCCGCCACCGGGTTTGTTTTCGACGGTTAATGGCTGGTTAACCAGTTTTGTCTCACCCAAGACCTTTGTAAATGAACGGGCGGTTAAATCCCATCCCCCGCCTGCGCCCGATGGAGCAACGACCGTTATGGCTTTTTTCGGATAACCTGTACTTTCTTTCTTTTCTCCTGATGTACCCGAACTGCTGCATGCACCTAAACTTAAAGCTAACGAACCCGCCAATATGACAGCTGAAATCTTTTTACGAGAAAACATAATAATCCCCCTTTTTGAAAGCGTTTTCTTAATTCTACAAAAATATCTTCCTTTTATTTGATTGCCCAACTAAAATGCATAACTTCCATAACTTCCATATTGTTCATAAAGTTTTATAGCAGGAAAAGGGGGAAAAGACTGCTCCTTCAGAGCAGTCCAAGTTTGTAGACAAAAGGGGTTCTATCTAAATAAAACAATGTGATTGGAGTGGAAATTACGGTTCGGTTTTACAAACACTATAAACTGTAAACAAACTCGATTTTCATCGAGTTTGTTTACAGTTAGAGACTGCACTTTTGAGCAGCCCTGCTAGAATAGTATTTTTGATAGATATACGACCATCGTTACCGTTATGCTGCTGAATAAAGTCGACATCAAGACTGCCTGTGCCGCATACTCCGGATGGTTGTCATATTCCAAAGCGAATAATGCGCTGTTTCTTGATGTGGGAAATGAGCTTGCGATAAACAACCCTTGGGCGACAGTCCCTTCCAAACCCAGCATGAGGATGATCAGGAAGGCGATGGATGGCGAGAGTATTAAACGGCCAATCAAGCTAAGTATAAGCGGAAGCGGAAATTGCGTCATTTTCAAATAGGCACTCTGTGCACCCAATGTAATCAAGGCAATGGCTATGAAGGCACTAGCGATATTTTCAATCGGGGTCCATAAGAACAGCGGAATGTCGAAAGAAAAGGAATGTAATAGAAAACCGAGTAATAAAGCATAAATGACGGGGTTCTTCAAGAACTCGCGAATGGCGCCCTTCGCACTTTTTGTATGGACGGAAACGGAATTCATCAATCCATAGGTATAGGTCAACAGGTTTTGAAAGATGATCACGATGACTTGTATCGACAGCCCAAGAGGATTTCCGTGAAAAACCATCTGGCTGACGGGTAATCCGAAATTGGCTGAGTTATTCAGGACTACACTATTTTTAAACGTGGCCGAAAGGCTTTGATCAAACCTGGCAAGTTTAGCAATCACTGTACTCACGATGATGAGACTTACTGCTTGAAGAGCAAGGAAGCTGAATATCTGGAAGATCATCCCCCCGCCCATTTTACTTTGATAGATATTAATAAAGCTAATGGCCGGCATGAGCAGGAAGTGATTCAATTTAGACAGCGTATTCATATCCAACTTGAATTTACGATGCAGAATGGCCCCCGCCCCTATGAGGAAAAAGACCGGCACAATGACATTCAATACGATCAGAAACAGGACACTCACTTGACTTCCTCTCCATTCCTTAGGCAATACCTGATGATTTACATTTACATCTCCATTTATCATAATGCCGGGATAACCATAATTAAAATACCAATAAATTATCGTTATCCATTCAAAAAAGGAATGACAAAAAAGCACAGAGGTTTCTGCGCTTCCGGTTAAATGTCCCTCATGAAATCGACGCCTTTGACAAATTCGACAAACTCCTTGACCAGCTTTAATTCCAGCGACTTTTCATGATATAACATCCACGTATTCCTGATAAGGGGATTGCCTTGCTTATCCTTAAGGTCCATTTGACGGAGATTTTGGTCCTTCTCCAATAAAACACTGGGAAGGATGCCATATCCCAGGCCATTCCTGACCATTTCTTTGCATGTATCACCTTTGTCCACTTCCATCCCCACCAAAGGAGGTCCGGAAAAATTGTCTCTCCACCAATTATCGATCATTGTTTTCAAAAGAGCATCTGTCCCATAATCGATCCTCGGCAAAAAAGGCAGGTTCCGGACTTCGATTTCTTCCTTGGAAGCAATGCAAATCGTTTCCTCAAAAAGATGATGCCTTGATCCTGACCATTGATAGTCCCCCCGAACGATTCCGACATGCACTTCCTCCTTGTAAATGAGGTTCAGCACTTCTTTACTCCATCCAGTTGTCACATGGAAATCCACTTTGGGATATCGCTCACGAAATAATTTCAGCAGGCCTGGCAATTTATGCAGCGTAATATAGTTGGAAACACCCAGCCGTAATGTTCCACTGATTTCCTGACCCATATTGAATGCCGTCTCTTTTATCTGCCGGAGCCTGATCAGCATCTCATCTGCACAGATGGCCAAATATTCCCCTTGAGGCGTGAATTGCACTCCCCTTGTTCCCCGCTCCACAATCTTTAGATTGAATTCCTTCTCTATTTGTTGAATCCGTTTCGTTAAAGAAGGCTGCGAGATATATAAACTTTGCGCCGTTTTAGTAATATTCTTGTGTTCATGCAACACCTTTAAAATATGCCAATCCCTTTCGTTCATAACCCTTCCCCCGATACGCAATTCCTTGAATGTTTTATCCAAACTGTACCACAAAAGGCCTGATCGATATATCCTTTTACAAGTACATAAAAAGCCCAAGCCATGTTGGCAAGGACTTTCCGATAAATACCTTTTAAGCGAATGATGATCATTCATTCAATTGAATTCTTTCAGGGCATGTGTAGATATTCAGTGAATCATTACGAATGAATCCGACCGTGGTGATTCCCAATCCTTCAGCCAACTCCAAGGCCAATTCGGTTGGAGCCGATTTCGAGAGTATCAGCTCACAGCCGATTTTCGCCACCTTCAAGAGAATTTCCGATGATATCCGGCCGCTGAACACGATAGCTTTTCCTTCTATCGAAATACCATTTTTCAGGCAATAGCCGTATATTTTGTCCAATGCGTTATGCCGTCCGATGTCCATCCTGCTTAATACGAGGCCATCGACATCACATAAAGCGGCATTGTGGACTCCACCTGTGTTCTGGAAGGTGACGGCAGAATTTTGTAAATCCTTCATCAAGCGGAGGCAGTCATCAGGAGTCAGTTTCACCGAAATATGATCCATTTTCTTGGCAGTCAATGCATCATTCACAAAGACGAAACCTTGTCTGCTCATTCCGCAGCATGATGTAATATACCGCTTATTTTGAAAATCCTGGAAGTAAGGATTCACTTTATCTGTCTTCACATGAACAAAGCCTTCTTTTTCCTGGACCCAGATTTCTTTTATCTCATCATATTTTTTGATGATGCCTTCCGAAGCCAAATAACCAATCACCATATCCTCGATGTATTCGGGTGTACAAACCATCGTGACGAATTCCTGGCCATTTACTTTGACAGTAACGGGATACTCCGTTACAATCGCATCTTCCGTACGCTCGATGTTACCTTTGGTTATCCGGATGATGTCCCTCTTGATTTCAATCGCTTTCATGTTCCCACTCCTTTTAATATCCAGGAGCCAATTGACCAATATGTAGGACCATGGTCAATGCCCGTTGAGTTTGTCCGCAATATTCTTATCAAAAACGAATACGGAAATCGCTATGTTCTCTTTGATTTTTATGTCTGAAAACAAATGAAGCAGTTTAGCTCCAACCAGTTCTTCCATTCCATCAGGAGGACTCTCCGAATACACATCCTGAACCATCTTGGTTCGTGCAGAATGGACCATGTCCCTTCCTTCCTCCGATCTTGATATGAACATTTCCGTAGGAGTCAAATTTCCATATAACGTAGAAACGGCCATATTTTCCACGAAAACCGTGTGTATGCGTTCTGGTCCTTTACCGAATAGTTCCTTGCGCAGCTTACGAATCATATCATTGAATTCATGGATAACTTTTGACACCGTTGCGTCACTCCAATTCAAGAAAATTAAGTTCTCAATTTTCTTATCATAAATCAACGCGAAGAAAAACGAAAGGAATTTGGGAATGATACCCTCTTTCCAGGATTGTTTCTTTTAATAATTAAAGGTATAATAACAATGATGAAAGTTGGGAGCATAATAGTGTACTGTTTTGTCCTATCTTTTTTAAAATTATCCATTATGGTATGGATTGGTATATTGGCAAGCTTTGCTATTAAACTATTCCACCATGACCTACATTTCCGTTCAGAGACGGAGGTGTAATCATGGTGGTTTTTTTGCGTCTTTTTGGCTATAAAAGGGGGAAATATAATGATCGATTCAAACATCACCATCAAAATCAACGGGAAGGAATATACCACTAATGAGGGAGCGACAATACTGGAGGTCATCAACCAAAATGAGATGGCTCATCCACAGATCTGTTATGTTCCTGAGGTGGACCCGATCCAAACATGCGACACATGCATCGTCGAAGTTAATGGGAAACTCGTCCGGTCATGTTCGACAAAAGCAGTGAGCGGCATGGATATAGCCTTGGACTCAAGCAAGGCAAAAGAAGCCCAAACCGAGGCCATGGACCGTATCCTGGAAAACCATTCTTTATACTGTACTGTATGTGATAATAATAACGGAAATTGCAAACTGCATAACACGGCAGAATTAATGGAAATTGAACACCAAAAATATCCTTACACACCGAAAGTGAAATTGGGTGCCGTCGATATGTCCCATCCATTTTACCGCTATGATGCCAATCAATGCATCGCATGCGGGCAATGTGTTGAAGTCTGCCAAAACCTTCAGGTCAACGAGACGCTGTCCATCGATTGGGAAGCAGAACGCCCTCGGGTAATCTGGGATGAAGGAACGGAAATCAATAACTCATCTTGTGTAGGCTGCGGACAGTGTGTAACCATTTGTCCATGTAATGCATTAATGGAAAAATCGATGCTGGGCGAGGCCGGTTTCATGTCAGGTTTGAAAAACGATATGCTTGAACCAATGATAGACCTTGTCAAAGAAGTGGAGCCTGGATACAGCGGGATTTTTGCCATTTCGGAGATTGAAGCGGCAATGCGTGATACACGAACGAAGAAGACAAAAACGGTCTGTACGTTCTGTGGGGTAGGATGCACATTCGAAGTCTGGACAAAAGACCGTAAAATCCTTAAAGTCCAACCTACTCATGAAGCTCCCGTCAATGCGATATCCACATGTGTTAAAGGGAAATTCGGTTGGGACTTCGTAAACTCGGAAAAACGTTTGACAAAGCCCCTGATTCGGAAAAATGGAAGATTCGTTGAATCAAGCTGGGATGAAGCACTTGATTTGGTTGCATCCAGACTCGGTTCGATCAAACAGCAATACGGCGGAAATTCAGTAGGCTTCATTTCCTCTTCCAAGATCACGAATGAAGAAAACTATGTAATTCAAAAACTGGCACGGCAAATGTTCGAAACGAATAACGTGGACAATTGCTCTCGTTACTGTCAATCTCCGGCAACAGACGGACTGTTCCGTACAGTCGGCATGGGCGGAGATGCCGGTACGATCAAAGATATCGCCGCAGCAGGTCTTGTCATCATCGTTGGGGCCAACCCGGCAGAAGGCCATCCCGTACTCGCGACACGCGTTAAACGGGCTCACAAGCTTCACGGACAAAAACTGATCGTAGCTGACATCCGCAAAAACGAAATGGCAGAGCGTTCCGATATCCATATCAGTCCAAAACAAGGAACGGATCAAGTATGGTTGATGGCGGTTACAAAATATATGATCGATCAAGGCTGGCATGATCAAGAATTCATCAATGAAAATGTTAACTTCTTCGACGATTATAAAGAAGTACTTGAAAAATATACCCTGGAATATGCAGAAGCACACACAGGTATTTCAAAAGAAACATTGATCCAAATAGCTGAAACCATTCGCGATGCAGACGGAACATGCATTCTTTGGGGAATGGGCGTTACACAAAACACCGGTGCTTCCGATACTTCGGCTGCAATATCCAACCTGCTATTAGCTACAGGCAACTACCGTCGCCCAGGAGCGGGAGCTTATCCGCTTCGCGGCCATAACAATGTTCAGGGCGCTTGCGATATGGGCACCCTTCCAACATGGCTTCCGGGATATCAGCATGTTACCGATGACGTGGCACGTGCCAAATTCGAAAAAGCTTATGGAGTGAAGATCGATGGCAAACCAGGCTTGAACAATATTGAAATGCTTAAAGCGATAGAAAAAGGCGACATGAAGGCCATGTATCTAGTAGGTGAAGATATGGCACTTGTTGATGCGGATGCAAACCATGTAGATAAAGTGTTATCCGGCTTGGATTTCTTTGTTGTCCAGGATATTTTCCTTTCAAGGACTGCCCAATATGCCGACGTGGTATTGCCCGGAGCTCCATCTCTTGAAAAAGACGGAACGTTCACCAATACGGAGCGCCGTGTACAGCGCTTATATAAAGCCCTTCCCACTATGGGAGATTCTAAGGCGGACTGGGAAATCACTCAGGAGATCGCAAACCGCTTAGGTGCGAATTGGAACTACACTCACCCTAGTGAAATCTATGATGAAATGGCAAGCCTGTCACCGATATTCAGCCAAGCGAATTACGAGGTGCTGGAAGGATGGAACAGCTTCCTATGGGGAAGCCATGATGGATCAAGCACGCCGCTTCTTTATGTGGATGGCTTCAACTTCCCTGATAAGAAAGCGCGCTTTGCACTGGCTGACTGGGTGGAGCCGCATAAATTCCCGAAAGAATATGACCTTCATATCAATAATGGACGCATGCTGGAGCATTTCCATGAAGGCAATATGACGAACAAATCCAATGGAATCCAATCGAAAGTACCTGATATTTTCGTTGAGGTTTCACCAGAACTTGCCAAAGAACGTAAAGTCAGTGATGGAGGACTCGTTCGCTTAGTGTCTCCATTCGGGGCCGTTAAGTTAAAAGCCCTGATCACAGACCGCGTTAAAAATAATGAGCTATTTTTACCAATGAACTCCGTTGATAAAGACTCTGCCATTAACTTTCTGACCGGTCCTATCTATGATCAACGCACAAGCACGCCTGCTTACAAACAGACGATGGTCCGCATGGAAGTATTAAGCGCAAGCGGGGATATCCCATTACCGGGTACCAATCCACGGAACAAAAAACGCCATCCTCAAAATGGTGTCGAGGTTGAACGTAAGTGGGCACGTCCAGGGTATGTTCACTTAACGGATAAATAAACAAGGAGGGTGAAGATCATGGCAGCTCCTATTACGGAAATCCATAATCCCATTACTGAGGAAGAAATAAAGCTTCAAAAACTGGAAGAACTGAAAACGCTGATCACCGATAATGAAGATGCCTTGAACAATATGTTTAAAATCGTCAATGAACTGAATGACTCAGGAGTATTCGAAGCCGCGACCTCCATGCTTCAAGGAAAAGAACAAATTGCCAAAATCGCTCTTCAACAAATCACAAGACAACCTGTCACAAACCTGATCAATACCCTTATGGGGGCAACAGGAGCCTTGATGAATGCCGATGCCGCACAATCCACGAAACTGCTTAACAGTGCACTTGCAGGAATCGATGAAGGAAACAAGTTCCTTCAGGCCGATAAAAAGATCGGCGTTTTGGATTTAATGAAAACATTGAATGATCCAGACATAAACCGGGCGATCGGCTTTGGCGTCCACTTCCTTAAGGGGATGGGCAAGGAATTAAAAGAATAGACTCGGACCAAAGACTCAAGAGAAGCTTCTTTTGAGTCTTTGTTCTATCATTGGGCTTAGTTGCTGAAAACTGCTGAAAGTGTAGCGTATTGGATAAGATTAGCATTGGAGTGGATGATTTAATTAATCAAGAAGAAAAAATTAAGGAATTAGAATACGAATTGTTTTTATTGAAGCATGCATTTTTTAAATTTCATGATAGTATGGCCCCGAATTTAAAGTCTAGGTATTATGAGTTATTATCACATGGCTTTACAGAGCAAGAGGTTAGTGAGTTAGATAGATTTTTCAGGTGGGTTTACGGCACAAAAAATTATCCCACAAAAGAAGAAATGAGAAAAAAAATGGCGGATATAAAAAATATGGAAATGGAAGAATTACATATTGCCTCAGTAAAAAAAATCTTATTAGCTTATCAAGCTGATGGAGTTTTTCCAGTAATAGATATTAATTTGGAGGATTTCCAAAATGTTGATGTAAATACAGAGAAATGATTTTTTATATTAAGGAATAGTGAAGAAACTATTCCTTTTTTTAAGGTAGTCTGGGTAATAATTAAGGCAAGATCACCCAGAAATCACTCATCAAAATACAGGCTGTACACCCTCCCCTTATTCGCACCACTGCTTGTCAGATTCAATGATTGCAAGATCCTCGTTGCACTGGATGAAGAGGAAATGTTTAAAAAGTTCCTCAACTGCCGATTCGTTATGGTCGAGCCTAATAGATAAAAATAATCTCGTAAAGCCGGGATATGTGCTTTTTTACTGGAGAGTTGACATTGATTGCAAAGCCATGTGCCATGCCTTCTAAATAATTTATTGCCCTTACAATTCTCACAAATCACTCCTTTAATTAGGTCCTTTTCGGTAAGATTGTATCGTTCCAGAATGGAAAAGTCCGCATCGATGTGGTGTTTATTCATTACGCGAATTGCTTTCTTCAAATCTTTCTCACTAAAACTGGATTCTGTTATGGAATGCTCCATTTGATTAATTTTAGCGGGAAGTGCATCGCGATGGATAACTTTATAGTGGGGTTCATGGTTTTCAAGAGCTGTACGGATGATTGTTTGGGGATTACTGATGACAATCAATGAAAGGATGGGCAGTGAGGGAAAACCGTTTTTCAAGAACCAATTGGTCAATTGTGATTCCTGGCGGCTGACTTGTATGATGGGATCTGGAAAGGCCGTTTCTTTTCCTTCTATCGTTCGAATGAGCTGATTGAAATGCGGATCAAAATAGATCGACCTTGCAATGTTCTTCACTTCAATGATAAGCGCATATTTCTTGGAGATTAATAAGGTATCCAGTTGAAAAAATCGGGATTGATCCTGAAGCCTTAAATCGTGGAAGATGAAATAGCTTTTCGGTTCAAGAAAGCTTAATGGAAAATCAATGGAACATTCCCCTTTATAGCCCGCTTCCCTTTTTTTGAGATCGTTCATGATTAAGGGAACTTTAGGGTGATTCGGAGGAAGCCTGCACGCTAATGCACGTAATTTGCGGACGGCAAGAGGAACTTTTCGCTTTTTTACAATCAATTTCATCGCTCCAATCCTATTTTCTTCAAAAGGATTCTACAGCAAATGATGGAAATTGTACAGTTTATCTGCGAAATCGGGAATATATCATCGAAATTGGAGATATATCATCGAAAAATCCTGATATATCTGCGAATTATACGATTTATCGATTTTTCGACAAAAACGACGAAAAAAAACCAAATAAAAAACCACCAATATATGTATTGGTGGAGACGGTGGGAGTCGAACCCACGTCCAGACATAACGGCACTTAAGCTTCTACGAGTGTAGTCGATATATTCGCATTTCGCGAACTCATTAGCCTATCGACAGGCGGCAGAGCAGCTAGTCTGTTTGGTCTCTTCCTTCATCCTCAGACGGTGGATTCCGGCGTATCCCACTTAGAGTGAGTCCCTTACCCTACCACGTGGGCCATGGAGGGAGGAACAGCTATCGACTGTTATTAAGCAGCGAAAGCTAGGTTGTTGTTTTGTTTGCCAGTTATAGGCGTTGACGTTTTAACGAGGCCGATCCCCTCGACTCGCAACTTAAGCTCGAACTATCCCTGTCGAATCCGTAACGTCCCCATGATATAAATGGAGCGTACGAGAGAAGAATAGTCAGCAAGTTGGCTGATATTCAATTGTCATCGGTACAGGATTAATTATAACAGATTGGCTCAAAAAATCAATTGTAAGGTCTTGGCAGTTCTACATCTTCTGTCGATCACGGAATGCACGTTCAATATCACGCTTCGCTTCCTTCTTCTTCAGGTCTTCACGCTTGTCATATTGCTTCTTCCCTTTACCCAGACCGATTAAAACCTTGGCAAAGCCATTTTTCAAATACATTTTCAACGGTACGATCGTGTAGCCTGTTTCCTTTGTTACACCGATCAGTTTACTGATTTCCTTCTTATGCAAAAGAAGCTTCCGTGTCCGCAACGGGTCATGGTTAAACTGGTTTCCCTGCTCATAAGGGCTTACATGCATATTATAAAGATAGATTTCTCCATTTTCTATTTTAGCGAAGGCATCCTTTAAATTCACTCGGGCCGCACGGATGGCCTTGATTTCGGTTCCCTTCAAAACGATTCCGGCTTCAAACGTTTGTTCAATAAAAAAATCATGATAAGCCTTTTTATTTTGTGCTAGTTGTTTACCTGAACCTTTTGGCATCTAACTCTCCCCTTTTTACATCCAATCGCGGCAAGAGGATGAAATGATCATCCCCCGCCTCAATCTTTATCTCTTTTTTGGTTTTCTCTTGCGCTTGGCAGCTGGCGCATTTTCAAAGAATTTTTTCTTCTTTTTCGATTTTCTCCCATTAGAAGGCGAATCTCCATTACGGCCGCTGCCTTTTCCTTCATTACGTCCTCCATTGCCGCCTCGGCCGCGTTTGCGTTCACCTGAATTGGCTTTGAATATTTTCTTCTCGCCGGACGGACGCGGACGGCTTACCTTCATGCCGATAATTTCAAAATCGATGGCGCGTTCCTCTTTATTGACGTTGGAAACACGTACGTCGATCTCATCGCCAATCCGGAACACATTACCGGTACGTTCCCCGATCATTGCTAGCTGACGCTCATCGAAGCGATAATAATCATCCGTCATGAAGCTGACATGGACAAGTCCTTCAATGGTGTTCGGCAGCTCGACGAACATCCCGAAATTCGTGACAGAACCAATGATTCCGGTATATTCTTCGCCGATTTTATCCAGCATATATTCCGCTTTCTTCAGATCATCCGTTTCCCGTTCAGCATCGACTGAGCGACGTTCACGTTTCGATGTATGATCGGCAATCTCAGGTAAATTGGCATTCCATTTCTCCTTCGTAGCTTCATCCAGTTTACCTTCCACCAAGTAGGTCCTGATCAACCTGTGCACGATCAAATCCGGGTAACGGCGAATCGGCGATGTGAAATGTGTATAAAACTCAGCAGATAAACCAAAGTGACCTAAGCTCTCCGGATCATATTTCGCCTGTTGCATGGAACGGAGCATGACGGTGGATATGACCGTTTCTTCCGGTTTACCGGCTACCGCCTCAATGATTTCCTGTAACGCCTTAGGGTGAACGTCATTGGCCGATCCCCGGACAATATATCCGAAGTTCGTTATGAATTCAAAGAACCGCTGCAGTTTTTCCGGCTTGGGATCTTCATGAATACGGTAAATGAACGGTACGTCAAGACGGTGGAAATGCTCTGCAACGGTTTCATTAGCCGCAAGCATGAACTCTTCAATAAGCTTTTCGGCAACCGACCTTTCACGTAAAACCACATCAGTCGGATGGCCTTCTTCATCAACGATGACTTTAGCTTCATTGAAATCAAAGTCAATCGCACCGCGGTTCATCCGGTTCTTGCGCAGGATGGCAGCTAACTTCTCCATGTCCTGGAACATCGGCACCAACGCTTCATAGCGTTCGAGCTGTTCTTCATCTTTATCGACAAGGATTTTGTTCACATTTCCATATGTCATACGTTCCGTCGTCTTAATGACACTTTCAAAAATCTCATGGTTGACTACTTTGCCATCTGGTTTAATTTCCATTTCACAAGAGAGTGTAAAGCGATCGACTTGTGGGTTCAAGGAACAAATGCCATTCGATAAACGATGCGGGATCATCGGGATGACCCTGTCCACCAAATAAACGCTCGTCCCTCTTTCCAAGGCTTCCTTATCGATTGGTGATCCTTCCTTCACATAATGGCTGACATCAGCAATATGAACACCCAGCTTATAATTGCCATTTTCAAGTTTGGAAACAGTGACGGCATCATCCAGGTCCTTTGCATCGGCTCCATCAATCGTGACCAAAACATCATTGCGCAAATCCCTGCGGCTTCCAATTTCACTTTCTTCAATGGTATCTGAAACGGCATTGGCTTGTTCCATGACGTCATCCGGGAACTCCATTGGCAAACCATATTTATGGATCACGGAAAGAATATCTACACCAGGATCATTTTTATGTCCAAGAATCTCAATGACTTCACCTTCGGCACTTATGCGTCCTTCAGGATAAGAAGTAAGCTTGACGACAACCTTATGGCCCTCTACCGCTCCATGTGAAGCATGCTGCGGAATGAAAATATCGTTTGCGATCTTTTTATCATCAGGGATGACGAAACCAAAACTTTTACTTTCGGAGTATGTACCGACCACTTGTGTAATACCGCGTTCAAGAATTCTGATGACCGTGCCTTCTTGCCTTGAGCCCGATGTTTCCGAAGATACTCGTACCATGACGACATCTCCATGCATCGCTGTGCCCGTTTCATTCGGCGGAATGAAAATATCATCCATTCCAGGGTTATCTTCAGGTGTGACAAAGGCGAATCCCTTAGCGTGTCCTGTTAATTTACCACGGAACAAATTCATCTTTTGCGGCAGCCCGTAACGATTGCTCCTCGTTCTGACCACCAATCCCTTTTCTTCCATCTTTACTAGAGCCTTAACGAAATTCTTGAAATCTGCCGAGTCTTCGATTTTCAAAGCCTCTTCCAGTTCTTGTACCGTTAAGGGCTTATACGCTTCATCCGTCATGTATGTCAGAAGCTTATTAATATGTTCTTGAATGTTATCTTCCATGAAAACCCTCCTATTCAGGGTATATTTTTGTTATTCGGCCCAATCCAGACTTTCTAAAAATTCCAATACATCTTCATGCAGCTGGTCCTTTTCTTTATCAAGAGTTATGACATGACCGGATTCTTCATACCACTTGATTTTTTTGACCGGTGATTCAATGGCATCAATAATAATATCGGCACTTTTTGGATTGATAACATCATCATGCCTGCCCTGCACCACAAATGTCGGCGCGTATATAAGGTCGACGTGCTCTCGTACATCCGTTATCAATTCCTGAAGGGCTTTCAATGTATTCATCGGTTTATCGGCAAGGAGGTCCATTTCAAGCTCTATTTGCTCTTGAGTTTTTCCTTCATACTTCTTAAATTCTCTGGCGTACTCCAATACTCCTTTAAACATCATTTCTTCACTTTTGATATACATAGGCGCACACATTGATACGATACCCTTTATAGGTACAGTGTAACCTAATTTAAGAGAAAATACGCCTCCTAATGATAGTCCGGCAACAGCAATTTCTTCATGGCCTTTGCTTTTCAGGAAATCGTAGGCCATCATTACATCTTTCCACCAATCTTCCGGACCCGTTTTCACCAGCTCCTCTGGGGGTACGCCATGCCCTTTATAGTGCGGGGCATGGCAGGTGTATCCCTGTTTCTCCAAGTATCGCCCTAGCATCCGTACATCCGCTGAATTCCCCGTAAATCCATGTAAAAGTAAGACAGCTCTTTTTCCGCCTTCAAAAGTAAAGGGCTGCTGCAGCTTTATTTTCATGATCTTAAGCTCCTTTATCAGTAAATAGAATTTTAAAAGCATCCCTATCCTATAATTAAGTACTAAAATCACTATATCTATTCATGTAACTATTATGCAAAGAAAAAAGTCTAGCTATTTAGCTAGACTCATTTTTGATCCATTACACATCAAAGTATGCAACTAGTAAAGTTAAAGCAAAGAATAAAATCGCCAATACTATTGTCGCACGATGTAAAACCAGGTCCAAACCGCGTGCCTTTTGCTTTCCGAATAACTGCTCAGCACCGCCGGCAATCGCACCTGATAAACCTGCACTCTTACCTGATTGAAGCAATACCGTCACAATGAGGGCGATACTGACAATCACTAAAAGCGTTATGAGAAATGCATGCATGCAATTACACCTCCTGAAGAACCAATAAACAATTACTTTAACTTTACCACACCCAATAAGTATCCACAATCTTTGTTATACTATGATGGTAAGAATTCCTAAAAATCCATAGTCATTTATTTTCTTTTTGAATCAAAGTTTGAGATAATTTGCATAAATAGAGAAAGAGGTGTCAACATGTTTAAGTCCATACTCCGGATTCTTGATCTCCTGACCATCCTATTCTCGGCGGTTGCCGGCTATTCTTTATGGACAGGCGGAAGCAATTTTATCAGTGTACTATTAATCATCCTATCACCGCTTTTATTGCTGCTGGCAAAGTATCACGGAAATCGATACTTATTATTTGCTGCATATATCACGACAACCGTTTATTTTACTGCTATTATTTATAATGGACTTTCCAATAGCGGTACTGACTTTTTCCAATCAAGCTTCAATGTCCTCCTGATCGGGGCAGCAGCCGCCTTGCTGAGCGTCATAGCGGCGGTCATTGGGTTTGGGACCAATACCCTTACGATTCTTTGGTTATCGCTTCACGCCCTTGTCACATTCGAGACAATCAGGATGTCATCGGGTTTCCTTTCGAGCTTTTGGTCTGATCCCGTTGTGGAAACCGCAGTCCGTAACGATTATCCATTTTTATTGATGGTCGTCTGGATTGGCTTATTTCTTGATAAATATCAAAGTGAATTAACAAGGGATTACTTATCCCGATAATTTTTTTCAAAACTACTTTATTGGAAACTTATATTAAAAGCAAGGGGCCTTTCATATGTTAAAACCTATATTTGCAGCAACTGCTCTATCATCTTTCATTCTAATGGCTGGCTGTTCATCCGACCTGACAAGCGAGCATGAAAAAGAGCAAAAAGAAGAACAACCGAGCTCCCAGGATACGGAGACGGAGACAGAAACCGACAAGAATAATGATTCAAAAGAATCGGCCCAACGCCAGGTGGAAGTTGATGAAACGGCTAAACCCGGACAGGCTGGCCTTCAGACATTAGCCCATCCGGAAGGCATTCCTGTACTTGTCAATAAACAATACAGCCTGCCTGAAGATTACAAACCTGCTGACCTCATCTACCCAAAAGTGGATTTCATCTTTCAAGATAAAATTGAAAAAAGAATGATGCGAGAGGAAGCGGGAAAGGCACTTGAAGTAATGTTCCAGGCTGCCGAAAAAGAAAACATGCACTTTGCCGGCGTTTCCGCTTATCGCTCTCACCAAAGACAGATCGAGGTCTTTAATAACTATGTGGCTAAGGACGGGGAAGAAAAGGCGAAAACCTACAGTGCAATGCCTGGGACAAGCGAGCATGAAACGGGCCTGGCGATTGATGTCACGACCCACGATGGGGCATGCGCTGCCCAAGACTGCTTCGGTGATACGAATGAAGCTGCCTGGCTTGCTGAACATGCACATGAATACGGATTTATCATTCGCTACCCTGAAGGCAAGGAAAACATCACAGGTTATAAATACGAACCATGGCACATCCGTTATGTTGGTGTCGCTACCGCAACTGAAATCTTTGAAGCGAAGATTACATTAGAAGAATACTATAATGCCGTACCAGTGGAAGCTGTATCGAGTAAATAAAAAAAGGTGCCCGGATGCGGCACCTTTTTTATATTAATCAAACGTTTGATTAAATCCTTTTATCAGCCCTGAACCAAGCCGGAATCAGTGACTGGACGGCTAACTTTATAAGCAAAAAAACCTCCCATACAATGTGTATTCTCACATTGTATGGGAGGTGAAAAGAAATTACTGTGCAGAATCCATCTTCTCATCAGAAGCAGAATCCCAAAATAATTGGGTGAATGGATTTCAACGACTGAAAGAACGAAACCTAATTTTGGAGCATTGCATATTTAAGCAACGAAAAAAGGACTCCGCATAATTGGCGGGGTCCTTCAATATTCATCGTTTTTATTTTCAACTTCAAATAGGTTGAAACTTGATGATTCATCTGGGTTGAATGCAGGTTCTTCATTTTCATATTTATATTTATGTTCTTCTACGTATTTAATTTTCTGATATTCCTCTTTTGACATACCCTCCCAAATTTTTGTTGCATTGTGGTCTTCATGGCCAGGCTGAGGATTCGTATGCGGTGTTGGGTCCAAGATAAAACTACCCAAAAAAATGGTTGTGTAGAAAAATGGCATTGCCATAATCAAAACGATTAAGCCCAATGCTCCAACTTTATTTATGTATTTTTTCATTGGTGACATACCTCCCAATTTTTGAATTTTTATATTCAATTGATGTACAACCAGCATATTTTAGTCACTCCATAACCAATCACGAAACCACTTGACGGGAAGAACAGCCAATACACAAATTACAAGAAGTATGAATGCAATATACAGCATTCCTAAATCAATCAGTATGCCCATTACTACAGCTACACAAGAGATTATAATAGCGATAGAGAAACGTTCAGTCATTGTCTCACCTCCCGTTTGGTTAACTCCAGTAAACCTTTTATTAATTCATCGGTATGGATGAAAACAAACACTTGGTATTTTTTGTTGTTTCGATTAGGCATAGTATGATGAATGTCATGTCCAGCCCGTACAGAGCCATAGACAATGATTTTTTGTAAATGTTCTTGAGCCCCATAATATCCACCTCCATTTATGAAATTGGCAAAGGAGGTAAAGTGCTTACCTCCTTAAATTCATTCCTTTTCCATCTTTTCTTTCTTTTCCATTTTATGAAGGATGGTATTGGAAACAATCGCATAGACCACAAACGCCATCCAATAATAACCATAATCCTTATCGTTGCCAATGGACGAAAACATTAATATCGCAAATAACAAATATGGAATGGTCAATAACAATCGGAGTTTCCAAAGGTATCGTCCCCACATCGGTATTCCTCCTTTTAAAATCATTGGCAGTGCTTTTGAGATTTTTTCCACTCCTCAAATACTATGTCACTGGCAATAATTTCAGCATCGGTATATCCCAACCCACCTAAAGCAAATCAAGGTCGTTTATATAATGGTCCAATGTGCGTTTGGCAAGAAAGTCAGTTCCTTCATTATTGTTACGGAAAAACAATCCTGTTAGCGTTTCGATGGCTGTTGATAAGATTTCTGGTTTCATGGCTTTCGTCCTCATAATTAACTAAATATTCCGTCACGTCTATTACTATAGAAGTATGAAGTACCAAAATTATGCTGTCAATCTAAAAAAGACCATTCCTATTGGAACGGTCTAAAAGTTTGGCATATAAGATTTTTCGTCTGTGTTTTTAACATCCAGCTCATGACCATCTACCATGTAATCATAAACAAGGGTGGCTTGTGGGACATACTTTCCATCTATCTTTGCTTGATGTATTGCTCTGTCCACTTTACCGAACCCGTTGATTTGTCGCCTTTCTGCTAATTGCAAATTATATTTTCTAGCCACAATATCGAACACAAGTTTTGCATCATCTTGAGTTTTAGGCAGCTCTAGGCTTTCACGAACTTTACTTTCAGTTTTCGTTAAATAAGCACAGTAAGCATCATATTTAAAGCGAATCCATAATATGCGTGGATTTCCTTGTGTTTTTTTATAAACTCCTTGGAGTTTGGATGATTGCCTTTTTTGGCTATCCAATATCCAATTCCCAATTCCTCTTTTAACAAGTTGACCTTATCGTCAATATCTTTAGCAATATCAATATCCAATGGGCCATACCATTTTGTAATTGTAGGTCTCGATAGTTCGCTTGGAATAATTTTTAATTTGCAAGTCAAATGTAAATTCTTTCAACAAGTCATGTATTAACACGCAAAAACCCCCAATTCATAAGCGATTTCACTCACTTATAAATCAGGGGTTGATACTAAACATTTGTATTGCTAAGTTCGAGTTGATGTACTACATAACTCAAAGTGTCCAAAAGTGCCTTGTATGACAAAGTTCGGACGTATTTTATGCTTGATAATTACTTCTTCAGGTTATAGAAAGATTTCAAGCCGCCATATACAGCCAAGTCACCAAGTTGATCTTCGATGCGAAGAAGTTGGTTGTATTTAGCAATACGGTCTGTACGGGACATGGAACCAGTTTTGATTTGTCCTGCGTTTGTTGCAACGGCGATATCAGCGATCGTTGCATCTTCCGTTTCACCGGAACGGTGGGAAACGACTGCAGTGTAGCCTGCGCGTTTTGCCATTTCGATTGCATCAAACGTTTCAGTCAGTGTACCAATTTGGTTCACTTTGATCAGGATGGAGTTGCCGATGCCTTTTTCGATGCCTTCAGCCAATTTTTTCGTGTTCGTTACGAAAAGATCGTCACCAACAAGCTGAACTTTAGAACCGATGCGTTCCGTTAAAAGTTTGTGGCCATCCCAGTCATTTTCATCCAGGCCGTCCTCGATGGAGATAATAGGGAATTCATTCACTAGCTCTTCATAGAAAGCTACCATTTCTTCTGATGTAACACCATTGCGGCCTTCGCCAGCAAGATCATATTTGCCTGTTTCTTTGTTATAGAATTCAGATGAAGCTACGTCCATGCCAAGGTAGATATCTTCGCCTGCTTTGTAGCCAGCTTTTTCAATTGCCTCGATGATGACTTGAAGCGCTTCACGGTTTGAACCAAGGTTTGGCGCGAAGCCGCCTTCATCGCCGACTGCCGTATTCAGGCCTTTGGCAGAAAGGACAGATTTCAAGGCATGGAATACTTCTGCACCCATACGAACTGCTTCTTTGAAGCTAGGAGCACCTACAGGAAGAATCATGAATTCCTGGAAGTCAACATTGTTATCGGCATGTGATCCGCCGTTAATGATGTTCATCATTGGAGTAGGAAGTTGTTTCGCATTGAACCCTCCAAGGTAACGATACAATGGTAAACCTGAAAATTCCGCAGCGGCATGGGCAGCAGCCATTGATACGCCAAGGATTGCATTAGCTCCCAGGTTTCCTTTGTTTTCAGTGCCATCCAATTCAATCATAGTGAGGTCAAGTCCTGCTTGGTTCGTAACATCCAAACCGATGACAGCTTCAGCAATGATATCATTTACATTATCGACTGCTTTTTGTACCCCTTTACCCAGGTAGCGAGATTTATCTCCGTCACGAAGCTCAACCGCTTCGTGTTCTCCTGTTGAAGCACCTGATGGTACGATTGCACGTCCGAAGTATCCGGACTCTGTTTGGATTTCTACTTCTATTGTTGGATTACCACGGGAATCTAGCACTTCGCGTGCATATACATGTTCGATGTACGGCATTATAAATCTCTCCTTTTCCTATTCACAATTTTATTTAGATAATAGGGATTTCCCTGTCATTTCAACAGGTTTTTCGACTCCAAGCAAATCAAGCATCGTTGGAGCTAAATCACCTAGGATACCACCTGTTCTTAATGTTACCTGATTTTTAGTGATAATGACAGGCACGGGATTCGTAGTATGGGCTGTCATCGGGTTGCCTTCAAGCGTTACGACTTCATCGGCATTCCCATGGTCAGCGGTAATGATTGCCGTACCGCCTTTTGAGACGATTAAATCGACAATCCTGCCTAGGCATTCATCCACTGTTTCAATCGCTTTAATGGTAGGCTCAAGCATCCCTGAATGACCAACCATGTCCGGATTGGCAAAATTCAAGAGAATGGCATCAAAGCGATCAGCCTCAATTTGTTCCACCAATGCATCCGTAACTTCATAAGCACTCATTTCAGGTTTTAAATCATATGTAGCGACTTTCGGAGAATTAATTAAAATCCTCTCTTCACCAGGAAACTTCTCTTCACGTCCGCCGCTCATGAAAAATGTCACATGCGGATATTTTTCAGTTTCAGCGATACGAAGTTGGGTAAGCTGGTTTTGGGAAAGTACTTCCCCTAATGTATTATCAAGATTTGTCGGATTAAATGCAACATATCCGTCAACTGTTTCTGAAAAATGTGTCAAGCAGACAAAATGGAGATGCTTCGGATGTCCAGGACCGCGTTCAAATGAGCGAAAATCCTCATTGGTGAACGTATTGGAAATCTGGATCGCACGGTCTGGACGGAAGTTATAAAAGATTACGGCATCATCATCTTTAATCGTTGCCACCGGTTTACCGTCTTCCGCCGTTATGACTGAAGGTATCACGAACTCGTCAAAAATACCATGTTCGTAGGAATCCTCGACACATTCCATCGCGGAAGAGTAAGCAGGGCCATCACCATACACCATCGAACGGTAGGATTTCTCCACACGTTCCCAGCGCTTATCACGGTCCATCGAATAATATCTTCCGGATATGGTCGCAAACTGTCCAACACCGATTTCCTTCATTTTCGCTTCCGCTTCCTTAATATAACCTTGCGCCGTTTTCGGCCCGACATCACGACCATCTAAAAATGCATGTACATATACATTTTTAACTCCTTCTTTAGCGGCCAATTTCAGCAGGGCATACATATGATCGATATGACTGTGCACGCCGCCATCTGAAAGTAGACCGAAAAGATGAAGGTCCGTGCCTTTTTTCTTGGCATGGCTCATGGCATCGATCAAAGTTGGGTTTTTGGCAAACTCACCTTCACGGATAGCCAGGTTCACACGGGTTAGACTTTGATAAACGATCCGTCCTGCCCCGATATTCAAATGCCCCACTTCCGAGTTCCCCATTTGACCGGCAGGCAAGCCGACCGCTTCCCCGCTTGCAGTTAAATGGGAATGCGGATACTGTTCCCAAAAACGGTCAAAGTTCGGTTTTTTCGCATGAAAAACAGCATTTCCCTTTTCCTCGTTACGGCAGCCAAAACCGTCTAAGATGATAAGTGCCACAGGCGACTTACTCATAGTGACCAGCCTCCAGCAATTGTAAAAATGAATCGGATTTCAAGCTTGCACCGCCAACCAACGCTCCGTCTATATCAGGTTGTGCCATGTAC
The DNA here is from genome assembly GCF_044767165.1 of Peribacillus sp. NPDC101481. Lineage (NCBI taxonomy): Bacteria > Bacillati > Bacillota > Bacilli > Caryophanales > Bacillaceae > Peribacillus > Peribacillus sp. NPDC101481. Next base: position 372,647 of record NZ_JBIWNJ010000003.1, on the reverse strand, counting down.
TCTTTAATATTCTCAGGTTTTACACTGCCACCGTATTGAATGCGGATGGCTGCAGCTGCTTCATTTGAAAATTTGTCGGCAACAACCGAGCGGATATGCGAACAAACTTCATTAGCATCTTGAGCAGATGACGATTTTCCTGTTCCAATTGCCCAAATCGGCTCATAAGCAATAACGGCTTGTTTCAATTGATCGTCAGATAATCCTGCAAGGCCTTTTTCTATCTGGCTGCCTACGAAATCATTCGTTTCGCCAGCTTCCCTTTGCTCTAATGTTTCACCGCAGCAAACGATCGGGGTCAATCCGTGGGCAAAAGCGGAATGAGCTTTTTTATTAACGGCTTCATCCGTTTCTTTGAACATTTCACGGCGTTCGGAATGACCAAGTATGACGTAGGATACACCAAGATCAGCCAATGCGATCGGGCTGATTTCTCCTGTGAAAGCACCACTTTCTTCAAAGTGCATGTTCTGCGCCCCGATCTTCACATCAGTTCCTTTTGCTGCTTGAACCAGCTGATCCAAAAATAAAGCTGGAGCACATACAACCGTATCGATTACATCTTGCTTCGGAATCAAATTGCTCACTTCTTCTAAAAAGGCAGTCGCTTCAGATAGTGTTTTATTCATTTTCCAGTTTCCTGCAATAATCGGTTTACGCATTTGGTTTCTCATCCCTTCTAAAGTTGAAATATGTAACGGTCAGTCTTATTTATCGTTCAAGGCCACAACGCCAGGCAACTCTTTGCCTTCCATGAACTCAAGAGACGCACCGCCGCCAGTTGAAATATGGGACATCTTTTCTGCCAAGCCAAACTTTTCTGCGGCTGCGGCTGAATCCCCTCCGCCTACAATGCTGTACGTATCATTTGCTTCCGCCAAGGCTTTAGCAACGGTTTTCGTTCCATTCGCAAATTTATCGAACTCGAATACACCCATTGGTCCATTCCAAATGACAAGCTTGGAACTTTTGATTACATCCGCAAATAATTCGCTTGTTTTTGGTCCGATATCAAGAGCCATTTTATCCTTTGGAATAGCATCGATATCGACATTATCCGTCTCTGCATCAGGTGAAAATTCAGCAGTTACGACTGCATCGATAGGCAAATGAAGTTTTACGCCTTTTTCTTTTGCACTTTCGATGAAAGATTTGGCCAATTCTATTTTGTCTTCTTCCAATAAAGAATTACCGATTTCATGACCTTGCGCTTTAATGAATGTATAACCCAATCCACCACCAATGATCAAGTGATCGACTTTTTCCAAAAGGTTTTCGATAACGCCTATCTTATCCTTTACTTTTGCTCCGCCAATTATAGCTGTAAAAGGACGTTCTGGGTTGGATAGGGCTTTTCCAAGTACTGAAAGCTCTTTTTCCATCAGCAATCCGGCAACGGCTGGGAGATGGTGCGCTATTCCTTCAGTTGAAGCATGTGCACGATGCGCAGCTCCGAATGCATCGTTAACATAGACATCAGCAAGTGCAGCAAATGACTTCGCCAATTCTTGATCGTTCTTCTCTTCTCCTGGATAGAAACGAACGTTTTCCAACAACAAGATCTCGCCATCTTGCATGTTATCAATGATTGATTGAACGGTCTCACCGTATGCTTCTTCTGCCTTTTGCACATCCTTGCCACTAAGTTCGCTTAGTCTTTCCGCGACAGGTGCTAGACGCAATTCTTCTACGACTTGTCCTTTAGGACGGCCAAGGTGGCTGGCTAAGATGACTTTTGCGCCTTGTTCTGTCAAATAGGAAATCGTCGGCAGTGCAGCCTTGATTCTCGTATCATCCGAAATCTTTCCGTCCTGCATCGGCACGTTGAAATCAACACGGCAAAATACGCGTTTCCCCTTTAATTCAATATCTTTAATCGACTTTTTATTCATAATCCAAGAACCTCCTTAGATATTGTTATCATATTTTTGTTTCTTTTAGCCAAAAAGGGAGAGGGTAAATTTCCCAACTCCCCTTTTCTCTTTTTCATTATAGTCGGTTTCCAGGAAATTATCCAAAAACAAGAAATGTAAACGCTTGACTGATTAATGACTTACTAATAATATCATCTTCTGCCAAGTTTTTTTAGAGGTGTGATAAAAAAAACCTCACCTTGGTGAGGTTTTTTATTATTCTAATTACAATCCTTTTTTAGCCAAATAGTCGATCAAATCAACAACACGGCTTGAATATCCTGTTTCATTATCATACCAAGATAATACTTTAACCATGTTTCCTTCCATTACCATTGTGGAAAGGGCATCGATTGTAGATGATGATGGGTTACCGTTATAGTCAGTTGATACTAGCGGAAGTTCGCTGTACTCAAGGATTCCTTTTAATTCACCTTCAGAAGCCTTTTTGAATGCTGCATTAACTTCTTCAACTGTTGTGTCTTTTTCAAGTTCTGCAACAAGGTCGACAACAGACACGTTTGGAGTAGGTACGCGCATTGCCATACCATTCAATTTCCCTTTAAGTTCAGGAAGGACAAGTGCAACAGCTTTTGCTGCCCCAGTTGTTGTAGGAATGATATTCTCGGCAGCTGCACGTGCACGGCGGTAATCTTTATGTGGCAAATCAAGGATTTGCTGATCATTTGTATAAGAGTGAACAGTAGTCATCATACCGCGTTTGATTCCGAATTGTTCGTGAAGCACTTTAGCAAATGGAGCTAAGCAGTTCGTTGTACAAGAAGCATTAGAGATTACATGGTGGTTAGCTGCATCATATTTATCTTCGTTTACACCCATGACGATTGTGATATCTTCATCAGATGCAGGAGCAGAGATGATTACTTTTTTCGCGCCAGCTTCTAAATGCTTAGCTGCATCTGCACGTTTCGTGAAACGTCCTGTAGATTCTACTACTACTTCTACTCCTAGTTCACCCCATGCTAATTGTGCAGGGTCACGTTCAGCCAATACTTTGACTTTATGACCATCAACAACAAGGTAATCCCCATCAACTGTTACTTTTTCATTAAGTGATCCATGAATTGTATCGTATTGAAGAAGGTGCGCTAACATATTAGCATCCGTTAAGTCGTTAATAGCAACAATCTCTACCCCAGGATTACTCAATGCTGCACGAAATACATTACGTCCAATACGTCCAAAACCATTAATACCAACTTTTACTGCCATGAAAAATTCCTCCTTTTAAGTTCGCAAATATATTAAGGGGTGTAATTCCCCTGAATTAACTCTTGTGCCGCCGCTTCATCCGTGATTAAAACGGTTGATGAAGGTGCGCCTTTCATGTAGGAACGGATAGCCTTTGCTTTAGTTTTACCACCTGCCACAGTTATCACTCGCTTTTCAGGGCTAAGATCATCTAACTGGATGCCGACTGTCAAAACTTTATGAACAACTTTACCGTTTTCATCGTAATAATAACCGAATGCCTCTCCTACAGCATTTCCATCTAACAGCTTCTTTAACATTTCTGGCGAAGAATTTCTTCTTTCTGCCATCGCCATGGCATCACCGATTCCATGAATGATCATATCGGCAGATTTGATTTGGGAAATCACTTCTTTAATTGCAGGTTCCTTCTGAAATGAAGCATAAACCTCACCGCTTAATTGATCGGGTACATACAATACTCTGTATGAGGCCTGTGCCTTCTGGGCCATTTTTTCGACAATCGTATTGGCCTGATTCTGCACTGCTTCACCAATTCCCCCGCGGGCCGGGACAAATGTCAATTTCTTCGACGCTTCATCAGGTGACAGCGAATCAGCCACTTCGGCCATTGTCGATCCGCCAGTAACCGCAATGATATTCTTTGAGTTCCATTCTCGTTTCATACGGATTGCACAAGCTTTACCCAATTCTTTTTTCACCCATGGAGTCTCATCACAATTTCCTGAGACAATAATGACCTCATCCACTTGCAATAAATCCTGCAATTGCCGTTCCATTATGTCTATACCCATTACTTCACGCATTATTCCTTCTAACTTATCCAGGATTTCAATCCCTTCATCAGTCAGCGTCATGCCAGAGCTGAATATGTTAACTAGGTTCTGACTTTTCAGAAAATCAACCTCGCCTCTGAGCGTCCGCTCCGTCAAATTAAGGCTCACGGACAGACTGCGCCTTCCAACCGGCTGCATCATTTTGATATAACGCAGGATATCATATCTTTTTTGCATAACCAAAAGGAAATCTGGTAATAATTTTCTTTGTACCTCGAGTAATGTACGCATATTTAAAACTCCTAAAAAGTTAAGTTGGACGTATAATGTCCCGCGTAGTCATTTTCTGTCCCACTTAAAACAAAAAAATATTCCTGCTACATATTTTATTCTAGCAGGAACGGAATGTTTCTTCAAATGATTTGAAAAATTATTTTTCCAAAAGCCTATTTAGAGCTGATTTATCAACGTTTCCGAATTGAACGATATCATCTTTCCATTCAACGACAGGGATCATCAGCCCGAATTTCTCAAGCAAATCATCATCGGTGTGGATATCGATTTCTTTATAGCCTATGCCTGATTCCTCTTTCACTTCTTCAAGCACTTGCTTGGCTTTATCGCATAACGGGCATTTATCCCTACTATATAAAACAAAAGCATTTGATTCCAAAACCACTCATCCTTTTCAATCATATCTTTTTCGTTTAGATGAAGAAGGGATTCCTAATTGTTCCCGGTACTTGGCAACGGTTCGGCGTGCCAGGATAATTCCATGCTCTTCTTTCAACCGTTCTGCCAGGTCCTGATCCGAGAGCGGCTTTTGTTTATTTTCCCCATTAATGGCTGCCTGAAGGCTCTTTTTTGCCTGCATGCCCGACATATCCTCATCAAGGCCGACTGACTGTAAAGAAGTAGTGAAAAATATCCTCATCTCTATCGTGCCAAATGGTGTCTGCACGTATTTCCCTTTGACCGCCCGGCTTACTGTGGACTCATGTATACCAAGTTCGTCGGCGATTTCCTTCATCGTCATCGGTTTCAAATAGTTCAGGCCATGATGAAAGCACGCCGGCTGTTTATCGACGATGCACTGAATGACCTTCAATATAGTTTCTTTCCTCTGTTGAATCCCTCTGGATATCCATTGGTATTCCTGCCACTTATCCTGGATAAACCGTTGAACCCCCTGATCCTTATGGCTCTTCATACGGTTTAAATACCCTTTATCCACATTAAGATTAGGTGTGTTACCATCATAATTCCCGACAAGCAGCATACCATCCCGAACTTCCACGACCACATCCGGCACTATATAAGAAGGTTTTTCCTGAAAAAAGAGTGATGCGGGTCGCGGGTTCAATGTCTGGACATAATCAAATACTTCTTGAATCTCCTTCATTGTAACACCGATTTTCTTACTTAGGTCTTTCCAGCGCTTTTCAGCAAAATCGAGGAAATGGTTTTCTATGATCGATTCTGCAAGCAGGTTCACCCCTTCTGCTTGCACCTGAAGCAAAAGGCACTCTTGAAGATTTCTCGCTCCAATTCCATGCGGCTCGAGTTCCTGTAAAATTGAGAGGCTTTCTTCCAAAACGATCCGAGATATACCAGGGATACATATGTCATCCAGCTCAGTCCTCAAGTAACCGTTTTCATCAAGGTTATGAATTAATAGCAGCAACGCCTTATGCTGCTCACCGGTAAGTTGCTGGTGATTCACCTGGGACATGATATGCTGTTCAAGCGATATAGTATCTTCACTGATCTGTTCAATCCAATAGTTGGCATCATACGTATTCTTAAGGGTCCGTTTTCCCTTTTTCCGGTCAAAAGTTGGCTGAAATAAAGCCGATGTTGGCTGATCTATGGACAGTAATGGATTCTCCACCATTTTATTTTCTAAAAAAGCCGATAGCTCCTGCGAGGAATATTGCAGCAATGTAATAGCTTGCATAAGCTCCTGCGTCATTGCCATCTTTAATGTTTGCTGTTGAAAAAGTCCTGCTTTCATATTCATACTCATCGATTCATCCCTCCCCCACTCCATTTTACATTATCAGGAGAAAATTCTACACAAAAACCCATGAAAACGCTTACGTTTTTTTCTGAATAGTTTATTTGTTTTAAATACTATATGTTAGAAATGCAAATTAAACAACTACTTTTATTGAAAAATCACCATTTTTCAATAGTGTGCGCGTATATTTTCAAGACAGGGCTTACATTACAGGATCCGATGGAATATTACGGAAATCGAGTGAATTCGCCAAAAATTTTAGGACCCCTCTTAAAAATGGCCATTAAAAAATCCCCTACTTTATTAAGCAGAAGATTGGTAATGCCCTCGGCAGGAATCGAACCTGCATTTCAAGCTTCGGAGGCTTGCGTTCTATCCGTTGCACTACGAGGGCGTAATAGAAAATATTTTTTCAACAGACTTCATTATATGATAGATTCCCCTCCTTTGCAAGGGTTATCAGGTTTAAAACTTCGCCATTTGGGTATTATGGGTAATGTGGAAATTCATCCCTGTGCGGCATAATATATAAAGTAATCTATCGGAAAGGAGCCTTAGCCAGAAAATTGTCGAACAAATTATCCATTATAGGGTTTGTTTTGTTTGACCTAAATTGACCAAAAAGTGTATCATACATACATAAAGAATTTAAATGATTCTCTTAATCGAAGGAGGAAATGAACATGAATTTAATTCCTACAGTTATCGAACAAACAAGTCGTGGGGAGCGTGCCTACGATATTTACTCCCGTTTATTAAAAGACCGGATCATTATGCTAGGAAGTGCAATTGACGATAATGTTTCCAACTCCATTGTTGCTCAATTACTATTTTTAGAAGCGGAAAATCCTGAAAAAGATATCACTCTATACATCAACAGCCCTGGCGGAAGCATCACTTCCGGTATGGCCATTTACGATACTATGCAATATATCAAACCTAATGTATCCACAGTATGCATCGGTATGGCCGCTTCCATGGGTGCTTTCCTATTGGCCGCTGGCGAAAAAGGCAAACGTTATGCGTTGCCAAACAGTGAGGTCATGATTCACCAGCCACTTGGAGGAGCTCAAGGTCAAGCTACGGAGATTGAAATTGCTGCCCGCCGTATCCTTCACTTGAAAGATAAACTGAACCAAATCTTGGCAGAACGTACTGGTCAACCTATTGAAGTCCTTCAAAGAGATACGGAACGTGATAACTTCATGACTTCCGAAAGAGCTCTTGAATATGGCTTGATCGACAAAGTCATCACGCGCAGCATCCTTGATGATAAAAAAGACTCTAAATAATCATGCAACAACCGGCTCCGGAGAACGCCTTTAGCGACTTCCGGAGCTTTTTTGCATAATGAAAAAAAAGGATGCTCTTTTAAGCATCCTTTTCTTTTAACCCTCTTGCTGAACAAACTCTTCCAATGCGTCTAACGCTTCTTTTTCATCGCGTCCTTCGACGATTAACTTCACGGTCACGCCAGAACTGATGGCAAGGCTCATTAACCCCATTATACTTTTTGCGTTCACTTTCTTTCCTTCTTTTTCAAGAAAAACATCTGAATGAAAGCGGTTAGCTTCTTGTACAAAAAGAGCTGCCGGCCGCGCCTGCAAACCCGTTTTCAATTTTACCTCAACTTGTTTTTCCACCATCTTGATCTCCCCTGTTAGCTTTATTTTTTCGCAGCAATAGCCTCTCCCCCACGGAGCCTGTCAGCTATTTCATCAATCTTACGTAATCGGTGATTAATCCCGGATTTACTGATTGTTCCCCCAGAAACCATTTCCCCAAGTTCCTTTAAGGTTATATCCTGAAACGCAATCCTAAGCTCCGCAATTTCCCGAAGCTTATCCGGTAAAATGCCTAATCCCACCGTATCCTCGATATAATGGATATTTTCAACCTGGCGTAATGAGGCCCCAATCGTTTTGTTCAAATTGGCTGTTTCACAATTCACAAGCCGATTCACTGAATTACGCATATCACGGACGATCCTTACATCTTCGAACCTTAATAAAGCTGAATGGGCGCCAACTATACTTAAAAACTCGGCAATCTTTTCGGCTTCTTTCAAATAAATGATATACCCTTTCTTGCGTTCAAGAGTTTTGGCCTTCAAGCCAAACTTATTCATTAGCTCACAAAGGGCATCATTGTGCTCTTTATAAAGTGAGAAAATTTCAAGGTGATAGGAAGACGTTTCCGGATTATTCACCGAACCTCCCGCAAGAAATGCACCTCTTAGGTAAGAACGCTTACAGCATTTCTTCCCAACAATAGTATCGGATATAGCATGGAGAATTTCAAAGCCATCGCCTAAAATTTCCAAATCGGTTAAAACCCGCTGCCCTCCAGATGACATCCTGACAATATATACATTATTCTTTTTAAGCTTCATCTTTTTACGGACCAACAGCTCGACCTGGACCTCATAACTTTTTTTCAGCAGCGTATAAATCCTTCTGGCAATCGCAGCATTCTCAGTTTGAATATCCACAACAAGCTTCCGATTAGAAAATGAAAGGGATCCGTTCATCCGGATAAGCGCACACAATTCCGCTTTACCGCAGCAATCCTTTCCCTCTAATGTAGTAAGCTCTTTTTTCGTTTCTGAAGCAAAAGACATCCATTTCACCCCCAATCGAACGCAGGTAATCTATTTTTATCAATCAAAAAACCGTCCCCGCTTATATCTACGGTGCAATGTGGCTTTTTGTTTCATTTACAAGCATATTATAGAGCAAATCCGCCACTTTTTTCGTGTCATGGCGTATTACATTCCCTTCATAGCTGAAAATGCGTTCTTGTATGATTTCAAGCCCCATCATTTTTAAGCTTTCCACATCATACATGACCGGTTTAGCATATTCAGCTTGATAGCGTTGCTGAATTTCGGTTGGTATTTCCTCATTATTAACAAGTATCCTGTCAATATATGCATTTCCCATATGGTCATATATCGCTTTTATATGATCGCTCGCGCTATAATCCAGCGTCTCTCCGGCTTGTGTCATCAAATTGCAAATGTACACCTTCTTCGCCTTCGAACGGGCAACCTCTTCTCCTAAACCAGGAACAAGTAAGTTAGGCAGAATGCTAGTATATAGGCTCCCTGGACCTATGACAATAAGATCTGCCTGTTTGATTTCCTGGAGAGTTTCACTGAGCGGCTTTATATGATGAGGAGACAGAAATACTTTTTTTATTTTCTTTCCTGAGAAGGGGATCTTGGATTCGCCTGTAACAATCGTTCCGTCCTCCATCTCCGCATGGAGAACCACACTTTGGTTGGCCGCCGGAAGCACTTTACCGCGGACATTAAGAAATTTACTCATTTCCTGGATCGCATGGACGAAATCCCCGGTCAGCGAGGTCATTGCCGCCAGTATCAAATTCCCCAGCGAATGCCCGGACAACTCATTTTTACTCTGAAAGCGATGTTGAAACATTTGTTCAACAAGGGGCTCTACATCCGATAACGCAGCCAGCACGTTACGAATGTCACCCGGAGCGGGAATATCCATATCCTCGCGAAGGCGGCCTGAACTTCCACCATCATCAGCTACCGTTACGATTGCCGTTATATCAACCGGATGCTTCTTTAACCCTCTCAACAAAACGGGAAGGCCGGTTCCCCCTCCAATGATCACAACCTTAGGTTGTTTCTTTTTATCTAACATCTGCTTTCCCCTTACTTTTTTCGATATCGCGATGTGATACTTGAACCCTGTAATCCTTCTTGAAGTGGTTTGAAATATACTCCGTCAATGCTACAGAACGGTGCTGACCGCCTGTACACCCTATCGCAACAACAAGCTGTGCTTTTCCTTCACGTTTATAATACGGAAGCATGAACGCAAGCAAATCGGTCACTTTTTCCAAGAATTTTTGCGTCTCACTCCATTTTAAAACGTAACTCGACACTTCCTGTTCCAAGCCAGTCCTTGGCCTCATATGGTCAATATAATATGGATTTGGCAGGAAGCGTACATCAAACACAAGGTCGGCATCTATGGGTAGACCATGCTTGAACCCGAACGACATGACATTGACTGTGAAACCGACACTTTTATCGGCAGAAAACTCCGAAGCGATTTTCTCCCTCAATTCGCGCGGTTTCAGTTGGGAAGTATTAAAGATCAGCTGGGCCCTTCCCTTCAATTCGTCCAATAGTTCCCGCTCCATTTTAATGCCTTCCAATGGCCGGCCTAATGGAGCAAGCGGATGGGTCCTTCTCGTTTCCTTATATCTTCGGACCAAGGAATCGTCATCAGCTTCAAGAAAAAGGATTCTTGGTGATACTGCAGCTGAATCCGTTAAATTATCCAGTGCAAGAAATAAGGAATCAAAAAACTCCCTACCCCTCAAATCCATGACAAGAGCCACTTTATTCATCTTATTCCCTGAGTCCTTCATTAACTCCAAAAACTTTGGCAATAGCGTGGGCGGCAAATTATCGACGCAAAAAAAGCCGAGGTCTTCAAAACTTTGAACCGCCACTGTCTTACCCGCTCCGGACATTCCGGTAATGATGACCAATTGCGTTTCACTGATCTGCCCTGTACTCATAGTTTCTCCGCCCCCATGTATAGCAATCTTTTTTATATGTGAAAATTAACCTGGATCCAATCGGTAAGAAAGTAGTTTAAACTCAGGTGTATAGGTAAAGGTTCCATAAATGATCCCAGTTCCATGAACCATATAGTCCAGGATGTGAAAATCACCTTCAGCCATCATCAGCTTTTTAACATCTTCGACCGGATGCCAGCTAAGTTCCCCTTCTTCACAAACATCAACATTTACACCATCGGAATCCGTTGCAAAGAAAGTGAACATCATCCATTCCGACAATACCTTATCTCCGTCCTTCATAATGAAGGTGAAAATACCTTTGATGGAAGGGTTTTTTAAATAAACGCCCGTTTCTTCACGATATTCCCTAATACAAGCATCGCGTACAGATTCCCCAGGCTCCATCTTTCCGCCTGGAGCTACCCACCATCCGCGTCTAGGCTTTTTCAATAAGAGGATTTGATTATCCTTGATCAATACACAGTTTGTGACACGTTGCACGTTCTTCACCTCAATTGGCTCTGCTCGACTATAGAAACCTTCACCCCCGTGTTGAAGAGATTCAGTTTATATCCTTAAACCGCCGCTAGATATCCATTTGGCGATTTACAAATGCTAATAGTTCAAACAAGTTGTATTTTTCATCTTCTTACCATTATGAAAGATATATATATGTTTAGTATATCTTAACATTATACTATTTTTGAAATGAGCTAACAATAAAGTAAACTTCCTGCATTGGGGGAATATTCATTCCCAAGGAATCACGAAGATAAGCCTTTATCCTGCTTAACTCCTATTCTTCTCCACTTTCGCTGCCTAAATGCAAAGGGCGGGCTTACTTCTCATTAAAAATCATTTGGTACATCCTAAAAATTGGAACTAAAGATTTAGTCTTAAAGCAGGAAACAAAAAAAAAGGACACAGAAACTTAATCTGTGTCCTTAAACGTTTATAATTAAAGGGGGTCAACTTCTATCCATACTATACCCAATCATTATTTCACGCGTGTTACAACATCGTTAAAACGGAATTACGATTGTATATTCTAGTGAAATCAAGCCTTAGGCTGCAATTTTTCTTGAAGTTCCTCAACAAAATGCTGAGCGGATTGAGCGGCAATGCTTCCATCGCCTGTAGCTGTAACGATTTGGCGCAATGTTTTTTCACGAACGTCACCAGCAGCAAAAATACCAGGGACGCGTGTTTCCATCCGGTCATTCGTTTCAATATAGCCTGTGGAATTCAAGATGCCCAAGTTCTCAAATGGTTTAGTTAGCGGAAGCATTCCGATATAAATGAATACACCGTCTGCGTCCATCACTGTCTCTTCTCCGTTTTCAGTGGAAACTAGTGTGACACCGCCGACTTTGCCGCCTTTTTCATTGATTTCCTTCAAAGTGTGATTCCAGATGAAGTTAATTTTCTCATTGGCAAATGCACGATCTTGAAGAATCTTTTGAGCACGAAGTTCGTCACGTCTGTGAACGATCGTCACTTTTGAAGCAAAGCGGGTTAAGTACACACCCTCTTCAACAGCAGAGTCTCCGCCGCCGATAACGAATAGTTCCTTTTGCTTGAAGAATGCACCATCACAAACTGCACAATACGATACACCGCGGCCGCCCAATTCTTTTTCGCCGGGAACACCGATTTTCTTATATTCGGCACCAGATGAAATGATGATTGAACGTGCCTTGAATTCCTTGGAACCGGCTTTGATCGTTTTATACTCTTCACCGTCGATGATTTCCTTAACATCCCCATAGGCATACTCCGCACCGAATTTCTTTGCATGGTCAAACATTTTCGTTGAAAGTTCAGGTCCGAGTATAGTGTCGAATCCAGGATAATTTTCAACTTCCTCTGTATTGGCCATTTGCCCGCCCGGTACTCCGCGTTCTAACATCAATGTTGAAAGGTTCGCACGTGATGTATAGACAGCCGCCGTCATCCCTGCAGGACCAGCTCCAATAATAACAACGTCATAAATTTTTTCAGACATGTTTTCACTCCTCCATATTCCATTGCAAATGGAACCTTCACTACGGTTAGTGTTCCCTACCTATTATCCTATATAACAAATAATTTTTCGTCCAAATATCTGCTCATCCAAGCAGGGTTTGAACCAACTTTACGTACTTTGATAAGGTGGACACGGATATGAAATGTTTGTCTGCGATTGCCTGTTTGCTCGCCTTCTCATTTTTAAGCTGATTCCACACGTACTCCACCGCTGATGCCCATCCTGCTGGATTATTTAGTTTTTGCTCTGATTTCACCGCTTCGATGAAGACGGAAAACCACATTAAATACAGCCCGGCTTCATTTAATTGTATCGGTTGGAAATGCTGATATAATAACTCAGCTGTGCGATCAGCAAAATCAATCGGTGTTAATTGACGATCTTTAGCAGGAGCTTGAACAAGTTCAGCATAATCACGTTCCAAATCAGTGAAATTCTGATTAAGGTTGAGGACCTGGTTTTTCAATAGCTTCTGTTTATGAACCGAATGTTTCAGAAGGAAAATGGCAAACAGCCTTTCTTCAATGAATTCACTTTCCAGCCTTTTTATAATAGAAGGAAAATGATGTTCAAAACCATCTGAAGTTGCATTCATATCTCCCCAAGGCTCCATGCCTTCCTTTTCCGGATTCATTTCCACGACCTTTTTCCATGCCTTTTTGGCAGCCTGATCATGGCCTAGGTGGTAAGCGGAAATGGTTAACCAATAGTAGAAGGTTCCATCTCCCTCGAACCCTTGTCTTTGCAGTACTTTCAACCATTTATATGCAGAAGCATAGTTTCCGATCAAAGCGAAGGTCGCTCCAAGCTTGAAACGATGTTCGGATAGCATCGGCCTAATTTTCTCCAGCATGTGTATGAGCTCTTCAACCTTCGCTTCATCCTGTTGATAATGATGAAAAACAACAAGATTACAAAGCGCATGCAGGTTTCCTGGACTTTTTTCCAGTACCTCATCAAGTGTTGCAAAAGCGTCATTTACTTGACCAAGATAGAAATAGGCAAGTGCCAAGTTATTATAAGCGGACCAGTAATCCTCGTACTCGGCAATCGTCTCTTTCAATACTTCGATTGCCTTTGGAAAATTGCCTGATTCAAGGTACTCACGGGCTTGTTCCTGTTTGGTAATGAGCCCATCATGCTTAAAGGGATTTTCTTCTGACTCATCCGACTCAAAAGTTATCAGTTCAAGCAGGTCCTCTGCGTCATCGCTGAACTCCCCGTCTTCTTCTTTATCAAGATAAGCACTCGCGTGACGATAAGCCTCCTTGAACATGCCTAAGTGGGCATAATTATTCGCCAGGAAGTAATGACATTCCGACATATAGGGATCCATCACATCCAAGATGTTTTCCAAGAGGTTGTTTGAATAATTATATTCTCCGATTTCCGAGCAAGTGATTGCCAATTGACAGGCTATCATCGGTTCAGCGGGTTCAAGTTCCAGCGCACGTTCCAGGTATTTTTTTGATTTAGGTAGTTCTCGTCTATGATAAGCTTTTAAACCCTTGGTGAAATAATACTCACCTGTTGGGTGAAAAGTTAGAATTTTTGCCTGTTGGCCAAATTTAGAGTCTTTACTCATGTAATCCTCCATCTTCAAGTTGATTAACCATAGTATTATAACATATTGGAGTAAATTTGCCGAACAATTCAAGAAAATGGAAAAAGGGAATCACCATGCTTTCTTCAAGAAAAAATTGAGGTATATTCCTAGTCAAATGGGGAGCCAGGATTGATCTAGTTGTCGTAAATACACACAAAAGGGGTTGGGAAATATCTCTATCATGTTCCCGAACAAAGCAACACCTTGAAATCTCAGATATGGTTTCTACCAAAAGTTTGTAGCAAAAGTTGATTGGGGCGGTTGTGCGAGACTCCGGCGGGAAAAGCGGATGCCTGGATCGATAATCAGCGTCCAAATTGTACAAGCCATAAAAAAACTGAAGAGAAACTTGACTTTCATCGAGTTTGTCTTCAGTCTGAGCCCTCCTTGACGGAGGGCACTCACCATTCATTCAGTTTCTTTCGGTTCATCCTTATCGGCATGTCTAGCCTTCAATACATCAAGCACTGCTTGGAAAGGCAACTCCTGCTCCTGAAGAAGAACGAATAAGTGATAGAGGAGATCGGCACTTTCCATCGAAAGTTCCTCTGCATCGCGGTTCTTAGCAGCAATGATCACTTCTGCCGCTTCTTCACCGACTTTTTTCAGGATCTTATCAACGCCCTTTTCGAATAGGTAGGTAGTATATGAACCTTCAGGCATTTCCGATTTTCTTTTTTCAATCAATTTTTCCAATTCCGTCAAGAATGTCACATTCGCCTTCACGTCTTGTCCGGCTTCACCGTTTTGGTAAATCGTTTCGCTAAAACAGCTTGCTGCCCCTGTATGGCACGCAGGTCCTGCAGGAACGACCCGAACGACCAATGCATCCTGATCGCAGTCATACTTCATTTCGATGATTTTCTGGGTATTACCGCTGGTTGCTCCTTTATGCCATAATTCATTGCGCGAACGGCTGAAGAAAACCGTTTCACCTTTTTCAATCGACAATTGCAGTGATTCTTGATTCATATAAGCAAGTGTCAGCACTTCGCCGGTTCCTGCATCTTGAATAATTGCCGGTATCAGGCCTTTTTCGTCGTATTTAATAGTTTCAAGATTCATCGTACAACCACTCCTTGTTGTTTGAGAAACGCTTTTACTTCTTTGACGGATGTTTCTTTATAATGAAAAATCGATGCGGCTAATGCTGCGTCGGCTTTACCTTCTTGGAAGGCTTCCTGGAAATGCCCAGCGTTGCCCGCCCCGCCTGAGGCGATGACCGGCACCGAAACAGCTTCAGATACCGCTTTTGTCAAAGCGATATTAAACCCTTGTTTCTCGCCGTCACAATCCATGCTTGTCAATAGTATTTCACCTGCACCTCGGGACACAGCTTCCTTCGCCCAATCGATCACTTCCCATTCAGTCGATTTCCGGCCGCCGTGGGTATATACGCGCCATGAGCCAAGCCCTTCTTCATATCGGGCGTCTATGGCGACCACGATACATTGGGAACCAAAGTAATCAGCACCTTCATTAATTAAATCAGGGCGCAGAATGGCTGCTGTATTTAAGGAAACCTTATCGGCTCCAGCTCGTAAGATCTTCTTCATATCCGCCAATGAATTAATGCCGCCGCCCACCGTGAACGGGATTGCCAGACTGCCCGCTACCGCTTGAACGACGTCGACAATCGTTTCCCTGCCTTCATGTGATGCGGAAATATCCAGGAAGACAAGCTCATCGGCACCTTCTTGGTCGTAAAAGGCTGCAAGTTCGACCGGGTCTCCTGCATCCCTAAGGGAAACAAATTGTATCCCTTTGACTACCCGCCCATCCTTTACATCGAGACATGGAATAATTCGTTTAGTGAGCATTTAACCACGCACCTTTTCTAGTGCTTCTTCTACAGTAAAGCGATTGGTATAAAGCGCCTTGCCAATGATTGCCCCTGCAATGCCTTGGGCTTCATACTCTTTGAGGGTGATAAGGTCTTCAAGTGAACTAATGCCGCCCGAAGCTATAACGTTTTTACCGGTTGCCTCCGCCATGGCCAAAATACCTTTCACATTCGGACCTGAAAGCATCCCATCCGTCGCGATATCAGTCACGATAAATGTCTCTGCACCAGCATCGGCCAGTAATTTACCAAGATCTATCGCAAGGGTCCCAGACGTTTGAAGCCAACCATGAGTGGCAACCCTGCCATCCTTCGCATCGATCCCGATTGCGATATGGCTTCCATATTTCCTAATCATATCTTTAGTGAAATCAGGGTCTGAAACGGCCGTGCTGCCAAGAATGACACGTTCCACACCATTATCCAGGTAATGGGCTATATCATGTTCCGTACGGATGCCGCCGCCGATTTGAATGCGGGCCCCTAACTCACTTGCAGCTTTGATTACGTATGAATCATTGATGCGCACTCCCTCTTTAGCTCCGTCAAGGTCGACCATATGTATCCAATCGGCTCCTTGGTCCGCAAAGCTTTTTGCCATATCAAAGGGGGAATCGCCATAAACGGTTTCCTGATTGTAATCTCCCTGGATTAAGCGGACGCATTTGCCTCCACGCATATCAATCGCCGGGTAAATAGTAAAGTTGCTCATGCTTCTTCCTTCCCTTCTACTAATGACAGATAATTTTTTAACAGTGACATGCCCATCTTCCCGCTTTTTTCCGGATGGAACTGCATGCCGAACACATTCCCTTTACCGACGATCGCAGGCACTTCCACATCATACCTTGCCGAAGCAGTGACGAATGATTCATCGGTATCGACGTAGTAGGAATGGACGAAATAAACATGCTCCTCTTCCAGCCCCTCATTCACTGGTGATGCGTGTTTGAATTCAAGACGATTCCAGCCCATGTGCGGCACTTTATAAACCTGGTCATTCGCATCCACTCCCTTAAAACGAACGACTTTTCCCGGGATGAGGGATAATCCTTTAGCCGGTCCATTTTCCTCACTTTCATCAAAGAGAAGCTGCATACCAAGGCAGATCCCTAATAGATAACCTCCATCGGCTACATATTCCCGCAGGAATTCATCCAGCTTTTGTTTTTCCAAGAGGCTCATTGCATCCCTGAAAGATCCAACGCCGGGAAGTATGATTCCTTTCGACTTTGAAAGTTCTTTTGGGTCATCGGAAATGAATGAATCGGCACCAAGGCGTTCAAGCCCTTTACTTACAGAAAATAAATTCCCCATGCCATAATCGACGATTCCGATCATTTTTACAACATTCCTTTCGTCGAAGGGATGCCTTTGACACGTGGATCGATGGTCGTAGCTTCATCCAATGCACGTCCCAGCGCTTTGAATATTGCTTCGATCATATGATGTGTGTTGTGACCGTAATGAACGACTACATGCAGGTTCATCCTGGCTTCAAGAGCGAATTTCCAAAGAAACTCGTGCACGAGTTCAGTATCGAAAGTACCCACCTTTTGCGAAGGAAACTCAGCCCGGAACTCTAGGTGCGGACGATTGCTTAAATCGATGACAACCTGGGCGAGTGCTTCATCCATGGGTACGAAAGCATTTCCGTAACGCTTTATCCCGCGCTTGTCCCCAAGGGCCTCCAATAACGTCTGACCTAAGCAAATGCCAATATCTTCAGTTGTATGGTGATCATCGACATCTGTATCTCCGTTTGCATCTACGGTCAAATCAAACTTCCCATGTTTCGTGAACAAATCAAGCATATGCGTCATAAACGGAACGCCCGTCTTAATGGAGGAATTACCTTCCCCATCCACACCAAACTTCAAACTTATTTCCGTTTCATTCGTCTTTCGCTCCACACTAGCAAAACGTTCCATTACAACTCCTCCTCAACGGGGTAAGACCCCTTTTCCCAAGATGTAAAAGCATGTCAAAAGTCTTTATATCAATGATTTCGCGTATTTCAATATTTCAGGACTATTTACCGGATTCATTCACACCACGTGATTCAATGGCACGGGCGTGAGCCTCAAGTCCTTCCATTCGGGCAAATGCCGCGATTTTTTCTGCATTTTTGCGGAAGGCCGTTTCACTATACATGATGATGCTTGATTTCTTTTGGAAATCATCCACATTAAGCGGACTGGAAAAACGGGCGGTTCCATTGGTAGGCAGCACGTGATTGGGGCCTGCAAAGTAATCCCCGACGGGCTCCGAACTAAATCGGCCAATAAAGATTGCTCCGGCATGACGGATTTTAGACATGATTTCAAGTGCATCATGGGCCACAATTTCCAAATGTTCCGGTGCAAGTTCATTAATCGCTTCAACAGCTTCCGCCATATTCCCGCATACAACGATTCTTCCATAATCCCTTATGGATGCTGCAGCAATATCATGGCGTGGAAGTAACGCCACCTGCTTGGTCACTTCTGCGGCCACTTCTTCTGCAAGAGTCGTTGACGTCGTCACCAAAACACTGCAAGCACGGGCATCATGCTCCGCCTGTGACAGCAAGTCTGCCGCAACTTCTGCAGCGATGGCGGTTTCGTCCGCCAATATCGCTATTTCACTTGGACCTGCTATCATATCAATGGCGACATCTCCAAATACTTCCCGCTTCGCTAACGCCACATATATATTTCCCGGACCCACTATTTTATCCACTTTCTTAATCGTTTCCGTCCCATAAGCGAGAGCAGCTATTGCCTGTGCCCCGCCAACTTTATAGATTTCCTTCACCCCGGCAATTTTGGCAGCTGCCAAAACCGCTGGCGATAATTTTCCATCCTTCCCTGGCGGAGACACCATAACGATCCTTTCCACCCCCGCGGCCTTCGCAGGCAACGCATTCATCAGTACTGACGAAGGATAGGCTGCTGTGCCTCCAGGTACATAAACACCTACAGCATCAAGAGGTGTCAATTTTTGTCCTAGCATCGTTCCCGTATCATCAGTCGTAAACCATGAATTTCGAATTTGTTTCTCGTGAAACATTCGAATATTATTCGCGGCTTCTTGTATAATATCAAGCTGCTCAGCAGTTAAAGATGCTGTCGCTTCTTCCATTTCCTGTTCCGATACAAGTAATTCCCCTGCACTGACACCATCGAAACGTTCGGTATAGGTATGTAAAGCGGCGTTTCCGCTTTTCCTGACATCATAAATAATATCCTGAACCGCTTTTCTTTGATCGGCAGTACCTGCATCAACCGAGCGTTTCAGTGAAATCCCTTCAGCAAACCGTTCTATTTTCATACCTTCACCTCATTAGCTATTCTTTACTATTCAATAATTTCTGCTAGCCGTTCCACGATTTCGGTAATCCTTGCTTCTTTAATTCGATAGCTGACAGGGTTTGCCACCAGCCTCGAAGTCACATTGGCAATTTTCGCATATTCCACAAGACCGTTTTCCTTCAATGTCCTCCCCGTAGAAACGATATCGACGATTCGTTCAGCCAAACCAATTAACGGTGCTAACTCAATAGACCCATTCAACTTTATAATCTCGACTTGCTCCCCCTGCTCGCGAAAATAACTGGAGGCAACATTCGGATATTTACTGGCAATTTTAGGGGCGATGTCACTTATCTTCGTACCAGGCAGTCCAGCTACAGCTAAATAGCAGGCACTGATTTTCAAATCTAGTAACTCATAGACATCACGTTCTTCCTCTAACATGACATCCTTTCCTGCAATTCCAATGTCAGCGACGCCGTGTTCCACATAGGTTACGACATCCATCGGTTTAGCTAAAATGAACCGCAGATTTTCCTCTTCCACTTCAAGGATCAATTTCCGGGAATCATCAAACTCGGGAGGGAGACGAAAACCGGCCCTTCTTAATAGCTCTGCCGCTTCTTCAAAGATTCTTCCTTTCGGCATGGCAATCGTTAAAAAGCTATTATTCATCTTTTCCATACCCCCCATTCCCTACGAATAAATGAACTTCAGAAAATGTCCGTGTAAAGGCATCGACATTTTGGACGACCGTAATATCCTGAATCGTTACCAATTTTCCTTCGGTGCGTTTAATTCTTGCAAATTCAATGGCTTCCAATCTTCGTTCGGGACTATATAAAATACATTCTGGCGCGACAGGCTGGATCGGCTCCCCAAGAGCTTCTGCAAGACGATCCACCCGGATTGCAAAACCTGTGGCCGAAGCATTCCAGCCGAACTTCTCAAGCAGATTATCGTACCGGCCGCCATTGCCGATTGGCGAACCGACTTGTCCGGCATACACTTCAAATAAAGTTCCTGTGTAATAGCTCATATGACTGACCAATGTTAAGTCAAAGCTCACATATTGTTCAACACCAAATTCTTTCAGCTGCGCAGACAATTCCTTCAGTTCAGCCAAAGAATCCTGCCCTTTATTATTTTCAACCAACCCCAGCGCCTTCATCAGGGTCCCTTCACTGCCCCTTAATGAGGTGAATTCGATAAGCCGTTGCTTATCAATGGATGAAAGCGGCAGTGATTTAACATGCTCGCGATAACCAACATAATTCTTTTCATACAAAAACTTCCTTAATATAGAGGCTCTTTCCTCCGTACCTAGAATGCTCAAGAAAAATTCTTGCAGAAATCCAATATGCCCAATGGAAATTTTAAATTCCTGAAGCCCGGCAGCCTTTAGAGCATCCGCAAGCAGGGCAATCATTTCAGCATCGGCACTTATAGACTTATTTCCAATGCACTCAATACCAATCTGTTCGAATTCTGCCGGCCTGCCTCCTTCACGCTGCTGTGCCCGGTATACATTCGCGGAATAGGCCAGGCGAAGCGGAATTTGCTGTTTTAACAGTTTGGATGCTGCCACCCGTGCAATGGGGGCTGTCATCTCGGGACGGAGTACGAGCGTATGCCCCTGGGAATCGAGAAGTTTAAACAACTGTTGATCCAATATTGCCGAAGCCTCGCCAATTGTTTCATAATATTCCAAAGCAGGCGTTTCAATAAATTGATAGCCCCACTTCTTGATTTCATCACTCATTTTATTTCTGGCCAACACCTTCGTTTCATACAGTACCGGCAATGTATCTCTCATGCCTAACGGTTTTTCAAACATAAATGGCTTTGTCACGACTGCACATCCTTTTGAATTGATTACTATCTATATCCAATCGGTCCGCCTGTAGGCACAAACCGATGCATCCATTCCTTATTTTGTTTATCTCTTTATCATTCCAAGGTTTCACGCTTAAATCCAAATTTCGGATAACATATAAAAATGTATCAAATAAAATGACATAATCATATTAATACTCACAATAATCTATTAAATCACTTTAGTTCGCTAATATGGTAGCAGGTTGAAGTTACTAATAGTTTACTCTCGCTCCCATCTTACGTCAAGGAAAATATGCCTAATTCCATTACTTCAAACTACAGCTGTCTTTAATATTCTTCATGATCGGTTTAAGTCCAAACTCAGGGAGTTGCACCTTTTTACCTAGATGTTTCTCCCTATCTTTAGCCATTCATTGTTATTAATGTATACCTTTTGGTATAGCTGCTTTATAATATTTAGGAGTTTGGTAATATTATAAAATTTTAGGGGGAAATGGGAATGAAGAAATATTTTTCATTTTTTGTGGCTCTTATCGTTCTTTTTTCACTGGGTTCAAGCGGGACGATGGGTTTTGCCGCAACTAAGATCAACCAGAATGAGCTTAATGAATACCTTTCTGAAGTTAGAATGACACAAGAAGAATTGGAAGAGTATTTATCCTATTACGACTTAACATTGAATGAACTGAAATCGGTAGAAGAGTTGCGTGATACATTAGGACCGGCCGTCACTCCTGAGACCTTACAGAATCTACTTAAACAATATGAAATGACAGAAGCTGAACTAACGGAATTATAGAATACGGTGAACTGGAAGAGGGAGATTCCATCATCGATACCTTCCATTTCATTTACGACATTGAGGATATCATAGATTTAGAAATGGATTATGATGAGGACGCGATGGATTATGATGAGGAAGAGATCATCGATTTAATGGATGGCCTCTTTACTGATATCGGTCTAACAGACGAAGAGCTCGACAGATTCATGAATCATCTCTTGCCTATCATCGAAGACCCTTCTTTTGAAGCTCGTTTAATGGCGATCTCCGATAGAATGAATCAACTTGATAATTTCGAAACAATTGATGAATTGTCTGCAGAACAAGTGGCTGAATTGCTTTCTATTTATAATGATCTTCAAAGCTTGCTGCAAATTCAATTCAAATTCGCCTTAATTCAGGATGGTGTCACAACAAACCTATCCCTTGAGGCTTTATTCCAGCTTAAGGAATTAACGAATGCTAGTTTACTAGTTTCGATTTATGATTTAAACGGCAATTTTTTGCTCGATTTTATGTTGACAGGTAAAATGATCGGTTCCGATTTAGTGAAAGAAACCGGTAATGACATTAAACAGTCCACCGAGGTCATTTCTAAAGTGGCTGAGGTAAAAAAAGAGAAGAAGAAACCCGCAAAACCTGAACACAAAACGGAAAAAGGCGGAGTGCTTCCTAAAACGGCCGGTCATTACTTATTCGGTGCTTTAATCGGTTTAGTGTTGATGGGTATCGCTTTCGGATTAATTAGAAAAGCAAGACTCACTAATTAAGATGAGTAAAAATAGGCAATCCAGGCATAAGAAAAAATGGTTACTTGTCACTGCTGTTTGCTTTTTAACCTTAGGTTTTTATTTTACAACGACAAACGCCTATACACTGTTAAAAGGCTATGCCCTGTATAAATGGAATGAATCTGACACAACGGAAGCTACAGCTAAGCTCCCCGAACCAAAGACGAAGGCAAATATTTCCGATGGGCTTGAACTATATGAAGAACGGCCGGAGACAGGTGATTTGATGGGTCAGCTTTATATTCCAACAATTGAGGCAACACTCCCAATTTATCACGGAACGGACGAAGATGAACTTGAAAAGGGCGTCGGTCATTATGCAGGCTCCGTCCTCCCAGGTGAAAAGGATAATTCCGTTTTATCCGGGCACCGAGATACAATTTTCAGTGATCTAGGTGAAGTCGGCGAAGGCGACTTGCTGATTGCCAAGACAGAAGCCGGTTCATTTACATATAAAGTGAGGAAGGTTCGTATCGTCGATGCAGATGACCGTACCGTGATCGTTCCCAAGCCTAAAGCCACACTTACAGTAACAACCTGCTATCCTTTTTCATATATTGGTAGTGCTCCGGAACGGTACGTATTGGTTGCCGATTTATTGAAATCGGAAATAGTTAAATGAGATATGGGGCTGAAGTTGTTCAGCCCCCTCTTGATAAATCTTTAATAGATGATAGGAGGACAAGCTCAATATGGATAAACAGGCACAGGAAAGGTTTTTTCGAGTTTTAAAAGAAACGTATGAAGCGACGGTGAACCAGGAATATATATCAATCAACGAAGTCTTGGAGCATCTAAAGAATGAACTGACTCCGTTATACCCAAAATGCCATTAAAAAGGACCTGCCGCATATATGGGCAAGTCCTTTTTTTCACAAGGAAGTTTGCTGCTCCCTCTCAAGCATTTCTTCTTTGGTATATATGATTTTCATTGGATTTCCCCCGACGAAAGCTCCCTCTGGAACATCCTTATGGACAAGTGTACCTGCAGAGACAATCGCCCCATTTCCGATTGAAAGTCCTGGAAGAATGGTCGAATTGGCTCCAATCAATACTTCATCCCCAATGACTACATCTCCTAAACGATATTCCTGAATCAAATATTCATGTGCAAGAATCGTCGTATTATAGCCAATGACAGTATTTCTTCCAACTGATATTTTTTCCGGAAACATCACATCGGGCATGACCATCAAGGCAAACGAAGTATGCTTTCCGACTTTCATATGTAAAAAAGTCCTGTACAGCCAATTCTTCATGCCCAGAAAAGGCGTATAACGCGCTAGCTGTATCACCACAAAATTCTTGACGACTTTCCAGAATGGAACGGTCTTATATACATGCCATAGTGAATTAGCCCCTTCAACTGGATAGCGGGACGTGCGTCTCATTTTCTAGCCTCCGTGAGCTTTTCAACCTCAACGATATTCAATAAATCCGCCATCTGCTCAAGCATATAATCAGGGTGATAGCTTTCCAGGAATTCACGGCCTTTAATGGACCATGAGACCCCTGCCGTTTTTGTACCTGTGTTCTTCCCGCCCAGAATATCATGATAACTGTCCCCAATCATGATCGCTTCTTCAGGAACCGAACCGAGTTGATTTAAAGCTTTTACCAAAGGCTCTGGATCCGGCTTTGCTTTTTCCACCTCATCCAGTGTGACCACCACATCAAAGAATTGATCCAGTTTGCTTAAACGCAGGCCCTTTTCGACGACATCACGCTTCTTTGTCGTAACGACTGCCAATTTATAGCCGCTCTGCTTCAATGTTTGAACGGTTTCGAACACACCGTCAAATTGTGTGACAAGCAAATCATGGTTCCTCCAATTATGCTCCCGATAGTAAGCGATCATTTCATCCACTTGTTTTGGATCAATGGAAGAGAAAGTATCGACCAAAGTCGGTCCGATAAATGGAATGATATCTTCCCGATTGAACTTTCCAGGACAAAAGTGGTTTAACGTTTCTGTAAATGAGGCGATGATCAATTCATTTGTATTGATCAACGTCCCGTCAAGATCAAATAATAATGTAGTTATGTTACTGTTCATATACAGCTTCCTTTCTCTGTACCCTGTCAGCCCGATTCCATATATACGCAACGGCCATCGTTAAAACAATGGCAGTGAGTATCCGAATAAGTAATAACGGCAAGACCGGAATCCCCAGCGGAATAAAAATCAATGTATCTTCTACAACAGCATGGCAGGCAACTAAAAAGATGAATGCAATCGTCATATCCTTCTTCGAAACATTATCCTCTTTAGCCGCTTGAATCATCACCCCTGCCCCATATGCCAAACCGAGAGTCAGGCCTGTAACGAAAGGCATGGAAGCATTCGGCTTCATCCCCAGGACCTTCATGAAGGGTGCAAGGGCTTTCGAGAAGGCTTCCAGCCACTTTAAATCTTTCATGATTTGAACAGCCACCATGAGCGGAATAACGATGACCGCCAGCTGGCCAATTCCTGAAAGGGCCTGGATGACCCCATGCAAAAGGATCGCTCCCGCTCCGTTAATCTCTGCAGCCTCCCCGATAGCCGTTCCCTGGGCCATTTCAGATCCGCCCTGCCAAACAAGATTGATGACGACCGCGGACAAAAGCGCAAGCCCGATCCGTACTGTTAGGATGACCCACAGCTTGACACCGGTTTTCATCGCCACACCTGACTCAATCAATAAATTATGTGAAAAAGATAGCATCATAGCGATGATAAAAACTTCTTTCACAGTCAAATCAAGCGTTAATATGCCAGCAATCGCTGCGTATAAATTCAGGAAATTCCCTAATACAAGAGGAATTGCAGCATCCCCTGGAAGACCGATGAGATTCATCAAAGGCGCTATCAAGTTGATGATGAATGGCAATACAGGCGTATATTGAAGCACAGTGACGATCAGAGTAACCGGAAATATCACTTTCCCCAAAGACCAGGTTGTATTCAAGCCTGAAAGAAGTCCCTTTTTAACCGAATCTACTATCACTATGCCCTCTCCCTTTACACATATTACCTATGCATCTAAATATCTTTTGTCTGCATGCCCGCGGACCCTTCTAAAGACCACCAAGGCGATGGCTACAGCTACCAATACAATCGAGATCACTTGTGCGATACGCAGTGAATCCGTCAGCATCAAACTGTCCGTCCGCAATCCTTCAATGTAATAACGTCCGATGGAATACCATATTACATAGGTTAAAAACAGTTCCCCCCTGCGCAAGTTCACTTTCCGTAAACTTAAGAGAATAATGACACCGAGGATATTCCAAATCGATTCATACAAAAAGGTCGGGTGATAATACGTACCGTTTATGTACATTTGATTTATGATGAATTCAGGCAAATGCATATTTTCAAGGAATGACCTTGTTATTTCTCCCCCATGCGCTTCCTGATTCATGAAATTACCCCAACGGCCAATCGCCTGCCCCAACAATAAGCTCGGTGCAGCAATATCCGCCAGCTTCCAAAATGACACTTTCTTGACCTTGGCAAACACGATTGCAGTCAGTACCGACCCAATCAACGCACCATGTATGGCGATTCCGCCATTCCATATTTTAATGATATCTCCCGGGTTTTGTGAATAGTACTCCCATTGAAAGATCACATAATAAATACGGGCACTTATGATCGCGATTGGGACAGCAAACAAAATCATGTCAGTAAAAATTTCCTTATCAAGACCTCTTCGCTCAGATTCCCTTAAAGCGATTATAAGACCCAATAACACACCGAAACCGATGATGAGTCCATACCAATGTACCTGGATGGGACCTAGATCTATCGCTATTGGATTCAGCGGCTGAATTCCTTGTTCCATTTTGTCCCCTCTTTTCTTATAACCTTTTAAAATTCATCATGTTCCGGATCTGCAATTGCGTGGTTCAAGCGATCTGAAAACTGTTCCGCTGCATTTACTCCCATTCGCTTCAGGCGGTAATTCATGGCTGCCACTTCAATGATGACAGATAAATTTCGTCCTGGACGGACAGGTACGGTAATTTTCGTCACTTCCGTATCGATGATTTTCATTTTTTCTTCATCAAGGCCAACCCGGTCATACTGCTTGTTTTTTTCCCATAGTTCCAGATTGATGACGATTGAGATCTTTTTATTGCTGCGGACTGCGCCAGCTCCGAAAAGTGTCATTACATTAATGATTCCCAATCCTCTTATTTCTAGAAGATGTTCGATTAAATCCGGGGCATTCCCGACCAGCGTATCTTGGTCTTCCTGCCTGATTTCGACGCAGTCATCGGCTACGAGACGATGACCCCGTTTCACTAATTCCAGGGCTGTCTCACTTTTACCGACGCCGCTTTTCCCGGTGATCAACACACCTAACCCATAGATATCCACCAATACACCATGAACAGCAGTAGTTGGTGCCAACCTGCTTTCCAGGAAATTGGTCAGACGGCTGTATAACCTTGTTGTCTTCATATTAGATCTCATCACAGGAACGGATTCCCGCTCAGACGCTTCGATCAATTCTATCGGCACTTCCTGACCACGCGTAATGATGATGCCTGGAGTAAAGTCCCTGCATAACTCTTCCATCCTCTGTACTCGATCCGGTTCATTCAGCCGATTAAAAAAGGACATCTCCGTCATACCTAAAAGCTGTACTCGATCTGCGGGATAATAATCAAAAAAACCGGCTATTTCAAGTCCGGGACGAGATAAATCACTCGTGACGATCGGTCTGTTAATTCCTTCTTCCCCACTGATAAGTTCTAGACCGAACGCTTCTACTATATCCTTTGTACGGACTTTTGCCATATATCTTTCCTCCTTTTGGAGTGATGCTATTTTTTGAGATACTTTTTCTATTTTAGCATTTTTCTGTTAATAACCAAACAAAGCATTATCGATTTATTGTTTTTTTATTCACTCCACCCGGATGGGCCAAGTGAACTGGAAAGAGATGAGAGGAACATACATGAATCCTTACATCAAAATAAAAGAAAGCCAGCCAATTTATATTGGCAGGCTCACTTTGCAGACAAAAGGGATCGGAAACGTATCTTTCATCAAATGATGTTCCCGAACCAATTCCAAAGCAACTCCTTAGGTATGGTTCCGATACAAATTGGATGTTGATTTCCGCTCAAGAAACTCGTTTTCCGCGGGCGGTCGTGGAGCCTCCTCGGCTTGCGCCTGCGGGGTCTCCCCTAGTCGCGCTTTTCCCGCAGGAATCTCGTACCTTCCTCTCCAATCAAACTTGTTATTAAATTTAGAACAAGCCATAAAAAAACTGCAGGCAAACTCGTTTTCCATCGAGTTTGCCTACAGTTTTAGACCAGTGGTATCAACGGCATTTCCCTTTCTTCAGGAAACCGTTATCGCTGCAGTTTTGGTTTCTGCAAAAACATGAAGCACAGGAACCTCTTCTTTAACCGTCTTAAACTTAAGGACCTTCTGAACCACATCACTTTTCTCTTCGATGATTGTCATCCCTTCCAAAGTTACATTAAAGCTTCCTAAATTTGACTTCAATTCTCCTTCGATCGCCTTACCTGGCGGCAGGGTCAACTGGACTTTTCCAGTGACTGACTTAGCATGGATCGAATCGCAATCCATCCCTGAATTCGTACAGATGATTTCCCCATTGAACGTTTGGACATCCAATTTCTTGAAGTATCCAGCAGCATTAATCGCTCCATTCAGGGTCTCGGCTTCCAAGTCATTAAAGTTGGTATCTGAAATGGTGATCATCCCATTACCTGTTTCAAGCTCACAGAAATCACCCGTACCCTGCATGATATGAATGGCACCATTTGCCGTTTTCGCTTTTAGCTTCTCTGATTTCAGTGATTCAGTCGTGATTGCGCCATTGAACATCCTTACATGGATGTCCTCATATTCCTTCCGTGGAATGTACATGATTGTATCAACCTTTATGGATTTTTCACGAACCTTGAACTTCAATTTTCCATTTTCAATCGTGAAATCGACTTCTTCCAAAAAGTTTTTCCTGGCTTCTTCTATTTCTTCCACTCGGTATACCTTAGCTTGGCATTCAACCCGGACATCATCATGGTCCCATGCGGCGATTTTTATTTTCCCATTTGCTATATCTACATCAACCTCATCCAGGAAATCATGTTCATGCTGAAAAATATGACTGACCTCCACAGACTTCCCGAAATTGAAATCAAGATCCGTTTCTTTGATTTTCTTAAAAGCACTTTCAACGAAATCAATAATCTTTTCTTTCGATGACTGGATATTCTTTTTAAACGTATCCTGAGTGCTTCCTTCACTTTTCTTATCCACGACTACCGTCGATAATTCGTTTTGCAATTTCTGCTCTTTAGCTTCACTTTCCTGACTGGCTTTTTCTAATTCTTCCAAAAGGCCCAAGGCTTCTTCCGCCGATAACTTTCCATCCTGAATCATTTCTAAAATCTTCTTTCTTTCCTCCTGCATGAACATTCCTCGCTTTCTTCTACCATTTTATTCATACATACGCCTAGATATCTAAAAAGTTTCATAAATACCGTTTTTCCCATCTTTCGACAAAGGAAAATGACAATTTCCGAAAAGGAAGATGTATGATTTCCCCGGAAATATCTTGTTTTCCCATTCTTTAATCAAATGATTGATTAAATGCACACTGTCATTTTTCTACAAAAAAACAAGCCTGATGGCTTGTTCCTGACTGTAGACAAATTCGAAGAAAACGAGTTTGCCTGCAGTTTTATTATTACTTTTACAATTCAGGTTGATTTCCGATCCAGGCACGCGCTTTTCCCGCAGGAGTCTCGCACCTTCCTCTACAATCAACTTCGTTAAAAAAATTAAGCTAGAAATCCATACATAAAGAATTGAACTGCTTTGGGTCAGTTGGTTCGGACATCCATTTGATGAAAGATATGTTTTCCGAACCCCCTTTAGTGGAAAAACTGAAACTAGCCAACCGTCTTCTTTTAAGCATGTTCATGCTCAGTTTCTTTTTCTTCAATCCAATTTTCCATGCGGATTTGATCACGGGTAAGTACAGGTTTTAAGTATTTTCCCGTGTACGATTCGGAAACTTCACATATTTTTTCAGGTGTTCCATAAGTGACGATCGTACCGCCCTTATCTCCGCCTTCCGGTCCCAGGTCAATAATGTGGTCCGCCGTCTTGATGACATCCAGATTATGCTCGATTACCAAAACGGTATCCCCATTGTCAACCAGCCGCTGCAGAACCTGGAGCAGCCTTGCTATATCGTGGACATGTAGACCGGTAGTTGGTTCATCCAAGATATAGAAGGAGCGCCCAGTGGATCGGCGATGCAATTCAGAAGCAAGTTTCACCCTTTGCGCTTCACCGCCTGATAAAGTGGTGGCAGGCTGTCCAAGCTTGATATAACCCAAACCAACGTCATAAATCGTTTGCAGCTTCCGTTTGATTTTTGGGATATTTTCAAAGAAACTAACGCCTTCCTCGACTGTCATATCGAGAATGTCGGATATGTTTTTCCCTTTATATTTCACTTCAAGTGTTTCCCGGTTATACCTTTTACCATGACAGATTTCACATGGAACATAGACATCTGGGAGAAAATGCATTTCAATCTTGATAATCCCATCACCACGGCATGCTTCACAGCGGCCGCCCTTAACATTGAAACTGAACCTTCCTTTTTTATAACCGCGGATCTTCGCTTCATTAGTCGAGGCAAACACGTCACGAACATCATCGAATACACCCGTATAGGTAGCTGGATTCGATCGTGGGGTTCTGCCGATAGGTGATTGGTCAATATCAATGACTTTATCTAAATGCTCGATTCCCTTGATTTCACGGAAATCACCTGGTCTGGCTTTTGCCCGATTCAGTTTTTGAGCCAATGACTTATGGAGGATCTCATTCACCAATGTACTTTTCCCTGATCCGGAGACTCCCGTTACGGCTGTAAAGACCCCAAGCGGGAATTTCACATTAACGTTTTTCAAATTGTTTTCCTTGGCACCTTTTATTTCAATGACACGGCCATCATTTTTCCGGCGTTCCAATGGCAATGGAATGAATTTCTTCCCTGCTAAATATTGCCCCGTTAAGGATTTAGGATTATTCATGACCTCTTCCGGAGTTCCAGCGGCCACTATTTCCCCTCCATGCGCTCCTGCTCCAGGACCAACATCGATCAAATAATCCGCAGCAATCATCGTATCTTCATCGTGCTCGACAACAATGAGGGTGTTCCCGATTTCGCGCATATTCTTCAATGTTTCGATCAATCGATCGTTATCCCTCTGATGCAGCCCTATTGAAGGTTCATCCAAAATATATAGGACTCCCGTCAATCGGGAACCGATCTGCGTCGCCAATCTTATACGCTGCGCTTCACCGCCTGATAAAGTTCCCGCTGCCCTGCTCAACGTCAAATATTCCAAACCTACATTAGCCAGGAAACCGAGCCGCTCACGAATTTCACGTAAAATCAATCTCGCAATTGCAGCTTCTTTTTCAGTCAAATCAAGCTCATCGAAAAATACTAACGCATCCTCCACTGATAAAGCTGTCGTTTCACTAATATGGACCCCTTGAATGAGCACGGAAAGACTCTCTTTTTTCAATCGATGACCCTTACAGGTTGGACAGTGATGTTCTGACATGTATTTCTGCATTTGCTCACGAATAAAGTCAGAACTCGTCTCCTTGAAGCGCCTTTCGATGTTTCTTAAAACTCCTTCAAAAGGAATATATCCTTCTTGCACTCTTCCAAAATCATTTTTATAACGGAAATATATCTTATCTTTGCCTGAACCAAGCAAGACCTTATCCATCTTCTCTTCCGGTAAATCCTTAACGGGCACATCCATATCTATCCCATAATGGTTTGCCACCGCTTCAAGGAGCTGAGGGTAATATTGAGAACTAGTCGGCTCCCATGGCGCAATTGCATGTTGACGGAGGCTTAATTCGTTATTCGGGATGACCAGATCACGGTCCACCTCAAGCCTTGCCCCCAAGCCATCACAATCCGGGCAGGCCCCAAACGGGCTATTGAAGGAAAACATTCTAGGCTCTAACTCTTCAATCGAAAATCCGCAGTATGGACAAGCATGATGTTCACTGAACAGCAGTTCTTCCTCACCCATGACGTCAATGATGACTTTACCTTCGCCAAGCTGCAAAGCACTTTCCAATGAATCTGCAAGCCTGGCCATGATACCCTCTTTTATGACGATTCGGTCTATGATGACTTCAATCGAATGTTTTTTATTTTTTTCGAGAGTGATCTCATCGCTGAGGTCATGCATTTCCCCGTTCACACGAATGCGGACATATCCTTGTTTCTTAACTTCCTCCAAAACTTTCGCATGTGTCCCTTTTCTGCCTGAGACTAGCGGTGCCAATACCTGAAGCTTGGTTCGCTCAGGGTAATCAAGAATGCGGTCCACCATTTGCTCTATCGTTTGTGAGGTGATTTCTATATTATGGATGGGACAGGTCGGCCTGCCGACCCGTGCAAATAACAGCCTTAAATAATCATAGATCTCCGTAACAGTCCCTACGGTTGAACGAGGATTTCGACTGGTCGTTTTCTGGTCTATGGAAATGGCTGGTGACAAACCTTCTATCGCATCGACATCCGGTTTATCCACTTGGCCTAAGAATTGACGAGCATAAGCGGAAAGTGATTCCACATAACGTCTTTGCCCTTCTGCATAAATCGTATCAAAAGCCAAGGAAGACTTTCCAGATCCGGATAATCCGGTCAGCACAACAAGTTTGTCTCTCGGTATCGTGATATCAATATTCTTTAAATTGTTGGCCCTGGCGCCTTTTATCACAATTTTATCCATTGCCATGTTTCGTCACCCTTCCGCTTTTAACTCTAGTAATAAATCACGCAGCTCGGCAGCTCGCTCGAAGTCCAGTGCCTTTGCCGCTTCCTTCATTTCTTTTTCCATGCTTGCCATCACTTTTAAACGCTCTTTTTTAGGAAGCTTCGCGAGGCTTGGTGCAAGGTCTTCCTTATACTCTTCGCCTTCTTCGGCAACATGAGTCGCCCTTATGGAGTCGCGGATATCCTTTTGAATGGTTTGAGGCAATATTCCATGCTCTTTATTATAATTTTCCTGGATTTCACGGCGCCGCCTCGTTTCATTGATGGCAAGTTCCATCGAATTCGTGATTCGGTCTGCATACATGATGACGTGGCCGTTCGCATTACGGGCTGCACGGCCCATCGTTTGAATAAGCGAACGTTCCGAGCGAAGGAACCCTTCTTTATCGGCATCCAGAATGGTCACTAACGACACTTCCGGAATATCGAGGCCTTCCCTTAAAAGATTGATTCCAACTAGAACATCATATTTGCCCATTCGAAGTTCCCGGATGATTTCTATCCTTTCCAAGGTCTTCACTTCCGAATGAAGATATTGGACCTTGATGCCGATTTCCTTTAAATAATCAGTTAAATCCTCAGACATCTTTTTCGTCAAGGTCGTTATGAGCACACGCTCGTTCTTTTTGACGCGCTCCTGTATTTCACCGATCAAGTCATCTATTTGCCCTTCAATCGGCCGCACTTCCACCGTCGGATCCAGCAATCCGGTAGGACGGATGATCTGCTGAACCATTTCCGGGGTATGTTCGAGTTCATATGGTCCCGGAGTTGCCGAAACGAATATGGATTGATGGACCTTTTTTTCAAATTCCTCAAATCTTAGCGGGCGGTTATCTTTCGCAGACGGCAGACGGAAGCCGTGATCGACGAGCACTTGCTTACGCGCCTGATCTCCATTGAACATTCCGCGGATTTGCGAGAGGGTTACGTGTGATTCATCCACGACCAATAGGAAATCCTCTGGAAAGTAATCTATTAAAGTGTATGGTGTCGCACCTGCGGGACGAAGCGTCAAATGGCGGGAATAGTTCTCGATCCCTGAACAAAAGCCCATTTCACGCATCATTTCCAGATCATAACGGGTCCGCTGCTCCAAGCGCTGCGCTTCAAGGAGTTTTTCATCTTCCCTTAATTCCTTCAATCGTTCTTCCAGTTCCGTTTCGATATTTTGAATGGCTACCCGCATTTTCTCTTCGCGGGTTACGAAGTGGGAAGCCGGGAAAATGGCGATATGATCCCGTTCACCGGTAATTTCGCCAGTCAGGGCATCGACTTCACGAATACGGTCAATCTCATCCCCGAAGAACTCGACCCGTACGCAATGTTCATCACGTGAGGCCGGGAAAATTTCGACCACGTCGCCGCGAACGCGGAAGGTCCCCCGTTGGAAAGCAATATCATTACGTTCATATTGAATATCCACGAGTCTGTGCAGCAAGGCATTCCGGTCTATCTCCATGCCTGTTCGGAGGGAAACGACCATCTCCCGGTACTCTTCAGGAGAACCGAGTCCATATATGCACGAAACACTGGCAATGATGATGACATCTTTCCTTTCGAACAAAGACGAGGTTGCCGAGTGACGCAGTTTATCGATTTCATCATTGATGCTTGCATCTTTCTCGATGAATGTATCCGTGGATGGAACATAAGCCTCCGGCTGGTAGTAATCATAATAGCTAACGAAGTACTCAACGGCATTATTAGGGAAGAACTCTTTGAACTCACTATAAAGCTGCCCTGCCAACGTTTTATTGTGGGCAATGACAAGAGTCGGTTTATTGATTCTTTGAATCACATTGGAAACGGTGAACGTTTTCCCTGTCCCGGTTGCCCCCAATAACGTCTGCATTTCCTTGCCTTCCTTAATCCCTTCGACCAGCATTTCAATTGCTGCCGGCTGATCTCCTTGAGGAGAGTATTTTGAGACTAACTCAAACTTATCCTTCACCAAGCATAGCCTCCTATTGAAATATTTTTATATGAAAACGGGACATAACTATATCCCTTCTATTTATTCCGGTTTGATAAAGCATATATACACATTCTACCACAATAGCCTTAAAACAAACCAGCAATAAGCGAACATCCATTCTATTTTTGTTTTATGGACTTCATGATGTGTTGAGGGGAATGACAAGTTTGGGTACAAAAAAAGCACCTTTTGTGTCAGGCGCTCTTGGATGTACGTTTCATCATTCTTTTTGATAACCAAAATCCCACTGTTAGGGATAAGGCATCGACGATGATCAATAAGTTTGTATGCGTATAACCTTTATATGCGGAAGCTGTAATCAAGGCAACAGTTAAAACAAGGCCCACGACATTGTTATAGGTGACCCTTGAAAATAGCATGACGAGTAGACAAGGAAGGAAAAGGGCAGAAAGAAATTTAATCATTTTTTCATCTCCTTTATAAGAGAAAAATAGAGTAGTTTCAGTTTAAATGATTATCAAGTTTTTTGCCAATCAATTTCCCACTTGATTTTCAAGGCATCATCAGAAGAATCTTCCACACTTCCATCAATTATGCCCATTAAAAAAAGAGGCAAACCCCTTTATAGGGAAGTTTGCCTCTTTTTTAGTCCCATCAATATGGATCCGCTTCATGTCCTTTACTAACGGCATCCTCAGGGTTATCCGTCCCGCCCAGTGGTTTTGAAGATTCCGTATGTTCAGAAGCCGAGGCCAGTCCCTCTTTCAATCTGCGGCCATACTCTTCATCGGCCTCTTCGGCAAGTGCTATCATTTTTTCCTGAATGCGCTTGTCGGCAGGAGCCAATGCCGCCACTAAATTGGAAATTAAATCGTCCTTTTCCCAATCCTCGAATTCACGGAATGTTTCCCCGGCCTGTTTCGTATTATTTTGACGATCGATTGTCTCACGAACAAGTTTCCCTTCCACCATAGGTGTATGCTCCTTGCCCGTCTGCTTGGCTTCTTTCAAGCCGCCGACAGTTGATGGTTCGTAGTTGATGTGGGGGCTTTGGCTGCCTCTGCCAACTTCATATTGCATCTGTCCGCCAGTCTGATTCGTGGCTGTTCGTTTTTTCGGAGCATTGATTGGCAATTGCAGATAATTCGCGCCAACACGGTGACGCTGTGTATCGGAATAAGAGAATGTACGTCCCTGTAACATCTTGTCATCAGAAAAGTCCAGTCCATCCACTAGGACACCTGTGCCGAATGCAGCCTGTTCGACTTCAGTGAAATAGTCTTCAGGGTTTTTATTCAATACCATCGTACCGACATGCAGCCAAGGGAACTCATCTTTCGGCCAGATCTTCGTATCATCCAACGGATCGAAATCCAACTCAGGATGATCATCATCACTCATGATCTGTACGTTGAGATCCCATTCAGGATAGTCACCGCGTTCGATCGCTTCATAAAGATCCTGTGTGGCATGATTGAAATTCGTAGCTTGAATTTCATTGGCCTCTTGCTGTGTCAGGTTCTTGATCCCTTGTTTCGGTTCCCAATGATACTTGACAAGCACTGCTTTCCCTTCCTCATTCACCCATTTATAAGTATTGACCCCTGATCCTTGCATCATGCGATAGTTAGCTGGAATGCCCCATGGGGAAAACACAAAGGTAACCATATGGAATGTTTCAGGCGAACTCGAGCAAAAATCGAAAATCCTCCTGCCGTCCTGAATATTCGTGACCGGATCCGGTTTGAAGGCATGAATCAAATCCGGGAATTTCATGGCATCACGGATAAAGAAAATTTTCAGGTTATTGCCTACAAGATCCCAGTTTCCGTCTTCCGTATAAAATTTAACGGCAAATCCCCTTGGGTCACGTAACGTTTCCGGGGACGTCCCTCCATGAATAACAGATGAAAATCTCACGAATACCGGGGTTTTTTTACCTTCTTCCTGAAAAACCTTCGCTCTCGTATATTTTGAAATCGGCTCGTCCCCCGCTTTACCGGTCGGAACGAAATAACCATGCGCACCTGCACCGCGGGCATGCACAACCCGTTCAGGGATACGCTCCCTATCGAAGTGGCTGATCTTTTCCAGGAAATCATAGTTCTCAAGTGTACTAGGTCCTCTGTTCCCTACAGTTCTAATACTCTGGTTATTCGTTACCGGGTGCCCTTGCCTGTTCGTTAATGTTTCTTTCGATTCATCATTTGTTTTTTTTGATTTATCAGACAAAAAAATCCCTCCCTTGTTAATAAAAGCCATAATACTACTATACTTTCCCCTATCTCCTATATTTAACTCTTCAATCTTCAAAATTTAATTGAAATTAGTAAATAAGTACTTTTCCCCTATATATCGATGAGCAGATTTTCATGCCATTAACGACTTGAAGCATTTAGCAGTTGGAGTGAGCATACCCATTTTTGTATATGTCAACAGCACACCATTATAATGAACTAAGGATAAAAAATTCAAAAAGCGGGGTGCCTTCATTGGACGAATCAATATTAGGAAAACTTGGCAGGATGATGACAGGAAAAATCAGTCGTTGGGTTGTCATTGCTGTATGGATAATTGCAGCAATCGGATTAACCATCACATTGCCTGCCGTTAATGATCGAACAGCAAATAATGCCGCCGACTTGCCTGAAGACTCACCTTCCGTCGTGGCTGATGAACTTATTAAAGAAGAGTTTCCAAATTCCTCTGGAATACCTGCCCTGCTTACATGGCATCGGGAAGGTGGACTGACAGAGGCCGACTTGGCCGAAATCCAGTACCTTTCCAAGGAATTGACAGGTAACCCTTTGATACAGCAATCTTTTTTACCGCCGCTTCATGAAATTCCGTTGCCTGCTCTTCAAGGCTCGGTTTCAGAAGATGGAACGACTTTCGTACAGCCGCTTTTCTTTAAAGAAAAGACCGAGACTGAAATTCTTGAAAAAAATCTTGAGAGCATTAATGAAATAGTTTCGGAACGCATTGGATCTGACCCATTCAAGGTCCCTACAGATTCAGATGAATTATCACTTCGAGTGACAGGCCCTGTAGGGATATCCGTCGATGCAACAGGATTATTTTCAGGTGCTGATTTCAAATTGCTATTAGCGACCGTAATACTTGTACTTGTCGTATTATTACTCATTTACCGTTCCCCGCTTTTAGCCATCATCCCTTTAATCGGAGTAGGATTCGCCTATATTGTCACAAGCCCGATCCTTGGATTCATGGCAGATCATGGTTGGATTACAGTCGATTCACAGGCCATTTCGATCATGACCGTATTATTATTCGGTGCCGGAACGGATTATTGTCTATTTTTAATTTCTCACTACAGAAGTGAATTAAGAAATCATGAAAGCAAACGGAAAGCCATGATCTCCGCATTTAAAGATTCATCAGGCGCCATTGCGATGAGCGGCCTTACGATCGTCATCTCGCTGCTAACATTGCTTGTAGCGAAATACGGAGCCTACCACCGTTTCGCTGTACCATTCAGCTTGTCGATTTTAATCATGATGCTGGCAGCTTTAACACTTGTACCGGCATTGCTTTCTGTATTCGGAAGGGCTTCCTTCTTCCCAATCGTTCCTCGTACCCCAGAAATGGAAGAAGCACGGGCCAAGAAAAAGGGAAAAGCCGTCAAAAAGCATAAAGAAGGCCGCATCGGAAACTGGATTGGACATATCGTCACAACCAAGCCATGGACCGTCATTCTTACATGCCTGATCATCTTCAGTGTTTTAGCAGGATATTCTTCACAAATAAAATATTCATATGATATTCTCTCTTCCTTCCCTGAAGATATGAACTCCCGCGAAGGCTATTCTGTCATTTCCGACTCGTACTCACCGGGCGAACTGGCACCAGCCACAGTGGTTGTCGAAACGAATGGTGAAGATATTGATTTAGCGCCGACATTAGAAGGGATGAATATTGTTGAAAGTGTGGCTGATCCAGTCACAAGTAAATCCAATGAAGATCTGCAATCCTATGAGGTCAAATTCAACACCAACCCATATGATATCGAGGCAATTGATTCCATTCCGGAAATCCGCACAATTGCGGAGAAAGAATTGAAGGCCGCCAATATATCTTCCGTCGAAGATAAGGTTTGGATTGGCGGGCAAACTGCGACGCAATTCGATAAAAGGGATACCGTAAAGGCAGATGAATTCATGATCATCCCGATCATCATCGTCCTGATTTCCTTACTCCTTTTAGCCTACTTGCGATCTGTGACAGCCATGGTGTATTTAATGGGGACAGTGATTCTCTCATTCTTTGCTGCTATGGGCTTAGGTTGGATAATCCTGCACTATTTCATGGGTGTCGATGCCATAGAGGGGACGATTCCACTTTATTCTTTCGTATTCCTTGTTGCACTTGGAGAAGACTATAACATTTTCATGGTTTCAAGCATTTGGCGTAAGAAAGAAACGATGCCAATCAAGCAGGCCA
Source organism: Peribacillus sp. NPDC101481 (assembly GCF_044767165.1). NCBI lineage: Bacteria > Bacillati > Bacillota > Bacilli > Caryophanales > Bacillaceae > Peribacillus > Peribacillus sp. NPDC101481. Next base: position 333,697 of record NZ_JBIWNJ010000003.1, on the reverse strand, counting down.
TCAGAAAAGGCGTTGCCGAAACTAGCGGTGTCATCACTTCCGCCGGAATAATCTTGGCAGCCACTTTTTCCGTTCTAGCCACACTTCCGATTCAAGTATTGGTTCAATTCGGGCTCATTACTGCTCTTGGTGTGTTAATGGACACATTCATTGTGCGCCCGTTCCTTGTTCCTGCGATTACCGCCCTGCTTGGCCGCCATGCCTTTTGGCCAAGTAAAGTGACCGATCAAGAAGAGAAAGATCATGCCAATTAATTAAGGTAGTCAGCTTTACTTTTCTTCATAATGAAAAACCCTGTGCCTCATAAATACACAGGTTTTGAGTTTGTAGACAAAAGGGTTTTTACCTAAAATTTCAAAACAAAGTCGATTGGAACGGAAGGTGCGAGACTCCTGCGGGAAAAGCGCGTCGAGGGGAGACCCCGCAGGCGCAAGGCGCCGAGGAGGCTTCCGGACCGCCCGCGGAAAGCGAGTGCCTGGAGTTGAAATCATCATTCGAGTTTTATAAACCTTAACTGAGACAAACTTGATTTTCATTGAGTTTGTCTACAGTCTGAAGACCCTGTGCCTCATAAATGCACAGGGTTTTTCATGTTTTCAAAATAAAGGAAAACTTTCAGTTGACACTATTGCTTCCACCTCTTATAATTACATTAAGTTAAGATATCTCAAATTAAAGATATATAAATTCAAGATTAATAATTAGGAGGAATTATCATGACCAATACAAAATGGACAGTCGACCCGACTCACAGTGCTATTGAATTTTCCGTAAAACATATGATGATCGCTAAAGTAAAAGGAAGTTTTAATAAGTTCGAAGCAAACATTCTTGCAAACCCATTGGATCTAACAACTGCAGAGATCGATTTTACCGTTGATGTGGCCAGTATTGACACACGCAATGCAGACCGGGATAATCACTTGCGTTCCGCTGACTTCTTTGATGTAGAAAAAAACCCTACATTAACATTCAAATCAACAAAAATTGTGAAAACGGATGAAGATGAATACGATGTAACTGGAAATGTGACTCTTAATGGAATCACACAAGAAGAAACTTTCAGCATCACCTTCGAAGGCCAAGGAAAAGATCCATGGGGAAATGAAAAAGCAGGCTTTAGCGGAAAAGGTAAAGTCAAACGCAGTGATTATGGTTTAACCTATAACGCAGCTTTAGAAACAGGCGGCGTACTGATCGGCGATCAAATCACGCTTACCATCGAAATCGAAGTTGCAAAAGAAGCTTAATTAATAAAGAAGCAGCCATCCTAGGGATGGCTGCTTCTTTATTAATTTACCGGTGTTACGAATTCCTCGTTTTATAAAGTAAATAAATGAAGTATGGTGCCCCGATGCTCGCTGTGAAGACACCAGCCGGTATTTCCAAAGGTGAGAATAGGGTCCGTCCAATCAAATCCGCCACCATAACCAGGATGCCGCCAAGCAAAGCTGAAGTGGGCAGTAACACTCCAAAACTAGAACCAACAAGCCTTCTGGCCATGTGTGGGGCCATTAATCCAACAAAGCCTATTCCTCCAGCAAAAGCTGTGGAACCGCCAATCAAGGCGGTACTGATCATCAATAATGTAAACCGTTGTTTTTGGACATGTCCCCCAAGACCCGTTGCAAGGTCATCGCCAAGCTCCTGTAAATTAATATTTCTGGCATACAGGAAGGCGATTAATAGGAATAGAATCGTCCATGGTGCCAGAACAGCGATATTATTCCAGGTGGAGTTAGACACTGACCCCGTGATCCAAAGGTTGGCCTGGCTCGCTTGATAGACTGGACCAAGAATCATCATCATCGTTGTGAGTGCCTTCATTAAGGCCATCACCCCAATTCCGATCAACACAAGCCTGATCGGGGGAACTCCATTTTTCCAGGCTAATGAATAAACAAGTAAGGCCACGACTGTCGCCCCAATGAACGCAGCTAACGGCAGCCAATTGATGCTCACCGTTAATGAATGATTCTTATCACTAAAAATGGCCAAGAATCCAACGACCGCCACTGTCGCTCCTCCCGTTATCCCCAAGATATCAGGCGAAGCAAGTGGATTCCGAATCATCCCTTGAAGGATTCCGCCAGCAACAGCAAGGCCCATCCCCACCAACAGGGCAACAATTATTCTAGGCAGGCGGAAAGATTGGATGATAAGCCGATCGCTCTCCGTTCCCCCTCCGAAAAGGACCTGGAGGACACTTAGCGGATTTATATTCATTTCACCCACGCCAGTACTGATCACAAACACTAGTGAAGTGACTACAAATAATATGAAAATCACGATCATAGCTTTTTTATCCATCAAGAATGATATTTTTTCATTAAACAAACGAAAGCTCTTATATGACTTCATCGACCGCTGAACCCCTTTCTAGCTATATAAATAAAGAATGGGGTCCCTATTATGGCTGTCATGACTCCGACCGGAACTTCTCGAGGCATCAGGATATACCTGGATATGACATCGGCCGCAATCAAAAGCACCGCCCCGAAAAGTCCAGAGAAGGGAATCAGCCAGCGATGATCGATGCCTACTATAAAACGGGTAAGATGTGGAACGACGATTCCTATAAAGCCAATCGGACCCGCAACCGCCACTGATCCGCCAGCGAGAAGGATGATTGCCAGCCCCAGAACCAGCTTAAGGAAAACTATATTCAATCCAAGACCTTTTGCAACATCCTCACCCATGGACAACACATTCATTTTACCGGACATGATCAAGGCAAGGCCCCAGCCTACGACAAGATAAGGCAGGACAGCAACTAAATTGTCCAGACTTCTACCGGAGACGGATCCGGCAAGCCAGAATAGGACTTGCTCTAAAAGAGCCTCATTAGAAACAAGAAGACCTTGTGTAAGTGAAGCTACCATGGCCGTCATGGCTGCACCAGCCAATGTCAGCTTCATAGGTGTCAAGCCGCCTCGTCCCATGCTTCCAATCATATATATGCTTATCGCGGCTATGGCCGCCCCTATGAATGACAGCCATGTGAATACTTGAAGATTACTTATTCCAAAAACGGTGACACCGGTTACAACCGCCAATCCCGCCCCGGCGTTGACCCCGAATATATCTGGAGACGCGAGGGGGTTTTTAGTTAGCGTTTGCATTAACACCCCGGAAATGGCCAAACTTGCACCGATTGCCGAAGCTATCAGGGCCCGCGGAAGTCTGACTGATTGAATGACAATGTGTTCGTTCGTCCCATTGAAATCGGTAAAAGCATCGATGGCCATTTTCCACGTTGTATCTGTATAACCGTATACAATGCTTGAGCACAGTAAAAATAGCAGCAAAAGAATGGTAATGAACAGCCCCATCCATTTCTGCCATGAATTTTTTAATAACATATCCAGTTACCTTTCCAATCACGTTTGTATAGTAATATTTTACTGGTCTAAACAGGATTATGTCAACGAATTTGAGAATCATTTTCAATTATATATTGACAGAAAAGTATATTCATTTTATGATGGTGCTGTTAAGTGCGAATGATTATCATTTGCTGACAAATTGGGAGGGATACATAGATGTTTAGATTTAAGTCTTTATTAACGATTTTTACAATATTTGCAGTCTTCCTTCTAGCAGCTTGCGGGAATTCGGATGAAAAGGCCGATGGAAATAAAGCTGAAGACAAGAAAGAGGAGAAAAGCTACACAATTGAGCATGCCATGGGCACTGCCGAGTTGAAAGAAACGCCTAAAAGAGTGGTCGTTTTAACAAATGAAGGCACTGAAGCATTGATTGCTTTAGGGATTAAACCTGTTGGTGCCGTTCAATCATGGCTTGGTGACCCTTGGTACGACCATATTAAAGATGATATGGATGGGGTCGAAGTTGTTGGTGTTGAACATGAAGTTAACTTAGAGAAAATCGCATCACTGAAGCCTGACTTGATTATCGGAAGCAAGATACGCCAAGAAGCTGTTTATGATAAATTAAATGCAATCGCCCCTACCGTTTTCTCGGAAACGTTAAGAGGAGATTGGAAAGAAAACTTTAAACTATATGCAAAAGCCTTGAACCTTGAAGAAAAAGGGAACGATGTAATTGCAGAATTCGATAAAAACACTGAAGATCTTAAAGCTAAATTGGGTGATAAAGTAAATCAAGAAGTTTCCATTGTTCGTTTCATGGCTGGAACTACTCGTATTTATTACACAGATTCATTCTCTGGAGTGATTTTCGATCAATTAGGATTTAAACGTGCAGAACAACAGAAGGAACTCTTCACTGCAGATAATAAATTAGGCAACCTTGCCATTGAGGTTGGAAAAGAAGTCATCCCTAAAATGGATGGAGATATTCTCTTCTACTTTACTTACGCTCCTGAAGGCGACAAACAAGCCCTAAGCACAGCAAAAGAATGGACGAATGATCCACTTTGGAAAAACCTTGATGCAGTCAAAAACGGAAATGCCCATGAGGTTAGCGACGCAACATGGAATACAGCTGGCGGAGTAATTGCAGCTAATAAAATGCTTGAAGATATAGAAAAGATCATGCTTAAAAAGTAATAACACGTTTCCATTGAAAAAGGCCTTTCTCGATATAATTCGAGAAAGGCCTTTTATTTTATATTAATGTGTCATTATCCCACTTGTCCGCTTTCCTTCAATTGATCGTCAACGAATAAGAGGCCCAATTCGTAATGCTCCCCGTCAAATAGAGCTCTTTGCACAAAACGAATCTGTTCATTATTATCGATGACCTCAAGCTTGCAATGTGCCCGGTTTATTTGGAGCGCCCTATATAACTCTTCTTCTTCCCTGACGACGACACCATTTATTTTCGAAATGACCTCGCCTTTTAGCAACCCCATTTTATCTGCCGGAGATTGAGGGATAACGCCTAAGATCTGGACACCCAGCTTACTTTTCGAAAAATAAAAAGGAAGCTTTCGATCCATTGCCTTTTGGGAATAATGCAGAAATTCACGACCGAGGATTGCTAAAACAGCCGTCATGATTGCCAATGGGGGATACCAGTAACCAACTGCCGCCAAAAGCGTAATCATAATTCCCAATGCCCCAACCTTTTTGCCTTGCGCCCTAATGGCCAGTTCAGGGAGCGTCCCATGCACTTTTTGCCTAAAGCCGATTAATATGGGCAGTACGATCGGCGACAGGGATACATCCCCGATTGAAAAAACTGGATACCATTCGAAAGGAATTGGAAGTTGTCCTCCAGGAACCATGACGAACATGGGAATTAGCCAGATTCGCTGTGATACATACACACCTATCGGCTGCCCCCTCTTGGATACCTCCAACTGGGGAGAGACCTTTTTACTTCCGTTGCCAACAATCAAGAACCCTTCAGCAATCAATAATAACCCTATTAAAATGACAAGTGTCGGATATACGGACCGATCCAGCTGATTAAAGGCATCCTGAAAGAACGTAAGCTTGATATCTCTATCATATAAAAAGAAAAGGATAAAGAAGGTGAGTCCCACTGTATAAACGGGGGAAACAAACCTCCTTTTCATGGATAGCATGGACAAAATCGTTACCACTGCCATGATGAGCAGCGCCGCCATAGGAATGGCGAGTCCAGTAGCCAGCGTAAGGAAGGAAAGGATCAATCCCCATATCAATCCTTGAGGTAACATGGAACGCAGCTCCATGGAAAAACTGTAAATCTTGGTATTAAAATCATGGCGTTCCCGTTTAACGCGAAGATAGCCGATGAATAAACAATAGGCAATCGAAACATAAAGCAAAGGATGAAGGAAGATTTTTCCTAATCCCATTAAGCATGCTATCAGCCAATCCGTTGTCAATTTCTTTCCACCATCCTCAAATGTAATCAAAATTTTGTCAATTTCGTTCTGGTCAGTTACCTCCTATTCTATCAAAAATGTAGCCTCCATGCCTATTAAGATGCAGAAAAAGTAGCTTTATCTAAAGTTTCCCCTAATCTGCCTCCATGTTCGCAGGCGAACTCAAACAAATGCAAAAGAGGCACCGCTCCAAGGGGAACGGTGCCATCAAGTTACTTCACTAAATAATTCAAAGCCGTGCGTAACTGAATATCATTATCTTCATCCTGGATCTTATCCAGAATGGCGGATTCCAAATGTGCTGCGGTTTTAGCGTCCAGCTTACCAGTCACTTCCAGGCCAAATTGTTTTTGGAATGCTTTTACTGCGATTTCTGTACTCCAATCATAATATCCATCCTCACGGCCCGGTTCAAATCCAAGTCCTTTCAGAATGCTTTGGGCATACTGGATTTGTTCATCATTCATATCCCGCTGCAACACCTTCTCAATGGCCAGCTGATGTGCATCAAAATACTCCGGTTGTTTCACTTTGATTGTCGGCTCGATCCCTTTTTTATGGATCCAGTTTCCTGAAGGCGTCAGCCACTTATATAATGTAAGTTTAATCTTACTGCCATCACCCATTGGTACAGCCTGCTGTACTGTGCCTTTCCCGAAGGTCTTCTCGCCAACCAATGGATAGCCTCCCGCCTCTTGCATCGCGCCTGCCAGGATTTCCGAGGCTGAGGCGCTCCCTTTATCCGTCAAGACGGCAATGGGATAACTTTTCGCTTTCTTAAGGCTTGTAAAAAACGATTGCGTTTCGCCCGTTCTTTCTGCAATTTGCAAATAAGGCTTGTCTTTTGTGATAAACTCGCCAAGAATCGTTTCCACACTAGAAAGAAGGCCACCTGGGTTACCGCGTACATCTATGACCAAGCCCTTGATTCCCTTCTTTTCGAGCTCTTTCATCTGCTTTTTGAAATCAGATGCAGTATTTTCCGAGAAAGTGGTCAACTCGATATAACCGATTTGTTCTCCGGCAACTTCCTTAATTGATGAAAATACGGTATCCAATGGAATTTCGGCACGCACCATTTTGAATTCAAGTGGATTGTCCACCCCTGCCCGCTTTATTTCCATTTTGACGGGAGATCCTTTTTTGCCGCGGATTTTCAGGCGCGTTTCATACAGATCCAAACCTTCTACACTTTCGCCATTCACCTTAAGAATTTGATCTTTCGGCTTTAATCCAGCTTTTTCTGCAGGCGAGTCTTTGTAAGGAGAAACAATGATGACCTTACCATCTTCCATTCCGATTTCAGTCCCGATCCCTTCAAAAGAGGAGTCCAGTGTTTCATTGAATTGCTTGGCGGTCTCCTTGTCCATATATACGGAATAAGGATCTTTCAGCGCTGACAGCATGCCTTGGATGGCGCCCTCCACCAAGTTGGAACCGTCCACCTGTTCTACATACTGACTTACGATCAAACCATAAGCTTGTTCCACTTTTGCCCATTCCTTATCCTTCGGTATTGCTTGGCTTTCATCTTTTGCTTCATTCTTGGCCGGAAGGCTTGTCCAATATATGCCCCCCATTGCTCCAATGGCTAGTGACATGATAATTACTAGAGGAAGTACCCATTTTTTGACCATATTTATCCCCATTTCTGACCTGATATGTATTTCACTATATGAGGCGATTGAAAGAAATATGCTTATAGAATATGGTGACACTACACAAAAAAACAGACCAGGAATTGATCCTGATCTGTTTTTCCGTTCATATATTGGGTATTAATTAGGTATATAGTTTAATGGATTAACAGCATTTGACTTGCTATAATTCCATGCGCCTTTATGTAGCTCAAAGTGTAAATGCTGACCGAAGGAATGTCCTGTGTTACCCATGATTCCAACCTGTTGACCTTTGGCAACTACAGCACCTTCGCCTACTTGTCTAGAACTTAAGTGTGCATAAACAGTAGTCCATTGCTGACCGCCGATTGAATGGGTAACGAAGACGACGTTACCGTATGTACTTGAGAAGTAAGAACGGCTTACGACTCCGTCGGCTGCAGCTACAACTGGAACCGTTCCGCTAGCAGCGATATCGATGCCGGCATGCTGTTTATTCCAACGTTCACCCATTGTTGAAGATACATATCCTGCACTTGGTCTAGTGAAAGTACCAGATGATACAGCTGGCGCTGAACTTACATTAGACGAAGGTTGTGAAGTTGATGGCGCTGATGAACTGTTGCTTTTTGCACTATATCCTGAAGAAGTGGATTGTTTTTTTGATTCCGATGCTTGTGATGCTGCTTGTGCAGCCGCTTGTGCCGCTTCTTGCTCTGCACGTTTTTTCGCTTCAGCTGCCGCTTTTTTACGAGCTGCTTCCAATTCGGCAAGACGTTGATGCTCTAAGCTGATGGCAGATTTGATGGCTTTTTCTTGAGCAGCAAGATTCGCTTTTTCTTCCTCTAGACCCATCTTCTCATGTTCATGCTTTTCAGTTTGTTGCTTTAATTTCTTAACTAAAGCATCCTTTTCTTGCTTCTGCTGTTTTTGTTGCTTTTGAATTTCCAATAGTTCAGCTTTTGCCACTTCTAAACTGGCAAGCTTCGTTTCAACAGCTTTTTGCTTTTCTTCCAGATCCTTTTTATCCAGCTCATGCTCCTTTAAAATATCGCGGTCAGCTTCAGCGATTGTCGCTACAGCTCCGACACGGTCAACTAAATCCCCAAAACTGGATGATCCGAATAATACTTCCAGGTAGTTCACGTCCCCGCCAGTCTCCTGGAAAGAAAGTGCCCTTTCCTTCAATACTTCATTACGTTTGGCGATCCGCTCTTTTAATACTTTAATCTCTTCTTTCAATGCTTCGATTTCTTTTTTCGTTTGTGTAATTTCAGCATTTTTAGCATCGATTTTTTTTGCGGACTCTGCGATTTTCGCTTCAATGGCAGCGATTTGGTCTTCTGCTGTCATTTGCTTATCCTGCAGGCTATCGATTTTCTTTTCAGTTTCGGAAATATTCGATTCAACACCTGAACGTTTTTCCTGTATGGATTCTTTCTGTTTTTCTAAATCCGAAATAGACTCAGCATAAACCGAAGGTGCCGCTAGAATGCTTCCCAACCCGATCATGATGGAGGCATTCATGGCAATGATATTTTTTTTCACGTTTCATTTCCCCTTTCAACCCGTTACATCCTTGCCTTGTAACGTCTCTCTATTTATGTCTGGCTACTTTTGGCTTTCGAGTAAAGATACACTTTTATACTTTCAAGAACTTCCTGACGGACATCAAGCTGCCCCATATTCCGATAACCGCACCAATTACGATGAGGATGGCCGAAACTTGATAAATAAACGGATTTGCAGGCAAGAAATCGATGAATTTGAACGTAATCTGCGGTGCTGCGTATTTATAAAGATTATAGTAGAGTACTGCAATCAGACCTATCGGAATGATGGAACCGAGGACTCCCAACCAAAGCCCTTCCAAGAAGAATGGCCAACGGATGAATGTATTTGTCGCTCCTACCAATCTCATGATCTCAATTTCTTTTCTTCTGGCTACAATGGTAATTTTAATCGTATTCGAAATCAGGAACATTGCAGTAAATAATAATCCTACAATAAGAACGATCCCTATGTTTCTAGCAATATTAACAAAGCTGAATAGTTTCTCGACGTAGCCTTGTCCATATTTAACACTTTGGATATATTCCATACCTTCGATTTTTTTTGCCACCTTGATGACATCTTGCGGAGATTTCGTTTTGATAACATAAACGTCCCTTAATGGGTTATCCTGTTCAAATGGTTTAAAAGCCTCACCATTATCTCCTAAATCATCTATTAAATTAGTAAGCTCTTCATCCTTTGGAGAGAAAATCACTGATTCGATGCCGTTTATCTCCGTAATTTGCTTACCTATAGCTTTTATATCGTCATCATTCGCCGCATTATCAATATGTGCACGAACTTCGACATCTTTCTCCACATTTCCCGCGATATGATTTAAATTCATCATGAGCACTAAAAAGACGCCAACCAAAGTTAGAGTGACCGTTACTGCACTGACTGAAGCAAACGTCATCCATCCATTACGGCCAATATTTTTAAAACTTTCACGGAAGTGACGGAGCAATGTTCTAAATTTCATATCCGTAATCACCTCGATGTTCATCGCGAACTATTTTTCCACTTTCAATGGCAATGACACGTCGTTTAATATTGTTGACGATGTCCCTATTATGGGTGGCCATGACAAGTGTAGTTCCGCGTTTATTAATTTCTTCGAATATGTTCATGATTTCCCATGATGTTTCGGGATCAAGATTACCTGTAGGCTCGTCTGCTATGACTACCTTGGGATCATTGACGATCGAACGGGCTATTGCAACCCTTTGCTGTTCCCCACCAGATAACTCGGAAGGAAGCATTCTCGCTTTATGTTTAATGCCAACCAGATCAAGGACTTCCATGACTCTCTTTTTGATTTCTTCCGGTTCCTTTTCAATAACTTCCATGGCAAAAGCAACATTTTCATATGCAGTGAATGTTTGAAGGAGTTTAAAATCTTGGAATACCATACCGATATTACGGCGAAATAGAGGAACTTTCGAATTGCGGATACTTGGCAGGCTTATGCCATTGACCAAGATATTACCGCTTGTAGGCTTTTCTTCCCTATACATCATTTTGATGAAGGTCGATTTTCCGGCACCGCTCGGACCCACTACATAAACGAACTCGCCTGGCTTTATTTTCACATTGATTCCATTAATGGCAATTACGCCATTTGGATATGTCTTTTTCACATCTATCATTTCTATCATTCTAAAACCACCTAATTTGCTTGGATTATCACTATGTACCTACAGCTTTTTCGACAATTTTCACTGAAATCTGACAGGAATCTCTCTTACTTGAGCACAGAAACATTATAACATCATATTTTGTCAAATTAAGCATAAAAAATATTACAGTTTCATTTCAGTTAGACATATATCAACATCTATGTAATAATTCCAGGATTTGATTGCTTGAAAAGGGGGTTAAATGTGAGTTGTCACGAGGTTTAAAGGAGGCTAAATGAAACGTCCTGCTAAGCAGGACGTTTCATTAATCATTATTTATGTTCAGCAAGCCATTCAGCGACCATGCTCGCTTCCTTGCCCTGGATTATACCTTTTGGCATTCCGCCTTGACCATTCGCAATGACTTTTTCGATGTCTGCTTTTGATAGCTTGGAACCGACCTTCGTTAAATTCGGTCCCACGCCGCCTTCAAGATTCACTGCATGGCAACTTGAACATTTGTTTTCATAAATTTTTGCGGCATCACCGGCATCTGCCGTAGTCGTTTCATTATTTTCACTTGCAGGCTCTTTATCTGCAGCATCATCGTTCCCACCGCATGCAGCCAAGGCCAAAGAAGTACCCAAAATTAAGGCTAACCACTTCATTTTCATCGAATTTACCCCCTCTGATTTATACCAGCACAAGAACATTATACCAATTTCAATCCAGTTTAAAACCCTCCCCAAGTACCTCCGATGCGTCCATTACAATTACAAACGCTTTAGGGTCAACGAGTTTCACCAATTGTTTCAATTTGGTGAATTCAGACTGGTCTATTACGCACATCAAAATTGGACGAGTAACATCTGTATAGCCGCCATACCCGGATATGCCTGTTACACCCCGGTCCAGCTCATGTATGATAGCATCCCTTACTTCCATTTCTTTATTCGTGATGATTAATGACATCTTCGAACGGTTCAATCCAACCTGGACGAGGTCTATCGTCTTGCTTGTCACATACAATCCAATCAATGCATAAAGCCCTTTTTCAATATCAAAAACGATGGCAGCACTTAAAACGATGATTCCATCAATGACTGCCACACAGGTTCCTAATGACAGATGGGTATACTTATGGAAAATCTGTGCCGCCAAATCGGTCCCGCCTGTGGAACCCTTCCCTCGAAAGACGATCCCCAGCCCAAGTCCGACCATCATCCCTCCGCAAATCGAACCAAGCAATGCATCATTCGTCCATGCATCCCAATCCTTTGTCAGAAATACCACTAAAGGCAGAAACAAGGTTCCAATCAAGCTTTTGGCTCCGAAATGTCTTCCAAGGATAATAAGCCCCGCAATGAACAAAGGGATATTAAAACCCCAAAGAACGTAGGCTGGCTCCCAACCGAGAGTTGAATCGAGAATCGTGCTAATTCCACTGACCCCGCCAGATGCGACCTGGTTAGGCAGTAAGAATACATTAAAACCAATGGCAATTATGGATGAACCGACAATCACCAATCCATACTCCGTTAACTTTTGAATTAAAGGGTGCTTCTGCTCCCGGTATCTTTTCTTCATTTTGCATAAGTCTCCTCGAACCATCATTATTATCTAGTATTGGCCGAACGAGGTAGAGCATCCCTTTTCAATCCTGTAAATGTCAGCCAGAAGATTCGTTAAAAAGGAAAAAACAAAAAAAGTCGGACCGTGGAAACCGGTCCGACTGGCTGATCTTATAATTTTGAACGCAAGTACGCATCAATGAACATATCGATATCGCCATCCATGACAGCCCCCAAGTTTCCGGTCTCCGCACTGGTACGATGATCTTTAACCATGGAATACGGGTGGAAAACATAAGAACGAATTTGGCTTCCCCAGCCAATTTCCTTTTGCTCACCACGGATTTCATCCAATTCCGCTTGTTGCTGCTCAATTTCACGTTGATACAATTTGGCTTTCAGCATATTCATGGCCTGGGCCTTGTTTTTGATTTGAGATCTCTCGTTTTGGCACGTTACCACGGTGTTCGTAGGTATATGGGTGATCCGGACTGCCGAGTCAGTTGTATTGATATGCTGACCACCTGCACCACTTGCCCGGTACGTATCTATTTTCAAATCTTCCGTGCGTACTTCTATATTGATCGTCTCATCGAATTCCGGCATGACTTCACATGAAACGAATGAAGTATGGCGTCGTCCTGAGGAATCGAAAGGAGAAATACGGACAAGACGGTGTACCCCTTTTTCCGCTTTCAAATAACCATAGGCGTTATGGCCTTTGAAAATTAAAGTGACACTCTTGATCCCAGCTTCATCACCTGGAAGGTAATCAAGGGTTTCCACTTTAAAGCCTCTTTTTTCACCCCATCTTGTATACATGCGCAGCAGCATGGAACCCCAATCCTGGGACTCCGTTCCGCCTGCACCAGGATGCAGTTCAAGAATGGCATTTTTCGAGTCATATTCTTCACTTAGTAAAAGTTGAAGTTCAAAGTCGTTCATCTTTTGTGCAAGAACCGTAATCTCTTCTTCCAGCTCCGCTAAAAGTTCTTGATCGTTCTCCTCTTTCACTAATTCATATGTCAAATCCAGATTTTCATATGATTCATTCAGGTCGGATAATTGATTGACTTGTTCTTTTAAACCATTCGTTTCATTGATGACAGTTTGTGCCTTTTGCTGATCATTCCAAAAATCGGGATGTGTCATCTCATTTTCTAGCTGTGCGATTCGTGCCTCTTTTTCATCTAAGTCAAAGAGACCCCCTAAAGTCCGTTAATCGTTGCGCTGTCCGTTCAAGTTCATTTCTAATTTCTGCTAATTCCATTTCTCTTCACCTCATTAAGTATGTTAAAAAAAATCCCTGAAGAGGGATTCCCTTCATTACAAATAAAACCTCTCCAAACTATATGCAAATGTATACCTTTATGCAAACAAAACATGAAAAGAGGCGGCAAGCCTTACACTTAACCGTCCCATAATCATTATACACCTAACTTTAACCTAAATTGCCATGGCAATTCTTATATTTTTTACCGCTGCCGCATGGGCATAACGCATTTCGGCCAACGTCTTCCTTTTTACGGGCAGGGGCTTTTTTCACTTTTCCCCCGTCTTCTTCCTTCGGATTGACCGCTTGTCCTTTTATGACTTCCTTACGTTCCAAATTGTTTCGGATTTCGGCCTTCATGATGTATTTTGCGACTTCATCTTCCATTGAAGCAATCATCGCTTCAAACATTGCGAAACCTTCTGATTGATATTCACGAAGCGGATCAATCTGGCCATAAGCACGAAGGTGGATCCCTTGGCGCAATTGCTCCATCGCATCAATATGGTCCATCCACTTGCTATCGACGGCACGAAGAACGATTACTTTTTCGAATTCACGCATTTGTTCTTCAGATAGCTCTTCTTCTTTTTGGTCATAGCTTTCTTTCACTTTTGCTAAAATGAACTCAACCAATTCCGTTTCATTTTTCCCTTCCAAATCAGCTACAGTGATTGAACCTTCATTGAATAGGTTACCATTCAGGTAATCGACAAGGCCTTGTAAATTCCAGCCTTCCTCATCACCCATTGGTGCAAACGCGACAACATTTCGCTGGATGGATGCCGTGATCATCGTTTCGACGATTTCACGTAAGTTGTCACTTTCCATGACATCGAAACGCTGTTTATAGATAATTTCCCGTTGTTGACGGAGAACATCATCATACTGCAGTAATTGCTTACGTGAATCGAAGTTATTGCCTTCGACCCGTTTCTGTGCGGATTCAACGGCCCTTGTCACCATTTTGCTTTGAATTGGCTGGGAATCATCCATACCAAGGCGCGCCATCATGTTTTTCATGTTATCCGAACCGAAGCGGCGCATCAATTCATCTTCCATTGATAAATAGAATTGAGTGACCCCTGGATCTCCCTGACGGCCGGACCGACCACGCAGCTGGTTATCTATACGCCTGCTTTCATGACGTTCCGTACCGATTACAGCAAGGCCCCCAAGCTCCTTGACACCTTCACCAAGCTTGATATCCGTACCGCGCCCTGCCATGTTCGTAGCGATCGTAACTGAGCCTTGATTACCTGCATTCGCAATGATTTCCGCTTCACGCTCATGGTTCTTGGCATTCAAAACATCGTGAGGGATTCCTTTTTTGGATAAATAGGCAGATATGACTTCAGATGTTTCGATGGCAACCGTACCGACAAGCACAGGCTGACCCTTTGTATAGCGTTCGGCGATGTCTTCCACAACAGCCTTGAATTTGCCATCAGTTGTCGCGTATATAAGATCTGCCCTGTCGTCCCTGATGATATTCCTGTTTGTCGGGATCGCAATTACATTCATATTATAAATATTGCGGAATTCTTCTTCTTCCGTTTTGGCTGTTCCGGTCATACCTGAAAGCTTTTCATACATCCTGAAATAGTTCTGGAATGTAATCGTCGCAAGAGTCATGCTTTCATTTTGAATTTCAAGTCCTTCTTTCGCTTCGATCGCCTGGTGGAGACCTTCACTGTAACGGCGGCCTTTCATCAAACGGCCAGTGAATTGGTCAACGATGACTATCTCGCCTTCCTGGACAACATAATCCACATCCAAATGCATGGAAACATGTGCCTTTAACGCCTGATTGATATGATGATTCAAAGTAACGTGATTAATATCGAATAAATTATCGATATTAAACGCTTTTTCAGCTCGATTCATCCCATCTTCCGTCAGCTGAACACCTTTTGTCTTTTCATCATATGTGTAGTCGGTTTCTTTTTTCAAGGTTTTTACAAACGCATTGGCCTGGATATACAGCTGAGCCGATTTTTGTGCGGAGCCGGAAATGATCAACGGCGTTCTTGCCTCATCGATCAAAATCGAATCGACCTCATCAATGACAGCGAAGTGCAGCGGGCGCTGTACCATTTGTTCTTTATATAACACCATATTGTCACGAAGATAATCAAAACCTAACTCATTATTCGTACTGTACGTAATGTCAGCATTGTACGCCGCCTGTTTTTCTTCTTTAGAATGACTGTTCAAATTCAACCCGACGGTCAAACCAAGGAAATCATACAATACACCCATCTCGGTGGCATCACGGTGTGCCAAGTATTCATTGACAGTAACGACATGTACACCTTTACCGGTAAGCGCGTTTAAATAAACCGGCATGGTGGATGTTAAGGTTTTACCTTCCCCTGTTTTCATCTCGGAGATATTTCCATCATGAAGTGATGCCCCACCCATGATTTGAACACGGTAAGGATATAAGCCCAGAGCACGCTTTGCCCCTTCACGTGCAACCGCAAAAGCCTCAACAAGCAAATCATCAACGGTTTCCCCATTTTGATAACGCTCTTTAAACTCACCCGTTTTGGCACGCAACTGTTCATCCGATAACCCCGCCGTCTCATCAGCCAGCGCTTCGACCTGATCGGCGATTTTTTCTAAACGTTTGATTTCTCGCTTATTCGGATCAAAAACTTTATTTAATATATTAAGCATTCAATAACGCTCCTCTATTATGGTAATGATCGTTCAATGACAAAATTCATATAAGTAAGAAGAAACACACTTCTATTATTACTAATGCACGCTTAATTTTACCACTTCTATCATAGAGGTACAACTTCATGTCACTTCCCTGGTATAGACCTGAATTCAATTCTTGCGAAAAACAATGGATAAATGAGGAGTAAAACTGTTAAAATAGAAGGAAGTATAAAAAATATGTTGCTAACTCCCCACTATTCCATATGTAAATGAGAATTATCCATAACCTTCCATCACTAGATGCTGTGTGTCCTCTCTAGCGATAGCATGTCAAGGTAATCCAACCTTACAGTCGTCTTGTTTTGAATGATAAGATTGGCTACTGACACTTATTAGCGGAAGATAAATAGAACATGTTTCGAGGTGGTATTGATGATTGGTGAACGTGTAAAAAAACTGCGAGAAGAAAAGAAAATGTCGATGACTGAACTTGCCGATAAAGCGGGTGTGGCAAAGTCTTATTTAAGTTCGCTCGAGCGGAACTTACAAACAAATCCTTCTATTCAATTTCTTGAAAAAATCTCCGCCGTACTAAACATTCCTGTTGATGCCCTGCTTTATGATGCACCAAATAAGGAAACCTTGGACACTGACTGGATGAAAATCGTTGAGGAAGCCATGAATTCGGGTGTCTCAAAACAACAATTCAGGGAATTCATCGAGTTTAATAAATGGAGAAAAGATAAAGAAGAGTAGAGTGGTAGTACACTAGTTTACCTACATAATCCTGAAGAATACAGTTTGAATAAGCTAGACTTGTAGAATCTCAAGGAAGAATAAACCCTATAAACAGCTAATGAATCGAATTACTGTTTATAGGGATGTTCTCGAACTTTTTCGTAAGCTATTTTCCATTGTTCTCCTCTAATGTTACCTCAAGGCTTTCCCGTTTCAAAAAAGCACTGATTTCCTCCTTTTTGAAACCCAAGCTCCTTGCTTCTGAAATCAATTTCACCCATTCTTGATCCATTTCCACATTAGCCACCTCTTCTACCTCCTAAAATACTCCTTGTATTTCAGGCAGACCAGCCATCATAGTCTCAAGGACCTTAGACCTGTGCCTTTGCGCCCTCATCTTTCAATAAGTTTGCCTTTGTCGTGGTATTTATTACCAAATACATTACATATAATCATATTATAACGGATACCCACTCCATATATTGCTATTTTATGTCGGTAATCTACCTAAATGCAAAAACTTTTATCCGACAAATTATTACAAAATTAAGAAAATTCATAGTGCAGGTAATTTATCATAGACTAATTGATTTTCGTTTTTTTGTATAATAGTGAATATTGCTCTTCTTAATATTTCGTTGCTTCGTATTGATTCTCTCCATTGTAAGTGCATCCAAGGCTTTTTGCGCAGTTAAATCCTCACCGCAGGTCGGGCAAAGCCACTTTCCATATTCCGCACTGCTAAAAGAAGCCCTATGGCAAGTATGGCAATTCTTTCGATACAAGTAATCCAACCCCTCTGCACCTTGATCAAATTGTTTTATATAAAAAATCAGCCGTTCTTTTTAAAGAACTTACAATTTGAGTATAGTACAAAAGAAGGGGGTTATTAAATAGGTAAAACTGACTATTTATCTTAATAAAGAACAAGAATTGTTCTTTAAAAGGATTTTCCAATGATTTGTATTCTATAGAGAACAAAAGAAGCAATCATTTTTTCCTTTTCAAACGAATTCTATCAACAGGCATTAAAAAAGCACAACCCAAAGGCTGGGCTGTGCTTTTGATCTTAGAATAATAATTAACTAGGTTCAATCAATCCATAGCGTCCATCTTTTCGGCGGTACACTACGTTCGTTGTATTAGTATCCGCATTCGTGTAAACGAAGAAACTGTGACCAAGCATATTCATTTGTAAAATCGCTTCTTCACTGTCCATCGGCTTTAAATCAAAGCGCTTATTGCGGACCACTTCAATATCATTATCGTCTTCGAATTCATCCACCACTTCGTCAACTTCCATATTGAAGGCGAATGCATCTGGTGCAGCTGATAGATTGTTCCGGAACTTACGATTGACCTTCGTTTTATGTTTACGAATTTGGCGTTCAAGCTTATCATTGATCAAGTCAATGGCAGCATACATATCCGCATTTTCCTCTTCAGCACGAAGAACCAAATTCTGCATGGGAATCGTCACTTCGACCTTTGATGTATTATTGTTCACCTTTAAATTCACTAACACATTTGCATCTGGTGTATTGTTAAAATATCGTTCTAACTTGCCAATTTTCTTTTCGACGTATTCTCGAATTGCTGGAGTTACCTCAATGTTTTCACCGCGTACGTTGTAATTCATAAAGTGAGTCCTCCTTAAATTAAGACTATACAGTTAGATTCTACAATACCCCTCCGGTTCCTTTTAGAAACACATCATGAAATATGTCGAAATAATGAAACAATTGTCGGAAGGTTTGGAAAGGGGTTGATGTCTGCCCTAGCTTCATTATATCAAATGCTATGCTATAAAGAAAAAATTAAGCCTATTTTATTTACAGAAAATTTAAAAATAATTAACATGAAAACCTTTTGGAATCCAAACGGTCGTGTAATCAATTTCTTTTATCATAGAACACACCATCCACTGATAGACTTTCATACGGGTTCGTGTATTTATTGGATGATCGTTTCTTCTTGTTTATTTCCTGGATATCCCGCTTTATCTCCTGCTTTTGGAGCTTCAGCAAGTGATCGACCTTTTGGTTGAGCAACAGTGCTGCACGTCCCAACTGCTGCTCTTCTGCAGTAAAAGGCGGTTTGATTCGAGAAAGAAGTCCATCTCGCTGATCGATCAGCTTTGTGATCCTTTCTATTTTATCATCACGCTCTGTAATCGTGTGATTTTCCAGAACGGCAAGTAATTCAACAGTCAAATCATGAAAGGTCCTAATCACCATTACACTTGACCGCTTTGGGTAAATTGTTTTTTCCGATTGATTTGAATTACTTCCTTCCAAGTATTCCGGAACTCAGTAACAAGGCCCTCCGCTTCTTCCAAGGCAGAAACATCATTTTTCATATTCGCTTCTATCAGACGCCGGTTTATGAAATCATATAGACTCATCATATCTTTGGATACATCCGCATCCATATTCAGTGTCACCATCAATTCGCGGATGATATTTTGCGCCTTGATGATGTTCGTATTCTTCGCTTCGATATTTCCTGCTTCAATGGCCTTCTTCCCAAGCATGATGAACTTCAAACAGCCATTATAAAGCAGTAATGTAAGCTCTCCCGGGGATGCTGTGTTGACTGAATTTTGCTGATACGATTGATAAGGATTATTTATTGCCATATTTAACTTCCTTTCCGACTTACCTTAACTAAAATAAGAAGCTAACGATGCACTTTGGCTGTTTGCCTTTTGAATCGCTTTTTCCATCGCCGTGAACTGGTTGTAATAGCGGGATTCCAATTTCGTTAGCTTTGCCTCAAATGTTGAAATCTTCTTATCCAGCCCATCGACCAATTTTCCGATTGTAAAATTGTTATTAACAAATCCGGCCTTCCCGGCCTTTTCAGTAATCGCCTTCATTGATGATTCTATATCATCCCTTAACCGGCGCGCGAGGCCTTTGTCGCTCTTTTCTGGCCCATTGGCCATGAACATATCATAAATCGCATTGGGATCCTCACTAATGGCTGCCCGGAGCTTGTCCTCATCAATCGTTAATTTACCGCCCTCCAAATAATTTTTGGTGGTGGTGATCCCCAAACTGCTGAGATTGTTTTTTCCTGTGATCCCATCCACCGAGGTGTATAGGGATGACCTCATTGTGGTCAAGAGGCTTTTTAACGTCGAATCCCCTTTTAATGTTCCGCTCTTCGCTTTTTCTTCCCACAGCTTCACTTCATCCTCTGTCATTGCCTTTTTTTGCTCAGAGGTAAGCGGGGTAAAGGAGCGATATTTAGCTTCACCCGTTTTATCTTGAACCTTTTTAATGACATCATTGTATTTATTCACAAACTGAGTGATCGTGTCCAGGATGGCATCCACATCAGCTGTTGATGAGAATGTGACTGTATCCGTCGTTTTTTGCTTTACCGTTATTTCCGCTCCATTAATCTGAAACGTATTCGAAGGACGGGAAATGTCCAGGCCATTATAAGTAATCGATGCATTTTCCCCTATTGTGCCGCCAGTTCCTTCATTGTTACTGCTCATTTTTAGCACATTGAAGAAATCTCCGGTACTCCCTAACTCAATTTCAGGCCGATCTTTTATATCACCTGTATTTTTAGCAGTGATGGAAAACTTCTGGGACGTTTCATCGAAAAATAGAGTCACTCCCGAGTTTGCATTAATTTTATTTATTACACTTTCTAACGTATCGTCCGCATTAAGGGTAAGAGTATACGGTTTTTCCACTGTTGCGCCATCTTTTACTTCCGTATCAAAACCGCCATCCTTATTGATGGACAGTATCGTAATATCTTGAGGAGTCGTGATTCCCAATTCCGATAGTTTCTTTTTCGGGTCGGTAACAGCTGATTTTTCTGTACTTGTCATGGTTGCTGCCTTGGCAAGCCCATTCACTTTTATATTCCCGGAAAAATCACTGGTCGAATTCACATTTCTCACTGATACAGCATCGGGATTCGATACCGTCACCTTCTTTTTAATAAAGGAAGACTGCTTCCCAATTCCATCACGAATGAGCGTATCCAATTCTGATAAAGCTGTATTTATCGAACGGTAATCATCCCGCTGCCACTCGGAATACTGCTTTTTCTGTGTCAGTTTATCCAATGGCACCCGTTCTGCCTGCATCATGCTCTTAACTAATTCATCAATGTCCATCCCGCTTGCTAAACCACTGATTCGTACCAAAATTGATCACCCGCTTATATTTTTTCATCCACCATTATGCCGACAAACTCCGTCATTGCCGCATAGAAGTCCAATAACTTCTTCGGGGGAATTTCCCTGATCGTCTCATCCGTTACATCATCCACTACCTTGACATAGTACTCATTCAGCTTCTCATGATATTCAAAACGAACCGCCGTATGTGTCGGATTCAGGAAGGTGTTCAAACTATCCACCATTTCCTGCACCTTTTCTTTTGATGGCATATCAGTAGATTCCACACTTTGCTCCGAATAGGCTAGCGTATTCATTTCCCGCTGATAAAATGAACTGATTCCTTCCGAGATTGCTGTTCAAAGTTGTGAGGAAAGGATATTTGTGGACAAACTCTCCAGCATCTAAATAGCCCCCAATATGATATCTTTACTTTTTATATCGGTTCCGAAATGGAACTTTACAGTACATACAAAGGATTTATTATTAAATAGAGAACAAACATTCGCTATCGGAGGGGATAACATTATAAAATGGGATTAAGAAGATGAGCTTACACTCTTATATAAGGAGGTTTTCATAATTAATCTTACTGAAATCCAGAAAAATATATTATATGCCAGCATTATAAGTGACGGTGAAATCACGAAAATTTATAAAAATAGCAGGAGAAAGAACAACAGCTACCGGGAGCACTACGGCACATCTCAGGGAGATTATCGAAAATGGAAAATTTCCTTTTTTGATGGATTATTATATATCACTCCGGCAAGCCAATGTGTCCGTTCCGCTTCTTTAGAATTATTCACCAATTTATTCCCACACTTTTACAGTGATGATGGAACTAAACATCTCCCCTTCACATTATTGAAACATTGCATTTTACCACATTTCCTAACTATTCTATACATGTATGATGGCTCTTTAAGCATCTCATACAGGGTAAATCATAATAAAAAAATTATTTACCTCACACCGCATATTTACCTTTACCTTCAATGTTATCCTAAAGACGAATTAGAGAAACTAAAGGAACATATATTTACCACATATCATTTATCCTTAAAGCTGAGCTCTCGTAAAGATGGATATGGATATATTCTAAAAACTACTTCTGTTAAAGAAACTTTTCGTTTCCTCGAACTAATCGAACCTGTTGCAAAAACTTGTTCTTCCATGTTATATAAAACCTCTTGGGAATTCCGAAATCAAAAAGAAATACTCAGGTGGAAATCTAAGTATCCTGATTACACGATTCTTACCAGCAGTTCAGATCGCTCTAAACCCTATTCTCCAGATGAAATTAAATTACTAAGACAACTTAAAGAAAATGGTTATACAACAAATGAAATTGCAAAGATGCTAAAAAGAAGTTATTGGTCCGTTACTTATAAATGGCAAGAAATAAAAAAACTAAACTAACGCCAAAACGTGATAGTATTTTGGAGCTAAATAATGTTAATCTAACCGATCCTTTATATTTTTCGATAAAAAAAGAGACTCTAGTAAAACTAGAGTCTCTTTCAGGTAATCTAAAATTAACGAAGAAGTTGTAAAACTCCTTGTGGTTGTTGGTTCGCTTGCTTTGCGACTATGTCTTTCGATCATAGAACAGACTATATCTTCACCCTTATCTTATAAGGGGCTGGGCACTTCGAATGGCTTTTGCCACCCTACGGATTTCATTGCCATAGCTTTCACCTTAGACTGTATATCCTAGTCGTTGAACCTTCTCCAGAGTTTCCTCAAAGGAGCTTGGCTGCTGATTATCCATTATGTCATCTCCATCATTTTCAGACCATCACGCTTACCGTTTCCAGTTACGTTGTGGTTGATGCAGCTTTAGGAAGTTCCAGCAATTCACCCAGTCATAATTTTATCCATTACTGGATAAAACGCCCTTCAAATTTACCTCAGAAGTTGTAAAACTCCTTGAGGTGCGGAATTTGCTTGAGCTAGCATTGCTTGAGATGCTTGCGCCAAGATAGAGTTTTTAGTTTGCTCCATCATAGTCTTAGCCATATCTGTATCACGAACACGTGATTCAGCAGCAGTCAGGTTTTCAGAAGAAGTTCCTAAGTTGTTGATCGTATGCTCTAATCGGTTTTGGTTAGCACCTAGTTTAGAACGTTCAGCTGATACAGTGTCAATTGCAGATTGAATAACTGTGATTGCTGCAGATGCATTTTTAGCATTAGAAACATCCAGACCGGATTCAACGCCTTTAGAATCTGTACCATTGCTTACATTTGTAGTTGCAGTGAATCCATCACCAATACCAGTTAATCCTAGATTACTAGCACGCATGTCACCGATTTCAAGTGTCAGACTTTGGTTTTCATTTGCACCGATTTGGAATTGAAGACCTGCGCCAGCATCAGTACCCGTAGAAGAAGAACTACTTATTTTTAAATCAGCTAAAGCAGTACCAGCAGATGCACCAACTATTTCAACGGAACCTTTAGCGCCAGCAGTTAAGGTATCAAGCTTTAAAGCACCATCACCATCAAGGGACGCATACTCTTCACCAGTTGTTCCAAGTGCAGTATTTGCTGCAGTATTAATAGCAGTCACTATATCAGCAGCTGCATCACCATCTCCGATTGTAACATCGACATCTTTCCCATCGATTTTAAGACTTAATGTACCGCCAGTTGTAACAGCACCTGCCGCCCCTGAACCAGTCAAGCTAGCAGTAGAAAGTTTTGTATCAGAATCCTTAGAACCATTCAATAGTTTCTGAGTATTGAATTCAGTAGTATTACCGATACGGTTGATTTCAGATGTTAATGAATCCATTTCCTTTTGTATTTCTCCACGGTCACTAGTTGTATTAGTATCCGTTGATGCTTGTGTAGCAAGTTCACGCATACGTTGAAGAATGTCAGTCGTTTCGTTTAATGCACCTTCAGCAGTTTGGATCAATGAGATGGCATCCTGTGAGTTACGGGAAGCTTGGTCCAATCCGCGGATTTGTCCACGCATTTTTTCAGAGATTGCTAGACCGGCTGCGTCATCGCCTGCACGGTTGATGCGCATGCCCGATGCTAGTTTCTCCATTGATTTTGATTGTGCATTCGTTGCACTTGATAATTGACGGTGCGTGTTTAGAGCTGAGATATTGTGATTGATAATCATTTTTGTTTCCTCCTTGAGTCTTAAGTCCCCACATCCATGTGGTTGTTTACGATGGGCAGTGACTAAGTCGGCCGCCTATTTCACTGCCCATCGTTGTATACTTAATATCGACCTGCATGGAAACATATTTAGCGGATTTTACGATTTTTTCTTGAAATACTCATTTATACCTTCCAGAAAAATAGTTTCTGTTTTAGAGGCTTTTCTATTTTCCTGCTGAATGGACAGGTAGATTTCCTTCCTATGGATATCGACGTTTTTAGGGGCATTGATCCCCAGTTTGATCTGTTCCCCCTCGACGGACAGGATCGTAATTTCGATATCATCGCCAATCATGATCGCTTCATTTGGTTTTCTGGTCAAAACGAGCATCATTCCCCCCCCTGTTCCGCTGGAGGTTCAAACAGTTTGTGCTTTGTACGGTATTCACTAGCGTTCATGATGAATTGCTTTCCGACTTTTTTAGGGCCGTTTATGATGATGGGTGCCTGGAGATTCGCCGTCGTTTCATTGAAGGGGTCCTGAATCGTCAAGATGACGAAAGTAATGACTTCCCGTTCCGTTTCTATTTGTAAAGAAGATAACACCTCATCCGTAAGCTTCACTTCGTAATCAGGAAACACCTCAAATGGATTCGTCACAATGAAAGCAAGCTCTTTTGTTTCTGTCGATTGCAGGACGAAAAATGGCGTGTCATCCAAAGCTAGCAAGCAAAACTGTTTTTCTTCTAAAAATCCTGGTATCCCGCTTTCAAATACATAAATCTCTTTCTCAGCCAATTCGAGTTCGCCATGAAATTTTGTTTGTAGAATCATCTATGTTTTCACTACCTTATCTCATCCGGATTTAAATTGATGAAATCTATATCCAGCGCATTTTTTTGTATAATTTCGACATTCACACTACCTGGTGTGTATCTATGGTTAACGCTATTGATTTGAGCATCAATGATCGGTTTTTGAGCAGTTGCTTCAACCTTCACTTCCGCTGGCTGGTAGTCAAGCTTTACGCTGAATGGAGAGGGAATCCAGCCGAGATTGAACTGCTTCTCAGGGCCTTTGCTGTTTTGCCTAGCCTGTTCAGCGAGTGGATTACCCCCTTTTTCAATATGCCTCAGCTCAGTTCCCTGCTGGGCACGTCTTGCCATACCCGCCAGCCAATCCTGGTATCCCTGCTCCGCAAATTCATCGACTCTTACTGAAAGGCTTTTCAAATCCATGTCTTCCCTTGCTTGTGACTGATCGATCGTCAGCTTGCCTGGGGTCATTTGAATCTCGAGGATCGCTTGCGGCTGTTTGATTGATTGGACCGCAGCCTTCTGTTCGATTTGCTGTACAGGCTGTTCTATATTCACTCCAATCTTCATTGGGGTGGTTTGCAATCTAATTTGCGGAATCTGCATCATCAACACTCCTTATAGAAAAAAGCTATCCATTTAAGAATAGCTTAGCGAAGAAAATCCAATAAACTCGGCTGCATGATCTTTGCTCCGATGCTTAAAGCAGCACTATGGACACTTTCCTGGGTCGTCAAATCCATGATCGCCTTTTCGATATCGACATCCTCATTTTTCGAAAGGATTTCAGTGGCAAAAACCTCCTGCTGCTTGAGACGGTCCGTCATCAGCTCAATCCGATTCTGCCTTGCGCCAACCTGTGCCTGCATGCCTAAGAAGGTATTTATCGTTGCGTCAAGTCCTTCCAGTGTGCCGCTCACGTCGCCGCCGTTTTCGAGTGCCTCGATTGTCTGGTCGATGCTTCCGCCGGCAGCTAGTGCATCACCAAAAATCTTGGAACTGTCCGTATTGATTTTAAGGGAAATCCCCGAAAAAACTTCAAGGTTTATGTCCCCTGTTCCATACACGGTATTTCCATTCCCATCTTTAACGGACGACGGTCTCACATTCGTATCCTGGCCGTTAAAGATATACTTCCCGCCAATCTGTGTGTCGCCTAGAGTTATGAGATGTTCTTTTAATTGTTTAATTTCTTCAGTAATTGTTTTAAGTTGCTCCCCTTCATACGTGCCATTGCTGCCTTGAACGGTTAATTCACGAATCCTCTGCAGGGCGGAAACACTTTCAGTAATGGCATCATCCGTGCTGTCGATCCAATTGGTCGCCTCGGCAATGTTACTTTGATACTGCCCTATTTGATTGAGGTTTGTCCTGTACCCCATTCCCATCATGGCCGCAACAGGGTTATCGGAGGGCTTGGAGAACTTCTTTTGAGAGGAAACCTGCTCTTGCAGCCTGGACATCTTTTCGTAACTGCTGCTTAAATTGCTCAGCATATTATTGGTTAGCATCGATTGCGTTACCCGCATATTCGTCTCCTCCTATCATCGGCCAACTGTACCCATTCCGTTTATGATTTTATCGAGCATTTCATCCATCATCGTCATCATTCTTGCGGATGCGTTGTATGCCTGCTGGAATTTGATCATGTCAGTCATTTCTTCATCAAGGGATACGGAACTGACAGACTCCCTATTTTGATTGACTGAGGCAGCAAGCACGACAGAGTTGGAAAGGTTCTTTTGGGCGCTTTGGGAATCCACACCAAGCTTTCCGATGATACCGGAATAATAGGTGTCGAAGCTACCCGTCAATTCGTCGGAGTTTTGATCTTTAGTCGAGTACTCACTGAACGCCTTCTTTTTAAGGTCAGCCAGGAGTTTGGCGTTTTCATTATCACCGGATGCCCCTCCACTTTTACCGCCTGCGGCAATTTTTGTGGGATCCTTAACGATTTCACCATTCACCTTGATGCTTTGGGCGGCACTCTTACCCGGTTCGAGTTCAAAGAAGTTCAATGTGGAAGTGCTGTCATCACCCAGGGCATAGCCTTGTTTATGGATGGCATTGAATTCATTCACGAAAGCAGCCGTCATATTATCGAGCTTTTTCAGCATATCAGGATAAGCGCCGGCGATCGTGCCATCAGCCTTCTTATATCCAAAGCTTTTGATCAGACCGGTTAGTTCCCCGGAGAAATTGTAATCCGTCAATGTTTTCGAACCAAACTTCAATCCATCCACCATACCTGTCGTTTTATCATGGCTAACTTCAACTTTCGAAGTTCCCACCATCCCGGTTTGGTTAACACTGACTAGATTGATGGGCGGCACAAAAGACGAACCGTCATCTTGCATCAATTCGATATTGTATAGCCCTGTGGCCACATCGCTTGCTCTGCCGTAATCCGTCGGAATGACGTTATTCACTTTAATGCTGACAAGCTGTGAGAGATTGTCTACGAGTACATCACGTTTATCGTAAAGGTCATTGGGAATATAACCATGAGGCTCCACTTTGCTGATCTGTTGGTTTAGCTGGTCAATACTGCTGATGAGCGTATTGATTTCGTTCGCTTTGACGTTTATCTGATTGCCGATATCCGTTTGAACGTTCGTAAGCGAGTTGTAATAGTAATTTAGGGTATCCGCGACCATGACGCCCGTCGAGGCAACGACCTCACGCGCCCCGGAGTTTTCCGTATTCGCCGTCAGCCCCTGCAGCGAGTTCCAGAACTTCTCCATCGTGGCGGCTAATCCGCTGTCGGTCGGCTCGTTCATGACGCCTTCCATTTTCGTCAAGGATTCGCTCATGGCCCCGTAATAACCGATTTTATTACTTTGTGTCCTGTATTGTGCGTCCAGGAAACTGTCCCGGATCCGCTGAACCGTTTCAGCTGCCACCCCTGTCCCGATTTGGCCGGCAACGCGCGGGCTGTTCAAACCGACAGTAGGAAAGCCCGACGTCTGGACCAGGTTGACCCGCTGTCTTGAATATCCTAATGTATTGGCATTGGCCACGTTATTTCCTGTTGTATACAAGGCCCCTTGAGAGGTGGATAATCCGCGTTTGGCAGTCTCAAGACCCATAAAGGTTGAAATCATTTGCTCGCACCTCCATCTTTTTTCTGCTTATTAAGCTTTGGAATCAAACATTCCCATGCCGATTTTGGCCGTTTTCTTAACCGAATCCCCGTAATTCAGGTTCTGGTGCTGCGGCCTCAGCATATCCAATGAGACATTGATGAATTGAAGGGACTGATAGATCAATTGCTGATTTAAACTGTTTCGCTCCTTCAGCGTTGTCACTTCATCAATCAATTCCGCTTTTAGCCTTTCAAGGATTTCCTTTTCTTTAGATCCTGTCAATTCCGTTACGGTATGGATGGAGACAGGCTGTCCCGCCGTTCCATTGGCTGCAAGAAATTCCTCGACTGCCATTTCTCTTTCCTTATCCGTTTGACTGATCGCTTTAATATGTTTTTGTTCTGAAATTAGCAGAGCAGTGATCTCCTCGGTATCATTTGCTTTCAAAATGGCCGTTTTTCTTATCGCCAATTGATTGAAGCTTTTATGAAGCTTGATCAATTTTTCAAGCGATCCGATGATGTTCCGTGCAGACATTTTGCTGCCTCCTCACTCATAAATGAAGGACGGAAAATGGCTCCGTCCTCTTCATTCAAGCTTTTTCATTAAAAATTCATTTCCGGTAAAAATCAATGAGACCCTTAGCCGTTGCTTGTGCATTCAATTTATAATTTCCTTTTTCAACTTGGATTTTCAGTTCATCCACTCTTGCTTGTCTTGCAGCAAGAATTGGTGATGATTGCTGCATTTCTTTTGCCGCTGAAGAAATTTCAACTTTATCCGAGGATTTGACCTTGGATTCTTTGATATTCCCCGTTTTATTGGCTTGAAGATTATAAGGGTTAACACCTGTCATACCGACGTTATTGATTTTCATATTCCAGATCCTCTCCTTCGGTCGATTTTATAAATCCCATAATGTTTCGATTCCTTAACACATGAAATGGCTCTGGACTGTGTTATTCTCCCTATCGTTATTATCGACAAGGAATGGATTTCTTTAATTGTTTCTTGTAATCTTTCCTTCGACACCCATTGTCGAATCTTGTTCTCAATATCGAATATTTTAACAAATACTGCATCATGTTTCCATGATTTATCCTTTTTGATCATCCTTCATGTAGTACGTATTTTTTTTATCATTTCCTTGAATTTCAGTCAGGCGCTTTTCCTCATATTCAAATGCCTGCAAATCCGTACGCAATGAATCGCTGCATTTGCCGCATAGCCTTCCACTCTTGATGTTAGCGCCACACTTTTCACATGGAATTCCTAGATTGGGAAACTGCGAAATTCTCAGCTTTCCTGTTCTCACAAATTTAATAATTAACGTATCTTCAACGCCGGTTTCCTTAACCACCTGCATCATGGACGCCGTTCTATTTATTTTCTTGCGAATATATGAATACACTTTATCATATTGGTCTTCTTCTTCTTTATAACAGGCATCGCATACATCACGGAATTTAGTCATGACGAATAACGAATTACAGCTTGGACAGTTGAATACTTCCATCGAGGACCCTCCTTCACCATCACAGCGATATTCTTCAGTACTGTATATATCGAATAATACCTGCGATACTTTAGGATGTTTTATTAAAATAAGCTTTTTCACCTAGCCAGGGTGATGGATGATACTTCTTTGGCCCCAGCCGTTATCAATGCCTTTGCTGCATGCCTGAGAGTTGTGCCTGTCGTGTAAATGTCATCGATGATCAAAATTGATTTATGCTCCAGCAAATTTAACTGCATGACCTGAAAAACCTGCGGTAATGATATTCTCTCTTGACGTGATTTTTTCGATTGTTTTTCCGTATGGATTCTTGTCAAGATCTCGACCGTATGAATTCCAAGAAGGTCTGCCAAGGCCTGTACCTGGTTGAATCCACGTTCCGTAAGCCGTTCATGACTAAGCGGGATGACCGTTACCAGGTCAAACTCCATATCCTTTAACCTTTCTTTCAAAAAAGGGACGAAAACCTCAGCTAATGCATAATCCCCACGGTACTTATATTTAGCAATAATATCTTTTAAGTATTCATTATAATGAAATAGCGATATGTTCTTCGACAAATAGCCGCTCCATTCCTTATTCCTTTCCCATCTTGAACAATCCAGACAGAGGTCACCGGTAATATGAACCCCACCAAGCTCCCTTGAACACATTGTACATGTTTCTCCGGTAATCCTATTAAGCTTCCCCTCACATCTTGCGCAGATTGCTCTTGCCTCGGTCTGCTTAAGCAAGCTCCTCCATGTCAATGCCTGCTTCATTCCTTCATCACAAACAAGACATCTATTCATAGAGCAGCCCTCTTATCTTGGCATCTTTATTCATCATTTGAATATGGTGAACCGCCTCGACCATCGCTTTACTTTTACCGTAATGAAAAAAGGTGATCGTCCCTGCAGGATTAGCAAAGCTTCTCCCTACCCTTCCAGCAATCTGAACGAGAGCACTATCAGAAAACACTTCATGTTCAGCACCGATCACGGCTACCTCCAACCGCTCAATAGTCACGCCGCGTTCCAGTATGGTCGTGGTCAGTAATCCTGGAACCAAGCCATTCCTTAATGCCATTACTATTTCCTTTCGATCAGGGTGCTGGGAGTGGACAATCGATAATTTTGGGGACAGCATTTGAAACAGCGGAATGACCTGCTCCATCACTTCAATGCTTGGAAAAAACAAGAGGAAGGGGATGTTCTGCTCAAGGCGTTCACTTACCCATCCGATGATTGCTGGGGGAATCTTTTTTTGAAGAAATATTTTTTGCCAATTGCCGCTCCACTTCATTTCAGGGACAGGGATTGGCTGACGATGATAACGGGCCGGTATTATGACGGCTTTCAATTTGCCGCTGCGGTATAGCCGCTGCATCCGTTTCGAAGGTGTGGCGGTCAAGTAGATGGTTGCCGCAGAAACCTTTTTTGATTTATTGACCGCATTATGCAACGAATCATCAATTGAGTAGGGAAACGCATCGACTTCATCAACGATGATGACATCGAAAGCTTCAATAAAACGGAAAAGCTGATGTGTCGTGGAAACGGTTAGTGGCGAAAATCCATGTCGATCGCCACTGCCGGCATAGAGGGTCGCGACCTCAATGGCAGGAAAGGCTTTTTTTAACCTAGGGGATAGTTCGAGAACGACATCGGTTCGGGGTGTTGCCAAACAAATCCGTTTCCCGGCATGCAATGCTGCCTCAATCGCCGGGAATAGGACCTCCGTCTTTCCTGCCCCGCATACAGCCCATACCAGGAGTTCACCTTTTCCGTTTACAGCTTCAACGACAAGGTCGGAGGCAGTTTGTTGACCTTCCGATAAAGTGCCTTCCCACCTCATCACTATGTCAGGAATCTTAAACTGAATGCCGGGTCCGGTCCACCTAAATAGCTTTGCACATTCACTGACCCGTCCCATCATGATGCATGAGCGGCAGTAAGTGCAATCTTGATCGCAAATCTTGCAAGCGAATGTATAAAACAAAGTTTGATCTTTGTTACCGCAGCGTACACAGTGATAACTGCCGTTCCCGTATTGCACGCCGCAAGTTTCTGAGACATACCCATTCTTGAGGTGCTCTGCGAGGAGTTCTTGAGAGAAGGGGATTTCGAATGCCAAAAGATGTTTTCCGGTGAGATGGTTCTGAAGTTCCGGGGAATATGGCGGGGAAATGCTCATTTTTTCCAAACTGCAACCTCCTTTTCTTGATATATCACGCTCCTCCTTATCATTCGCTTTTTACTCCCGAATTCCCTTTTGCTTCATAAAAAAAACACCTTCCACTTAGGAAAGGCGTTAAATAGCTTAAATTTTATACCAGCCCATCCCCATCGAGCCTTCGCCCAGATGCGTTCCGATTACTGGACCGAAGTAGCTGATGTCGAACTCGACATTCGGGAACCGGGCTTCAAGTTCCTCTTTCCAGTCTTTAGCTTCACTTTCCCGTTTTGCATGAATGATGACAGCTTTATATTTCTCGCCGCTCGCCGCGTCTTCTCCAAGCAAATCGGCAATCCGTTTCATCGCTTTTTTTCTTGTACGGATTTTTTCGTATGGGACGATGACCTTATCAACAAAATGGAGAACCGGCTTCACTTGAAGCAAACTGCCAATCAATGCTTGGGCACTGCTTAAGCGTCCCCCGCGCTGCAGATGGGAAAGGTCATCTGCCATGAAGTATGCCCTGACCGATGGCTTCATCTCTTCAAGCCTGGCCATGATTTCTTCTGCACTTTTACCATCAAGTGCCATCTTTGCCGCCTCGATCACATAAAACCCCTGTACCATGCAGCTGATCTCCGAATCAAAGGCATGAACCTTAATTCCATCGACCATTTCACCCGCCGATACCGCTCCTTGAAACGTTCCGCTGATGCCGCTCGATAAATGAATGGAAATAACATCATCATAGTCTTTTTGCAGCTCCTCGAACTTCTCGAAAAACTTCCCTATTGGAGGCTGTGAAGTGGTTGGCAATTTCTCCTGCCTCTTTACTTCCTCATAAAACTCATCCGCAGTGATATCAACTTCCTCCCGGTAAGCTTCATTGGAAAAAATGACATTAAGCGGCATCATATGTATATGTAAACGATCACGTATTTCCTCAGGTATATATGCAGTGCTATCTGTTACGACTGCGGTTTTCATAATAGTACCATCCTTATAAAAATTTACTTCATATCATACTCACCATTCTATCTGAAAATGCCTTTTTTAGCATTAAATTGCTTTCTCCATTACCAAAAATATGAATCCAGTTAGTCATCCTTCCTACAAAAAAAATCCAGCCCTTCAGCACGCATTGCGGAATCTGAAGAGCCGGACTTATCGATCGTTTTAATTACTTCACTTCTACCCAGCCGTTTTTGATAGCTAGGACAACCGCTTGTGTACGGTCATTCACATTCATCTTCTGAAGAATGTTACTTACATGGTTCTTGACTGTTTTTTCACTGATATAAAGAGTTTCACCGATGGCACGGTTGCTTTTACCATCCGCTAAAAGTTGGAGCACTTCACATTCGCGTCGAGTCAATAGGTGAAGCGGCCTCCTGATTTCTATTGTATGTACGGAATCACGATCAGCACCCTCTTCAGCTGCCAATCGGCGATATTCCTTAACCAAGTTATGGGTCACCTTCGGATGAAGGTATGATCCGCCTTCAGCTACTACACGCACAGCATCAATCAACGCATCCGCGTCCATTTCTTTCAACAGATAGCCTTGTGCTCCTGTTTTCAATGCGTGCTGTACGTAGTTTTCATCATCATGAATGGAAAGGATGATGACTTTTGTTTCAGGGTAACGGTTCACGAGCATTTTTGTCGCTTCGACCCCATTCATGTTCGGCATGTTGATATCCATGATAACAACATCAGGTTTATGTGTTTCAACGAGATCCATAGCTTCGCTTCCGTCATCACCCTCGGCAACAACATCAAAGGATGATTCAAAATCTAATATGCGCTTTACGCCTTCACGGAAAAGCTGATGGTCATCGATAATGATGATACTAGTCTTCAACGGCTTCTTCCTCCTAGTTTCTATTTAAAAAGTCTATTCTCTATCGTTTATATATGGTAGGGAATTTGTATAAATACTAAAGTGCCTGCCCCTGGTTGTGAATCTATCGTCATTTCACCTTCCAGCAGCTCGACTCTTTCTCTCATTCCTACCAAGCCAAATGAACCTTCTTTTTGAATCGAAGAGTCAAACCCTTTTCCATCATCCTTGACGACAACGGTCACCATCTCCTTGGAAATGGACAGTTTAACTTGAATCTGTTTTGGGTCCGCATGCTTCAATGAATTTTGTACTGCCTCTTGAACCAGCCTGAATAAAGCGACCTCCATATCGGAAGGAAGCCTTTTGACCTGCCCAAGATTGACGAAATTAAGATTCACGCCATTATTATAGTCTTCGGTCGTTTGCAGGTACTTTCTGAGGGTAGGAACTAGTCCTAAATCATCAAGCGCCATAGGACGAAGGTCATAGATGATTCTGCGCACTTCATATAAAGCATTCCTTACCATGACCTTTAAACTGCGGATTTCAACTAACGCTTCATCAGGGCCTCTCTCCCGTTGCACTCGTTCTATCAGATCTGAGCGCATCATGACGTTTGCCAGCATTTGCGCCGGCCCATCATGAATTTCACGTGAGAGCTTTTTACGTTCCTGCTCCTGGGCTTCGATTATTTTCAGGCCGAAGTCCTGTTTGCGTTTCGCTTCTTGAAGTGCTTCCCCGACAAATTTAAGATCCTGTGTCAAATAGTTCTGTACTACCGATATTTGCGAGACGAGATGCACCGCTTTATCGATTGTCTGCTGTAAACCCCTTAACCTTAACTCAAGCTCATCCCGGCGATTACGGAGCTCTTTCTCCAATTGCCGGTTAATTTGTAAATCGACTTGCAGCTTATGTGCCCTTTCATAAGCATCGCGTACCTGTTCTTCAGAAAAATGGTTGAAGTGCATACTGACTTCTGAAAGCCTTTTTCGAGCAAACCTGGCTTTTGAATCCAGTGCATCGCTGTCGGTTATCACAATGGCAACCCTGATTTTCACATCATCAAGCTCTTTTGATAATGACTCGAAATCCTTTCGGCATTGTTCGCCGATATCAAAGACTTCGTCCTTACTTTCACTAACAGTGCTCACCATTGTTTCTAAGATCTTGTCCAATGCTTTAGCATCAACCTTTTTTATGGACATTAAGATCCCTCCACTTACCAAAAGACTTAAACAATTTATTGTCTTAAAGACTATGTATATGGAAAAAAGTTCTTTTCCTTTTTCATGAATGGTTAAATTTCAGGAAACTTTTGTATGAAGTAACCTTCATGAACATATTGTACCAAAAAAAGTTTAAAAATACGTTAATTTCCTTTTATGATTTCCATAAAATGTACATATTTACTATACATCTCATATTCCCGGCCATTAAGTCTGCCTTTTAAAGGCAGAAAGCCATTTCTATTATCCTAATACAAATTATCCTTTTCAATCAAATGGGATATTCCGCTCCATTGATTATCATATGAAACAGATGCATTTATTAAATGGCAAAATCCTTGAAAAGAGAGGACACGTTAAGGTAAAGCCAGGATAATGGCACAGAACCCATGTTTTTCCTACAATGTTATTCTTTTAAGCATATATGACCAGCTAATAACAATAACAGGCAATGAAATTAATTATAACACGTACAGCTTTATCTTATATTAAAGTTTCTTTACACATGCGGCATGTAAATGAATCGTCATTGCCACTTTTTCCGCAAAGCCTTATAATAAATCAACTAATAGGAAGTACGAAGGTGGAATAGTAATGCTCACTCAATATTTAACGGTGGCAGGTCGCGGCGAACATGAAATCGTCATTGAAAAATCGCGTTTTATTTCCCACATCGCCCGGGTTGAAACCGAAGATGCCGCACAGGCCTTTATCCAGGAAATCAAGAAAAAGCACAAAGATGCTACACATAATTGTTCAGCCTATATGATCGGGGAACAAAATCAAATCCAAAAAGCCCTCGACGATGGGGAACCGAGCGGAACGGCAGGCGTCCCTATCCTAGAAGTGCTTAAGAAAAAGGATCTGAAAGACACCGCAGTTGTGGTCACACGGTATTTTGGCGGCATCAAACTTGGTGCTGGCGGTCTCATTCGCGCTTACAGCAAAGCGACTTCAGAAGGAATAAATTCCACTGGTGTGGTCATTAGAAAACTAATGCGTGTCATTTCGACAACCGTCGACTACACCTGGCTTGGAAAATTGGAAAACGAATTGCGATCTTCCATTTATCAAATAAAGGAAATTCAGTACCTTGATCAGGTCAATATCCTTGTATATGTCGAGGAAACACAAAAAGAGACATATACCGCTTGGATTACAGAGCTGACAAATGGCCAAGGCCACATCACTGAGGAAGAAATGCTTTATTTGGAAGAGGAATTCTCCTGATATACTCCTGCATATTTTTCCTTTTTTATGCTGTAATATAATTGAAAAGAAATATTTATTTTACGAAATTATTAAATCATTGTAAAATTAGTTGTAATAAATGACGAAATATAAACTGCAGGATTCGAAAAATAGCGATATATGTCTGATGTTCGTTATTTAAAAGGAGAAGAAAAAGATGTCTACTACTAGGCGTGTTTATAAAATTAAAAAAACAAAGAAAAAAAGGCGAAAGAGGCTTTGGTTATTGCTTGTTCCCCTGCTGGTACTTGGTCTGGGTGCTTCTACTTATGCTGCAACGCTGTATATGAAAGCCCAGAATGTATTCAATGATTCCTATGACCCTGTGGAAGCATCAGCAAAGCGAAGTGCAGCAATCGACCCGCTCGAAGATAATTTCTC
The DNA here is from genome assembly GCF_044767165.1 of Peribacillus sp. NPDC101481. NCBI lineage: Bacteria > Bacillati > Bacillota > Bacilli > Caryophanales > Bacillaceae > Peribacillus > Peribacillus sp. NPDC101481. The sequence goes on along the minus strand of NZ_JBIWNJ010000003.1, from coordinate 297,306 downwards.
CATTCTTTTCATCGGAATCGATGATAGTAAGGAACGTGATTTTAAAGGCAACTCACGCTCGGATGCTTTAATTCTGGCCACTTTCAATAAAGATCAGAAATCTATAAAACTACTAAGCATTCCCCGTGATTCCTATGTGTACGTACCAGCCAAAGGCGTAACCACAAAAATCAACGCTGCCCATGCTGCCGGCGGACCGAAAGCGACGATGGACACCGTTGAGGAGTTACTCGATATCCCTGTCGATTATTATGTTCGCATGAACTTTAATGCTTTCATCGATGTCGTGAATTCATTGGACGGTATCGAAGTCGACGTACCTTATGAATTGAATGAAATGGATTCAAATGACAAGAAGAATGCCATCCACCTTGAAGAAGGAATACAGACCGTTAATGGTGAAGAAGCATTAGCGTTTGCACGGACACGTAAAAAGGACAGTGATATCCAACGTGGTGAGCGTCAGCAGGAAGTCCTGAAAGCCATCATCGCCAAAGCAACCTCGGCTGGATCACTAACGAAATATACGGACGTAATGGAAGCTGTCGGTGACAATATGACAACGAACCTTCAATTCTCACAAATGAGAGGTTTCATAAAATATGTAACTACCGATAAAGGCCTTAATCTTGAAACCATCAAACTTGAAGGTCAGGATTCTACCATTAGCGGAACCTATTATTATCAGCTGAACGAAACATCATTAGCAAACACTAAGCTGTTGCTTCAATCCCACTTGAACCTGGGACCAGCTGAAGCCACTCAAACTGAAGCAGTTCAATCACAAATACAAGAATAAAGTGAAACCCCCACTCTTTATGAGTGGGGGTTTCCTTTTTTGCTATCTTTGCGCCCCCTCCAGTTAGGAGCAAAAAAGCCACCAGCCGTATCACGGTTGGTGGCTTTTCATATATACACTAGCGAATTTAGCTAATCTAGTAATCTATTTCCAAAATGATCATGGTTTGTTTTTAAAGTTGAGCATCTTGAGCAACGGCTGATAGTTTGAATTGACCAAACCAATTTTCTCCACAAAAATTTCTATGATCAGCATGAGTCCCGTTACAAGTATCAAAGCTCCCCACACTGTTGCAAATTGAAAGATTATTGCCGCTAAGCCAAAGCAAGCAGCTAAAGCGTAAATGAGCAATACAGTCTGCTTATGAGTGAATCCCAAGTTTATCAGACAGTGATGTAAATGGGATTTATCAGCAGCCGAGATTGGCTGTTTATTGACGACCCTGCGGATAATCGCGAAAAATGTATCCGAAATGGGCACACCCAAAATGATGATCGGTACGATCAATGAAATCATCGTAACGTTTTTAAACCCTTGCAGGGACAGAACGGCAATGATGTAACCTAAGAATAATGCGCCTGTATCTCCCATGAAAATCTTTGCCGGATGAAAGTTATATTTCAAAAAGCCAAGAGTGCTTCCAATCACGATCAATGCTACCATAGCAACAAATAGGTCCCCTTTAATAAGGGCCATTGTTGCAATTGTCACTAATGCGATCGTTGAGACACCGCCTGCAAGACCATCCAGTCCATCTATTAGGTTAATTGCATTAATGATGCTGACAATCCACAAAATGGTTATCGGTATACTTAAAACACCAAATTCAAGTGTATCTATAAAGAACGGCAAATTGATGAATTCCACTTCAAGACCGCCCCATAATACGATGATGAGGGCAGCCAAAACCTGGCCCAGGAATTTGGGTGCAGCTCTTAATTCAAAAATATCATCTGCCATCCCAATCAAAATGATGACAAGGGCTCCCACCAGAAGGGGCAACTGCTCCCAAAAATCATTCATGAGGGGCAACTGCTCCCAAAAATCATTCATGAGGGGCAACTGCTCCCAAAAATCATTCATGAAAAGCAAGAAAGTAATGAAAAAACTCAAAAATATAGCTAAACCGCCCATGCGCGGCATAACTTTACTATGCACTTTTCGCTCATTCGGTTTATCGGTAGCTCCTAATTTAAAGGCCAGCTTTCCGACAAAAGGAGTCAAAAAAATGGATAATAAAAAGGATACCAACAAGGCCCCTATTAACATCAGGAACGACATCAAAAACCACCTCAATTCAACTAAAAATCTAATACCCGTAACGATCTATAAGAAAACCTATATATAAATGCTTATTTTAATTTTTCATCCTCAAATAAACATTATATACGTTATTGGCTAAAATCTCTATAGAAAAGTTGTTTTTTGCAAATTTTTGTAAATCCGCCCCTATCTTTGTCAGGTTCCCGGATTTTTTTAATTCTAAAGCATTGCAGATGGCCAATTTCAGCTGTTCGACATTGCCGATATCCGTAATCCAGCCCTTGCCCCGATCGGGAATCAATTCCTTTACACCGCCGACATCACTTGTGATTACCGGAAGACCCGATCTTGCTCCTTCAAGTAAAACCAGTGGAAAACTTTCGCTTAAGGAAGTCAATAATGTGATATCCCCCAACGGGTAGATTCGATCTAAATCTTCACGATACCCTAAAAAGTACACGTGATCTGATAATCCCTTTTCCGAGACCATCTCTTCCAAAGCGGATCTCCTGCTCCCGTCCCCTGCAAGCAACAGCTTTACATGGGGGAACTCTGATACAACTTCACTTAATGCTTCTAAAGCAAATTCATGACCTTTCACCGGCTCAAGCCTTGCAGGCATGATTACGATGAAATCGTCTTTCCCAAACCCAAAATCTTCTCTTTGAAATGGGAAAGGCAATTCCTTTTCAAAGTCAATTCCGTTTAGGATCTTTGTTATTTTGGACGAATGGATTCCTTGGTCAATCAAGTCCTGCTTAAAGCGGTCGGAAACTGCCAGTATATGATCGGCATATTGAAATGACCTTACATGAAGGCCCGTAAACAATTTTCCTTTTACACCCTGCCCCAAAAAGTCATGATGAGGTGAACTGTGAACAGTAAGAAGCCAAGGGCATTTAACGAGGCGCTTTATAAAGGCACCATATATATTCGCCCGCGGACCATGTGTATGGATGATGTCTATATTATTTTGACGGATAAAGTCCCTTAAAGGTTTCAAAATTGAAAGGTCATATTTGGAATGTTGCCTGAAAAGTTCGGTTTGTATCCCAGAGGACATGGCCCGCCGGTAAAGTTCACCATCTTCAAATAAACCAAGCAAACACTCCTCTTTATTCAATTGGTTCAGTAAGGACATTATATGAAACATACCGCCGCCGGTTTCATTACCGGCGTTTAAATGCAAGATCCTCATCCAGTCCACTCCTTATGTTCAGGAACGCTGCACCGATTTCCTCAATCGCCTAACCTTTAATACGAATCTTGGCAGTGCAAGCATCCGTTTCCACCGTGAAGGTTGCTGGATAAGTCGGTACAACCATTCAAGACGCATCTTTTGCCAGAAAACCGGGGCGCGGTTCACCTTACCCGCAAGTACATCAAAGCTCCCCCCAACTCCCATGAATAACCCTTTATTGAATAACGCATAGTGCCTGGAAACCCATTTTTCCTGCCTAGGGAACCCCAATGCAGTCAAAATGATGTCAGGTTCAAGTTCCGCTATCGACTTAGGCAGGGTATCATCCTTGATATCAATGTAACCATGATTGTATCCGACCAACTCGAGACCCGGGTATAGTTCTTTTACTTTCAGGGCCGCCGCTTCAATCACGTTTTCTTCCGCTCCAAGCATGTATACCTTCAGCGCTCTTTCATCAGCGACCCGAAATAATTCATTCATCAAGTCGAATCCTGTAATCCGCTCTTGTAAAGGTTGATTTAGCCATTTAGAGGCCATAATAATACCAACGCCATCCGGAGTGATGTAATCAGCAGATAAAATTATGTCTTTATAATCCTGATGTTCATTTGCATACTCAACTATTTCCGGATTTGCCGTAACGACAAACGTTTTTTCCTGATTCATCAATCTTGGATATATCATTCCATTCATGAATTCATCCATATTGCTATCAATGAATGGTATGGATAGTATCTCAACAAACTTTTCTGTCATTTCACTTCAGCCTTTCATATGTACTATACATCTAAAGGGTGGGGTATTATTCAAGAAATTTTTTCATACACATCATAGAACGTGATTTTTGATTCAAAGGTGGTTAATCAATTGAAGTTTCTAGAAAAACAATCGTTACCCATTCTATTACTGTGCCTGCTCGTCCCATCTGCAGTGCCTCACCCTATCGCCGGTTACTTGGCAACGGCGTTGATGCTCGTTTTTATCGGTATAAATAAAAAAAACCTGTTATTAATTCTATTCATTTATTTCCCTGCCCGTCCCTTATTTATGGAACTGAATAGCGGCTTAACCTATACAGGTGACCTGATCATCCTCACCTTATTCATTTCTTTGCTTATTGAAAGATTCAAAAAGAACGAATGGCAATTTTCGAAATATCATTTTACTGCGCCATTTTGGTTGTTTTGTTTAATTGGCGCCGCAGCTGCACTCATGAACGGAGTGGGAATCCTCCCCATCATATTTGAACTTCGTGCATTGCTTATCACATTCTTGCTTCTTTACATTATCGGTGAATTAAATCTAGAAAGAAAGGATATCTTTCGCTTTTTGAAGGTAATGCTAATATTTACAATCTTACTTTGCCTGCATGGCATAGTGGAGAAAATCTTTTCTCGTACGATCCTGCTTCCACACTCATGGGAAATGTGGAATCTTTCGCCGACAAACCGGATGAGGATTTATGGAGCACCTGCCAATCCCAATGTATTCGCCTTATTCTTAAGCATTCAGTTATTCCTTAGTTTCTTTCTATTTCAGTCGATGAAAAAATATAAATGGATCGTCTTTCTTGCTGCCATCCTGTTTTCCGGAACGTTACTGCTTACCTATTCACGGGGCACGATGATTGCATTCGGGTTCGCGGCGCTTGTCTTTATGATATGGACCAGAAATAAACCATTCTTCAAATATGCTGTAGGAGCATTTTGTCTCGGCCTGCTTCTTATTTATTACCCAGCGTTATTTGCATCAAGTAAAGTGGAGGTATCCGCATCGATTCCCATGGAAAATGTGATAATCGGCAGCACCCCCTCTACTGAACACGAACATGCCCTTTCCAATCGTTTTTCAGACATGTTCTCTGATAAGACACTGCACCAGAGTACAGAGTGGGGCCGGTTATATGTCCTGATCAAGGGAATTGAGATTTTCAAAGATCACCCGATAATCGGTACAGGGTTAGCAACCTTCGGAGATTCTGCCACACTATCCTTTTCCTCACCAATTTATCGGGAATATCAAATTGGTGAAAGGATGTATACCGATAATCAATATATCCAGATTCTGGTGCAAACTGGTGTGCTGGGCTTTCTTGCGGTTCTTGCATTCATCTTTTTCACCTGCCGTACAATCCTGAAATCGGAAAATGGCACTTTGGCAGCGTTCACCATCTGCCTGATGTTGGCCGCATTATTAGCAGGACTTTTCTACAATATTCTCGAAGATAAAACGTTTACGCTGATATTTTATAGTTGTTTAGGATTCTGTTTACAGAAGGACATCATATTAAAGGATTGAAAATATGCCTACTCTTTCACATGTCATTAAATCGGTCGGGCTCGTCACTATTATTGCTGCCATTGGAAAAGTCCTCGGATTCGGGCGGGAATCGATCATAGCCGCCTATTTCGGGGCATCATCGATGGCAGATGTTTTTTTCGTGGCAAGCCTTATACCAACCATTCTTTTTACGGCTATCGGCAGCGGTCTTCAGGCCGGCGTTATCCCCATTTACTTGGAAAAGAAGGCGGATAACCCGTTGAAAGCTGATGAATTCATCAGTGTTTTAGGTTCTTTCTTTATGCTGGTTGCCGGAATCCTGACCATTGCCTGCATGATTTTCATAAAGCCGCTCGTCATGTTGACGGCCCCGGGTTTCTCTGATTCGGAACTGGTCCTGACGGAGTCACTGACCCGGATCATGCTGCCAAGTTTACTATTTTTCACGCTATCCTACATGGCGACGGGGGTCCTCAATGCGAATAAGCGTTTTATTCTGCCAGCACTCACTTCAACTGCACAAAACACGGTAATTATCGCAGCCACCGTATTGTTGGCTGCTCCGTTTGGGATTGAAGGGTTGGCTTGGGGGTTTGTGCTCGGTGCAGCAAGCCAGTTCCTTATCCAATACCCCTCATTGAAGCTGTACGGAATCCGGCCCATCGTCTCTTTCCTGCCTCATAAACGGCAGATCGCACAAACACTGTACACCTTTTATCCAATCATTATCGCCGCTTTGGCGATCCAGTTGAATAGTGTCGTCGATCGGATTATTGCGACCTCGCTCGAAACCGGAAGCGTATCGGCCTTGAACTATGCCAATCGCCTGCTTTGGCTGCCATTAAGCATTGTCCTCACGCCGCTGATTACCGTATTGTACCCTTCAATCGTCGAGCGTGCGCTTATAGGCTATCAATCTTTCCTTAATTTGACCTTAAAGGGGTTGAAATCGCTGTTATTTTTAGCGATTCCGTTCATGGTCGTCATGTTAATCAGCGGAAACAGCTTAATCACTCTGGCTTTCCAACGCGGGGCTTTCGATGCTTCAGCAACCGAAATGACTTATAGGGCATTCGTCTTTTATTCTGCCTGCCTCCCATTCTTTGCACTGAGGGATTATTTGATGAACGCTTTCTACGCCTTGAAGAAAACGAAAGTGGCGATGTATTCCTGCCTGATTGCCGTATTGCTTAACGTCCTGCTCAGCTGGGTCCTATCACGTTATCTCGGCGTCGGCGGAATCGCTTTAGCATCGGGTATTTCCATGCTCCTGCAATCTCTCTACCTTTTCGTCTACCTATGGCTGAAGACAGCAAGAGCGGACAAGGCCGCTTTCAGGGATGTTTTTCAGGAAAGCAGCAAGCTTACCATCATCGGAACCGTCATTTACGGAATGGCTCTCTGGGTCCACCCTCTTACCCTAAAGTTGCCCATCATCATGGAATTAGTGATCATCTCGCTGCTAGTATTCGGACTATATCTCGCATTATCCATTCTTTTTAAAGTAAGCAGCCTGCAAGCTCTGAAAAGAATCAGATCATCAAATTAATGCATTAGAAGAAGGAGTGCCACTATGGACATTTTAATCACAACGATTTTCAACTACCCTCATGAAGGAGGGCTATCGAGTCATATCACTACGTTAAAAAAGGGGTTAATTTCACGGGGCCATAATGTGGACATTTTATCTTTCTCTCAATTACACCCTTTCAAGAGGAAAATGCTCGCCCAGGCCCCAGGATTTTTATTAAATAAAGTAAAACAGGGTAGCGGCCAGCTTTTCAATGACCGGCAACGCCAAAAATTGTTGGCTTCATCTATTAAAGCCTTGAAAAAGAACTATGATGTCATTAATGCTCAAGACATTTTCGCAACGCTTGCCTCCATCGAATCCGGGATACCGACGGTGCAAACCGTCCATGGGTATTATTCATTCGAGGCAGTCAGCAGGGGCGCCCTTCTTCCGGATAGTGAAGAAGATTTGATCATTCGCGAACTAGAAAGGAAAGCTTATCAGTCCGCTGCAAAAGTAGTGACGGTCGATCAAAGGATCAAAGACTATATCAATCATTTGGCACATATAGAAGCGGATACGATCAAGAACTTCATTGACGTGTCTGCTTTCAAACCCGAAAGAGCAAAGCGGGAGCAAACTCGCCGGGACTTTCAAATACCGCTACATAAAAAGATGCTTTTCGTTCCGAGAAGAATGACTGAAAAGAACGGTGTCATATACCCGCTTCTTTCTCTGCCGGAGGTGCTGGAAAACCATCCTGAAACAGTATTGGTCTATGCAGGTACGGGTGAACAGCGAAGCCGGCTCGAGGAAACCGCAGCCAGGCTCAAAATATCAGATTCCGTACTTTTTCTCGGTTCAGTGCCGTTCGAGAAAATGCATAACCTCTATGAAGCATCGGACATCGTACTCATCCCAAGCGTTCATTCCCACGGGGTGGAAGAAGCGACTTCCATTTCTGCCTTAGAAGCGATGAGTTGCCGCTCACCCGTCATCGCAAGTGCAATCGGAGGTTTAAAGGAGATTCTAATTGATGGAGAAGATGGTCTGTTAGTAGCGGAAAAAAATGAAGACGCACTTGCACAAGCCATCTCCAACCTGCTTAATGATCCTGAATATGCAGCAAATTTAGCTGCGAAAGCAAGATATAAAATGGAAAGCGAATACTCCCACCTTTCAGCTGCCGAGCGGTTTGAGAAAGCTTATGAAAAAGTGCTTAACTAAAAAAAGCAGACCCGTAGCCCGGGTCTGCTTTTCACTTTCATACCAGTGCGGAACTGCGCCTTTTCATTTGTTCTTCACGGTATTTTTTCTGTTCTTGTTTAGACATGGCGTTATATTCTTTTAAGAATGCTTCATATTGCGGCATTACTTCGTTCATGGCACCATATGCCTTTAACTCTCCATATTCAAGCCATAAAGCCTTTTGGCAAAATTTCTTCATCTGACCGATTGAATGGCTGACAAAGAACATCGTTTTTCCTTTTGCCTTAAATTCGTTCATTTTCTCTAAACACTTCTCAGCAAAGTTTTTATCCCCGACTGATAAGGCTTCATCAATAATCAGGATATCTGGATCAATATGCACGGAAATGGAAAAACCAAGCCTGGACTTCATGCCGCTTGAGTAGGATTTCACCGGTTGGTCAATGAACTTACCAAGTTCCGAAAACTCAATGATCTCAGGCTCAAGTTCTTTGATCCGATTTTTATCGAATCCGAGCATCAGCATTTTCAGTTCGATGTTTTCTCTGCCCGTCAACTGATTATTCAGGCCCGATGCAACGGCAATCAAAGCCGTTTTCCCGTTAGTTTGGACATTTCCGTCCGTGGGTGGGATGATGCCTGCAATAATATTGGACAATGTGGACTTACCTGACCCGTTGACCCCGACAAATCCTATTACATCGCCCTTTTCCGCTTCAAAACTTACATTCCTCAGAGCAAAGTACTCTTCCCCATAGCTTTTGGGCAAAAGAAGATCCAATAATTTTTCCGAGTTTTTATTATATAATTTATATTTTTTCGTTATATCTTTGACAATTACCGATTTTTCCAATTTTTCTCACTTCCAGTTTACTTAAAGTCAACAAAGCGATCTCTAAACCTGACATGCAGCGAGGAACCTATCAAAAATAAGATGATAACGACTGCCCAGAAATAAAGGGTATATTCCCAATGCGCTATTAGATACCATGATTCCCCCAACAATGAAGCCCGATACCCTTCCACAATATAATATAGCGGATTCAGCTTCATGATGTTTAGTATGATAGGGTGCTCCTTAGCATCCAATACCCAAAGGATTGGTGTTAAATAAAACAAGACTTTCATTAAGGACACGATTATATTATGAACGTCACGAATAATGGTTGATAATGTTGAAGAGATTAACCCAATTGAAAATAATAGCAAGACCGTCGCAGCAACATAATACGGCAGTTGTATGATATAAACTGTTGGAAGGTATCCAGTAAAACCTAATAGGATGATGATGACTCCCAGCAGCATGATATGCTGATACAACTTGGCAAAGATGACGTACGATGGAATTACACTCATCGGAAAGCTCATCTTGGATACCATATTCAGTCGGGAATAGACGGATTTGGACGTTTGGGTTATCGAAGGATTCACAAAGAACCAGACAACGATCCCTGCCATCAGCCATGGAAGGAAATTTTCCCCGCGATTTAGGATTATAAATCCGAATACAAACCAATAAATCGCAATCTGTATCATTGGATTGATGATTTCCCATAAGACTCCCAGGTAGTTATTGCTGTTGGCACTTTTCATCTCATAAACAGATAAACGCCTTACCAAATAAAAATTATTGATTTGTTCTTTTAAAACGGTCAAAGCTGAACTCATAAATTACACAGACCTTCCTAAAAACACTTTTTCTACGACACGGCGTGAAGCCTGGCCATCCTCGAGTGCACAAAACCGCTCGTGAAAATGATTGATATCATTGGTATTTTCATATTTCATCGTCTTGATACTATCAATGACCGCATCAGATGTTTTGACTAACAAACCAGGTGCACTCTTTTCGAAATCAAAGTAAAAACCGCGAAGCTTGTCCCTGTAATTTTCAATATCATATACATAGAAAAGCATCGGACGCTGTAAATTTGCGTAATCAAAGAATACGGAGGAATAATCAGTTATTAATAAATCCGAAATAAGATACAAATGACTAATATCTTCGTAACTGGATAAATCATAAGCGAATCCTTGATACGCCGATAAATCCAAGTTCTCGGAAACCAAGTAATGAAGACGGAGCAAAATGACATACTCCTCCCCCAATTCCTGTTTCATTCGATTCAGATCGAGTTTTATTTCAAACTTATATTTTCCCTTGCTATAAAACTCATCGTCCCTCCAAGTTGGTGCATATAAAACGATCCTTTTCTCTATTGGTATACCCAACTTCTGTTTCAATGAGTCGATTGTATCACGATTATTCCCATTGTAAAGTATATCATTGCGAGGATAACCGGTTTCCAGAATTTTAGCAGTATCGACATTGAAGGCACGTGCAAAAATTTCACTTGAATAAGCGTTCGGTGAAATTAAATAATCCCATTTACTTGATTCGGCATGGAAATTTTCTTTATATTTATCCGTCGTTGTTCCAGGCATATGAACCTCATTCATATCCGCCGCAAGTTTCTTTAATGGAGTACCATGCCACGTTTGCAGATAGATCGTGTGCTTCGGCTTCGGAATCCAAAGCGGGAGCCTGCTGTTCGTTACCCAATACTGGGCTCTTGTCATTTTGAGCAACCAACTAAATGAAAAGCGATTGAGATATGGGATGCCTGCCTCTTCGAAATGAGCTGTATATCTTTTATCTACGCTCCAATACATTTTATATTCAGGATGGTTACTCTGCAAGTATTCATAAATCGCCCGGGGATTGCAGCTATACTGCTTGCCCAAAAAGCTCTCAAAAATAACCAGCTTCCGGTCCACTGGCAATACTGTCCCCACCAATGCAAAGGCCATTTTATATCCTCTTAAAATAATTGCTTTAGCCTTATTTTTAACTAGCGATAGAAAGGAAGGTCTCTTTGAGGTTTGTATTTTTTCATTTGACATATCCGATCTCCCTTTTTATTGATTAATGATAAGTGAACCATGTTAATAAATCGAATTAAAAATAAGCTCGCCCAATAGAAGGGAGAGCTTATTTTTGGTGTGCTTCTAACAGCTACTCCAAAGACTTTATTGCCAGTCCCAAATTATTTGCCACTGTTGTATAAAACTCCACATTTTTCTTATTATAAGTCATCTTATTTTTCAGGATCCTTTTAATATTCACCAATTGATAATCATTGTAGCGAATGAACAACGTAAATAAGGACTTTTCCATTTTATCAATTTCATCCAATGAAACAGTGAAATGGCCTCTATTACCTTCTATTTGAACTCCGCAATTGATTTCATTGTCGATTCTTGTCCTATCACGTATCAATACAGAATCTATGTTGTTTATATCATCACCATAAATCTCAAAACTTTGGTGGTAGACATTATCCATAATATAAGAATCCAGTGCACGGGCAAGCATCGGTATCCTGACAAAGCGATATTCACCTTCCAGAAATGGAAGTTCGTAATAAGGTAAACCATCTTTTATATGATATTTTTTATTGGACTCTCGCTTCAACCATTCAAACAACTTTATGAAATCACCAACACGATCCTCCATGAATAATTCAAGTGCCAATTTATAAATAGGTACTTTAAATTCATTCTTGAAGTCATATGACAAGTTTTTCGCAGTTTCGACAGCTTCCTTTAATATTTCTATAAAATCTTCTTTATTCTTGGCTTTCACAAAGGTTTGACTGTCGAACGTTTTTACAATATCGTACTCATAAATCCGGTTAAGAGCCACCTTTTTCAATTCAATGGCAATATCCTTGGATTGAATATACTTTATTATTTCAATATCCGCTTTCCTTTTGTCCAACACATTCGTGACACGTGTTAAAGAAGAGGGGTTTTCAGACGTTCTATTGACATAATAAATAGGTTTTTTAGTAGTTGATACTGCTCTAACTTTAAAGAAAACATCAGTAAAAAACCATTTATCCTCACCGAATTTCATATTCGGAAAACCAATTTCATTTTCTTTAACCATAGGCAGATTCATCATCCTTGCCGTTGGACCCATATGATAAAAAAAGTGCGGAACATCCAGAGGGGTGATGCTTCTTCTTTCTTTAATGGAAGCAAACTCACCGATGACGCTCTCTGACCCGGATTCGACTTTTACCGTTTTGCCCACCACATAATCATCACCGGTTTCCTCCAGGATGTTATAGAGGCTTTCCAATCCATCATGTGCAAGCCAGTCATCCGCGTCTAAAAAAGTTATATATTTGGATGTTCCCAATTCTATTCCAATGTTTCTCGGAGTTCCGGGTGACCCATTATTTTCTTGAAGGGTAACTGAACAGATATTCTTATATTTGGCTGCATACTCTTGAATGATTTTATTGGTGCCATCTGTCGAACAATCATCAATAATGATGTATTCAATCTGATCAATACCGATGGTTTGATTGATTACTGATTCAATCGTTTTTCTGATGAATTTTTCAGCATTATATGCAGCAGTGACTACCGTGACTTTTTTTTCTTTTCCTAAAAATTTATTTCTTAAGCTTACAGGACTATTTTTCAATTGAATATTACCGCTCTTTAAAAGTTCTCTCGCTTTTTGACGTACCAAGAAATTCATACGATTCCTCTCTCCTTTTATGTCTAGAGGTAACATAGACGTTTCGACTTGGGCAGCCAAATTCACCAGTTACTTAAGCAACAATACCCTTTATTTTAGGAATCAATCATTAAAAAATTTATCCACGATTCTCCGGGTAGCTTTACCGTCCTCTATTCCACAATACTTCTCTCTAAATAAACCATATCTTTCTTTATATTGCATGTTTATATCATCGATATTGGTAATAGTTTCGATAATCTCCTCAGTTGTACTTAAAAATGGACCTGGTGCTTCCTTTTCAAAATCCATATAGAATCCACGGATGTTATCTCGGTAATCTTCCAAATCATAAGTGTAGTACAAAATCGGCCGAGCAGTATTAGCAAAATCGAACATTACTGAAGAATAATCCGTGATCAATATATCAGAAATCAGGTAAAGTTCCTGAATATCTGAATAATTGGATACATTTATCACGAAATCCTCAAATTCACTCGGGATGCTGAGATTATTACTTATAACAACATGCATCCTTAACAACAGGATATATTCATCCCCTAATTCTTCCTTCATTCTTTCCAAATCAAATTTCAGTTCGAAAATGAATTTATTGTTTTTTGAAGTTTGATTATCCCGGAATGTAGGAGCATATAAGATGACTTTTTTTCCTTTTGGTATCTTCAGTTTTTCCATCACTGACTTGGAAATCATTGAAGCATCTTCCCTGTAAAACAAATCATTTCTTGGATATCCCGTTTCTAAAATTTCCCCTTCATACTTGAAAGCGCTTCTGAATGCATTGGATGCGTATGGACTTGGTGATATTAAATAATCCCAAGTTCTCGTTGCACCATGCACTCGATCTAAGTACCCATCGTCTCTTCCCTGAATATTATCTATATCAAATAGCATTTTTTTCAAAGGGGTACCATGCCAAGTCTGGATATATGTCGTTTCCTTCCTTTTGCTTAAATAGGTAGGGAAGTTTTGATTATTTATCCAATAACCTGCTTTGGCTAAATAATAATAGTATTCCGGACTTAAGCGTTTAATCAGCTTTGTGTTCTTACCTTTTATTGGTAAATTACCATTATACACCCAAACTTTTTTATATTTATTATCCCTTTTGACCAGTTCTTCATAAATATACTTCGGGCTATCGGCGAATTGCTTCCCTATCCCACTTTCAAAAAGAATAAGGTTCCGGTCAACCGGGATAACCTTGGACATGATTTTATAAACCTTTTTCATGACAGGGAAATACTTATCACTTTTCCTGAACCGATTCATAATGAGTTTCGATATCGGATGGTTATATAATTTAATTATTGAATTTTGATCTTTTTCTGCATTTTGAATCACTTCGAATATCCTTGAATTAGAATGGACATCGCGATATTTAATAAAACGATTGGCCTTATCCATATACTTTTTCTTCATGACAAAATCAGTGTTGGCATATTCGGCTAATACACCTAACAATTCATCCAATTCATCAACGATTTCACCCGGAAGATCGTTATCCAAATCCAAATGTGACGGTCTTTTCCCTATGAAACGGTCTCTATCAAATTGATAGTAAATTACCGGTTTATGCAGGAAACTAAAATCAAACGCTACACTTGAATAGTCCGTGATCATAATCGCGCTTTCCTTAATTAATCTTTGGACATCCACTTCACCCTGACTGATCACCCTGACAGGGGCATCCTTGAAATAAGACGTGAACTTCTGCATATTAGGGTGAAGGCAAAAAATGATTTCGAATCCATTGTTTTTAGATAACTCATGTAAAACCGGGTGATTCACTAATTTCTGATACCTTTCAAAATACTCGCTTTCCAAAAAGATTTCATCGGATGTAATCCAATCTCTCCATGTTGGAATGATCAATAATTGCCGCTTAGTTAAAACATCATCCTTGAACAGCGAGTCGAACCTCGAAAGTCCCGTCGTGAATACTTCTTTTTCGTTGTATCCAAAATCTGTTACAATCATATCCTTTTCGAAATCTGAACTTACCAGAAAAACATCCGTACTAAAGCCTGAGACTGCATTTTTCCCGTAGTTTGCCACCATATTCTTCGTGCCCATAACACCATGTTGAAGAAATACCTTAACTCCCTTAACACGATTTTTAAATTCAGAAGTTCTTAAAGGATATAAATAATCCGGATGATGTGATGAAATGATACGGGTCGATTCCATAGTCTTTTTAATATGATCCTTTGATTTGAAATAAAGTATATTTCCAAAGGGCTCGACGTTCTTGGCTTCCACTGAATTTTCTTCTATTACATAATACACTTCTTTTTCTGGGTGATTTTCCCTCATATATTTAAAAAAGTGATATCCGGTATCCTGGGCTTTATACGTTCTTTCTCCAATTAGCCAGACATCCTTTTTCTTTTTAAATAAGGCCAAAAACCGCCTCCACCCCATCATCCTTTTTAAATATCGATAACTTTCCGTAGAGAAGTTAAACACTTCCAATGATAAATTGGATGCTTTAAAGGTATAGTATGGATTGACGATAGCAACTCCATTATTCGAGCTGACATCGGTCTCTTTAGTAAATAATTTAGTTCTGGTGGTTGGTCTTCCGACGCGTACCATTTTCGGCTCTTCCTGATCATGTAAATGTAATTTCATGTAAATGTCATATACATCATTTTCCAAATCCGCACTGACTAATTGTTCTAAATCCACTCTCAAATCATATATATAACGATTCAGTCCATATTTCTTAATATTCATTTCCTTATTATGAATAAAAGAGATATTTGCCTGATATTCTTTGTCACTTTGTCTTCCTTTTACAAGGCCCTCACCTTTTATGATCCTTGAATGCTTGGTGAAAATTTGACCATTAATTTGCATGGCCTTCGATTTGCTTTTGATTTTTTCAATTTGAGACTTAATCGAAATTTTAGGGGTTTTATTGAAGTAAAGAGATAAATTCCCTTTATTTGTTATAGTGAATATACTTTGTTTATCTTCATAGTTATAAATACTCAAATTGTTCATGTGCGTTTCCTGGAAACGCCCTAGACGAATTGGATATTCGATATTAACCTGTTCGTTCTCTTCTACATATTCAGCTTTATGCTCGATACTAAGTATCGCTTTTTTGCTCAGCTTTTCAACTGGAACGGAAACCTTTATATAACAGTCATAAACAGTCGGTTCATCACCGTCTAATTTCCGCATTAAATCTTTCAAATCTACTTTAAACTCAAATTTAGATGAACTCACCGACTCAGCTATTTTTATTTTTTGATCTTCGTAATCCCTAGAAAATAACCATAGTTCTTTTGCGCAATAATGTTCTATTGAAAATTCACCTTTTATCAACAGTGTATCTTTCTCTTGCGCAATGGTCAGAACTTGTTTCAGCTTAATTTTAGGAGTTTTTTTTGCTTTCCCTTTTCCAAGAAGCTTTTTAATCATTTTAGACCACCTATTACAATTTATTTAAATAAAAACGAATCATTCAATGTACATTAAAATCATAAACTTTTTTGGGTTTTTCCTCAATATCATTAAACAGACAGGCGAACTGCCCATATATTTACTATAAATCCTCTAATGAACAAAAAAGACAATATTGGTTAGTACATAGTCGAAAACGAACATACTAAAACTTAAAAACATTCGTAAATATAAGACTTCCAAGGAGGTACTGCCGTTCTTCCATGTTGCCAGAATGGAAAGGGAATAGCAAAAACAATTCTCTTTATTGCAAAGAAGTCTTCATGACATCAAAGTTAACGCTTTCAAATCAATACTTGCACTTCATTAATTGGATACTTAAAAAATGTTAGGCGATAGATTTATGGCCAATACATGCCCATCATCTGTCCTTCATACAATTCTGTCGCTTCACCTTCACTATTAGAAAACAGGGATTAATGAAGCTCCTCTAGTTGTTCTCTCCTAAACGTGGTAAAATTGTGAATGGCTTATTCTGATTGCAGCAAGAATATGAAATTTTTCTTATCAATCGTTCATCAGCTTACTTTAAGTAAAGTGAAGAGAAATTATTTTTAAATACCATTCAGTATAAACCATACATTCATATAGACACCTTATTATGCCCTACAAAATAGTCAACATTTAATTTTAGCTTAAAAAATAATATTTACAATAATCATCAATGTAAAAATTGTGGTTTATTTGTAAAAAAATTGTGGTTTATTTGTAAAGCTATTAAGTTATAATTAGTTAGAGAATGTCATTGCCTAAAAATATAGGAAAACAACAAGCAGAAATTTAAATGCCAGTTGCCTGTTTTATTGTTCCATTTCATATTCTAATAGACCAAATATATATTAATTTGATTGAATAACAGTTTAAGAGTCTTAAAGGAGGAATAAAGATGAAGAAAGTAATCACTTACGGAACCTTTGATTTGCTTCATTGGGGTCATATCAATCTATTAAAACGCGCTAAAGATTTAGGGGATTATCTGATCGTTGCCATTTCCACGGATGAATTCAATGCTTTAAAAGATAAAAAAGCTTATCATAGCTTTGAAAACAGAAAAATGATCCTTGAATCAATCCGCTATGTGGATGAAGTCATACCGGAAGACAATTGGGAACAAAAGAGGGAAGACATCGTTCGTGAAGGTGTAGATATCTTTGTAATGGGCGATGACTGGAAAGGCCAATTCGATGAATTATCCGAAGTTTGTGAAGTGGTCTACCTTCCAAGAACTATCGGCATTTCGACTTCCCAAATTAAAGATGACCTTTTACAAGTTACTAATGGCTAAAGAATTCGCGATAGGGATTTATCTTTTTTGTTTCAAAGTTTTATTCTCTATCTTTAAACTTTTCCCTTTATATGACAAAACGACCTTTGTCACATCATTCGGGGACAATTGCCAATATATCGCAGATGAAATGGACAAGCAGGACATTTCCGTTCAAAAAGTATTTTTAATGAAATCGAGCAGTTCCATGCAAGTTAAGGACGATGGGGAAACCATCGTCCTTCCGTTTGAATCAAAAAATATCATGGCCATGATCCGATCGATTTATCATCTGGCTACATCAAAATGGATCATCATCGATAATTATTTTGGCTTTCTTTCAGCCATTGCATTCAAAAAGCAAGTGACATGTGTCCAAGTGTGGCATGCAGCCGGTGCCGTTAAGCAATTCGGGGCAAAAGACCCTTCCATTCAAAACCGCTCAGCCGGTGCAAGGAAAAGATTTTTTGAGGTATATAACAAATTTGATTATGTTACGGCAGGTTCAGAGAGAATGGCCGAGATTTTTCAAGAAAGTTTTCAACTGCCGGCATCGCATATCCTAAGGACCGGGATACCTCGGACCGACTTCTTTTTCAATGATGAATCAAAAAGAAATGCCCGCAATGCTTTGCTGGACAGGTATCCAGAACTTGAGCATAAGAAAATCATGCTGTATGCCCCTACATTCCGTAATGACGGTTTGAACAGCGGAGAGATTGCACTTGATTTGGAATTGCTCTACGAGGAACTTCAGGGCGAAAATTATGCGTTATTACTAAAACTGCATCCAGCAGTTAAAGCAGAGCATGATTTACAAGATAAATTCCCGGGATTCATTTATCCTGTCGATAGTGAATTTCATGTTAACCAACTGCTTATCAGTACGGATCTTTTAATAACCGATTACTCATCGATACCATTTGAATTCTCTTTCTTGGAAAGACCCATGATATTCTTTGCATATGACTTAGAAAAGTATGTGCAGGAACGGGGATTCTGGGAGGATTACTCCTCTTCCATGCCCGGACCCGTGGTATCTACCACAGTAGAGCTCTTAAAGAAAATCCGTGCCGCTGATCATTCATTACTGAAGATCGCTTCCTTTAACCAAAAATGGAATGAATACTCCACAGGAAATTCAAGCAGGAATTTAGTCGATTTCCTTTTTAAATAAAAAACCCACTTCGTTTTACGAAGTGGGTTTTTTATTTTTTAAACGGAAATGCGCATCCAAAAACAGGGTTATTTTTACATATAATTACAAAAAAAACGCAAAACCCCTCAATGTGAAAAAAGACTCACAATATAGAAAATATTGTAGATTACATTACTCAAGGTTCACCAATATAAACCAGTAAAATACTACTATTTTCCCCTTGTAACAAAAATGTAATATGTTTAAACCTGTTTATTTTGTTAGAATAGGGAAAAAGACATATTAGAGGTGGAAAATTGTGAAAAAAAGTGTTGTCGCATTTTCGACATTAGCCATTTTATCTTCGACTTTTGTTTCTCCTGCCCTTGCCGGTACATATACTGTCAAAAGCGGTGATAACTTAAGTAAAATCGCCCAGAAGCATCATACGACGGTAAAAGACTTAAAACAGCTTAATAACTTAAAATCAGACTTTTTGAAAATCAATCAAAAATTAATTACACCCAACTCCAAAACAACATCCAATGCTTCTTCAGTTTCCGTGAAAAAAACAAAGAAAACCACATATACCATTGTTTCAGGTGATACCTTAACCAGGATAGCAAACAAGCATAACCTTACACTTGCTGAATTGATGAAACTGAATAACTTAAAATCCGATAGAATTTATGCAGGTAACAAACTTATCGTATCTAAATCAACCACTACCACTACCATTGATTTACCCGGCAGCTCCAAACCGTCCAATGTTACACAGACCCCAGTCAATTCGTCTACATACATTGTGGTAAAAGGTGACACTCTTTCCAAGATATCCAGAAAAACCAACTTGACTGTAACTCAGCTTAAATCAATCAACTCTTTAAAGTCCGATTTAATCAGAGTGGGTCAAAAGCTAAAACTAAGTAAATCGGCAAGTACTGCCCCAGCGGATAAAAACGATGAGGGAAAAGTGGAAGCCCCAAGTTCGGGGAACAAAGTGGCCAAGCTCGTTTCCGAAGCAAAAAAATTAATTGGTACACCATATTCATGGGCGGGTTCCTCCCCATCAGGTTTCGATTGCAGCGGATTCATTTACTATACATTCAAGAAGGCTGGGTATGACGTGCCGAGGCTTTCATCTTCCACATATTATGATATGGGTAAAAAGGTTACTTCACCGAAAAGCGGCGATCTTATCTTCTTTGCAACGGGTTCCAATAAATCAGTGATAAGCCACATGGGAATCTACTTGGGCGGCGGGGAATTCATTCATGCCTCATCAAGCAAGGGAGTAACGATCAGTACTACTTCAAACTCTTATTTCAAGAGTAAAATCATCGGTTATAGAAGTCTATAAGATTTAATTGCCAGACTTTCCCTTAAAGTCTGGCAATTTCATGTAAAAGAATCATAGCATCCTTTTCAGAGGTTACTATTAACGAAACATTCTAATGTTGTACTAACGAAGGAATTCGGTTTCTCTAGAATCCTTCGTTTTTTTGGATAAAAAATGGTAAATATGCACTCTAACTACAAAAAGAAACTATTCTATTTTTGACAAAAAAAAGGTATAGTTAAAAATAACGACTAGGTACTTTTTCACACCTTCCATTTTGTGGGATGGTTAAGGGAGGAATATAAAATGAGATCCGAACATAAAAAAAAGAAAAAGAAACGCAAAACGTTTAAAATAATCGGCTTCACCCTTTTAATCCTTTTCATTGGCGCAGGTGTTTATGGCGCTTCAGTTTATCAATCATTAGCCGGTGCGATCAGCACTATGCAGGGGACAGCCCATAAAACGGATAAACGGGTAGAGGACATCAAGTTCAAGAGCAAAGATCCATTTTCATTGCTGATTCTTGGTGTGGATGAAAGAGAAAATGACTCAGGCCGATCAGATACGATGATTGTCATGACGGTTAATCCTAAAAAAGAATCGATCGAGTTATTGAGTTTACCGAGGGATACGCGTACAGAGATCATCGGTAAAGGTATAAATGATAAAATGAACCATGCCTATGCATATGGCGGAGTTGCCATGTCGATAAATACAGTGGAAGCCTATTTGGATATTCCGATTGATTATTACGTCAAAATGAATATGGAAGGCTTTCAGGATATTGTGAATGCTGTTGGTGGCGTCACAGTCGATAATGATATGGACCTTGCCTATAAAGGCTATACTTTCAATAAAGGCACAATAGACTTAAATGGTAAAGAGGCCTTGATTTATTCCCGAATCCGTAAGGAAGATCCCCGCGGGGATTATGGACGGCAAATGCGGCAACGCCAGGTTATCCAAGCTGTCATGAAAAAAGGGTCAAGCCTATCGACACTTACCAATTATGACGATATATTCGAAGCTTTAGGTAAAAACGTGGAAACCAATTTAAGTTTCAATGAAATGTTGAGCATCCAAAATAACTACAAATCATCCCTCAAAAATATTGAACAATATACACTTGAAGGTGACAATCAACGGGTAGATGGCGTTTGGTACAACATCGTTCCGGAAGATACAAAGCTTGAAGCCCAAAATCGTGTGAAAACGCATTTGGGATTATAAGAAAAAAGAGGATGGCTTTTATCAGTCATCCTCTTTTTTTTCACCTTTTTTCTCTTCCTTCATTTGTTTAAAGTAATCAGAACGTATCACTTGATCACTCAGATCAATCTCCTTTTGGTCTTCAGGTGAAAATTCTTCGACCTTACCTTCCCCATTTATTTTCATTTGAGTACCATAATCCCCTTTTAATATCAAAGCATCACCATTTTCGCCATTCAGCATGCTCTCTCCAAAGTATGAAGAACTCTTAATATTGAACAGATCATATAGAGTTGGTAAAATATCAATTTGGCCCGCTACCTTATCAATCGTTCTCCCTTTCATATCCTCCTGATAAATGATCACAGGAATTGGCATATATTTTTCAATCCACTCTTCATCGCTAATTTTACTACCGTAATAAGCTTCTACCTCGTGTTTATCTTTTAAAAATAGCCCATCATGATCTCCGTAAATGACAATCACGCTGTCTTTCAATTTCCCGTCATCCTTCAACCTCTTTACGAAATCCCCGATGGCTGAATCTGTATAATGAATTGCTTCAAAATATTTAGTCAGGTAACTGTTCTCTTTTCCAACTTCAGACTTCAATGTTATCTGTTCCTTTGGCAGTGAAAAAGGTACATGGCTGGTCAATGTAACGAAAAAAGCGTAATAGGGATTTTGTTTATCTTTTAGGAAATCATAGCTTTGATTGAAGAAACTGCGGTCTCCCAACCCCATCGAAATCATCTCATCTTGCGACATATCCTCTATGGAAAGATAGTCATCAAACCCTAGCGAGGGATATGCATGCTGCCTATTCCAAAAGTCTTCTTCATCTCCGTGGAAAGCAAAACTTTGATAATCCGACTTTTTTAATTCCTTAGCAAGACCCGGAAAATCATTATATGGGAATCGAAAAAAGGTCGCACCCTGCTTTAAAGGAAATAATCCGGTATTCACGATAAGCTCTCCGTCAGATGAATTCCCAAATACCGTCTGTGGATAAACATGGGGGAAGTACAACCCACCTTTCGCCAGTTCATTCATGAATGGCGTGACCTCCTGCCCGGCACTGCTTTGAAATAGCGGAAACGCCTGTAAAGATTCCACCTGGATGATAATGAGATTCTTCCCCTCCAAGGAGCCTGAATGCCCGTTTCCCTTTCTTTTCTTTTTATTGAAGTAATCAGAAACGGCCATCTTTTCTTGTGAAGACATTCCATGCCTTCCCGAGTCAGTAAAGTAGGCATACGTATCCAATGCGTGATGACCGATCGGGCCCCAGTTTCGCAAGAAGGTATTTGCCTCATAACGCCTGGTTATATCTACTTTGTCGATAAAGATGTTCTTGACCGGCTTCAAACCTGCTATCATCAGGAATATTACGACCGGAACGAGTGCCATATGCTTGAGGGGGTATTTTTTCTTCACAAATGACTCAGCAATTGGAATGCCTGCCAGAAGAAAGATTGCATCCTTCATTTCCATCATACTGAATATACTTTCACCCAGCCCATTCAGATTGCTTTTTTGCATCCACATATAGGATGTTATAGGTGTCGAATAATAACGGTAAAACCAGATGTCCCCAAGGAAAAAGACCATGATCGAAAGAAGGAAAACTGAAAAAATGATGCCCTTTACGATTTGATTCGGTATCCATTCCTTCAGATAAACAATAAAACCGGCAACACCGATGATTATCGTAATTATCCCAATAGAAAGATCGTTACCCATCCTATCATTCGTATAAATGAAAAGTATGGCCACGATTGAGAATGACAATAACTCAAATAGTCTCTCCTTCAATCGTTGATTACGGTTATTCTTCATGCTCCTGCCACTTTCCTCTTCATTATTTCCAAGCCTTAGTTAAGCCTGATTGCGGAAGATTACTTATAAATATTACTTAGCGTTGCCATTTATGAGAAATTGCACACAGAAAACGGCATAAATATTTGGCACTAATGACTTCCTTTATAAACAAAAAGCCTTCATCACTAACAGGATGAGGGCTTTGCTTTGGATCTCCGGCAAAATAGCTGCCGGTTGCCGCTAGACTCATGCGGGTACTTCCCTATTATCTCTTCCATTCGAAAGCAATCTTCCAACCTTCATCAGGAATCGATTCCGCCAACATATCCCCTTCCTCGAATAAGAAACGCCAGGGGATGCTTGAAAGTGCTGGAAGCTCACCAAGCTCTGAAAGATCGAATGCCCTTTTTGCGAGGAATTTTCCATCTCCATCAACTAACAGTAAATCCACGATATCAAAACTGACAGCTTTCTCTATTGAATTTCGTAGAAAAGCCTCTATGATTACATCATCTTCCACCCTAGTCAGCTTGATGCCGGATAATGAAATTTGGTTCGGTTTTAATGCAGGAAGCCTTTGATGGTGGAATTTATATACATATTCCTCTTGCTTGGAAACTTCCCACCCCTTGTGAAACATCAAGGAAGTATGAACGGTGTCATCCTGATCTGATAACTTTTGTGTATTATCCCTTTTTTCTAATAAACTCATCACTCCTCACCCTCCAAAGCAGCTTCATCTTCCTGATTGCTATTCATATATTCCATAAAGCGGATGCTTATCTCCGACTCAATTTTACTTAATAGAAGGTTAAATTGATTGAGAGCTTCTTTTTCAAATAACGTATATGGGTCCTGCTGACCATATCCGCTTAAACCAACGCCTTCCTTCACACTGTTCATTTGATCCAGGTGGTTCATCCAATTTGTATCGATATGCTGCAGCATGAAAGCGCACAACTGGTTTCCCCATTCTGCATCGTCCTGAAAGATCACCAATCTCGATTCCAATTCACCTAAAGCATCCAACGCTTTTCCTTGGATCTGGCCATCTAAATCCTGCAAATCACTTGCCTGCCAACCTAACGACTGGAAAACAGGGGAAAGCTCTTCAATTAAGGCAGAGGAATCAGGTTCCATCATAAGTTCAGGGGAATATTTAACTGTGAGCCGAGTAATGTATTTTTTGATATATTCAAGTAAAATGGCCGACATCCGTTCAGGCTCCATTTCAAGAATACGCTCTCTCATTGCATAGATGATTTTACTCTGCTCATTTAATGCATGCTCTAACTTTAATAAATGGTAACGGCTTGATTGATGCATTTGCTCTACCGTTTCCTGAACCAATTTAACGAATTTATCGGGTGCAGGGCTCAGCACCAATCCATTTTCATCCGTTTTGATTTTCTTGATATAACGTCCGATTTCTTCTTCATCATAGTAATCAAACAAATCATCTTCCAAAGAAATGATAAATTGTGTTGAACCAGGATCCCCCTGCCGGCCGGAACGTCCTCTTAGCTGCATATCGATCCGACGGCTCTCGTGTCGCTCCGTACCGATAATATGAAGGCCGCCCAATTCCTTGACATCATTTCCAAGTATTATATCCGTTCCTCTACCAGCCATGTTCGTAGCCAGCATCACTTGATTTTTTTGCCCGGCATTCGCGATGATTTCCGCTTCATCCTCTTCCGTCTTCGCATTAAGGATTTGATGTTTAATTCTCCACTTCTCTAGTTGAACCGAAATTTTTTCAGATTGCTCAATGGAGGTCGTCCCGATCAGAATGGGTCTGCCTCCATCATGAATCCGTTTTACTTCCGTGACGATTTTGTTGATTTTGCTTGTTTCATCTTTATAAATCAAATCAACCTCATCAACTCGAATAATAGGCTCATTAGTTGGAATTTCAATGACTGGGAGCTGATATATTTCCCAGAATTCAGACTTGGATGGCATGGCACTGCCTGTCATCCCAGACATTGAATGATATAATCGAAAATAATTTTGGACAGTAATCATAGCCTGTGTTTCATTCTCTTCGGAAATCTCCAAGCCCTCTTTTGCCTCAATCGCTTGATGAAGCCCTTCACTGAAACTTCGCCCTTCCATCACCCTGCCTGTGAATTTATCGATGATTGCAATCTTTTCATCGACGACAATGTAGTCGACATCCAATTTCATGATTGCATGGGCTTTTACCGCCTGTGTAACATTATGTAATAGCTCTTGATGCTCCATTCCATACAGATTGTCGATACCAAAGGCCGCTTCAATCCTGGAAGCCCCTTGATCCGTGAAAAAGACGGACTTTGAATCGATGTAAATCTCGTAATCCTCATTTTCTACAAATGACTTCATGATTTGTGCCGTGATCTGGTGAAGCTCGGTTCCATAGCTTGCCCTGCCCGCAATGATTAATGGTGTCCTCGCTTCATCAATCAAGATGCTGTCAATCTCATCGACAATGGCAAATCGGTGTCCTCTTTGAACCTTGTCTTCTTTTCGGTAGACCATATTATCACGCAAATAATCAAAACCGAACTCTGTTGCCGTCCCATATGTGATATCTGCGGCATACGCATTACGTTTTGCAGAAGTCCCCATTTGGGAAATGTTCAAACCAACCGTCAGTCCTAGATATTCTAGAATTTTTCCCATCAACTCTTTATCACGTTTGGCCAAATATTCATTGGCCGTAATAATATGCACACCATTACCGTACAGTGCATGTAAATAGCTAGGCAAAGTGGAGACAAGCGTCTTCCCCTCGCCCGTATTCATTTGTGCAATGCCCCCTTCACTCAGGACAAAACCGCCTGCAATCTGAACATCATGGTGCCTAAGATTCAATACTCGCTTGGAAGCCTCCCTCACGACCGCAAAAGCTTCGGCTTGTATATCCAATATATTGTCACCAGCATCCAATACGCTTTTAAATTTATCCTTCATTCCGCTTAATTCCAGATCTGAATATCTTTCATATTTACCCTCTAGCCGATTCACTTCTTCTACCAACTTATAAATTCTCTTCAAGTCTTTAGAACCTTCTTTGAAGAACTTTTTCATACTGGATAGCATAGGGTTCTCTCTCCTATTATTTGAATTGACCTTTAGTGAAATTATATCAGTTAAGTATTTACTGTTTATAAATTATCAACTTCATATTGTAATTATATAGAAATTCTTTCTTTTTTTGAAAGATAAATTACGCAAAAACCGACTGGTTGCCGGTAACAGTGCTAAAAAGATTAGCTCCATCCTGAATATCAGAGAGGGGTTTTTTTTATCGATTTAGACAAATAATAGGAAGACTTTCACCCGATGGAGGATTACAGATGAATAAAAAATCCAGACATAAACCACATCGCTTTGGATTATTCGTTCTTATGATTTGTTTTATTTGCATGAGCTCCCCTATTCAAGCAGAATCAAAAAATACCCCCAAGAATGTCATATTGCTGATTGGCGACGGCATGGGGTTAGGGGCGATAGAAATTGCCCGGCAATTAGAATATGGAAAGACAGGTGCACTGCATTTGGAAAAACTGGAGCATGTTGCCCTGATGCGCACGTATTCCGCCAATAATTACGTCACTGACTCGGCAGCAGGAGGATCCGCGATTGCCACTGGTATAAAAACGAACAATGAATCGATCGGAGTCGATGCCAATGGTTCCGAGGTCGATAGTGTATTGGATGCCTTTCAGAACAATGGAAAAAAAGTCGGGATCATCTCAACCAATATGGTAGTCGATGCCACCCCCGCTGCCTTTGGTGCAAGTGTTCCTAACCGCTGGACAGGCGGCGCAAATATCGCGAGGCAGCTCTTTGATAACCGGATCGACGTCATCCTCGGCGGAGGTGCCAGCTATTTCGAGGCGGATAAGCAGAAAGGCGAGGATTTAATCGGTAAATTTAAACAAGCTGGCTATGGGATTACGACGACTAAAGAAGAACTTAGTTCCATAAATAAACCGGAAAAACTTTTAGGGTTATTTCACCCTACCTATATGAATTTTATACTGGATAAAGAAGTATTACATTCTCAAGAGCCATCTCTAACCGAAATGACATCCAAAGCGTTGGATATTTTATCACGGGGTGATAAGGGGTTTTTCTTGATGGCCGAAGGTGCGCGTATTGACCATATGGAGCATGCAGCCGATATCACTGGAATATGGAAAGAAACGATTGAATTTGACCAAACGGTGAAAAAGGTTGTAAATTGGGCAAAAAATCGAAATGATACGTTGATCGTTGTACTTGCAGACCACGAAACAATGGGGACCTCCGCTTCTGAAACAATGGATATCACGGCATTAAAAAAAATCAGGGTTTCATCTGAATATATGTCCAAACAGCTTACATTCGATAAAAATAATGAAATCAATCCAGAAAGCGTCGTTTCCACATTCAAAAAGTATGCACATATATCCCTTACGGATCAGGAAGTCGATCAATTCATCGATAACGTAAGAAAAAATAAAACGCTTGTCTATCCACAGCATCAAATAGATTGGGAAATCGGAAGCACCATCGCCAGGCATTATAAGGCGGGTATAGCTGATCGAAGCATACGGGCGGCCAGTTCCACAGGAGGGCACACAGCCAATATGATTCCCGTTTTCGCTTCGGGTCCAGGCAGTGAAGCCTTTGATGGAGTCATTGAAAATACGGATATTTCGAAAATCATCACAAAAGCCGCCGGTGTTCCGTTCACACCCGGGCAGCATAAAACAAAAGAGGAATGACATCATTACATCCTCTTTTAAGTTTCTTCCTCATTAACCTTTCTTTTGAGATGCGTTTACTCAAGTTTTGGGGTATTTCTTTGAAGTTTTGGAGCATTTACTCATGAGGTTGGTGAATCTGCTCATTGATCTGCGATTTACTCGTGAGTTTAGTGCTTTTACTCGTGAGTTTGGTGCTTTTACTCGTGAATTTGAGCGCTTACTCGTGAGTTTGGTGCTTTTACTCGTGAGTTTGCGCCCTTTACTCGTGAGTTTAGTGCATTTACTCGTGAGTTTGCGATTTACTCGCGAATTCGTGCTGTTTTCTTGTAAGTGTAGTGCTTTTACTCTTTATAAGGTCAAAAAAAGACGCCATACGTAGCGTCCTACTCATTTATTTTTTTATGTGCTTTTTTAATACATACCCAATTCGGCTTCCCTTTTTCACTTTATACCATTCATCTTGTTGAGCCAGTATCGTTACGGCTTGTTCCCTGTGAAGAGTGCCAATCGTTTCAGAAGCTGCATTTCTACTTTCTTTAATAGATAATTCGTTTGCTTTCACTATTCCCGTCGTCTTCCTAATCGAGATTTTCGTTGAAATGGTTTTCTGATTGTCACTCTCATCCTTAGCGGAGATTTTTACCGTAAATATCCCGTTGGACATATTTTTGAAATCCCAGGTTGCCGATTGACTGCCTTTATGGAACTGCCTTTCAGAAAGGATGCCGACAACCTTACCTTTACTGTTCTTGATTTCCACCGTTACATTAGCGTTTTCATTAATTGAATACGTTATGTTCGCTTTCTCGGTACTGTAATCACCCGATGTTTTGACATCCGTGATTTTAGGTGCCGACGTATCTCTACTGATTTTTATCGCCATTGTTTCCAAACCTTCATTCCCGCCTCGTTCCATTGCTGATAATTCTGCTTCATATGTCCCGTTACTTACCGCTATTATGTTCCAGATAGCTGTATGGGTACCCTTTTTCATTGTTTGATCACGGACTGGGCTAGCTAAGGCATTACCTTTCCTATCTTTAATCGTGAGAGTTACCACAGCATCTTCTTTTAGGGAGTATGTGATTCCAACCTCATCATTTAAATGATCCGTCTTCGCTTTCATGTTTACTGAATTCGGTTCTTCCTTTACAACAATATCCGTTTTAGATCCAGCGCCTGGTCCATATTCCTTTTCTATAATTGTGTCAGGATAATAAAAAGCCAAAATATCTTGATATGAGTGTCCTGCTTCCGCTCTGTTTTTCGCTCCAAACTGACTTAGTCCGACCCCATGCCCATATCCTGATCCTTCGATTGCAATTTTGGAAGGATCGGAAGATGAATGGTCAACCAAATAGCTTTTCATCACCTCTTGCCCCACCATGCCCCTGATTTTGGAAGCCGCTACATTAGTAAGCTTAACCGTTTGCTGCAAAAGTTTTCCCCTATCATCAACGAGATCCCTTACATAGAAATTCATTTGTATGGAGCCTTTCGTAACCCGACCTCCCGTTTTTTCATCTGTAAAAGTTAACAAGGGAATCTCCGTTATTTTAATATCTTTCTTCGCATATCCATTATTCGTCAGCCAAGCCTTCAGCTTCGGCACAACCGTTTTATCTTTTTCCTCTACGCTTGTCCACCATTCTTCAGGTTTAGATAAATCCATTTTTGACAGGTCGATTTGCTGCTTGTCCAGCGTTATCGACCAATTGGTTTTTGAATCATAGAAATCTTTTTTGATAGATAAATATGCAAGAGGGTTGCCTCTTGACCAAACATTTGAATTCGATTCGGTCATCCCTCCATTGCTTGATGAAAAGAACGCTTCGATTATTTCGCCATCATGTTTGATTACCATGCCCTTTGTCTGATCAATGGCTGAATCAGTTCGATAATGACCGGCAGCCCCGCCATATACTTGGTAAGAAACTGTATCATCAATGATTGACGATTGATGGCGAAGTGCATACGTCCGGGCGGCAATCGCCTGTGCTTTTAAGGCTTCGGCATGCCATAGTGCGGGCATCTCCAGCGGGACAACGCCCTTTAGATAATCTTCAATGTAAACAGCATTGATTGGCCGGATGTAACCGTCCTCCACTGTAAATGTCATTGAGCCTTGATACGGACGGCCGTTTATGGACAATGAAGCTTCAGGTTTAACTGGCATTACCTTAAAGGAAGCATAAGATCCCGTTTTCTGAGAACCTTTGTAAACGGCAAGTTCAGCCGACTCCGCTTTCAGAGTCAGACTTTCACCTGCCTTGATGAATATCTCTCCCCCTGAATTACGGTAGTCCCCGGTTGCCGTTATTTTAACACTGGTTCTATTCCCCAAATAATTCTTCAGTTTCACTTCAATTGTTGTATTCTCTTCCACAGCCGTTGCTTCATGAGAAGGAAATGCAAAAAAAGTGATAAAGAAAGCGATAAACAAATACTTTAAACTTCTCATTCCCCTTCATCCTCATTCCTTTTCTATTTATCTTTTCAAGACTTTTGAATTAACCCTGTTCAATCTATTGGCATGAGAAAACTGTTTACTTGTAGGTTACTGAACTCTCTTTTTACATTCTGTATGTACGCCGCATTATCCTTCAAATCCGGCTTTATTGTGTAATCGGAATCCACAACCAAAATAAAAGCAGGACATGGAAGAAACCATGTCCTGCTTTTATTTTGGTAAATGCTTGCTGATGGGTGACTTTTTTCTTTACTTCAAATACTTCTTCAACACCGGTTTCATTTGATCGACAACGACATGGCTGCCGCCTCGGCCTTTTACATCTTCAATCATCCATGCCATGAGAAGTTCCGGGTCTTCTGTGTCCATGGCAACGAACCAGCCATTTTCTGTTCCGTCCGCATTTTTGGATGCCTTGATTTCAGCAGTTCCTGTTTTAGCAGCGATTTTGATGCCAAGATCATCTATTCCATGTCCGCTTCCCTTAGGATGTTCCACTACTTGTGTCAGCATCTTGGTGACCTGATTTGCTTGGTCAGCTGATATCGCATTTTCCTTCCATATTTTCTTTTCTATTTTATCTCCTGTTATTAACGAAGGTGCCGGGATGTTCCCTGCATTCAAAAAGGCTGAATAGGTCATGGCGAGATGAAGCGTACTCATTTGGACTTGCGCTTGACCATATCCAGCGTCAGCCAAACGTCCCTCACTATCGATCTTACCGATGCTCGATGCTTTGATCGGATAATCGTAATTCAAAGGCTCATCAAATCCGAATGCCTTGAGTCCATTTGTGAATTTTTCCTTACCAAGCCCCAGAGCTTTTTGGGCAAAGTAAATATTGTCTGAATAAATTAAAGCCTTTTCCATATCGATTGGAACCCCAGGGTCCGAAACCCTTGTAATGGAATGATCTTTCCATGTCGATTTGGCCCATGTTTTCCCTTGAATATTGATCGACTCTTTCGGATCCACGCCATTTTTCAAAGCGATTGACGCAGTGATGGCCTTAATGGTTGAACCAGGTGCAAACGTCGAACTGAAACGGTTCAAAAGTGGTTTTTCCGGGTCTTCTTCAAGCGCTTTTTGTTCCGCTTTCGTTATTCCGAAAATATATTTATTAGGATCGAATGACGGACTTGAAACAAGTGCAAGCGTTTCGCCTGTCTTCGGATCAATTGCCGATGCCGATCCGGCTTCGTTCTTATATTGTTTGAAGATATCCTTTTGAAGCTCGGCGTCGATGGTCAATGTAATTGTTTCTCCCTCTTCAGCAGGCTTTTCAGCAATCACTTTTTCTTCGCCATCTTCGGCTCTAATAAAGATTTTACCGCCAGGTTTGCCTTTAAGCCGCGCTTCCAAAACTTCCTCAAGACCGCGTTTGCCAATAACATCACTTGCTGTATATCCTTTTCCTTTCAATTTCTCCAGATCTTCGGCCGATGCCTCACCGACATATCCAATTAGATGGGCAGTAGCCTCTTTATATGGATATATGCGTTCTTCCGTATTATTGACAGATACACCAGCAATGCTTAATAGCTTTTCCAAGGTTGCATTATTATCATTTGACATTTTCTTGATGGGCACGAAATAGCTTGGCTTTACCCATGTTTGTTTTAATTTCTGATTCACTTCGTCGGTGGACATATTAAGGATTCCAGCGACCTTTTTAACCGTTTCGGATTCATTGGCCATTTTCTCTGGCACGATTCCCACTTCTGCAACCGTTCCATTCATGGCAAGGCCGCGTTCATTTCTATCGACAATTTCCCCGCGAATGGCTGGATACGATTCAACCGATACCTTCTCGCCAGCTTTCAATTGAGGGAATATGTAGCTTTCATCCCACTTGATATACCAATTTTCTTCCTCGCCTTCCCCTTCCTTGACAAGTGTCGCTTTATGATCAGAGCTGACAGCACCCGCCATAGTGGACATATCAACGGTATATGAAAGGCTTACCTTTTCCCCATCTTTATGGTCTTTCTCTTCTTTTGGCTGTTTATAGTCCACCTTTAATTGGTCGGCTTCTATGCCCGTATAGATTTTCTCATAACGCTTAGCAAATTCATCCGCACTGATTTTCTTCTTTGTCTCAGGCGACAGATACTCGTACATCTTCGCAAAATCCTGTTTATTCCAAAGCTTCGTGTATGCCGCAAAGCGATCTTCCGGACTTGGCTCATCCGAGCATCCGGCCAGAAACAATACGCTCAACAACAATAAGCTGGAAACTAAAGCTAGTTTCTTCATGATTTCCTCCTAATGAATAGTTAGAATGATATACCTATAGTTTAGCAAAATATTAGGGGAATGGGGGATTTTACATGCCGAATTTCTTCATTTTTCTAATTAACCATGTTTTTTCTAAAACAAAAGTCCTGTACATTATGTACAGGACTTTTGTTTTAGAAAAAATAGATGAAGGTCCAGTTCACAAAAAAGATCAAGTTGATTTAAGGAATCAGCTCCCTTTCTGCCGGGTCTGCTAACAAAGGAAACCCGCAGGCGGAAAGCCAGCGCCTAGAGGCAACATTCAAAATTGTACAAACCCTAAAAAACGTAGGCAAACTCAATCTTCATCGAGTTTGCCTACAGCCTGGGTCATGTACATAATGTTCAGGATTCTAGAGCATTCTTTTTTTTCGGCTTTTTTTCTCTTGGAGCCATTTTTTCAGGAAGATAAAGCCCAGTATGGCCGAAATGATGAGACCGCTTGTCGTTACAATGACAGCTACCCATTCGTATAAGGTGTAATCCATATACGCTTTCCATGGTAATTTCCCTTTCCAATCTTCAATATATAGATTCATTCCGAATATCCCGGAGACTACCGTATAAATCGTTAGTATTTGCAAAAGATAATTACTTCTTTTCCCAGACAGTTTATCCTGATTTTGATAAAGGTAGGAAAGTGTTTCCTTCACCTCACTGTAGAGAGGGGCAATCCTGAAGGCTTCATCCGTTTTTTTGAAAAGCTCTTTACCGATTGCCGTACTATTCACTTCAGTGAATAAGTACTTTGCAGAAAACTGAGTGATCATGAAAATCAGCTGTTCTGTATCCGATTGATCTTTTTCCACATCTATCTGGGAATGTTCATGAGCCAATTTGAGCAGTACGATTTTATAATAGAAGAAAAGCAACAATGAATAAAAATGCTGGCCATACATTTCGCTTGCCAGTTCCTGTTCCAGTTTACCTGTCGCTTTCGTGACACACGCGAAATGATACATACTAGTTACATAATAGGTTTCCTTGCCCCACCTGTCATATACTCTTTCCTGATAATACTTTTCTATATAATCAGGATTTAATGCACCTATATATGGTTCACCATCATTGTCATACCCATTCAGTTCACTGATCCGGAATAAGTCATTTTTAGAAATATCACGATCCTCAGGGAATGCCGTATAACTGATTACGTACATCCTTTCATCGATGAAGAAGGGCAAACTGCCAAAATAGGTCGGGTCCGCTTGTTCTTCATCCATATATTCCTCAATTGGCGGCAATAGTTCATTGAAGATGAAATCCTTCACTTGTTCATACTGATTTTCCCGACAGCCGACTTTCGTTTTTTCCTCATCATCAGCAATCGGTTCAAGGATTCGGAATGTATCGCCAAAATAGAGCACATCATCATGTGAAAGCCCTTCAGGTAAAGTAACACGAAGGTTCATCATGCCAATATGAAATGGGCATATGAAGATATCGATAGAGTTAATAATAAATGGGGTATTTAGATAGGGTGATTCGAAGGTACAATCAATATCCAGTTTTTTCGTGAAACGCCGCAAGCCTTCCTTCTGTTTGGCATTACTCGGAAATAAAATTGGCTCGATGTAAGGCATGAAATACTTTTCCAGTTTACGGTGCGAAACTTTATGGCCACCGTAAAATTGATTTTGTTGTTCCATATCTTTCAAGTTCAAAAAAACGAAATTGTCCTCAAACAACTTTTCCACAAACTTTTCAATCTTATTTCCTTCAAGCGTAAATGGAAAAATGTACTGCTGGAAAGTTCGCTTCGTCGGATCATTCTTTACTTTCACATCCATAAAATATATTCCTCCGATTAAACTGCGATTAACACAGGTTTAATTCATCTTGTTTCTTATATTTACCCATGTATATACAAACAAAACGAAACATATTATAGAAAAAAAGTGGACAAATTATCCAAATAAAAAAGATCCCCCAAGCATATGCATGGGGGCCATCGAAAAGAGTTCTTCAACCCTCTTCACTTTAGGGTACTAGAAACTGATGTTTCTAATGAAAAATCCGATATTCGGACCATTTTAACATTTATTTTAAGTATGATAAAATACGAAATTCCTCCATATTTGGGCTTCACCTCTTATTATCATCTAATAAATCCTTATATGCAGGGATTCACAGAAGAAAATATAACTACAGGAATATTTGCAAGATCTTCTGTTCATCCCTTTATCATTAAAATCACGTTTTAACTAAGAAAAAAATGGGTAAATAAAAAAAAGCAAAGGAGAGACATCATGAAAATTGATAGCAATAAACAACACTTTAAATTTTTTGAAAGAACAAATAACGCTAAACCAAGTAAGCGGAAACAAATGAGCGATTTCATTAAAAAGAAAATGAATGCTCAAAACAGTCATTTAAATGGCAAAAACTCATGACATGTGGGATGTCATGAGTTTTTATCTTTTAAAATGCGATTTCATTACCTTGAAGATTGTGCTTCACACATTTCTTGATACCGATTACATTCAAAAAATGTTGAATCTTCTTCATCGAGGTCGCCTGATATTCATCTACAATGGAAAACTCTTTAAGATAAGCGATTTTTTCTTGTACATCTGTATCTATATGATCTTGGCTGGATTCTTTATCATCTGATTTTTTGCATGTGTACACCACAGCTTCACCAATTTTCCTGGTTGCCTTATCAAAATAAAAAGAAAACACAATGGCACATTCATCATCGTAAAAAGAGGGTTGAACTTTCATATTAATATCAATCATTAACCTTACACCTCTCTCCGTTTTGTTATATACACTATAACAAAAGCATTAAAAGGAAATAGGCGTTACAAACTACGCTCACGTTTCTTCAACACCTACCAAATGGACCTTACACCCCCCATTCATAGATAATTATAACTACAGGAATATGCGCAAAAGAATAATCATCATTTAATAATAATAAAAAAAACATCTTCAATTGAAGATGCTTGAATGATTGATAAGAAGCTTCATTTATTTATTTATATAAACCTGGAAGTTCTGCATAAAGGCCTGGTAATTCGCTTGGGACAATAACAAAAGCAGCGATGATAAGAAAAGATACGACTAATGCTTTAGTACTTTTTTTCATAGGTCATTCCTCCTTTTCTTTTAAAAAAATATTGGTTAAAATAGAAAATAATTCTATAGTTATATTTAACCACAATTCTTAAAGTCATATATTTCGACTAAAGAATCTATTTAAACCGTTCAGGACCTGTACATACCGCTTTCACCGATTTTTCATAACAAAATATAACTCTAGGCATATTTTAAGGAGAATCAAAATGGATTTTTTTGCAGTTGGACAAAAGATCAAAGAGCTACGTAAACAAATCGGGCTTTCCCAGGAAGAGTTGGCAACCGGTATTTGTACACAAGCACAGATCAGTAAGATTGAAAAGGGCGATGTCTATCCATATGCATCCACTCTCTACTTAATTTCCCAACGTTTAGGCGTTGATGTAAACTATTTTTTCGATATTGGAATGACCCCTAGGCTGGATTACGTGGAAGAAGTGATTTATCAATTAAAAATAGCCAGAAGAACCCGAAATTATGAGGAAATGCAGCAAATTGTAAAGGCTGAGGAAAACAGTCCCCTCTTTCTTCAAAATAAAAAGAATCATCAATTGATTCTTTGGCACAAGGGAATATACGAATATGAAAAAAATAAAGATTTAGATAAAGCCATAGAATTCATCAATAAGGCCATCTCAATTACTCATACGACCGATAAAATTTATTCGGAACGGGAGCTTGAAATCCTAAGCAGTCTTGGTGTAATGTATGTTGCCGAAGAACAATACGAAAATGCATTTGCCTTGTTAAGGAAAGCTTTAGATCACTTGAAAGCCCTGCCATTCTTGACGGATAAAACGCTAAAGACGCGCCTATCCTATAATTTTGGCAGAGTGCTAACACGCCTTGGCCGATACGGAGAGTCCATTGCCTGCTGCCAAGATGCCATAAAGTGGTGCCTCGAACATGATCAATTATATGCTTTAGCGGATTTACATTACCATTTAGGATACAATTTTGAACTCGTAGGTAACTTTGAAGAGGCAAAAGAGTACTTGGAAAAATCTGCGTTTCTATTCAAATTACAAAAAAACCATACCTTTGTTACATTCATCAACAAAAAGCTGGACAGTTGGAAGAACGAAATGAAAATAAACTAATTCTATAATTTGGAGCCATTTCCCCGGGAATGGCTCCAAATTATAGACAAACTCGATGCCTCCAGTCACTCGCTTTCCGCGGGCGGACCGTTCTCGGGTCCTATGCGCCTGCGGGTCTCCACTTGACGCTCTTCCCCCGCAGGAGTCTCGCACATTGTTCCAATCTACTTTGTATTAAATTTATATATAGAACCCCTTTTGTCTACAAATTGAGCCATTCAACAGGAGTATATAATTTCTCACACTCATCATTTCCAAAACCTCTAATCTACATTTTAAATTCCAAGCCAAAATGAAGTATAATAAAGAGATGCTTCAAAAAAGCAATTTTAAAAAAGATTCCTGCCTCATCACTTGGTATTGTGAAGCGTGATGAGGATGAAGGATTTGAGGCATGTTAAAGTGATTGCCAGTTATTCCTGTTTATATCCGAACCGCTTATATTCAAGGGGATTTTTGACGATATTGACTTTTACAGGGTTTTTATGAATATACGGCTAGAAGCATTGATGGTTTGTTCGATTAAATGGATTAGAACGTAAAGAGAACGGCCATAGTCCGGCATTCGATCTGGGATGTAATTTATGCACCCAACGATAAGTTAAAGAACTGATGGTTCATGATCATACAAAAATATAATTTTGGTATACAGGGCTTGTCCCTGAAGGAGGAGAGTATGGAGCGGGAGTTGTTGTTAGTTGGGGAGCGGCTGGCGGAATTTTTGGAGGCCGGGGATCCGGAAGATTCGGATGTGGTGAATCAAGGGCTCCAGTTATACCGTCAGGGGCTCGTTGATATTAAAGAAGAAGCGGCGGATACGATTGCAGCTGAGGTACAGGATGTGACACGCTTTAAGGCCAGGCTGAATCTGCTCTTCCCTCAGGATGGAAGCTGTACATGTGATTCAAGGTTCATTTGCCGGCATCAAATGGCCGTTTTCTTTTCTGCATATTCTGAACACGCTAGTGTTTCCGAATGGCTGAGCGATTGGAAAGCACCAAAAAAAACCTCAACGGCCCAAGCACTGCAGCAAGTGAAACCGGCAAGTGAATTACTTAAACAGGCGGCAGGGAAATCCATCATCTTAGATAAAAGCTATCCATCATGGAAGCAATTCGTGAATGATGAATTCGCTGAACATGTGGAGCCTCATATAGGCGAGGCTACTTATATGATTGAAAATCACATACAAACTTACTTTAAACGCCTTAGCTCAAAAGCTCCAATGGAAAGGGAATGGAAATTACTTTATCATTTCGTTACCCAATTTTGCACGATGCAGCAGACACTGAGAATGATTCAGCTGCATAAAAGTGAGACGCAAACGATCAGGGTCTTTTATGCACTTGCCGTCGACCTTGCAGAGGAGCTTCATGAAACGGTACAGCCGCTTAGCAGGCAAGCGAGGCCCTTCGCCTTTGATCCCTTCGTTTTTAGCATCAAGGAAGATGTAGCTAAACTGCTGGATGGAGGAGAAGGCCTCGAATACGAAAAGATCGACCTTTACCGGGAGATATGGAGCTACTTATTCTCCAACTCCTCATGGCGTAAAGAGGAACTGGAACGAATCAATAAAGAACTTCCCGAGAAGTATATGGGCACCACTGAGAGGACGTCCTATTCCCTCGCAGCGATTCACCTATCCCTTTTGGAGAACCATGATAAACAAGCGATTGGGCTTCTTTCTGAATTGAAGAACGAAGCCTGTCCATACATTTTTTATTGGCTGAATC
The DNA here is from genome assembly GCF_044767165.1 of Peribacillus sp. NPDC101481. NCBI lineage: Bacteria > Bacillati > Bacillota > Bacilli > Caryophanales > Bacillaceae > Peribacillus > Peribacillus sp. NPDC101481. The sequence continues at coordinate 258,832 of NZ_JBIWNJ010000003.1, read as the reverse complement.
TCTTGGCTGAATCCGACAACCGGGCACGGGCTATCCCTTTCATTGAATTCATCAATAATAATGTCCAGGAGTTCCTTGCCGGTTTATCCGATTATTATAAACGGGTAGATTTCGTCCGGACCTTTACGACTTTAATTAACAGTTGCTGTTATAAATTAAAACGGACCGATTTGCTTGAGAAATTTTACAGGGCCACCCTTCCGCACAGCTATTGGAACTATGCAAACTTCCTTTTTGAACAAGGACAATATAAAAAATGGGTGGAGATGCATATTTACTCAGAAATCAGCATTGACTTAATCAGCAGTGAATCCATCAAAGAAGTGGTCTCAAAAGAACCGGAACTAATCCTGCCGCTTTATTATCATGCGGTCCAGGAAAAAGTTTCTTTGAAAAATCGGCCTGCTTATAAGCAAGCTGTCCGTTATTTGAAAAGGATGCGCACCATCTATAAGAAGAGCAAAAAGGAAGACGTATTCGAACGTTATATACTTTATGTAGCAGATTCGACCAAACGGCTTCGCGCTTTCCAAGAAGAACTAAAAAGGGGTAAGCTTATCGATGTTTAATCCAGGGAAATTAAAAATCAAAATAGCCGCTCTCGAAAACGGAACTTACGCCCTTGGTGTCGTCAATGAAGAAAATACCTTCCTCACCACGAATTATATACGCAGGCTGTTATTCAACTGGGATGACGCAAGCTTTTATGGCACTAAAATGACTACGGATATAGTGGATGGAAATCAAGTATTCATTCTTGACGCTTGGGGACTTCTCAATTTTTTTGCGAGGGAAAGCTTCAACTCCTTCATAGAATGGGAATGGTCCGAGATATCCTCCCTTTGCCTGTCAGCAGCTCCCGTTCTTCATGAATCCATTGAAGCTGGAATCCCCGTACCGGATTTCACCAATCTTCAATTGGACTCCATCGGCTGGAAGCTGCCGGAGGAAGTGGAAGAGGAATTCGTCCCTTCCTTTTGGGAAGAAGAAATATCTTTGGATCTTCCTTCACCTGAACTGGAAACCAACCGTACTTTTATCGAAAAGTGGTATAACGGTGCCGCTAATATGTATTTAAAAAACTATTCACCCATGCAGCATAAATGGAGTGAAGCCGTTGGGGCATTAAAGGATACTCGACTTTCTCCCGAAGAATTGCAGGCCTTTTTTGACAAGGACAGCTGGCAGGAATGGCTCGGTACCCTGCCCGATCCCAAACCATTCACTATAGGTCTCCGTTTAACTGAGCCTCCAGATGGCAACGGGCCTTGGATGCTCGATGTTACCCTTCGTTCCAAAAGGGATGAGAATATCATTGAAACATATACAGGAAAAAAACTTCCGCGCGGCTGGAATAAGTATGCAAGTGATGTGGTGCGTGCTACGAAACGCTGGCAACTCGTCGTGCCCTGGCTTGGGGAGAATGGCCGTCTGAAAAGGGAGATTTCAGAAACGGATGCATGGGAGTTCTTGACCGATGCAAGCGAAAAGCTCCTGTTTCTTGGCGTCGAAATTCTCCTTCCATCGTGGTGGCTTGCCTTGAAGGAGTCCTCATTGAAGGTCAAAGCGAAAGTGAAGAGCCAATCGAACCGCGGCCCTTCTTATGTCGGGTTAAAAGCTTTAATGGACTTTGATTGGCGGTTCTCATTAAATGGCAAGGAGCTCACTGAGGCGGAGTTCGAGGAGCTCGTCAATGAAAAAAGGCGGCTTGTCTTCATCCGCGGCCAATGGGTCAAGCTTGACCCTGCTTTCATTAAGCAAATTCAGGAGCTGATGGAAACAGCGAACGAAAAAGGCATCCAACTGACTGACTTGCTGCAGCAGGAACTGTTGAATGGCGTGAATGAAGATGGCGATGGCGATTCTGAAAACGACGAAATGCTCCGGATTCAATTTGAATTGAACCAGGAGCTCCGTAAAATGGTGGGAAGGCTCCGGGAAACCAAAAACATATCCATCCTGCCCGTCCCTAATGCACTTCAAGGTGATTTACGCCCCTATCAAAAACTGGGCATGAGCTGGCTCCTTTTTTTAAGGGAGCATGGTTTTGGTGCTTGTCTAGCCGACGATATGGGACTTGGAAAAACCGTCCAGATGATTGCCTACCTACTTCATGTTAAAGGCAAAGAAATGGTCGGTAAAGAGCTGCCCACTGGGCCCAAGGATGAACAAAAGAGTGAACCGATCATCGTCGAAGAGGATAGTAGCGCGGAGAGCAGTGATGAGGGTGAAGTCATTACCACTGCCCCTGAATCCGTCCCTGTACAATCGGCGCTCATCGTCTGCCCGACATCGGTACTTGGCAACTGGCAAAAAGAATTGGAAAAATTCGCTCCATCACTTAAAGTTCACCTACACTACGGATCGAATCGTGCTAAAGGTGAGGCATTTACTAAACTGGCAGCCGATCATGATATTGTCTTAACATCATATGGACTGACCCACCAAGATGTGGCTGAACTGACCTCCATCCATTGGAGCAGTGTTATCCTTGATGAAGCACAAAACATCAAGAATGCCCAAACGAAGCAATCCAAAGCGGTCCGCAAGCTAAATGGCAGACATCATATCGCCCTATCGGGTACGCCGATGGAAAACCGTTTAAGTGAGCTATGGGCGATTTTCGACTTCATCAACAAAGGTTATCTCGGAACGCTAGGTCAGTTTCAGGAAAAATATGTGGCGACCATCGAGCGTGATGATCAGAAGGATAAAATCAAGGAATTGCAGCGTTTGATACAGCCATTTTTGCTTCGCCGTACAAAGCGTGATAAAGAAGTCGCTCTTAATCTTCCGGATAAGCAAGAACAAAAGGAATTCGTACCGCTTACCACCGAGCAAGCATCGTTGTATGAGCAACTGATTAAAGATACATTCACTGATATCGAACAACTATCTGCCTTTGAAAGAAAAGGCATCATCCTCCAGATGCTGAATAAGCTAAAGCAGCTTTGCAATCATCCAGCTCTTTACTTAAAAGAAATGGAAAAGGAAAACATCATGAAGGCACCTAACCGATCTGGCAAACTCGAGAAGCTGACCGAGCTTATCGATGCTGTCCGCGAACAGGATGAAAGCTGTCTCATTTTCACTCAATATATCGGGATGGGCAATATGATTAAAGATTTGCTGGAAAAACGATATGGCTTTGAAGTGCCATTCCTGAACGGGAGTGCGAACAAGAAGCAGCGTGATGAAATGATCACGCGGTTCCAAGATGGGGATTTCCCTATTTTCATACTCTCGTTGAAAGCAGGCGGCACTGGCCTTAATCTTACAGAAGCAAACCACGTGATTCACTATGATCGCTGGTGGAACCCAGCTGTTGAAAATCAAGCCACCGACCGTGCTTACCGAATTGGGCAACAGCGTTTCGTTCATGTTCATAAGCTAATCTGCACAGGGACCCTGGAAGAAAAAATCGACCAGATGCTTGATAAAAAGCAAGCCCTGAACGACGAGATCATCAGCAGTGACAACTGGATCACCGAACTTTCCACAGAGGAAATCAAGGACCTGGTTGCTCTTCAATAAACCCGCAATCACGATTTGAAGAAGAACGAGGTCAGGTTGTTAACTTATAAGGAAAAAAAGGGGAATGCAATTCGATATGCATTCCCCTTTTTTATACATAAGCGTCCTGTAACTTTATTGAATACCTGGTATGGCCAGGTTCAAATGCATGTCTTTTATCAAAAAATCGATTTAACCATATAAAGAGCTGTGATCCAAATGATGATTGCAGAAATTTTATTTAATATTCCAAGGAATTTACCAGATGTATCAACCTTTTTCAGCAATCGTCCCGCAAGACATAATCCATGGAACCAGCACCATGACACAAAGATGCACGTTGCGGTGAAAATCATTTTATCTTTTCCTGAATAAACAAGTGAGCTCGAACCGATTACACCTATCGTATCCAAGATTGCATGCGGATTCAGTAATGATACGGATAGAGCAAATACAATTTGTTTTTTGGTCGACATCTGCATGGATTGGGCACCTGACTGTGAGTTCGATTTGGCAAACCAAATCTGAAAACCCATATACAATAAAAATATAACTCCGATTATGATTAATGTAAGGCGCAACCAATCATATTGCATGACAACCAACGAAACACCTAAAATAGCTAACAAAATGAGCAGTGTATCACAAATTGCAGCTGTTATCGTTGCTGGCAATGCTTTTTTTATTGTAGGTTGGATTGCTCCTTGATTAAAAATGAATACATTTTGCACTCCCAACGGAAGTATCAGCCCCAATGCCAATAATAATCCATGAAAAAATGGCCCCATACGAATACCCCCTCCTTTCAAATTCAGTATAATGAAAAAAACAAAGGAATTGACCATCCAATTGGTTGGCTTTCAAACCAACCAATTTATATTGAATACAGAACATGAAAGGAGTGGTTTTCGTATGTTTATCGAATGGAGACCAAACCGTACTTCCGACCAATCACTTCACCTGCAAATAGTGGATTGGATCAAACAACAAATTACACGAGGGGAATGGCCAGTTAGTACCAAGCTTCCATCACAACGTTCATTGGCCGACTCATTTGGGGTAAACCGAAGTACCATCATCACAGCCATTGATGAGTTGATTGCTGATGGATTATTGGAAACTAAGGTTGGGTCCGGCACATTCGTTTCCAATAATACATGGAATGTGCTCGTCTCAAGCAAACAGCCCGACTGGAAAAACTATGTCAGGAATGGACTCTATGAACCTAATTTAAAAACGATTCAGGACATTAATCAGTATGAAACGGACACTGCCATCATCAGATTAGGCACGGGCGAACTATCTCCAGATCTATTGCCTGCAAAACAAATCGAAAAGACGTTGCGATCCACTTCTTTTGATGCCCACTCTTTAGGCTATTCCGAACCCAAGGGTGATAAGAGACTTCGTCAATGTATAAGTGCTTATTTAGAAACAAAAGGGATCAACGCGAGTCCCAGCTCCCTCATGGTCGTTTCTGGCGGGCTTCAGGCACTCCAGTTGATATCAGTCGGTTTACTTCAAAAGGGATCGATGATTTTACATGAATCCCCTTCCTATTTAAATTCCGTTCACCCTTTTCAATCTGCGGGCATGCACTTAGTAGGTTTATCAATACAAGGCCGGGAAAGTATCCCGACACAAATAAAGCACATCAACGGAAGGAAGAAAGCGTCACTATTTTATACTGTTCCAACGTTTAACAATCCAACGAATACTACATGGTCAAAAGAAGAAAGACTTAACCTCCTATCACTATGCAAAAAGGAACAGATCCCGATTATTGAAGATGACGTATATAGTGATTTGTGGTTTGATAATGAACCACCGCCTCCATTAAAATCCCTTGATGCAGATGGCCTTGTATTGCATATTGGCAGCATGTCCAAAACATTAAGCCCAGGATTGCGTATCGGATGGATTGCTGGCCCAATAACTGTGATTGAACGTTTAGCGGACATTAAAATGCAAATGGATTATGGTTCAAGTGCACTTTCCCAGCACCTTGTGGCGGAATGGTTAGCAAATGGGCAATATTCAAATCATTTAAAGTGGCTAAGGCATGAGTTGATAGGACGCAGAGATTTTACATTAACTCTTCTCAATCAATATTTTAAGGGACTGGCTGAATGGCAAATACCTCAAGGCGGATTTTATATATGGTTAAAATTATGTAAACCAATCGTGAATTCAAACCTTTTCAGGCAAGTGTTAAAGGAAAACATACTTCTTAATCCGGGATACATATACGAACCAAATAACCATACACATATACGGCTTTCATATTCATACGCCTCGGAGGAACAATTAGCTTATGGCATCCAAACCCTTTCAAAGATCATCCGGCGGTTGGTTTGACATCTTGAAAGATTGGAGAGGCATTAATGGAGCTGCCGTGGCAGCTCCATCCTTATTGAGTAAAGTAACTTTTCGTATGAATTATTCGGAAATCTCATACCTTACAACGTCCTGCCTAAAAATGTTAGGGATTTTCATGGGGTAGCAGCTTTCATTTTTACGTTCCGCTCTTTTTGCTGGATGATGAAAAAAGAATGGTGATAGCCATGATTGATCATGATATGATCGAGGATTGCAGTAAGCGCCTCACCCTTATTCGGCTGATATGTCTCTGAACTTTCTTCAATGATGATTTTTTCTTGGTGGGGGTCATAATTAATAGATGTTTTAGCACCTTCTTCAAAAAAAGAAAGGGTTACCTCCTGACATAGAGGAAAATCCTGATAAGGTGAATCAGAGCGGAGATCCTTTTCAAAGGGAGAATGGACGTGCTGAAGTGCATCAAAGAAACTCGGTTTTGTAAGATATGACCTGTCGCTTCCTCTCCTTTCGAATTTCACTGTAATTGCAATACTAGTTACTTTATTGCTAGATTTCTTCTTATAATTCATAGATACCCTCCTTTCAATAAGACCTTTATACCTAATTCTTTTATCCTATTCGATATACCTGCCGGATAATGAAAAAACTTCCTCACTAAGAGATTTCCATATTAGCACGGTGAAAACGCAAGGAACTACACCATAATCTACTAAAGAATTCATTCATCAAATCCATACTCGGGAAAGCTTATTATGCAAAAACAGCCCTCTTGGATAAGAGGGCTCATACTGTAGACAAATTCGAACGAGTTTGCCCGCAGTTTTTTCTTTGAAAACGTCCAGTTTATTTCAGAAATCCGCTCCCTTTCCGCCGACTGTCTGCCAAGCCTCCTCGACGCAAGCGTCTGTGGGGGTCTCGGCTAGCCAGTTATTCGGCAGGAGTGTCGCAAATTTCTTCAATTTAATGGTGGTTTCATTCCATATTAAAAGGTAAAAATTCATGAAGGATAACCAAGTCTTCTTTTTATAATCATGGTTCGGGGTAGTCCATTCGGAACCCCCATTTTGTACGAAGGAAAGCAAGTTTGCCTACAGTATTATTTTGAAAGACATTCCAGTTGATTGGAGCGGGTGTACAAGACTCATGCGGGAATGGCGTGTCCAAGGCGCAGCGAGCGCCGAGAGCGGACCGCCCGCTGAAAGCGAGTGCCCTACATCCCATCCAATGTTCAATTGTACAACCCCGCAAAAAAACTGTAGGTACAAATCATTATGTCTACAAACTGAAGCCCTCTTGGGTAAGAGGGCTTCCTTTCGTTATTTTTTTGCTTTATTGATGTTAAAGGATTTCTTCATTTCATTTCCTGCAAGATCGGTCACCTTAAACTCAATCTTATTGTTGCCTGTTTTAAGCGGCAGTTCCAAATCCTCTATCTTCTTCTTATAGGCACGCATTTTGTATGGTTCCTTGAATTCATGATAGAATACTTCGCTTCCGTTCAGGTAAAGGCGGATTTCATCGAAATTATCTTCCACCGTCACGTCCACTTTTGGATTTTTCCCTTTGGCTCCCACAGTTTTCGGTACACCCTTCACTTTTAAACCTGGCTTTGTTGCATCGACCATAATCGTCCGTTTAAAGGAAACCGTGTTATCCCACTTATCGGTTGCTTTAACAGTGAAGCTTTGAACACCCTCTTCAAATTTCTTTTCATATGAGAATTCATATTTGTTATTCGCCTTGTTATACGTTGCAGGTACCGTTTTATTGTCGATTTTAAACTCCTTTATTTCCGACGCTTCTTCAATTTCCCCTGTTATTTTGATTTTATTTTTATTGTTCACGCTCAAGGCTTCAGGACTCTTGATCTTTACAGCTGGTGCATGATTATCGATTGGAGCTGAATCACTGGCTAATTCAGTTTCAGCCGTTTTTTCATTACCTGCATAGTCAATTGCCACAACCTGAACCTTTTCCCCTTTTACATCAGGTAAAGTGAATTGCTTCGCATTCGCCGGGAGCGGCTCTTCCATGATGGATGCTCCATCGACTTGTACATCGTAATAAGCAAGTCCTGAACCATTCAAATTATCCTTGCCTTGGATGGTTAATACATTGCCTTTTTTCGAAATTTTGACTGTCGGCTTTACCGTATCGATTTTGATAGGCATTTTAAACGTCTGCCATTTTGCACCCTCGTAATCTATCATCGCTTTGATTTCAAAATAATAGACCCCATCCTTAGCGAGTGCATTATTGATTTTACCGTCCCATTTACGGGCCGGATCAAGGGTGTACGCGGTCCCTTGTCCGCCATCATAATAGTCCTTGCGTACATTATTCTCTGTGCGAAGTTTCCGGATTGATTTGTTTTCACCATTCAATATATTGTATTCTACCTTTTTCGCATTCCTTAAGAATGATAGGACAGGCACGAAGTCATCCTGTGCACCATCATTATTTGGGGAAATCGCAATATTTTTGCCATTGAATGTTTTTCCCGCAGGGTCATAGCCAAGATAAGTGAAATCTTCACCTGCTGTAGAAACTCCACCTGCCATGCCATAGAAGGACTCTTTATCATATTTAGTGCCATCCAGGATAGGGGCTTTGTCCCACTCCCCTTTAAACCCTACATACGGTACATTCAGTTCCGGATTCGTATCGGCAGGATCCTTCAATGAAATGAACCCTTCAACAAAATATCCGTTTGGAAAGACCTCGTCAATGTCTACAAGAGTCTGAAGGTCATCACCGAGTACTTTTGCATCGGATATGTCAACTTTCACTTCGAATGTAACCGATTTTTTTGCGGGAACGGTAATCTTATTTGTGCTTTTATTATTGATTTTAATCGAAGCGTTCTTAATTTCCTGTGCTTCCAGTTCGTTAGCGGTATAACCGAGTTGTCCCTGGATTGCATAGTCTGTTTGGATATTACCTTTTACATCATACTTGACCGCTTTGTTGCTGAAGTTTTCAACCTTTAAAGTAAAGGCGAACTTATTGCCGATCTCCTTCATTGCAACCTTCGCTTCTTTCGTGAATGCCTCGGTCACGACAGCAGGTGTGGACAATGCGGATTGCAGCTGCATGACCCCGGCTCCCTGCCTGCGAGGCGAGTAAGGGTTTTCCCAGTCAAGGGCTTTATTGACGACACCTTGATCCGCTAGTGGTTTTGAAGTATTCATCATCAGGTTCTTCGCTAAATTTGCCCGGGCAGAACCATTTAATTTAAATTCTTTATCCACTCTTTCAAGAACAAGTGCCGAGCCGCCGGAAACATGTGGTGCCGCCATCGAAGTACCACTCATCATTCCATATTCATCGTTGTTCAGCGTCGAATAAATTTGTCCTCCCGGAGCAGTGATTTCCGGTTTAAAATCCAGGTTTGGTGCGACTCCCCATGAACTGAATGAGCTCATTTTCCCTGCTTCTGGATTTACAGCTTTTGTTTTATCACCATTAAAGGTAATCTTCACCTTTTCTCCATCCGTTAAGGCCGCTTTCAGCTTTGCACCATCCGATTTCAACATGAACAGCTGGGGAATGGTGATGCTTGGATCTGTGGCCATGGAAATATATCCGTCAGCATTATTGTAAATAATGACTCCTGTCGCACCTGCTGCCTGGGCATTTTGCGCCTTTTCTATAAAAGAAAGCGTGCCGCGTTCGATGAGGGCGAACTTGCCTTTAACATCCACTTTGGAAAGCTCCTCTGGCGTCCCAAGACCTGCAGCCACCAAGTCATGTGTTTTTTCATTTAAAGTATTGGGATGTACGCTTGAAGCCGACATGAACGGAGCTTTCCCTACTTGTCCGTTTATATCATAAGTCGCTGCATCCAAATCCATATAGTTATTCTCTACCGACGCCACTTGTACAGAATCGTATGCAAGTCCAGGTGAACCTGAAACGCCAATATCCGGGTTCGACGCTGATGGGTTTGCAAATCCATTTCCAAAATGTGCTGAGTTTCCTGCTGAAATCGACATGAGGATCCCATTATCAACAGCCCTGGATACCGCCTGCTGCTCCGGATCTTCTGCAGATACAAAACCTGCAGTGGAGCCAAGGCTCATATTCAACACATCCGCCCCAAGGATGATGGCATCGTCAATTGCCTTGATATATATATCGCCCCATGTTGTCTGCATGTCGGGATCATTCCCGAAGACCTTTAAAGCAAGCAGCTGGGCTTCAGGAGCAACCCCTTTAATGCCGCCATTCTCTTCATCTCCATTGGCACCGGCTGTACCTGCTACATGCATTCCATGCATTGACGCCCCTTCACCAAGATCAAGGATTTCTTCATTTTCATCCATGTAATTGTATCCATAAGGAACCTTCGCCGTATAATAATTGCCTAATAGATGGTTAGATTCCTTCATTCCGCTAATTTCATTTTCAGTCAGTTCTGCCTTATTATCATTATTCAGGACCATATCACGGTGAGATGGGTCGATTCCAGTATCGATAATCCCGACGACCATCCCTTCCCCTTTATATCCATATTCCCGCCAAGCTTCCTGGGCTTGGACTAGTTCTTTACTATAAAGCATTTCGGGTTTTTCTACAGGACGTTCATATTCATTCGCAATATGTACTTCAGCAACTTCAGGCATGGCTTCCACCTTTTTGATTTCACCATACTGAAGTTCACCGCTGAACCCATTGACGACTGTCGTAAAACTTTCAAGCTCTTTGAAAGCTATTTTTTTCTCTTTCACCTTTTTTTTCAATTTCTTCTGATTAGCTAGCTTTTCGGACTTTAATTGTTGTTTCTTATTTTTCGATAACTGTTTAAAAAGTTTCCCTTCCTTCGAAGCTGTTTCTATTGCCGGGGCTTCCTTCATCTCTACGATGACTCTGACCTTCTCATTGCTTTTGTATTTCTTATCCAAATCATTTTTCTTCAGCTTTATAATACTTTCCTGATTCTTCTTACCTGCACCGCCCGAACCTGCCGGGGGGTCTGGGAGCTTGGCTGCGGAAACGCTTGCAGTAAATACTAATAGAAAGATTGCTAGAATGGACAAGCTACGTTTAATCAATGAACTTTCCTCCTCTAAAATAAGCAATTTTTGGAATATTCTTACTGAGTATAAAAGTATCACAACTTTTGGGGTGATTTTAAGAGATAATAGTCACTATTTTCCTATTTCGAACTAGGATTTTGTTATTATTTTTCATATTTTGATAGATTTACAGATAAACGACAAAAAGATGGTGATGTTAATCTAACATCACCCTTTAACTTCTAGTTTTTCATTCTTGGATCCAAAGCATCGCGCAGCCCATCCCCCATTAGGTTAAAGCCGAGTACCGTAAGCATGATTGCAAGCCCAGGGAAAAGAACCGTCCATGGTGCTTGAATGATGAACGCCCTGGAATCGGCGAGCATTTTTCCCCACTCTGGTGCTGGCGGCTGTGCACCAAGACCGAGAAAGCCGAGTGCTGCACACTCAATTATGGCAGTTGCAATCGCTAACGTACCTTGAACGATAATCGGTGCAAGGCTATTCGGAAGGACGTGGTGAAGGAGAATGCGGCCATCCCCCATTCCAATTGCCTTTGCAGCCGTTACATATTCCTCTTCTTTCACCGTTAAGACCCGTGAACGTAAAAGCCGGCCGAATATCGGGACATTGACGATGGCTATGGCGATAAGTGCGTTGCGAAGGGAGGGTCCCAAAACGGCAACGACAGCAATGGCAAGCAAGATACTTGGAAAGGCCAGAATAATATCAAAGATCCTCGATATGATCGTATCTATCCACCTGCCGTAATAACCGGCAATGATTCCTAAAAAAGACCCTACCACAACAGATCCGGCAACAGATAAAAAGCCGACCCCTATTGATATGCGCGAGCCATAAATGACCCTGCTCAAAATATCCCGGCCAAATTCATCCGTTCCGAACCAATGCTCCGCAGACGGGGCCAAATGTTTATCACTTAGCTTTTGCCCCTCAAATGAATAAGGTGCTATAACGGGTGCGAAGATGGCGATTAGGATGAAAAATGAAACAATCCCCAGACCCACAAGGGCTACCTTATTTTTCTTAAAACTTTTCCAGCCTTCCTTCCAGGGAGAGATGACTTTTTCCTCTGCCTCTTTTGGAGGAAGGATTGGCGAAGTATTCGTTGCTATTTCAGGCATGAGTTTCCCTCCCTATTTATACTTAATCCTAGGATCGATCGCTGCATACAACAAGTCCACAACTAGATTGATCATGACAAACAAAAAGGCGATGACGAGAATTCCGGACTGTATCACCGGATAATCCCGAGATAGGATTGCATCATAAATATATGTACCGATACCTGGCCACCCAAAAATGTTTTCCGTCAATATGGCGCCGCCTAAAAGTAATCCTGTTTGCAGTCCGATAACCGTCACCACTGGAATCAGGGCATTCTTAAAGGAATGCTTGTAAACAACCCAAAACATTCTCATTCCTTTAGCACGAGCCGTACGAATGAAATCCGATCTCATAACTTCCAGCATGGACGAACGTGTCATCCTTGCAATAATGGCCATCGGAATGGTCGCCAGCGCAATTCCCGGCAAGATGAGATGTTTTATCACTTCGAAAAACTGATCCACCCTGCCCGCCATGAGTGTATCTATCAAATACAGTCCGGTTATGGCCTCAACGGGATCCCTGATATTGTCCCGCCCTGTCGTCGGAAGTAAATCCCATTGAATTGAAATGATATATTGTTCCATTAATCCCAGCCAGAAAATAGGCATGGACAAACCAATCAACGCAATCACCATGGCGACATAATCAAACCATGAGTTTTGGAACCAAGCTGATATAATCCCTGCATTAACGCCTATGACCACGGCGATGATCATGGCGATCAAGGCCAGTTCTATCGTAGCCATGAGGTATGGCCCAATTTCTTCGGAAACCGGACTATTCGTTTTTAAGGAAACACCCAGGTCTCCCTTTAACAGGCCTGATAAGTAATCCCAAAATTGAATGAACCAAGGTTTATCCAGACCAAGTTCCTTTGTCATTGCAGCGACTGCCTCTTCCGTTGCTTGCTGCCCTAAAATTACCTGTGCTGGATTTCCTGGAATAGCCCGGATCATCATGAATACAATAAACGCCATTCCTAGTAACACTGGAATGAGAGATCCTAAACGTCGTACGGTATAGGAAAACAAAACAATCACCCGCCTTTTAAATAAGGGGCCTTAAAAGCGCCCTCGATCATTTTGAAATGCATTCCATAACAAAACCGGGAAGCATGCAAGACTCCATACTACCCGGTTCGTACGGTTAATTTTCTAGAGAAACATTAACAAGGGATTGTGAACCAGTTGGATGTGGAACAAACCCTTTGACCGTCTTAGATCCGGCTAACTGCGGTAAAGAATGTACAAGCGGAACCCATGGAGCTTCATCATGAATGATTTCCTGGGCTTTTCCATACAACTCATTACGCTTGGCTTCATCTGCCGTGGACTGAGCTTCGATCAGCAGTTTATGGACTTCTTCGTTAGCGTAACGGGCATAGTTGTTGGAGCCGATATTATCTTTATCCAATAATGTATAAAGGAAGTTATCCGCATCTCCATTATCGCCTGTCCAGCCCATCATGAAGGATTGGGCTTCACCAGCCTGCACTTTCTCTAAATATGCAGCCCATTCGTATGAAACGATATTCGCTTCGATGCCGACTTGTTTTAGGCTTGCTTGAATGGCTTCAGCCACTTTTTGACCATCTGGCATATATGGGCGCGGTACCGGCATTGCCCATAGGTCCATTTTAAATCCGTCTTCAAGTCCAGCTTTTTTCAGCAGTTCCTTCGCTTTTTCTACATCGTAATCATAGTCTTCGACTTTGTCATTGTAGCCAGAAACGGATGGCGGCATAGGATTCTTGGCAGGCTCTGCTGTGCCTTCATAAAAATTATCAATGATTTCCTTTTTATTGATCAAATGCGAGATGGCTTGACGCACTTCTTTCTTGTCGAATGGTGCCTTCTCAACATTGAAAGCAAAGTACCCGACATTCATGGATGCACGTTCGAATATTTGCAGGTTTTCATCTCCTGTAACTTTACTGATATCACTTGGGTTCAACCCGTCCATCAGGTCGATTTCACCTTTGATTGCAGCATTTAAACGCGCAGAGTTATCTTTAATGACCTTAAATGTGATACCATCAAGTTTTGGCAGTCCATCTTGCCAATAGTCATCGTTTTTCACCACTTCAATCGTATCGCCAGGTTTCCATGATTTGAATTTGAAAGGACCTGTACCAGATGGATTTTTAGTGAAATCGTCACCCTCTTTTTCAATTCCAGCCGGACTGGCTATTGCAAATGTAGGCATGGCAAGGTTTTTCAGGAACGGCGCCTGCGGACGGTTCAAAGTGAATTCCACCGTGCTGGCATCGATCGCTTTTACTTCTTTGATAACATGGCCTTCATCACCTTCAAATCCTCCGAACATGGAGGCATAGTACGCAAATTTACCCTCATCCTTACTTTGTGCCCAACGTTGAAAGTTTTTTACGACAGCATCTGCATTGAAATCCGTACCATCATGGAACTTGATTCCGGTTTTCAATTTGAATGTGTATGTTTTTGCGTCATCGGACACTTCCCATGATTCTGCAAGACCCGGATTGATTTCCGTATCATCTTCCCCATATTTCACAAGCGTTTCAAAGATCTGCTGTGTGACGATGAATGATTCACCATCGGTTACGATGGCTGGGTCAAGACCGACAGCGTCTCCGCCTTTACCGTATATCAATACGCCGCCCTTCGCTTCACTCGATCCCCCTTTACCATCATCTTTCTCTTTTGATGTAGACGAGGAGCATCCCGCAAGCGCTAGTGAAAGAGCAAGGATACCAGTCAGCAATAATGCCCATGTTTTCTTCATATTCTTCCCCCTTATTATTTGCGAATTTATGTATACGTCGTGTCAATTGTATAAATGACAAGCAACGTAGTGACCAGGTTTATGTTCATTCAAAATTGGCTTGTCCGTTTTGCATTCTTCCATCGCCTTCGGACATCTCGTATGGAATGGACAGCCGCCGGGCGGGTTTGATGGGCTTGGAACATCTCCCTGCAGGATTACCCTATCCCCCTTGTATTCCACATCCGGGATCGGCACCGCTGATAATAAAGCCTGCGTATATGGGTGAAGCGGATCTTCATAAAGTCCTTCACTTTCCGTCAATTCAACTATATGTCCAAGATACATGACGCCGACACGGTCGGAGATATGCCTTACCACCCCAAGATCATGGGCAATGAACAAGTAGGTCAAATCAAAATCTTCCTGCAAATCCTGCAACAGATTCAAGACCTGGGCCTGAATCGACACATCCAGTGCAGATACCGGCTCATCTGCAATGATCAGTTTAGGGTTGACTGCAAGTGCCCTCGCGATGCCAATACGCTGCCGCTGGCCCCCGCTGAATTGATGAGGATACCTTTTAGCATGGTAACTGCTTAAGCCAACAACCCTAAGAAGTTCCTGTACACGGGATTTTCGTGCCTTTTTATCTTTAACCCCATGAACGATGAGCGGTTCTTCCAATATTTTTTCAATTGTATGCCTGGGATTGAGGGAAGCGAATGGGTCCTGAAAGACCATCTGCATTTCACGGCGCATCTTTCTCATTTCACCGGCAGATAAAGCCGTCAGGTCCTTTCCTTCAAAATAAACATTACCCTCACTTGGCTCAAGCAATCGAAGCAATAATCTTCCCGTCGTCGACTTTCCGCAACCGCTTTCACCGACAAGGCCTAAAGTTTCCCCTTTATAAATGGAAAAAGACAAACCATCAACTGCCTTGACCTCTCCAATGGTCTTTCCCAGAACCCCTCCTTTAATCGGAAAATGCTTCTTTAGGTTTTCTACCTTAACCAATGTTTGACTCATGCAAGGCAGCTCCTTTCCCATCTTCATACAGCCAGCAGCGAACATGCTGACCCTCATCGAATTTCAATAGAGACGGGGTCTCATTTATACATTGCTCCATGGCATGTGAGCATCGAGGGGCAAACTGGCACCCGAGGTTGCTTGTCCCAGGTTTTGGCACATTACCAGGTATTGAGTAAAGGCGCTCTTTCTTTATTCGCATATCCGGAATCGATTGTAGTAAACCGACCGTATAAGGGTGCTTAGGATTTTGGAAAATCGTTTGCACATTTCCTTCCTCTATTACCTTGCCGGCATACATGACAATGACACGTTCACACATTTGCGCAACTACCCCAAGATCATGGGTAATCATCATGATTGCCGTGTCTGTTTCTTTATTTAAATTCTTCATTAATTCTAGAATTTGTGCCTGGATCGTCACATCCAAAGCCGTTGTCGGTTCATCGGCTATTAGGAGTTTCGGCTCACAGATCATGGCCATTGCTATCATGACCCTTTGTCTCATTCCGCCTGAAAGCTGATGAGGATATTCATCGAGCAATTCCTCGGCACGGCCAAGCCCAACCAGCTTCAACATTTCCACCGCTCTTTGGCGGGCCTGTTTTTTGTTCCATTTTTTATGTATCCGAAGCGTCTCAACCAACTGCTCGCCAATAGTGAACACGGGATTCAAGCTTGTCATCGGTTCCTGAAATATCATCGCTATATCATTCCCGCGAATTTTTCTCATTTTCGCTTCAGGGGCATTTGCGATGTTCTCTCCTTTAAAAAGGATTTCTCCCTCCACCTTACCAGCCGGTGAAGAAACGAGACCCATGATGGACAGAGAAGTAACGCTTTTTCCGCACCCCGATTCCCCCACTATCCCTAAAACCTCACCAGGATTGACATGAAAATCGATTGAATTCACGACAGGGATCACCCCATCGTCCGTACGAAAACTGGTTTGCAGCCCATTCACCTTAATAATTGGTTCGTCCATCAAATCACTTCCTATATATAACTTTTTTTCCAATTATATTATTGGGTTTATTATTGCATCAAAATTAAAATATTACAATATATTTTCTAAAAATTCTAATTTAACAGAATTATTTTTTATTTTTTCCTATTTACGCACTTTTTGGCACAAAAAAATGACTGCAAATTTACAGTCATTACAAGAGGGGAAACAGATAAATCGATTTTATTGAGGGTAAATCGGGGTTTCCAGCCGAGGAAGAGGCTATATTAGCTTAGGGGGAATGAATTGATGAAAATGAATTTTATAAATAGTGTTGAAATTCTGTACAGTTATTTTTCATTATGGTCATATAAATACTTTTTTTGTTCCCTATGTTTTAAGCATAAAATTGATCGTTCCTATTATTGACGGAATATATCACTAATGTTTTTTTCCACTACTGCATAACAATCTTGCTTCTGTCCTGTCGTCATGCCCAAAACTATAAACCAATATGTTCAAATTCCTTAGGCTTAACATCATTTTGTTTAGAGCCAATGAATTGAACCCTCTCGGCGACCACTTCAGTTACATATACATATTTACCCTCCTGATTTTCATATCTCCTTGTTTGTATTCTGCCAGTTATGCCGATTATGGCACCTTTTTTACAATATTGAGCAGTATTTTCAGCAGACTTTTTCCATATGATACACTGCACAAAGTCGGCCTCATAGTTACCGACAGTATTACGAAAGTTCCGGTTGACTGCTAAAGTGATATTGGAAACAGCCTTGCCATCAGGTGTGTGTCTTAATTCGGGATCCTTCGTAAGCCTGCCGACGAGGGTAACTTGGTTAATCATTTTTTCACTCCTTCCTCTTTAATATGCTTTTATCATACTCTTTCTTCCATCGATTAAAAAATGAAGGAAATAGCCTTAATACACCATTTTTCTTCATAAAAAACCGTTTGAAATGATGCAAAACCATTTTTTATTGATTAAAATTAGGTGAAAAACGAATAGTTAACAAAATTAAATATTTTGCAAATTTTTATTCTATCCTTCATAATTTAGACAAATGTTGGGTATTCATTTCATTAAGGAACTTTTTTTTAGTATGATATAATTACCTTTAAAAGGATTTATCGATATGTACTATTTCAAAATTTACGTTTAAGAGAGGTAATTACCGCTCTTTCTTGCAAGAAACGGAGGAATTAGATGAAATCATTTAAATTGATCTCGTTGCAAATTGTAACTGAAAATTTTAACTTGATTGATATTGTATTAACAGATGGATTGATTATAAATAAAGAAAACGACGCTAGATCGTGGTTACTGGAAGCCTTTGTAGATGAAAATCATTTCAAAGAGCTTGAACCTTCACTTCCCGATATAAACGGAGAGGTGTATATCCAGGCCGTCATTACCAACAAGGATAATGAACCGGCTTTGTTTCACACTGTACTACGCACAATAAGAAAAGTCGGCAGCCATTATAGCCTTCTATTCGTTGGTCACATCCAAAAAACACGGAGCAAATATGCAGAACTTCTTCTTGAAGATTTGGTTCAAAAAGGGCTCGTCGGCGATGAATTAATAAATGAGTTCAAGCAAAAAATCCGCTCAAAGCCTAAATTAGCAACCAATAAATAAAAACCTTCCTTTAATTCCCATCCCCTAACGAATGCATATAAAAAGACTGACTTAGCTGAAGAAGGATATTAATCCTCTTCTTACCTAAGCCAGTCTTTGTCATTCCGTGCTAATTACTTATTGTTGTCGCCTTTTTTCTCAGCGTCTTCAATCAAGTCATCGGCATCATTATCGACGTTATTATCGTCGTTTTCAAGGATGTCATCATCGTTATTGTTGTCATTATCAAGCATGCCATCATCGTTATCGTTGTTGTTATCATCTGTACCGTTGTTATCATCTTCAATGATGTTGTTATCATCTTCTGGAGCGGGATTGTTGTTGTCATCATTATCCGTTCCACATCCAGCAAGGAACATAATAGATAATAAAGATCCCCCAATTAGTGCAAAAATTTTCTTCATCATTTTTGGCAACCTCCCTTCTTTCTTTATCATTAGTTATTTTGCCCGAATGTGAAAATAACTTGCGTCCTATTTTAAATTTAAAAAGAAAATCCTCTAATTTGAATTTAATCATTAAAAAATGCCGGACATAAAAATGTCCGGCATTCAAAGGGAGATAGATAGTTCTTAAAACCGCGCTTGCTTTAAAAAAGCATGCGGCGCTATTTATATACACCGCTTCACGATTCCTTAAACCATTTTTGAAATATATAGTTAAAATACCCCATTTCCCTTTCGCGTAAAATGAATCCTATTTGTCACCAAAAGCAAACATGATATCGGCTTCACATGCTGTTTCTCCATCTACCGTTGCCACTGCTTTCCCTTTACCCATTGAACCTCTCATACGCACTATTTCCACTTCCAGACGCAGCTGATCACCTGGTTTTACTTGCTTTTTAAAGCGGCAATTATCTATCCCAGCGAAAAATGCAAGCCGCCCTTTGTATTCTTCCTGTTTTAAAACGGCTACAGCGCCAACTTGCGCTAATGCCTCTACAATCAAAACTCCAGGCATAACTGGATAATCGGGGAAATGGCCATTAAAGAATTCTTCATTTGCTGTGACATTCTTCAATCCTACCGCTCTTTTCCCTTCATCTATTTCAATGATCCGGTCGACTAATAAGAATGGGTAACGATGCGGAATAATTTCCTTTATTTGTGTGATATCAAGCATACTTTTTCCTCCTATGACTTAAATATTTCAAACATAACGTAAACTCGCCCCTGTCATGAAGACAGAGGCGTAGTTGCCATGTAATATAAATCCGCTAACGACAGCAACTACTTCATAAAAAACATGGAACTACGCGCCCTTGTTCACTATATCAATAATATGGGTCCATGTGGATTTTTGGAAAACATCCATTGCATGTCCTCCACCAATCACACTGTATCCTAATAGTGCCCCGGATAATACAGCAATGAAAATCAATCCGATAACAATGAGTAAACGAAGCCAAATCGGTAAAAGACGGACCTTGACTCTACGATTCGGTTTCGCCTCAACTTCCTTTATCTCTTCTTCAATTTGTTGTCTCATTACACGATTTTGTTCCATATAGAATGTGAAAGCTCCTTTTAAGAAAACTCGCCGACTGATTTTCACTATCAGAAATTCAGCAGCTATGCAAAATGATCGGCACGATGATTTCCTTTGTTATGAATTCATTATAACCGATTTGCTCTAATTCCGCAGGGAGACATTTTATTTACCAGATACCTTAACGGATTCCATTGACTAATCCGCTCATTTGATCAGCCATCGTTACCGCTCGGGATTGAAATTGGTAAGACCGCTGAACATTGATTAGATCCGTCATTTCTTTGGAAAGATCGACATTCGAGGACTCCAGAGTGCCTTGTTGAACTGCTGCCTGGTTACGGGAATCCCCTGTTAGTGCAGTCATGATATCGTCTTCAGTACCACCCAAGGCATTGAAGTTTTCGGGCATACCAAGTAAATTTCCGCCTAAGCGGTCAAGAAATTGGGGGTTTTTTACCGAGACGATCCCGAGACCAAAACTACGTTTTCCATATTCTTCCGTATCCACTATCAATAAACCAGTTTCCGAAATCTTAATGTCTTTAATATTTCCCTCAATGAGGATCGGTTCACCATTTTCATCAAGGACTTTATGTCCTGCAGAGGTAACGAGCAACATTTGGTCGTTACCATTAGGAGATAAATAAAAGGCACCATCCCTTGTTAGCCTTGTATTGATCCCATTTTCACCCTGAACGCTTACTGTGAAGAATTGGTCCTCACGGGTGAATGCAGCATCAAGGTTGCGATCCGTCGTCTTTAAGGGTCCCTGTGAAAGCACCAATTGAGATTGGCTTATCATGGCACCTGTTCCCTGCCGGATGCCAGGTGTGGTCAACCTTCCTTTTTCCTTGGTCTCACTCGGTTGATTATTGAAACTCTGTGTCAATAAGTCATTGAAGCTCGTTTGGCTCTTTTTGTAGGCAGTCGTGTCCACATTCGCGATATTATTACTTATATGATCGATTTTACTTTGAAGTTGGTTCAGCGTATTCGTCGCCGTCATCATCGTCCGATTCATGGTTTTTCCCCTTACATGTTCAAATTTCCAAAATCATTTTTTCTACTGTTCAATTAAAGCCTGCCAACCTCATTGACTGCTTTATCCAAACTTTTATCATAGGCTTGAAGAACCTTCTGATTCGCTTCAAAAGAGCGGTATGCCGACATCATTTCTGTCATCGTTCTCGATTGGTCAACATTGGAGCCTTCAAGAAAGCCTTGCTTAGTAGAAAAACCGACATCTGCAGCCACGTATGCGCTAGGTAAATCCCCATCATTCACAGCCTTAAATAGGCCTTCCCCATCCTTCATGAGCTGTAATGACGGATCATTCGAATAACCGATGCCCATACGTGCGGTCTGAACATTTCCTTCTAAAATAACACCGTTTTCCGCTACTGTGAACTGATCGCTATCAAGCTTGATCTTTTCATTATTTTCATTCAATACATAATGACCCGAAGGCGTGGTCATATAACCTTGCCCATCCAGGGTGAAACTGCCGTTACGCGTATAACGGATAGCACCATCCCTATCCTGGACAGTAAAAAACACCGATCCTTGCCGACCCGTTTCTTCATTGATCGGCAGATTTTCATCAACTAAGGAAATATCCGTATTAAGCTGAGTTTCCTCCAATGTACCCTGGGTAAATAAAGGATTCGCCTCCTGTACGTAAACACCCGTACTGAGCCCTCCAACCTGGGATAAGTTAGTCATGTTCAATTTGTTCTCAGTAGGAACCGTTTTACCACCTATGTTGCTTATGAGCATTTCCGGAAAAGACCTTACGCTCATTTGATCCGCTTTATACCCTGTTGTATTCGCATTGGACATATTGTTTGTGAGCAATTCTGTGCGCCTTTGCTGTGTAAGCATCCCGGAAGCAGCCGTATAAAAACCTCTTAACATCTTCTTCACTCCTCAATCTACATAACTTATTCCGTTCGATTTCTCATATCTATCTTATCGGACATGAACATCAGTATGTTAAGGAAAAGGAAAAGCATTAGGCAGAAGAATTTGTCTATATCGTAGGCAAGGTCAAATTTAAAGGAATGGTGTTAAATTTTCGACTAAAAGAAGAGGGCCTATTGCTCATCAGTACTAGAACTGCACGACTTTCACTATGCCTCACGTTTGTCTGAACCTTAGACCCCTATCTTATGATGCAGATTTCCATCCGCTTTTTAGTTGAATTTGTGCCGTGGCAATTTATCCATATTATCAAGCATGATACCGGTTCCGATTGCTACACAATCCATTGGCTGCTCGGCAACGAGTACTGGGACCTTAAGCTCTTCGGCAAGAAGTAAATCAATCCCATGAAGCAATGCTCCCCCGCCTGTTAAAATGACGCCTCGGTCGATGATATCAGCAGAAAGTTCTGGCGGCGTCCGCTCAAGTACGCTTTTTGCAGCTTGTACAATGATGGAAACCTGCTCGCGGAGAGCCTCCTCAATTTCTTCTGAATTGACCGAAATGGTTCTAGGCAATCCCGATACCATATCGCGCCCACGGATATCGATGACTTCATTACGAGATCCAGGGAAGACGGTCGCAACCTGGATTTTAATGTTTTCCGCTGTACGTTCACCAATGAGGAGCTTATACTTCCGTTTGACATAATTTAATATTTCATTATCGAATTTGTCACCGGCCATTTTGATAGAAGAAGATGTAACGATATCCCCCATTGAAAGAACGGCAATATCCGTTGTACCTCCGCCAATGTCCACGACCATATTGCCGCTTGGTTGAAAAATATCCATGCCGGCACCGATTGCAGCCACTTTTGGTTCTTCTTCAAGGAATACTTTCTTTCCACCGCTTTTTTCGGCAGCTTCTTTAATCGCCTTTTGTTCGACACTTGTTATGTTGGTCGGGCAGCAGATTAAAATTCTAGGCTTTGAAAGGAAGCCTTTCACATTCAATGTATTGATAAAATGCTTAAGCATCGATTCTGTTACATCAAAATCCGCAATGACACCGTCTTTTAAAGGTCGGATTGCGATGATGTTTCCTGGAGTACGGCCTACCATTTTACGAGCTTCTTCACCGACGGCAAGAACACGGTTCGTATTCTTATCAATCGCAACTACCGAAGGCTCATTTAACACAATTCCTTTACCTTTGACATGTATAAGAACATTGGCTGTTCCAAGGTCTATCCCAATATCTCTAGCAAACATTTCTTAAATCCTCCTTGAATATCCTCACATATAACCTACTTCTGTCCTAATTGTTTATTTTACCATATTGCATTGACACAAGTAAGTATGAATTATAAATAAACACTAATATAGACTATTATTTCCTAATTTGCCAATATGTAAAAAAATCCGGTGCCTTATGTACTACATTTCCTTATTTCCCCATAAAAAAATCCCGGCATGGAACCGCAACAAGGTTGAGAAAAGAGCTGACACTCACTTTCATGTCCCCTCATTCATTACCCGATTGCCCGATTCACTTCCAATTGCCGGAATGATTCAAGTATCATTTAACGATTTCTTCTTCTCTTTCAGAACGTTTATATTTTAATTTTGTCGCTTCTCCGCCTCTAAGGTGACGAATGGATTTATGATAATCCAATATATCCTTCACTTCGTTAGCCAAATCAGGATTAATTTCTGGCAGCCTCTCAGTTAAGTCTTTATGCACTGTGCTTTTAGAGACCCCGAACTCTTTTGCAATGACGCGGACTGTTTTTCTAGTTTCCACGATATACTTTCCTATCTTGATAGTTCTTTCTTTGATGTAATCGTGCACACCACTCGACCTCCCCAAATTGGATGTGAGAAGTGTGAAATGAGATTCGTATTTTTCGAATCGAATACCGCTGCCCTATAAACAATGAAAGATAGAATTATTCACCTATTAGATAATTTGTAATAAACGATTCCTCACCTCAAACACTCTCTTTGCATGGTTTATAACATCTTATTAGCTTGGTTAAGAATATATGCCTAATGGGACAGGAGGTTTGGATTTATTTATGATTTTCATCTGTTTCTTTTCCTTAAGAGCAAATTATTTCCCGAGAAATTTGTCAGAAATTCAAAGGTTTCAGCATATTGTCCAATATTTCCTCGAAAGAAAAAAAGGAAGCCGTTCAAAGTGAACGGCTTCCTTTTACCAAATTTTCAGTTGTTGTCATTCGTAACGTTCTAGGTTTTTGTTTTGATTTTATTAAAAATCTTAATTTTAATTAGATTGATTTAACGAATCTTTTAAGGAATCGCTTTCTTCAGTTGTATCTTCACCAGGGACAGAGCCTTCCTCATCAGTGCCATTCTCTAAATCAGTGCCCTCTTCAGATTCGTCAACTGCAGGAGTTTCTTCTGTGCCAGTTTCAGACTCTTCGACTGCAGGCGTTTCTTCTTTATCAGCTTCAGATCCTTCGACTGCAGGTGTTTCTTCTTTATTACCTGAATTTTTAAGTTCACTGCCCTCGGCTTCAGTTGCCGATTGAATCGCAGAAGCTTGTTTATCAACAAAATCAAGTGGGTTTAACGCAATGTTATCTTTTCTGATTTCGAAGTGGACATGTACGCCAGCCTCTTCATTGATTTGGCTTTTTCCAGCTGTAGCAATTGCTTGTCCTTGTTTCACTTTGTCACCGACTGCAACCTTAATGTCTTTAACAGATTGATAACGGGTAACGACACCATCTTCATGCTCAACTTCAACTAAATTTCCAAGCAACGCATCGTCTTGAACTTTCGTTACATTTCCACTTAAGGAAGCTTTTACATCGAAAGACTTTCCATCTTCCATTGCAATGTCTATACCTTTATTTTGCTCATATCTATTGTTGTAGAAAACCAATGCTTCTTCTTGTGCCTTTTCATCCGCATTCACATCATAAAACTGTTTCTTGATAACCGTTTTATCTGCATTGGCTACAGGCATCTTGATTGTCTCAAGATTACTATTAACCTCTACAGAAGGCTCACCATAGTTTTTTCCTGTTTCAGCTGATTCCTCATTGCCATCTTTAGCTGAATCATTAAAACTATTTTGTAATAAGAAGGCCGCGGCTAAGATTATGGCTGCACTTGCGATATAGATTGCTGATAATGCCCAACGTTGTTTTAGTATACGTCGGATTGTGGAAGTTGGTTTCTTTTCTTCCTCTCTCATATTAATCACCTCAGCAATCATTCTGAACATTTTGCCAAGATTATATACATTCAGGAAAAAATTTTTTTAGATTTATTTTGTGGAAATGAAACCGATTTTATTCGCAGAATGGTAAAATGTTTGATATCTTACTGTTGAAGGATGTTTAAATCATGAAAAAAGCTTTTAAACTTGTGTTAACGTTATTGCCTTTCCTATATATGATTGCCATTTGGATAATGTCGAGCAACCCCGATGATATGATTCTTGATCTTCCCTCATCCTCAATTGACCGATTTATCAAAGAGGCACTTCATCTGGTCGAATTTGCCCTTTTGTATATATTATTAGTTTCGGCCCTTGCCGCAAACCAAAAAATGAAAGCAGGTTTAAGCCTGTTGGCTGCCCTTGTAGCTTGCCTTTACGGTGTTATTGATGAATACCACCAATCTTTCGTCCCATACCGCTCCTCTACCTTAATAGATGTCATTAAGGATATCATTGGAGTGGCTGCAGTCTATTTTCATGTCCAATATCATTATTTCAAGCGTAAACGGGGCTTTTTGACGATTATAGAAAAATTAAACGAAAAAAAATGAGAGATGGGATCCCCATCTCTCATTTTTTTGCCGTCATCGTATTCAGCCACTTACTTGAAGACTGAACTTTGACGCCTTTATAATAATATTTAACGATGTCTTCATAGGTTTTTCCTTCCCTGGCCATGCCATTAGCACCGTACTGGCTCATTCCAACTCCGTGTCCGGACCCTTTTGTCGTGATGACAATCTGGTTGCCTTGACGCTCCCAGTCAAAATCGGATGATGTCAGCCCGAGCTTCTCACGAATCTGTTTTCCTGTCATTTTCTTTCCTCCGATTTCCACTACACCTACGCGATTACCCGATGTTCTTTCAATGACAGTCCCTATAGATGTTCCCGAAGAAAGACTTACACCCAGCTTTTTTTCAAAATCTGCAGTATCAACAACAACTTTATTATAAAATTTTGGTGATTCTTCTTTATCCCATGGACTGGATACACTTTTTAAATAGGGAAATTCAGCTTGCCAATAGTCCTCTGAATTCTCCGTATAGCCATTGCTGGTCGAAAAAAAAGTGGCAGTAATCGGTTTTCCTTCATAGGTTAAGATTTGACCGGCCGTTTCCTTTATAGCCTTGTTGATTTTTTGCATCTTCGATTTATAATCAGAGCCCCACTGTTTTTTCAGCTCATCATTATTCTTATAAACTTGGTGCATGACCGTATCGCTTACATCGGCACCTTCAGGCAAGCCTAATCGACTTTCGCTTATGAGCTGATTGACAATGTAGGTTCTCGCTGTCAATGCTTGTGCCTTCAGCGCTTCTTCTTCAAAATCTGCTGGCATTTCAGCTGCAACCACACCAGTCAAGTACGATTCAATCGGCAGTTTTTCAATCTTTTTTGCAGATGTGCGGTAAACGGCAACTTCTACGGAACTCATTTCATTTGCAGCTACCTCTTTACCCTCATTCTTCACTTTCTTTTCCAACTCTTCGGTCAATTGCCCACTTGTCTTTTCATTTGAAAATGGAAGCACAAGCACTGCTGGAATCATGATAATTACGAATGCTACTGCTATGAATAGTACGATCATCGGTTTGATTGCTTTCAAATTCCTGAGCCTCCCTACACTTGTTTTCTCTGCCGTAAATCGCATTCGGCAGGTATCATCTTTACATAACAAATGTATGTCGAAGGACAAGCTTTTATGAATAGAAAAACGACAACTATTTAACTGTAGGCGATGAACCAGGAACAAGACAAAAAAAACCATTCACGGTTCAATGACTCGAACGTGAATGGTTTTATAAGCTAACTTATGCGTTTAAATCTGCGATTTTTTTTGTTTCAGCAGGTACATCTTCGTTAATACGTTCCACATCAGCACCTAGAGATGCCAATTTACCATGGAAATTCACGTACCCTCTGTCAAGATGCTTCAATTCTGTAACACGTGTAATGCCATCTGCAACCAATCCAGTCAGGATGAGCGCTGCCGCGGCACGTAAATCTGTTGCAGCTACTTCAGCACCTTGAATGTTAGTTGGTCCGTTAACGATAACGGAACGACCTTCTATTTTAATATTGGCATTCATGCGACGGAATTCTTCAACATGCATAAAACGGTTTTCGAAAACGGTCTCCGTAATCATGCTTGTTCCTTCAGCACGAAGTAGTAATGCCATCATTTGCGATTGCATATCAGTCGGGAAACCAGGATGTGGCATTGTTTTGATATCAATGGCCTTCAAGGTTTTTGGACCGATAACGCGTAATCCATCTTCTTCTTCAAGAATTTCAACACCCATTTCCTCCATTTTGGCAATAAGGGAAGTAAGGTGTTCAGGTACAGCTCCTTGAACAAGAACATTGCCGCCAGTAAGAGCGGCCGCAGTCATGAATGTACCAGCTTCGATACGGTCAGGTATAATCGTATGTTCAGTGCCATATAATTTATCGACACCTTCGATTCTCATCGTACCAGTACCGGCACCTCTGACTTTGGCACCCATTTTATTAAGGAGATTCGCAAGATCTACAATTTCAGGCTCTTTGGCCACATTTTCAAGAATAGTTATACCTTCAGCAAGTGTTGCTGCCATCATGATGTTTTCAGTGGCACCCACACTCGGGAAGTCAAGATACACTCTTGCACCCTTAAGTCTGCCTTCAACCTCGGCATCAATGAAACCATTGCCGACCTTCACTTTTGCTCCCATCGCTTCAAAGCCCTTTAAATGCTGGTCGATAGGACGTGATCCGATGGCACAGCCACCAGGAAGAGCAACGCGGGCCCGGCCATTCCTTGCTAGTAATGAGCCCATCACTAAAACGGAAGCTCTCATTTTGCGTACATATTCAAATGGTGCTTCTTCTAATAACTCTCTTGATGCATCTACAGTTACTTGATTGTCATGAAAGGCAACATCTGCATTTAAGTTGCGCAATACTTCATTGATTGTATATACATCGGAGAGCGTAGGAACATCTTTAATGATACTTTTCCCATCACTTGCTAATAATGTTGCAGCGATAACTGGCAAAACGGCGTTTTTAGCACCTTCTACTTTAACTGTCCCGCTAAGCCTTTTTCCGCCGCGGACGATGATTTTTTCCAAAAGTATTCCCCTCCGCGTCCATTTTCTCTATATTAATATTCAAACGTTATGATTGGTGTGCCAACTACAAAGTTCGTTCGGTCACCCAATCCTTCTGTCCGTAGCCCAAACTGCAAATTTAATTTTTCTTTTGTCAAAGGTTGTTTAAACAATGTTGAATGTGCAGATATAGATGTAAAGTTTGTTTCATGCACACTCTCAATTTCCCTTGCATGGAACATATCTAACAGGTCTTCAGTTTTAGAGCTTAAAACCGAATCCATATTATCATTGATAGACCCTTTAATACAAGAAAAAATTGAAGGAGTTCCTATAAATAGGTCATTCACCCTGTTTTGGAACGTAGCAGTAAAAAATGCCGCATTGGCTTTCTTCCACTTTTTCCCCTCCACTTCGTAAATAACATAGGTAACTTTATCAAATTTCTCTTCCGTTGTCATTATTTTGATAGACTCGGTCAGACCTGAATCGACATTGTAAGTTAACGCCTCTGCCTTCCAGCCGGAAGCATCATCTTTCCGGTGCCATTGAAATTGAGGGTATTTTCGTTTTAAAGCTGTAACTTCGTTTTCAAACTCTTGTTTAGTTGTAATCTCTTTATTTATTTCTCTAGTGAGTACAGACCAATCGCCTATGTCTAAATCTTTATCTTTTTGTAACAGTCCCACCAATTTAACTATATCTGGTTTGCTTTCTGCCACAATCGTACTATTCCCTATTAAAATCACCATCAAACCGAGAAATACTATGTATGATAACATTTTTTTGTTTAAATTAAACATGTTAAATCCCTCCCCTTTTACACATTCTTTCCATAAGGAGAGAGATCATACTTCGAGTTTTCCGACAATTGGTGACAACTTCCCCTTATACTGGCAGGAAGCAAAAGCGAATACAAGAGTAGAATCATATTTTGCTATAAGAAAATTCTTACAGCATATCAGTCATTACTAAACATATACGGAAGTTGATTTGCAAATCCCAGGTAGTCGAGGAAGAAATTACTTACAACTGAACCGATGGCAACCGTTAATAAAATATATAAAACCCTTGCCTTGATGACAGAATTGGATCTTAATATTTTATCAAAATGTAATGCCTGTAGAGCCCACCAGGTAACTGCGATGAAAAACAAGTGTGCAATTATTCCTGTTAAAGCCTGCTGTCCCATTGCTGAAAACATGTACATACCTCCTAAAAGACACCCGAATTCTATTCTAACACAAAACCCCTTCATATTTGGAATTTAAAAGGAAGAATTGCAAAATATCTTTTTAAAACTGTAAATAGAGGCTTGATCCAATGGAACAAGCCTCTGATACAGGCATTATATCATTTACTTGAAATAAAGTCTGTAAATTCGCCAAATTGATCATGAATAAAATCAAAGGCAATATTGGGCGCCACCCCGAAAAGTATGGTGCCTATTACGCAAATGATCAACACAATGTAAAGACCCGGACGGATTTTAATGACCTTCTCTGAATGAATCGGTCGGAAAAAGACCTGAACCAATAAGCCGAAATAATACACATAGGATACAATGGTACCTGCAATCATGATTCCCGCAAGGACAAAATGTCCAGGCTCCGTTATGAATGTTCCAAGAAAAATATTAAGTTTGCCAATGAAACCTGTCGTACCGGGGATTCCAGCAAGCGACAGGATAAATACGGTGAATGCCATGGCAAGATAAGGTGATTTCCTCCCCATTCCTGCAAGAATGCTAATATCTTCTGACCCACTTTGGCTGGATAGAAGCTGAATGACTGCGAATATACCGATATTCATTAATACATAAGCCATCAGGTAAAACCAGACAGTATCCAGGAGAAAATATCCCCCGCCCAATGTGGCCACCGCTACAAGCAGGTAACCCGCATGGGCGATGCTTGAATAAGCGAATAATCGTTTTAAATTTTGCTGCCTTAACGCAACCACATTTCCAATGATGATCGTCAGGCCCGCCAACGAAGCTATATAGATATTATTTTTTTCCAAAAAGTCGAGCGCTCCGAACGTATCACCGGAAGCTGTTAGGAACAATGAGAGAAAAATGCGCAGGATGATGACGAAACCCGCCATTTTCGAAATTACACTCAAGAAGGCTGCGACCGGTGTCGGTGCTCCCTCATACACATCCGGCGCCCACATATGAAATGGAGCGGCAGCTATCTTGAAGGCTATACCTACAAACACCATGAAGAAAGCGAGGCCCATGATGTATTGCAGCTGTCCGTCCGTCATCGCAGCCATCGTCCGGCTCATTTCGCCTAGATTGACGGAACCGGTCACTCCATATAAATAGCTCATCCCAAATAAAGTGATCGCTGTGGAAATACCTCCGTTTATTACATACTTCATGGACGCTTCGTTGGACTTCCGATCATGCTTGCGTATTCCGACCAATATATAAGATGAAAGTGAAAGCAGTTCCAGTCCAACGAACAGCGTTATCAAATCACCGCTTGAGGACATGACCATCGCTCCAAGCAAAGCGGTCAGGAACAGATAATAAAATTCCCCCCGGTGCTCCCGCAGCCCCTCTTGCGGTTCATATCCTTCAGCCAGAAGGATGATTAAGGCCGCTCCTAATAACAGCAGCAGCTTAAAAGCTTTTGCAAATGAATCCAAACGAAACGTATCGGATAAGATACTGACTGTCTCAAAGGATAGCAGGCTAATCAGTGACAAACATGCCAAAATGATTCCGGTTAGCGCGAGCCATGCCAGTTTTCTCCGATTAAAGTGCTTTGGCCAGAATAAATCCAATATCGAAAGAATCATGGTTGTTCCAAGGATGATGAATTCTGGCATCATCGCTCCCCAATCATAAGAAAGCATCGTGTTCCAATCCATCCTTCATCGCCCCCCTAGAGCAAGCATCATGGCTTCAATCGTTCCTTGAAGAGGCCCGCCTAACAAATTTGGGTATACCCCAACAGATATTATCAAAGCGAGAAGAACCAACGCGGGGAAAAACTCCCAGCTCCTTAGGTCCCATTTCTCTTTTTCTATCAAGCTATCATTTTTCCCGAAAGTCATCTGCATGACCGCCCTCAATACATAAACAGCGGTTAAAACCAGCCCGATCACCCCAATTGCCGCAAGCAACGGCTGACTCTTGAATAAGCCAAGAAATACCATGAATTCACTGATGAAGCCCGACATGCCAGGCAAACCGAGTGAAGCCATCCCGCAAGCTAACATAAACCCTGAAAAAATCGGCATCGACTTGGCCAGCCCCCCAAGCTTAGGAAGCATCGTGGTTCCCGTACGCTCATACAACACTCCCACCAAGAAAAACAACAAAGCAGCAATTAGCCCGTGTGAGATGACTTGAAAAATAGCTCCCTGAATGCCCGCTTCATTCAAGGCTCCCAGCCCCATCATGACGATACCCATATGTGAGATTGATGAGTATGCTAAAACGAGCTTGAAATCCGTTTGTACCAAAGCTAGAAATGCACCATATAAAAAACTGAGGACCCCAAATAGGACAATGGTAAAGGCCAAGCTTTTATATTGTTCAGGAAATATCCCCATTCCAAACCGGATGATTCCGTACGCCCCTATTTTCAATAGGACACCCGCATGTATCATGACTATGGATGGAGGTGCTTCTGCATGGACCCGCACCATCCAGCTGTGAAAGGGAAAGACGGGCAGCTTTATCGCAAATGCTACGAGAAAGGCGAGACATAAACCATATTTCATCGAACCGGATATTGGTGCAAAAAGTGAAACACCGCCCATTGTCATCATCTGTGTCAATGCTGCAATGTTGGTCGTACCCGTCCTGGCAAACAAAATCAAAATAGCCACTAATAAAACAGCCGAACCAATGCCATTATAAATCAGAAAACTATAAGAAGCTTTCTCCCTCTCCAGGAAGCCCCATCTGCCAATTAAAAAGAAAGCAGGAATCAAAGTCATTTCAAAAAAGATGAAAAAAAGGATTAAATTTTCTGCGGTGAAGACACCGAGCATCCCAATCTCCAGGATCAAAAATAACAAATAATACCCTTTCCATTCCTTTTTTATATAAATGGATGCGATTGCGGCCAGTGTTGAAATGATTGTTGTCAGTAATATGAAGATGAGACTTAATCCATCCAGCCCCAACTCAAAGTCAACCGTGAAGAGCTTGGGATCATACATCTCCAAATTCCCAAACCTGATCCAATTCAACTTAATGTCAAATAAGGATAGGGCCACACCCGAATAATATTGGCTGCATAGAAAGAACGATAGGAAAAGAGGAGGCAGTGTTCCGAAAAAGCCAAATTGTTTAATCGTCCTTCCCTCTTTTTTCGGCATGAGGGCAACCATCACTATGCCCAGCAGCGGTGAAAACACTAAAAGCGAGAGCAAATAGACATTCATCTTAGATACCCCCCAGTTACTGCAAAAATCACCAACAGTACCGCAAGTCCCAGAAAGGCTATCATGCCATATTGCTGTACCTGTCCTGTTTGCAGTTTAGACCCTATTTTTCCTAATCCTTCTATCGAACTTGTTACAGTGGAAACCAGGCCGCCGACAATGAACCTTTCCATATAAGATAGGAATATACTAAAGCCCTTGACTGCATAGCCTGCAGTGTAATAGTAAATCTCATCAATATAATACTTATTTTCCAAAACCCGATATACCCCGGAGTTTTCTTTGACAAGCCAGTCCCGTGGTAACTTCTTTTTAGCGTATATCATATAAGCAAGGTATATCCCGGCCAGCGATACAAGCACGGCCAGCAACATTATCCAAACGGGTCCCTCACTATGGCTGGCGCCTAGAGCAGCTTCATTTCCCTCCACAAGCCACTCCCCAAGGAAAGTTCCAAACCATGGTGTTTGGATATACCCGCCGATTACAGCAAGCAAAGCCAATGCGAGCATGGGAATTAGCATGATGGAAGGTGATTCCTTGACCTGTTTTACTTGACTGCGCGAATCGCCTGCAAACATCATGAAAAACAGCCGGAACATATAAAAAGCAGTTAAAAAGGAGGTAACCACCGCTAGACCAAACAATATATAACTACCATTCTCCCAGGCTGCCATTAGAATTTCATCTTTACTGAAAAAACCTGAGAGTAACGGAAACCCCGATATCGCCAACGTGCCAGTCAAGAACAGCGGCCCAGTCCAATTCAACTTACCCCATAGGCCGCCCATCTTTTCCATATCCTGTGTATGTATAGCGTGAATAACACTGCCTGCTGCCAAAAACAGCAATGCTTTAAAAAAGGCATGGGTCATTAAATGGAACACCCCGGCCACATATCCCGAAGTACCCAAAGCAAGCATCATAAAGCCAAGCTGAGAGATTGTCGAATATGCCAATACACGCTTAACATCCTTTTGCACGATGGCAATGCTTGCGGCGAATATGGCTGTAATTCCACCTGTTATCGCTACGACCTGCATCGCAGCAAAACTTGCCATGAATAGCGGAAACATGGCCGCCACCAGGTAAACCCCTGCAGCAACCATGGTTGCTGCGTGTATCAATGCGGAAACCGGAGTCGGTCCTTCCATTGCATCCGGAAGCCACGTGTGAAGAGGAAATTGTCCAGACTTCCCAACCGCTCCGATAAAAATCAAAATAGCGATTAAAGTCAGTTTTTCGCTTGATATCATGCCCGATTGAACGGCTTGAAAGATCTCTCCATATTCAAAGCTGCCTGTTTCCCAGAATAGCAGAATGATGCCGATTAAGAGCCCTACATCCCCAATCCTGGTCATGATGAATGCCTTCTTCGCTGCAGCCTTAGCTTCATGTTTATAAAAGTAAAACCCAATGAGCAGGAAAGAACCCACCCCGACCAATTCCCAGAAGATATAAAGTTGTAATAAATTGGGTGCCATGACAAGTCCAAGCATGGCAAAGGTGAAGAAGCCCAGATAAGCATAAAAAATGGAGAATCGCACTTCACCCTTCATATACCCCTTCGAATATATCTGGACAAGCAGGCTGACAAGGGAAACGACCACAAGCATCAAGGCATTAAGCTGATTGATTTCGAATCCAGCTGAAAGTTGCGTCCCCCCGAAGGAAAGCCAATCTATCGATATATTATAAGTAGGTTCTTTAAATCGTTCCATCAGGACGAGCAACGATAAAACAAACGAAGCCAATGTACATATTATTCCTATAAATGCCCCTCGTTCCCGCAACCGCCCGCCTGATAGAAGCAGAACCAGAAACGTGACGAGTGGAAAGACCGGTATGAGCCATGCGTACTCCATCATCGTATCAAATCCCCTTCTTCATTTATATAAACCTTCAATTCTTCATAATTTCCATTTCATCGACATTGACCGTCTTCCGATTGCGATAAAGGGACATTAGTATAGCCAGCCCTACAGCCGCCTCGGCCGCGGCGATCGTAATCGTGAATAAGGAAAAAACTTGACCCGTAATGGATGGTGTTACCCCCAATTTACTGAAGGCAACTAAATTGATATTTGCAGCGTTCAGCATCAGCTCGATTGAAATCAAAACAATGACCGCATTTCTTTTCGTCAAGGCACCATACAACCCTATACAAAATAAAACGAGTGCCAATACAAGGTAAGCCGACAAGGGAACTCCCGTCATGATCGATCTCCCTCCTCATCATCTTTTTTAGCCAATACGATGGCACCGACTAAAGCAACAAGCAGGAGTACCGACATCACTTCAAATGGAATTACATATTTTGAAAAAAGTTCGATTCCTATTTGCTTTGTATTTTCCTCATGCAAGGCCGTTGGCTGTACAGGTATATCAAGGTTATAAATCCCCAGATACACCGCCACGGCAAATCCAGCAATCGCCGCCAGCAAGGAGAAATTCCCCCAGCCCCCTTTAGCGGGTGCATCATTTTCTTGGTGTTTTGTCAGCATAATCCCGAATAGCATCACGATCGTAATAGCCCCTGAATAAATCAGGATTTGAACAATGGCGACAAACTCGGCCGAAAGCAACATATAAATGCCTGCAATGCCCAAGAAAGTAAAAACAAGTGCAATTACCATGTGCACCACTTTTGTTAAGGTAATCAACAGCACCCCGCCTACTATCGAGACGAGTGCCAAACCAATGAAGGCAATTAATTCACCCGACAAACTCATACTTTATTCACCTTCCGGACATTTTCATCATTTTCATCCAGCCACTCCAGATTTTTAAATAGATGATCACGGCTATATTCGGCCAGCTCGAATTGATTCGTCATCACGATTGCTTCTGTAGGGCAGACCTCCGTACATAAATCACATAAAATGCAAATCTCGAAATTAATGTCATACGTATCGATGATTTTCCCTTTTTTCGACGGGTCCGGATGCTTCTTACCTGTTAATTGAATACAATCCGTTGGGCAAATCGTCACGCACTGATTGCATACAATACATTTTTCAGGATAGAATTTCTGGATTCCGCGGAATCGGTCAGGAAGTGGAAGCGGCTCATTCGGGTAGTCATAGGTCACTTTTTTCCTCGTCAAGTTCTTTAATGTATAGGTTAAACCTTTTGCTAAACCAAGCATATAAATCCCTCGCTTTCCGACCAGCTTAAGTTTCTAAAAAAGGTTAATCAATTCTTTTATAAGTGCCGTCAAAAATATATTAGCCAATGCAACCGGAAGCAGCACCTTCCATCCGAATTCCATCAATTGATCGGCCCTTATACGAGGAAAGGTTACACGAATCCAGACCAATACATAGAATACGGCACTGAACTTCAGACCGAACCAGATGGCTGCCGGAATAAAATCCAAAAACGGAATAGAATTCCATCCCCCTAAAAATAATACAGTGGTTAGCGTTGCCATTGCAAACATATACACATATTCAGATAACATAAAGAAGGCCCAGCGAAATCCAGAGTATTCAACATGATAGCCTGCAATAAGTTCGGATTCCGCTTCCGGAAGGTCAAAAGGAACCCTGTTCAACTCGGCAACCGATGCAATGAAAAACACGATGAACGCAATCGGCTGAAGAAAAATGAACCAAACCCTTTCCTGGGCTGCAACTATATCATTCAAGTTTAAACTGCCTGTTAGGAGGACGATTCCCACTAGTGACATCACCAATGGGATTTCATAAGATATCATTTGCGCGGCTGCCCTCATCCCGCCAATCAAAGAATATTTATTATTGGATGCCCAACCCGCAGTGACGATGCCGATGGTCGATATGCCGGAAATCGCCATATAATAAAGCAGTCCGACACCTATATCCGCAAATTGGAAGGCATCGGTGAACGGCAAGGTGGCAAGGACCATGAAAGCAGGAGCAAAAGCAATTACCGGAGCTAAAATATATAACGGCTTATCAGCTTTTTTGGGTATCGTATCTTCCTTGATCAGAAGTTTCAAAACATCGGCAACGGTCTGCAAGAGACCCCATTTCCCCCCAATTTGGTTTGGGCCGACACGCATCTGCATGAATCCCATGATTTTTCGCTCTGAAAGGATTCCATAGGTTACAAACCCTAATACGACGAACAGGAGCAGGACTGCCAAACCAAAAAAAATGCCAAAATTCAGCAGGCTTGGAGCGGAGTGGAGAAGGTCCTTGATCATTTATCCATCCACCTCCCCTAAAACGATATCGATTGCACCTAATATCGTTATCAAGTTCGCCATATTTTCCCCTTCCAATAATTTCGGAAGAATTTGCAGATTATAAAATGAAGGTCTGCGAAATTTCAAACGGTATGGCTCCTTTTTCCCTTCACTCGCGATATAACAGCCTATTTCCCCTCTTGGCGATTCAATTCTGACAAATGCTTCACCCTTAGGAACCTTTATTATTTTAGGGACCTTAGCGAGGATAGGCCCTTCTGGAAATTGCTCAACCGCCTGCTCGATGATTTTCAGTGATTCCTCGATTTCTTCCATTCTACAGTGATAGCGAGAAAAGGCATCACCCTCTTCCCTTGTAGGAACATCAAATGTGAACCTGTCGTAAATGGAATATGGCTCATTTTTTCGTAAATCCCATTTCACACCTGTACATCTTAAGTTGGCACCGCTAAGCGAATACTGCAGGGCTTCTTCCTTCGTATAGATGCCCACCCCCTTAACCCGATTAACAAAGATTTCATTCCCTGTCACAAGCTCATGGTAACCGGCAAGCTGCTCCCTCATATAAGGGACAAACTCGGCAACCTTCGCAATCCAGTCTTCAGGAGCATCCCATTTCACGCCTCCAACACGCATATAATTGAATGTAAGGCGTGCCCCTGACAATTCAGTCAATAAATTAACGATCATTTCACGTTCTCGAAAGGCGTATAGGAAAGGGCTCGTCGCACCTATATCCAGCAAGTATGTACCCCACCAGACAAGGTGGCTTGCAACTCTGCCCAATTCCATTGCGATCACCCGCAAATATTCTGCCCTTTCGGGAATCTCGACCCCCATCATTGTCTCAACAGCATGGCAAAGCACATAATTATTTGTCATTGCCGCTAGATAATCGAGCCGATCGGTATATGGGATTATTTGTGTATATTGCAGATTTTCCGCTAATTTTTCCGTACCGCGATGCAGATACCCAATAACAGGTGTAGCCTCTTTTATAATTTCACCGTCAATCTTGATGACAAGCCGAAAAACACCATGTGTACTCGGATGCTGCGGCCCGACATTGAGAAGCATTTCTTCCGTCCTTAACATTGGGCTTACACCTCCACATCATAAGGCTGATAATCTTTTCTAAGGGGATACCCTTTCCAATCATCACCAAGTAAAATCCGTTTTAGATCAGGGTGTTCATAAAAGTTAATACCTAATAAATCATATGCCTCACATTCTGGCCAATTTGCTCCTGGCCATAATGAGACCAATGATGGAATAACGGGAGATTCCCTATCAAGCTTCACCTTCAAGGCAACTGATTGGTTCATTTTGAATGAATGTAAATGTACATAGATTTCCATATGGGATTCAAAATCCGTACCATGAAGTTCCGATAAATACGAAAAGTCAAGCTGTTCATCGTATCGCAGAAACTTTGCTATTGAGAAATATGTATCCGGATTAGCCACTAAAGTGGGTACATCTTTTGATAATCTATTAATATAGTGCTCTAATAATGCCCCTTGTCCTAAATGGCTTTCAATAGCAGAAATAATTTGATCGAGTTTCAACTGATTTGGGGAAAGCTCGCTAGGGATGATAACTTCATCGCTTTCCTTTACAGCAGTCCTGTTCTTCGCAGCAGCAGCAGCTTTCGCTTTGGCAGCGGCTGCTGCCTTCGCCTTGGCCGCTGCCGCTGCCTTTTGCTTCGCTGCATCCATATCGCCTTCCGGTTTTTCGGTCGCATCCTCTTTCGACCGTTTTCGGGCCAATGCCGCCGCTTTCGCCTTGGCCGCTGCCGCCGCCTTTTGCTTCGCTATATCCGTTTCATCTTCCGGCTTCTCCGCAGCTTCCTCTTTCTCCCGTTTTCGGGCCAATGCCGCTGCTTTCGCCTTGGCCGCTGCCGCCGCCTTTTGCTTCGCTATATCCGTTTCATCTTCCGGCTTCTCCGCAGCTTCCTCTTTCTCCCGTTTTCGGGCA